>NZ_JBIAZI010000004.1:0-140259 GCF_042899005.1 Actinoplanes sp. NPDC000266
CACCGACATCCAAAGACGCCGGCCGGGGTATTACTTAATTGGCACTGGCTTATCAAGCACCCTGTTGAGTTCTCAAAGAACAACCGCTACCCGGTCAATCACCCCGGGGCACTCGCTCAACTTTACTCTCGCTTTTCCGCTTCGTCAACTCCCGGAAATTTTCCGGTAATCGACCAAACAAATCGCTCGAGCCCCGAGAAATTAGCACGGCTATTCGCCGAGCGAATTTCAGGGGTTCCTCCAGGACGGCCGCGCCGGGCCTCTGAAGAGTCCCGCTCGCTCGCCCGTCTCCCTGGCGGCTTGGAAAACATTACAGGCGTCTGAACCCGGATGCCAAATCGGCCCCCTGCGACACCAGTCACAGGAGGCCGATCATGGAAAAACCTAAGGTCAGGCGTCGTACGAGACCCCCGCGAACGACTTCTTCCCCCGGCGAAGCACGAGGAACCGCCCGTGCAACAGCGAGGAAACCGCCGGCACGGCCTCGCCATCGGTGATCCGCTCGTTGTTCACGTACGCCCCGCCCTCGTTGATCGTGCGCCGGGCCTCGTTGGCCGACGCCACGAGACCGGACTCCTTCAGCAGGGTCGTGTACGAGGGCAGCTCCCCCCGGAACGACTGCATCCCCGCCTCGGACAGCGCCGCCTCCAAGGTCGACGGCGACAGCTCCTCCAGCGAGCCCCGCCCGAAGAGCGCCTGCGACGCCGCGATGGCCTGCGACGCCTCCTCCTCACCGTGCACGAGGGCAGTGATCTCCTGTGCCAGAGCACGCTGGGCCAGCCGGGCCTGTGGCCTTTCCGCCGTCGCCTTTTCCAGCTCCTCCAGCTCCTCTCGGCTCTTGAAGCTGAAGTAGCGCAGGTAGTTGTTGACGTCGCGGTCGTCCGAGTTGATCCAGAACTGGTAGAAGGCGTACGGCGTCGTCATCTCCGGGTCGAGCCAGACCGCCCCGCCCTCGGTCTTCCCGAATTTGGTGCCGTCGGCTTTCAGGACCAGCGGCGTCACGAACGCGTGGACCGGGCCGGCCCCGCGCCGGCGTACGAAATCGACTCCGGCCGTGATGTTGCCCCACTGGTCGGAACCGCCGAATTGCAGCGCACAGTCATGACGCACGTGCAATTGGTAGAAGTCGTTGGACTGGAGTAGCTGGTACGCGAACTCGGTGAAGCTGATGCCGCTCTCGAGCCTGTTCTTCACCACGTCGCGGGCGAGCATCTTGTTGATCGGGAAATGCTTGCCGACGTCGCGCAGGAACTCGATGACCGAGGTCGGCCCGGTCCAGTCGAGGTTGTTGACCAGGGTCGCGGCGCTGTCTCCCTCGTACGTCACGAAGGGTGAGAGCTGCGCGCGGATGCGCTCGACCCAGCCCTGCACCACCTCGGGCGGGTTGAGGCTGCGCTCGCTGGACTCCCGCGGGTCGCCGATCTGGCCGGTGGCGCCACCCACCAGCAGCAGCGGCCTGTGCCCGGCCATCTGGAGCCGGCGGGCGGTCATGACCTGCATGAGGTGACCGACGTGCAGGGACGCCGCGGTCGGGTCGAAGCCCACATAGAACGTGATGGACCCGCCGGTCAGTGCGGCGGCCAGGGCGGCCGGGTCGGTCGAGTCCTGAATCAGTCCACGCCACGTCAGGTCGTCTACGAGAGTCACCTCGGCATTGTCCCCCACACGGCGGGCGCGATCACACTGGGTTTCCCTGGCGAAGCGGCACGGGTAGAACTCAAGGAATGAGTCGCCTGGGTAGCGGTGAGCCGCCGATCGAGATCTCCAAGAAGAAGGCTGTGGCCCGGCTGGAGGAGGCGCAGCAGCGTCTGTTGCGCCTGCGTCTGATCCTGGGCGGCCAGATCGGCGAGAAGAAGATCGGACCCCCGCTGACCTGCGTGTTCGAGGGCTGGGACGCGTCCGGTAAGGGCGGCGCCATCAAGCGGCTCGTCGCTCCGCTCGATCCCCGGTTCGTGCGGGTCTCGCAGTTCGCGGCGCCGACGTACGACGAGAAGCGCCACCATTTCCTCTGGCGTTTCTGGCCGAAGCTTCCGGGCTGGGGCGGCATGGCGGTGTTCGACCGTTCCTGGTACGGCCGGGTGCTGGTCGAGCGGGTCGAGGGCTTCGCCACCAAGGAGCAGTGGCAGAGGGCGTACAACGAGATCGTCGAATTTGAAAGGACCCTGACCGCCGAGGGCATGATCATGGTCAAGTTCTGGATGCACGTCTCCTCGGACGAGCAGGCGCGCCGGTTCGAGGACCGGGCGGGTGATCCGTTGCGGCAGTGGAAGCTGACCGACGAGGACTGGCGCAACCGGGAGAAGCGTCCCGCGTACGAGGCCGCGGTGAGCGAGATGCTCGAGCGCTGCGACCCGACCTGGGCCCCGTGGCACGTCATCCAGGGCGACGACAAGCATTACGCCCGCTTCGCCGTGGTCGAGAAGGTGTGCGAGGCCATCGAGGCCGAGCTCACCAAACGCGGCTACGCCTTCTGATCAAAGTCAGACACCGTTTTCCGTACGCGGTCACGAAGCCATCCGTGCTCGCCGTCCGCGTCGTAGCGCTGGTGCCAGGACATGCTGATCGGGATGGGCGGCAGGTCCATCGGCGGATCGAGCGCGACCAGGCCCAGCGCCGCGATGGTGTCACCGCCGAGCCGCCGCGGCATGAGCCCCACCAGGTCGGTGCGGGCCACCACGAACATCGCGGCCGAGAACGTGGGCACGGCCATGGCCACCGACCGCCGCAGCCCGTGCGCGGCGAGGTCGTCGTCGACCGGCCCGGTGAGATGGCCCCGGCGTGACGCGCTGACGTGCTCGGCGGCGGCGAACCGCTCCCTGGTCAGCGGGCCCGGGGCCAGCGGGTGCCCGGGCCTGACCACGGCCACCACGTGGTCGGTGAGCAGCGGTTCGACCCTGATCTCGGGCGGCGTCCGGCCGGCCACTCCGATGTCGAGGTCGGCCACGCCGTCGCGCAGCTCGGAACCCTCGGTGCCCGACCCCTCCCCCAGGAACCGCAGCGCCACGTGCGGCGCCTCGGCCCGCACGCGCGCCAGCAGGGCCGGCCCGATCGAGATGGCGACGTCCGAGGCGAGCAGCGTGAAGGCGCGTTCCAGCGTCGACAGGTCGGGCGCTCCCGGCGGCGTGAAGAGGGCCTGGGCGCGCTCCACGAGAGCGTGCACCTCCGTACGGATGGCCTGGGCCCGGGGTGTGGGAACCATCGACCGGCCGGAGCGGACCAGGATCGGGTCGCCGGTGGCGGCCCGGATCCGGCCCAGGGCGCGGCTGGTGGCCGGCTCGGAGAGATGAAGCCGCCGGGCGGCCCCACCGACGCTGCCCTCCTCGAGCAGCGCGTCCAGCGCGACCAGCAGATTCAGATCCAACTGCATCAGACGCAACTCTCTCTTGCAAAGCTTGCATTTGACGTTAGGTTAGGTCATTTCTACCGTCGAATCCATGCTCAAGAACAAGACTCTGCTGCTCATGTGCGCCGCCGCGGTGACGCTGCAGGCGCTGGTGGCCGGGATCAACCTGGCGCTGCCGCAGCTCGCGGCGAGCGATCTGCACCCCTCCGGGGGCCAGCTCGTCTGGATCGTCGACACGTACGTCATCGTCTTCGCGGCGCTGCTGATCCCGGCCGGCGCGCTCGGCGACCGCTTCGGCCGCAAGGGGGTGCTGATCGCCGGCCTGGTCCTGTTCGCGGTCGCGAACCTGGTCAGCGCGCTCGCCCCGAACGTGGCCGTGCTGGAGGCCGGCCGCGCGCTGTCCGGTGTGGCGGCCGCGCTGGCCCAGCCGGCCACCCTGGCCCTGCTGGTCCACGCGACCGAGCCGAAGCGGCGCCCGCAGGCGATCGCCGTCTGGACGGCGGCGATGGGCATGGGCGGCATGGCCGGCAACCTGATCGCCGGTGTGGTGCTGCGCTGGGCCGGCTGGGCGTCGTTGTTCGCGTTCTTCGTGCCGGTGGCGCTGCTGCTGGCGGCGGGGGTCGCCGCCTTCGTGCCCAAGGCGCCGCGGCACCACGCGAGCCTCGACCCGATCGGCGCCGCGCTGCTCACGGGCGGGGTGTTCGCGCTGCTCTTCGGCATCATCGAGGGGCCGGGGCGCGGGTGGGGCGACGCCGCCGTGCTCGGCGGGTTCGGCCTCGGCCTGCTTCTGGTGACGGTCTTCATCACGTACGCCATGAAGGCCCGTGACCCTCTGCTCGACCCGCGGGTGTTCCGGATCCCGGCGGTTCGCGCGGGCGCCCTGGGTGTGTGCTTCGGGTTCCTGGTGCTCTTCGGGCTGTTCTACGTCAACGCGCAGTTCCTTCAGGACGTCAAGGGCTACTCGGTGCTGGTGACCGGGCTCGCGATCGCGCCGCTGGCGGTCGGCATGGGCCTGGTGACGCGGCGGGCGGTGCCGCTGGCCGAGCGCTTCGGGGCGCGGTGGATCGTCGGGGCCGGGCTCGGGATGATCGCTCTCGGTCTCGCCGCGCTGTCAACGGCGACGGCATCGACGCCGTACGTCATCTATGCGCTCTACTTGCTGATCATGGCGGCCGGCATGGGGCTGTGCACGCCGGCGCTCACCCACGGCATCATGACCGGCCTGCCGCCCGCCCGGGCCGGCCTCGGCGCGGGCGTCAACTCGTCGGCCCGGGAGATCGGGGCCGCGCTCGGCGTCGCGATCATCGGCACGGTGCTCAACTCGCACCACGCGCTGCGCTCGACCGCCGACTTCACGGCCGGCATGCACTTCGGATATCGCCTGCTGGCCGGCGGCCTGGCCGTGACCGCGGTGATCGTCGTGGCCATGTGGCGCGCGCCGGCCGCCGAGCGCGACCTTCAGCTCGCCGGCTCGTGAGCAGCGTGCGGTCAGCTCGTGGGCTTGTGGTCGGGCAGGCCCAGGGCCGTGCGGATGGACTGCTGCACCTCGTCGGCGGAGGGGCTGGCGTCGATGTCGTGGACGAACTCCTTGCGGCGGAACAGCTCGAGGACCGGGCGGGTCTTCTCGTTGTAGTCGCGCAGGCGGGCGTCGAGAGCCTCGGGCGTGTCGTCGGCGCGGGTGATCAGCTCGTGGCCGCAGATGTCGCACCGGCCCTCGACCTGGGGACGGTCGGCGATGAGGTTGTAGTCCATGCCGCAGTTGGGGCACAGGCGGCGGCTGAGCACCCGGCGCCGCACCTCGGCCTCGGCCAGCTCGAGGTGGATCACGCCGTCGATGTCGAAGCTCTCCATGAAGAACTCGGCCTGCCGGCCGTTGCGGGGAAAGCCGTCGATGACGAAGCCGTAGTTCCAGTCGTGCCCGTCCAGGCGCTCGCGCACGATCTTCTCGACCAGGTCGTCGCCGACCAGGTCGCCCGCGTTCATCGTGCGGCGCACCTGGGCGCCGATCTTGGTGTGGTTCTTGACGTGCCAGCGGAAGATGTCACCGACCGCGATGTGCACGAGGTCGAGGTCGTCGCAGAGCAGCTGCGACTGGGTGCCCTTGCCGCTGCCCTGCACTCCCATGATCACGTACTTGCGCATGTCAGCCCTCTCGGTCGGCGGCGCCGATTCGCAGCGGTCCCGGCGCGGGTCGCCCGGACAGCGTGGTCGGATCAATGCTCCAGGCATCGGCCACGGCGAGCACGTCTTTTTCACCGACCAGGACGGTGGTCTCCTCGGTCAGCTCGCCCGGCAGGCCGGCCGCGCGTTCGGCCGAGTCGGGTTCCCCGCTCCATGAGGTGACGTCGCCGGTCTGCCCCACATATCCGAACGCGCGGATCAACCCGCCCTCGGCGGCCCGCTGCCAGCGGTGGAGCTCGGTGACCCGGTGGGTGGCGAAGAACTGCACCTCGGTGCCGAGCTCGGCCGAGAGGGCGACCACGTCGACCGGGGTGCCGGGGCGGATCAGCCAGCGGCCGGCCACCAGCACCCACGCGGTGTCGCGGGCGCCCGGCAGCGGCGGCGTCACGGCGACCCGGTCGTCGGTCAGGTGGGCCAGGTCGATGCCGTCGCGCCACGGCGACGAGCCCAGGTCGCGCAGGCCGAGCGCGTCGATGACCCGGCCCGGGTCGCGGTCGGCGCCCAGCTCGCTGCGGACGGCCAGCCATGCCTGCTTGCCGCCGAATCCGACCATTACCTCGTTCTGCATGGCGTCAACGCTATCCGGCCCGCCTCAGCGCCATCCGTAGTCCTGGCGCAGCTTCGCCGCGACCCGGTCGAAACGGGTGCGGTCGAGCACGGCGCCCTCGCGGCGGATGCCGTCGTGGTCGACCTCGATCACCCGATCGAGGCGGATCCAGCTCGGGCGATCTTCCTTGTCCCAGCTGCCGGCGCCCAGGCTCATCCAGTTGCGCTGACCGTCACGGTCGCTCTGGGAGGAGAGCATCAGGCCGAGCACCGTACGGCCGGAGCGCCCGACCACGAGCACAGGGCGGTCCTTGCCCTGCGACGGGTCGTCCTCGTAGGGGACCCAGGTCCACACGACCTCACCGGGGTCGGCGTCACCGTCGAGGTTGGGCGAGTATTCGACGTGGCGGCCACGCTCGTGGGTGGGTACGTGCCGCACCGGCTTCGGCTGCTGCTGCGGGGAGCGCGGCGCGGGCGCCGGGGTCGCCTTGCCGGTGATCCGGCGGAGAAGGGTCTTGAGAATCTTGGCCACGGCTGCACTCTAGGCTGCCGGTATGACACCGGACATCGAAGCCTGGCAGTCGTGGCACCCGTCGCTGGTCGCCTCGCGGCTGGCCGGTGTCGAAGCCCCCTGGTGCGTGGCCGGCGGCTGGGCCATCGACCTGCACCTCGGCGGTGACCTGCGCGAGCACGAGGACACCGAGATCGCCGTGCCCGAGAGCCGCTTCGCCGAGATCGCCGGGCGCTTCCCCGAGCTGGCCTTCTACGCGCCGGCCGGTGAGGGCGTGCTCGTGCCGGCCACGCCCGGGGCGCTGGCCGAGCATCATCAGACGTGGGCGCTGGATCCGAGCGCCGAGGTGTGGCGGCTCGACGTGTTCCGGGAGCCGCACGACGGCGACATCTGGATCTCGCGACGGCACGAGAGCCTGCGCCGCCCGTACAGCGAAATCATCCTCCGGACCCCGGACGGCATCCCCTACCTCAGCCCCGACGTGGTGTTGCTCTTCAAGGCCAAGCACGCCCGCGAGAAGGACCAGCAGGACTACGACGCGGCCGCGCCCCACCTGACCTCAGCCGAGCGGGACTGGCTCGACCGGGCGCTCGATCTCGTGCACCCCGGCCACGCCTGGCGCTCCCACTAACCCACGAAATCCTGGGTCATCCAGGTGATGCCCTTGCTGTCGCGGACGATGCTCAGGCCGATGCGCTTGAAGCTCGTGCTGAGCAGGTTCTTGCGGTGGCCGTCGTTGGGCGGGGTCTCGGCCAGCATGCTGTCGGTGAGGCCGTTGGCCGCGTTCACCTTGGCCGAGTCGCTGGAGCCGCTCGAGCCGAAGCCGATGTTCTCGCCGGCCGACGACCACTTGACGCCCTGCGCGCTGAACCGGGTGCCGATGCCGCCCTCGCCCGGGCACTGGTGGGACAGGCCGCAGCCGTCGATCATCAGCTGGTTGTGCAGGGCGGCGGCCTTCGAGAGGTCCTCATCGAGGGTGAGAGCGGCCAGGCCCTCGTCCTCGCGGGCCGCGTTGATGTGCGCGAGGACCTGCTCGACGACCGAGCCGCTGGTCGGCGGCGCCGTGGTCTTCGTCTTCGCCGGCGTCGGGACGGCCTGAGCCGTCTTCTTCTTCGACTTCGTGGGGCTCGGCGTGGGCCTGGTGGTGGCGCGGGTCTTCGAGGGGGTGGCCGACGGGGACGGCGACGCGGAGGTGGTCGTGGGAACCGGGGCCGCGGGCTCGCTCGTCCCGGCGCTCTCCGTCGTGGGCGGCACGAGGGGCTGCTCGGCGGCGCTCGGCACCGTCGTCTCGGCTCCCGCATCCCTGCTCAGGCCCACGAAGGTGAAGCCCGAGCCGATGACGACAGAGGTGACTCCGGCCACCAACGTGTAGCGCAGACGGGCGGCGGCATTCATCGACACGGAACCAGGTCACCTTCGGGTCGTGGGGGACGGCTACCCCACTCTGGGGCATCCGCCGCCGTTGTTCCCGTCGGCTAATGAGCGCTTAAGAATCGGCACACGGAGATCTAAAGGTCGAACTCCCCGTCGCGTACGCCCGCGAGGAAAGCCACCCACTCGGCGTCCGTGAAGATCAGAGCCGCGCCCTCGCGGTCCTTGGTGTCGCGGACCGCGACGATCCCCGGCAGGTTGACCGCGACCTCGACGCAGTCGCCACCGTTGCCGCCGCTGCGTGTGCTCTTGTGCCAGACGGCACCGGTCAGGTCAGTCATCGCTCTCCTTGATGATCGTCGCGATGAGATCGTCGGAGTCGGCCTGCCCCAGAGCAACCGACTCCAGTTCCCCCCAGATCGATTCATATGTCTCTACTTCAGCGAGCTTATCCAGATAGAGCGCGCCGGTGAGGTTCTCGCAATAGATCGTTGTCGGCTCCGGGGACGCGGTTCCGACGGCCGGGAACTCGAGGATCGTGAACTGCCCGGAGCTGGCCGCCTTGTGCGGCCCGGCGGCGAACGGAATGACCCGCACACTGACGTTGGGCTGGGTCGAGACGTTCACCAGATGGGCGAGTTGCCGCTGCATACCGAGGGTGTCCGGTACGGCTCGGCGCAGCACTCCCTCGTCGATCAGCACGTCGAGCCGGGGCGCGCCGGGATGGGCGCGGGTCAGCAGCGACTGCCGTTCCAGGCGCATGCCGACCGCGTTCCGCACGGCCGGCTCGTCGTCGCCGATCCATTTCCGGAAGATCCAGTCGGCGTACTCACTGGTCTGGAGAAGGCCCGGAATGACGCTGGGCGCGAAGGATCGCAGGCGGCTCGCGGCCTGCTCCATGCCGACATAGAGCTCGAACCAGGCGGGAACGACATCGCCGTACGCATGCCACCAGCCCTTGGCCTTGGACTCGTGGGCCAGGCCGATGAGCACCTCGGTCATCCGGGGTGTGGCCCGGTAGACGCCGCACATGGCGATGACGTCGTGCTTGCGGACGGCGACCTCGCCTTTCTCGATGCGGTACATGCGGGCCCGGGAGAACTCCAGCTCCTCGGCGGCGCCCATCAGGGACACACCGGCCTGCTCACGGAGCTGTTTCAGCAGGCGACCGACCTGGCGTCTCGGAACGGTCGAACCCGTCTCGGTCATCGATCACTCTCTTTCGGTGTTCCGTTCGAGACAGTCCGACCGTCGCGAACGAGACGGCGAGAATCCATTTGCGGGAATCTCGCCGTGAACCGTTGAGCAATCAGCGTAAGCCATCGAGACTGCTCTCTGTAAGAGATCGAACGCAGGGAGTAGCGTGACCGAACATGTCGGCTCGCGGCCGGCCTGGGAATGTGTGGTCTGCGGCCAGGACTGGCCGTGCGCACCGGCCAAGGTGGAGTTATCCGAGGAATATCGAGGTCAGCAGCCCGCGCTCGGGTTCTATCTGAGGTCGTGCATGCTGTCGGCGATCGACGACTGCACGGCGGGGGATCTCTATGAGAGGTTCCTCGGATGGGCCCCCGCATGATCCAATCAGGAGCGTGACCGACAAGTTCGACACCGGAGTCCCCCACCCGGCACGGCGGTACAACTACTGGCTGGGCGGCAAGGACAACTTCGCCGCCGACCGCGAGTCCGGCGACCTGCTCGCGAAGTCGTACCCGGCCGCGCGCATCGCGGCCCGGGCCAACCGGGCCTTCCTCGGCCGGGCCGTACGCTACGTGGCCGCCGACGCCGGGGTGCGGCAGTTCCTCGACATCGGCACGGGCCTGCCCACGGCCGACAACACCCACGAGGTGGCGCAGCGCGCCGCGCCGAGCTCCAAGATCGTGTACGTCGACAACGACCCGATGGTGATGGCCCACGCGAGGGCGCTGCTGACCAGCACGCCGGACGGCGAGACCCGCTATCTCGAGGAGGACCTGCGCAACCCGGCGAAGATCCTCGAGCAGGCGGGTCAGGTGCTCGACTTCTCGCGGCCGGTCGGGCTGATCCTGGTCGCGGTGGTGCACTTCCTGCCGTCGCAGGAGGAGTCGCTGTCGATCGTGCGTACGCTGCTGGACTCGCTCGCGCCGGGCAGCCACCTGATCGCCTCGATGGCCACGACCGACCTGCTGACCCCTTCGCTGAAACAGGCGTGGGACGAGTCGCTGCGCACGGGACGGTCGGACGTCCACCCGCGCACTCGCAGCGAATTCGAGGCCCATTTCTCCGGCTTGTCGCTGGTCGCACCCGGGATCGCGCCGGTGGCGGACTGGCGGCCCGACCCCTCGGCGGCCGAACACCCGAGCCCGGTCGAGGCCTCTATCTTCGGCGCAGCAGGCCGGAAGAGCTGATCAGGAGCTCCGCCGCGCGCCGGGCGCGGACCGCCTGCTCCACCAGCTCGGCGGCGGCGTCCCGGGCGATCCGGGAGCGCTGGACCAGTTCGAGCTTTCCGGTGGCCTTCATCGCGGCGCGCGGGCGGCGCCCTCGGCTGCCGCTGGGGCGCCGCTCGATGCCGTACCGGATGAGAAGCTCCCGGACCGACTCGGGGCTGACCCCGGTCCGCTCGGCGATCCGGGGGCAGGAGAGGCCGTCGTGGACGTAGAGACGGGTCAGCGAATCGGGCGTGAGGATGCCGCTCAGCCGTGGGCGCGGGCCGGGACGGCCGGGCGACAGACGGTACCGGGCCAGGCGGTAGCGGACCTGCCGAGGGGTGGTGCCGGTGAGCGCGGCGACCTGGGCGACCGTGTAGCCGTCGCGGAGCATCCAGTCGCGCAGCAGCGCCTCGGGGAGCGGGTCGTCGGGCGCGCCGACGTGGAAGTAGCTGCGGTCGGCGACCAGGACGGACGCGGTGACCAGCCGCTCGCGGACCGCCTCGGGCGGCAGGCCGGCGTCACGGCCCGACCGCCACAACTCGATCAGGTGGTCCTGCCCGAGGAAGGGCCGGCCGGCGGAGATCGCGTAGCGGCTCAGCCAGGAATAGCCGGCGGCGCGGCTCAGGCCCAGACGGGGGCCGACCTCGGCGGCGGGCACGCCCTCGAGCACGACCCACCGCTGGAGCAGGTCGGGATCGGGACGCATGCCCACATGATCCCGTGTGATTGGCTGGGCCGGTGAGTTTTCCATGGCTGGACCTGCCGGCGGGTGAGGTCGACGAGGCGGCCCGGCAGTTGCTGGGCTGGCAGCTGACCGCCAACGGGGTGACCGTGCGGCTCACCGAGGTGGAGGCGTACAGCGGGCTGGGCGAGGACCCGGCCAGCCACGCCCACCGCGGGATGACGGCCCGCAACGAGGTGATGTTCGGCCCGGCCGGCACGTTGTACGTCTACCAGATCTACGGAATGCACTTCTGCGCCAACATCGTCTGCGGCGAGGAGGGCCGGGCGGCGGCGGTGCTGCTCCGGGCCGGCTCGGTGGTTTCGGGCCTTCCACTCGCCCGTTCGCGCCGACGGGCCACTCGACGCGACAGTGATCTGGCGGCCGGGCCGGCGAAGCTGATGCAGGTGCTGGCCCTGGACCGCTCGGCCAACGGCTCGTCGGTGATCGACGGGACGGGCCCGTTGACTGTCTCTCCCCCGGCGGCGGCGGTCGGTGCGGTCGCCGCGGGTCCGCGGGTCGGTGTCACCTCCGCGCACGACGTGCCCTGGCGTTTCTGGATCTCGGGCGATCCGAGCGTGAGCGTCTATCGGCGGCACACGCCCCGGAAAGTGTCGTAGGTGGCTGGTAAGCCTTCAGCATGACTTCTCTTCGGCCTCGGGTCGTGGTGTCGGCGCAGATGTCGCTCGACGGGCGGATCACGCTGCATCGTGATCATCTGCTGATGACGTCGCCGGAGGTGTGGGCGTCGTTGCGGCCGCCGAGCGCCGACGCGGTGGAGGCGGCGCGGTCGGCCCAGATCGCGTCCCTTCACCAGCCGACGGCGATGCTGGAGGGCAGCGGGTCACTGGTGACCTCCACGGCGGAGCCGATGCCGGGCCCACCGGCCGGGCCGTGCGACGACTTCGTCATTCCGGCCGCCAAGTGGTTCACGGTGGTGGACCGCCGGGGGCGGGTGCGCTGGACGATGAAGGAGAACGACGGCTATCACCTGCTCGTTCTCGTCTCCCCGGCGACACCGGCGGCCTATCTGTCCTACCTGCGCGACGAGAGGATCTCCTACCTCGTCGCCCAGGACCTCCGCGAAGCCCTGGAGAAGATGAGGTCGCGGCTCGGGGTCACGTGCGTCGTGTCGACGGCGGGCGGCGGGGTGAACGGGGCGCTGCTGCGGGCCGGGCTGGTCGACGAGGTGCAGGTGGTGATCTATCCGGCGCTGATCGGGGGCGCGGACACGCCGTCGCTGTTCGACGGGGAGCCGCTGGGGCCGGGCGAGCTCCCGGCGTCGATGCGATTGCTGAGTACGCACGCCGAGCCGGACGGCACGGTCTGGCTCCGCTACGAGGTCCTAGACGTGGATCAGGATCTGCTTGACGGGGTGGCCGAGGAGGATGGCTAGCTCGGCCAGCTCGTCCTCGGTGAACGAGGGGTCGTCACGGTCGGGGTTGAGGATGGCGATCTCGAACCGGGCGAAACCGCACGGCCAGTCGAAGCCGAGGGTGTCGAGCCGCACCTGAGCGTTGCAGCAGGGCACGACGATGCCGAGGTCGTCGAACTCGCCCTCGGATTCCTCGGTGAGCTCGGCCCACCACTCGAGGGGAATGTCGGCGCCGCAGTTCGAGCAGGTGATCCGGGAAAGATTCTCACCGGCGTCGACAACCGTGATCCGGTCGTAGAACTCGGACGTGACCTCCTGGCTGACGCCGACGCTGCGCACGTAGTCCTCGGCACGCTCGGCGGCCTCGCCCTCCGGCTGCCAGGTGGGGTCGGTGGGGATCACGCAGGCATAGGAATCGCTCATCTCGCGCCAGATCATACGACCGTTCCGGTCGCGGCGGACGTACCGGCGGAAACCGCCGCACGACAGGGCCGGGGCGGCTAGCGTCCGCAATGATGGTTCCCCAGCGGTGGTTGATCGTGTGCAGCGCGATGTGCTCCGCCGGCCTGATGTGGTCGGCCGTGCTCATCGGCGCCCTGCTGGCCGGGGTACGTCTGCTCCCCACCCCGGCGGCGGTGGGCGTGGCGGCGATCCTGGCCGTGCCCGGTGTGATCGCGGGCGTGATCGGCAACCGCTGGTACTACCGGACGACCCGCCCCCGCCGAGCCTGGAGCCTGACGGCGTGGGTGCCGCCGCACGTGCCGCACTGGGCGAGCATGCTGGCCGGCGTCATGTTCTTCGCCTTCTGGCTGTCGGTGGTGCTGGCCTTCGCCGGCCTGGACGGCGACACCGAGATCCGCAACGGCCAGTACGTGCTGAACGACAACGGCCGCTTGACGGTGGTGAACGAGGCGGACTACGAACGCCAGCACGACTTGGAACAGCAGATCTCACTGGGGATCCTGGGCGCTCTGGCCGTGGGCGGCACCTTCATGACAGGCGCGGTCCTGACGCACAACGCCGCCCCCGTCCCCACGGAGACCCAGTCGGCCGGCCAGCCCCTCGCCTGACCGTGCCACCTCTCCTGCTCAGCGCGCTTCACCCTTCGCCCGGTCGGTGGCGCCCGGCACTCAGTCTTGCCGGAGAAGTACAGCAAGACTGTACAGTTGCGCTGTACCTGAGGAGGTCGCCGATGAAGCTCACGAAGTACGACCACGCCTGCGTGACTCTGACCAAGGACGGGCGCACGATCCTGGTCGACCCGGGAACCTTCACCCCGGACGCGCCGCGGCTTGCCGGTGAGGCCGACGCTGTGCTCGTCACGCATGAGCACTTCGACCACCTTGACGACGGCGTCGTGCTGGCCGCCATGCGAGAACGGCCTGGTCTGCACGTCTACGGGCCGGCGGCGGTCACCGCGAAACTCGCCGGGCAGATCCCGCCCGAGGCGGATCCGGGTGAGCGGCTGGTCACCGTGCGGGCGGGCGACACCTTCGAGGTTGCCGGATTCTCGGTTACGGCGCACGGCGGTGAGCACGCCCTGATCCACCGTGACATCCCGCAGGTCGACAACGTCGGCTACCTGGTCGACGGCTCCGTCTACCACCCCGGCGACGCTTACTTCGCTCCCGGCGTTCCGGTGCCCACCCTGCTGCTGCCGACCAGCGGGCCGTGGACGAAATTCGGCGAGGCCGCCGACTTTGTCCGGGCGGTTCGCCCTGAGCGCGTCGTCCAGATCCATGAGCTCATGCTCAGCGACCTGGGCCAGAACTCGGCCGCCATGCTCCTGGGTGAGAACGGGCTGACCGGGCTTCCCCTGCACCGCCTGCCGGCCGGTGAAAGCCTCGACGCCTGACCGGCCTTATCGGCGGGGCCGCAGTTTGCCGAGGATCTCGGGGATCCGGTCCACGATCGCGCGCTCCTCGTCGTCCAGGTCGAGGCGGATCGCCTCGGCTATGCCGGAAGCCCGATGGCGCCGCTCCTCGGCCAGGGCGGTCCGGCCCTCGTCCGAGATCGCCACGACCACCTGGCGCCGATCGGTGCCGTGCGGCTTCAGGTCGACGAGGCTCTGATCGTGCAGCAGATGAACGGTCCGCGTCATCGACTGGTGCCGCACCTGCTCCCGGCGCGCCAGCTCGGCGATCGAGACCGCTCCGCCCCGATCGAGATGACCGAGCACCGCGGCCTGCCCCGGCGGCATCCGGTCCCCCGCCCTGGCGCGCCGGACGAAGTCGCCGACTGCCGCCCGCAGCGCTTCCGCCAGCTCCGTCTCAGTCACGCGCCAAACCTACAGCAAGGCTGTATAGCTCGCCGCCGGAAAGGGGATGGCGGCCGGCGAAACGTCGCAGCGAGGGTCAAGTGCGGCTGGCGCCTGCTTCGGGGCCGGCCAAGCGCTGGGCCAGCCAGACCGGCAGTACTGAGAGGACTATCAGGGCGGCTGCGACGACGTTGACCACGGGGGCCTGGTTGGGGCGGAACAGATTGTTGAAAATCCAGATCGGCAACGTGGTTACGCCTGGGCCCGCCGTGAATGTGGTGACGATGATTTCGTCGAACGACAGGGCGAAAGCCAGCAGACCGCCGGCCAGCAACGCTGACCTCATCAACGGGAACGTGATGTAGCGGAACGTCTGGAAAGAGGAAGCGCCCAGGTCCGAGGAGGCCTCCTCGAAATTGACGCCGCTGCGCCGGAGGCGGGCCAGGACGTTGTTGTAGACCGTGACCACGCAGAATGTCGCGTGGCCGACGATCACTGAGAACAAGCCCTTGCCCAGGCCCAGTGGGGCGATCACCGAGCGCCACGCGCTGTCCAGGGCTATGCCCGTGACAATTCCGGGCAGGGCTATCGGCAGGACTATCAGCAACGACACGGTGTCGCGGCCGAAGAACTTGAAGCGCTGTACGGCGAAAGCCACCATCGTGCCCAGCACCAGCGCTATCGCGGTGGCTCCCAAACCCGCCTTCACCGAGGTCAACAGGGCATCCCGGGCTCCCGCGTTGTCCCAGGCGGCGGACCACCAGCGGGTCGTCCAGTCGTGTGGGGGCCAGGCGAAGGTGCGGTCGCCGTTGAAGGAATTGACCAGCACCAGGAGCAGGGGCACGTAGATGAACGTCAGCCCCACGGCCATGAACGCTCGCAACGCCCAACGCGACCAGGGTGACAGGGTCACAGTTCCTCCAGGGCGCCCGAGCGGCGGACCGCGACCAGGTAGATGACCATCACCAGGACGGGGATGGTGGCGATCGCCGCGGCGAACGGAAGATTGTTGGCGGCGCCTATGTTGGCGTACACCAAATTGCCCAGAAGCTGGGTTTTGCCGCCGACGATCTGGACGGTGATGTAGTCGCCCAGGGACAGCGAAAAAGTGAAGATCGAGCCGGCGAAAAGGGACGGCACGATCAGCGGCAGCACCACTGCCCGGAATGTTCGGCCGGGGCGGGCGCCCAAATCGCCCGAGGCTTCCAACAGCGACGTGGGCATGCGTTCGAGGCCGGCGTAGATGGGCAGGATCATGTACGGCAGCCACAGGTACGACAGCACGATGATGGTCGCGAGGAGACCGTACCCGGGACCGTGCCCTAGAAAGAGCCAGTCGATCGGGCCGTCGTTGGCCAGCAGGACGCGCCATGCGTACGCCTTGACCAGGTAGGACGCCCACAGCGGGGTCAGGATGGCGATCACCAGCCAGTGCCGTGAGCGGGGTGAGGCGACCTTGGCCATGAAGAACGCCATGGGCAGGGCCAGCACCGCGCAGATGACCGTGACCGACGCGGCCACGCCCAGGCTGCGCAAGGTGACGTTGCGGTAGACCTCCTCGGTGACAAGGGTCCGGAAGTTCGCCAGAGTGAACTCCCGGACCACCTCGCCGGTGAACCCGTTGACGGTCCAGAAGGCCGAGACCAGCAGCACGGCGAGCGCGCCGAGATAGGCGACGACCAGCCACAACAGGGGCGCCGAGAGCAGCGCGGCCAGGCGCAGCCGCGGATGCCGGTGAAAGACGGTCACGCTATCCCTTGATCGTCGTCCAGGCCTGGGTCCAAGCCGCGTAGTCCTTGCAGGTCACATCCGTACGGCCGTCCACGCACTGCGCGAGCGGCGTTGTCCAGGACCAGACCTGCTCGAAGTAGGCCTCGTCCTCGGCGTGGAAGGTCGCGCAGTGGTTCTTGTCGGCCGTCTCGGCGCAGGACAGCTTGTTGGCCGGCGCCTCGCCGAACCACTCGGCCACGCCGGCGTTCGCCTTGGGCGAGATGATGTGGTTCATCCACAGGTAGCCGCAGTTCGGGTGCTTGGCCTTGGACGAGATCATCCAGGTGTCGGACCAGCCGGTCGCGCCCTCGGTGGGCAGGATCGCCTCGACCGGGGCCTTGTCGGCCTTGGCCAGGTTGGCGATGACCTGCCAGGTGGTGCCGAGCACGGAGTCGCCGGACTTGAAGGCCTGCACCTCCTTGGTGTAGTCCGACCAGTACTCGCCGATCAGCTTGTTCTGCTCGGTCAGCAGGTCGGTCGCCGCTTTGAACTGGGTGTCGTCCAGGGCGTACGGGTTCTTGATGCCCAGGTCCGGCTTGGTCTTCATGAGATAGAGGGCGGCGTCGGCGATGTAGATCGGCGAGTCGTACGCCGTGATCTTGCCCTTGTACGGGGAGTTGGGGTCGAAGACGGCGCTCCACGAGGTGGGGGCCGGCTTGACCGTGTCGGTGCGGTACATGAGCAGGTTGGCGCCTCGGCCGTGCGGGACGCCGTACGGCTGCCCGTCCACCGAGTTCCACTGCTTGTTCTTCAGGCCCTCGAAGACGTCCTTGTAATTGCCGATCAGGTCGGTGTTCACGGGGGCCACGTCGCCGCCGTAGATCAGGCGCAACGACGCGTCGCCGGAGGCGGACACCACGTCGTACTCGCCGGTCTTCATCAACGCGACCATCTCGTCCGACGTACCCGCGACCTTGGTGTTGACCTGGCAGCCGGTCTCCTTCTCGAAGCCGGTGACCCAGTCGACCTTGGGGTCGGTCGAACCGTCCTCGACGTATCCGGCCCAGGCGATGACGTTGACCGAGCCCTCGCCGGCGCCGAGCGCCGCCATCTTGTCGACCTTGGGGACGCTCAGGCCGCCCGGGCCGGAGCCGCTTTCGTTGTCGGAGCTACCACATCCAGCGAGCGCGAGCGCCAGCGCGCCCACAGCCAGAAAAGTGACTTTATGCCGCATCAGCGTTCTCCTTTATCGAGATGACGTGCTCCGCGTGCCAGGTCAGGCGAACCCTCTTCCCCCGCATCTCCCCCAGCGCGGCCGTTCCGGTGCGCCGGTTCTGCTCGACGACGGTCACCCGCGCGCCCGCGTCCAGGTCGACGACGAACCTGGTCACCGGTCCCGCGTAGATCACTTCGGCCACGGTCCCGGGCACGCCGGCTTCGCCGTCGCCATTCAAGGTCAACTTCTCCGGCCGTACGGCGTAAGCACCGTCCCGCCCGAAGACCGAGCGCGCCGCTTCACCGGTGAGCAGATTGGACGTACCGACGAATCCCGCGACGAACGGCGTAGCGGGCCGTTCGTAGACCTCCTCGGGCGTGCCGACCTGCGCCACCCGGCCGTCGTCGAAGACGGCGACCCGGTCGCTCATGGTCAGCGCCTCGTCCTGGTCGTGGGTGACGAAGACGAAGGTGATGCCGACGTCGCGCTGGATCTGCTTGAGCTCCACCTGCATCTGCTCGCGCAGTTTGAGGTCGAGGGCGCCCAGAGGCTCGTCGAGCAGAAGCACCTTGGGCCGGTTGACCAGGGCGCGGGCCAGCGCCACCCGCTGCCGCTGCCCGCCGGACATCTCGCGCGGCCGCCGCTGGCCGAAGCCGTCGAGGCGCACCGAGGCGAGCGCCTGCTCGGCCCGCTCCCGGCGCTGCTTGCGGGGAACCTTGCGGACCTTGAGGCCGTACTCGACGTTCTCGATGACGCTCAGGTGAGGGAAGAGCGCGTAATCCTGGAAGACGGTGTTGACGTCCCGTTCGAAGGGCGCCAGGCGGGTGACGTCGCGGCCGCTGAGCTCGACCCGGCCGGCGGTCGGCAGCTCGAAGCCGGCGATCATCCGCAGCACGGTCGTCTTGCCCGAGCCGGACGGGCCCAGCATGGAGAAGAACTCGCCGTCGGCGATCTCCAGGTCGATGCCGGCCACGGCCTCGACCGCTCCGAACGACTTCTTCAGACCGGTCAGCTTGATCGCCGGCTCGCTCATGGGGTCACCACCACCGTCTTGAGATCGGTCAGGTCCGCCACGGAAACGGGCAGCGGAAACGTGGGCACCTCGTTGACCAGGACGGCGGCGAAGCGCAACTCGCGGGCCGCGAGCAGGGCGGCGCCGAGGTCGGAGGTGAAGATCGCGGCTTGGGTTCCGGGGCCGCTTTCGTCGGCTTCGTTGGCTTCGTTGGCCAGGCGAATGGCTTCGGTCAGTCCAGCGAACGGCTTCACCGCGACGGCGGGGATGGCGTCGGTCGCCTCGTCGAGGGGATCGCCTGTCCTGCGCGCCGCGATCGCGTCATGGAGCTCGGCGACCAGACGGTCGTGGAGCGCCTGGTCGACATAGAGCGAAATATCGCCCCGAAGCGCGGTGACCACGCGGCCGGGATCGGCATCGGCGCCGACGATCACGGGAAGGGGCGCCTCGAAGGCGAGGAGCAGCCGCTTGCCCGCGGCGGCCTCCCGCAGGCGCGGCCCGGCGCCGGCGGCGCCGTTGAAGAACAGAACGGCCGGCTCCGGGTGCAGGAGCAGGGGCGTCTCCGCCGCCGGCCCGGTGACCACCGAGATCCAGTCGCCGGGCAGCCCCGC
The DNA here is from genome assembly GCF_042899005.1 of Actinoplanes sp. NPDC000266. Lineage (NCBI taxonomy): Bacteria > Bacillati > Actinomycetota > Actinomycetes > Micromonosporales > Micromonosporaceae > Actinoplanes > Actinoplanes sp. NPDC000266. The sequence goes on from NZ_JBIAZI010000004.1 coordinate 19,260, forward strand.
CTCCACCAGGAGCTCGGCCAGCCGAATCGCCGTGACCGGCGTCCGGTCCGAGGGCTTGAGCACCACCGGGCAGCCGGCCGCGATCGCCGGCCCGAGCACATGAGCCACCAGTGGAAACCGCCCCGACGAGACCACCGCGACCACGCCGGCCGGCCGCCGGAGCGTGAACCCCAGCCGCTCTTCCACGCCCCCACCTGGCCCGGGCGCGAATCGGCCGCCCTCCCCACCATTCGGCGCAGACGCGAACCGGCCGACCACCTTTCCGCCCGGCGCGGCCGGCCGGGCAGTCGCTGAACGATCGGGCGGAGCGGCGAACAGGCCGGTCAGGGGGAACATGTCGCCGGTCAGGTGGCGGGCCTCGGAGGCGGCGTGGCGCAGCGTCGCGGCGGCCTGGGTGGCTCCGGCTCGGGCGGTGCGGATCGGGTGGGCGGACTCGCGGGCGATCGTGACCGCGAACTCCCCGGCGCGCTCGGCCAGCAAGCCGGCCGCTCGTTCCAGGACCTCGGCGCGGCGATGCCACGGGAAGTCGTCGCGGTGCAGGGCCGCCCCGGCGGCCGCCACCGCCGAGGCGACGTGATCGGGGCCGAGCGCCGGCACCCGGGCCACGGGCGAGCCGTCGTACGGGCTCAGCACCTCGATCCACTCGGCCGAGGTGGCCGGGCGGCCGCCGATTCGGGGCGTCACCTGCATCAACGCGGCGCCCCCTCCCGAAGTGTGTTGCAGGACACCGTAGAGCGACGTGCTGATGTCGGTAAATGGACGAGGGCACAGTCCTTACGCGACGCCGTTGTGCGCCCGTACAGTCCCGCCATGACGCTGCGTCTGTCCGACGTGCTCGCCGACCCCGACCTCAGCCTCCGGCTGGCCGACGGCGATCCGGCCGCGCTGCACCAGCCGGTGCGGTGGTGCGCGGTGACCGAGCTGGCCGACCCGCGGCCGTTCCTCGGCGGCGGCGAGCTGGTGCTGACCACCGGGCTCAGCCAGCTCGACGACGGCGCTCAACGGCAGTTCGTGGAGCGGGTGGCCCAGGGGCGGGCGGTGGGTCTCGGCTTCGGGATCGGTTTGACCCACGAACGGATTCCGGAGGGGACACTCACGGAAGCGCGCGAGCATCGGCTGCCGGTGCTGGAGATTCCGTACGAGACGCCGTTCATCGCCGTCGACCGTTTCGTGGCCGACCGGATCCTGGAGGAGCAGTACGGCCGGTTCGCCGACCTGCTCGACGAGCACGACACGCTGGCCAAGGCGCTGCTGTCGGGGCGCGGGCTGGGCGCGCTGGTCGACTCGCTGCATCAGATCCTGGGCGCGCCGGCGATGGTTCTCGACCTGTACGGGCGGGTGCTGGCCACGGCGCCGGCCAGTGCCTCGTGGCCGGTCGAGCAGATCCTGTCCACGGCCCGGGGCCGGGCCGGCGGCGACCTGCCGATGGCGGTGCCGGTGAGTGTGGAGGACGCCGTGGTGGCGTACCTCTGCTGTCGTCGTCCTCGCCGTTCGGCGGACGTGGTGCCGTACGCGGTCTCGCTGGTCGGTCTGGAACTGGCCCGCCGTCAGGCGGAGCTGGCCGGGAAGCGGCGGCTGGCCGGGCAGGTGCTGGAGGATCTGGTGCGCGGGACGATCGGTGCGCCCGAGGCCGAGCGGAGGCTGTCGCCGTTCGGCATCCGGGCGAGCGACGAACACGCGCTGCTGGTGGCCACGGTGGACGCCGCCGGCGATCCGCGGCGCAAGCTGGTGAGCAGCCCGCCGCTGGCCGGGGCCACCACGGCCGTCCTCGACGACTGCCTGCTGGCCGTGCTGGAGCCGGGTCAGTCCGCCCGCGAGGCCGCGCTGCTGCTCAGCGCCCACCTGTCCCGCCACAGCGACTCCCGTAACGGTTACGAGGTGCGGGTCGGCATCGGCGGCTGGTACGCGGGCATGACCGGCCTGAGGTGGAGCTACTACGAGGCGCACGAGGCGATGACGCGCGGGCCGGGCATCAACGAGCGCCAGCAGATGAGCCTGTCCGGCCTGCTGCTGGCCAGCGAGGACGTGCCGCTGCGCGACCTGGCCCGCGACGTGCTGCGCCCGCTGCGCGAGTTCGACGCCGCCCACAACGGCTCATTGGTGGCGACGCTACGCGCCTACCTGGACGCGGACGGCTCGGTGGCGGTGGTCGCCGACCGCCTCATCGTCCACCGCAATACGGTCCGCTACCGGGTCGACCAGATAGAACGCCTGACCGGCCGCTGCCTGACCACGACGGCCGACCGGGTGCAGTTGTGGCTCGCCCTGGCCGCGTCCACGCTGGGCGACTCGGCCGCGTGAGAGCCGAGCAAATCTGTGCGTCGCGGCCTCGCGGATGCCCCAGTGCTCGATCGCAGCATGAGAAGGAAACGCGCTTCTCCGCATTATTTTGATTGGCGTGATCGTTTCTTTGCTGTCGATCTTCGGGGTGCGGGATAATGGTTCATGACGCAGTTGGAGTTCTTTTCCAGGTCAGTTATTGCTGCTATGCGGGATTGGTCGGGCGTGCCGAGTCATTCGCCGGAGATGGTGGAGTTCCGGCGCGATGCGGCGGAACGGCGGCAATGGGGGCTGAAACGGCGTCATGCGCTGAAGTTGTGTCAGTTGCACGGTTGTTCGCGGCTGTGTGGGGAGTTGGGTCTGCATGATTCGACCGAGCGGATACCGCCGCTGGTCTGGGATGAGGAGGTCAGCTGGGTGCGGCGTCCATGTCGGCCCGTTGAGCAGGCGATGGCCGCTTCCGGTCCGGACGGTGTGCCGCAGGCTGCGCGGGTCAGTTGCGCAGAGAGGCCGGTCGAGGCCTGCACGGTGGTGCGGGCCGAGTCGGCCGCCCAAGCCGAGCAAGCAGCCCTGGCCGAGCCGGCCATGCAGGCTGAGCAGGCAGTTCGGGTGGAGTCGGCCACCGAGGCCGAGCAGGTAGTCCGGGTAGAGGCGGGTGTGCTTGCCGAGCCGACCGTTGAGGCCGAGACGACAATGCGGCCCGGATCGACGGTTCGGGCTCAGATGGTGGCGCGGGTTGAGGCGGTGACGCCGGACCGGTCGGCGGGTCAGGCGAAAGCCACCGCGCGGGCCGAGTCCACCGGGCTGGGTGGATCCTTGCGCGTCGCCCGTAGGCGCCGGCCGGGCCATTCGGGATCGGACGTTTCGCATGACTCTGGCCGGCGGTGCGCAATTGCGGCAGCACACGTATCAGTGCCACCGGAATGGCGACCGGGACTATCTCCGCCGTCGACTGAAAGGTGCCGCTGACGGCGCCACTCGAGGGACGCCGGCCTGGCTGGAGTTGGAACACCGCCCCTCAATCTCGGTGGCAGGGCAGGCGGACTGTGACCTTTGTGCCGGCCGCCTCCTGGGACGCCAATGTGATCGAGCCGTGGTGGCGTTCGACCACCACGCGGCACAGGGCCAGGCCCAGACCCGCGCCGGGGATGCCCGTGTGGCGGGCGTTGCCGCCCCGGTAGAGGCGGCGGAACAAGCGGGCCTGTTCGCTCGGGGCCACTCCGACGCCGTGGTCGGTCACGGTCAGCACCACCGCGTCGCCGTGCTCGTCGGTCAATGCCACTGTGACCGTGGAGTCGCTGCCGCTGAACTTCACCGCGTTGCCCAGCAGGGCGTCGGCCACCTGGCGCAGGCGTTCCCGGTCGCCCGGGACCATCAGCTCGCCGGGCATGTCGGCCTCTATCGTGATCCGGCGCTCGGCCGCGCTCGGGGCGATCGCCGCCACCGCCTCGGCCACCACGGCGGTCAAGTTGACCGGGACGATCGTCAGCTGGGCGTGGCCGGACTCCAGGGCGGCCAGGTCCAGCAGCTTCTCGACCAGGTCGCGCAGGCGTACGTTGTTGCGCTGCACCACGTCCAGCATCTCGCGGACCTCGCCCATCGGGGTCTCGTCGGGCGACTCGGCGATCAGGTCGACGTAGGCGCCGATCGAGGTCAGCGGGGTGCGCAACTCGTGGCCGACCAGCGCTATGTACTCGTCCGTGGCCGCCGCCAGGTGCAAGGCCAGCACCTCGGCCCGGCGCTGCTCCAGGAACGCCCCGATCAGGCCGGCCACGCCGGTCAACAGCACCGTCAGGGCCGGGTCGGGTTCCTGCTGGACGTACGTGAAGAAGCTCAGCACCCCGATGACCCGGTCACCGCTGCGGACCGGCACCGCGCCGCCGGCCTGGAAGGCGCTCTCCGAGGCCACGTACGGAAGGACCGGCGAGTCGCGCGCGTGGATGTCCGGCACCCACAGCGACTCGACCTTGGCCCAGCACGAACCGGCCAGGCCGGATCCGCGGGACATGCTGGCCGGGGTGGGCAGCGAACGCTCGCCCGGCGCGGTGTAGTTGCCGGCCGGGCGCAGCACGTCGGTCACCTCGTCGACCAGCCACAGCCTTACGTACGGCCAGCCCAGCGTGGAGCCGATCGCGTGCAGGATGCGGTCGGTGGCGTCGATGGCGTGCGTGTGGTCGGCCAGCACGCGCAGCACCTCGGTCTCGCACTGCTGATATTCGCGGGAGCGGTGCTCGTAGGTGCGATCGTGGAAGGCGGCCACGGCACCGGCGATCGTGCCGTCCGCCGCGAGGATCGGGGCGGCGTTGACGGCGTACCACCGGTCCCGGTCGACGATCTCCAACCCGCGGAATCTCTCACCGGAGAGAGCTTGGGACAAAATTTGCTCGTACGCCGAAGGAAGCGCCGCGTTGGCGGCGGTGACCCGCCCCTCGGCGTCGCAGATCACCACTCCCGCTTCGAGCGTGCCGAGCAGCGCCTTCACCGTCACGTCGTCCGGTTTGTCCAAATTGTCGAGCACTAAACCCAGCCGCCGCGTCAGATCGGGCACGCCGAACGGCTTGCCGATGACGTCGAGGGCGCCGGCGCCCTCCAGACGCTGATCGCCGGGAAGCAGATAGGCGGTGATCAACACGACCGGTGTCGCCGCCAGCGCCGGGTCGCGCCGCAGCGAGCGGCACAGCTCCAGCCCGTCCATCTCCGGCATGTCGACGTCGGCCACCAGCAGCGCCGGCCGATGCTCGGCGACCGCGGCCAGCCCGGCCCGCCCGTCGCCGGCCACCACCACCTCATGACCGAGACGGCGGATGACCTGCGCGATCACCCTCTGGTGATCAAGATTGTCCTCGGCCACGACAACAAGCGCCACGAGTGACCACGCTAGGCACGCGCGGTTTCATTCCGGGGTGATACAGCACTCTTCTCCCCCGCCCGGGTGTGCGCCACGCCACGAGCGGGGGTAGACGATCAGGGTGGTAAACAATGTTGGACTGCGGTCCGAGCGCGGTCCCGTCCTCGGCGCCGTCATGCTCTCCACCGCGCTGATCGCGATCGACTCGACGATTCTCGCGACCGCGGTGCCCTCGATCGTCGACGACATCGGCGGCTTCACCGAGTTCCCCTGGCTGTTCACGGTCTACCTGCTGGCTCAGGCCGTCTCGGTGCCCATCTACGGCAAGCTCAACGATCTCTTCGGCCGCAAGCCGGTGATCCTCTGGGGCATCGGGCTGTTCCTGCTCGGCTCGATCCTGTGCGGTCTGGCCTGGGGCATGCTCCCGCTGATCATCTTCCGGATCGTGCAGGGCCTCGGCGCCGGCGCCATCGCGCCCACGACCATCACCATCGTGGGCGACCTCTACTCCGTACAGGAGAGGGCCAAGGTCCAGGGTTATGTGGCCAGCGTGTGGGGCGTCGCGTCGGTCGTCGGCCCCACGCTGGGCGGCGTGTTCAGCGAATGGATCGACTGGCGGTGGATCTTCTGGGTGAACATCCCGCTCTGCGTCGCGGCCGGCGCGGTGATGTTCCGCCGCTTCCACGAGCGGGTCGAACGCGGCCGCCCGGTGATCGACTATCGCGGCGCCACCCTGCTCACGGCGGGCCTCACGCTGCTGGTCCTCGGCGTGCTGGAGGGCGGGCAGGCCTGGGCCTGGGACTCGGTCACGAGCTTCGCGGTGCTCGGGCTCGGCGTGATCCTTCTGGTGATCTTCGGGTTCGTGGAGCGTACGGCGCCGGCGCCCATCCTGCCGCTGTGGGTGTTCCGCCGGCGGCTGCTGGTCACGAGCGGCCAACTCGCGGTCGGTGTCGGGGCGATCCTTCTGGGGCTTTCGTCGTACGTCCCCACGTACGCCCAGGACGTGCTGGGCACCGGGCCCCTGGTGGCGGGGTTCGCGCTGGCCGCACTGACCCTGGGCTGGCCGATCTCGGCCAGCCAGGCCGGCAAGGTCTATCTGCGCCTCGGGTTCCGAACGTGCGCGCTGATCGGCACGTCGCTCGTGCTGGCCGGCTCGGCCCTGCTGTTGCTGCTGAACGAGACATCGTCGATCTGGGCGGTCGGCGCGTACTGCCTGATCATCGGTGTCGGCATGGGCCTGACGGCGGCGCCGACGCTGATCGCGGCCCAGTCGTCGGTCGGCTGGTCGGAGCGGGGCGTGGTGACGGCCAACAACATCTTCCTGCGCTCGCTGGGCAGCGCCCTGGGCGCGGCGGTGTTCGGCGCGCTGGCCAACGCGGTGATCGGCTCGGGTGACGTGGTCGACCCGGCCAAGCTGACCGAGGCGGTCCACCGCATCTTCATCGGCATGGTGCTGGTCGCGATCGTGATGGTGGGGCTGGCGGCGCTCATCCCGAAGGCGGCCGACGAGGCGACCCGGTCGTAAATGGGCTGCGCCCCGTCTCGGGGCGGCGCTAGCGTACGGGGTCAGGTTCTTGTTCTGAGGAGGAACGATGCGCGGTTTCCGGTCCCACCCGACGCCCATCGTTGCCGCCTCGAAGGACCTGACTCCGCGTGCCCTTTCTCAACCTCGGCGTCGTCGCGCATGTCGACGCCGGTAAGACCAGCCTGACCGAACGCCTGCTCCACGCGGGCGGTGTCACCGACCACGTCGGCAGCGTCGACGCCGGCGACACCCAGACGGATTCGCTCGACCTCGAACGCCGCCGCGGCATCACCATCAAGACGGCCGTGGCGTCGTTCCCGCTGGGCGACATCACGGTCAACCTCATCGACACCCCCGGCCACCCGGACTTCATCGCCGAGGTGGAACGGGCGCTGCGCATCCTCGACGGCGCCGTGCTGGTGGTGTCGGCGGTCGAGGGCGTACAGGCGCAGACCCGCATCCTGATGCGCACCCTGCGCCGCCTCGGCGTCCCCACCCTGATCTTCGTGAACAAGATCGACCGCCCGGGCGCCCGCGAGCAGTCCCTGCTGCGCGACTTGGCCACCCGCCTGACCCCGGACATCATCCCGATGGCCACGGTGATCGCCTCCGGCACGCCGAACGCCACGATCCGCCCACTGGACCGCCCCGATCGTCCAGCCGGCACCACGATCCGCCCGACCGGCACCAGCTCCACCACCGATCCCGCCCGCGCCGCCGTCGCGGACTTCATCGCCCGGCTCGTGGACATTTCGGGCGACCCGCGCGTGCTCTCGGATTGGGTGCGGAACGAGCGATCCGTGTCGTACGGCCGGTTGCGCGATGTCCTCACGGCCCGGACCCGCGGCGGGCTTCTGCATCCGGTGTTCTTCGGCTCCGCGGTGACCGGCGCCGGCGTGGACGAGCTGATGGCCGCCCTGCCCACACTGCTCCCGGCAACCACCGGAACCGCGGACGGCCCACTGAGCGGCACCATCTTCAAGGTCGACCGCGACGACCAGGGCCGGCGGGTGGCCTACGTCCGCATGTTCTCCGGCGCCCTGCACCTCCGCGACCGGGTGCCGGTCGGCGACCCCACCTCCGCCCCGCCCATCGCCCGCGGAAGTGGCGCCCAGGCGGCAACCACTACCAACCCCACCGCCGCCACCGGGAACAGCGCCCAGGCGACAACCACCACCAACCCCACCCCCACCACCGGGAACAGCGCCCAGGCGACAACCACCACCAACCCCACCCCCGCCACCGGCCGCGAGAACGGCGGAAAGGGTGAGGTCGGCCGCGAAAACCACGGAAGGAGTGAGGTCGACCGCGAGAACGGCGCGGGGAGAGAGGCCGGCCGCGAGAACGGCGCAGGGAGAGAGGCCGGCCGCGAAAACGGCACAGGGAGAGAGGCCGGCCGCGAGAACGGCGCAGGGAGAGAGGCCGGCCGCGAAAACCACGGAAGGAGTGGGGCCGGCCGCGAGAACGGCGCAGGGGGTGAGGCCGGCCGCGGAAACGGCGGGCTGGTGGTGATCACCGGGATTGAGGTGATCGAGGGTGGGGCCGGTGTGCGGCGAGGTGCTCTCGTGGCGGGGCAGATCGGGAAGGTGCACGGGCTTCGGGAGGCTCGGATCGGGCAGGCGATCGGGGCCGCTGGGCCGGGCGGCGGGCGGATCTTCGCGCCGCCGGCGCTCGAGTCCGTGGTGCGGCCCCGGGATCCGGCCGATGGGCGGCGGCTTCACGTGGCGTTGAGTGAGCTCGCGGGGCAGGATCCGCTGATCAATCTGCGGCAGGACGGGGCCGAGTTGTCCGTGTCCCTCTACGGCGAAGTGCAGAAGGAGGTCATCGCGGCCACGCTCGCCGAGACGTACGGCGTCGAAGTTGTTTTTGAAGAGACCCGGACGATCCACATCGAGCGGCCGGCGGGTGTCGGCTGTGCGGGGAAAACGCTCGGCAAGGACGGGAATCCGACGCTGGCCACGTTGGAGCTGCGGGTGGAGCCCGGCTCGGGGGTGACGTTCGCCCTGGAGGTGCCGGTGGAGCAGGTGCCGATTCACGTGTTCAAGGCGGTCGAACTCTTCCGGGAGTCGCTCACGGCGTACGTCGAAGAGTCCTTGACCCTGGGTCTTCGCGGTTGGCGGGTGACCGATGTGCATGTGACCGCGACCCGGACCGGCTTCGTCTCGCCGGCGACGCGGGCCGCCGATTTTCGCAAGCTTGTGCCGCTGGTGCTGCGCGAGGCGCTGGAGCGGGCCGGGACCGTGGTGTGCGAGCCGATCTCCCGCTTCCGGCTCGATGTGCCCGAGTCCACGCTGGGCGCGGTGCTGGCGGCGCTCGGGAGGTACGGCGCCGTTCCGGAGAGTTCGGCCCCGCTCGAAGGACTCGTGCCGACGGCGCGGGTCCGGGCGCTGGAGCAGGCGATTCCGGGTCTCACGCACGGCGAAGGTGTGCTGGAGACGACCTTCGAGCGGTACGACCCTCGGCCTCGCACGTCGGCTGCGTCACAATCGCCTTCGGAGATCGCTTCAGTTGAGCGGGAGGCGTAGTGTACGAAACAGTTTCGTTTCGCGAAGGGGGTGACCGCCGTGGCTGACCAGGCTGGGCGCGCCCGCAAACTCGACCAGGAACGGGAGCAGGCGATCCTGCGCGCGACCTACGAGTTGCTCGGCGAGACGGGCTATCAAGGGCTTCGGGTGGACGCGGTGGCCGCCCGGGCCCAGGCGAGCAAGGCCACCCTCTATCGTCACTGGCCCACCAAGGCGGAGCTGGTGACGGATGCCGTACGGGTGTGCAAGGCCGTCGACAAGCCGCTTCCCGACACCGGGACGCTGCGCGGCGACCTGGCGGCCTGGTTCTGCGACATGGCGACCATGATCAGCAGTGACCAGGGGCCGATCCTCGCCGGCCTGTTCATGGCCCTGCACACCGAGCCCGAGCTCGCGGTCCAGCTGCGCCAGATGCAGGAGTCCAAGCTGCCGCTCGCGGAATCCATCTGCGAGCGGGCCGTGGCCCGGGGCGAGCTCCGGCCCGGTTACGACGCCCGGCTCATCGAGGAGATCGTGCCGGCCATGGTCTTCATGCGGCGGTTCGCGCTGGGCGAGCCGCTCGACCAGGCCTTCATCGACCACCTCGTCGACGACATCGTCCTGCCGCTGCTCTCCCGGGAGCCGCGGCCCTAATCCTCCTCCTCAGCTCCTTCCACACCCTCGCCTACCGCGCCTGGGTGGATCTCCGCGTGCCCTGAAAGGGGACCCCTCGTGTCCATTACGACTTCTGACGCTCACCGTACGCCGGATATATCGCCTAAATCACGATCGAGGTGGTTGGCGCTGGCCGTGATCGCGGTGTCGCAGCTGCTCATCGTGCTCGATGCCACGATCGTCAACATCGCCCTCCCCACGGCGCAGCAGGCGCTGCACATCAGCGACGCCGACCGGCAGTGGATGATCACGGCGTACACCCTGGCCTTCGGCGGTCTTCTGCTGCTGGGCGGCCGGATCGCCGACTTCACCGGTCGCAAGCGGGCGTTCATCATCGGCCTGCTCGGCTTCGCCGCCGCCTCGGCGCTGGGCGGCCTCGCCACCAACGCGTTCATGCTCTTCTCGGCCCGGGCCCTGCAGGGCGCCTTCGGAGCGCTCATGGCCCCGGCCGCGTTGTCGCTGCTCACGGTGACCTTCACCGAGCCTCGCGAACGGGCCCGCGCCTTCGGTGTCTACGGCGCCATCGCCGGTGGCGGCGGCGCGGTCGGCCTGCTCATGGGCGGCCTTCTCACCGAGTACGCCTCCTGGCGCTGGACCCTGCTGGTCAGCACCCCGATCGCCATCATCGCGGCCGCGGCCGCGGTCCGCTTCGTCGGCGAGAGCCGGGCCGAGGGCAACACCCGCTACGACCTGCCCGGCGCCCTCACCTCCACGGCCGGCCTGGTCGCCCTGGTCTACGGCTTCACGAAGGCGGCCGAGGACGGCTGGGACTCGGCGACCACGATCGGCTTCCTCGTCGCCGCCGTCGCGCTGCTCGTCGCGTTCGTCGTCATCGAGCTCCGCTCGTCACACCCGCTGCTGCCGATGCGGGTGATCCTCGACCGCAACCGCGGCGGCTCGTTCCTGACGGCCCTGCTGATCGGCGCCGGCCTGTTCGGCATGTTCCTGTTCCTGACCTTCTACCTGCAGATCACCCTGGGCTACTCGGCCCTGATGTCCGGTGTGGCGTTCCTGCCGTTCACCGTCGGCATCATCGTCGGCGCCGGCATCTCGGCCCAGGTGCAGACCCGGGTCGGCCCGCGCGTGCTGATGGTCGCCGGCCTCGTCCTGGCCACGATCGGCATGGTCCTGCTGACCCAGATCGGCGTGGACACCGGCTTCTGGAGCCACGTCTTCCCGGCCGAGCTGGTCCTCAGCCTCGGCCTCGGCATCACCTTCGGCCCGATGTCGAACACGGCCCTGGTCGGCGTGGCCGACCACGACGCCGGGGTGGCCAGCGCCCTGATCAACACCACCCAGCAGATCGGTGGCTCCCTGGGCACGGCCCTGCTGAACACCATCTTCACATCGGCGGTGGCCGCCTACATCGTCGACCACCAAGCCACCGCCTCGGACCCGGCATCACTGACAGCGGCGGCCACCGTCCACAGCTACACGGTGGCGTTCTGGTGGAGCGCGGCCCTGATCGGTCTTGCCGCCATCATCGCCCTGGTCCTGATCAAGGCGGGCCGGGAGGAGGCCAACGCCAAAGCGGGAGCCGCGGTGATGGTCTGACGGCCCGTCATTCCCTCGTCAGCAGGCCGTTGGTCAGCGCCGCCGCGGTCAGATGGCGATAGCCGACGGCGTCGAAGGCGACCACCAGTTCGTGATCGTCCCGGCTCAGCAGCGTGCCCGGTCCCCACAGCCGGTGCCGGACACGCTGCTGGGTCCCGGGGCCGGCGCTCCGGTCGTCGCTTCGCGGGGTGGCCGCGTATTTGTCGTTGTCGCAGCTGCCGCAGGGCGCGTCGTACTGCTCGCCGAAATAGCCGAGCAGGTCGGCGCGGCGGCAGTGGGTGGTCTCGGCGTAGCCCCGGGCGGCGTCGATGCGGGAACGCAGGATCGTCTGCCGGCGGTCGCCGGCCGCGGTGACCTGCCGGAAGGCGTCACCCATGTGCGCGGCCAGCACGGCGTCGTTGCCGTCGGGGCGCACCAGGCCGAGCTCCAGGAGCTCGTCGACCACCCGCTCGGCGGCGGCCCGGCCCACACCGGCCGCCTCGGCCAGGTCCTTGACGGTCGTCCGGCCCTCGGCCGCCTCGATGGCGTCGATGACCGCGTGGACCGAGGCGGCGCCCATGCGCGAGCGGGCGGCCAGCAGGCGGGGAATCCGTACGGTCCGAGGGTCGTAGACGAGCACGGCGGTGGCCGGCTCGCCGTCGCGGCCGGCCCGCCCGATCTCCTGGTAGTACTCGTCGAGGCTCCCCGGCACGCCGGCGTGCACCACGGTCCGTACATCCGGTTTGTCGATGCCCATGCCGAAGGCGCTGGTCGCCACGACGACATCGAGCCGGCCGGCGAAGAAGGCGTCCTGGATCTCGCTGCGCCGCGCGGCGGGAAGACCGGCGTGGTACGGCTCGGCCCGGTAGGCGTCGAGACGGAGCCGCTCGGCGAGGCTTTCGCAGCGGGCGTGGCTGAGCGCGTAGACCAGGGCCGGGCCGTCGTGGGCGAGGACCACTTCGACCGTACGATCGTCGATCGCCTGACCTTCGGGCAGATCGTGCCGGGCCCGTCGCACCGAGAGCGAGATGTTCGGCCGATCGAAGTCGGCCACGACGACGCGGGGTTCCCGCATCCTCAGCTGCCGGGTGATGTCGGCCTGCACGGGAGGCGAGGCGGTGGCGGTGAGGGCCAGAACGGGCGGCCGCCCGGCGGCGGCGACGACGTCGGCCAGCCGAAGATATTCGGGCCGGAAGTCGTGGCCCCACTCGCTGACCAGGTGAGCTTCGTCGACCGCGACAAGGGTGACGGGCCGGGGGCCGCCGCTGATCGCGGCCATGGTCTCGGTGTTGGCGAGCTGCTCGGGCCCGAGCATGACGAAATCGACGAGCCCGTCGCCCAGCGCACCGAGAGCGTGCACCCGATCGGCGTGATGTTGCGACGAGTTGAGCATGACGGCCCGCACGGACCCCCGCGCCGTCATGGACCTGAGCTGGTCACGCTGAAGCGCGATGAGAGGCGACACGACAACGGTGAGCCCACCGAGCGCGAGCCCGCCGACCTGGTAGATAGCGCTCTTGCCACTACCGGTGGGCAGCACGGCCAGCGTGTCACCGTGCCCGGTGAGGGCGTCGAGAGCCCGCCGCTGAGCCGGCCGAAGGCTGATTCCGAGCACCTCGGCGGAAATCCGATCAAGCGTGTCCATCCCGCCGAATGCTAGTCGAAGGTGTGACCAGCGATTTCACTCGCTTGTTCCTGGCCGGTCTGCTCCTGGGCGCGGCGCAGATAGATCAGGCGACATCGGTCCAGGGTCTCCTCGACGTCGGCGGTCGCGGCGCTCGCGAGAAGGTCGAAGACCCGGCGGTAACGGCGCACCGCCGCCGGCTCCGACAGGATCCGGACATCGTCGATCAGATCGATGACGACCCGGCTGTCGTCCAGAATGGTGAAGCCGTGCACGGGCGGGTACGGCCAACGTATGTCCATGTCGGCCACCTGGATCTTCACATTGTCCCGGCGGTTGACCTCACGGAGACGAAACAGCTGAGCGAGCATGCCGTCCGCCGGCATCAACCGGGTCATCAGCGTGGTTTCCGGGAGCACGAAATGAAAGCGCCGGTGCTGGTCGCCGAGAATGATCTGCCGACTCAGGCGGGTGACGATCGCCTTCTGCGTGTCGCCCTCGGCGAGGTCGGTGACCAACCCGAGCACGGCTCTCGCATACTCATCCGTCTGCAGCAGGCCAGGAATGGCGCCGGGCTGGAAGGTGCGGTATTCCCTGGCAGCGGTTTCGAGCGCGCCGACATCCCGCTGCCAACCCACCACACGATCGGCGGAGACCGCGCCCGCCGGCAGCCGTTCGGCCGTACTCACCAACCGCTCGATCTCGTCCGGCTGGGCGTCCAGCGCCTCGGCGAAGCGCCTGACCTCCGCTCCGGACGGCCACATGGCACCCGTCTCGATCTTGGAAAGCTTCGACTGGCTCATCCCGATCCGCCGGCCCAGATCCCGTCCCGTCACGTGTTGCGCGCGGCGCATCCGGGCCAGCTGGACACCGATAGGTTCACCGGCGAGCCGAGGTGGCGGCACATCCTGGGAGTCGGGCTCCATGTGCGCCACCTCCCCGGTCACCTGTCGGCGAGAATCAGGCTCCCGCCGCTGAAACCTGCTCGAGGCGGGCGAACAGCTCGGCCGGGACCTTGACGAGGCTCTCACCCGGCGGCACGTTGATTCCGAGTTCAGTGGAATCAACTGTATAACCCTGGATCACATATTCACCGTCGCCCGCATCAAAAATCTTGGGGCAGTCACCGTGCGTACACCACGCCGCGACCAGGCGTAACGTCGATGCGTCGGGTTCAGAAACATTCGGCATACCTGTCATAACTGAAAGTAGATCACCAAGTTAGCAGGTGAATGAGTCAAATAGTCGACAGGCGCATGCCCGCTGAGCGTCGGAGATCCATCTCCAGATGGCGCTTAAGTGCTTTCGAGTGCTTACGAAGCGTAAGACGTGGAATATATTCTTGATATTCCTCGGCCGAACCAACATACGAATCAGCGACAGCGTCGTCGTCCTATCGGCTTTCCCGTCGAGATCCGGCTGCGGCATTGGCCCTGCTCGCCCTTGGCGCGAGCTTCGCCCTGCTGACGGCTGCACTTCTCGGCTACTGATGCGCGGCCGCGTCGTCAGGCGTCGATCGGGAGGTATTCATGGATTCCATCGTGGTCGTTCTGGTGCTGATCTGCCTGATCGGCGTGGTCGTCATGGTCGAGCTCGCCGCGGCGGTGGTGCCTTTGCTCGTCGTGGTCTCGCTGGTGCCGCCCGAGCAGCGAACCGAACTGGCCGAACTCCTCGCCGCCGCGGACAGCTCCCGCCGTCTCCGATTCTGGCGAGCGTTACGTGTGGCGGTCCTGTCGCGCCGCCGGAGGCGGGCAGCCGCTCCCCACAGAGTGGCCGGGTGCGCTTGTGCGGCTTTCGATCCCGAAACCTCCGGCCCGACGACGGCACCGCGCCCCGGCAGCTCTCGGCCGCGGGGCGCGGTGCGCTGAGGCGAGCTCAGCCGAACTTGTAGGTGTTGCCGGAGCCGGGGACCTTGGTGGGGAGGCCCCGGCGGGCGCGCTCGCCCCGGATGGTGATGTCGGCGATGTCCCACAGGGTGCCCAGGACCGTTACCGCGATGGCGGCGGGGGTGATCCAGGACAGCAGGTCGGTGCCGTTGTCGGTGGTCCAGTCGAAGGCCGGGTTGAAGAAGCGGTCGGAGGCCAGCAGCCACACCAGGTAGGCGCCGGTCGCCACGGCCAGGACGGCGTTGGCGACGATGACGGGCCTCGTCCAGCCACCCTGGCGGTAGAGCCAGACCGCCCACACGGCCTTGAGGGCGATCAAGGCGATCAGCAGCGGCCACCAGAGCGACCAGCCGGCCGGGTCGAGCACGGGGGTGTCGGTCAGGGTGAACTGCTGGACGACGATCACGGCGATCAGGATCACCGGCCACACGACGTACGTGACCATCTGGCCGAGGCTGATGGCGCGTGGTTCGTACTTGGGAAGGTCCTTCAAAGACCATGGGCCGCCGCGGAGTTCGGCCTTGCCCAGGCCGGTCCGCTCGATGACGGCGAAGGTCAGGGTGGTCCAGAAGGCCAGGTGGGCGCCGACGGTCAGGACGCTTCCGATGGCGCCGCCGATGATGTCGCCGGCCCGCGGGTCGTCGCCGAACAGCGCCACGACGACGTTGACCACGACCACGATCGGCAGGACGGTCGTGAACAACATGAGCATGAAGCGGCGCCAGACGCCGTACAACTCCGGGCCTATCAAGAAGTTGGGTCTGTTGGCGTAAGCGTCGGCGAGCTTGTCTGGGTCGCCCAGCTCGAGCAGCGCGTTCTCGACGGCGGTGTCGAGCGGCTCACCGGAGTCGACGCGGGCGTCGACCGCGTCGTCGATGGAGGCGCGCAGCTCACGGTCGATGTCGGCGCGCTGCTGCTCGGGGATGCGGCGGAGGGCGGTGAACACGTAACGGTCGACGAGGCTGGTCATTTGTCGCTCCCGGGGTGGGTGAAGGAAAGGTCGTTGATGGCGCGGTCGATGCGGGTCCACTCACCGCGCAGGGTCTCGGCGACGGCGTCGCCGTGCTCGGTGGTGCGGTAGAACTTGCGCGGCCGGGCCTCGTCGGTGTTCCACTCGCTGACCAGCAGGCCCTGGGACTCGAGCCGGCGCAGCAGCGGGTAGAGCGTGTTGGCCTCGACGTCGAAGCCGGCCTCACTGAGCGTCTCCAGCAGCGAGTAGCCGTACCCCGGCGTGCGAAGAGCGATGAGGCTGGCGACGACGACCGTTCCCCTGCGCAGCTCCTGCAGGTGGCTGGCGAGCGTCGCTTCCGTTGTCATGTCACTCACGATACTGTGCGACGCACACTATCGCAACGGGTTACACCAAAGTGCTCTGCACATTGAAGCGCCCCGCTCGGCACGAGGCCGAACGGGGCGCGTCTTACTGAGGAAGCGGTTACTCGCTGATGGCGTCGATCAGGTCGCCCACCGGGCGGTCCGGGAGGGCGCGGGCCACGTCGGCGACCGCGACGATGCCGATCAGCTGGTGACCGTCGATGACGGGCAGCCGCCGGACCTTGTGCTGGGACATCGTGCGCAGGATCTCTGCCGTGTCGTCCTCGGCGCCGACCGTGACCGGCTTGCCCTCGCCGAGCTCACCGGCCGTCACATCGCTCGGGTTGCGGCCCTTGGCCAGGGCCTTCACCACGATGTCGCGGTCGGTGACCATGCCCTTGAGGCGGTTGTCCTCGCCGCAGATGGGCAGCGAGCCGACGCCCAGGTCGGCCATCTTGCGGGCGGCGTCCGCGAGCGTCTCCTTCTCCCCCACGCAGGTGACGTCGGGAGTCATGATCTCGCGAGCGGTGGTCATGGGTTGTTCCTCCCGTTCTGTATACGAGTGGTCACAGAAGGGGTACCCGTATCAAAGCGTCGCAATCGTGTGGGCCACCTCGTCGACGAGTTCCCTGGCCAGGAAGCCGGTGCGGCCGTGGCGCGGGGTCAGGCGCTGCCCGCTCACCGAATGGACGTAGGCGGCCCAGCACGCGGCCTGCGCCGGATCGGCGCCCCGGGCCAGCAGGCCGGCGACGATGCCGGCCCGCGCGTCACCGCTGCCGGACGTCCCGAGGCCGACGTCGCCGCTCTCCTCGACCCAGCGCCGCCCGTCCGGGGCCGCGATGTGGCCGTAGAGCGAGACGACCGCGCCGTACTTCTCGGCGAGCTCGACCGACGCGGCGGCCGGATCGTCGCCGGGCGAACGGCCCAGCAGATGTTCGGCCTCCACCATGTTCGGCGTCAGCACCGCGCGTTCCGGTGACGGGAGAAGGCCGGCGTCCTTGCTGAGCGCGCCCAGGGCGTACGCGTCCAGAACCACCGCCGTCTCGGGGCGGGCCTCACCCAGCACCTCACGCATCAGCGTGGTCGTCTCGTCGATGTCGTCGAGGCCCGGACCGAGCGCGATCACGTCGGCCTCGCCGGCCAGTCCGGTGCCGGGCAGGCCGACCACCTTGGCCTCGGGCACGGCGATGCTGAGCGCGATGGTCGTCTCCTCGGCGACCGCCAGTTGAAGGCGGCCGGCGCCGGCCCGGAGCGCGGCCACCCCGGCGAGAAGAACGGCGCCGGGGGTGAACTTGGAGCCGCCGACGACGAGCACTGTGCCGCGGGATTCCTTGCCCCCTTGGGGATCGGGAAGCGGCCATTCGCGCAGGACTTTAGGGGTGATTACTCGCTGCGGCATTGACATCCTCCTGCCTGGTCGGCCGCGTGCCCTCGCGGTGCAGGTGATCGACAGCGTTGAAAGCCTCCGGCACCAGAAGGTCGCCCTCGCGCCGCCAGCTGCTGATCGAACAGTTGGCGATGGTGGTGCGGTGCGCGATCCCCATGAGCTCGGCTTCGTCGAGCCGCTCGGCGAGATAGCGGACAAGAAGCACGGTCGCCTCATGGGCGAAGAGCACCACGCGGCCCTCCGGGTAGTCCTCGCGCAGCTCACGAAGAAGCGCCCGGAGCCGCAGAAGCACATCGGCCCAGGATTCGCCGCCCGGCGGCCGGTAGTAGAACTTGCCGAGCCGGCTGCGCCGCCGAGCCTCGTCCGGGAGCCGCACTTGCACGCCACGCCCGGTGAGCAGGTCGAGGATCCCGAGTTCACGGTCGCGCAGCCGCTCATCGACGATCAACGGCACACCCCGGTCACCCAGCGCCAGCTGGGCGGTCTGCCGGGTCCGGAGGTACGGCGACACGACAGCTACATCCGGCGTGTCGCGGCCGAGATGCTCGCCGACGGCGGCGGCTTGCTCACGCCCGAGGTCCGACAGCGGAACGTCGGCATCCCGTTCCGGGATCTCGATAACCTCGGCCCCGCCTTCTTCAGCGGCTTGCGCGGTGACATTGCCGGTGCTCTGCCCGTGCCGAACCACGGCGAGCCACTGGAGCTCCTTCATGCCGACGCCATACCCCACGGCCAGATCGGTAATCCCACCCCGCCCGCCCCGGCATCGCCCCGCCTCGCCAGGGCCCACCCCGCCTTGCCACGCCCGGCCTCCCAGCGCCCGGCCCCGCCCCGCCCCGCCCGCCACGCCCGGCGTCCCAGCGCACGACCCCGCCTGCCACGCCCGGCCTCCCAGCGCACGACCCCGCCCCGCCCCCGCCCGCCACGCCCGGCCTCCCAGCGCACGACCCCGTCCCGCCTGCCATGGCCCGCGCTGCCATGGCCCGCCCTGCGACGCCCTGGCTCGGGCCGCCCGGCTTGGCCCAGCTCCAAGGAAGGAGGCGAGGCCGCCCACGGACAGAGACCGCGGCGCACGGAAACGGTCGGCGCACGAAAGCGCAAGGGAACGGGAGCGGGCGGCACGGCGTGGATCGTGGTGGTCTCGCGCGGCTCGCGGAAGGCGCAGATCGGGCTCGGCGTGCCGAAGTGCAGCGCATGTAAGAGGCAACGCATGCAAGAACAGCGCATCCAAGACGCGGCGCGGCACGCGGACGACGCGGCGCAGGCCGACACGCCGAAGCGCAACGCATGCAAGACACAACACATGCAAGAACAGCGCATCCAAGACGCGACGCGGCACGCGGGACGGGAGGAAGGGCCGTCGAAGAGGTCGCGGTCGGCAAGGAGAGGGTGACACGGGTGGGTGAACGAGGACGTTCCAGCAGGCGGGAAAGTCGATAAAGTCCACCGAATTAGTGGACAAGGTGGGGGATCGTTTCGGAGACTCGTCCGATGGATCTCACGCTTGCGCTGGCTGGGCTCGGCGTCGGTGTCGTCGTCGGGCTCACCGGGATGGGTGGCGGAGCGCTGATGACGCCGATCCTGGTGCTTGTGTTCGGGGTGCCGCCGGTGGCCGCCGTCTCCAGCGACCTGGCGGCCAGTGCTGTGATGAAGCCGTTCGGCGGAGCTGTGCATGCCCGCCGCGGGACCGTGAACTGGGCGCTCGTTCGGTGGCTGTGTGTCGGCAGCGTGCCGGCCGCCTTTGCCGGGGTGCTGTTGTTGCGGCTGCTCGGGGACGACGAGACGGTGCAGCGGGCGATCCGGATCGCGCTCGGGGTGGCTCTGCTGCTCGCGGCGGGTGGGCTGGTGCTGAAGTCGTGGGCGGCCCGGCGGCGTGGGGGCGACGGCGGGCCGGCGGAGCCGATCACGGTCAAGCCGCTGCCGACGGTGCTGCTGGGGGCCGCGGGTGGGCTCGTGGTCGGGCTCACCTCG
The DNA here is from genome assembly GCF_042899005.1 of Actinoplanes sp. NPDC000266. Taxonomy (NCBI): domain Bacteria; kingdom Bacillati; phylum Actinomycetota; class Actinomycetes; order Micromonosporales; family Micromonosporaceae; genus Actinoplanes; species Actinoplanes sp. NPDC000266. The sequence goes on from NZ_JBIAZI010000004.1 coordinate 38,807, forward strand.
GTCGGGTCGGGGTCGCTGATCATCGTGGCGCTGTTGGCCATGTATCCCACGTTGCGCGCCAATGACCTGGTCGGGACCGATCTCGTGCAGGCGATCCCGCTGGTCACCTCGGCCGCGCTCGGGCATGCGCTCTTCGGCGATCTTCAGCTCGACCTGGCCGGCGCCGTGCTGCTCGGCTCGATTCCCGGTGTTCTCATCGGGTCGCGCATCTCGTCGCGGGCGCCGGCCGGGCTGGTGCGGGCCGCGCTGGTGATCGTTCTGCTGGCCAGCGCGCTCAAGCTCTTCGACCTTCCCACGGCCGTGGTCGGCATCGCCGCGGCCGCCGCCGTGGTGGTGGCCATCGCCCTGAGCGTGCGGCGCCGCCCGGGGCCCTCCGACGACGGCACAATCCCAGAGACCACCCCGGTAACCGTGGGCTCAAGGGGCACGGAAAGGCTCACTCCGGGACGTTAGTGGCCGAACAGATGAGGGATGAACGTTCGGCAGAAGCTGCAAGGCTGCTTCCTTGCCGTGGCCGCTCTGGTCGCCGCGATGGTGGGCTTTGTGCTGCACGCCGACGCCGAGTCGACTCGCAAGGCCGCCATCAGTGAGGCCGAGCAGGTCGCGCGCGGTGTGGCCAAGGACATCGCCTACGGGCTGACCGCCGAGATGGCGCCTCTCTACGACCAGCCGGAGATGCTGGCCGCCTACATCGCGCGGCTGCACGAGCTCCAGGCCCGCGACATCGTCGTGGTCGACATCGGCCAGCGGATCCTGGCCGACGCCACGCCGGCGAACGTGGGCACGACCTACGACGCGGACCCCGGCAACGTGATCGCCCGGACCATCGCCGACCACCAGGCGCGAGTCTTCATCGAAGCCGAAGCCGGAGTCGAAGCCGACGCCGGAGTCGAGGCCGAAGCCGGCGCCGGCATCCGCCAGGTGGTGGTGCCGATCATCGACGACAAGGACGTCACGCTCGGGGCCGTCGTGCTGGAGTACACGCCTCTCTACGAGCACATGAAGGCCGCCACCGCCTACACCGAGCAGCTCATCGTCGTCGCCGGCGCCCTCTGCATCGGGCTCATCCTCCTGCTCGGGATCCTGACCGGTGAGTCGATCACCCGCCGGATCCAGCGGCTGACCCGGGCCGTCGAGCGCATCCGCGACGGCGACTACGTGCAGCGCGTCGACGTCGGGCAGCGCGACGAGATCTCCCGGCTCGGCGGCGCCTTCAACGACATGGCCGAACGCCTCGAGCGGTCCGCCCGCGAGATTCTGGCCAAGGAGTACACCGACAGCATCCTGGCCAACGCCGGCGAGGGCATCTGCGGCCTCGACGCCAACCACCGGATCACCTTCGCCAACGAGGCCGCCGGGCGCATCACCGGCTTCGGCGTCGACGGCCTCCTCCAGAAGGACGCCTACACCTTGCTTCCCCGGCAGGGCGGCGAGGCGACGCTGCCGCGGCCGGACGGCACGTCCGTCCGGGTCGCCTTCACGGTCAGCCCGATCGCCAAGGGCGGCGGGGCCGTCATCGTGCTGCGCGACGTCAGCCGGCAGCGCCGCCTCGAGCACGATCTACGCCATCAGGCCCTGCACGACGCCCTGACCGGCCTGCCCAACCGCAAACTCTTCCACGACCGGCTGGAACTGGCGCTGGGCAAGGCCGACGTCGCGGTTCTCTATCTCGACCTCGACGGCTTCAAGCGCGTCAACGACAGCCTCGGCCACAATGCCGGAGACCTTCTCTTGCGTACGGCGGCGGAGCGCCTCATCGCGGTACTACGCCCGGCCGACGTTCTCGCGCGGCTCGGCGGCGACGAATTCGCCGTCCTGTTGGAGAACGCCGGCCAGGACACGGCCGAGCGCCTCGCGGCGGCGTGCGTCGCCACGCTGGGCAACCCTCTGCTCCTGCACGGCCGGGAGGCCACCGTGTCGGTCAGCGTCGGCGTGGTGCCGGACGCGGGCCGCTACGCCGGCGCCGACGAGGTGCTGCGCAACGCCGACGTGGCCATGTACGCGGCCAAGGCCGAGGGCAAGGCCTGCTACCGCCTGTTCGAGACGCGCATGCACGAGCAGCTGCTGGACCGGATCGACAGCGAGGCCCGCCTGCGCGACGCCGTCCACCGCGGCGAGCTCCGGGTCGACCTCCAGCCGGTCATGGAGCTGCCGGAGCGGCGGCTCATCGGCGTGGAGGCGCTGGTGCGCTGGAACGATCCCGAGCGGGGCCTCCAGCCGCCGGGGTCGTTCATCCCGATGGCCGAGGAGACCGGCATGGTCACCGAGATCGACCGGTGGATGCTGAACGAGGCCTGCCGGCTGGTCAAGCAGTGGCGGGACGCCGAGCCGGACACGGCGCCGGGCTGGGTCAGCGTCAACCTGTCGGCGGCCGACCTCGAGGTGGCCGATCTGACCGACCGGGTGGCTCATGCCTTGAGCAGTACGGGGTTGTCGCCGCACCGCCTCGTGCTGGAGCTCACCGAGACGGTGCTCATGCGCAACGTCGCGGTCACCGTGGGGCGCATCGAGGAATTGCGCGAGCTGGGTGTGCGCATCGCGATCGACGATTTCGGCACGGGGTACTCGTCGCTGGGCTATCTGCGCGACATCCCGGTCGATGTGCTGAAGATGGACCGCTCGTTCATCACCGGCCTGGTCGGCAACGCCCGCCAGCAGGAGCTGGTCAGCGCGATCCTGCAGCTGGGCCACACCCTCGGCCTGCGGGTGGTGGCCGAGGGTGTGGAGACCGGTGACCAGCTCGATCTGCTGATCGCCATGGAGTGCCGGTACGCCCAGGGTTTCTTCCTGGGCGTACCGGCTCCGGCCGATCAGCTCATCACTTCTGTACGAACACCGCAGTCGTCCGCGCGGGGACGGTGAAAGTTCCCGTCGACGAGGCGAAAGCGGCTGTGCGCACCAGCGGGTCGGCCGACGCCCGCTGGACCGGGTGGAGCGCGACCGTCTTTCCGGCCAGGGCCGGAACGGTCTGGGTGGTAGCCGCCGAGGTGCCGTTGAAGACGACGGTCACCGACTTCCACTGGCGGTCGAGACCCCGTCCGTCCAGGGTCATGGTGATGACCCCCGGAGTCTCGCCCGTGCCGGAAAGCGGGAACGACAGTCGCTTCTGCACCTCGGCGGCGGTCGGCAGGCCGAAGACCGGCGAGGAGCCGCGGATCGCGAGCAGCTCCTTGTACCGGGCGTCGGCCAGGTTCACGGCCTCACACGAAGGCACCAGCGCGGGAGTGGCCAGCAGCGGTCGCGCGTAGTCCCACTTATCGGCGTTGTCGGCGGCCGGCGGCAGGCCACGGCCGAAACCGTTGCCCTGCGCGCAATCCCAGATGATCTGGTTGAACCAGTCACCGGAGTTGAACGAGTTGCGGTCGAGCGACTTCGATCGCAACCGCTCGCTGCCGAGCGCGAAGAACCCCACGCCCTGCCCCAGGGCGGTGGTGGACAGGGCCACCGACTGCAGCCGGGCCCGGTCGAGAGCCGGCGAAGAAGACGGCAACTTGTAGGCCAGGGCGTCGTACAGCACCTCGTTGTCGTGAGCGTCGACGTAGGTGATGGCCTCGCCCGGCGCCGCGTTGTATCCGGCCGGTGAGCCGTTGTAATCGACCTGCGCCCCTGTCACCGTCGAGCCGTTCGACGCCACAAAACGGTACGACGCCAGGTTGCCGCTCAGCCCCACCTTGATGAGGTCCTGATAGTGCGGCAGCCGGGTGGCCGCGTCCGCGTTCACCGCGTCCCCGTTCGGCGCCGACAGCAGCCCCGATCCGAAGCCCTGCACGCGTGGGTTGGCGTCGAACGGCCCACCACCGCGTACGGCGTCGCGGAGCCGGTCGTTGAACGTCCCGATCCCGGTGCCCGCCATGTTGGCCTGGGTCGCCTGCTCGAACCGCGCGTCACCCGCGACCTCGCCGAAGTCCCACCCCTCGCCGTACACATAGATGTTCTTGCCGTCGACGCCGTCCTTGGCCACCGTCAGCTTGTCGAGGGCGGCCCGCACGGCCAGGATGTTGGCCTTCGGGTGGTGGCCCATCAGATCGAAGCGGAAACCATCGACCTTGTACGCCTTGGCCCACGTCACGACCGAGTCGACGACCAGCTTGCCCATCATCGTGTTCTCCGGCGCCGTGTTGGCGCAGCAGGTGGAGTTCGCGACCGTCCCGTCGGCCAGCAGCCGCTGGTAGTAGCCCGGGACGATCTGGTCGAGCACCGAGTGCGGGTCGGTGCCGGCGGCCGACGTGTGGTTGTAGACGACGTCCAACACCACGCGCAGCCCGGCCTTGTTGACGCCGCCGACCATCTCGCGGAACTCGCGGGTGCGCTGCGCCGGATCGACCGCGTAGCCGCCTTCCGGAACGGTGTAGTGCAGCGGGTCGTAACCCCAGTTGTAGCCGTCGGTGGCCGCCACCGCCGCCACACATTCCTGCTGTTGCGAGGAGTCCGGCGGGAGCGCGGCCAGGTCGCAGGCGGGCTGCTGCTGGTCGGCCCGGTTCTCGGGAATCGTCGCGAAATCGAAGACCGGCAACAGATGCAGGTGGGTGACCCCGGCCGACGACAGCGCCCGCAGCTGCTTCATCCCGGCGGTCGACGGGTCGGTGAAGGCGCGATAGGTGCCCCGGGCCGCCGCGGGCACCGAGGAGTCCGCGGCCGAGAAGTCCCGCACGGACAGCTCCGCGATCTGGATCTTGGCAGGCGGGGTGGCCGCCGGCTTACGCAGTGACGACCAGCCGGAAGGCGCGGACGAGGAATCCGACAGGTCCACGATCCGGCTGAGCCGCGAATCGGTCGACAGCCCCAGGGAGTACGGATCGGTGACCGCCGCCGTGACGACCTTCTGCGCCGCCGGCTGCCACGCCGTCACCGAATACTTGTAGTACTTGCCTTTCCACGACGACGGCCCACGAACGGACCACACGCCCGTACGGTCGTCGCGCGCCATGGCCACTGTGGACGGAACGGCGCTCGTGGTGTCGTACAACAGAAGCGAGACCTTCTGCGCGGTCGGCGCCCACACCGACAGCGTGGTGCCGACCGGTCCCAGCGAGGCCGAGGCGGCCGCCGCGTAGACGTCGTCGAGCACCCCGGCCGTCTGCACGCCTGTGGCCGCGAGGAGTTTGCCCGCCGCGTCCCGCTCGGTGATGGTGACCTGTCCGCGCAGGAGGGCCTTCACGTCGACACCGGCCGGAAGCCGGAACGCGTCGTACTGCCACAGATGCGGGAACTTCGTGCGCTGCGCCTCGGTCAGGCCGTCACGCCGTACGGCCAATCGAATCGACGTGGAGGAGGCCGGATCCACCAGGTCGTAGACCTTGCCGTCGGTGTCGCCGCCCGGCTTCCAGGCCACCGTGGTCCGGTCGATCCAGACCGCCGACGACTTGGTCAGATCGACCACTCCCCCGGCTCCCACCTTCTTCACCACCGGCACGATCCGCGGCGACACGCCGGCCAGCAACCAGATCTCGCGGCCGCCCTCGGCGAACGTCAGCTTCTGGTCGTCCGGCAGATCCTTCGTATCTCCCTTGTGGATGATGTAGCTCAGCGCGGTGGCCCCGGCCGCCAGCGGCACCCGGAAGGTGGCCCCGAAGGCGTCGGTCGCCGCCGGTTGCAGCGGCGCGGCCCAGTCGGTCGGCGTGGCCGCACTGTCCCAGACGTGCAGGCCCCAGCCGTCGTAGTTCCCGTCGGCGCGACGGTAGTGGATGACGGCCGTGTTCTGGTCCTGCGGCGGGTCCGGCTCGCCGGTCGCCGCCTGGCGTGTCGGATGGACCGTGGCGTCGCCCTGTTTCAGCCACACCTCGGGCGTGGCCGACGGGTCGATGAAGCGGTCGGCGCCGACGTCCTTCACCCCGTCCTTGCCGACCACGATGAAGCCCATGTTCTTGGCGTTCGGCGCCAACTTCACAAAGGCGAAGCGGCCGTACGAGTCCTCGCCCGCGAACGGCTGCCCGGCCGGCCAGGTCGTCGTCATCGACGGGTCGACGTCACCGAAGACGTAGAGCCCCTGATCGTCGTAGCCGCCGGACGGCCGCTGGTAGTGCACGATCGCGTAGTCGGGGCTGGTCGCCACCTCGGGCGTGCCGACCTTGGTGCTGCTCGTGGCCGACGCCAGCCGGCCCTTGCCGTCGCGCACGACGGCCTTGTATTTCACCGGCGTTCCCCCGGCCAGGCCGGTCAGGTCGTGGAAAACGGTGTAGGGGGCGCGTGTCGCCGTTCCGACCGGCTTCCACGGCCCGTCGCCCACCTGCGCGGCGAACGTGACCGTGGACAGGGGATCCCCGGTCACCGTGGCGGTCAGCTCGGTGCGGGTGGGAACGAGGCCGGGCGTGTCGAGCGAGACGGCCGGGGCGGCCGCCGGCACGGCGATCGGCGTGTCGGCCCGCAGCGCCACCGACGACAGGGCGGGCACGGTGATGGTGAGCCTGCCGTCGGGCGCCGCGGCGGTGACCGCGTTCGTGCCGTAGACGCCGCGGAACTTCTTGCCGCCCGACCACGTGTCGAGGGTGACCGTCTGCGGGCTGGTGGCGCTGTTGGACGCGATGACGTACTCGTTGCGCCGCTGGGGATCGATGCGAGAGGCCGCGAAGACGCCCGCGCCCTCCGCCGCGTAACGCGTCACCTGAACGCCGTCGCGCAGCGCCGGATGCGCCTTGCGGAGAGCGCCGAGCGCGGCGATGGTGCGGTACAACGGATGCGCGGTGTTGTAGTTGTCCACCGCGTGGGTGCGGTCGGTGCCGATCAGGTCGTCGTCGAGATAGTCGGCGGTCTTCGAGGCGAACAGGTCCTGCCGCGCGTCCTTGTCGCCGCCGGGCCCGGTGAAGCCCTGCTCGTCGCCGGAGTAGACGACCGGCTGTCCCCGGGTCAGGAACATCAGCTCGTGCGCGAGCTGGTCGCGCCGCAGCTTGGCCGCGTCGTCACCGCCGGCCGCGGCGATGAACGAGCCGATCCGGCCCATGTCGTGGTTGCCCAGGAACGTCGGCAGGGCCGCGGCGGAGGTGTCCCGCGCGGTGTAGAGGTCGTCCTTGGCGTACAGGTCGGAAAGGGCCTTGGCCGAGCCGTTCCCGGCGACGAAGCCCTGCGCGGCGGCCTGGAAGGAGAAGTCGAGAGTGGCCGGGAGGCCGCCCTGGCGTACATAAGCCGACTCGATCTCCTGGTCGGCGCTGTAGACCTCGCCGAACATGAAGAAGTCCTTGTTGCCCGCGGCCTTCTCGATGCCGGCGGCGAACTGGGGCCAGAAGTCGAGGTTGACGTGCTTGACGGTGTCGAGGCGGTAGCCGTCGATGCCGGCGTAGCCGATCCAGTGGGCGTAGATGTCGGTGAGACCGCGCACCACGTCGGGCCGCTCGGTCCACAGGTCGTCGAGGCCGTAGAAGTCGCCGTACTCGCTGTTCTCACCGGCGAAGGTCGAGTTGCCGCGGTTGTGGTACATCGTCGGGTCGTTCAGCCACGCCGGAACCTTGGCGTTCCGATCGGAGGGAGCGACGACCGGCGTGTACGGGAACGAGGCCGTCGAGACACGCGGGAACCCGTTCCGCGAGTCGGCGTAATTGCGGTCCTCGAACGCACGGCCCCGCGAGTCCTCGTACGGGCTCGTGGTCTTGTCTATGTAGTCGTACTTCTCCTCGGCGTACTTGATCACGTCGGCCGTGTGGTTGGTGATGATGTCGAGGTAGACCTTCAGGCCGCGCTGATGGGCCAGCCGGACCAGCTTGCGCAGCTCCTCGTTGGTGCCGAAGTGCGGGTCGACCTGGGTGAAGTCGGTGATCCAGTAACCGTGGTAGCCGGCCGAGATGTCGGTGCCGCTGCCCTGCACGGGCCGGTTCTTGAAGACCGGCGCCAGCCAGATGGCGGTGGTGCCCAGGCCCTGGATGTAGTCGAGTTCGCTGATCACGCCGGCCAGGTCGCCGCCGTGGTAGAAGCCCTTGTCGGCCGGGTCGAGGCCGGTCTTCAGGCGGTCGCCGGTCAGCCCGCCCTTGTCGTTGGCGGCCGAGCCGTTGGCGAAGCGGTCGGGCAGCACGAAGTAGTACTGCTCGCCCGGGTTCACCGTGTCGGTGCCCCACTGCGCTATCAGGGAATCGGCCGGCGCGGCTGACGCCGGGCTCGGGGTGGCTATGAGGAGAGGAACGAGAAGCGACAGTACGGCGGCGAACAGCCCCCGGCGCTTTGAGACCACTACGTCTCCTTCAACTGCGGACGGACCAGACCTGGACGGTCGGGCCATAGCCATCGATGACGGTGGAACCATCGGGTTCGGTGTACAGCGGCCGCGCGCCGCCGTAAAGGTTCTCGGAGGTGGCGCCGGGCGGCAGACCGGCCAGCGTGAAGGGCTGGCCGCCGGACCGGCGGGCCAGGACCAGCAGGCTCTGCTCGGCGCTCTCGCGCAGGAACATCAGGCTGTCGCCGTCCGCGTGCACCCAGCGCAGCCCGCCCCGCCGCAGGGCCGGCGACGACCGGCGCAGCGCGATCAGGTCGCGGTAGAAGCCGAGAACCGGCGCGTCCCAGCGCATCGGCACGCGCGCCTGCTCGTTGTCGGCGCCGGTCAGCCCGAGCTCGTCGCCGGCGAAGAGCATGGGCGTGCCGGGCAGGGTGAAGAGCAGGCCGGCCGCCACCTCCTGGCGCTCGGCCGAGCCGACGACCGTGCGGATGCGGGGCGTGTCGTGCGAGCCGAGCAGCTGCCACGACGTCGTCCACGACCGCCACGACATCTGGGCCGCGAAGGCCGACATGGTCGCCGCCAGCGCGTCGGCGCCGGCCCGGGGCACCTCCTCGGGCACGCCCAGGAAGCTGTCGAAAGGCAGGTCGTCGGCGCGCAACCAGCTCCACACCGGACGGGTGAAGCCGGAGTAGTTCATCGTGCCGTGCCAGCCGTCGCGATCGAGGTCGCTGGACGCGTCGTGGGTGTGCTCGGCGATGAGCAGGCCGTCCGGGTGCACGTCGTGCATGGCCTGGCGGAGCAGGGCCGCGACCTCGTGGGTGAAGTCGTCGGCGCCGAGCCGGGCCGTCATGTTGGCCACGTCGATGCGCCAGCCGTCCAGCGCGTACGGCTCGGCCAGCCAGCGCCGCACGATCCGGGCGAACCGGCGGCGGAGCTCGTCACTGCCCCAGTTCAGCTTGGGCAGGGTCGGCTCGCCACGCCACGACTCGTAACCGCCGTCCGGGCGTACGTAATAAAAGTCTTTCTCTTGCGGGAACCATTCGTGGGCGTCCCCGGTGTGGTTGGTGGTGAGGTCGCCGAGCAGGCGCACGCCGCGCCGGTGGGCGGCGGCGGAGAGCCGCTCGAGCGCGGGGTCGCCGCCGAGCAGCGGGTCGACGTGGTCGAAGGTGGTGGCGTCGTAACGGTGGTTGGACCGGGCCGGGAAGAACGGCGTCAGATAGATGGTGTCGGCGCCGAGCCCGGTGATGTGGTCGAGGTGGTCCACGACGCCGTCGAGGTCGCCGCCGTAGAGGGTGCGCAGCGTGTCGGGGCCGCGCACCACCGGGTCGTCCCACTCGGCCCCGACGGCCCAGTCCGGCAGTTCCCGCCGCTGCGAGCGGGCGAAACGGTCGGGGAAGATCTGATAGACCACGGCGTCGCGGGCCCACGACGGCGGCGGCGGATAGGCGACCACGCGGAAGTCGGTGGCGTCGGGCACGTCGTGCGCGGTCAGGCCCATGCCGGTCAGCCAGCGCATGCCCCGCGTGGTGCCGAGCAGGAACCGATAGGCGGTGACGGGGTTGTGCACCGGCAAGTCGGCCCGCCACCACGTGTCGCCGCCCGGCCCGCGCCGGTCGACGACGGCCGAGGTGAACACCGGCTCGCCGTCGCGGACCCAGCGCATGTGCACGCGCGACACGCCGGTGCCGCGCGGCACCCGCACGAAGCTGCTGACCGTGTCGCCGAGCGCGGGCGCCAGATCGCTCACATACAGCTCGCTGCCGTCGTGGTGCGGCCTCATCATCCCTTGACCGCCCCCGCGGTCAGACCGTCGGTGATGTAGCGCTGCAACAGCTGGAAGACGAGGACGGTCGGGATCGCGGTGAGCAGGGTGCCGGCGCAGAACATGCCGAAGTTGGCGTCCCGCTCGCCGGCGACCAGGCCCCACAGCCCGATCGAGAGCGTCTTGGCCCCGGTGTCGGTCAGGAAGACGTTGGCGATGAGGAACTCGTTGATGGTGCCGATGAAGGCGAGCAGCCCGGTCACCGCGAGGATCGGCGCCACCAGCGGCAGCAGGATCCGGAAGAACACCTGCGGATGGCTGGCGCCGTCGATGGTGGCCGACTCGTCGAGCTCACGCGGCACGGTGTCGAAGAAACCCTTCATCAGCCAGGTGTTCACGCCCAGCGCCCCGCCCAGGTAGAGCAGGATCAGGCCCCACCACGTGTTGAAGCCGATCGCCGGCCAGTAGTCGGTGATCGTCGAGAACATCAGGAAGATGGCCACGATCGCCAGGAACTGCGGGAACATCTGGATCAGCAGCAGCGACAACAGCCCGACCCGCCGGCCGCGGAAACGGCGGCGGCTGAAGGCGTACGCGGCCAGAGCGCTCAGGAACACGGAGGCGCCCGACGCGGTGGCCGCGATGACCACCGAGTTGAGGAACCAGCTGCCGAAGGCGGTGTCGCCGAGGAGCCGGCTGAAGTTGCCGAAAGAGGCCCCGCTCGGCACCAGTTGCGACGATGAGAGCGTGCCGAGCGGATTCAGCGCGGCCGAGACCACGAAGACGATCGGCACCATCGCGAAGACCAGCATCAGGATCGCCACCCCGTGCCGCCACCCGACCTGCTTGAACCACGTCATGAGTAGACCTCCTCCTGGCGGCGGGTGCGCCGGAAGCTGACCGCCGAGACCACCGCGACGATGAGGAAGATGAATATCGATATGGCGGCCGCAAAGCCATACTGTGCGCCCGCGCCGCCGAACGCCAGACGGTATGTGTAGGTGATCAGCAGGTCGGTGGCGCCGTTGGCCGGGTTGTCGGCCGGGAAGGGCGCGCCCTCGGTGGTCAGGTAGATCGCGTTGAAGTTGTTGAAGTTGAACGCGAACGACGAGATCAGCAGCGGGGTGAGGGCGACCATCAGGAGCGGCAGCGTGATCTTCCGGAACGCCGCCCAGGCGCCGGCGCCGTCGATCCGCGACGCCTCGGTGAGCTCGCCCGGAATGGCCTGGAGGGCGCCGGTGGCGACCAGGAACATGTACGGATAGCCCAGCCACAACTGCACGAGGATCACCGCGAACCGGGCCGACGCCGACCCGCCGAACCAGTCCACGTCCGTGCCGAACAGGTTGTTGACGAGGCCGAAGTCGGTGTTGAACATGTCCCGCCAGACCAGCAACATCGCGAACGACGGCATGGCGTACGGGAGGATCAGCAGCACCCGGTAGAACGTGCGGCCCCGGACCCGCTTGGAGTGCAACGCGATCGCGCACAGCAACCCCAGCCCGAAAGTTCCACCAGTGGAAGCAATGGCAAAAGCAAAGTTCCAGACGAGCGTACGGAGGAAGGGCCCGGAAATCGCCGGATCGGTGAGCACCCGGGTGAAGTTGCTGAAGCCGACCGTCACCTTCCAGCCCTGCGCCAGGCGCTCGCCGTCGCCGGCCACGAACAGGCCCAGGCCCTCGTCGGCGCGCCACGACTTGCCGGTCGTGGTGTCCCGCACGCAGTCGCAGGACGCGTCGTAGACCCGGCCGGCCATGCCCTCGTACGCCCGGGAAAGCCCCGACGAGCGGATGGCGCCACCGGCGGTGGGCACGGCCAGGGCGGTGATGTCCTTGCTGCGCAGGCTCGCCTGGCCGGTGGTGAGGATGGTGTAGCCGCTCGCCGCCGTGACCCGGCCGGCGCTGTTGGTCGTGGCCTCGATCGGGGTGAGGCCGTTCGCGTCTCCGGCGGAAACTTCTTTCGTGGCCGGGTCGGTGATCAGGAAGACGAGAGGCCCGGTGGCTGCGTCGCCGGTGGTCGCGACCGTCAGGGCGTACTGAATGGAACCCGGCACCTGCGTGACCGACGCGGTCTGAATGGCCACGACGGCCTCGGCCTTGGTGCCGCGATGGCCGTCGCCGAAGTTGGTGAAGGCGGTGCTCGCGGTGTAGAGGACCGGGAAGATCTGGAAGGCGATGAGCAGGATGGTGCCGGGGGCCAGATATTTCGCGGGGATGTGGCGCGGGGTCAGGTAGAGGTAGAGCAGGCCGGCGGTCGTCGCGATCAGGATGGTGAGGCCGATCCACGCTTCATTGTCGATGAGCGGGAAGGCGGCCCAGATCGCGATCGCGGTGGTGAGTCCCAGCAGGATGATCTTCAGGAACGGCCGCGACTTCGTCTCCTCGGCGGGGTGGGCCTGCTCGTCGATGGCAGGCCCGTCGAGCTGCATGACCATTTACTTGATCGCTGCTTCGATCGTCTTGCCGGCGCTGGTGATCGTCTTGGCCGGGTCGGCGCCGCCGACCACAGCGGCCTCGGCCTTGCCGAACGGGTCCCAGATCGCGGCCATCTCGGGGATCGCCGGCAGCGGGATGCCGTTCTTGCCGGCGTCGATGAACTTCTGCAGGTCGGCGTCGCCGCCCTTGACCTGGTCGAAGGCGGCGGTCAGGGCCGGCGGGCGGGGCTCGGCCTCATAGAGGGCGACGGCCAGCTCGGGGGTGGTCACGTAGTTGGTGACGAACTCCTGGGCGAGGGCCTTGTTCTTGCCCTTCGAGGCGACGTAGAAGGTCTGTACGCCGAGGAACGGCTGGGCCGGCTTGCCACCCGCGAAGCCGGGAACCGGGCTGATGTCGTACTTGATGTTGGCCTTTTTGACGTCGGTGATCGCCCAGGGGCCGGAGATCAAGTAGGCGCACTTCTTCGAGGTGAAGGTCGCGATCGAGTTCTCGGGGGTGATCGAGCGCTTCAGGGCTCCGCTGCCCTTCTCACCGAGCGTGGCGATCTTCTTGAACGCGGCGACCGACTCGGGCTTGCCGACGCCCAGGTCCTTGGGGTCGTAGTCGCCGCTCGCGGTCGTGCCGAACAGGTAGCCGCCGGCGCTCGAGTACAGCGGGTAGAGGTGGTAGGCGTCGCCGTTCTGGCCGACCTGGACGCAGAGCTTCTCGGTGGCCTTCGTCTTGGTGGCCACCAACTCCTCGATGGTCGCGGGCGCCTTCGGCGCCAGGTCGGTGTTGCGGATGAGGGCGAGATTCTCCATGGCGTACGGCACCCCGTAGGTCTGCCCGTTGAAGGTGACCGCCTTCAGGGCGTTGGGGGCGAGGCCGGCGGTCTGCTCGGCGCTCAGCTGTACGGGGTCGACGGCGCCGTTCTGGACCAGGTTGCCGATCCAGTCGTGGGCGCCGACCATCACGTCCGGGCCGCTGCCCTGCTGGGAGGCGGTGACGAAGGTGGTCTGCTGATCCTTGGAGATGGCCTGGACCTTGACGGTCACGCCGTTCTCGGCCCCGAACTTGTCGGCGAAGGGCTTGAGGGCGGCCGAACGCTTGTCGTCGGCCCAGATGACGAGCTCGCCGCTCGCTCCCGCCTTCGCCGCTTCCCCCGCCCCCGCTTCTCCTGCCCCCGCCGACGGCTTCCCGCCGGCCGCGTCCGTCTTATCCGCTCCGCCACAGCCCGCTGCGAGAAGGGCGCAGGTCATGGCGGCGGCTACACCCACTGCACGGATGCGCATGGTGGTCTCCCTTTGAAGGTTCTTGCGTCAACTGCAAGCCAACATCGCAAGGGCTTGCAGCGCGGTTGATCGTCAGCTACGAATAAGCACTGCTCATGGCGCTTGGCCAGACATCGGCCTGTGTCGCTGGTGTTGCGGGGACGTTAGCAAGTGCTTGCAATGAATGGAAGAGCTTGCAGGAACTCGCCGGCAACACGGCGGCACTAGAGTTGTCGCCATGCGTGCACGGATGGCCGACATCGCCCGTCAGGCCCAGGTCAGTGAGGCGACGGTCTCGCGTGTCATCAACGACCGCCCGGGGGTGTCACACGAGACCCGCCAGGCGGTGCTCACCGCTCTCGATGTCCTCGGCTACGAGCGGCCCGAGAGGCTGCGCAAACGCAGCGCCGGCCTGGTCGGCCTGGTCGTGCCCGAGCTCGACAACCCGATCTTCCCGGCCTTCGCCCAGGTGATCGAGTCGACGCTGGCCCAGCAGGGCTACACGCCGGTGCTCTGCACCCAGTCCCCCGGCGGCGTCACCGAGGACGAATACGTCGAGATGCTGCTCGACCGGCAGGTCTCCGGCATCGTGTTCGTCTCCGGCCTGTCGGCCGACACGACCGCCGACCACGCCCGATATCAGCGCCTGCTCGACCGGCCGCTGCCCATCGTGCTGGTCAACGGATACGCGGAGGGCATCGAGGCGCCGTTCGTCTCCTGCGACGACCGCCTGGCCGGCGACCTGGCGGTGACCCACCTGGTGACGCTGGGCCACACGCGGATCGGCATGATCTCGGGCCCGCACCGCTTCATCTCCACCCAGCGCAAGCTGGCCGGCTACCGCCAGGCTATGCAGCGCGAGCTGGGCGTGGCCGACACGGCGGTGGACCCGCTGGTGTCGCTGACGTTGTTCGGCGTCGAGGGAGGAGAGGTGGCAGCCGACCGCCTGCTGGCGATGGGCGTGACCGGCCTGGTCTGCGGCTCGGACCTGATGGCGCTGGGTGCGATCAGGGCGGCCCGCCGCCGGGGCTTGTCGGTGCCGGGCGACGTGTCGGTGATCGGCTTCGACGACTCACCGTTGATCGCCTTCACCGACCCACCATTGACCACACTGCGCCAGCCGGTCACGGCTATGGCGGTGGCAGCGGTCCGCTCCTTGATGGACGAGATCAACGGCCACGGAGCCCCCCACTCGGAATACCTGTTCCGCCCCGAACTGGTAGTCCGCGACTCCTCGGCGATCGCCCCCAAACGTCGCACGATCCCCGCCAACACTCCAGCCGCCTGACCGCACACGGCTCGAGGAGCCGCCGGGAGGCGCGGTCCGCCGGCCAACACCGCGCCGCCCGGCACCGCTCCTGACGACACCCGGCCTCCCGGTGCCTTCTGCTACCGGATCGGTGCAAGTTCTTTCAGAGTCTGCTGAATTTCTCACCGAGCAGATGAAGGACCGAGTTCGTACGTGCGCCGTTGGACGCTGAGCCGCCACACCGGGTGGGCGAACCG
Source organism: Actinoplanes sp. NPDC000266 (assembly GCF_042899005.1). Lineage (NCBI taxonomy): Bacteria > Bacillati > Actinomycetota > Actinomycetes > Micromonosporales > Micromonosporaceae > Actinoplanes > Actinoplanes sp. NPDC000266. The sequence goes on from NZ_JBIAZI010000004.1 coordinate 53,897, forward strand.
CGACACGGCGAGGCTCGGCAAGAAAGTGACCGCCATTGGCTGGAAAACCGGATCGTCCTACTGGATGGGGCCGCGAGACCCGATCCGGGCGTGCCTCGCCGGAGACCGAGCGGCCGTCGACCCTGGGGCGGCGGTCTTCCACCCGGGGGCGGCGGCCTTCCCACCCGTGAGCGGCGGCCTTCCACCCGGGGGCGACGGCCTTCCACCCGGGGGCGGCGGTCTTCCACCCGGGGGCGGCGGTCTTCCACCCGGGGGCGACGGCCTTCCACCCGGGGGCGACGGTCTTCCGCCCGTGAGCGGGCGAACCGCAAGCCTGCAAACCGCGGCGCGGGAACCGAGCCGATGCTCGTGCTGGGCAGTTGGCAGACGAACCGCAGGCAGACGAACTCGGCACGGCGAGAGCACGCGAGAAGTGCCTACCCGGGCACCCACTCGTCAGGGCGCTCGGGCACACCGTCGCGCTCGAGGTTTTTCTTCAGCTGCGATGGCGGCGGTTCGGCACCGAGGAGAGCGTGGCCCGGATGGCGATTCCTGTGATGGCACGCCGATTCGGAAGCGGGGTGAAGCAGCGGCCGGCGGACCGGTGGGCAGAAGTGTCGCTTGTCGTGACCCGTCAGGCTGGTTAGCGGGCTCGGGTCAGGCGGGCTGTGGCTCGCTGTTTGAAGGCGAAGCCCTGTTTCGCGGCGTCTCGTAGGCCCGCCACCAAAGAGGAGCGGGAGCGGCGGGCCCATGGGACCGGGACCTCAGCCGTGCCGTATTTCGCCTTGTATGTGTTGCCGCCTACGAAGTCGAACTCTGTCAAAGCCCGCTTGCGGGCCCAGCGCAGCGCGTGCCAGATGAGGGCCTCGTTGGGGCGGGACAGCTGGTCGGCTCGGTAGCTCGCGCCGCCCCAGAAGTACATGGTTCGGTGGTGCCACGGCAGGATCGCGGTGGCTATGCATCGGCCGGCGGCGTCCCGGGCTCGCAGGAGCAACAGGTTTCCGGACGGGCCTACGCATGACATTAATGATCGGACGCGGTCAATGGGATATGTGGGCACCAGATTCTGTTTGGCGAATACGTCGCGGAGCTGATCGTAGAATTCAGCGGCGAATGACGGGTCGTCGGGGGGAACCTCCTCGATGACGACGCCGGATTTCGTGGCCTTGCGGATATTGCGGCGGCAAGCGCTCGCCATCGCGGCGAACAGGTCGTCCTCGGGTGGGGCCAGGGAGATCACCGCGGTCGGGGCCGTGTCCCACTGGAGGCCCAGGCCTCCCAGGTCGTCCACGGTCAGGTGGCGGTCGCGGATCTCCAGGTGGGCGCAGCCCAGGTCGTCGAAGGCGAACGGCATCAACGCCTCGAGGGCCTCTCGGCGGGGCACGCCGGGGCGGAGCATGAAACCGGCGTACGACGTGGTCCAGCCGGCCATCGGGCTGCCCAGGATGCGCAGGCCGAAGCGCCTGCTCACCAGGCCGGTGAAGTGGCCGACGGTCCCGTGGCCGTCCTCGGCCACGGCCAGCACCGGGGTCGCACCCTGGGCCTCGGCCACGAAGCGCAACCAGGGCCGCGTGTGGAAGATCAGGCGGTCGTCGTACGTGGCCCGGTCGGCCCAGAGCGCGGCCGTCGGCTCCACCCGTCGCAATCGCAGCATGGAAATCACCATGCGCTCGGGTTCAATGACAAATCAAGGGCGTGAAGGATTCTCACGTTCTTGATGACAAATGCTACTGACGCCCCCGGACGGCCATTTGGGAAGGTCGAAGTCATTCCCGGTCGACGATCATTTACGGGAGGGTCCGATGCAGACGCCGACCACCCTCAAACGGCGCCTGAACGAGCTCGAACTGCGCCGGCGGCTGCGGGCACGGCCCCGGCTCCAAGGGCGGATCCTCGCGCCGGCCGGCCTGTTCAAGCGGCTGCCGGACACGGCCGGACTCTATTTTCCCTTCTACCACGACGTTCCGGCCGAGTTCGCCGGTGACCTGCGCCGCCACCTGCGCGCCTTCCGGCGGTGCGGTCCGATGGTGAGCTGGGACGACGCGCTGGAGATCCTCGCCGGGCGCAAAGCCCTGGACGGCCCGGTCTTCTGCCTCTCCTTCGACGACGGCCATCTGAGCTGGCGTGACGTCGTGGTGCCGATCCTCCTCGAGGAGCAGGCGCCGGCCACCTTCTTCCTCACCACCGGGCTGGTGGGCCGGCCCGGCAACCTCACCTGGTCGGACTGCCGGGGCATCGCGGCCGCCGGCTTCGCCTTCGGCTCGCACACCATCACCCACCATCGGCTCGCCGATCAGAGCGGGGCCGAGGTCGTACGGGAACTGACCGCCTCCAAACGCGAGATCGAGGATGAGCTTTCCGTGGAGGTGAAAGACTTCGCCGCGCCGTACGGGAACCCGGCCGTCGACTACGGCGAGCGCGAGGTGACCGCGGCCCGCGAGGCCGGGTATCGGAGCTTCGCCTCCACCCTGCGCCCGGCCATGCGCCCGGGCGGTCCCGTGATGGGCATCCACCGGCAGGGGCTGCACCCGGCGTGGCCACTGTGGGCAGTCAGGACGCGGGTCCATGCCTGACACGCGGATCTACCTCTCCCCGCCCGACGTCGGCGACGTGGAGCGCAAGCTGCTGCTGGAGGCGTTCGACTCCAACTGGGTGGCGCCGGTCGGTCCCGATCTGGACGCCTTCGAGGCGCAGGTGGCCGAGCTCATCGGCGTACGCCACGCGGTCGCCCTCAGCAGCGGCACCGCCGCCCTGCACCTCGCGCTGGCCGCGGCCGGGGTCCGGCACGGCGACACGGTGCTGGTGCCCTCGTTCACCTTCGCCGCCACCGCGAACGCGGTGATGTATCTCGGCGCCCGCCCGGTCTTCATCGACAGCACCGCCGAAAGCTGGAACGTCGACCCGGCGCTGGTCGTCGAGGAGCTGCGCCGTCGCTGCGCCAAGGGAAAACCGCCGCGCGCGGTGATCGCGGTCGACATGTACGGGCAGTGCGCCGACTACGCTCCCCTGCTCGACGCGTGCGACCGCTACGGCGTGGCGCTCATCGAGGACGCGGCGGAGGCGCTCGGGGCCTCGTACAAGCAGAAGCCCGCCGGGTCTTTCGGGCTGGCCGGGATCCTCTCGTTCAACGGCAACAAAATCATCACCACCGGCGGGGGCGGCATGCTCGTCACCGACGACGACCGGACGGCCGCCCGCACAAGGCATCTGGCCACCCAGGCCCGCGAACCGCTGCCGTACTACGAACACCGCGCGGTCGGCTACAACTACCGCCTCAGCAACCTGCTCGCCGCGGTCGGCCGGGGCCAGCTCCAGCGCCTCGGCTCGATGATCGCCGCCCGCCGCGAGACCGGCCGTTACTACCGCGCCGCCCTCGGCGACCTGCCCGGGCTGAGCTTCATGCCGATCGCCGGCTACGGCGAGTCGAACTGGTGGCTCACCTGCCTGCTGGTCGACGCCGAGCGGTTCGGCGCGGGCCGCGACCGGATCCTCGACCGGCTGGCCGCGCACGACATCGAGGCCCGGCCGACCTGGAAGCCGATGCATCTCCAGCCGGTCTTCTCCGACTGCGTGACCCGCGGCGGCGAGGTCAGCGCCGGGCTGTTCCGCCGCGGGCTGTGCCTGCCGAGCGGGTCGGCGCTCACCGAGCACGACCGGGAACGCGTCGTGGACGTCGTCCGCGCGGTAGCGGCCGAGCAGAAGGGGTGAGCGCGGGTGCGCATCGTCTACATCCACCAGTACTACTGCAATCCGCGGATGGCCGGCGGCATCCGCTCCTACGAGCAGGCCCGGCGGCTCGTCGCCCGGGGGCACGAGGTCCACGTCATCACGACCGACATCACCGGCGTCTCCCGCCTGGGCTGGAGGCGTACGGATGATGACGGCATCCAGGTGCACTGGTTCGCCGTCCCCTACAACAACGAGATGTCGTACGGCCGGAGGTTGCTGGCCTTCGCGGAATTCATGGTGCTGGCGGCGGCCAAGGCGGCCGCCCTCAAAGCGGACCTGGTCTTCGCGACCAGCACGCCGCTCACAGTCGCGGTACCCGGCGTACTCGCCGCCAAGCTACGCCGGGTGCCGTTCGTCTTCGAGGTGCGCGACCTCTGGCCGGAGGTGCCGATCGAGATGGGCGCGCTGCGAAATCCGCTGACGCGCCGGCTCGCCGGGGCTCTCGCCAACTTCGCCTATCGCAACGCCAAGGAGGTGGTGGCGCTCTCGCCGGGCATGGCGGCCGGGATCGCGGCCCGCCGGCCGTCCACGAGAACGACGGTGATCCCGAACGCGGCCGATCTCTCCCTCTTCGAGGTCGACGACCTGGAGGTGAAGAAGTTCCGCGAGGAGCACCGGTGGCTCGGTGACCGGCCGCTGATCGTCTACACCGGAGCGCTGGGCGCGGTGAACGGCGTCTCGTATCTGGTCGAGGCGGCGCGATCGATGGACCCGTCGATCCAGATTTTGATCGTCGGGCACGGCCGGGAGTGGGAGTCGACGCGGTCGCTGGCCGCCGAACACGGTCTGCTGGACGTCACGGTGCACATGTGGGAGAAGGTCCCGAAGTCCGAACTGCCGGTGATTCTGGGCGCGGCAACGCTCTCCACGAGCTTCGTACGGCCGATCCCCGCCCTGTGGGACAACTCGGCCAACAAGTTCTTCGACGCCCTGGCCGCGGGACGGCCGATCGCCATCAACTACGGCGGGTGGCAGGCCGATCTGTTGCGCGGCACCGGCGCCGGGCTCGTGCTGGATCCGGTGGACACGTCCGCCGCGGCGGCGGCCCTCGAGGCGCACTGCCGGGATGAGGCGTGGCTTTCCCGGGCGCGCGAGGCGGCGTACACCCTGGCGGTCGAAAGGTTCTCCCGCGAGAAACTCTTCGAGCAGTTCGAGGCCGTGCTCGACCGAGCGGCGGCCTAGCGTGGAACTCCGCGAATACGCGCGGGCGTGCCGGCGCGGCTGGGTCTGGATCGTCGTGCCGGTGCTGCTGGCGGCCGGGCTGGCCGCCACATTGACGTTGAGCCGGCCGCCCGCGTATCGGTCGTCGATGGTGTTGTTCGTGACCACCGGGGCGGACGACGCCGACACCGGGGCGAGCCGGCTCAACTCCTACATCGCGCTGCTGACCGGGCCACGGGTGGCACAGGGCGTGGTGGACAAGGCCGGAGCGGGCCTGACGGTCAAAGGGGTGACCGAAAACCTGACGGCGCGGGTCGAGGACGGCACGGACCTGCTGGTGGTCACGGCCACCGATCCGTCGGCCGAGCGGAGCCGGGCCATCGTGCGCACGGCCACGGCCGAGCTGATGGCGCTGGTGCGAAGGCTGGGGCCGGCGCCGGCGGTGTCGATCGCCCAGGACGCGGTGACGACGAGAGAGCCGGACGGCCTCGTACGCAACGCCGGATTCTCCGCGGTCCTCGGCCTCCTGATCGGCGCGATCGTGGTGGCGGTCCGCGAGGCGACACGCAAGAAGGTGAGCGAGGAGGACGACCTGCGCCGCCTCGGCATCGGCACGGTCGGGGTGATAGCGATCGGCAGCCGCTACGGCCGCAACGCCAAGCCGGACGAGGAGCTGGCCGAGGCGTTCCGGAAACTGCGGAGTCTGCTCCCGGCGCTGGACGGGGGCACGTCGCTGTTGCTGACGGGGGCCAACCGCAAGGAGGGTACGACGGCGGTGGCGTGCGGCCTGGCGATAGCGATGGCCGAGACGGGCGCGCGGGTGTTGCTGGTCGACGCGAACCTGCGCTCGCCCGGGGTGGGGCGTTACCTGTCGCTGGAGCCGGGGCCGGGCCTGGCCGAGGTGCTGGCGGGCACGGCGACGGTGCCGGAGGTGCTGCACAACCCGCTGGACGGCCGGCTGACGGTGTTGCCGCCGGGCACGCACACGCCCGACCCGGGCGAGGCGCTGGCGTCGCCGCGGCTGGGGGCGACGATGGACGAGCTGAGCCGCCGCTTCGACGTGGTGCTGGTGGACGCGCCGCCGTTGAACGGCACGGCCGACGCGACGGTGCTGAGCAAGGTGACGGACGGGGCGCTGTTGGTGGTGCGGGCCAACCGGACGCGGGCGACCGAGGTGCAGCGCTCGGCCGACCTGCTGGAGCGGGTGGGTGCGCATCTGGTGGGTGCGGTCCTGAACGCCCTGCCGCGCCGTCTGCCGACGGGTGCGATCCGTCACCGGCCGCCGCAGGTGCCGGCCGACAGTCCCAGCCTGATCCAGACGTTGGTGGGCGGGCCGTCGGACGACGAGGAGACGTCGGTCGGTCTCGTGCCGGCCTATCCGGCGACGGTGCAAGGCCGGGCCCGCGCTCCGCAGCCGGCCGATGTGGAGGAGCCGATCTCCACCTCTCCGGCCATTCCGGCGGGTATTCCTCCGTTCGTGCCGACGGTCGTTCGCGCGACCGCTCATGTATCCCCTCCCAGCGCGCACCCCGACGTCGACGCTGCTCCGGAAGGCGACGGCCCGCTGATCGCGCGGGGCACGGCCCATGTTCGAGAGTCCGTGTCGCCCGACAAATCCGACATGGGCGACGTACGGAGTGGGGGCGGTGAAGAGCCTGTGGCCGGAGAGCGCGAGAACGCCAGAGATGTTGAGGACGCCCGCGATCTGGAGAGCCCCGGGGACGGCGACGGCGCCAGCGACAACCGCGACGGCGGGCCTGAGGGCGAAAGCCGGGGCGACGGCGAGAGCCGGGGCGAGGACAACCGCGAGGGCGACAGCAGTCGGGGCGGTGAGGGCGAGAGCGACCGCGAACTCGACGGCGAGCTTGTGGGTGAGGGTGAGGGCGGCCGGAGCGCCGGCGGTGAGCGGGCTGTGGGTGAGGCGGAGCTTCGCGATGAGTGAGCTGGCGGAGCGGCCCGTGGTGGCGGTGGAGGCCGGCGCCCGTGGGCGTGCGGGCTGGCTCCGGGGGCAGCTGCGGGAGCCGTACATCAAGCTCTTCGCCTCTCAGCTTCTCGTGGGCGGTGTGGCCATGGTGGCCAACGTGCTCATGGTTCGGGCTCTCACGCCCTCGCATCGCGGTGAAGTGGCGCTGCTGCTCCAAGTGGTCTATCTGTCCACGCAGGTTCTGCTGCTGGGGACCGAGCGGAGCTTCGTCGCCGCCTACCACGACACCACGCCCTTGGCGGGCGTTCGGGCCTACGCTCGGCTGCTCGCCGTTCCCGGTGGCATCGGGCTCGCCGTGGCCGTCGGCTTCGCCGTCATGGCGCCGGCCGAGCTCGATCCCGGCGCTGTGGTCGTCGCGCTCATCGCCGCCTACGCGCTTGTCGAAACCTGCGGTCTCGCCATCCGGTCGATCGCTATCGCGGCCGGGCGGGTCACCGACTTCCTCGTGCTGCGGGTCGTCGAGGCCGTTCTGCTTCTGACGCTCTTGGTGACGCTCTACCTGGCCGGCGTCACCCGGCCCGAGGCCTGGATCCTCGGCTATCTCATCGCCGGGGTGCTGCCGACCGGGACCTACCTCCTCCTCTGGCTTCGGGGCGCGCCCGGGCCCCGGCTCGACCAGAACCGGCTGGTGCGCCGGGAAGGCATCGCGCTGTTCCCGGCCGCGCTGTCGAACATGGCCATGCTGCGGGTCGACCGGCTGGCCCTGCCGGCGATCGCCTCCACGTCGGCGCTGGGGCTCTACGCCAGTGTGTCGACGATGACCGAGTTGCTGGCCTGGCCGGTGCGGGCGTACGCCGACTCGCGGCTGGGGCGGTGGCGGGTGGCGCACCGGGACGGGACGTTGCGGAGCCGGCCCCTGGTGCTGGCGGCTAGCCTCTACTGCTTGGTGGTGGCGCCGATCGCGGCCGCCGGGCTGTTCCTGCTCATCGTCCCGGTGTTCGGGGAGGCGTACGCGCCGGCCAAGGGCATCGTGGTGCCGCTCGTCGCGGCGGCCGGGCTCTACGCGGTCTCGCGGGTCAGCCTGGGGCTGCTCATCGCGAAGGGGCGGGGCGGGCTGGTCTCGGCCGCCGAGATCACCGGCTTCGGCGTGAGCTTCGCCGGCTATCTGCTGCTGATCCCGCCGTACGGCATCGTCGGCGCCGCCTACGGGTCGCTCGCCGGTTACGGGGCCTGCCTGCTGTTCGCCCTGTTCGCCAACCGCCGGGATCCGTCGTGACGTGGGTCTGGCATCCTCGCGTGCTCCTCGCCCCGGGCCTGGTGCTCGTCCTGGTGGCCATCGGCGGGCGGTACACGCTGGACCGGGCCGGCTTCGCCGATCTCGCCTGGGTGGATCTGCGGGTCATCGGGCTCGCCGTCGGCCTGGTGGCGCTCACCGTCGACGTCGCGCGGCGGCCGCGCGGGGAACAGTCGCCTGCGCGTCGCGAGGGATGGCTCGTCGCGGCCACGCTCTTCTTCGTCTTCCAGATCGCGTCGGGGCTGTGGGCGCCGGAAGCGGCCCGGGCCGGGCCGCAGACGCTCGATCTGGTGCTGATGACGGCGCTCATTCTGGCCTTCTATCTGTACGCCACGGGGGATCCGGACGCGGTCATCCGCACGGCCTTCGTGCTCTTCTACGTCGCCGCGATCCTGTTCGCCCTGGCCGCCCTCGCGGCCGGGCCGGGCGAGCAGGGGCGCTACTCGGCGTTCGGCGGCGGGCCCAACGTCTTCGTCCGCGTCCAGCTGCTCGGGGTCATCAGCGCGATCGCCCTGACGATGCTCACCGGGCGGCGGCTGCCCCTGGTGGCCGTTCCGCTCTTCCTGCTGACGGCCGTGCTCTCCGGGTCGCGGGCCGGGCTGCTGGCGGGGATCGTCGTCGGGGCGGCGGCGCTGTGGAAGATCCGCGGCCGGCTGAAGGCCGGTGTGGTCGTGGCGGTCTCCGGGGTGCTGGCGGTCGTCGCGGGCGTGATCGGGTTGCTCGCTCCGCCCGCGTTCACCAGCCTGTTCCAGGAGCGGTTCGTCGAGCAGACCGTGCAGGAGCGATATCTGTCCGACCGCACCGACATCTGGGGCGCGGCCTGGCGGCTGGCCGTCGAGCATCCGGTCGCGGGCACCGGGCTCGACGGCTTCTACGGCACGGTCGGCGTCAACCAGCGGGTCGAATATCCGCACAACTACGTGCTCGGCGTCGCCGCCGAGGGCGGGCTCATCGGGATCGGGCTGCTCACCGCGGCGGTGCTGCTGTGGACGGCCACGGTGCGCGGCGGCGGGTTGCGGCCCCGGCTGACCGGGCTGGCCGTGGCGGCGGCCGTGCTGGTCGCCCTGTGCAGCCTCTTCTCCGGCGACTACTACGACGCCCGGCTCTTCTGGCTCTTCGCGGCCCTGGCCGCCGCGGCCGCGGTGACACCGGTCCGGGCTGGGGCCGGGGACAGACAGGCGGCGCCGCTATGAGGCTCACGCGCCGCGCCGCGCTCCTGCTGGCCGCCGGATCGGTGACCGCCGCCTGCGGGCCGGCCGGACCTGAGGACGTACCACCGATGCCGGAACCGATCCCGGAGAGCCCGGCCACCGACGTCGCCGTCAAGCCCGTGTCGCACTGGGCGGCCGTCTTCGCCAAGGGCTGGGATTTCCAGTACGCCAACAGCCTGCCCCAGAGCCGGTCGAGGGACAGCTGGGACCACTACAACCTCTCCTACTCGCTCGACGCCCTCGTCGCGATGTTCCGGGCCACCCGGGAACGCCGCTACCTCGACCGCGCCCTCGAGTTCGCCGAGAACGTCATGGCCGCCGCCGTTCCGTCCAGATCCATTCCGGACAGCCGCTTCAAGGACGGCTACCTCGGCTGGCCCTCGTCGCTGAACGGCGAGGACGGCGACGAGATCCCGCTCTACGAGAGCTACTTCTGGCGCTACGCCACCGGCCTGCTCGTCGCCATGCGGGAATCCGCGATGGTGATGAACGACCGCGGCTACAAGGCCCGGTTCGACCGGCTGCTCACCTTCGCCGCCACCAACGTCTTCACCAAATGGCACGACCGCGGGGCCGACGACTACATCTACCGCGAGCGCACCCACATGGCCGCGCACTGGGCGCTGATCGCCCTGCATCTCGACGTGCTGACGCCGGACACCCGCTACCACGCCGTCCGCAGCGAGATCGACCGCCGGCTGCGCGAGCAGATGCGGCGCAGCCCGGTCGAGCCGACCGCGTACTTCTGGAGCGACGTGTGGGGCTCGGCGAAACGGCCCGGCCAGGACGTCGGTCACGGCAACGGCGTCATGGCGTACGTCATCGAAGCGCGCGACCGCGGCAGCGCCTGGACCGACGCCGACGTGGCGGCCTTCTCGGCCGTGCTGCCCGTGATCTGGCCCGGCGGCCGCGACTACCGGGCCTATGTGGACGGCAGCGGCACCGACAACGGCTGGCTGGCCGACGGTTTCGTGAAGCTGGGCCGTTCGCGCCCGGCGGTCCAGCGGCGGCTGGAGGCACACCAGGTGGTGAACGACCAGTTCGCCGCCAACATGGCGCTCAACGCCCGGATCCTGCAACCCAAGGGGATGACCAGATGACTGTCACCGCGCACGCCGCACTGCTCGACCCGGGAGCCCGGGAGTGGAAGGAGGCTCTCCAGCGGACCGGCCACGACATCTATCACGTCCCCGACTACGTGAGCCTCGACGCGAGCCTGTGCGGCGGCCGCCCGGTGGCGCTCTGGTACGAGGACGCGGGCCGGCACGCGTTACTGCCACTGATCGTGCGGGAGATACCGGGAACGGACCGGCACGACGCCATGTCCCCGTACGGCTATCCCGGCCCCGTCGGCAGCGCCATGCCCGGCGACCGCCTGTTCTGGGAACGGGCCTGCGCCTCGATGGTGGCCACCATGCGCGAGGCCGGGCTGGTGAGCGCTTTCGTACGGATGCACCCGCTCGTGCCGTCGCCGCCGCTGGCCGTGCTGGCCGAATTCGGGACGCTGGTACGGCATGGCGAGACGGTGTCGATGGACCTGACGGTCAGCGTCGAGGAGATGTGGCGGCAGACCCGGGCCGACCACCGCAACCACATCAACCGGGCCCGCCGGGCCGGCACCCGGGTGCTCTTCGACGACTGGGAACGGCTGGCCGAGTGGGTCGCCGTCTACCACGACAACATGCGGCGGGTCGGGGCGCAGCCGTACTACTTCTTCACGTACGAGCATCTGGCCGCCCTGCACGACGCGATCGGCGACCGGATGCACCTGGCCGTCGCGCTCGAGGGCGACGAGGTGGTCGGCGGGAACACCTTCTTCGAGTACGACGGGATCGCCACCGGCTATGTCTCGTCGACCCGCCGGGCCAAACACCGGTACGCCGACGAGTTGCTCTACGACGAGGTGCGCCGCTGGTGCCGGGAACGCGGGGACACGGCGTTCCATCTGGGCGGCGGGCGCGGAGGCCGCAGCGACTCGCTCTTCTCGTACAAGGCCGGCTTCTCGCCGCGGCGACACGCCTTCCACACCTGGCGTGTCATCGCGGACTCGCAGGCGTACCTCCAATTGGTCCGTGACCTGAAGCCGCGGGCCGACCCGGCCGACGTCGCCGGGACGTTCCCGCCCTACCGCTAGGAGGCCTCCATGCGCATCACCTGCGTCGGCGGCGGCCCCGCCGGCCTCTACCTCGCGGTGCTGGCCAAGCTGGCCGACCCGGGTCATCAGATCACCGTGCTCGAGCGCAACCCGCCCGGCGTCACCTACGGCTGGGGCGTGGTGTTCTGGGACGACCTGCTGGACGACCTGTTCCGCTACGACCCGGTCAGCGCGCGGCGGATCTGGGAGGCCGCCTGCAAGTGGGACGAGTACGAGGTCCGCTGCACCGGCAAGGAGGTCACCCACCTGCCCGGATACGGATACAGCCTCGGGCGGCACCGCCTGCTCGACATCCTGTCCGAGCGGGCGGCCGAGCTCGGCGTCGACGTCCGCTACCGCGCCGAGTCGGGCGGCCGGCCCGTGCTGCCACCGGCCGACCTGGTGGTGGCCTGCGACGGCGCCGGCAGCCGCCTGCGCGACCAGGCCGCCGAACACTTCGGCGCCGAGGTCGAGACCGGCCGCAACAAGTACATCTGGCTCGGCACCCCGCGCGTCTTCCGCACTTTCACGTTCGGCTTCGAGCGCACCCACGCCGGCTGGATCTGGTACCACGCCTACCCGTTCTCCCGCGACGCGAGCACCTTCATCGTCGAGTGCACACCCGAGACGTGGACGGCGCTCCAGCTCGACCGCCTCGACGCGGCGGCCGGATGCACGCGCCTGGAGAACATCTTCGCCAAGCACCTGGCCGGGCAGCCCCTCGTCGACCATCGGGCGTCCGCCGGCGGGACGGGCTGGATGAGCTTCCGCCGGGTCACCAACCGGCGCTGGGACCACGGCGTGGTCGCCCTGCTCGGCGACGCCGCCCACACGACACACTTCGCCATCGGCTCCGGCACGAAGCTGGCCATGCAGGACGCGATGGCCCTGTCCGACGCGCTCGCCGCCGACGACTCGCTGCCGGCCGCCCTGGAACGCTACGAGCACCGCCGCCGGTCGGCGCTGGCCCCGCTGCAACGGGCCGCCCTGGCCAGCAGCACCTGGTTCGAGCGGATGCCGTCGTACGCCGACCTGCCGGCCAAGCAGTTCTCGTACGCCCTTTCGAACCGCCGCGGCGACTATCCACTGTGGCGTTACATTCTGCACGTGACCACACAGACCGCGGTCATGCGGGCCATGCTGCGCGGCGCCCTGTCGGCGCGCCGGCGGCATCGCGCGCGGCGCCGCCTATCCGAGAGGGGCACCTATGGCTGAAGCCGCGATAGTGAAGCCGGACGACCGAGCGTGGGCCGACACGCTCTCCCGGGTCCGGCACGACGTCTACCACCTGCCCGAGTACGTGCGGCTCGACGCCGGGTTGTCGGAGACCCGGCCGATCGCTTTCCGGTACGCCGAGGCCGACCGGGTTCTCCTGCTGCCGCTGCTGCTCCGCCGGGTGCCGGACACCGACCTGCACGACGCCGTCTCCCCGTACGGATATCCGGGACCGGTGTCGTCCCTGGAGTTCTATGAAAGAGCGTGGAAGGCCTTTCAAGAGCTCTTGTGTACGCGTGGAGTGGTCACCGCCTTCGTGCGGTTGCATCCGCTGCTGCCCGTTCCCATGGCGCCGCTGGCGGCGGCGGGAACACTGGTCCGCCACGGGGAGACGGTCTCGATCGATCTGACGCTGGGCGCCGAGGAGATCTGGAGCCAGACCCACCGCAGCCACCGCAACCAGATCAACAAGGCCCGCCGGGCCGGCGTCACCGTCGTCTTCGACGACTGGTCCCGCTACGGCGAATGGATAGCGACCTACCACGCGACGATGCGCCGGGTCGGCGCGAGCGAGTTCTACTTCTTCTCCCACAGCTATTTCGAGACGTTGAGGTCCACATTGGAGGACAAGGCGCATCTGGCGGTGGCGCTCTCGGCCGACGGTGAGGTCCTCGGGGGCAACCTGTTCTTCTCGTACGGCGGCATCATCCACACCCACCTGCAGGCGACCCGGGACGGCGAGATCTGGTACGCCGACAAGCTGCTCTACGACGAGGTGCGAACGTGGGGCCGCCAGCAGGGCAACACGGTCTACCACCTCGGCGGCGGCGTGGGCGGGGCGGCCGACTCGCTGTTCCGGTACAAGGCGGCCTTCGGCGACGGCCGCCAGGACTTCCACACCTGGCGCGTCATCACCGATCCGCGGGCGTACGAGAAACTGGCCGGCACACCGACCCCGGAGGCGATGGAGGGCCGCTTCCCGCCCTACCGTTGACGGAGACCCCGCATGCTGGGAGGCGTCATGACGTACGAGATCCGCCCGATCGGCGTTGTCGAGTCGCTCCTGACCGACCCGGGGAGCGCGCCGAAGCAGGGCACCGAAGGCGGACCCGAGGCTTGGCTGGTGTTCGAGCCGGGCGTGGCCGAGGGACTGCGCGACCTCGCGGCCGGAGACGAGGTGGTGGTCCTCACCTGGCTGCATCTCGCCGACCGGGGCATGCTCGTCGTCCGGCCGCGTGACGACCCCCGGAACCCGCTGACCGGGGTCTTCAGCACGCGGTCGGCCGACCGGCCCAATCCGGTCGGGCTGCACCGGGTGCGGGTGGTCGCGATCGACGGCCTCCGCGTGAAGGTGGCCGGCCTGGAAGCAGTCGACGGCACGCCGATCGTCGACGTGAAGCCGGTCCTCTGAGCAGGCGGCTGGAAGCGGTGGCCGGAGCTGACAACATCCTGGATGAGCAGCGGCGGGAGATCCTCGACGAAGCCGCGCTGCTGTGACCGGACGGGTTGGCGCCCTTTGTGACGTCCGAGGTCACCGAGCTGGTCGACCGGGCTTGCCGACTGCGCCGGGGGCGCCGTCAGCGGGCTCGGTGCTCGGCATCAGGACGTCTGCCAGGCGGTGGAGGTCGGATGGGTTGCAACGGTGGTCGACCGGGAGGGTGAGCATTCGGGCGGCCAGGTTCTCGGTCTGTCTGTCGTGGCTTCGGAAAGTGGTCTGGCGCCAATGGACCGGGGCGTAGATCTGGTGCTGGGCCAGGTGTCTCTGCAACGCGTCGCGGGTTTCCTCTGTTCGGCACACCAACTGGAGGCGGAACGGCCTCGGACCGGGTGGCAGAAGATGCCAGTCCGGGGTCTCCGTGGGGAGCAAGGCCAGCAGGGCCTGCGCCCGATCGGTGTCGGTCTTTCGCAAGCCGGCCACGTCGAGGAAGGGCAACGCGGCGGCCGTCGTCGCCGAAGGTGGGGCTGTGCTGCACAACAACGCGCGCTCGCCTTCCTGTTGCAGAGGGCGGAAAGCTTCCCGGGGCACGCCCGCGGCTTTCAGGAGCATGGCCGCCAGCTTGAGGTCACTGCCGGGGCTCGATGGGCCGGTGGCGACCGGGAGGCGGCGGCCCGCCGGGGACCACAGCAGGCCACCGTCGGGCAGGGGCAGGGTCTTGCGGAGGGAGGCCACCGCGTAGGCGGCGGTGCTGTGGCGGGGCCACGCGCCGAACGGGTCGTGCGAGTGGTCCTCGATGACGATGACGCCGGGGTGGGCCTCGATCCACGGCCGCCACTCGGCGCCGTCCTCCCGGGCGAACAGGTTCTGGGCCAGGACCACGTCGCCGGCGACCGCTGGCAACGTGTCCAGGGCGAGAGAATCCGGGACGTGGCGGTACCAGGCGATGGGAACTTCCGCGGCCAGGGACTCGGCCACGCCGGTGCAGTAGTACGACGGGACGAACAGACGGCCCCGTGGGCGCAACAGGCGCAGCAGGGCGTGCAGGGCGCCGCAGGCGGTGGCGAACAGGGAGTGGCGGGCGGGGAGCCAGGACGGCAGGCCCTCGCCGCCCAGAAACGCCGGGTCCCAGTGGAACTCGGAGCCGATGTCAGGCGGCACGGTCGATGTTCAGGTGGTCGACGTGGACGGGGGGCTCGCCTCGGTTCAAGGACGTGAACGTGCGCCACAGGATGCGCAGGTCCAGGGCCGGGGAGCGGTGGTCGACGTACCAGCGGTCGAGGATGAAGCGCTGCGGCCAGTCGATGTCGTCGCGGCCGTTGACCTGGGCCCAGCCGGTGATGCCGGGCTTCACCTCCAGGCGGCGGGCGTCCAGTGCGGAATAGTGGGCCACCTGGGGCAGGACGTCGGGGCGGGGGCCGACCAGCAGCATGTCGCCGCGGACGACGTTCAGGAGCTGGGGCAGTTCGTCGAGGCTGGTGCGGCGCAGGAAACGGCCGCAGCGGGTGATGCGGGGGTCGTTCTCCATCAGGCCGTACGGGTCGGCCATGCCCAGCGCCGACGACATGGCGACCGAGTCGTGGACCATCGAGCGGAACTTCAGCATGCGGAACGGGACGCCGCCGCGGCCGGCCCGGTCCTGGACGAAGAGCACCCCCCGGCCGTCGGAGACGCGGATCCAGACGGCCACGAAGATGATCAGGGGCAGCAGGATCAGCAACGCCGTGAAAGCCACGACCCGGTTGAGGAAGTCCCACATCACAGCGCCTCCACGGTCGGTCCGGTCAGGCAGTGCCGGGTGTCGAGCACGTACGCGGCGTGCGCGGCCACCAGGCTCAGGTCGAAGTCGGAGTGGTCGGCCAGCAGCACCACGGCGTCGGCCCGGGCGACCTCGCCGGCCGTGGCGGCGACCCGGACCACGCGGGGGTCGATGTGCGTGTCCTCGACGACGTGCGGGTCGGCCGCGCACACGTCGGCGCCCATCGACAGCAGCAGGGAGGCGACGCGCCGGGCCGGTGACTCGCGGGCGTCGCCGCTGTCGCGCTTGTAGGCCAGGCCCAGCAGGAGCACGCGGGAGCCGTTCACCGGTTTGCGGCGGTCGTTCAGGGCGGCGACCAGGCGGCGTACCACGTAGTCCGGCATGTGGTTGTTGATGTCGTTGGCCAGCTCGACGAAGCGGAAGCTCTGCCCGAGCGTGCGCTGCACCCGCCACGACAGATACGACGGGTCGATCGGCAGGCAGTGCCCGCCCACGCCGGGGCCGGGGGTGAAGCGCATGAAGCCGAACGGCTTGCTGGACGCGGCGTCGATCGCCTCCCACACGTCGATGCCGAGCTCGTGCGCGAAGACCGCCAGCTCGTTGACGAGGGCGATGTTGACGTGCCGGAACGTGTTCTCCAGCAGCTTGGCCAGCTCGGCCGCCTTGCAGTCGGAGACCGGCACGGTCCGTTCGACGATCGTGCCGTAGAAGGCCTTAATCCGTTGCAGGGACTCGGGATTGATGCCGGATACGACCTTCGGGGTGACCGCCAGGTGCCATTCCCGGTTTCCCGGGTCGATCCGCTCGGGACTGTAGCCGAGATAGAAATCGGTGCCGGCGATCAGGCCGGAGCCCTCCTCGAGGATCGGCGCCACCAGATCGGAGGTGGTGCCCGGATAGGTCGTCGACTCCAGCGCCACCGTGGCGCCGGGCCGCAGATAGCGGGCCAAGGTCCGGGCCGATTCCTTGATGTACGTCAGGTCGGGCGTCCCTTCGCGCAAAGGCGTCGGCACCGCGATGACGGCGACGTCGAAACCCGCGCAGGCGCGCGGATCGCAGGACGGGAGGAACCGGGAGTCGAGCAGCGCGCGCAGCTCGCCCGAGGAGACGTCGTCGACGTACGACTCGCCGGCCGCCAGCCGCTTCACGCGCTCCTCGTCGACGTCGTAACCGACGACCGTGTGCCCGGCCCGGGCCGCCTGGACGGCGAGCGGCAGACCGACGTATCCCTGACCGGCGACGACGACCCTCATGCGATGGGCTCCTTCACGAAGGCGGGGCTGTTGGAGAGCCAGCGCAGGACCGCCACCAGGTCGTGCCGGGGCGCGGCCGGGTCGAGCAGCGACAGCACCGAGCCGTCCAGCGGCGGCACCGGCACCTGCGAGATGAGCGGATGGTGCGGGCGGTTGTCGGGCTCGCCCACGCCGAACAGGCTCTCCTCGAGCTTCTCGCCCGGGCGCAGTCCGGTGTAGACGATCGCCACGTGCCGCTCGGCCGCGTCGGCCAGGCGCTTGGCCACGTCGGCGATGCGGACCGGCTCGCCCATGTCGAGCACAAGCACCTCGCCCGGGCTCTTCAGCGCGCCGGCCTGGATCACCAGGCGTACGGCCTCCTGGACCGTCATGAAGTAGCGGGTGACGTCCGGGTCGGTGACCGTGATCGGGCCGCCCGCCTCGACCTGGGCCGCGAACGCGGTCAGGACCGAGCCCCGGCTGCCCAGCACGTTGCCGAAGCGCACCGAGGAGAAGGCGGCGGCCGCGGTGAGCCGCTCGGTGATGCGCTTGGAGTATCCGAGCACGCTGACCGGGTCGGCCGCCTTGTCGGTGGAGATGTTGACGAGCCGCTCGACGCCGTGGCGCAGCGCGGTCTGCAACACCTGATAGGTGCCGACGATGTTCGTCTTGAGCGCCTCGGAGGGGTGCATCTCCAGCAGCGGCAGGTGTTTGAGGGCGGCGGCGTGGAAGACCACGTGCGGCCGGTGCTCGGTGAAGACCTCGTCGAGGCGCTCGGAGTCGCGGATGTCGGCCACCACCAGGTTGCGGTCGTCGAGCAGGCCGCGGCCGTCCAGGGAGAGCTGCACGGCGTGCAGGCCGGACTCGTCGCGGTCGAGCATCACCAGGCGGTCCGGGTGGAAGCGGGCGACCTGGCGGCACAGCTCGGAGCCGATCGACCCGCCGGCCCCGGTGACCAGCACCCGGCGGCCCTCGAGATAGCCGGCCACGGCGGCCAGGTCGATGCCGATCTCGCGGCGGCCGAGCAGGTCGGCGTGGGTGACCGGGCGGATGTCGTCGACGCTGACCGTGCGGCCGAACAGCTCCACCACCGGCGGCACGACCTTGACGTCCACGTTCATCGGGGCGGCGGCCTCGGTGAGCTCGCGGATCAGCTCGGCGCCGGCGCTGGGAATGGCGATGAGCACGGAATGCGCGCCGTAGCGGCGGACCACGTCGGCCAGCGCGCGCCGGGTGCCGGCCACCGGCACGCCCATGATCTGCAGGGTGCGCTTGGCCGGGTCGTCGTCGAGCAGGGCGACCGGCACGTACGGGCTGGAGGGGCTGCGCAGCATCGACCGGACGGCCTGGGCGCCGCCCTCCCCCGCGCCCATCACCACCACCCGCACGCCGTGTTCGGGTGAGGGCCGCAGTCTCTGGTCCCGCAGCAGCCGTACGGCGTAGCGCACCCCGGCCGCCAGCACCAGCGCGATCAGCCCGGCGCCGATGATGGCCGACCGGGGCACGAGCCGGCCGAGCAGCGTGTCGAGGACGAACAGGACCGGCGTGGTGACCGCGAGGGTCTTGGCCACCGCGGCGATCTCCTCGAAGCAGCCGTACTGCCAGCGGCCGGTGTAGAGGCCCGACCAGGAGCCGGCGGCGGCCAGCACGACGGCGGCGACCGCGGACAGGACGGCCAGGCCGGTCAGGTCGACCTCGGCCAGGTTGCCGTCGTGCCGCAGCAGGGTGGCGATCAGCAGCGCCAGCGCCAGCGCGGCGGCGTCGGCGCCGGCCCGCGCGGCCCGGCCGGGAAGGACACCGGCCCGGGCCCGGCGGCTGGGGTCGTCGGTGACCTCGCGCGCCGTGGTCACAACCATGGATTCCTCCCGGAAATAGCGCGGGGAATGCGCTTTCAAAGGCTCCCAGTCGCTATCTCACGGACACAGTGGCAATTGTCACGAGCGACGCGAGAATCTCTCGCATTGCGCATTACATGGCCGTGAGCTGGGGTTATGACGTACAAAAAACATGAATATCGCTCTTGTTCGTCATGACATTTGCAACTTTTATTGCCGGGAAACGTCTGCGAACGTCCATTTGTCGAGAGAAGACATCATGCGGGTCCTCCACGTGTTCGGAACGCGCCCCGGCAGCGGCGCCGGGCACCAATTACGGCTGCTTCTCGAGCGGCTTCCGTACGACGGGCACGTGCTCACGCTCGGCCCCGCGCCCCCGGTCCTGCGGGCGACCGGCGCCACCCTGATCGAGCTGCCGACCGCCCGCGACCGCGACCTCGGCGCGATCCGCCGGATCCGCCGCCTGATCCGCGAGGGGCGCTACGACGTCGTACACACCCATCTCTTCCGCGCCTGCGTGCAAGGACGCGTGGCCGCCCGCCTGGCCCGGACCCCGCGGGTGATCGCCACCGAGTACCACGCCGGCGAAGGGTTGCGGACCGCGGCCGGGGTGCGCGCGCTCTACCTCGCCGGCGAACAGCACAGCGGCGTGACCATCGCGGCCGCTCCCGCGGTGGCCGACCGGCTGCGCCGTTTCGGTGTGCCCCTCGACCGGGTCACCGTGATCCCCAAGGCGCTCGACGCCGGCGAGTTCGCGTACGACCCGGAATTGCGCTCGGCGGCCCGCGCCCGGCTGCGGATCGGCCCCGGTACCCCGGTCATCGGCGCGGTCGGCCGGCTCGAACCGGAACGGCGCCTCGACACCCTGATCCGGGCCGTGGCCGAGGTTCCCGGGGCCACGCTGCTGCTGGTCGGCGACGGGCCGGCCCGGGTCGCGCTGCAACTGCTGGCCGGCATCGAAGGGGTGAGCGACCGGGTCCTGTTCGCCGGGACGGTCGAGCACCCCCGCGAGATGCTCTGCGCCATGGACGTGTTCGCGTCACCCGGCCGCGAAACGTTCGGGCTGGCCGTACTGGAGGCGCTCGCGGCCGGGCTGCCGGCGCTCTACGCGGCGTGCGCGCCCCTGGAGGACATGATCGCGGCGCGCACGCCGGTGGAGCACACGCAGCGGCTCACCCCGCACGATCCGGAGTCGCTGCCACGGGCGCTGCGCGCCGAGGTTCTCTGCCACATCGAGAGGTACGGGGTCCGGCTGCCCCCGCGGACACTGCCCGACCGCTACTGCGCGAACCGGATGGCCGCCGAGGTGGAAGAGCTCTACGAGCGGGTGGCCGCCAGCTGAGGCCGGCCGATCTCACAGCGGCGGGCCAGATCCCGTACGAACGGAAAGCGCAGCAAGCTCTCGAGGAAGATGAAGCCCAGCCACGCACCCAGCGTGTTGGAGAGAAGGTCGTTGACGTCGGCCCACCGCGTGCCGTGGACGGTGACCAGCAGCACCAGCTGGGTGAGCTCGATCGTGAGGCTGATCAGGAAGCCGATGAGCACCACCCGCGGCTCCCGGGTGACCCGGAAGATCGTCTGGAGGAACCACGCCAGCGGCAGCATCATCGCGCCGTTCAGGATGAAGTCGGCCGGGCGCATCTCCAGGATGGGCACCAGGATCACCCTGTACCAGTCGGGGGAACCCGGGCCCCAGCCCACATGCAGCGGCAACATGGTCGCGCCGAGGACGGCCACCGCGTACCAGCCGCCGAGCCACGCGTTCACCAGTTGCGCCCGGTCCCGGAGCCGGGACGCCGCGAAGGCCATCAGGGCGATCCCCAGGACGAGCATGACGGGGATCGCGGGGATTACCAATCGCTGCACCGTTCCAACAGTACGTGGCCGCCCTACCGGAGCCAGCCGTCCTTGCGGGCGATACGAATGGCGTCGAGACGGTTGCGCGCGCCCGTCTTGGCGATGATGGCCGACAGATAGTTGCGGACCGTGCCGCCGGACAGGTAGAGCCGCCCGGCGATCTCCTTGACCGAGTCGCCCTCGGCGGCCAGGCCCAGCACCTCCAGCTCCCGGGTGGTCAGGCCGCGCTCGGTGTTCAGCGACGCCGCCTGCAGCATCGGGGAGATCACCCGTTCGCCGGTCGCGAGGCGGCGTACGGAATCGGAAAGGAGGTTGGCGCTCGCGGTCTTGAGCAGGAAGTTGAGGCAGCCCGTGCGATGGCGGGGCGGCAGCATGCCGCGCTTGGCCGGGTCGCAGAGCAGCAGGAGCGCGCAGGTCGGCGACGAGGAATGCAACTCGGTCGCCACCGGCAGAACCTGACTGACCATGCGGTCGGTGTCGATGACGATGACGCTCGGCCACGTCTGCGCGGCCAGCCTGGGCAGCTCGTTGCCGAACGGCAGCGTGCCGACGAACTGCATGTCGGGGTTCGTCTCGAGCAGAGCACGCACGGGAACGCCGAAATATCCTTCTTCCCTGGCCACCGCGACCCTGATCACCACATCACTCTCCCCCGACGGGCAACAGCTTTACGGGCGAGGTGATCTGGTGACGTGGCGGGTGGAGAGCCACAAGTGCCCGTCGTTCCGACGCCTCCTCACGGTAACGCGCCTGTCACGCGACGGATACCGCGCTCATCCGATCAACCGATGCCAATGCACCGGATCGCCTGAGTGGCGGTGATCACGTCTGCTCAGGCGCGGGCCCGGCCTGCCGACCAGAACGCTTACCCCCGGTCACATCGAACAGCAGGACGGGCCGTTGACTCGTACAGCTCTGCGCATCCCCCTCATCGCGGCAGCCGGCATCGCAGCCGTCCTGCTCACCGGCTGCTCCAGCCTGACCGACCTCACCAGCAGCAGTAAGCCGCTGCTCGGTGGCGCGACGTCCTCACCCACCCCATCGGCGGCGGCGCCGTCCCCCTCGGTCACCCCGTCGCGCGCCAGCGGGCCCCTCGACACGGGCACCGTCACGCATCGCATCGATCAGGGTGACTTCTCGGTGCAGCTGACCTACTGGACCTCCGACAACGCCAAGCAGTAC
The DNA here is from genome assembly GCF_042899005.1 of Actinoplanes sp. NPDC000266. Classification (NCBI taxonomy): domain Bacteria; kingdom Bacillati; phylum Actinomycetota; class Actinomycetes; order Micromonosporales; family Micromonosporaceae; genus Actinoplanes; species Actinoplanes sp. NPDC000266. Next base: position 75,844 of record NZ_JBIAZI010000004.1, read on the forward strand.
GCGGCGTCGTCGACCAAGACGATCAACGTCGCGGCCCACATCGAGGATGCCGACAGCACCCACCGCATGGCCGTCACCACGTTCCAGGTCACCCAGGACGACGGCACGAAGCGGTCCGTCGTGAGCACCGACAGCGGCAATTTCGACGTCACGCCGCCGTACCCCTACAACACCGTGGTGACCCTTCCGGCGGCGACGGCGGGAGCAACGAAGCTCACGCTGACGATCCGGCTCGACCTCCTCGTGGAGACCGCGCCGAAATCGGGCAGCTACTACCGCTCCACCGCTCTCGACACCCTGACCCTGCCGCTGCTCACGAACGGTGCCACGCGATGACCGAGTCCAGTCCCGGCCTGCGCCGGGCCACCGACCGCCAGATCCTGATGCCCCGCAGCGCCAAGGCCGGGCCGCTGGCCCTGCCGCCGGCCCTTCCGCAGCTGGCCGACCTGGAGAACGTCGAGGTGGTGTCGGGCGAGATCGCCATGGCCACCACGGCGACACCCCGCAACGCCACGATCAGCTGCATCATCCCCTGCTACAACGAGCAGGAGACGATCGCCGACGTCCTCAAGAGCCTGCTCGGGCAGACCCGGCTGCCCGACGTCATCCACGTCATCATCAACAACACCGACGACGACACCCCCGAGATCGCGCGCTCGTTCGAGGGCCGGCACACCCGCACGGTCAAAGGCGAGGAGTTCGTCACGGTCGTGCACGTCCACGACATGGGCTCCAACCCCGACAAGAAGGTCGGCGCCCTCAACTACGGCTACTTCCTGTCCCGCGGCTTCGACTACATCCTCGGCGTCGACGGCGACACGACCCTGGCCCGCGACGCCGTCGAGCGCCTCGAGCTGGAGATGACCGACGACCCGCGCATCGGCGGGCTCAGCGCCATCTACAGCATCGACAAGAGCCGCTACAAGGGCCTGATGGCGCGGTTCCTCATCGCCGGCCAGCGCGCCCAGTTCGCGGCGTTCAACATGGACAACCTGCTCCGCGGCCGCAACATGGCGGTGCTCGGCGGCCAGTGCAGCCTGTTCAGCATCCGGGCGCTGGAGACGGTGATGGTCCGCCACCACCAGCAGGCCCCCTGGGTCCGCGACAGCGAGGTCGAGGACAGCAAGCTCTCCCTGCAGATCAAGGACGCCGGCTACAGCACGAAGATCAGCTCGACGGCCCGCGCCTTCGTCGGCCCGATGACGAACCTGCGCGCCCTGCACGGCCAGCAGGTCAAATGGAACTTCGGCGCCATCGACCTGTTCTGGCCGGGCACGCGCGGCGACAACCAGGGCCAGCCGCTGCACCCGAACCTGCGGCTGCGCTGGTACGAGAACGTCGCGATGGCCTTCAACATCACCTCCCGCCTCGGCTTCCTGCTGCTGCTGGTGGCGGCGCTGTCCATCCACGCGTTCGTCTTCAACCCGATCTGGCTGATCCCGCCGGCCGTGGCGGCGCTGCTGAACCTGCGCCTGGCGCTGTCGATGAAGGACAAGAGCGCTTCCGACATTCTGTACGCCGCGCTGGCGCTGCCCGCCGAGCTGTACATGTGGATCCGCATGGGCCACTTCGTCTCGGCGTGGACCCAGTTCCTGGCCAAGACGGACAAGGACAACTGGGCGGCCCAGGCGAACGCGGAGAAGGGCAAGGGCTCGGCGTACGTCATGCCGCTGGTGGTCCTGCTGGCGGTCCTGGGCGGAGCCACGTACGCCTGGAGCCAGCAGAGCGTGTCGGTCCAGTCGGCGATCCTGTCCCTGGGCTGGCCGATCCTGTACATCGCGACGATCGCCCAGACGGTCTTCATGATGCGCAAGCTGTTCCGCCGCCACCGCGGCTTCACCGTCTGAGCGGCTCACTCAGGTCGACGTGGGGATCTGCGTGTAGCTGTCACCCAGATAGTAGACACGCAGCGAACCCAGGTCGAAGCCGTCCTCGACGAAGTAGCTGTCGACGCAGCGCACGTGGTTCTTCCCGCCGGGCGGAATGCGGTCGACGGAGCGGAAGAAGTCGTCGTTCGTCTCGAAGCAGGACGCGCCCGAGGCCAGAAAACTGTTGTTCTTGCTGACGCACCAGCCCGGGACGACGCCCGCCGCGTAACTGGAGACGGGGCCGAAGAAGCCGGTCTGCTGGGCGCCGCAGCCGGCCGACATGGTGTTCTCGGCGCGGGCGAAGTTGAACTGGATGCCGGGCGCCTCCCGGTCGGAGAGCTTGTTCTCGACGGTGATGTCGAAGTAGAGGTAGCGGAAGCCCGGCTTGGCCGGGCTCCGGTCCTCCAACTGCGCCGACGTCTTCAGGTGGGCCTCGGTGACCCGGTACGACCAGCCGCCCGGCGCCGACAGGTCGGTCCGCGTGTCGAGCATGGTCGTGTTGCCGCTCAGATAGGCGAAGCCGACACCGCCGCAGCCGAGCAGGATGACCAGCAACAGAGCGCCCGCACCCACCAGCAGCCGCCGGGAGCCGGGGTTCCGCCATCGGCCGGCGACCGCGTGGATCTGTGGGCCGGGGCGGCTGAATCCGGCGCTGGAGCTGAGGTCGCGCTGGAAGTGCGCGTTGTGGCGGGCGTACGTCTCGATCCGCTGCTCCAGCATCGCCCGGGCCGCCGGATCGTCGGGCCGGGCACGCAGGGTGTCCAGGGCCGACCGCGTGGCCGGATCGCCCCGCCCCAGGTTGTCGAGCACCCCCATGACCCGCCGCGCCGCCTCGTCGGCCACCGGATCCGGCGTGCCCATCAGCATCCGCCGGAAGAACCCGAGCACCACGCCCGTGGTGGTCGTCGCCAGCTCCAGTGCCACCTTCGTCCTCCATTCCCGACTGACTCGTTGCCTGTACGGTCCACCTCGCGGTGGCGCCCGCGGATCCCACATGTCGTCCTGAGTGGTCACCGTTCGGCAGGGCCAGTCTGGGAAAGGACAGCCGTCGCACAACCCGCCGGATTACCACGATCGGGTACTCAACCTTTTGCCGGTGTGATGGCGTTGACCTCGCATGCCTTCACATCGCAGGAGATGCCGTGGCTGAGGAGTTCCGGGCGTTCGTCGAACGGGAGTGGGGGCCGCTTCTGCGGACGGCGTACCTGCTGACCGGGGATCGCGGCCACGCCGAGGATCTGGTGCAGTCCGCTCTCGAGAAGACCCATCGGCGCTGGGGGCGGGTGTCGCGGATGGAGGCGCCCCTCGCGTACGTCCGCAAGGCCATGGTCAACACCGCTGTGTCGTGGCGGCGGCGCCGGCGGGTCAGTGAAGTGCCGCTGCTGCTCAGCGACGCGCCGGCCAGGGATCCGTACGGGCCGCTCGATCAGCGCCATGAGGTGATCACCGCGCTGCGGGGGCTGCCGCCCCGGATGCGGGCGGTGCTGGTGCTGCGGTATTTCGCCGATCTCAGTGAGGCCGAGACCGCGGCGACGCTCGGCTGTTCGGTCGGCAGTGTGAAGAGCCAGGCGTCGCGTGGCCTCGAACGGCTGCGGGCCGAGTTCCGGCCGGCCACCACTCTCGAAGGGAGGAGCGCATGACCACGGAGGCGGCTCTGCGCGACGCGCTTGCGGCCGAGGCCGGTGCTCTGGGCGTACCGCAAGATCCTTGGTCCGGTTTCACCAAGCGCGAGAAAACCCACAAGCGCCACCGAAGGATCCGGATCGGTGTGGTCGCGGCGGCCGTCGTGGCCGCGATGGGCGTGCAGACCGGCGTGGTGCCGCTGCCGGGATGGGCGCCGGGCATCGCGATCGCCGGCCACGAGACCGCGCTGGCCAAAAGCGCTGTGCGCGGGTCGCTCGCGAACGACAGGGCCTGGCTCGACGGCCTGCGCGGCGCGATCAAGGACGTCGAGGACCCGGGCGAACTGTGGAAGATCAAAGACAGGAGCCAGATTCGTTTCCTGTACGCCGGTGACGTGCCCGGCCATCGGCTGGCGCTGGCGCTGGTGCCGCTGCGGTTCGGGTTCCTGACCGACGAAACGCTCATGTGGTTCAGCGGTGAGCCGGGCGCGGCGCCGTCCGAGATGCGGGAGGGCGCCCGCACCGACGGCGGCGACCAGGTGGCCATCTTCAAGCAGGGCCGCACCGACGCGGCCGGCGCGCTGGTGGTGGTCGCGCCGTCCGGCTCGACGGTCGCGGTCAGCAACGGGTTCACGTACAGCGCGGCCGGCCGGGTCGAGCACGCCGCGCCGCGGACCGCCACGCCCGGCAGCGGGCTGGCCGAGCTGACCCTGCCGGCCGCGCCGTTCGACCCCGGCACGACGGTCACCGTGACGGACTCGCACGGCGAGAAGATCTACAACGGCCCGGCGTACGGCGGATGGAGCGGCCGCGCGGGCCAGAACGTCCAGGAGATCAGCGAGCAGGCGCTGACCGGCGCGCTCGGCGGGCGCGGCTTCGACCGGCTCACGATGCGCCGCTGGATCGAAAGCGCGCTCGGCGACGCCCGCCTGCCCGCGACCGGCACCACGGTGAAGATCCGTTGGACGGGCACGGTCAACGGCCAGCCGGCGGCCCTGCTCACTCTGCAACCGCGCGGTGGCGGCGTGCTGGCGTACGCGTTCCACGGCGCCGCCAACACCTTCCGTCAGGACCTGCGCCTGCTGCTGCCGGCGGCCGGCGCCGCCGAGCGCCCGATCGCGTGGCGGATGCGGGCCGAGGGCAGGGACGACCGTACGGACCAGGTCGTGATCGTCGGCCCGCCCGGCACCGCCCGGCTGTCACCCGGCGGCGTGCCGGACGCCTCGGGCGCGGCCTTCACCACGCTGCCGGCTTCGGGCCCCGCGACCGTGACGGCGTACGCGGCGGACGGCTCGGTCATCGGCTCGACCCCCGTCACCCCGTTCGAAACCGACAGTGGAGGCCTCCCCGGCGACAACCTGAAGACAAGAATCGTCGAATAGCCTCGACGCCATGAGGCTGGGACGACGGGCCCTCAACCGGGCCACACTGGACAGGCAGCTCCTTCTGTCCCGTTCCGGCCTGGGCCTGCGGGCCGCCCTCGAACAGGTGGGCGGCCTCCAGGCCCAGGAGGCGCAGAGCTGGTACGTGGGTTTGTGGAGCCGCCTCGCCGCGTACCACCCGCAGGAGACCGTCTCGCTTCTCCAGGGCGGCGACATCGTCCGGCTGGCCCTGATGCGCAGCACCATCCACTTGGTGACCGCGGCCGACGCGCTGGCGTGGCGGCCCGTGATCGACCCGGTCATCGAGCGCAGCACGATGGGCGCCTTCGGCCGTCACGTCCGCGGCGTCGACCGGGACGAGCTGGTCGCCGCCGCCCGGGAGGCTCTGGCCGTGAAGCCGATGATGTTCCGTGAGCTCGGCCGCGCCCTGGAGAGCCGTTTCCCCGGCCGGGACGTCACCGCACTCGGCTACGTGGCGCGGGCCTGGCTGCCCATGGCCCAGATCCCGCCGCGCGGCCTGTGGGGCCGGAGCGGCCGGGCCCTGCATCTGCCCCTTGACGTCTGGCTAGGAGCGAGAACAGCCGTTTCCGGTACGCCGGAGCAGCTGTTCCTGCGTTATCTCGCGGCGTTCGGCCCCGCCACGACCGCCGACTGCCGCCAGTGGTCCGGGCTGACCCACCTGGGCGAGGTGGCCGACCGCCTCCGCCCCCAGCTGGTCACCTTTGAGGACGCGGAGGGCCGCGAGCTCTTCGACCTGCCCGGCGCGCCACGCCCCGATCCGGAGACGCCGGCCCCGCCCCGTTTCCTGTACGACTTCGACAACCTGCTCCTGTCCCACGCCGACCGCTCCCGCGTCGTCGATGTCGACTACACCGCTCAGGGCTTCGGCTACGACGTCCCCGAGCAGCCCCGCTCCCTGCTGGTCGACGGCTTCGTCGCGGCCACCTGGCGCCCGGAGATCGGCAAGGAGCGGGCGGTGCTCACGATCCGCCCGTTCCGCGTGCTGTCCTCCGCCGAGCGCTCGGAGATCGAGAACGAGGGCGCCGCCCTCCTCGACTTCCTGGCCCCCGGCCGCCGGCGGGAAATCCGGTTCGGGTCGCGTTGAGGGGCCGGCCATGCGCAGGCATGACCGGCCCTCGGGCCTAGCGGGGTACGACCTTTTCCACGGCCCATGAGCGCCACGTGTCCAAGTGGTGCTGGACCTGGGCCAGCTGCTCGGCGACCGGGCCCGGGCCGGTGGAGCCGGGGGTGGTGCGGGAAGCCAGGGCCGACTCGACCGTGAGGACCTGGCGGACGGACGGGTCCAGGTGTTCGCTGACCGTTTTCAGGTCGTCGTCGGTCAGGTCGCCCAGCTCGCACTCGCGGACCGAGCAGAGGGCGACCAGCTTGCCGGTGATCTCGTGGGCGTCGCGGAACGGGACGCCCTTGCGGACCAGCCAGTCGGCCACCTCGGTGGCCAGCGAGAAGCCGACGGGGGCGGCCGCGGCCAGACGGTCCACCCGTACCGTCATCGTCGAGATCATGCCGGCCAGGGCCGGGAGCAGGAGTTCGAGGGTCTCGATGGCGTCGAAGACCGGCTCCTTGTCCTCCTGCATGTCGCGGTCGTACGTCAGCGGCAGGCCCTTGAGCATGGTCAGCACCGTGACCAGGCCGCCGATGAGGCGGCCGCTCTTGCCCCGGGCCAGTTCGGCGATGTCCGCGTTCTTCTTCTGCGGCATGATCGACGAGCCGGTGGCGAAGGCGTCGTCCAGCTCCACCCAGCCGAACTCGGTCGACGTCCAGAGCACCACCTCCTCGCCCAGGCGGGAGAGGTGCACGCCGATCAGCGACGTGATGAACAGGAACTCGGCGACGAAGTCGCGGTCGGCCACCGCGTCCATCGAGTTCGGCGCCGGGGCGGTGAAGCCCAGCTCCTTGGCCACCGCGGCCGGGTTGAGCGGCAGCGACGAGCCGGCCAGCGCGCCACTGCCCAGGGGCGAGATGGCCGTACGGGCGTCCCAGTCGCGCATCCGGTCGAGGTCACGCAGCAGCGGCTGCACGTGGGCCAGCAGCCAGTGGCCGAAGGTGACCGGCTGCGCGTGCTGCACGTGGGTCATGCCGGGTGCGGCCGTCGAGACGTTCAGGGCGGCCTGTGACGTCAGCGCGTCGGCCAGCTCGACCAGGGCCTGCGCGACCCCGCGGGCGTGGTCACGCATGTAGAGGCGCAGGTCGGTGGCGACCTGGTCGTTGCGGGAGCGGCCGGCGCGCAGCTTGCCGCCGAGGGCGCCGAGCCGTTCGAGCAGGCCGCGCTCGAGCGCGGTGTGCACGTCCTCGTCGTCGATGGTCGGGCGGAACTCGCCGGACGCGCAGGCCGCCTCGAGGTCGTCGAGGGCGGCCAGCATCTGGCCCAGCTCGTCGGGGTCGAGCAGCCCGGCCGCGGCCAGGACCCGGGCGTGGGCCCGGGAGCCGGCGATGTCGTACGGGGCGAGGCGCCAGTCGAACTGGACGCTCACCGACAGACGGGCCAGGGCGTCGGCGGGGCCGCCGGCGAACCGGCCACCCCACAAGGATGTCTTCTCGGTCGTCACGGTGTGTCAGTCTCCCAGACGCTGGTCGCGGGCCGACGCCATGCGTGACGGCAGGCCCCAGAGCTGCACGAAACCCTTGGCCAGGGACTGGTCGAACGTGTCGCCCGTGTCGTAGGTGGCCAGGCCGAAGTCGTACAGGCTGGCCTCGGAACGACGGCCGGTGACGGTGGCCCGGCCGCCGTGCAGCACGAGCCGCACCTCGCCGGTGACGTGCTTCTGGCTGTCGTCGATGAAGGCGTCGAGGGCCTTCTTCAGCGGCGAGAACCAGAGGCCGTCGTAGACGAGCTCGCCCCAGCGCTGGTCGACCTGGCGCTTGAAGCGGGCCAGGTCACGCTCGACGGTCACGTTCTCGAGCTCCTGGTGGGCGGCGATCAGCGCGATGGCGCCCGGCGCCTCGTACACCTCGCGGCTCTTGATGCCGACCAGGCGGTCCTCGACCATGTCGAGGCGCCCGACGCCCTGGTCGCCGGCGCGGCGGTTCAGCTCGGTGACGGCCTGGAGCGGGGTGACGGTCTCGCCGTCGATGGCGACCGGGTTGCCCTGGTCGAACGTGATGACGACCTCGTCGGGGTCGCGGACGGCCGACGGGTCCTGGGTGTAGGAGTAGATGTCCTCGATCGGGGCGTTCCAGATGTCCTCGAGGAAGCCGGTCTCGACCGCGCGGCCCCACAGGTTCTGGTCGATCGAGTACGGCGACTTGTGCGACACGTCGATCGGCAGGCCCTTCTCCTCGGCCAGCGCGATCGCCTTGTCCCGCGTCCACGCGAAGTCGCGGGCGGGCGCGATCACCTTGAGGTCGGGGGCGAGCGCGCCGATGCCGACCTCGAAGCGGACCTGGTCGTTGCCCTTGCCGGTGCAGCCGTGCGACACGACGGTGCCGCCGTGCTGCCGGGCCGCCTCGACCAGGTGACGCACGATCAGCGGGCGGCTCAGCGCCGAGACCAGCGGATAGCGGTCCATGTAGAGGGCGTTGGCGCGCAGCGCGGGCAGGCAGAAGTCGGCCGCGAACTCCTCGCGGGCGTCGACCACGACGCTCTCGGCGGCGCCGCAGTCGAGGGCGCGCTGCCGGATGACCTCCATGTCCTCGCCGCCCTGGCCGACGTCGAGGGCCACCGCGATGACCTCACCGCCGACCTGGTCGGCCAGATAGGGAATGGCCACGGAGGTGTCGAGCCCCCCGGAGTAGGCAAGAACGACCCGTTCGCTCACGGGGTGCTCCTTTCAAGGGTGTCGGTGGCGTGGCCCGCCCACACGGCCAGCTTCTCGGCCAGCGCCTCGCCGCCATCGGCGGCACGGGCCACGACGAAGATCGTGTCGTCGCCGGCGATGGTGCCGACGACGTCGGTGAGCCCCGACCGGTCGAGCGCGCTCGCCAGGAACTGCGCCGCGCCCGGCGGCGTGCGCAGCACGGCGATGTTGCCGCTGTAGTCGACGCTGGTGAGCAGCTCTTTCAGCAGCCGCAACAGGCGGGCCGGCCCCTGTTCGGTGGTCTCGCGCAGCGGCCGCTTGCCGTCCTCGGGGATGAGGTAGGCGCCGCTGACCTTCACGGCGCCCAGCTCCTCCAGATCGCGCGAGAGGGTGGCCTGGGTGACCTGGACGCCCTCGCCGGCCAGCAGCTCGGCGAGCTCGGTCTGCGAGCGGATGGCCTTGTCCCTGATCAGCTCGACGATCCGGGCGTGCCGACCGGCCCTGGTCACCGGCCCGGTCACTGCTCGTTCACCGCCAGCAGCCAGGCCAGCAACGCCTTCTGGGCGTGCAGGCGGTTCTCGGCCTGGTCGAAGACGGCGCTCTGCGCGCCGTCCATGACGTCGTCGGTGATCTCCTCGCCGCGGTGCGCGGGCAGGCAGTGCAGCACGATGGCGCCGCCGGCCGCGGCCGCGAGCAGGTCTTTGTTGACCTGGTAGGGCCGGAACGGGGTGAGCCGGTCGCGCCCGTCGTTCTCCTGGCCCATCGACGTCCACGTGTCGGTGGCGATCACGTCCACGCCGTCGGCCGCCTCGAACGGGTCGCGGAGCACCTCGACGGAGCCGCCGGTCCAGGCCGCGATCTCGGCCGCGCGCGCGACCACGGCCGGCGACGGGTCGAAGCCGGACGGCCCGGCCACCCGCACGTGCATGCCGGCGGTCGCACCGGCGAGAAGGTAGGAGTGGGCCATGTTGTTGAAGGCGTCACCCACGTACGCCAGCTTCTTGCCCTCGGTCGTGCCCAGCCTCTCGCGGATCGTGAGCAGGTCGGCCAGCAGCTGGCACGGGTGGAACCCGTCGGTCAGCGCGTTGATCACCGGCACGTTGACCCCGGAGGCCAGATCGGTGAGCCGTTCGTCGCCGGTGGTGCGGAAGACCATGGCCGCCACGTAGCGCTCGACCACCCGGCCGGCGTCGGCCAGCGACTCGCCGCGGCCGAAGTGGGTGGCCTGGGTGTCCACGATGATCGGCTGGCCGCCGAGCTCGGCGATGCCGGCCTCGAACGACAGCCGGGTGCGCAGGCTGACCTTGTCGAAGAAGACGGCGACCGAGCGCGGCCCGGCCAGCGGCCGGTAGGCGAAGCGGTCGGCCTTCATCTGGGCCGCGAGGTTGAGGACGTCGCCCTGCTCCTCGGGCGTGAGATCGTCGTCGCGGAGGAAGTGGCGGGTCACCGGAGACCGTCCAGGGCGGCGATGAGGGCGTCGGCCTGCTCGACGCTGATGATCAGCGGAGGGGCGAGCCGGATGACGTCCGGCGCGGGGGCGTTCACCAGGAAACCAGCTTCCTTGAGGTCGGCGGCGAGCTTGGCCGCGATCGGCTCGTTCAGGACGACGCCGAGCAGCAGGCCGGCGCCACGGACATGGTTGACGGCGGGGTGGCCTTCGATGCCGCGCCGCAGCTGTTCGCCGACCCGTTTCACGTGGTCGAGGAGGCCCTCGCCGGCGATCGTGCGGATGACGGCCAGCCCCGCGGCACACGAGATCGGGTTGCCGCCGAACGTGGTGCCGTGCGACCCGGGGGTGAACAGGTCGGCGGCCCGTCCGAAGGCGACACAGGCGCCCAGCGGCAGGCCGCCGCCGAGGCCTTTGGCCAGGGTGATGATGTCGGGCTCGATGCCCTCGCTCTGGTGATGGAACCAGTGCCCGGTGCGGCCGATGCCGGTCTGCACCTCGTCGAGGACGAGCAACGCGCCCGTTTTGTCGCAGATCTCCCGCACGCCGGCGAGATAGCCGGCCGGCGGAACCACCACACCGTTCTCACCCTGGATCGGCTCTAGAATGACCATGGCCGTTTCCGACGTTACGGATTTGCCCATTTCGGCGAGATCCCCGAAGGGCACGTGCGTCACGTCGCCGGGCAGCGGCCGGAAGGGGTCCGCCTTGGAGGGCTGACCCGTCAACGCCAGCGCCCCCATCGTCCGGCCGTGGAACGCCCCATTTGTCGCGACCACATGAGTGCGGCCGGTCAAGCGGGACAGCTTGAAGGCGGCCTCGTTGGCCTCGGCCCCCGAGTTGGTGAAGAGCACCCGCCCGGAGCGCCCGGCCAGGGCGAGCAGCAACTCGGCCAGGGCGACCGGCGGCTCGGCGACGTAGAAGTTCGAGACATGACCGAGCTGCTGCACCTGCTGGGTGACGGCCTCGACCACGGCCGGGTGAGCGTGCCCGAGCGCGTTGACCGCGATGCCGCCCAGGAAGTCGACGTACTGCTTGCCGTTCTCGTCGGTGAGGACCGCGCCCTCACCTCGGACCAGGGCCGCCTGCGGAGCTCCGTAGTTGTTCATGCCGGCCTGCGACCACCGGTCGATCAGGGAACTCATGCCTTCAGTCCTTCTAAGGGTGGTGGCGGGGTGGTTGGAAGGGTCACGAGGGGACCACCATCGTTCCGATTCCTTCCGATGTGAAGACTTCCAGCAAGGTCGAATGCTCGACCCGGCCGTCGACGACGTGGGCGGCGGGAACGCCGCCGCGCACCGCCCGCAGGCAGGCCTCCATCTTGGGGACCATGCCGGCCTCCAGGGTGGGCAGCAGCTTTTCGAGGGCGTCGGCGTCGATGCGCGAGGTGAGCGACGAGGTGTCGGGCCAGTTGGTGTAGAGCCCCGGCACGTCGGTGAGCACGACCAGCTTGCGGGCGCCGAGCGCCTCGGCCAGCGCGGCCGCCGCGGTGTCGGCGTTGACGTTGTGCACCACGCCGTCGGCGTCGGGCGCGACCGACGCGATGACCGGGATCCGGCCGGCCGCGATCAGGTCGTCCACCGCCGAGGTGTCCACCTTCGCCACGTCGCCGACCTGGCCGAGGTCCACTTCCTCGCCGTCGACCAGCGTGCCCCGCCGCACGGCCGTGAACAGGCGGGCGTCCTCACCGGAGAGGCCGATGGCGAAGGGCCCGTGCTGGTTGATCAGCCCGACCAGCTCGCGCCCGACCTGCCCGACGAGAACCATCCGGACGACGTCCATGGCCTCGGGTGTGGTCACCCGCAGGCCACCCCGGAACTCGCTCCGGATGTCCATCTTGTCGAGCATGCGGCTGATCTGCGGCCCGCCGCCGTGCACCACCACCGGCTTGATCCCGGCATAGCGCAGGAACACCATGTCAGCGGCGAAGGCCGCCTGGAGCTGCGGGTTGATCATCGCGTTGCCGCCGTACTTGATGACGACGGTCGCGCCGTGGAAACGCTCCAGCCAGGGCAGCGCCTCGATCAGCACGCCGGCCTTCTCGATCGGCGTGGTCATGAGGAGTACGCCGAGTTCTCGTGCACGTACGCGTGCGAGAGATCGGTGGTCCAGATCGTCGCTTCCATCTCGCCCTCGCGCAGGTTGACCGTGATCTTGACGTCCCGGCCGCTCAGGTCGACCTTGGAGCGGTCCTCGGCGGCCGCGCCGCCCTTGCAGATCCACACGTCGTTGATCGCGACGTCGACCCGGTCGGGCTCGAAGCGCGCTTGCGTCGTGCCGACCGCGGCCAGGATGCGCCCCCAGTTGGGGTCGTTGCCGAACAGCGCCGTCTTGACCAGGTTGTTGCGGCAGACCGTACGGCCCACCTCGACCGCGTCGGCCTCGGTGGCCGCGCCCTTGACCTCGATGGCGATGTGCTTGGTGGCGCCCTCGGCGTCGGCGATGAGCTGCTGGGCCAGGTCGTGGCAGACCTCGGTGACCGCCGCCGTCAGCTCCTCCTGGGACGGCTGCCGGTCGGAGGCGCCGCTGGCCAGCAGCAGCACGGTGTCGTTCGTCGACATGCAGCCGTCGGCGTCGATCCGGTCGAACGTCACCCGGGTCGCCTCGCGCAGCGCGGCGTCGAGCACCTCGTTGTTGGCCGAGGCGTCGGTGGTGATCACCACGAGCATCGTGGCCAGGGCCGGGGCCAGCATGCCGGCGCCCTTGGCGATGCCGCCGACCGACCAGCCGTCGCGCTCGACCACGGAGTTCTTGGCGACCGTGTCGGTGGTCATGATCGCCTCGGCCGCGGCCGGTCCGCCGTCGGCCTTCAGCGCCCGGGCCGCCGCGTTCACGCCGGGCAGCAGCTTGTCCATGGGCAGGAGCTCGCCGATCAGGCCGGTCGAGCAGACCGCCACGTCGCCGGCGCCGATCAGCTGCGGTTTCGGGCCGCCGCGGAGCACTGTCGCGGTGTGCTCGGCGGTGGCGTGGGTGTCCTGGAAGCCCTGCGGCCCGGTGCAGGCGTTGGCCCCGCCCGAGTTGAGCACGACGGCGCGCACGATGCCGCCCTTGAGTACCTGCTGGCTCCAGAGCACGGGCGCCGCCTTGACCCGGTTGCCGGTGAAGACGCCGGCGGCGGTGAAGTCGGGGCCGTCGTTGACGACCAGGGCCACGTCGGGGTTGCCGTTGGCCTTCAGACCGGCGGCAACGCCGCTGGCCCGAAAACCGCGAGGATGGGTCACAGTCACGGTGCCACTCCGAACACGGACAGGCCCGAGGTCTCGGGCAGGCCGAACATGAGGTTGGCGCACTGGACGGCCTGTCCAGCCGCGCCCTTGCCGAGGTTGTCCAGGGCGCTGACGACCACGATCCGGCCCGAGTCGACATCGACGGTGGCCTGGAGGTGGCACGAGTTGGAACCGGAGGTGGCGGCCGTGCGCGGCCACTGGCCCTCGGGCAGGACGTGCACGAAAGGCTCGTCGGCGTACGCCGCCCGGAGCACCTCGCGGGGGTCGGCGCCGGTCAGCGGGCGCGCGGTGACCGTGGCCAGGATGCCGCGCGGCATCGGCGCCAGCACCGGCGTCATCGAGAGCGACGTGGCCCCGGAGGCCTGCTTGATCTCGGGCACGTGCTGATGGGCGCCGACCTTGTACGGCGAGAGGTCGCCCATGATCTCGCTGGCCAGCAGGTTGACCTTGGCCGAGCGCCCGGCGCCCGACGTGCCGGAGCTGGCCACCACAACCACGTCGGCCGGGTCCGCCACGCCCGCGGCGATCAGCGGGGCCAGGGCCAGGGTGATGGTGGCCGCATAACATCCGGTGTTGGCCACCCGGGCCGACGAGGCGATCAGCTCGCGATGACCCGGCAACTCGGGCAGCCCGTAAGTCCACGTGCCGGCGTGGGTGCCGCCGTAGTATTGCTCCCACGGCGCGGCGTCTCGGAGCCGGAAGTCGGCGCCGAGGTCCACGATCTTGACCGTCTCGGGCAGCTGCGCCGCCAGCGCCGCCGACTGCCCGTGCGGCAAGGCCAGAAAGACCAGGTCGGCGCCGCTCAAGCCGTCGGCGTCGGTGGCGCCGAGGGTCAGGTCGAGCCCGGCCAGCTGCGGGTGCACGGCGGTGACATGAGTGCCCGCCTGGGTGTGAGCGGTGGCCGCCACGAGGTCGAACTCCGGGTGCCCGGCGAGAAGCCTCAGCAACTCACCCCCGGCATAACCACTGGCGCCCGCTACCGCGACCCGAATCCCCATACCAACCTCCGCATGAATATGCAGAGAACCGTATCAAGGGGCGTGAGCGACGAGCAACACCATTTACCCGGCGAGTGAGTGAAACCACCGGCCCGGTGGTAAGACTGGCGCCATGGCTGACCAGACGATCATCGCTATCCGTGAGACCGCCTCGGCGTACGCCGAAGCGGTCCGCAACACCCAGCGCTTCTTCGACAAGCTCGAGGACGCCGAGGACCCGAGCGCCCTGGCCGAGTACGCCGTTCTCGTGCAGCGCGAGAAGGAGGCCGTCGAGGCCCGCCTGGACGCCATCGAGGCCGCGGGCCTGGAGGTTCCGAGCATCGACGAGAGCGACCCCGACCACTGACAGAAAAGTTTCGGAACCGTTCCGGGCTGCCGGAACCGGTTCCGAGCTGTCAGACTCCGATCGTTCATGTTTCGTTGACCGTGCCACCGCGGTCGCAGCGACCGGAGGCGCGCGTGCCCGACGTCCCCCCGTACAGGGATCCCTCCCTCACCGTCGACCAGCGGGTCGACGACCTGCTCAGCCGGATGACCCTGCCCGAGAAGGTCGGTCAGATGCTCCAGCTGGACGCCCGCGGCGACGTGAAGGAGATCGTCAGCGAGAAGCTCGCCGGCTCGATCCTGCACACGTCGCCCGCGAAGATGCTGGAGGCGATCGACCTGGTTGCCAAGACCCGGTTGCAGATCCCGCTGCTCACGGCCGAGGACTGCATCCACGGCCACTCGTTCTGGCCGGGCGCCACGATCTTCCCGACCCAGCTCTCGATGGCCGGCAGCTGGGATCCGGAGCTGCTGGAGCGGGTGGCGCGGGTGACCGCGGTCGAGGTCTCGGCCACCGGCATCCACTGGACCTTCTCCCCCGTCCTGTGCATCACCCGTGATCTCCGCTGGGGCCGGGTCGACGAAACTTTCGGCGAGGACCCGTTCCTGATCGGTGAGCTCGGCTCGGCGATGATCCGCGGATATCAGGGCGGTGGCCTGACCGACCCGACCGCGATCCTGGCCACGGCCAAGCACTTCGCCGGATACTCCGAGACGCAGGGCGGCCGGGACGCCAGCGAGGCCGACCTGAGCCCGCGCAAGCTGCGCTCGTGGTTCCTGCCCCCGTTCGAGCGGGTCGCCCGTGAGGGCTGCCGGGTCTTCATGCTGGGCTACCAGTCGATGGACGGCGTGCCCATCACCGCCAACAAGTGGCTGCTCAACGACGTACTCAAGCAGGAATGGGGTTTCACCGGCACCCTGGTCACCGACTGGGACAACGTCGGCCGCATGGTCTGGGAGCAGCGTGTCTGCGCCGACTACGCCGAGGCGGCCGCGGTCGCCGTCAAGGCCGGGAACGACCTGGTCATGGTCACGCCGGGCTTCTTCGAGGGCGCGCAGGAAGCCGTCGAGCGGGGGCTTCTGGCCGAGACGGAGATCGATGACGCCGTTCGCCGGATCCTGCGCCTGAAGTTCGAATTGGGCCTTTTCGAGGACCCGCGGGCGCCCGACCCGGAGCGGCAGAAGCTGGTGATCGGCTCGGCCGGGCACGGCGAGCTCAACCTCGAGGTGGCCCGCCGCTCCCTGATCCTGCTGCGCAACGACGGCACGCTGCCACTCGACCCGGCGGCCAAGTTCCGCCGCGTCGCGGTGATCGGCCCGAACGCCGACTCCCCGTCCGCGCAGCTCGGCGACTGGGCCGGCGACTCCGGGCAGATCGACTGGCTGCCCGACGGCCAGCCCCGCGAGATGATCGAGACGGTGCTCGACGGCTTCCGCGCGGTCGCACCGGCCAACTGGGACATCGACCACGCCCGCGGCGCCGAGATCGAGCGGCTCGTGCCCGACCCCGAGGGCGAGACCTATCCGGACGGGCAGCCGCGGCCGCCGATCTCGCAGGCGGCGCCGGTCGACCGCCACCTCATCGACGTGGCCCGCGACAAGGCGATCCGGGCCGACTTCGCGGTCGTGGTGGTCGGCGACACGGTCAACCTGACCGGCGAGCACAAGTCGACGGCCACGCTCGAGCTGCAGGGCGGCCAGATCGCGCTGCTCGACGCCATCGCGGCCACCAAGACCCCGATGATCGTCGTCCTGGTCCAGTCGAAGCCGTCGGTGCTGCCCGAGTCGGCCCTGAACGCGGCCGCGATCATCCAGACCTTCAACCCGGGCATGCGGGGCGGCCGGGCCATCGCCGAGCTGGTGCTGGGCCTGATCGAGCCGAGCGGCCGGCTTCCGCTCTCGGTGGCGCGGCACGTCGGCCAGCAGCCGGTCTACTACAACACCATCCGGGGCCAGCACGGCGACCGCTACGCCGATCTGACCCAGGATCCGCTGTTCGCCTTCGGCGAGGGTCTGAGCTACACCACGATCGAGTACGCCGATCTGACCGTGACCACGCCGGAGGTGGCCGCGGACGACGTGGTGCGGGCGACGGTCACGCTCACCAACACCGGCGAGCGCCCGGCGGTCGAGACGGTTCAGGTGTACGTCAGCGACCTCGTCACGAGCGTCACCTGGGCCGGGCGCGAGCTGAAGACGTACCGCCAGGTCTCGGTCCCGCCCGGCGAGAGCCGCACGGTGGAGATCGAGCTGCCGGCGAGCGCCTGCTCACTGGTCACCGCGGACGGCCGGCGTGTGGTGGAACCGGGCGAGTTCGAGCTGCTGGTCGGCCCGAGCTCCCGCACCCGCGACCTGCTGCGGGCCGGCTTCACCATCGGCTAGCCGCGATCGGCCGGAGGACAAAACCGAGCCTCTTGTACGTCGCCAGGGCGGCGCTGTTCGAGTGGTCGACGAACAGCGCCACCCGGTCGCGGCCGGCGAGCAGCTCCCGGGTGACGAAGGCGCACAGTTCCGACGCCAGCCCGCGACCCCGGGCGTGTGCGGCGGTGGCCACCCCGGCCAGGAAGCCGATCCGGCCCGACGACCACGCGTCGGCCGCCACCGCGAGCAGGGTGCCGTCCTCAGCCCGTACTCCCGCCCACCTGGCGACGCCGGAACCGCCCGGACGGGCGTACGACTCGGGGGAAGCGGAAGCAAGCAGCGCCGTGACCTCGGGCAGCTCGCCGGACCCCAGCCAATGCGGCCGTTGACTTTCGTCAGCGGCCGGTGGCTCGGCGGTGTCCATCCAGCCGAAGCGCCCGGCGACCGCGACCGACGGCAGGCGCTCGGAAACGGCGGTCAGCAGCGACTCGTCCCCGAGCGGCCGGAACGTGGGCCCGACGAGCGGAAGAACGTCACGCAGCAACTCGGCCACGGCATCGGGACCACCGTGCACGGCCAACCGGTCACGCCGGGAGAGATCCGGGCAGGCGACCGCGACCGCGCCGGGACGGGCGAAGACACGGGCCGAGGGCCGGTCGGCGGCCCAGGTCATCAGAGGGTCGTGTCCGGTCGCGGCGGCGAGATCGTCAAGCGTGAGCACCACGCCATGCTGCCTTGACCCGGCCTGACAAAGTCGTGCACGTGCGGATCCTCACTCGCCGTTGGCTGCGCCGCGGCATTCTCGCCGGCCTCGTCGTGGTCATGCTGGGCGTGGCCGTCCTGCTGAGCGGCGAGTTGTGGGTACGGGGTGAGGCGCGCGGCCACGTGTTCAGCGAGGCGGACGTCCCGGCGGCCCCGGTGGCGATCGTGCTCGGCGCGGAGGTCTACGCGGACGGCTCGCCGTCGCCGTTCCTGGCCGCCCGGCTGGACATCGCCCGCCGCCTCTACGAGACGGGGAAGGTGAAGGCCATCCTGGTGTCGGGCGACCACGGCCGCTGGGAGTACGACGAGCCGGGTTCGATGCAGGTCTACCTGATCGCCCACGGGGTGCCGGCGTCACGGATCGCGATCGATTACGCGGGTTTCGACACGTACGACTCGTGCACGCGGGCCAAGCGTATCTTCGGCGTGGAGGCGGCCACGATCGTCACGCAGACGTACCACGTGGACCGGGCGGTGGCGTTGTGCCGCACGCAGGGCATAGCCACGAACGGCGTGGGCGACGACTCCGTGAAGATCTACAAGGAGCCGTGGCGCAATTCGGTGATCCGCGAGAGGGGCGCCATCGTCAAGGCCGTGGCCGACGTGGTGACCCACCGCGACCCGGTCTTCCTGGGCCGCCACGAGACAACGGTGGAAGAGGCACTCGCCGCCTCGTGACGTAACGGGGCGCGACTCGTTTCCCTAGAGGCTGCGCACTTCGCCGGAGTCGCGGTGATGTACTGTCGCCCTCGCATCCGTCCACATCGCACGGACGATGTGTCGTTCGGGCCATCAGCCGTAAATGCAGGACGCCGAGGATCTTGGCGGGTAACGTGATCATCAAATACCGCCGAGGAGCTCAGGTTGACCCGCGACACCGCCCATCACACCGCCGCATGGCTTCGCAGCAGTCGCTGTGTCGGCGAAGCGCATTGTGTCGAACTGTCGGTGGCCGATTCGGGCGAGCGGGTCGCCCTTCGCAATTCGAAAAAGCCGGACACCGTCCTGACGTTCGACGCGGACGAATGGCGGAACTTCATGGACGCCCTGAAGAACGGCGAGCTGCGGCTCTCACGCTGACGGCGCGGCGAAGGACTCGATCTTCCGCTTGGGCGGCCCCGAGGCGAGCGCCCGGAAGTACTCGTCGTTCACGAACGCCGGGAACCCCTCCCGCGATCCGCCCCGGCGGTGCCAGTCCCCGTGATGCTGCCAGTAGAGCCGCGGCACCTCGCTCTCGAAGAACTTCTCGAGGTATTCACGGGCCCGCGTCTCGTCGATCTTCTTGATCTCGTACGCCCAGGACCAGGACTTGATCACCTTGCCGCAGTAGTAGAACAGGTCCTCGTCGACACCGTCGGGGGACATGCGGGCGCCCCAGCATTGCCGGTACTTGGGATTTTCCATGGCCAGGCGCACCAGGTCCTCGTTGAACTGCATGAACGCGTCCCGGCGCATTCCCTTGAGTTGCACGAATTGCATGGCCACCGACGCCACGACGACGAACAAGGCGATGCAGGAGATGACGGCGGCCGCCCCTCCGTACGCCTGGCCGACGTCCGCGACCGCGGAATAGTCCCGATCTTCCACATAGATCATCCGCATGACCGCGGGTGATGCGATCACCCCCGCCGCCACACCGGCGGCGACCAGCAGCACCAGCGCGTAAGCGAGAATGTTTATCGATCTTCGTACAGGCGCGCCCTCCGCCTGGAGTTCTCGAGCCGCCATCTGAGCCCCCAGTCCGTTCCCCTATAGACATTATGTCTGAGGAAACAAGACCTTCGCCGACTCACTCACGTTTGCGCACGCGCAAACAATCTTGCAACATGGCGGAATGCGATAAGGCAGACGGCGACATTCCCGTTCGACATTAAGCTGCTCGCCCGCCGCACATCAATTCTGCCAGATTGCATATGCACGTGCATTCCGTGCCCGCATCCGCTCGTGACCCTTCCGGGTGAGACTGCCGGCGGCACAGATCATCCGGCCTGTTCGGCGGCGGCCAGGAAGTCGGTCTCGAGCGGGGTCAGGACGTCGATCAGGTCGTTGATCGGATAGCGGGTGGTGAACCGGGCGCCGCCGGGACCGGTCAGCAGCAGCGCCAGCGGTGACTGGCCGTTCAGCGGCAAACCCGGATGGACGTCGCCACCCCAATGGAGGACGGCGGTGTCCCCGGCCAGGAAGCGGCCGGCGCCGGCCAGCATCAGCAGGTCGGTCTGCGTTCCGTAGGTGTCGTGGTGATAGTCGTACAGGTAGATCTCCGCGGCGCCGTCCCTGTACCGGACGATGCCGAGACCTTTGCGCGCCTCCAGCAACCTGCGGGGCGTGGACGTCCGGGCCGCCCGGTAATGCGCGACCGCCGCCGGCGAGCCGGCTATCGCGGTCAACTCCCAGTCCGTGTCGAAGGCGGCCCGGTTCTCGATGATGTCCAGGGGCGGCAGTGGGGTGTCGAGCCACGTCTCGTAGCTCGACTCCGGCATCGGCATGCGGGTCGCCGTCATGAAGGAACGGCCGCTCATCTCTATGCCGCCAACTCTCCGGTCAAAGGGCCCAGCGCGGACGCCAACTCGTTGCGGGACGTCACGCCCAGCTTGGGATAGATGTGGTAGAGGTGGGCGCCTATCGTGCGGTGCGAGACGTACAACCGCTGGGCGATCTCTCTATTTGTCAGGCCCCGGGCCGCCAGCGCCGCGATGTGCAGCTCCTGTGGGGTCAGCAGGTCGGCCGCCTCCGACTTCGGTGTCTCCACGCGCTCGCCGGCCGCCCTCAGCTGGGATCTGGCGTTCTCGGCCCACGGGGCCATGCCCAGGGCCTCGTACGTGTGCTGGGCGCTCCGCAGGAACGACCGGCTCTCCACCGCCCTTCGGCGCAGGCGCATCGACCGGCCGAAGGCCAGCTCCAGATGGGCCCGGTCCAGCACTGTCAGGTCCGGGTCGATCATCGCGTGGCGGAACAGGGCGTCGTCGTCGGCCAGGGCCGCCCGCGCGTAGTTCAGGCCTATGCGCAGGATCGGCGAGCCCGTCCGCTCGGCGATCGGGGTCAGCGTGACCACCTGCCCGGCCAGCTCGTCGCGGCGGCCGGCCAGGATCGCCGCCTCGGCCAGCGGCTGGACCAGCAGCAGGCGGAACGCGTGGTGATATCCGCTCGCGGTCGGCGTGAAGACCGTGACGAGTTCCTCGTACGCCTCGTCGGGGCGGTTCTGCCCGAGCGCGGTGAGCCCGCGGCACATGCGGACCAGGGCCAGCACCGGAATCGCCCCGAACGGCACCAGCACCTGCTCCGCCTCCGAGGCCAGGCGTTCGGCCGTGTCGGCGTCGCCGCGCAGGCCGGCCGCCGCCGCGCCCATGGCCCGGGCCGTCGGGTCGTACAGCGGCAGGCCCGCCTCCGGCACCAGCCCGGTGATCTCGTCGGCCAGCACCGACGCCTGGCGGACGTCGCCCTCCAGGATCGACTGGAGGCAGAGGCTGGACAGGGCGTTCACGAACTCCACGATGGACGAACCCTTGCGCATGCCGGACACGGCCCGGGTCAGCAACCTGCCGGCCAGCGCCATGTCGCCGCACACCTGCGCGGCCAGGCCCAGCTCCCACAGCTCCGACGGCAGCAGGGTGGGAGCGATCTGCGCCTCCCGCACCTGGCGGAGCACGGACGCGGCCCGTTCGACCGGTGCCAGCATGCACTCGCCGATGATCCGGCCGGTCGAGTCGGGGCCGGACGGCAGACGGTCGAGGACCTCGAGCATCGTCGTGCGGATCCGGTCGTCCTCGCCGACGCCCCAGTACAGCCGGATGACCAGCACCCGCAGCGCCCGCACGACCTGGTCGAGGTCGGCGCCGGGCGGCATCAGGCCGGCCTCGCCGGCCAGGCCCAGCATCAGGCTGCCCGACCAGCGGCGGTCGACCAGCGCCTCCTCCTGGAGGGCGATCGCCAGCCGCGACGGCAGGTCGAGCGGCCGCTTGTCGACGATCTCGCACAGTCGTACCACCTCGCGGTGGTCGCCCATGTCGAACGCCGCGAACAACGCGGCGGCCAGGCGCCGCTGTTTGTCGTCATGGCCGGGGGTCAGCTCGGCCGCCCGCAGGTACATCCGGTGCGCGGCGGCGGGGTCGGCCGCGGCCGAGAGGGCCTTGCCCGCGGTCTCGAGCTCGGCCGCGATGTCCTCGTCCGGCCGGTCGGCGGCCGCCGCGCGGTGCCAGGCCCGCCGGTGCGGGTCGTCGCGGTTCACCTCGGCCAGCGCCCGGTGGCAGGCCCGGCGCACGCCCTCGTTGATGGCGTGCCGCATCGCCGAGCGCATCAGCGGATGCCGGAACCGCACGGCGCCGAGCAGCGCCGGCCGGTCGATCATCCGGCCGCCGACCGCCGGTTCCAGGTCGTCCGAGGTGAACAGGGCGCCGGTGACCAGGCCGGTGGCCGCCACCACCTCGTCGAGCCCGCCCTCGCCGAGGGCGGCCACGGTCAGGGCGATCCGCACGTTCTCCGGCAGGCCGGCCGCCCGGTCGGCGAACGCCTTCTCCAGCCGCTCGGTCAGCGCCAGCGAACCGCGGGCCAGGGCCTCCGGCGACCGCGCGGCGACGGCGAACTCGGCCAGGGCGAGCGGGTTCCCCTCGGCCTCGGCCAGCACCCGGCGGCGGGCGGCCAGCGGCAGGGCCGGCGCGTGCCGCCGGACCACCAGGTCGGCCGCCTCGTCGGCCAGCGGCCCGAGGAGCAGCTCGGGCAGGCCGAGGGCGCCGCCGGCCGACTCGTCGTCGCGATAGGCGCAGAGCAGCGCGACCCGGTCGGCGCCGAGCCGGCGCCCCAGGAACGCCAGCACCCCGGCGCTGGCCGTGTCGGCCCAGTGCAGGTCGTCCGCGATGATCAGCACCGGCCGTTGCTCGGCCACGGTCGTGACCAGTTCAAGCACGTCGCGGCCCACGGTGAACGGCTCCTCGGCGCCGGACAGCACGCGCTCCATCACCGGGGTCGCCGCGAGCGGCCGGAGCACCTGCGCGATCAGGGCGAACGACAGGACGTACTCCTCCTGCGCCGCCGAACCACGCAGGACCAGGAAATCCGGGGTTTGCGCGGCCCAGTCGAGGATCGCGGTCTTGCCGATGCCGGCCGGCCCGTGCAGCACCAGCGCTCCGCCCGTCCCGGCGGCGGCGCCGTCCAGCAGCGCCCGCACCGTGGCGACCACGTCGTCCCGCCCTACCAGCGCATCCCCCACTCGCCGGACTGTAATGCAATCGGCGGTCAGACGATCTGGACGGGCGTTCCCGATCTCGGCCGGTGGAAGATCTCGGCCGCGCTGCCGCCGCGCGACAGGATCTCGTAGAACGGCCGTCCCCAGCCGGAGCTGCCCGGCGCGAACGACATCGTGCCCGAGGGCACGGCGAAAACCCCGTCGCTGACGACGGCCTCGGCGGTCACGTCACCGATTTTCAGTTGTACGGCTGTGCCCACCGCCGCCGGAGCGGAGAAGCACGAAGTTTTCAGGTTGCCGTAGCCGTCGGTGTAGACGACCGCGCCGGCCGGCGGGTCCGGAAGGTCCAGCTCCTCACCGAGCAGGTCCTCGCCGCGGGCCAGGGCGGCCACCGCGGCCGGGAAGACGTCACGGGAGCGGAACTGCGAACCGGCGTCGGCCACCTTCACCGCGCGCACCGGCACACCCTCGGCGGCCAGGAACGACAGCGACACCCCGGAGGCGACCCCGACCACCAGTACGCCGGAGTCGAGCTGGGCGGCGGCCAGCGGCTCGCCCGCGTTGTCGTCGCGCGCCTCGTCCCGGTCCTCGCGCGGGGCCACGTTGGCGTAGACGATCCGGTCGGCCGGCCCGTCACCGAAGGCGAGCTGGGCCACGCAGAAGCCGGCGCTCACCGTGTCGAACGGCGGCACCGGAACCGCGTCCACCTCGGCGTGCGGCAGCAGCTTGGCGAAGCGCTGCCGCACCTCGGCGAAGGCGAGATCCCCCAGGCCGTAGTCGGCCACCACAGTGATCAACATGTCCGCAGACTAAGCCGTCAGTCGATGGTGTGCCCGCCGTTGACCGTGATCCGCTCGCCGGTGACGAAGCGGGCCGCGTCCGAGGCCACGAACGCCACCACGCCGGCGATGTCGTCCGGGGTGCCGATGCGGCCCAGCGGCACCTCGGCCACATAGCCGGCGGTGTCGGCGTCGCCGTGCCGCTCGACCGGGATCCAGCCGGGCGCGACGACGTTCACCGTCACCCCGTACCGCCCCAGTTCCCGGGCCCACGTGCGGGCGAGCCCGATCTGCGCGCCCTTGGCGGCGTTGTAGGCCGAGGCCAGCGGGAAGGCCCGCTCGAACGAGTCCGACCCGATCATGATGAAGCGCCCGCCGCCGAGCTCCTTCATGCCGGGCAGCGCGGCCTGCATGAGCAGGGTCGGGCTCTTCACGAAGAACTCGAGCTGCCGCAGATGGTCCTCCCAGGTGGTCTCCTCGGCCGGGATGAGCGGCTGCGGCCCGGTCGCGTTGGCCACGACCACCCGCACCGGCCCGACCTCCTCGACCATGCGCCGCACCTCGACTTCGGAGGTCACATCCGCCCGGTACGCCCGGGCCCGCCCACCCGCCGCGACGATGTCCGCGACAACGGCCTCGGCCGCCGCGGAGGAAGCCGCGTAATTGACCACCACCGGCTCGTCCGCCGCGAGCCGCCGGGCGATGTGCGCGCCCAGCCCTCGCGAGGCGCCGGTCACCAGAGCCGTCATTCCCCCACCGTCCCGTCCAGCAGTTCCCGCACGGCGTCCGCGTGTCCCGCGTGCCGGGCCGTCTCGTTGATCAGATGCAGCAGCACGAAGCGCAGGTCGTACCCGCCGTCCACGGACCGCGCGTCCAGCCCCAGGGCACGAACCGCGGACGCGGTCGCGACCGCCCTTTCCCGATAGGCGGACACCGCCTCCTCGATGGGAAGCGCCGGGGCCTCGTACTCCGAAGCGTCTTTGAATGTCGAACCGCCGAGCATGACGCCGTCGATCCAGCGGCGCTCGACGTTGGTCAGGTGATTGACCACGCCGACCAGGGGCAGCAGCTTCCCGTCCGGCCGCCACCGGGCCTGCTCGCCGGTGACGCCGAGCACCTTGCGCAGGACCGCGCCGCGCAGGAAGTCGAGCCAGGTCAGGAAAAGGCCGACTTCATCGGTAGGAGAGGAAGGTGAAGGGAACGTCACGTCCTCGAGGGCCGTCATTCGTGACAGGGTAGATCCATGGCGGATGGAACACTGCGCAGGCTGGGTTTTCTGACGATCGGGCTGTTCGACGGGGCCGATCCCCGGGCCGGGCACGAGACGACCCTCGAGATCATCAAGCGGGGCGAGGACCTCGGTTTCGACAGCGCCTGGGTCCGGCATCGCCATTTGCAGTACGGCATCTCGTCGCCCGTCGCGGTGCTGGCGGCCGCCAGTCAGCGCACCAGCCGGATCGAGCTCGGCACCGCGGTCATCCCCCTCGGGTGGGAAAATCCGCTGCGCCTGGCCGAGGACCTCGCGACCGTCGACGTCCTCTCCGGCGGCCGGCTCAACCCGGGCGTCAGCGTCGGCCCGCCGATGAACTACGACAAGGTCAAGCCGGCGCTCTACCCCGACCACGACGAGGACTTCGGCTACGGCCGGGTCGAGCGCCTGCTCGACTTCGTCGCGGGCAAGCCGGCCACCGACTTCGAGGGCACGCAGGGCTTCGAGGTCTTCTCACCCCGCGTCGAGCCTCATGCGGCCGGTCTGCGCGAGCGGATGTGGTACGGCGGCGCCAGCCTCCGTTCGGCGCAATGGGCCGGCGAGCACCGGATGAACTTCCTGACCAGCAGCGTGGTCAAGGCCGAGGACGGCACCGACTTCGCCGGCATCCAGCTCAGCCAGATCCGCGCCTTCCGCGCCGCCAACCCGGCCGGCCGCGTCTCCCAGGGCCTCGTGGTCATCCCCACCGATTCGGCGTCTCAGGAGCAGAAGGACAGATATTCGGCGTACGTCGAGAAGCGCACCCCCCGCACGCGGGAGCCGCAGGGCCCGGCCCGCATGCTGTTCTCCCGCGACTACATCGGTTCGTCGGACGAGATCGCCGAGCAGCTGCACGCCCACGCCGCCTACCGCGAGATCGACGAGGTGGCGTTCGCCCTGCCGTTCAGCTTCGAGCACGACGACTACGTCCAGATCCTCACCGACATCGCCACCGAGCTCGGCCCCGCTTTGGGCTGGCGACCGGGGAGTTAGCACCACCACGAAGACGGGGGACGGCGGGAGCGCTTTCCGGGGCCGCGAAAAATAGCGTCGACGTCATGACGACGATGACGATGACGGGGGCCGCCGTCGCGCTTCAGGGCATCAGCCGGGTCTACGGCCGGGGCCCGGCGGCGGTCCGGGCCGTCGACGATGTGACCCTCGAATTTCCCCGGGGCGGCTGGACGGCCGTGATGGGTCCGTCCGGTTCCGGCAAGTCCACGCTGCTGCACTGCGCGGCCGGCCTCGAACGGGTCGACAGCGGGCGGGTGCTGATCGGCGACACCGACATCACGGCGGCTGGGGATTCTCAGTTGACCGCGCTCAGGCGTACCCGAATCGGCTTTGTCTTTCAGAGTTTCAACCTGATCGGCTCGCTGACGGCCGAGCAGAACGTGGCCCTGCCGCTGCGCCTGGCCGGCCGCAAGCCGTCACGCGCGGAGGTCCGCGCCACGCTCGACGTGGTCGGTCTGTCCGACCGGGCCCGGCACAAGCCGCGCGAGCTGTCCGGCGGTCAGCAGCAGCGGGTGGCGATCGCCCGGGCGATGGTGACCCGGCCCGAGGTGCTGTTCGCGGACGAGCCGACGGGCGCGCTCGACTCGACGGCGGCCCGCACGGTGCTCGATCTGATGCGCGCCATGGCCGACGCGGGCCAGAGCATCGTGATGGTCACCCACGACCCCGGCGCGGCCGCCCGCGCCGACTCCGTCGTCTTCCTGGGCGACGGCCGCGTCGTCGACCGGCTGACCGGCGCGAGCACGCGCGCCGTCGCCGACCGCCTCGCCGCCTGGGAGCGCTGACATGCCGGGCATAGCCGTTCCACCGAGCCGGGGAGGCTTGACATGAGGGGCCTGAGTCGCGCCGGCCTGGCCGAGCGCTGGACGTTGTTCGTGGGGGCGCTCCTCTCGGTCACGCTGGGCGTGGCGCTGGTGCAGTCGTCGCTGCTGCTGCTCATCACGGCGGCGCTGCTCGACCCGCCGGCCGGGGCGAGCGCGGCCGAGCGGATGGAGTTCGCCGACGGGACCACGGCCGCGGTGTCGATGCTGGGCGTGGTGCTCGGCGGGGCGGTCTTCCTGGCCGGTTTCATCATCAGCTCGACGTTCGCCTTCACCGTCGACCAGCGCCGCCGCGATCTGGCCCTGCTGCGCCTGGTCGGCGGCAGCCGCGGCCAGCTGCGGCGCCTGCTGCTGGGCGAGGCGGTGACGCTGGGCGCGCTCGGCGCGCTGCTGGGCATTCCGGCCGGCCTCGCGGTGATGCGCTTCCAGGGCTGGCTCATGCGCGAGTTCACCTTCGTGCCGCCGAGCTTCGAGGGCGAGTGGCGTCAGTGGATCCTCGGCGTCTCCTTCGGCACGGGCATCCTGCTGGCAGTGGCCGGAGTCCTGGTGGCGGCCCGGCGAGCGTCCCGGGTGCGCCCGTTGGAGGCGCTGCGCGAGACGGGCGCGGCGGCCCGGGTGATGACGTGGAGCCGGGCCCTGATCGGCCTGGTCTTCTTCGGGGGCGCGCTCGCCCTGGTGATCGTGGCCCCGTTCGGCGGTCCCAGCGGCGGCATGGCCATGGCCATGAACGTCCCGATCCCGGCCGCCGTGGCCGTGGTGGCCTTCGCCCCGCTGCTGGTGCCGCTGATCGCCCGCCTGGTCCCGTTCCGGGGGCCCGGCGGCCTGGCCCGCGCCAACCTGAGCGACGCCCGCCGCCGCTCGGCCTCGGTCGCGGCTCCGCTGATCGTCCTGGTCGCCCTGGTGGTCGGCAACGTGGGCGCCGGCGCCTCCTTCACCACGTCCGGCATCCGCGAGCTGGCCGCACAGACCCACGCCGACCTGGTCGTGGAGTCCACCGGCCCACCCCAGCTCGCCGGCGCCCGGGGCGTCGCCTCGGTGTCGGTCGAGACGCGGCTTCCGGCCGAGGTCACCACGGGATCGGGTGAGGACCGCGAGACCGAGACGATCAGCCTTCTGGTGATCGACCCCGGGGCGTACGCGAAAACGCACGACGACAGCACGTCGCTGACGGACCTCAAAGGCCGGGAGGTCGCGGCCGGTCCCGGCGGCGATGTGCCGGGCGCCGGCGGCACGGTCCGCCTCCGGGTGCCCGATCGCGACCTCGGCGACCTGCCGGTCGTCGCGGGCGTGCCGGCCACCATGACCGGCGGCGCCAACCTGCTCGTCCCGCCCGGCCTGCTCTCCACGGCCGAGCTGAAGGACGCGCCTACACAATCGTTCGTCACACTGACGAAAGATGCGGACGTCACGGCCGTCCGGGCGAGCCTGGCCAGCTTCGGGACCGTGTCGACCCTTGACGACCGGCTCCGGGCCGACGCCGAGGCGGCCAACTCCACCAACGAGAAGATCATGCTGATCGTGCTGGGCCTGGGCGGCCTCTACGCCCTGATCGGCGTCGTCAACTCGATCGTCATCGGCGCCGCCACCCGCCGCCGCGAGTTCGCGGAGGCCCGGGTCACCGGCATGTCGCGGGGCCAGGTGGTGCGTTCGGCGCTGCTGGAGGCGTACGCCGTCACGGTCTCGGCTCTTCTCCTCGGCGGCGTAGCCTCGGCCGCGACTTTCGTCGCCGTCTTCTCGACGACGAAGGCCGTAACCGGCGCCGGCACCCTCGACCTGCCGTGGACCCAGATCGGGGCGGTGGCCGCGATCGCCCTGACCGTGACCACGGCGACCACCCTGATCACGTCGCTGTCGGCCACCCGCCCCCGGCCGGTCACGCAACTCCGGGCCGCATAGCCGGTCGCCTCGCACGGTGGCTAACCGGTACGCAGCCGTTGGATCTCGGCCCGGGCGTGGACGACGCGGTCGTTGTCGGTGCCGCCGGCTCGGGCGATCTCCTGGGCCAGGTCGTTGGCGGCGCTGAGCACGTGCCGTTCGGCGCGGGTGTGGGTCTTGCGGTAGCGGCGGCGGGTCTTCCATCCGCCGGCGGCGGCGGCCGCTTCCTCCTCGGTGAGCAGGCCGCCGGCGACCTCGGGGGCGAGGATGGCCATCAGCCAGGCTTGCTCCTGCGGCGCCGCGAGACGGAACGTGACGGTCAGCAGCCACAGCCCGGCCACGATCAGCACGAGGATCACCAGGACGAAACCAGCCCGGCCGGCCAGGACGTTGCCGTAGGCGCTCACGTTGTCCCAGCCGCTGTGCAGCACCATGGCCCCGAGGATGAGCAGCAGCCCCCGGACGCGGTGCCGGTTCTCGCCCCGGCCGATCAGCCACATCAGACCGGAGCAGAAGATGGCGCTGAACAGCACGTGCTGGAAGAGGCCGGCGCCGGCGCGGGAGGCGAAGATGCCGTACGCCGCGGAGAGCTGGTCGGCGCCGAACTGGGTCGCGGTGGCGTTGAAGGCGTACAGCACGTCCTCGGAGATCTGCAGGCCGAGCCCGACGAACGCGCCGATGATCAGCCCGTCGTACGGGCTGCGGACCAGGCGCGGCGCCAGCCCGATGAGCAGGATCAGCCCGGTCGCCTTGGCCAGTTCCTCGGTGATGGGCGCGGTCAGCCCGCCCGCCCAGTCACGGGTCCATTCCGCGCCGAACGCTTTGGTGTAGAGCGAGAGCACCGCGGTGTTGGCCTGCAACCCGATCCAGAAGGTGGACGCCACGGCGCCCCAGAGGAACCCGGCGGTGAGCAGCCGGCCGGGCAGGGAGGTGTACCGGTTGTGGTAGCCGAGCAGCAGCAGCCACGGCACCGTGTAGAGGCCGAACAGCAGGACGCCGCTGCCGAGCCCGGCGGTGTACGCGCCGAAACCCGGCCCGTAGTACTTCAGCAGCTGATATCCGCCGGCGACCATGCCCCACAGGAAGACCCAGAAGGCCGCGTTGCGCCATTGCACGAGCCGGAACGGCACACCCCAGCCGGACTGCTCGATCGCGGCCGTACGGGCGGCGCCGAGGTCGGTGGCGGCGACGGTGCTCACTTCGTCTCCTCGCGGGTCAGGCTGCGGGTCATCGCGGCGATCTGGTCCTGATAGGCGGCGATCTGACCGAGCGGGGCCTGAGCGCTGACGGTCAGGCCCAGCCCTTCGGCGGGCAGGGTGAAAGCGGTGATCGCGCCCTCGGCCGAGGCACTGGTGTAGGTCTCGGCCAGCCCGGTCAATCCGCTGCCGGCGGCGATCGTGGAACGACCGCCGGTGATCGAGAACTCGGGCAGCAGCGACGAGCGGCTGCGGTTCTCGTCCAACTGGTCGAGCAGCGCGGCCGGGTCGCCGGTGAACGGGGCGATGTCGACGTTGACGGTGACACCGTCGTTGGACACGGCCGCGTTGGCGGTCCGCGGCGAGGTGGGCACGGTGGTGGACGCGCCCAGCCGTACGCCCTGCTCGAGCTCCCAGCCGACCGGCGGCGTGATGACCAGGCCGCCACCGAGGTCGAGCCGCTCGCCCGCCTTGATCGGGTCGTCGAGAGGCACCGCACGGTCGATCAACGGCAACACCGTGGCCAGCAGCAGGCCGATGACCGCCACCACGACCGCCGGCAACAGACTGCGTTTGTCGAGGCCCAGCCAGCGCCGGTCAACCGGCACCCAGTCCTCCGGGGCGACGTGACGCCCCGCATATAGATCGACCATGACCAGCACCTTGCCATGATCAGCCGCACCGGGCATCCCACGCGGTGTTACAAGTGGTGTGGGCCTCAGGGCAGCTTGAGCACGTCGGCGACGACGGCGCCGTCGGTGGTCAGGCGGACCGGGGCCGGGCTGTCGTAGACGACCAGGACCCGGTCGTCGCCGACCAGGCTCAGGCCCTCGGCGTGGTCGTCGCCCTCGCCGTACGTCAGTTCCAGCTCGCGGCTGATCAGGTCGGAGCGGACGATGACCGGTTCCTCGGCCACCGCGGCGCCGTGCCAGCGGTAGATGCGGACCGGGCCGTCCAGGTCCATCGTCGGGCCGGCCAGGATCAGCAGGTCGTCGCCGTGCGGGCAGAGGTCGCGGACGCCCAGGCCGTCGAGGTCCAGCACGTGTTTGCGATAGAGCCGGCCGTCCGGGAACGGGGTCAGGCGCAGGCGGTCGGGGTCGTCCTCGCCGACGTACGGGCGCAGCTCCAGCACGAAAGCCCAGCCGCGCAGCACCGGGCCGCGCAGGCCGAGGTAGACGCGGCCGCCGCGGACGGCGATGCCCTCGATGTCGAGGCCGTTGTCCTTGCCGGGGATGCCGAGGAACGGGCCGAGGTGTTCGTCCGAGCGGAGCAGCGTGCGCAGGGCGTCGCGTTTGCCCAGGGCCGCGGCCCGGTGACGTACGCCGTCGATCGTCATCTCGCGGACCGGCGTGGGCAGGCCGTCGACGTCGGCGATCGGCAGCCGGACCAGGATCTGGCGGTTGTCCTGGCCCTCGACCCGGGCCAGCCGCTTGAGCGCCCGGGCGCCCTCGTGCCGCTCCTTGATCTGCTTGCGGCGCAGGCTGTGCGAGCCGACCGCCCACAGGAACTGCCCGGTGCGGGCCAGCCCCTCGACGTCGGCCTCCTCGTCGGCGTCGACGCCGGGCAGGTCGACGAAGTCGGCCAGCCGGAAGCTGCGCTCGTCGCCGAACTCGGTGGGCTGGCCGGGGTCGTCGACGGTGAGCCGTTCCAGGGTCGCGGTCTCGTCGCCGGCGATCCACAGCACGGGCCCGTCCAGCCGCACGGCGGACAGGTTGGTGTGCGTCGCGGCCGTGCGGGAAGCGTCCCCGAACCGCAGGCGCACGGTGTGTTCCAACGTCATGAAAGTCATCGTCGCACCACCGCGCACCTGCGGATCTGTTCTGTCTTATCTCAGCCGATCAATCCACGCCATAAGTGAGGACGCGTCCTCATTTGCCCCGTGACCGGCGTCCCAGTACATGAGCGCGCTGACCTCGTCGCCGAGAGTTCGCAGCCCGGCCGCGAGGTTGGCGACGACCGTGGGCGAGGTGTCGCTGTCGTTCGTGCCGACCCGGATCCACCAGTGCTTCGCGCGGCTCGCGTGGCCCGCCCCGATGAAGTACATCGGGTTCATCAGGTCGAGCTTGGCCGGGATGTCGCTCGCGAGGGTCCGACCGCCGTACGTCGTGAAGTGGCGCGCTTTCGTGGTCCCCGTACCGAAAAGGTTGTTCTCGCCCGTGGAGAGGTCGAACGCGTCGAACGCCGGAAGCGTCTTCTTGCGGGCGCCCACATGCGCCAGCCAGCCGGCCCAGGTGAAGGTCGCCTGGCCGCCCTTCCACGTGATGAACGGATTCTTGGCCAGATAGGCGGCGCGGGCCGAGGCCGACAAGGCCGTGAGATATCTGGTCGCGGCCGGCCGCAGATAAGTCCCGAGCAGATGCTGCTCCGGGTTCGAGACACCCCATTTCCCGGTGTACGTCGTGAAGCCGCTCGCCAGCTTCTTCGAAGCGGCCTGATCGACGAGCTTGCCGGTGCTCAGCTTGTTCGTGCCCCAGACCCACTCGTACGCCATGTCGGCGTGCTCCAGATCGGTGATCGGGCAGTAGGCCGCCACCGCGTGGATGGTGTCGCTCGCGTCGGCCGCGCCCAGCGCGGCCAGGTACGGGTCGTAGAGCGGGCTGTCCCCCGAAGCCCCGAGCAGCGCGGACAGGGCCCCGCCGGCGCTGGTGCCGGACGAGACGATCCGGTCGACGTCGCCCGGGATCCGGCCCTTGTTGGCGCGCACGTAGCGGACCGCCGCCTTGAGGTCGACGATCGCGGCCGGCGCCGTCCCGTAGTAGACCCCGGCCGATGTGACCAGCGTGCGCCCGCGCGCTCCCGGCTCGACCACGACGTGGCCGGCGGCCAGGGCGAGCTTGGCGTTGCTGACCATCTCGCCGCCGGCGTTCAGCATGGCGTTGCCGTTCGTCACGGCCATCGCCGCTCCGCCGACGCCCGTGGCGGTCGCCACCGACGACGGCATGTAGCCGCCGACGGAGTTGCTGAGCAGGATCGGCGCGCCGGTGGCGTCCACCGCCTTGCCGTCGATCTTCACCGGGACGCTGACGTTCAGGCTCTGATAGGCGGCGTCGACCGGCGCCGCGACATAGACGATGTTCTTCCAGAACCGGTACGTCACCGACTTGCCGTCGATCGTGGTGGTCAGCGTCGTGTAGCCGGCCGGGTCGAAGACCAGCTTCCGGGCGGCGGCGCTCGCGGGCCCGGCGAAGGCGGTCGCCGAGCCCACGGCCGTCGCGGCCATGCCGATCATTACTGTTCTGCGCTTCATGACCCTTAGGTCACCGGGCGCGGCTGTGCCCTCGATGCGGATTGTCAATAATTTTGCTGAGAATCAGGGCGACGGCTTCGGGGCCGCGACCGGGCTGCGGTTGCCTTCGCGGTCGTACGCCCGTACGCCGAAGAAGACGTTGTCCTTGGAGAGATCGATCGTGATCGTGCCCACCTTGCCCACGTCGCGACGGTGCTGCCACTCCGGGGCCGTGGTCTCGCGCCAGACGATCTCGTATCCGGCCAGGTCGGGCTCGGCGCCGACCTCCCAGCGCAGGGTCGTCGCGTTGGTGAGCTGGGTCGTGTCGATGACCACGCCGCGCGGCGTGCCCGGTGCCTGCGCCAGCGACCAGAGGACGGCCGCGTTCGTCCTCGCCACGCCGGCGATGTAGCGGAAGTCGCAGAACTCGATCAGATCGCCGTACTGGACGCCGTCCTCGACCCGTACGTCCTGATGCTCGTGGGCGAAGTTCTCCCTCGGCTCCGTGAAGCGGGCCGCCGGATAGCCCCGGAGCAGGAACGAGATGTGGTCGCTGCCGCGCAGATATCGATCGCGGCGCCAGATCACCCGTACATCCAGATCGGTCCTGAGGTCTTTGACGAACCTCCCCAGTTGCCGCGACGGGCCGTCGTTCTCGCCGCCGACGCTCAGCCGGGTCCTGGCCTCGGCCGCGGTCTCGGCGGTCGGCACCCCTTCGACGAACAGCCGCACCTGCCGGGGGTGGGGCGAGGTGCCGTCGTGGGCGTCCCCGGTGCCGACGATGTCGTTGCTGAACATGGCCTGGATGTCCGCACCCTGATCCTTGTAGACCTGGGCCATGTGGTCGGAGCCGTAGAGACCCTGCTCCTCCCCGGCCACGGCCGCGAACACGATCGTCGCCTCGGGCCGGCGCTTCGCCATGACCCGCGCCAACTCCATGATCACGGCCACGCCCGAGGCGTCGTCGTCGGCCCCGGGCGCGTCGGCGGTCGCGTTCATGACGTCGGTGACCCGCGAGTCGTAGTGCCCGGTCACCACGTAGATCCGCTCCGGCGTGACCGAGCCCGGCAGCGTGGCGATCACGTTGGTGATCCGCGTCGGCACGGGCACCCGGGGCGACACCGGCTGAACGAAGGACTGAAGCTCGACGGTCATCGGCGTCCCCGCCGCATAGCGCCGCAACTCCGCGTAGATCCAGTCCCGCGCGGCCCCGATACCCCGCAACAGATCGTCCTGCGTGGACAGCGTGTGCCGCGTACCAAAGGAAACCAGGCGCCGGACGACGGCCTCGATCCGCCGGGCGTCGATCTCCTTGAGGATCTGCTTGAGCTCGGGCGTCAGCGAGGCCTTCGCCTCACCCGCCACGAGCGGCGCCGCCACGGCAGCCGCGGACGCCGACAGAAACGTACGCCTCGTCGAGTTGGCCATGGGTCCCACTCTCACCCGTACAGTGATCGATGTCTATACGCAGTTTCGCGTGCACTCGACCTTCGCGAGGCGCCTTCTACCCGCCCTGGGCCGACACCCACCGGTAGATCTGCCCCTCCCGCAGCTCGTAGGCCATCGGCGGCTCCGGCTTGTCACCGTCGAGCCGCGCCAGGACCTTGGTGCGCCCTCGTACGGTCGAGCCGCCCTCGGTCCAGTGGAGGTAGGGATGCAGAAGCCGGATCAGCGCCTCCCGATCCCGCCTGCCGAAAGCATCGAGCACATCCGCGATCACTTCGTCCACCCCACCACCATCGCAGGCCCTCATCGCGGCATGATGACCTTGTGAAGGCGCGGCGCATCCGGCTGATGGCCGACCACTGGGCGTTCCCGCTGTGGGCCGACGACGGCATGCTGTCGCCCGGCGACCTGCCGCTGTCGGCCGGGCTCGAGGCGCGGCTGGAGCGGTGGGGCGATCGGTACAGCGCCGAGCTGGGACCGGAGTTCGAGTGGCCGTCCGAGGAGGCGCGGATGGCCTTCATCGCCGAGGGGCGGCAATTGCACGCATTGGTCAGCCGTGAACTGGGTGACCTTTACCAGATCATCTACGTGGATGATTACTGAGCGTGTCTTGACTGCGGTAACTTTCCGTCGCGAAATTGACCGCGTCGACCGATGATCCGTGACTGTGCGGCGTCGCCGCCGGAGTCTGACTACGACCGGTGCGGGAGGGTCGGTCACGCATCGTTCAGGTAGGGCACGGCGCACTTTTGTGCGCAAGCGCGTTCTTGTTTCGCCTGGTCGGCCCCACCAGGATCTACATCGACCCCGGAAAGATCCTCGTTGCCGCGAGGACCGGAGCCGTTGGAGGCAATCCTTCATGAGCGTCGCAACCCTGCCCAATGTTCCGCCCGATCCGACCGGTGCCGCCACCCCGCAAGAGCTGGGACGGCGACTCCGCGCTCTGATGACACAGCGTAGATGCTCCGTGGACGCCGTAGTACGCCGCAGCAGCCTGGCCGGAACCCCCATCTCCCGAGCCACGGCCCACAATCTGATCGCCGCCCGCAGCCATCCGCGGCGCGACACTTTGCTGGCCTTCCTGCGCGGCTGCCAGGTTCCCCCACGCGAGCAGATCCGCTGGCTGATCGCCTACGACCAGATCTTCCCCGAGGGCCGAACCCCCGCCCCCAAGCTGAGCGCGTCCTGACGGTCGCGGTGGCGGCCACCACGCCGCCAGGACGCGCTCACCCCACCCGCCGCCCACCCACCCCGAATATCCCCAGACCAGCTCGCCCGGCGGCGCGCTGAAAAGCCCTGGTGCTCCGCCCACGGCGGCGGGCGGACCACCAGGGCCGCGCCCACATCCGCGGTGGGCTGATGACGGGCCGTCCTGGACCGCCGTTCCTTACCTTTCGGGCCCTCGCACCCTTCGCGATGTGGCCCTGGTGAGCTGGAGCCGAGTAGGCCGCCGCACAACCTGCTCGATGTCGCGGCCGTCGTGCAGTGGCAACTCGACAATCGCGGCCGCCGCGCAGCGATAGCCGGAACCCACATGCGGCCGCCATGCAGAGCTAGTCCGACAATCCCGGGGTCCGACGGCCATGGGCACGATGCCCAAGGGCGCGAGCGCCCAATGAGCAGTCGGCAGGGGGCATGCGCGCCACAGACCAGCCAGCAGGGGCATGCGCGCCACTGACCAGCCGGCAGGGGCGTGCGCGCCACTGACCAGCCGGCAGGGGCGTGCGCGCAACCCCAGCCGGCAGGGGCGTGCGCGCGCACCGAAGGCCAGCGAGTGCGGCCAGCGCTGGAGCCGCCGCGCTGAACCACCCCGGAAGCTGCGGCCTTGGCCCACGCAGGAAATGCCGCCCTGGCCCACCTTCGGAACCGCCGCCCTGGCCCACCTTCGGAACCGCCGCCCTGGCCCACCTTCGGAACCGCCGCCCTGGCCCACCTTCGGAACCGCCGCCCAGACTGCCTTTCGCGCCCCGTTCGGCGAGGGTGACCCGCTTGCGGCCGAGGGCGTTTCGACACCCGCGGTTCTCCTGGTGCCGACTGCCCGGATGGGCGGGTGTGGAGGATCGGGCGCGGCACTTTGCCACCGGGGAGTTGTCCGGGCCGGTTCATGCTGCCGTGGTCAGTGCCCTCTGGGCGGGCGAGAGCGCGGGCGACAGTGGCGGCGTGCGTGCGGCGGCCGGGGAGGCATGTGGGCCGTCTCGGATGGTCGCCATGGAAGCTGACGACGGGCTGATGTGGTGCCGCGCCTGCCTGGTCATGTGGTCGGTGACCGGTCGGGGGAAGGTGAGGTGCCGGCTGCTGCGGGACGGGCAGTGGCGGGACGGGCAGTGGCGGCGATTGCTATGCGGAGCGTGGCCAGGATGGCGGCTAGGGCGGCCACCGCGATGATGGACCAGAACAGATCGGGGGTCCACAAGCGGATCTGGGCCAAGCTGTAACCCATCGAAGCGGGGAACACCACCAGGACCAGTGTGGCCGCCACGGCGCACGCCGCGGTCCATGCGAAGGCGGCGGCTCGGCGGTGGCGGTGGGTGTTACGGCGTACGGCGGAGACGATGATTGCCAGGGCCAGCAACGCGGCCATCGTGGCCAGCAAATAGAGGCTGCCTCGCATCAGGGGGTCCCATGTCGGTGATGGCTCGGGTGTGCCGCCCAGGGCCATTCGGGTGATGTTGAAGGCTATTGACGCCAGGCGCTCGTCCAGGGCGGGGCTGTAACTGTCGGCCAGGACTATCACGCCCAGGCCGGCGCTGGGCACCAGGACCAGGTGGGCCCAGAAGCCTGGGTCGGCGCCCGCGTGCCAGACGATCCGGGTGCCGTCCAGCTTGGTGTCTCGCCAACCCAGGCCGTAGCCGACGTCGGTCTGGGCGGTCTGCATCTGGGTGATGGTGGCGGCCGAGAGCACGCTGCGCGGGCCGTAGCGGCCGCCGTTGAGGTGGGCCATCGCGAAGTGCGTCATGTCCTCCAAGGAGGCCGTGACGTAGCCGTACGGCAAGCCTGAAAGGTCGTAGGGGGCCTCGAAGCGGCGTGGATGGCCGAACCAGTAGCGGTGGCCGGCCGACGACGCGACGGTGTGGCGCATATCCAACGGGTCGAAGACCTGGCTCTGCAACACCTCGCGGAACGGGCGGCCCGTCACCTCCGCGACCATCGCGCCCAGAACCATGTAGTTGGCGTCGCTGTATTCGGGCTCGCCCAGGCGGGCCGTAGCCAGGTCGCGCACCGAGCGCTCCAGGCCGTCGGGACTGTTGTCGAAACGGTCGGTGCGGGACGCCCAGCGTGGCAGGCCGCTCGTGTGGTTCAGCAACTGGCGCACGGTGATCTGGGGGAAGGCGAACCACGGCAGGTGGCGGCCCACCGGGTCGTCGAGGGCGACCCGGCCCTGCTCGACGAGCTGCATGACGGTCAGGGCGGTGAACGGTTTGGACACCGAGCCGATCAGGAACGGGGTCTGCGGGGTCACCCCGGACGTGTGCTGCGCGACCACGCGGTCGCGGGTCACGATCGCGTATGCCACCCCGGGGATGTCGAGCTCCCTCTGCTGCTGCTCCACATAGGCCGGGACGGCGAGGGTGAGGGCCAGGAGCACATGGACGAGCATGGGGCACCTCCATAACCATATGGCTGTATGGTTATGGCATTAAACCGTATCGCTATATGGTTACGCAATGGCGAGGACCGCTGATCATGAAGCACGCCGCCGTCAGGTCGCCGAGGCCGTCGAGCAGCTCGTGGCGACCGAGGGCTTCGACGCCGTCACCGTCGCCCGGACGGCCAAGGCGGCCGGCATCTCGGTCGGTCTGGTGCAGCACTATTTTCGGACAAAAGACGACATGCTGCTGCACGCCTTCACGATGATCCGTGAACGCCAAGAGGACACCGTGCAGGACGAGGCGAAAAAAGCCGACAAGAAGGGAGCCAGGATCGAGGAGATCCTGCTCGACGCGCTGACGGAGCTCCTGCCCCTGGACGAGAAGAGGCGCCGCGAGTGCCGGGTGGAGCTGGCCTTCACCGGCCGCACGGTGGACAACCCGAAGCTGGCGGCGGCGCTGGGCCGCAGCAACTCACACATCCGCGGGACGATCACGCAGGCGGTTCAGAACGGCAAGGAGTGCGGCGAGGTTCCCGACGACACCGACGAGACCGCGGCCGCCGTACGCCTTCTGGCCCTCACCGAAGGGCTGCGGTTGCACGCCTACACCGAGCCGGCGGCGATCGCCGCCCGCGAGGCGATCGCCGATGAGCTGCGGCGGGTGTTCCCCGGGGAGTGTCACCACCGCCCCGGGGAAGCGGACGTCAGGCGCCCCGCAGGGTAGCCCCGAAACGCTCGGCCACCGCGGCCACCGCGGCGTCGCGCGCGGCCAGGGTCTCCTCCGAGGTCAGCGTGCGGTCGGGGGCGCGGAAGGTCAGCTTGTAGGCCAGCGACTTCCGGCCCTCGCCGAGCTGCTCCGACTCGTACAGGTCGAACAGCGCGACCGACTCGAGCAGCTCGCCCGCGCCCTGCTCCAACACGGATGAGACAGCGGCGGCCGGGGTGCCGGCGTCGACCACCAGCGCCACGTCGATCAGCGCGGGCGGGAAGGACGAGATCTTCTTCGCCTGCGTGACCGGCGCCGCGGGCACGGCGTCCAGATCAAGTTCCATCACGCTCGTACGCCTCGGCAGCTCCAACGCCGACACGACAGCCGGGTGGAGCTCACCCGCGTGGCCCACCACCTCGCCGTCGACGCTGATCGCCGCGCAGCGGCCCGGGTGCCACGGCGCCAGCTCGGCCGCCGCCACCGTCACCCGGCCGGCCGTGATGCCGGCCGCCGACAGCGCGATGCGGGCCGCCTCGATCGCGTCCGCCCACGTGGCCTCGCGGCCCGCGCCCCACCAGCCGGCGGGGGCGATGTCGCCGGTCACCGCCGCGGCCAGGTGCCACGGCTGCTTCGGGACGATCGCGTTCGCCGCCTGCCACTCGTCCTCGGCCGGCTTGCGGTCGACGCCCATGGCCGGCGGCGCGGTCGTCGCCAGCGTCGGGAGGAAGACCAGGCCGGTCTCGAAGACGGCCAGGTCGCGGTGACCGCGGCCCAGGTTGCGCTTGAGCGTCGCGAGCAGCGTGGGCAGCAGCGACGTGCGCAGCAGCGGCTCCTGCTCGGACAGCGGGTTGGTCAGCCGGACCGCGCTGCGCCGCGGGTCGTCGGCCGGATATCCGAGCTGGTCGGCCGCCGACGGCGCCACGAACGGGTACGACAGCACCTCGACGTAGCCGTTCTCGGCCAGGGCCCGGCCCACCGTGCGGCGGCGGCGCTGGGCCGGCGTGATGCCGGCGCCACCGCGGGCCGGCGGCAGGATGCTGGGGATGTCGTTGTACCCGCCGAGGCGGGCCACCTCCTCCACCAGGTCGATCGGCGCGAGCAGGTCGGGGCGCCACGACGGCGGCGTGACCTCGAGCGGCACGGTCTCCCGCACCTGGCAGCCGACCTGCGAGAGCAGCTTCACGACGTCCGCGGACGAGTAGGCGAGGCCGATCCGCTGGGCGGGCAGCGCCGGGTCGAGGGCGATCGGGGAGGGCGCGACCACGTGGTCGATGTCGAGCACGAGAGGATCGACCGTGCCGCCGGCGTGCGAGGTCAGGATCTGCACCGCGCGTTCCAACGCGACAAGCGTCAGCTGCGGGTCGACGCCGCGCTCCCAGCGCTTGGCCGCCTCGCTGAACAGCTTGTGGCGCCGGGCCGTACGGCCGACCATCACCGGATCCCAGTGCGCGGCCTCGAGCAGCACGTCCACCGTGTCCGGCTGCCATTCGCTGGTCTCGCCGCCCATCACCGCGGCCAGCGAGATCGGGCCGGTGTCGTCGCAGATCACCATGTCCTCGGCGTCGAGCACGCGGGCCACACCGTCCAGGGTGGTCAGCTTCTCCCCGGGCCGGGCCCGGCGCACCACGAGGCCGCCGTTGAGCCGGTTGAGGTCGAAGACGTGCATCGGCTGCCCGAGCTCGAGCATCAGGTAGTTCGTGATGTCGACCGGCAGCGAGATGGCCCGGATGCCGGCCGCGACCAGCCGCTTCTGCATCCAGTCGGGCGACTTGGCATTCGGGTCGATCCCCCGCACGACGCGCGCCGAGAACCGGTCGCAGCCGACGGTGTCCTCGACCGATACAGGGAAGGGCGAATCGGCCGTAGGAGAAGCCGCCGCGATGGCCGCGGGGTCGGTGTAGGCGGCCGAGAACGCGTAGGAGAGCTCGCGAGCGAGGCCGCGCAGGCTCATCTCGTAGCCGCGATCCGGGGTGATCTCGACCTCGACCACGACGTCGTCGAGACCGACGGCCCCGCGCGCGTCGGTGCCCGGCGTGGCCGAATCGGCGGGCAGCACGATGATGCCGGAGTGGTCTCCGCTGAGCCCCAGCTCGGCCGCGGAGCAGATCATGCCGTTGGAGTTGCGGCCGTACGTCTTGCGCGCACCGATCTTGAACCCGCCCGGCAGCTCGCCGCCGGGGAGGATCACCACGACGAGGTCGCCCTCGGCGAAGTTCCTCGCCCCGCAAACGATCTCTTGCGGCGAAGAAGAGCCGACATCGACCGTGGTGAACCGGATCGGCTTCTTGAAGCCGGTCAGCTCCTCGATCGTCAGCACCCGCCCGACGACCAGGTCACCCTTGATGGTGGCGGTCTGGTCGACGATCGACTCGACCTCCATGCCCAGGTTGGTCAGGGCCGAGTCGAGCTGAGCGGCGGTGAGGTCAGCGGGCAGCTCGACGTACTCGCGCAGCCACGAGAGCGTGGTCTTCATCGCGTCAGACCTCCATTCCGAAGTTCGTGGTGAAGCGGATGTCGCCCTCGACGATGTCGCGCATGTCGCTGACCCCGTTGCGGAACATCAGGGTGCGCTCCACGCCCATGCCGAAGGCGAAACCGGAATAGCGGCCGGGGTCGATGCCGCAGGCGGTCAGCACCCGCGGGTTGACCATGCCGCAGCCACCCCACTCGACCCAGCGCGGGCCGTCGCGGTGCTGCTCGAACCAGACGTCGAACTCGGCGCTGGGCTCGGTGAACGGGAAGTAGTGGGGACGCCAGCGGGTGCGCGCGCCGGGACCGAACATCGCCTTGGCGAAGTGGTCGAGGGTGCCGCGCAGGTGGGCCATGGTGATGCCCTCGTCGACGACCAGGCCCTCGATCTGGTGGAAGACCGGGCTGTGGGTGGCGTCCAGCTCGTCCGAGCGGTAGGCCCGGCCGGGGCTGACCACGTAGATCGGCGGCTGCTTGGCGATCATCGAGCGGACCTGGCCGGGCGACGTGTGGGTGCGCATGACCAGGCCGGGCAGGTCGACGTAGAACGTGTCCATGGCGCCGCGGACCGGGTTGTCGGGCCCGATGTTCAGCGCGTCGAAGTTGGCCCACTCGAGCTCGAGCTCGGGACCCTCCACGATGTCGTAGCCCATGCCCGCGAACAGGTCGCCCATGTGCTCCATGAGCGTGGTCAGCGGGTGGCGGGCGCCGCGCGGGGCGCGGTCCCACGGCAGGGTGACGTCGACGCGCTCCTGGACCAGGACCTTGGCCGCGCGGTCGAGCTCCAGCTCGGCCTGGCGGGAGTCGTACGCGCCCTGCACGGACTGGCGGGCCAGGTTGACCCGCTTTCCGGCGTCGGACTTGGCGGCCGGCGGCAGCGAGCCGATCTCCCGGCGGGCCAGCGAGACCGGCGAGCGGTCACCCAGGTGCAGGGGCTTGAGCGCGGCCAGCGCGTCGAGGTCGGCCGCGGCGTCGAAGGCCTTGCGCGCGTCGTCCACGGCGGCCTCGAGGGCGGCCGGGTCGAGCAGGGCAGCCTGCTTCGGGTCGTACGGATCGTTGCGATAAGACATGGTCGGGCGAACTCCCTCACACCGGATGAGCCGAAGGCAGTCTACGGACGCGCGGCTGGGCCGCAGCCCACCGGTCAGGGAGAACGCAGGAACAGATGCCTAGCGCCCGCGACCAGCGGGCCGGCTAAACAGCATCGAGTGTCCTGGCATGTGTCCCAGCATAGCGGTCGTCACGAGGGGACAGCGACCGTGATACCCGCGTGGCCCGGGATCGGCGAATCCATCGCGGTCAGGGCCGCACCGGCCCCGGACAGGTCGACGACCTCGACGACCAGGCGGCCCGGATCGAGCCGGCCGCGGGCCACGAGATCGAGCATCGGCGGATAGTCGACGGCGGCCATCCCGTGCGAGCCGACGATCTCCAGCTCCTGCGAGACGACGAGGTCCCAGGGCAGCGGCGCCCGCGCGGCGACGCCGAGCATCAGGCCGACCTGCACGTGCCGCCCGCCGCGCCGCAGACTCCGTACCGAAGCCTCGGCCGTCTCGGGTGAGCCGTAGGCGTCGATGGCGATGTCGGCCTCGCCGACCACCGACGGCACCACGACCGCGCCGAGGGAGGCGGCCATCGCCGTGGCCGCCGGCGACGGGTCGA
Source organism: Actinoplanes sp. NPDC000266 (assembly GCF_042899005.1). NCBI lineage: Bacteria > Bacillati > Actinomycetota > Actinomycetes > Micromonosporales > Micromonosporaceae > Actinoplanes > Actinoplanes sp. NPDC000266. Next base: position 118,804 of record NZ_JBIAZI010000004.1, read on the forward strand.
GGGCGAGCACCCGCAGCTTCAGCGCCGTAGCGATCATCACCGCCGAGAGCCCGACTCCCCCGCAGCCGTAGACGGCGACCACCGCGTCCTCGGCCACCGGGCCGTGCCCGGTCAGCGCCCGGAAGGCCGTCGCGAACCGGCACCCCAGCGCCGCCGCCGGCACGAAGTCGACGGCGTCGGGCAGCCGCACGAGGTTGGTGTCGGCCGCCCGCACCTGGACCTTCTCGGCGTACGACCCGGGATGGGTGAAGCCGGGCTGGGTCTGGTTGGGGCAGATCTGGGCCCGGCCGGCCAGGCAGAACGGGCACCAGCCACAGCCGTTGACGAACGGCGCGGTGACCCGGTCCCCGACCGTGAAACCGCGCACCGAAGGCCCGACCGCGGCGACGACACCGGCGAACTCGTGGCCGGGGATGTGCGGCAGCGGCACCGGGTCGTGCCCGCGCCAGGCGTGCCAGTCGGAGCGGCAGATCCCGGTGGCCCGCACGTCGACCACCGCGCCGTCGGGCGGGCAGTCCGGCTCGGGGACGTCGGCCACCCGCGGCGGGGCGCCGACCGCGTCGTAGACGACGGCGCGCATCAGCGCTGGGCCCGGGCCGACGCGTACAGGCAGACGGCGGCGGCCGCGGCCAGGTTCAGGCTCTCGGCGGCGCCGTAGATCGGCACGCGCACCTGCCGGTCGGCCTCGGAGAGCACCGACGAGGGCAGGCCGTGCGCCTCCGACCCGAACATCCAGGCGGTCGGCGCGGCCAGCACGCCGTCATCGGCCAGGGAGTCCAGGTCGTCGGCGCCGTATCCGCTGGTGGCGAGCACCTGCAGACCGGCGGCAGTCAGTTCGGGAACGACGTCGAGCGGGGCACGGACCACATCTACATGAAACAACGATCCGGCCGAGGCGCGGACGCATTTCCCGTTGTACGGGTCCACGGCGTCCCCGGCGAAGATCACCGCGTCCGCTCCGGCCGCGTCCGCGGTGCGCAGGATCGTGCCCGCGTTGCCCGGGTCGCGGATCTCGGCCACGACCGCGACCAGCCGGGGCTGCTTGGCCAGCGCCTCGTGGATCGGCACGTCGACCCGTTCGCAGACCGCGACCAGCCCCTGCGGGTTGACCGTCTCGGCCAGCGAGGCCAGCCCGTCGTCGTCGACCGGCGAGACGACCTGCGCCTGTGCCGCCAGTTCGGCGTACCGGGAAAGCCCGTCGCCCGTGCCGAAAAGCTCGAGGACGACCCCGGCGGCGAGCGCCTCCCGGACCGCCTGCGGTCCTTCGGCGAGGAATCGGCCGGTCTGGTCGCGGTCCTTGCGGCGCTGCAACTTACGGGCCGCTACAACCCGAGGTGTACGAGACGTAAAGGTCATCCGGGCTCTCCACGAAGCAGGGCGCTCCCCGTTCGCACGGGAAGCGCCCTGGATGAATCTTCGAAATCAGGCAGCCTGAGCGGCGGCGCCGCCGGTGCCCTCGGCCGCCACGGCGGCCCGCGCGACCTCGACGATCGCCGCGAAGGCGGCGGCGTCGTTCACCGCGAGGTCGGCCAGGATCTTGCGGTCCACCTCGACGCCGGCCAGCTTGAGGCCCTGGATGAGGCGGTTGTAGGTCAGGCCGTTGGCCCGGGCCCCCGCGTTGATACGCGTGATCCACAGCTGGCGGAAGTCGCCCTTGCGGTCACGACGGTCACGGTACGAGTACTGCATCGAGTGCAGCACCTGCTCCTTGGCCTTGCGGTAAAGGCGGGAGCGCTGACCGCGATATCCGCTGGCGGTCTCCAGCAACGTGCGACGCTTCTTCTGGGCGTTGACTGCCCGCTTGACGCGTGCCATTTCAGTACTCCTAACAGGGGAACGTGTGTGGCGCGCGTCAGCGGCCGAGCAGCTTCTTCACTCGCGGGATGTCCGCCTTGGCGACGGCGGTGGTGCCCGTCATACGGCGCGTGACGTGCGAGGACTTGCCCTCGAGCAGGTGGCGCTTACCGGCCTGCTCCGTGCGGAGCTTGCCCTTGCCGGTGACCTTCACCCGCTTGCCCGTGCCGGTGTGCGGCTTGAACTTAGGCACTTGAGCCTCTTTCTGATCTTTCCATGCGAGCGAGGGGCCGGTCGGCCCCACGTCGCACGGAAAAGCTGTCTACTCTGCGGTGGTTTCGGCGGGAGCGTCAGGCGCGACGGCCTCGCCCTCGCCCTCACGCGGCTCACGGCCAGGCTTGGCGGCGGCGACGTTGGCCGCCACGGCGGCGGCCTTCGTGGCCCGATGCGGGGCCAGCACCATGATCATGTTTCGGCCGTCCTGCTTCGGACTGGCCTCGACAAAACCCAGCTCCGAGATCTCTTCGCTGAGCCGGCGCAGGAGCCGGAAACCCAGCTCCGGGCGACTCTGCTCGCGACCGCGGAACATGATCGTCACCTTGACCTTGTCGCCCGCCTTGAGGAACCGCACCACGTGACCCTTCTTGGTCTCGTAGTCGTGCGGGTCGATCTTCGGGCGGAGCTTCATTTCCTTGATGACGGTCTGCTGCTGGTTGCGCCGCGCTTCGCGTGCCTTCAGTGCGCTCTCGTACTTGAACTTGCCGAAGTCCATGAGCTTGCACACCGGCGGCCGCGCCATCGGAGCAACCTCGACCAGGTCCAGATCGACGTCCGCGGCCAGCTGGAGAGCGCGCTCGAGCGGGACGATGCCCACCTGCTCACCCTCGGGGCCGACCAGTCGGACCTCACGAGCCCGGATCTGTTCGTTAACGCGTGGTTCGACGCTGATGGGGCCTCCTCAGAACGTGGATCATCCCCGCCTGTGCGGGGACCGCTGCCAATGTCGGTCGGCCCCGCACCCTCGGTTTCCGGGCGCCGGGAAAGCAGAAGGCCCCGCTCGCGCTTTTGAGAAAAAGCGCATGCCGGGGCCCGCTCGACCGGTCATCGGCGCCCATGAGGACGCACCCCGCGACGGAAATATTCCCGTTGCGGGTGACCGGACCCGGCCCTACGAATTAACGAGGACTGCGGGTGGGAGCCAGCGGGCTCCTCTTTCGCGCCCCTGCTTGCGCATGGGCGTGGTCGACTGCCGTGAAGTCTAGCAGGTACTCCGGATCAGGCTTCGACGGCGGCCTGATGCAGCTGGCGCAGGGTGCGCACGCCCTCGACCGCGTAGTCCTTGTCGGCCGCCTGGAGCGCGTGGATCGAGATCTGCTCCTCGTCGTGGAGCTCCAGCTGGGCCCAGGGCGAGTTGCGGTCGAAGCGCACCTTGCGCACCACCGACCACGGCAGGTCGTAGCCGCCCACCACGTTGCGGATCTTGATGTGGTCGGCGTCGGCGGTGACCTTGGGACGGCAGAAGGCCAGGATGCCCAGGCCGATCAGGATCCCGAGGCCGATCATGGCGGCCTGGTCGCCGCGCTGGAACGTGCCGGAGTTGTCGAAGCCGGCCGATCCGTGCAGGCCGAAGCTCAGCACGGTGAACAGCAGCGCGACACCGGCCGCGAGCGGCACGGCCACCCACCGGATCTTCAAAGGCCGATAGACCACCGGCTTGGCATCCACAACGGTCACGTTACAACCTGCAATTCGCGATATCGGTGACGAGGATGGCGCGAGCGCCCAGTTCGTACAGCTCGTCCATGATCCGGTGTACGTCGCGGCGCGGGACCATCGCCTGCACGGCGACCCAGCCCTCGCGGTGCAGCGGCGAGACCGTCGGCGACTCGATGCCCGGGGTCAGCCCGGTCGCCTGGTCGAGCAGGTCGGCCCGCACGTCGTAGGCCAGCATCACGTAGCTGCGGGCGACCAGCACACCCTGGAGACGGCGGATGAGCTGGGCGGCTCCCGCCTGCTCCTCGGGGCGGCCGATCAGGATGGCCGACGAGCGCAGCAGCGGCTCGCCGAAGGTGACCAGCCCGGCCTGGCGCAGCGTGGCGCCGGTCTCGACCACGTCGGCGATCAGGTCGGCCACGCCGAGGCGGACCGCGTTCTCCACCGCGCCGTCGAGGCGTACGACATCGGCCTTGAGCTCCCGCTCGGCCAGATAGCGCTCCACCACACCCGGGTACGCGGTGGCGATGCGCCGGCCGCCGATCTCGTCGGCCGTGATCGGGCTGTCGGCCGGCGCGGCCCAGCGGAATGTGGCCCCGCCGAAGTTCAGGTCGAGCACCTCGCTGGCCGGGACGCCCGAGTCGACCAGCAGATCGCGGCCGGTGATGCCGAGGTCGAGGTCGCCCGAGCCGACGTACGTGGCGATGTCGCGGGGCCGCAGGTAGAAGAACTCGACGTTGTTGGCCTCGTCGCGGCAGGCGAGGTCCTTGGGGTCGGTGCGCTGGCGGTAGCCGGCGTCACGCAGCATCTGGGACGCGGGCTGGGACAGGGTCCCCTTGTTGGGTACGGCGATGCGCAGCATTGACGTGCTCCTCTTGATCGATGGCGAACTCATCGGGGCGGCACGTCACAGATGTCGGTAGACATCCTTGAGCTCGAGACCAGTGGCGATCATCAGGACCTGGGCCTGGTAGAGCAGTTGGGAGATCTCCTCGGCGGCCCGCTCGGGGCCCTCGTGCTCGGCGGCCATCCAGGACTCGGCCGCCTCCTCGACGACCTTCTTCCCGATGAAGTGGACTCCGCGCTCCAGGGCGGCGACGGTGGACGACCCCTCGGGCTTGGCCACCGCTTTCGCCTGAAGCTCGGCGAACAGCTCTTCGAACGTCTTCACGGTGAGCATTTTGCCAACTCGTCACGGGATGGCGACGAACGGCCCCAGCAGGTGAGACGTGGCCTAGGCTGCCGGACATGGTCAGCCGAAACACCCTCACCTCCCTCGGTGGCGCCGCGCTGCTGGTCGCCGCCCTGGCGGGCTGCGCTCCCGCCGACGAAAACTCGTCCCCCACCGCGTCCGCCTCGTCCTCGGGGAACGTCTGCCCTGCTGGCGCGCTCACCACCAAGACGGCTGGCAAGCTGACGATCGGCACCGACAACCCCGCGTACGAGCCGTGGTTCTCCGACAACGACCCCAAGAACGGCAAAGGGTTCGAATCGGCCGTGGCGTACCAGGTCGCCCAGCGTCTCGGGTACGCACAGGACAACGTGATCTGGACCTCTGTGACGTTCAACAACGCCATCGCGCCGGGCCCGAAGGCGTTCGACTTCGACATCAACGAGTTCTCGATCACACCCGAACGGCGTAACGCGGTCGACTTCTCGTCGCCCTACTACCTGGTCCGCCAGACGGTGATCACCACCAAGGGCTCGAAGATCGCCTCGGCCGCCTCGATCGCCGACCTCAAGGGCGCGAAGCTCGGCGCCCAGGTCGGCACGACCAGCTACCAGGCGATCACCGACCTGATCAAGCCGAGCAGCCAGCCGTCGGTCTTCAACAACAACGACGACGCCAAGGCGGCCCTGGTCAACGGCACGGTCGACGGCATCGTGGTCGATCTGCCGACCGCGTTCTACATGACCTCGGCCGAGCTCGACAACGGCGTCATCGTCGGCCAGCTCCCGCAGGTGGGCACGCCGGAGCAGTTCGGGCTGGTGCTCGACAAGGACTCGGTGCTGACCAGCTGCGTCAGCCAGGCGGTCGACCAGTTGCGCCAGGACGGCACCCTCGCCGTGCTGGAGAAGACCTGGCTGGCCGACTCGGGCGGGGCCAAAGAACTGCAGTGACAACCGAGCTCTACGAACCAAGCGCCACTCAGCGCGGCCGGATTGCTTACCGACGCAAGCAAGCCATCCGGTCCGTGCTGCTCGCCGCGCTCTCCACGGCGGTGCTCGGGGTCCTGCTCGGCTTCCTGATCACCGGGGCACCCGGCTGGGACCGGGTCAAGCAGTCGTTCTTCGACCCCGACGTGGCCCGGGAGTACCTTCCGGCGATCCTCGAGGGCCTGTGGCTCAACATCCGGCTCTTCGTGGTCTGCGCCGCCTGCGCCCTGGCCCTCGGCCTGCTGATCGCCATCCTGCGCACGCTGCGCGGCCCGGTCTTCTTCCCGGTCCGCGCGCTCGCGACGGCGTACACGTACTCGTTCCGCGGCCTGCCGCTGATCATCGTGATCTACCTGTTCGCGTTCGGCATCCCGGGCCTGCGCCTTCAGGGCACGCCGAGCGTGACCGTGCTCGGTGGCGCCGCCATCGTCATCACGTACGGCGCCTATCTGGCCGAGGTGATCCGCTCCGGCATCGAGTCGGTGCATCCGAGCCAGGTCGCGGCGGCCCGCTCGCTCGGGCTCAGCTACCGGCAGGCGATGCGCCACGTGGTGCTGCCACAGGCCGTACGGCGGTCGGCGCCCCCGCTGCTGAACGACACCGTGGCCATGCAGAAGGACGTGGGGCTGATCTCGCTGGCCGGTCCGATCGACGCGATCCGCGCGGCGCAGATCGGCGTGGCCTCGGACGCGAACTTCACGCCGTACGTCGTCGCCGGTGTGCTCTTCGTCCTTCTGGCCCTGCCGCTGATCGGGATCACCGACTTCGTGACGCTGCGGGCCGCCCGCCGCCAGAACGCGGGGACCTGACATGGTGCTCTCCTGTGAGGACGTCCGGAAGACGTTCGGGGCCAACGTCGTGCTCGACGGGCTCACGCTGGACGTCGGCGAGCACGAGGTGGTCGCGCTGATCGGCGCCTCCGGTTCGGGCAAGTCGACGCTGCTGCGCTGCGTGAACCTGCTGGCCGAGATCGACGACGGCACGATCCGGCTCGACGGCGAGGACATCACCGACCCCCGGGTCGACCCTGATGTCGTACGGCAGAAGATCGGCCTGGTCTTCCAGTCGTACAACCTGTTCCCGCACATGACCGTCCTCGACAACATCACGCTGGCCCCGGTGCGCGTGCACAAGAGGCCGGTGGCCGAGGCGCGCGAGCAGGCACACGAGTGGCTGAAGCGGGTCGGGCTGGCCGACAAGGCCGGCGCCTATCCGGACCGTCTCTCCGGCGGCCAGCAGCAGCGCGTGGCGATCGTGCGCGCGCTGGTCAACAACCCGCGGCTGCTGCTGCTCGACGAGGTCACCTCGGCCCTCGACCCCGAACTGGTCGGCGAGGTGCTCACCATGATCCGCGACCTCAAGGGCGAGGGCATGACCATGGTGCTGGCCACGCACGAGATGGGCTTCGCCCGGCAGGTGGCCGACCGGGTCGCCTTCCTCGACAAGGGCAAGGTGCTCGAACAGGGCCCGCCCGCGCAGGTCCTGGGCGAACCGGTGGAGGCGCGCACCAGGCAGTTCCTGGCCCGGATCATCGAGGCCGGCCGACTGTAGATTGACGGCCGTAGTCAGGCAATGACAGGGTGTGACGGCGGGCACGGGGGTGAACCGCCGAACACGGGGAAGGCGGCCCCCTGCCCGGGGGAAGGACCGCCATGCATCTCTTCTACACCGCTTTACTGGCGCCACTGCTGATAGCGCCCTCGGCCACCAGAGTCGACGCGGCCGAGCTCCGCCTGGACGGTTCCCGGGTGCGGGTCACGCTTTCCGCCACCTGCCCGGCCGGCGCGACCCTGCGGGTCGAGGTGACGGTGACCGCGGTCAACGGCACCGCGATCGCCCAGGGCACCGGCCGCAAGAAGGCCGACTGCACCGGCGCCGCCCAGCAGCTGGTCCTGCGCGTCGACCGCGACCCGGCCGGCGCCCTCTTCACCCGGGGCCCGGCCACCGCCCGTACCGTCCGAACGGTCTGCGACCCCGCCGGCTGCGAGGTCATCCCGTTCGACGAGACCATCCGGATCACCAAGTGATCGCCCCCGCGCTCGCCGCGGCGGCGCTGCTCCTGACCCCGCCGCCCGCGACCGTCGACGTCCTGTGGACGACCCTCGCCGCCCGCGGCGCCGCCGTCGACGTGGCCTTCGGCGTCGAGTGCCCGGCCGGCTCCACCGGCACGGCGACGGTGACCGTGGCCCAGGCCCGCCCCTCCGACGGGCTCCTGGCTCAGGGCACCGCGGTGACCGCGCTGACCTGCTCCGGGACGGGCCTGCTCTACACCCAGCGGGTCACCGCGAGCATCACCGGCGCACCGTTCGAGCGCGGCAAAGCCACGCTCGCCATGCAGGTGGTCGTCTGTGACAGCCAGGAGTGCCTCAGCACCCCGCTCAACCGGACCGTCCGCATCACCAGGATGCCCTGACCCACGGCCGGCGGGGCCGGGTGACGGTCAGGGCTTGCCGAGCTCGCGGAGCACGAGGGCCGCGTCCAGGACGGCGACCGCGGTGGCCCAGCCCTTGTCCTCGACCGAGTCCTCCAGGCCGGCGCGGTCGCGGGCCTGGCCCAGGCTGTGCACGGTCAGGACGCCGTGGCCGACCGGGGTCGACTCGTCCAGGGCGACCCTGGTCAGGCCGGCCGTCACCGAGTCGTTCACGTATTTGAAGTGGTCGGTCTCGCCCTTGATGACGACGCCGAGGGTGACCACCGCGTCGCACTGGCGGGCCAGGGCCTGGGCGACGATCGGCAGCTCGACCGCGCCCGCCACCCGGTGCACCACGACGTCCTCGACGCCGCACGCCTCGGCGGCCGCCTTGGCCCGCTCGATCATGTGATCGATCAGGTCGGCGTGCCACCGGGAGCCGACGATGCCGAGGCGCAGCCCCTTCGCGTCGACGGTCTGCAGGTGTGGGTCACCGAATCCGGCCATGTCGTCCCCCTTTATCGGACATTATCGCGTCATTAAACGGCACGGTCAGCCCAACGCCTCGAACAGGTGCCCCATGCGGTCCCGCTTCGTGCGCAGGTAGTGCACGTTCTCCGGGTGCAGCCGCACGGGCAGCTCCTCCCGGCCGGTGATGGTCAGGCCGTAGCCCTCGAGCCCGGCCCGCTTGGCCGGGTTGTTGGTCAGCAGCCGCATCGAGCGCACGCCCAGGTCGTACAGGATCTGTGCCCCTGTCCCGTAATCGCGCGCGTCGGCCGGCAGGCCCAGCTCCAGGTTGGCGTCGACCGTGTCGAAGCCCTTGTCCTGCAACTGGTACGCCTGGAGCTTGTGCAGCAGGCCGATCCCCCGGCCCTCGTGCCCGCGCATGTAGAGCACCACCCCGCGGCCGGCCGCCGCCACCTTCTCCAGGGCCGCGTCGAGCTGGGGGCCGCAGTCGCAGCGCTTCGAGCCGAAGACGTCGCCGGTCAGGCACTCGGAGTGCACCCGCACCAGCACGTCCTCGCCGTCGCCGATCTCACCGAAGACCAGCGCCACGTGCTCGCCGTTGTCGACCAGGGCGCGATATCCGACCGCCGTGAAGTCGCCGTGCTCGGTCGGCAGCCGGGTCTCGACCACCCGCTGCACCTGCGACTCGCGGTGCTTGCGATAGGCGACCAGGTCGGCGATCGTGATCAGGGCCAGGTCGTGCTCGACCGCGAACTTCTCCAGATCGGGGCGGCGCTGCATGGTGCCGTCGTCGTTCACCATCTCGCAGAGCACGCCGGCCGGCCGGAGCCCGGCCATCTCGGCCAGGTCGATCGAGGCCTCGGTGTGCCCGGGCCGGCGCAGGACGCCGCCGGCGCGGGCCCGCAGCGGCACCACGTGCCCGGGGCGGGTGAGGTCGGTGGGCTGGGTCTCCGCGGACGCGAGCAAGCGGATGGTGTGCGCCCGGTCGGCGGCCGAGATGCCCGTGGCCACGCCTTCCCGAGCGTCGACGGTCACCGCATAGGCCGTACCCCGGGCGTCTTGATTGGTGTGGAACTGAGGGGGCAGGTCGAGGCGGTCGGCCTCCGACTCCGGGATCGGCACGCAGATGTAGCCCGACGTATAGCGGACCATGAAGGCGACCAGCTCGGGCGTGGCCTTCTCAGCCGCGAAGATCAGGTCGCCCTCGTTCTCGCGGTCCTCGTCGTCGACGACGATGACGGCCTTACCGGCGGCGATGTCCTTGATCGCCCGCTCGATGTCCTCAAACATTGCGGCCTCCCAGCATCTTCTCGACGTACTTCGCGATCACGTCAACTTCGAGGTTCACCGGGTCGCCGGCGTCCTTGCCACCCAGCACGGTCAGCTTCGAGGTGGTCGGGATGAGGCCGACGCTGAACGTCTCGTCGTCCACCGCCATGACGGTCAGCGACACCCCGTCCACGGTGATCGAGCCTTTCTCCACGACGTACTTCGCGAGGTCGGAAGGCAGCGAGAACCGCACGACCTCCCAGTCCGCCGCCGGCTCCCGCGCGATGATCCGGGCGACGCCGTCCACGTGCCCCTGCACCAGGTGGCCGCCGAGGCGGCTGCCGAGCGCGGCCGCCCGCTCCAGGTTGACCGGGCTGCCCTCCTCCAGCGCGCCCAGCGAGGAGCGCCGCAGCGTCTCGCCCATCACGTCGGCGGTGAAGACCCCGTCCACGTTGTCGATGACGGTGAGGCAGACCCCGTTGACCGAGATCGAGTCGCCGTGCCGCGCGTCCGACGTGACCAGCGGCCCGCGCACGGCGAGCACGGCCGAGTCGCCGCCCGTGTCCTTGAGGCCGACTACCTCACCCAGCTCTTCGACGATTCCGGTGAACATCAAGACTCCTTTTGGCGGAGCGTGGCGGTGAAGCGCAGGTCGGGGCCGATCTGCGCGATATCGGTGAGTTCGAGTTCGATGGCGTCGCCGATGGTGGCGACCCCCGCGTCGACGAGCGCGGTCCGGCCCGCGCCGAGCAGTTTCGGAGCGACGTAGCCGACCACCTGATCGACCAGCCCGGCCGCGAGGAAAGCGCCGGCCAGCGTCGGCCCGCCCTCCAGCAGCACCGAGCGGATGCCCCGGCCGAACAGCGCCGCCAGCAGGGCGTTCAGGTCGACGCGCCCGTCCGGCCCGGCGCCGACCTCACGGTTGGTGACGATCCAGGTGGGCGCGGCGGCGTCGTTCACTCGCGCCGTTTCCGGTGTACGCCCGGACGAGTCGACGACCACACGCAACGGCTGTTTGATGGCCAGCGAGCCGTCCCGCAGATCACGGACGGTGAGGTGCGGATCGTCGGTGACGACCGTGCCGACACCGGCCACGATCGCGTCGACCGTGGCCCGCAGCGCGTGCACGTCGGTGCGGGCGGGCGCGGAGGTGATCCACTGGCTGGTGCCGTCGGCGGCCGCCGACCGCCCGTCCAGGGTCGCGGCGAACTTCCAGGTCACGTATGGCCGGCCGCGCCGCACCGCGGTCAGCCAGGCGACGTTGCCCTGGCCGGCCTCCTGGCGGCGGACACCGGTCTCGACGTGGATGCCCGCGGCCCGCAAGGTGACCGCCCCGCCGGCTGCGACCGGGGTCGGGTCGTCGACGGCGATGACCACCCGGCGCACGCCGGCGCTGATCAGCGCCTGGCTGCACGGCCCGGTGCGCCCGGTGTGGTTACAGGGTTCGAGGGTGACGACCGCGGTGCCGCCGCGGGCCCGCTCGCCGGCCTGGGCCAGCGCCACGATCTCGGCGTGCGGCCCGCCGGCGTACGCGTGGAAGCCCTCGCCGACGATCTCGCCGTCGGCGCCGAGCAGAATGCAGCCGACCACCGGGTTGGGGCTGGTCGTGCCGAGGCCCCTGGCTGCCAGCGCGATCGCGCGGCGCATCGCCTCGTCCTCGGTCACCATCCGCGTCTTCCTCTCGCGCGCTGCTGGCCAGCGCTGGAGGAAGAGGGAGGAAACGCCGGGAATCGGGCACGAGGGTACGCTTCGCGCACCCCGGATCTGCCGAGGGCAGGGTCCGATTCCGCGCGCTGTCTCCCATCCGGACTGTCTGACCGAGCTTTCGCCCGATCAACCGTCGGCCCCGGATTTTCACCAGGTCCACCGTCCGTCGTGGTGACGACGTCCGGGTCGCGGGCTTACCGGCCTGAAGGAGGCCGGATCACCGCCGGTTCGGAATTTCACCGAGTCCCGCCAGCGCGTGGTGGGTTAACCCCGAGTTTCGCACGTGCGATCGTTTTTGCCATCCCTCGGCGAGACATGTCACATGTGCTCAGCGGATCACCCCCGCATGCACGGCGAAAACTGGGCGAAAGCCGCAAATGACGCGCGATGGAACTCGGAGGCTTAGAGCTCGCCCTCTTCCTCGGATTCGGCGCGGCGGCGGTCGATCGCGACATACGAACCCGGCTGGGACTTGGCGACCTTCTTCATCTCGGAGGCCACGGCGATCACCACCCGGGGATCGGTGAAACGGCGGCCGTCGACCGTCGCCTGCGCCACACCGATGGACAGGGTCACCAGGGCGGCCCGGTTTTTGTTGCCGCGCCGGTCGGGCACCTCGATGTAGCCGCGCCGCGCGTCCTCCGGGTCGTACAGCTGGTCGGCCGACTGCTCGAAATCGGTCACCGTGCGCTTGGTCAGCGGCAGCACCTGGTCGGGGTGGCAGATGAAGACGAAGTCGTCGCCGCCGATGTGCCCCAGGAAGATCGAGGGCGGGCCGACCGCGACCACGGCCCGGTGCAGACTGCGGGCGAGCTCGGTGATGAACTCGTCGCCGCGGTCGAAGCCGTACACGTCGTTGACGCTCTTGAACCGGTCGACGTCGATGTAGCCCACCGAATATTCGCCGCCGGCCTTCATCCGGTCGGCGATCTCGCGCCGGACCCGGGCGTTGCCGGGCAGGCCGGTCAGCGGCGACACCTCGCGGAACTCTTTGTTGCGCCGCAGCGTGGAGGAGACGCGGGCGATCAGCTCGGCCGTGTCGAACGGCTTGACCAGATAGTCGTCGACGCCGGCGGTGAGGCCCACCACCTTGTCGACGGTCATGCTCTTGGCGGTCAGCATGATGACCGGGAGGGCCGAGGTGAGCGGCTCGGCGCGCAGCCGGCGGGTCAGCTCGACGCCGTCCATGCGCGGCATCATCCAGTCGACCACGGCCAGGTCGGGCCGCTTGGTGTCCATCACCTCGAGGGCTTCCTGCCCGTCGCGGGCGCGGACCACGTCGTATCCGTGGACCTTGAGGTTGAACTCCACGAAACTGGCGATGTCCTGGTCGTCGTCGACCACCAGGATGAGGTCGGGCCGGTCATCGGGCTCGCGACCGAGCTCGTCGGGCTTGTCGGGGATGACCCCAGTGCTCATGAGACTCCTTCCGCGAGGGCACGGAGCTTACGGATCGCCTCGGCCGGATCGGCCGCCCCGTAGACCGCCGTGCCGGCCACGAACGCGTCGGCGCCGGCCTCGGCGGCCTGCTCGATGGTGTCGGCCGCGATGCCGCCGTCGACCTCCAGGCGTACATCAAGATCTTTTGCCGAGATGCGCCGCCGCACGTCACGCACCTTGCCCAGCATCTCGGGCATGAACTTCTGCCCGCCGAAACCGGCCTTGATGGTCATGATGAGCACGGTGTCCACATAGGGAAGCAGCTCGAGATAGGGCTCCACCGGGGTGTCCCGGTCGATGGCCAGGCCCGCCTTGGCCCCGGCCGCGCGCAGCGTCTTGGCCAGGTGGACCGGGTCCTCGCAGGCCTCGGCGTGGAAGGTGACGTTGTACGCGCCGGCCTCGGCGTAACCCGGCGCCCAGCGCTCGGGATCGGTGATCATCAGGTGCACGTCGAAGGGGATCTCCGTCGCCTTGCGCAGGCTCTGCACCACCGGCAACCCGATCGTCAGGTTGGGCACGAAATGGTTGTCCATGACGTCCACGTGCACCCAGTCGGCGGCGCCCTCGATCGCGCGCACCTCATCGGCGAGACGCGCGAAGTCGGCGGCCAGAATGCTCGGGGCGATGATCGGCGATGGTGTCACGGCTGAAGTGTATGGCCTTCGGCCGCCGGTCTTCACGGCCTGTGGACAACCGATAGAGTGACCCCTCTTGATTCGGGAGTGGGGGATGTGACGATGCGAAGGTGGGCGGCCGCCCTGGCCGGCGCCTTGCTGCTCGCCCTGGCCGGGTGCGCCGAGCTGCCCCAGGGCGTCGACGGCGATCTCACCGACGGTTGGCACACCCCGCCGGCCGCGCTGCAATACCGTCCCATCGGCGGCGGCTGCCACGCCGACCTGGCCGAGACGGCGACGATCGACGACGACTCCCGCGTCTCCTGCGACGAGCCCCACCTGGCCGAGACGTTCGCGGTGGCCGACCTGGGCGAGGTGTCCACGGCCACCCGCGCCGCGCGGGCCTTCCAGGAGTGCTCGTCCCGGGCCGCCATCTTCGTCGGCGGCGACTGGCGCACCGGCTGGCTCCTGCTCCAGCCCGTCCTGCCCAGCGACAAGGCCTGGTCGGGCGGCGCCCGCTGGGTCCGCTGCGACCTGGCCGAGACGGCGCCGGCCGACGGCACGCTGGTCCGCCGGTCCAGCAGCGTCCGCGACGGCTTGAAGGGCGCCGGCAAGCTGAGGATGACCTGCGCCGACGCCGCCGTCGAGGGCGACCAGGTGACCGGCCTGCGCACGCTGAGCTGCGCGTCGAAGCACACGACGGAGTTCGCCGGCCTGTTCGTGAGCAAGCGCCCCACCGCGGCCGCGGTCACGGCGGCCGAGATGGAGAAAGGCTGCAACGCGGCCATCGCCAAGTTCACCGGCATCCCGAACGACAACACCATCAAGAACCGCGTCGGCTGGCTGGGCTTCCCACCCGACAAGGAGTCGTGGAGCCAGGGCGACCGGGCGATCCGCTGCTTCCTGTGGCTCAACGGCGAGAAGATGACGGGCTCCTACCGCAACGCCGGTGTTGCGAAGCTCAAAATCCACTACGTCTATCGCTGAAGCGGCCGGTAACTCAGCGCCTCGTCGACGACGTGCCCGGGCGGCAGGTCCCGGAAGAAGATCAGTTCGCTCACCCGCGGGTGCACGACGTTGGCCTCCAGCAGCCGCAGGTAGTACGCTTGGTCGGCCACGTCGCCCTCGACGATCCGGCGGACCACCTCGACCAGCTCGTCCCGGGTCACGTCCGGCACCCGCGGCCGGGCCGGGCGGGCCGCCTCGAGCGCGAAGTCCCGGCGTCGCGGGACTCCCAGTAGCCCCGGAAGTCCGGCGCGGTGTAGTCGTGGCCGGTGTCGGCGTTGAACGCGGCGATCGCCCCGCCGGCCGGCTCACCGCGCTCGAGCAGCTCCTCGATGTGGCCGATGGCCGCGCGGAGGCCGGCCAGGCGCTGGGGTGTGACCCCGGGTGCGCAGAGCTCGGGACGTAACTCCATGCGGAGATTGTCGCCGTGCCCACCGCTACACGCGAAAGGCGCCCCGCGGCCTCTCGTCGCAGAGAGGCCGCGGGGCGCCCACGGAGCCGCGTTCTTGCGGTTGGGTGGCTCAGAAGGCGTACCTCTAAGCGGTCCTCCGCAGAACGGCCAGGAACATGGCGTCAGTGCCGTGCTTGTGCGGCCATAGCTGGACGGTCGGGCCGGTGCCGAGGCCGGGCATACCCGGTGGGAGCAGCGGGCGGGCGTCGACGAAATCGACCTCGACGCCGCTGCGGCGGGCGCCCTCGGTGACCGTCACCTGGGTCTCCACCATGTGCGGGGAGCAGGTCACATAGGCCACCACGCCGCCCGGGCGGACCGCGCGCAGCGCCGCCACCAGCAGCTCACGCTGCAGCTTGGTCAGCGGGGGAAGATCGGCCGGCTGACGGCGCCAGCGCGACTCGGGACGGCGGCGCAGCGAGCCCAGGCCCGTGCACGGCGCGTCGACCAGCACGCGGTCGAAGGACTCCTCGGGCAGGTCGGGGTCGCGGCCCACGGAACGGCCGTCCATGGGCAGGACCGTGACCGGCATGCCCTCGGTCGCCTTCTCCACCAGGCGGGCGCGGTGTTCGGCGACCTCGACCGCGGTCACCTCGGCGCCGCGGGCCGACGCGATGGCGCCGATCAGGCCGGTCTTGCCGCCGGGGCCGGCGCACAGGTCGAGCCAGCGGGTGTCGCGGCCCTCGATCGGCGCCGCCAGCAGCGCGGCCGCCACCAGCTGGGAGCCCTCGTCCTGCACGTGGGCGCGGCCCTCGCGGATGGCCGCCAGCTCGCGCGGGGAGCCGCCGTTGAGGTAGACCGCGTACGGCGAGAACGCGGCCGGGACGCCGCCGACCTCGTCGGCCAGCTCGACCGCGTCGGCCCGGCCGGGGCGGGCGCACAGGTGGACGGTCGGGGGCTGGTTGTCCTCGATCAGCAGGCGGGTCGTGTCGGCCAGGTCACCGCCCAGCGCCTCCTCGAAGGCCCGGATGATCCACTGCGGGTGGTTGTGCAGCACCGACAGGTTGCCGACCGGGTCTTCCTCGTACGACGGGGCCAGCCGCTCCAGCCACGCCTCCAGCGACGTCTCGGAGATCGTGCGCATCACCGCGTTGGCGAAACCGGCCGCGCCGGGAGCGACCGAGCGCACCAGGTCGACGGTCTGGTTGACCGCGGCGTGGGCCGGGACCCGGGTGTGCAGCAGCTGGTAGGCGCCGAGCCGCAGCGCGTCGCGGGCCGGCGGGTCGATGCGGGACACCTCCCGGCCGGCCGCCGAGGCGATGATCAGGTCGAGGGTGCCCAGCGTGCGCAGCGTGCCGTAGGCCAGCTCGGTCGCGAACGCGGCGTCCCGCCCGTCCAGCCCCATGTCCCGCAGGATCTCGGAAAGGACCAGGTTGGCGTACGCGTCGTCGCGGTGCACGGCGGCAATCGCCTCGTACGCGGCCTGGCGGGCCGGGTCGGACGGCGGGCGGCCGGCGCGCGGCGCCCGCCCGGAACGGGAGTCACGGTCGTAGCCCGGTCCCTCGCCACCGCGGCGCGGACGTCCGGAACCGTGCGGCCTGCTGGCCCTGTGGTCGGTCACTGAAGCTTCTCCCCCGGCTGGATCCGCAGCCCTCGTGCCCAGTCGGTGGCCGGCATCGGCTTCTTGCCGGCGGCCCGCACCTCACCCAGCGCCACCGGTGTGGTCGCCGTGCCCACGAGCACCTGGGTGCGCTCGACGAGCAGATCACCCGGCGCGAGCCGGGGCGCGTTGGCCACCGGGCGCACCGGCCCCAGCTTGAGCCGGTCGTCGCGCAACGTCGTCCACGCGCCCGGCGCGGGCGTGCACGCCCGGACGCGGCGGTCGACGGCGAACGCCGGGTCGTCCCAGCGGACGCGCGCGTCGTCCACGGTCAGTTTCGGCGCGAGACTCACGCCGTCGGCCGGCTGCGCGTGGGCCCGGGCGGCGCCGGACTCGATCGCGTCGAGCACGGCCACCAGCAGGCCCGCGCCCTCGGTGGCGAGCCGCTCGAGCAGGTCGCCGGAGGTGTCGGTGGGCCGGATGTCCTCGGTCAGGGTGCCGTAGACCGGTCCGGTGTCGAGGCCGGCCTCGAGCTCGAAGACGCTGGCCCCGGTCACCTCGTCGCCGTGCAGCACGGCGTGTTGCACGGGGGCGGCCCCGCGCCAGGCCGGCAGCAGCGAGAAGTGCAGGTTGACCCAGCCGTGCTTGGGGATCTCGAGGGCGCTCGGCGGGACCAGAGCGCCGTACGCCACCACGGGCACACAGTCGGGGGCGAGCTGGCGCAGGCGCTCCTGGAACTCGGGCTCACGCGGCTTGGCCGGGGTGAGCACCTCGATGCCGCGCTCGTCGGCCCAGGCGCCGGCCGGCGAGCGGACCAGGCGCCGCCCGCGCCCGGCCGGGGCGTCGGGCCGGGTGACCACGGCGAGCAGCTCGTGACCGGAGGCGGCGATCGCGTCGAGACTCGGGAGGGTGACGGCCGGCGTGCCGGCGAAGATCAGGCGCACCGGGTCACCGCCCCAGCCCGAAGATGCCCCGGCCGTGCGGGCTCTCCTTGATCGTGGGGGGCTTGCCGGCGTCGTACCACTCGGCGGTCCTGATCTGCTTCATCGCGTCCTTGCGAGCGGCGGCGTCGAGCCGGTCGATGAACAGCACCCCGTCGAGGTGGTCGGTCTCGTGCTGCACGCAGCGGGCCATCAGGCCGTCGCCGACCAGCTGGATGGGGTCGCCGTGCTGGTTGAAGCCCGAGGCGACCACATGCTGGCGGCGCTTGGTGTCGATGTAGACGCCCGGAATGCTCAGGCAGCCCTCGGGACCGTCCTGCTCCTCGTCGTCCGGGAACGACAGCACCGGGTTGACGATGTGCCCGACCACGTCATCCACGTCGAAGGTGAACACCCGCAGGCCGACGCCGAGCTGCGGGGCGGCCAGACCGGCGCCGCCCTCGTCCTGCATGGTCTCGGTGAGGTCCTTGACCAGCTGGCGCAGTTCCTTGTCGAAGTCGACGACGAGATCGGCCGGCGACCGGAGCACCGGGTCGCCGAACAGACGGATGGGCTGGACTGTCACGCGACAAGGCTCCTGACATCGTGGGCTGGCACCCAACTAGTCTACGGAGTGCCCCGGCGTGCCGAGCGTCACCGGCAGCGCCTGCCAGCCGCGCAGGTTCATCCGCGGCCTGCGCTCCGGTTTTCCGGCGAGGCGCATCTCGGGGAACCGCTGGAACAGGGCGGGCAGGGCGATCTGCGCCTCGAGTCGCGCGAGGGGTGCGCCCAGGCAGTAGTGGGCGCCCGCTCCGAACGACAGCGGGGTGTTGTTGGGCCGTTCGGGCCAGAATTCGTCGGCTCTTTCGAAGCGGTTGGGGTCGCGGTTGGCCGCTCCCAGCAGGAGGACGAGTTCGGCGCCTTCCTCGATGTTGACATTTCCGATTTTTACGCTTTTTGTGGCGTAGCGCTCGGTGAGCTGGACCGGGGAGTCGAAGCGGAGGATCTCCTCTACCGGCGCCTGCGCCTTTTCATGATCAAGTAGCAGCACGATGCCGTTGCCGAGCAGGTTCGTGGTGGTCTCGAAGCCGGCCACGAGCAGCAGCATCAGGTTGCCGAGAAGCTCTCTCCCGGTCAGCTCCCCGCCCTTGGCCAGCGCCGTGGTGAGATCGTCGCCCGGCTCCCGCTGCTTCTTCGCCACAAGGTGGATGAAGTAGTCCTCGAGCTCGACCGCTGCCTCGTGCGCCGCGGCCTCGTCCTCCGGGGTCCACCGCACCTCCAGCACGGCGGTCAGCGCCTCGGCCAGCCGCCGGAACTGTCCCCGATCCTCCGGCGGCACCCCGAGCAGGGCGGTGATCACCCCGATCGGCAGCGGATAGCAGAGCTCCGACATGAGGTCGGCCGAGTCGTCCAGCCCGTCGAGCGCCTCGGCGACCTGCTCCTCGATCACCGCGCGGAGCGTGCCGACCCGCCGCGCGGTGAAGACCCCCGCGGCGAGCCGGCGCATCCGGGTGTGGTCCGGCGGGTTGGACCGCAACATCGAGTCGGCGAACAGTTCGAGCGCCTTGTTGTCACGCCAGTCGTCCCACCGGCTGTCGAGACGCTTGATGTCGTACGTCTCCATGGCCGGATCCCGCAGAATGCCATCCACCGCCGCGTAGCCGGAGACGAAGTAGTAGCCGTCGGCCACCGGAAGCACCGGCCCGTGCTCGCGCAGCGCCGCGTAGGCGGGCACCGGGTCGTGGGTGGCGCTCGGGGACAGCAGGGTCTTCACGGCTTCAGCGGCATCCATGGTGGACATTCTCTCTAGTAGGACTCCCCCCGCACATCATCGAGCAGCGACGGCCGATCCGGCGCCCATCCGAACGTCTCGCGCGCCCGGCCTTCGTCCATGCCCCCGCTGCGAGCCAGGACCAAAAGCGGCGCCGGCGCCTGCTCCAGGGTCAGCGAAACGGCGGCCGCGCCCGTGCGCTCCGCGATCAGCCGCGCGAGCTGCCCGATCTCGAACGTGTCACCCGGTGCGGCGTTGAAGATCCGCCCCGGCTGCGGCTTCTCCAGCGCCAGCACGAACAGATCGGCCAGATCGTCCACGTGCACCGCCGACCACACCTGCGCGCCGTCGCCGATGAAAGGCACGACCTTCTGCGTACGCCCGGCGTCCATCAGCCCTCGAATCAGCCCCGACCCACCGCGCCCGTGCACGAGCGGCACCCGGAGGACGGTGCCGCCGGCGGCCAGCACGGCCCGCTCGCCGAGCACCTTGTGCGGCTGGGCCGAGGTGCTCACGTCGACCGGGTCGTCCTCGCCCCGCCGGCCCGCCCCGTAGACGAGGCCCGTGCTGGTGTAGACGAAAGGCCGGCCGATGAGCATGGCGCGCAGCGCCGCCCCTTCGACGTCGGCCATGCGCGGATCGGCGTAGTCGACGGCGGTGTGCACGACGGCGTCGGCCCGCTCGGCTGCTTCGTGAAGCAGGCCGGTGTCGGCCAGATCCCCGCGCACGGGGTCCGCGCCCAACTCGGCGACACGCGCGGCCGCCCGCTCCGATCGCGCCAGGGCCTCGACCCGGTGCCCGGCCTCGATGAGGCGCTCCAGCACCACACCCCCGGCGTAGGCGCTGCCTCCGGTGAGAAAAACGTCCATGACCAGCTCCGTTCGTAGTGACCGGCCCCGAACGTAACATGGCAGCGGATTATTTATCCGATCGGATGTGTGATCCGTATCCCCCGGTCCCTCACCGGAAATGTCAGGGGGTCCGGGCAGAATGGCTGCGATGGCAACCAAGGGCACACGAGCAGACCGGTTACCGGCAGAGACCCTGCCGGTGGCCCGCGTGTGCGTCGACGTCCCGCTGCCCCACCTCGACCGCCTCTTCGACTACTTGGTCGCGTCCACCGACGACGAGGCGGCAAAACCGGGCGTGCGGGTGAAGGTCCGCTTCGCCGGCCAGCTGGTCAGCGGCTTCCTGCTGGAGCGGGCGGAGACGTCCCCACACGGCGGCAAACTGGCGTACCTGGAAAAGGTGGTCTCCCCCGAGCAGGTCCTCGACCCCGAGATCACCCGGCTGGCCCGGGCGATAGCCGACCGCTACGCGGGCAACCTCTGCGACGTCCTGCGCCTGGCCGTGCCCCCACGCCACGCCCGGGTGGAGGCCCAGCTCACCAAGCCGGCGGTGACCGCTCCCGAGGGCGCCGCCCCCACAGCCGCGCTCACTGAAAGCGACACCCCACCAACCGGCGAACCCTTCGACGAGCCCGGCACGATCGCCACTACGGCGCCCCCTCCACCCACCACCAGCGCGGCGTCCTCTCTTCCCGCCGCCAGCACGGAACCCTCTCCGCCCACCACCAGCGCGGCACCTTCTCCGCCCCCCACCAGCGCAGCGTCCCCTCCGCCCACCACCAGCACGACACCCTCTCCGCCCCCCACCAGCGCGGCGTCCCCTCCGCCCACCACCAGCACGACACCCTCTCCGCCCGCCGCCAACGCGGCGCCCCCTCCGCCCACCACCAGCACGACACCCTCTCCGCCCGCCGCCAACGCGGCGCCCCCTCCGCCCGCCGTCAGCACGGCGTCCCTTCCTCCGCTCATCGCCAGCGCGGCAGACAGAGCGGCCCTCCATACAGCCGACAGCGCAGTGGCGGCCGGCGCCAGCAAGGCCGGGGTCACCGACGCCCACGCCTTCACCGAAACCCGCCACCTGCCCGACAGCCCGAGCAGCTCCGGCACGGGCGGTGTGGACACGGGCGTTAACAGCGCGCACGCGGGCAGCGCGGACGCGGGTGCGGGCAGCACGGACGCGGGCGGTGCGGGCAGCACGGATGCGGGTGCGGGCAGCACGGACGCGGGCGGTGCGGGCAACGCGGGCGCGGGCGGCGCGGGCGCGGGCGGCGCGGGCAGCGCGGGCGCGGGCGGCGCGGGCAGCGCGGGCGCGGGCGGCGCGGGCAGCGCGGGCGCGGGCGGCGCGGGCA
>NZ_JBIAZI010000004.1:140357-143632 GCF_042899005.1 Actinoplanes sp. NPDC000266
CGCGCGGGCGCGGGCGGCGCGGGCAGCGCGGGCGCGGGCGGCGCGGGCAGCGCGGGCGCGGGCGGCGCGGGCAGCGCGGGCGCGGGCGGCGCGGGCGCGGGCGGCGCGGATCGGGAAGTGGTCGCTCGGTCGGCGGTTGGCGTTGGGGGGTGGGGTTCGTATGTTGCTGGGCCTGCCTTTCTGCGGGCGCTTGCGGACGGGCGTGATGCCCGCGCGGTCTGGGGCGCGCTGCCCGGTGAGGACTGGGCGGCTCGCATTGCTGAGGCGGCCGCGGCCACTGTTCGGGGTGGGCGTGGGGTTGTCATCGTTGTGGCGGATGCCCGTGATCTCGATCGGGTGGATCGGGCCCTCGGGGCTGTGCTCGGGGCGGGGCAGCATGTGGCTTTGAACGCGGCGCTCGGGCCGGCGGAGCGGTACCGGCGGTTTCTCGCGGCCAGCCGGCATCAGGTGCCGGTGGTGGTGGGTACCCGGGCCGCCATGTGGGCGCCCGTGGCGAAGCTGGGGCTCGTGGTCATCTGGGACGACGGGGACGACCTGCACGGGGAGCCTCGGGCGCCCTACCCGCACGCGCGCGAAGTGCTTCTTACCCGGGCTCAGCTGGCGGGGTCGGCTGCGCTTGTGGCGGGCTTCGCTCGTACGGGGGAAGGGCAGTTGCTCCTCGAAACCGGCTGGGCCAAGGAGATCAGCGCCGGGCGGGACGTGCTGCGGCAGCGCGCGCCGGCTATCCAGCCGACCGGCGACGATCCGCAGCTGGCGCGTGATCCTGGGGCCGCCACCGCTCGGCTGCCCAGTCTGGCCTGGCAGGCGGCTCGGCAGGCGTTGCAGGCGGGTGCGCCGGTTCTGGTTCAGGTTCCCCGGCGGGGCTACCTGCCGTCGATTGCTTGCGCCGATTGCCGTACGCCCGCTCGCTGTCCACATTGCTCGGGGTCGCTGGAGCTTTCCGGCGCCCGTGACGTTCCCACCTGCCGGTGGTGCGGGCGGGCCGCCGCCGCGTACGCGTGCCCCACCTGCGGCGGCCGGCGGCTGCGGGCCTCGGTGACCGGCGCCCGGCGTACGGCCGAGGAATTAGGTCGTGCCTTTCCCGGCGCGACCGTGCGCACGTCCGGCCGTGACGAGGTTCTCGACACCGTCCCCGCCGGGGCGAGCGTTGTCGTGTCCACGCCGGGCGCCGAGCCGGTCGCCGAAGGTGGCTACGGCGCCGTGCTGCTGCTCGACACGTGGGCGTTGCTGACCCGCTCCGACCTGCGCGCCGCCGAAGAGACCATGCGCCGCTGGCTCAACGCGGCCGCCCTGGCCAAGCCCGCACCCCACGGCCGCGTCATCGTCGTCGCCGACGGCTCCCTGGCCACCGTCCAGGCCCTGATCCGCTGGGACCCGGCCTGGTTCGCCACCCGCGAACTGACCGAACGCCGCGAGCTCGGCTTCCCGCCGGCCGCCCGCATGGCCAG
This sequence comes from Actinoplanes sp. NPDC000266, assembly GCF_042899005.1. Classification (NCBI taxonomy): domain Bacteria; kingdom Bacillati; phylum Actinomycetota; class Actinomycetes; order Micromonosporales; family Micromonosporaceae; genus Actinoplanes; species Actinoplanes sp. NPDC000266. The sequence goes on from NZ_JBIAZI010000004.1 coordinate 141,806, forward strand.
CGTCACCGGCCTGACCGAGGCCGTCAACGACTTCCTCGACAAGGCCCGCCTGCCCGCCGACGTGGAACTGCTGGGCCCGGTCCCCGCTCCCGACGACCAGGAACGCATGCTCCTGCGGGTCCCCCGCTCCCAGGCCGCACCCCTGGCTCACGCCCTGCACGAGGCCGCCGCCGTCCGAAGTGCCAAAAAGGCCCCCCAGCCCGTACGCATCGAGGTCGACCCCTCGGCCCTCTTCTAACCCACGGTCAGGTCGAAGGTGCCGTCCTCCAGCCGCGCGACGAAGTCGGCCGCGTCCACCGCCTGAACGACGGCGTCATCCCACGACTCGCTGGCGTTGCTGACCATCAGGACCGGGGCCGGATCCTGGCGCAGATCGAAGACGAAGTTCTCCAGCCCACCGTCCCCACCGATGAGCGCGATCCCCGGAAAGCGCTCCTCCGCCTCCCAGATCGCCAGCACGTCACGCCCTTCCCGCGGCGGGTAGAGCCACACGTACTTCCCCGACGCCAACAGCCCACGGCGCAACCACGACGGCGACTGCAAATAGGACCGCCAGGCCGCCGGCAGCACCGGCCCGTCCGCGAACTCCTCATCCGCGACCGCCCCGCGAAAATCCACCGCCTCCACAATCGCCCCGACAAGCTGCGTGTTCAGCTCCGCGACATCTTCCGCCGACACCACCAGCCCCTCGTCCGGCACGGCTCGCTCCGCAAAGAACTCAGACCGAACCTCAAGCTTCAGTACGAAGCCAGCCCCGTCCGCCGCCACAATCTCTTCCCGGGCAACGCGCTCCGCAGCTCCCCGCCCGCCGAACACCCGAAGGTCCGCCCCACCGGGCACCCCTCGCCACTCACCGGCCTCGATCTTCTCGAAGTCCCCGACCCCCACCGCACACCACAGAGTGACGGCATCCCCAGTTTGATCTTGACCCATGCCCGAAGAGACTACCGCCAAGATCCACCTGCCCCCACACGCTCCCCAGCTCACGATGCATCCTGCACCCTTGCCCCACCCCACCCCTTTCCTCCGTCAAGCCCCAAAAGCGAGCATCGCCAGTAACTAACCGTGACCCACACCCGCACCCGCACCCGCACACCAACCGAGACGTCACCCTTCGCTGGGCGCTGTTGCCGCCGCAGAGACGTCGCCGCCGGTGGGTCGATGTTGCCGCCGATGGGAGACGTCGGGGCCGGCGGGAGACGACGCGGCCGGCGCGAGACGTGGCCAGCGACGGCGAGACACAGCCTCCTACCGGAGACGGCGACCGGACCCGGCTGAGAGACGACTCGGCCGAGCAAAGAGCAGCGACCGCCGAGCAGCCCAGAAACGTGCCGGACCGACCCGGGACCGCGCGTGACGGCCGAGTCCGAGAAGACGTGGACGGGCCCGCAAGACGGACCATGCCGGAAAGGCCGTGGCGCCCAGCGGTGACCGGCCGAGCGGACGACGCGGCTGCTGAGTCGAACGCCCAAGCGCAGAGGCGTACACAACAGGTGTCCACCAATCCCGCGCAACCGGCGTGGAATTGCCGACCAGCCCACCACCCAGGCCCGCCCGGGTGACGTACTCCCCCACCCGCACCCCAGCGCGGCAGCGAACCCTGCCCCACACCCACCGCAGGGTGCCCGCTTCCCAAGCCCCCCGCTCAGAGACCCGCAACCACCACCCACCCGCAGCGTGAAACCACGCAAGGTCGGGGGGGGGGGGGGGGGGGGGGGGGGGGGGGGCGGGGGCCCCCGGGCCCCCCCCCCCGCCGCCCCCCCCCCCACCCCCCCACACACCACCAAACAGCCCCCACCACCACACAACAAAAAAACACACCACACC
>NZ_JBIAZI010000004.1:143642-146771 GCF_042899005.1 Actinoplanes sp. NPDC000266
GGGGCGTGTGTCCACCCTGCTCACAACCACCCCCCCCCCCGCGGGGGGGGGCCCCCCCCCCCCCCCCCCCCGACCGTCCCAGCGCAGGAAAGCAAAAACCGGCGCCCCGCAAACGCGGGACGCCGGTCAGAAACGAAACTCAGGCAGCAGCGTTCTTGAGATCCTGGGCCCGATCGGTGTTCTCCCAGAGCAACTCCGGAATCTCCCGCCCAAAGTGCCCATAAGCAGCAGTCTGCTGATAGATAGGCCGCAGCAGATCCAGATCACGGATGATCGCCGCCGGACGAAGGTCGAACACCTCGTTGATCGCCTTCTCGATCCGCTCCACCGGAACGTTCTCCGTGCCGAACGTCTCCACGAACAGCGACACCGGGTGGGCCTTGCCGATGGCGTACGCCACCTGGGTCTCGCACCTCTCGGCCAGCCCCGCCGCCACCACGTTCTTCGCCACCCAGCGCATCGCGTACGCCGCCGAGCGGTCCACCTTGGACGGGTCCTTGCCCGAGAACGCGCCGCCGCCGTGGCGCGAGTAGCCGCCGTACGTGTCGACGATGATCTTCCGGCCGGTGAGGCCGGCGTCGCCCATCGGGCCACCGATCTCGAAGCGGCCCGTCGGGTTCACCAGCAGGCGGTAGCCGTCGATGTCGAGACCGAGGCCCTCGAGCTCGGGCGCGATCACGTGCTCGCGGATGTCCGGCGTGAGCAGCGACTCGAGCGAGATGTCGGCCGCGTGCTGCGACGAGACGACCACCGTGTCGAGGCGTACCGGCTTGAAGCCGTCGTACTCGATGGTGACCTGGGTCTTGCCGTCGGGACGCAGGTACGGAATCGTGCCGTCCTTGCGGGCCTTCGACAGCCGGCGCGCCAGGCGGTGGGCCAGGGCGATCGGCAGCGGCATCAGCTCGGGCGTCTCGGAGCAGGCGAAGCCGAACATCATGCCCTGGTCGCCGGCGCCCTGGGAGTCGAGCACGTGCTCGCTGTCGCCCTCGCGCAGCTCGAGGGCGCTGTCCACACCCTGGGCGATGTCGGGCGACTGGGAGCCGATGGACACGCTGACGCCGCAGGACGCGCCGTCGAAGCCCTTCTTCGACGAGTCGTAGCCGATGCGCAGGATGGTCTCGCGGACGATGCTCGGGATGTCGGCGTAGGCCTGCGTGGTGACCTCACCCGCCACGTGCACCTGGCCGGTCGTGATCAACGTTTCCACCGCGACCCGGCTGCGGGGGTCCTGCCGCAGCAGGGCGTCGAGAATACCGTCGCTGATCTGGTCAGCGATCTTGTCCGGGTGGCCTTCCGTGACCGACTCGGAGGTGAACAGGCGGCGTGCCACGGTGCTCCTCAGATTTGTCGAATACAACGTAACCGGGAAGTGTAGTCACCGCACCCGGGCTGGCTCACCGCCGCCCACCTGCCCATCCAGTAGGACGGCGACGCGGTCCCAAATCATATCGGCCACATCGTCTTTGGGGAGTTCGGCGTGACTCGCCGTGCTCCCGTCAGCGCCCAGCAGCGTGACCTCATTGTGGTCGGCGCCGAACACGCGGTCCACTCCCACCTCGTTAACGACGATCAGGTCGGCACGTTTCTTGATCAACTTAGCCCGGGCGTTCTCCAGGGCGTCGTGCGTCTCGGCCGCGAAAGCCACCAGGACCTGCCCCTCCCGCTTGGCCGCGCCCAGTTCCGCCGCGATGTCCGGGTTGGTGGTCAGTTCGATCGGCGCCGGCGTACCACTGTCTGTCTTTTTGATTTTCTCGGCCGCGACGCTCACCGGCCGGAAGTCGGCCGGCGCCGCCGCCATCACGATCACGTCCGCCTCGGCCGCCGCCTTCACGGTCGCCGCGCGCAACTCCTCGGTCGTACCCACCCTGATCAGGTCCACACCCGCCGGATCGGGCAGCGTCACGTTAGCCGCGATCAACGTCGTGCGCGCCCCGCGCGCGGCGGCCGCCTTCGCCAGGGCGTACCCCTGCTTGCCGGAAGATCTGTTCCCCAGGAACCGCACCGGGTCGAGCGGCTCCCGCGTGCCGCCCGCCGTCACCACGACATGGCGCCCCTTCAGATCAAGGTCAAGACCTCGTTTGAGTACGCGCTGAGCCAGCTCGAAGATCTCCGCAGGATCCGGCAGCCGCCCCTTGCCGGTGTCCTTGCCGGTGAGCCGCCCCACCGCCGGCTCGATGACGACAGCGCCCCGGGCCCGCAGGGTGGCGACGTTCGCACGGGTCGCCGGGTTCTCCCACATCTCGGTATGCATGGCCGGCGCGTACACGATCGGACAGGTGGCGGTCAGAAGCGTGTTCGTCAGAAGGTCGTCGGCGATGCCGTGCGCGGCCTTGGCCAGAAGATCGGCGGTGGCGGGGGCGACCACGACAAGCTCGGCGGCCCGCCCGATCCGAACGTGAGGCACCTCATGCACGTCGTCCCACACCTCGGTGGCGACGGGCCGCCCGGAGAGAGCGGCCCAGGTGGGCGCCCCGACAAATTGCAGAGCCGAGGAGGTGGGCACGACCCGCACCCCATGCCCCGACTCCGTGAACAGGCGAAGCAGCTCACACGCCTTGTACGCGGCGATGCCGCCACCGACCCCGAGCACGACTTCCGTCACGACGACCCCCGAAGAGAGCTGAACTCCGCGATCACACGACCGAGGCACTGTCCCCGATCCTGCCCGACCGCGCCATCCACCCAGCACACGCCCGCCCAGCACACGCCCGCCCAGCACACGCCCGCCCAGCACACGCCCGCCCAGCACACGCCCCGCCCAGCACACGCCCCGCCCGCCCAGGGGGCCCCCGGCCTACAGGTCATTCTCGCGAAAACCGCACCATCACGCAGACGCCCTGTGGACAACCGATCGCCACGGCCACCCGCCTGTGGAAAACCGGCAGCACGGCAACGACCACCCGACGCGCGCCGGCGGACAACGCCAGCGGCTTAAAAGCCGGACGAAGGGGGCGAACCGAGAGGGCAGACGTCGCCGAGCGGGACGGGACCGATCAACGCGAGCCGCGAGCCGATCAGGAACGCCCGTCAGCGCCAGAGCGGCGGGCTGCGAAGCGGATCGGGAACGCCGGGGACGGGCGGGGACGGGCCGGGCCGGGACCGAGAAAGGGACGGGCCAGGCCGAGACCC
>NZ_JBIAZI010000004.1:146868-392490 GCF_042899005.1 Actinoplanes sp. NPDC000266
CCCAGGACGGGACGGGCCAGGCCGAGACCCAGGACGGGACGGGCCAGGCCGAGACCCAGGACGGGACGGGCCAGGCCGAGACCCAGGACGGGACGGGCCAGGCCGAGACCCAGGACGGGACGGGACCCAGGACGGGCCGGGGCCCAGGACGGGACGGGACCCAGGACGGGCCGGGGCCCAGGACGGGCCGGGGAGAAAGGGCCGGGAAGGCCCGGGACCGAGGACGGGCCGGGGAAGGGCCCGGGACCGAAAGACGGCTGGAAAAACAGCGATCCCGCGGCCACACAGGTGGGCGCGGGATCGTGGCGGCGCTGGGCCGCTAAGTCGTGCTGTGGTGCCTGGCCGTGGTGGGCGATTCCCCGATCAGGGGTTGTCGGTCGCCTCGGCGGTCAGGAGGCCGGCGTTGATCTCGCGCATGGCGATCGAGAGCGGCTTCTCCTGCGGCGTGGTCTCGACGAGCGGGCCCACGTATTCGAGGAGGCCCTCACCGAGCTGGCTGTAGTAGGCGTTGACCTGGCGGGCACGCTTGGCCGCGAAGATCACCAGCGAGTACTTCGACGAGGTCTTGTCCAGCAGCTCGTCGATCGGCGGGTTGGTGATGCCTTCGGGGTTCGCGATGGTTCCCACAGTTGTTCAATCCTTAATGCTCTGGGGCTTGCGCTGGCGTCAGATATGACGAACCGAGCAATCCTACCAGCTCGTCGGCTGCACGCTCGACGAAGTCGTTCACGACCGTGCGGTCGAACTCCTTCTCGTGCGCCAGTTCCTCGTCCGCGTGCTCGAGGCGGCGGCGGATCGTCTCCTCGTCGTCGGTTCCCCGGCCGACCAGGCGGCGGCGCAGCTCCTCGACGCTCGGCGGGGCCAGGAAGACCAGCTGTGCGTCCGGCATCGAGGCGCGGACCTGGCGCGCGCCCTGCAGGTCGATCTTCAGCAGGACCGGCTGGCCCTGGCTCAGCCAGCCCTCGACCTGTGCCCTCGGCGTCCCGTAGAGGTTGCCGGCGAACTCGGCCCACTCCAACAGCTGACCGCCATCGATCAGCCGCTGGAACTCCTGGCGGGTCACGAAATGGTAGTGCTCGCCATCGGTCTCGTAGTCGCGCTTCTTCCGGGTCGTCACGGACACGGACAGCTTGATCCAAGGCGAGCGCGCCCGGATCAACTCGATCACGCTGTCCTTGCCGACCCCACTGGGGCCGGAGAGGACGGTGAGTCGGGCCGCCGGGCGCGCGTCGTCATCCATGCTCACAAGGCTCATTCAACACGAGCCCATGAGTCAGTTCGCAGCGAACTCCCCCAGGAGGGCCTTGCGCTGCTGGTCGCCGAGACCGCGCAGCCGGCGGCTGTCAGCGATCTTGAGCTTCTCCATGATCTGCGTCGCGCGGATCTTGCCGATGCCCGGCAGCGCCTGAAGCACGGCCGAAACCTTCAGCTTGCCGACGACCTCGTCCTCCTCCGCGCGGTCGAGCACCGCGGCGAGGGTGGTCTTGCCGGACTTGAGCTGTTCCTTCAGCTCAGCCCGAGCCTTGCGGACTTCCGCGGCCTTCTCCAGCGCTGCAGCGCGCTGCTCGGGGCTCAGTGACGGGAGCGGCACCAGTTCTCCTCAGGTCCCTATCGCGACGGTAGGTCAATACCGGCGCTTCTGTGAAACGTGGTGTGCCAGGTAACCAAAGGGGCATGTGGTTCCCCGGCGCCGGGAAAACTAGCGGTCAACGGCGCTTTCGGCAACGTGGGGGTACCCCCGGACCCGCTGTCCGCGTCCCTGGTAAGCAGGGACCTTTTCACCCGAGCGCAGCTGCGCACTCGTCTGCGGCGCGTTCGGCTGCTAGACGCAGCTCGGCCACTGATGGTCCCGCTGTCAGAACTTCCCGTGAGTACGACGGCAGCACGTTACGCAGGCTTTCCCCGAAGACACGGCGCAGGTCGGAGGGGGTCGCACCCTGTGCTCCGAGGCCCGGGGCGAGCAGTGGACCGTTCACTGCGGACAGGTCGTGGCCGGTCTCCCCGATCGTCGCCCCGATGACCAGACCGAAGCTTCCGAGGGGCTCGGCACCCCTGTTGAGCTGGGAAATCTCGTCGATCATGGTTTGCGCCACGGTCTTGCCGCCGGCTCCGACGGCGTGCTGAACGGACGGTCCCTCCGGATTGGACGTCAGGCCGAGGACGAAGACGCCGCCGCCGTTGGCGGCCGCGACGTCGAGTGCCGGCTGCAACGATCCGAATCCGAGATAGGGACTCACAGTAATCGCGTCAGCACGCAGAGAACTCGCCGGATCAAGGTAGGCGGAGGCGTACGCGGCCATGGTCGAACCGATGTCGCCGCGCTTCACGTCGAGCAGGACAAGAGCTCCGGCCTCCCGAGACTGTCGGATAGTTGACTCAAGAATGCCGATGCCGCGTGACCCAAATCTCTCAAAAAACGCCGACTGCGGCTTGAGCACGGCCACCCGATCGGCCAGGGCCTCGACCACCGTTAGGGCGAAACGTTCCAGGCCGGCCACGTCGTCGGACAGGCCCCACCTGGCCAGCAGAGCGGCGTGCGGATCAATGCCGACGCACAGCCGGCCACGCTTCTCGGTCGCCTCCACGAGGCGCTTGCCGAAGGTCTCCATCGTCAGTGATTCCTCTTCCGTGTCGGGTGGCCGCCAGCGCGCGGGCGGCCGATGCGGTAGTGCGGATCTTGCGTGAGGCGGAGTGCGGATCTTGCGTGAGGCGGAGTGCGGATCTTGCGTGAGGCGGGGAGCGGATCTTGCGTGAGGCGGGGAGCGAAGGGCCCGGGCGAATCGGCCATGGAAACGGCCGGGGCCGAGCGGTGGAAAATCTCCGTGTGTTCTGCGCCGCAGTGCGCCGGATTCAGCCGACCGTGGCCGCCGCGGCGACCCCCGCGGTGATCCGGGCGATGTCCTCGGCCCCCGTGACGTACGGCGGCATCGTGTAGATGAGATCGCGGAAGGGCCGCAACCAGACTCCCCGGTCCACCGCCGCGGCCGTCGCGGCCCGGATGTCCACGTCGTGATCCAGCTGCACCACCCCGATGGCGCCCAGGACCCGGACGTCCGCGACGCCGGGCCGCCCCCGCAACGGCTCCAGGCCGTCCCTGAGACCGTTTTCGATCAGTCGGACCCGATCTACCCAGGACCCGTCCCGCAGGAGCCTCAGCGACGCTCTGGCGACCGCGCACGCGAGCGGATTGCCCATGAAGGTCGGCCCGTGCATGAGCCCGCCACCCGCGCCGCCCGAGATCGCCTCGGCGACCGCCGTCGTGCACAGCGCCGCCGCGAGCGTCAGGTAGCCACCGGTGAGCGCCTTCCCGACACACATGATGTCGGGCACGACGCCGGCGTGCTCGGCCGCGAAGAGCTTCCCGGTCCGCCCGAACCCCGTGGCGATCTCATCGAAGATCAGGAGGATGCCGTACGCCTCGGTCGCCTCCCGCAGCACGCGCAGGTACCGCGGATCGTGGAACCGCATGCCACCCGCGCCCTGCACGACCGGCTCGACGACCACCGCCGCGATCTCCGCCGAGTGCCGCTCGATCATTTCGACGAGCTTTTCCGCGTACGCCTCGTCGAAGGCCACCGGAGGCGCGTCCGCGAAAATCTGCGCCGGCAGCACCCCGCTCCACAGCGAGTGCATCCCACCGTCCGGGTCACACACGCTCATCGGATGGAAGGTGTCCCCGTGATAGCCGCCGCGCCAGGTGGCCAGCTTGCGCCGCCCGGGCCGTGCCTGCAGCGCCATCTTGATCGCGACCTCGACACTGACCGACCCCGAGTCGCACAGGAAGACGTGCTCCAACCCGCGCGGGACCAGCTCGACCAGCTCGGCCGCCAGCTCGATGGCCGGCTCGTGGGTGAGTCCGCCGAACATCACGTGGCTCATCCGCCGCGACTGCTCGATCAGAGCCTCGTCCAGCACCGGATGCCGATAGCCGTGGATCGCCGCCCACCACGACGACATCCCGTCGACCAGTTCACGGCCGTCGGCGAGCTTGAGCCGTACGCCCGAAGCGCTCTCGACCAGATAGGGCTCACTCCGCCCGGGCATCGGCCCGTACGGATGCCAGACATGCGCCCGATCAAGCGCAAGCAGCCGCCCCGCCTCCGCCGGCGCGGAAGTAGGGGGCGCGGCGCCGCCCGGCCCCCCGGCCGGGGACGACGAGCCGTCCGCGGCCGGGAGGTGCGGGGCGCTGGTCATCGCGCGGCGCGAGCCAGGGCCGTGTAGCGGTGAGCGGCGGCTTTCGCCGCGGCCCGCACCAATGCGGGCCCCTTGTAGATGAAGCCGCTGTAGAGCTGCACCAGCGACGCCCCCGCGTCGAGCAGGCGGGTCGCGTCGCCGGCTTCCATGACGCCGCCCACCCCGATGATCGGCAGGCGGCCGGCGGTCTCGGTGTGGACGAAGTGGACGACCTTGCGGGCCTTCTCCGTCAGCGGCCGGCCGGAGAGGCCACCCGCCTCCGACGCCCTCGGCTGGTCGGGCCGGGCCAGGCCGTCGCGGGACAGCGTCGTGTTCGTGGCGATCACGCCGGCCGCGCCGTGGCTCAGGCAGACCTCGAGGAGCTCCGCGATCGCCGGCTCGGTCAGGTCGGGGGCGATCTTCACAAGCACCGGCTTCGGGCCGACCAGGGCCTTCAGCAGGTCGGCGATGGCCGACTTGTCCTGGAGACTGCGCAGGCCGGGCGTGTTCGGCGAGGAGACGTTGACCGCGATGTAGTCGGCGTACGGGTGGAGCAGGCGGTGCGAGGTCAGATAGTCCTCGACCGCCTCCTCCAGCGGGGTCACCTTCGACTTGCCCAGCGAGACGCCGAGCGGCACGCCGATCGGGCCCAGCGCGGCCAGGCGGGTGGCCAGGGCGGCCGCGCCGGCGTTGTTGAAGCCCATCCGGTTGATGATCGCCTCGCTGCCGCGGAGCCGGAACAGCCGCGGCTTGTCGTTGCCGGGCTGCGCCTTCGCGGTGACCGTGCCGACCTCGACGAAGCCGAACCCGAGGGCCGGCCAGGCCGGCAGCGCGACGCCGTTCTTGTCCATGCCGGCGGCCAGGCCGACCGCGTTCGGGAAGCGGACCCCGAACGCCTCGACCGGCGCGCTCGTCGCGTAGCGGGCCCGCATGAGCGACCGCGCCGGCGCCGGCAGCCCGGCCAGCCGGTGCAGCGTGAACTCGTGCGCCGTCTCCGCATCGCCACCGCCCAGCCGGAACAGGACCGGCCGGACGGTGGACTCGAACAGCGTCACTGGGAACCGCCGCGCAGGGCCGCGTGCAGCTCCTGCAGCGGCCGCACCGACATGTCGCCGCGCATCAGGGCTTCGATGCCCATGACCGCGGCCGCCGCGCCCGGAACCGTGGTGATGCTCGGGATGTCGGCCGTCACCGCGGCGCTGCGGATCTCGTACCCGTCCGAGCGGGCGGAAGCGCCGGAGCCCTGCGGGGTATTGATGATCATCGCGATCTCGCCGGACTGGATCAGCGAGATGGCGTTCTGGCCGGGGCTCTCGTAGTGCTTCGGCACGATCTCGCAGGCGACGCCGTAGCGGCGCAGCACCTCACCGGTGCCGGCCGTGGTGACGATGGTGAAACCGAGGTCGGCCAGCCGCTTGATCGGGAAGACCATGGCCCGCTTGTCCCGGTTCGCCACCGACACGAAGATCTTGCCGGCGGTGGGCAGCGACCCGTACGCCGCCGCCTGCGACTTGGCGAACGCCTGGCCGAAGCCGGCGTCGATGCCCATGACCTCGCCGGTCGACTTCATCTCGGGGCCGAGCAGGCTGTCGACGCCCTTGCCGGCCGGGGTGCGGAACCGCTTGAACGGCAGCACCGCCTCCTTGATGGCGATCGGCGCGTTGGCCGGCACCGAGCCGCCGTCGCTGTCCGGCAGCAGGATGCCCTCGGCCCGCAGGTCGCCGATGGTGGCGCCCAGCATGATCCGGGCCGCCGCCTTGGCCAGCGGCACCGCGGTCGCCTTGGAGACGAACGGCACGGTCCGCGACGCGCGCGGGTTGGCCTCGAGCACGTAGAGCACGTCGTCCTTGAGGGCATACTGCACGTTCAGCAGGCCGCGCACCCCGACGCCGCGGGCGATCGCCTCGGTGTAGCGGCGCACCTCGGCCAGGTGCGAGCCGGCCAGGGTGATCGGCGGCAGCGAGCAGGACGAGTCGCCGGAGTGGATGCCGGCCTCCTCGATGTGCTCCATGACCCCGCCGATGTAGACGTCGCCGTTGGCGTCGCAGAGCGCGTCCACGTCGATCTCGACCGCGTCGTCGAGGAACCGGTCGACCAGCACCGGGTGGTTCGGGGAGATCTCGGTGGCCCGCTCGATGTAGCCGCGCAGCGTCGGCTCGTCGTAGACGATCTCCATGCCGCGGCCGCCGAGGACGTACGACGGGCGGACCAGCACCGGGTAGCCGATCGCGTCGGCGATCTCCTTGGCCTCCTCGAAGCTGGTCGCCGTGCCGTGGTCGGGCGAGCGCAGGCCGGCCTTGGCCAGCACCGCGCCGAACAGGCCGCGGTCCTCGGCCAGGTCGATCGACTCGGGCGAGGTGCCGACGATCGGCACGCCGGCCGCCTTGAGCCGGTTGGCCAGGCCGAGCGGGGTCTGCCCGCCCAGCTGCACGATCACGCCGACCACGCCGGGGCCGCCGGCGGCCTTGCCCGAGCTGTCCTCGGCGTGGAAGACCTCGAGGACGTCCTCGAAGGTGAGCGGCTCGAAGTAGAGCCGGTCGGCCGTGTCGTAGTCGGTCGAGACCGTCTCCGGGTTGCAGTTGACCATGACGGTCTCGTAGTCGACCCCGCGCAGAGCCATGACGGCGTGCACGCAGGAGTAGTCGAACTCGATGCCCTGCCCGATGCGGTTCGGCCCCGAGCCCAGGATCAGAACCTTGGGCCGGTCGGACGGAGCGACCTCGGTCTCTTCGTCGTACGTCGAGTAGTGGTACGGGGTGTTCGCCTCGAACTCGGCCGCGCACGTGTCGACGGTCTTGTAGACCGGGCGCACGCCGAGCCGGTGCCGCAGGGTGCGGACGCCGTCCTCGCCGGCCAGCTCGGGCCGCAGCGCGGCCAGCTGCTTGTCGGAGATTCCCGAGCGCTTGGCCGTACGAAGAAGCTCCTCGTCGAGCACCGGCGCGTCGAGGATCTCCTGGCGGAGGTCGACCAGCGCCTTGATCTCGTCGAGGAACCAGGGGTCGATGCGGCCGCTGGCCTCGTGCACCTGCTCGACCGTGGCGCCGAGCCGCAGTGCCCGCTCCACCGTGTAGAGACGGCCGTCGTGTGGAATGCGCAAAGCAGACAAAACGTCGTCGAGGGAGGAGGGAGCGTCAGGCCGGGTCCAGAAGCCGGCGGCCGAAGTCTCCATCGACCGCATCGCCTTGTTCAGGGCCTCGGCGAAGTTACGGCCGATCGACATGGCCTCGCCGACCGACTTCATCGTGGTGGTCAGCTCGGGGTCGGCCCCCGGGAACTTCTCGAAAGCGAAGCGCGGGATCTTCACGACCACGTAGTCGAGGGCCGGCTCGAAGGCGGCCGGCGTCTTGAGCGTGATGTCGTTCGGGATCTCGTCGAGCGTGTAGCCGATGGCCAGCTTGGCCGCGATCTTCGCGATCGGGAAGCCGGTCGCCTTGGAGGCCAGCGCCGACGAGCGGGACACGCGCGGGTTCATCTCGATCACGACGAGCCGGCCGTTGTCCGGGTTGATCGCGAACTGGATGTTGCAGCCGCCGGTGTCGACGCCGACCTCGCGCAGCACGGCGATGCCGAGGTCGCGCAGGTTCTGGTACTCCCGGTCGGTCAGCGTCATGGCCGGCGCCACGGTCACCGAGTCGCCGGTGTGCACGCCCATCGGGTCGATGTTCTCGATCGAGCAGACGACCACGACGTTGTCGTGCTTGTCGCGCATCAGCTCGAGCTCGTACTCCTTCCAGCCGAGCACGCTCTCCTCGATGAGCACCTCGTGCACCGGGGAGGCGGCCAGGCCGGAGCCGGCGATGCGCTCGAGGTCCTCGTCGGTGTGCGCCATGCCCGAGCCGAGGCCGCCCATGGTGAACGAGGGCCGGATGACGACCGGCAGGCCGAGGTCGGCGACGGTCGCGCGGACCTCGTCCATCGAGTGGCAGACCCGCGAGCGCGGGGTGTCGCCGCCGGCCTTGGCCACGATCTCCTTGAACAGCTGACGGTCCTCGCCGCGGCGGATGGCGTCGACGTCGGCGCCGATCAGCTCGACGCCGTACTTCTCCAGGACGCCGCTCTCGTGCAGGGCGATCGCGGTGTTCAGCGCGGTCTGGCCACCGAGGGTGGGCAGGATCGCGTCGGGGCGCTCCTTGGCGATGACCAGCTCGACGAACTCGGGGGTGATCGGCTCGACGTACGTGGCGTCGGCGAACTCCGGGTCGGTCATGATCGTGGCCGGGTTCGAGTTGACCAGTGAGACGCGGATGCCCTCGGCCCGCAGCACCCGGCACGCCTGGGTGCCGGAGTAGTCGAACTCGCAGGCCTGGCCGATGACGATCGGGCCGGAGCCGATCACCATGACGTGCTTGAGATCTTCACGCTTCGGCATGTGGGTCAGCCCTTCTTCTCGACCAGCTCGACGAACCGGTCGAACAGGTAATCCGCGTCGTGCGGGCCGGCCGCCGCCTCGGGGTGGTACTGGACGGTGAAGGCGGGGACCTCGATGCCCCGCAGGCCCTCGACCACCTCGTCGTTGAGGCACACGTGCGACACCTCGACCCCGCCGAAGTCGGTGTCGATCACCTTGTTGAGCGGGGCGTCGACCGCGAAACCGTGGTTGTGGCTGGTCACCTCGACCTTGCCGGTGGTCTTGTCGAGCACCGGCTGGTTGATGCCGCGGTGGCCGTAGCCGAGCTTGTAGGTGCCGAAGCCGAGCGCCCGGCCGAGAATCTGACTGCCGAAGCAGATGCCGAACAGCGGCTTCTCGCGGCGCATGACCTCGCGGGCCAGCGCGACCGGCCCGTCCGCCGTGGCCGGGTCACCCGGGCCGGGCGAGAAGAACACCGCGTCCGGGCTGACCGCGAGCAGGTCCTCGATGGAGGACGAGGCCGGGAAGACGTGGGTGGTCACACCGCGCGCGGCCAGGCGCCGGGTGACGTTGCGCTTGATGCCGAGGTCGAGCGCGGCGACGGTGTAGCGGTGCTCGCCGACGGCGTCGATCGTGTAGCGGGAGGACGTGGAGACCTCGGCCGAGAGGTCAGCACCTACCATTTCCGGGCTTTTCCGGACTCGCTCCAGGACCGATGCCGGGTCGAGGTCCACGCTGGAGATGGCCACGCGCATGGCGCCCCGGGAGCGCAGGTGGCGGGTGAGGGCGCGGGTGTCGACGCCGCTGATGCTGACGACGCCCTCGGCGGCGAGCCGCTCGCCCAGGTCACCGGTCGCACGCCAGTTGGAGGGGCGGCGCGCGGGGTCGCGGACGACATAACCCGCCACCCAGATGCGAGAGGACTCGTCGTCCTCCTCGTTCACGCCCGTGTTGCCGATCTGCGGCGCGGTCTGGACGACGACCTGCTTGTGGTACGACGGGTCGGTCAACGTCTCCTGGTAACCCGTCATGCCGGTCGTGAAGACCGCCTCACCGAACGTCTCCCCGACAGCGCCATAGGCCGTACCGGAGAAGGTCCTTCCGTCTTCCAGGACCAAAATCGCTTTTGTCACTTAACAGCCTTCCCATCGAGGACCGTAGGAACTCCCCGGAGGAACGTCGCCACGATGCGACCCGGCAGGGTGGTGCCCGCGTACGGTGTGTTGCGGCTGCGGCTCGCCAGCTCGGCCGGGTCGACGACCCGGCGGGCGGACGGGTCCACCAGCGTCAGGTTGGCCGGGCTGCCGACGCTCAGGTCGGTGCCGTGGCCGGTGAGGCCCGCGATCTTGGCGGGGGTGCGCGACATGCGGTCGGCGATCAGCTCCCACCGCTCGCCGAGCACGGAGAGCACGACCGGCAGCGCCGTCTCCAGCCCGACCATGCCGGGCCGGGCGTACGCCCACTCGCACTCCTTGTCCTCCACCGCGTGCGGCGCGTGGTCGGTCGCGACCACGTCGATGACGCCCTCGATCAGCGCTTCCCGGAGGGCGTGCACATCTGAGGCCGTACGCAATGGGGGGTTGACCTTGTAGACCGGGTCGTACGACGCGGCCAGTTCGTCGGTGAGCAGCAGGTGGTGCGGCGTGACCTCGGCCGTGACGCGGACGCCGCGGGCCTTGGCCTGCCGGAGCACCTCGACCGAGCCGGCGGTGGAGACGTGGCAGACGTGCAGGCGGCTGCCCACGTGCTCGGCCAGCAGCACGTCGCGGGCGATGATCGCCTCCTCCGCCACGGCCGGCCAGCCGGTGAGGCCGAGGCGGGTGCTGACCTCGCCCTCGTGCATCTGGGCGCCCTCGGTGAGCCGGGGCTCCTCGGCGTGCTGGGCGATGATGCCGTCGAACGCCTTCACGTACTCCAGGGCGCGGCGCATGAGGCGCGGGTCGGCGACGCAGAAGCCGTCGTCGGAGAAGATGCGCACCCCGGCGGCCGAGGTGGCCATCGCGCCCAGCTCGGCCAGCTGCTTGCCGGCCAGGCCGACGGTGACGGCGCCGATCGGCTGCACGTCGACCAGCCCGGCCTCGCGGCCCAGGCGCCAGACCTGCTCGACCACGCCCGCGGTGTCGGCGACGGGCGAGGTGTTGGCCATCGCGAAGACCGCCGTGTAGCCGCCGAGCGCGGCCGCCCGGGAGCCGGTCTCGACCGTCTCGGCGTCCTCGCGGCCGGGCTCGCGCAGGTGGGTGTGCAGGTCGACCAGGCCGGGAAGCGCGACCAGGCCGTCGGCGTCGATGACTTCAGGTTTGCCCGAAATGTCGCCGACGATGGCGCCGTCACTCACCAGCAGGTCGGACGGCGCGGCGCCGAGAACCGAGACACCCTTGATCAAGAACGAGCTCACGCCTTGCCCCCAAGCAGCAGATAAAGGACGGCCATGCGGGCGCTGACCCCGTTGGCGACCTGTTCGACGATGGTGGAACGGGAGGAGTCGGCCACCTCGGGCGTGATCTCCATGCCCCGGTTCATCGGGCCGGGGTGCATGACGATCGCGTGCTCGGGCAGCTTGCGCATGCGCGCGAGGTCGAGACCGTAGCGGCGGCTGTACTCCCGGGCGGACGGGAAGTACGAGTCCTGCATGCGCTCGGTCTGCACCCGAAGCATCATCACGACGTCCATCTCGGGCAGGACGCTATCGAGGTCGTACGACACTTTCGCGGAGGGCGACAGCGCGGCCGCGACGTCCAGCGGGATGAGCGTCGGCGGCCCGACGAGGGTCACGGATGCGCCGAGCGTCGTGAGCAGCAGAAGGTTTGATCGCGCGACGCGACTGTGAAGCACGTCACCCACGATCGCGACCTTCAGCCCGTCGAGTTTCCCGAGACGGGAGCGCATCGTGTACGCGTCCAGCAGCGCCTGGGTGGGGTGCTCGTGGGTGCCGTCGCCGGCGTTGACCACCGACCCGTCGACCCACTGGGCCAGCCGGTGCGGCGCCCCCGACGCGGGGTGCCGGATCACGACGGCGTCGGCGCCCATGGCCTGCAGGGTCAGCGCCGTGTCCTTGAGGCTCTCACCCTTCGAGACGCTGGAGCCCTTGGCCGAGAAGTTGATGACGTCGGCCGAGAGGCGCTTGGCCGCCGCCTCGAACGAGATGCGGGTGCGGGTCGAGTCCTCGTAGAAGAGGTTGACCACCGTGCGGCCGCGCAGCGTCGGCAGCTTCTTGACCTCACGACCGGCCAGAGCGGCCATCTCGCCCGCGGTGTCCAGGATGAGAGTGGCGGTGGCCGCGTCGAGATCGGCCGCCGAACGGAGATGCTTTATCACTTGTCGCTCCCCGTCAGTCGTACCTCGTCGAGGCCGTCCGTCTCGGTCAGTGAGACGCGGACG
Organism: Actinoplanes sp. NPDC000266; assembly: GCF_042899005.1. NCBI lineage: Bacteria > Bacillati > Actinomycetota > Actinomycetes > Micromonosporales > Micromonosporaceae > Actinoplanes > Actinoplanes sp. NPDC000266. The sequence goes on from NZ_JBIAZI010000004.1 coordinate 158,768, forward strand.
CTCTCCGAGAGAGAAGTCGGAATGTTCTTGCCGACGTAGTCGGCGCGGATCGGCAGCTGCCGGTGGCCACGGTCGACCAGGACCGCGAGCTGGACCGAGCTGGGGCGGCCCTCGTCGTTCAGGGCGTCCAGGGCGGCCCGGACCGTGCGGCCGCTGAACAGCACGTCGTCGACGAGGATGACCCGCAGGCCGTCGATGCCGCCGCCGGGCAGCTCGGTCTTGCCGAGCGCGCGGGTGGCGTGCAGCCGCAGGTCGTCGCGGTAGAGGGTGATGTCGAGCGATCCGACGGGCACGTCGATGCCCTCGAACGCGTGAATGCGGGCGGCCAGGCGGTGGGCCAGCGGCACGCCGCGGGTGGGAATCCCGAGAAGAACGGTGCCGGTGGCGCCGGACGTCTTCTCGAGGATCTGATGAGCGACACGGTCGACGACCCGGTGCAGGTCGGACGCGCTCAAAATGATCTTGCTGGGCGTGTCGGCACGTGGCTGCGCCACGGCGGACCTCCTTCCCCGCCTCACGGGACGGGTCGTTAAAGGAAGTTCAGGGCAACCCCGGGAGGGGCCACCACATGGGCTGACGCTACGTTACCAGTGCGCGCGGCGATGACCATGGTGACGTGCCTGACCGCCACCACACTCGGACTTATGTGACAGATCTACCGTGAGCCACAGGACTCATCGGTAACCGACACTTGACCGGAAGTCGCAAACTCCGTACCGTCACGCTGCGTAGCGATCGCGGAGGAAGAACCCTCCGCGGCATGCACAGTGGGAGTGTTCCGAATGCCGTCTGAGTACGCCAAGTCGTTGGGCGCCCGCCTGCGTTCCATCCGCCAGCAGCAGGGCCTGTCCCTGCAGGGCGTGGAGGAGAAGTCGAACGGCCGCTGGAAGGCCGTCGTGGTGGGATCGTACGAGCGTGGCGACCGCGCGGTCACCGTCTCGCGTCTCGCCGAGCTGGCCGACTTCTACCGCGTTCCCGTGTCGGAGCTGCTGCCCGACGGCAGCGGTGTCCGCCTCGAGGCCACCAACAAGATCGTGTTGGACCTCGAGAAGCTGTACGACACCACCGGCGAGGACCTCGCCTACGTCGCGCGGTACGCCCGTGCGATCCAGCAGCAGCGCGGCGACTACAACGGCCGCGTCCTCTCCATCCGCGCCGACGACCTGCGGGCGCTCGCCATCGTCTACGACATCTCCCCCTCGGGCCTCATCGAGCGCCTCACCGAGCAGGGTGTCCTCGTGGCCGACCCGCGCGCCTTCTTCGCCAGCTGATTTTCGCCAACTGAAACGTTGCGCCTCCGCCGAGGCGGCGTTTCCTCACCTGGTGAAACAGGCGAAAAACAACGCCGATCTCCCCATCGGCCACATCCCCCTTCCCCCGTCGACTCGCCGAGCCGGCCAGGCCCCCCGCCTTCCCGCCGGCCCAGAGTCCCACACGCTGAAAAGCCCGCGTTCTCCTACGCGGGCTTTTTCGCGTCTACAGCGCCTTGTAGTAGCGGACAAGCGGCAGGCCGGTGAAGCCGGCCCTCTCGTAGGCGGCCCGGGCCGGCCCGTGTCCCGGATCGCCGCCGGTGGAGACGCTGGCCAGGTCGACACCGGCCTCGCGCATGTGCCGCAGAGCGTGATCGATCAACGCCGCCGCGATGCCCCGCCGCTGCCGGGCCGGGTCGACCGCGATCATCTCGATCTCGGCGGAGCCGGGCTCCGAGTGCGCCGCGTCGTGATGGACGACCGCCACGAACCCGGCCGGCCCTTCGCCGTCGTCCGCCACCCAGCTGGTGGCGGCCAGCTCACGGCAGGTCTGCTCGACCGCCCCGGCCTGCGCCTTGGCCCAGTCGGGATAGAGCCGGTGGAAGACGCGCGGGCCCAGCACCTGCTCGAACGACGCGAAGACCGGCGCCCAGGCGCGCACCGAGAACTCCACCACCGCCGGAAGGTCGGATTCGGTCAGCGGGCGGATCGAAAGGGCCATGCGTCAACCGTCGCAGGCCCGTCCAGCGAATTAGCCGCCCGGCGACCACTCGCCGTGATGTCGACCATTTTGATCAAGCGTGAAAAAGACCCCGAGCTCACCGGAGCCCGGGGTCTTTCGCTGAGAATCAGCGGGTCGCGAACTCCGCGATGCGGCCGAGGATGCCGTTGAGGAAGCGCGGGCTGTCGTCGGTCGACATCGTCTTGGCCAGCTCGACGGCCTCGGAGATGGCGACCGGGTCGTCGATCTCCGAGACGTAGAGCAGCTCGTAGACGGCGATCCGGGCCAGGTTGCGATCGACGACCGGCATGCGCTCGAGGGTCCACCCCTCGGCGTAGCTGGCGATCAGCTCGTCGATGCGGTCGAGATGGTCGGCCACGCCCTCGACCAGGCCGATCGAATATTCGAGGTGGTCCGGATGGGGCTTGGCGATGCGCTCGAGGTAGGTCGCGAGGACCTCCCGCGGCGGGAGATCGCGCAGATCGGCCTCGTAGAGCACGTCCAAGGCCCGTTTGCGGGCCTTGCGACGGGCCGGCGTCTGCGTCGAGCGAGGGGCATCAGCCATGATCAGGAACGACCGAGGTAACGGCCGTCGCGGGTGTCGACCTTGATCTTCTCGCCGGTGGTGATGAACAGCGGGACGTTCACGGTCGCGCCGGTCTCGACCGTGGCCGGCTTGGTGCCGCCGGTCGAGCGGTCGCCCTGCAGGCCCGGCTCGGTGTAGGTGACCTCGAGGAACACGCTGGTCGGCAGCTCGATGTAGAGCGGGACGCCCTCGTGGGTCGCGACCGTCGCCTCGGCCTCGGGGAGCAGGTAGTTGGCGTTCTCGCCGACCGTGCCGCCGGCGACGGTGATCTGCTCGTAGGTGTCCAGGTCCATGAAGACGAAGTCTTCGCCGTCCTGGTAGAGGTACTGCATCGTGCGCTTGTCGACCGTGGCCGTCTCGACCTTGGTGCCGGCGTTGAACGTCTTGTCGACGACCTTGCCGGACAGCACGTTCTTGAGCGTGGTGCGCACGAACGCCCCACCCTTACCGGGCTTGACGTGCTGGAACTCCACCACGGACCAGAGGCCGCCGTCGAGGTTGAGCACCAGGCCGTTCTTCAGGTCGTTCGTGGAAGCCATGCCCTGCCTTGATTTCTATGGAAGCTGTCGGTGACCGACCGAGTTTACCGGCGGAGACGTCTAACCGGCGAATCGGGCCAGGTGCTCGAGCGCGAGCCGGTAACCATCGACACCCAGACCCGCCACGACGCCGGTGGCGACGGCCGAGATGACCGAATGATGCCTGAATTCCTCGCGTGTATGAATGTTCGAGATGTGTACCTCGATGAGCCGTCCGCCCAGCTGGGCCGCCGCGTCCCGGACCGCGATGTTGTAATGCGACCACCCGGCCGGGTTGAGCACCACGTCGGCGCCCTCGTCGGCCGCCTGGTGAAGCCAGCGGATCATCTCGAATTCGGCGTCGGTCTGGCGCACCTCGATCCGCACGCCGAGCCGCTCCGCGGTCTCCAGGCAGAGCTTTTCGAGATCGGCGTACGTCGTGTGGCCGTACACCGAAGGCTCTCTCGTGCCCAGCCGGCCCAGATTCGGCCCGTTCAAGACGTAGATCATCGCGCCACCTCCGCGTACGCCCGCTCGAGCAGGCTCTCGTCCGGGCCGGTCAGGATGCCCGGTTTGGCCAGGCCGTCGAGCACCACGAACCGCAGCGTGGCGGCCCGGGTCTTCTTGTCGACGCGCATCGCGCTCAGCAGCTCGGGCCACGCGCCCGCCTCGTACGACGTCGGCAGCCCCACCTTTTCCAGCACCGACCGGTGCCGCCGTGCCGTCTCCTCGTCCAGCCGGCCGGCCAGCCGGGCCAGCTCGGCGGCGAAGATCAGGCCGACCGCCACCGCGTGCCCGTGCTTCCAGGTGTACCGCTCGCGCTTCTCGATCGCGTGCCCGAGCGTGTGCCCGTAGTTCAGGATCTCGCGCAGCCCCGACTCCTTGAGGTCGACGCCGACCACCTCGGCCTTGACCCGGATCGCGCGCTCGACCAGTTCCCGGAGCACGGCGTCGCCGAGGTCGTCCTTCTCGATCAGGTCGAGGATGACGGGGTCGGCGATGAACCCGCACTTGATCACCTCGGCCAGGCCGGCCGTCAGGTCATCGGCGGGCAGCGTGGCCAGCGAGTCGAGATCGCACAGCACCCCGGCCGGCGGATGGAACGCGCCGACCAGGTTCTTGCCGGCGGCGATGTTCACCCCGGTCTTGCCGCCCACGGCCGCGTCGACCATGCCGAGCAACGACGTCGAGCACGGCACCCACCGCACCCCGCGCAGCCAGCTCGCGGCCACGAACCCGGCCAGGTCGGTGACCGCTCCCCCGCCGACACCGATCACCACGTCCGTACGGGTGAAGTTGCTGGCGCCCAGCTCGTCCCAGCACCTCGACGCGACCTCGACGGTCTTGCCCGCCTCGGCGTCCGGCACCTCGATGAGCAGGGTCTGCACGCCCGTCGCGGCGGCGATCAGCTCGGCCCGGTCACGCAGCGGGGCCGAGAAGAGCACGGCCGCCTGTGCGGCCCCGCCGATCAGCGACGGCAGTTCGCCTGCCAGATCACGGCCGACGAGCACCTCGTACGGACGGTCACCGGCCACCTGAATTCGTGTCACCACGGCGCAAACCCTAGACCCGTGTCCCGGAGGGAGCGCACCCCATGGCGCCCGTTCCACCACCCGGAATGGGGTTATATCTTTGTACCCCCATACGGGTTACACATGAGCCATGCCAAAAATCAACGTCTACCTGCCCGACGACCTCGCCGACGCCGTCCGGGAGAGCGGCGTCCCCGTCTCCGCGATCTGCCAGCGCGCCCTGGAACAGGCCGTCCAGCGGGTCGCCGCCATCCGTGACGCCACCGCCAACGACCTCGACCCGGCCGCCCTGGCCGAGCGCCTGCCCAGCTTCACCGCCCGCCTGGTCACCGTCCTCGGGCTGGCCGCGGGGCGCGGGATGCCGGTGACCACCGGCGGCCTGTTGCACGGCGTCCTCGCCGAGGGCGACAACCTGGCCCTCCAGATCCTCACCGCGATGGACATCCCGCCCACCACACTGACCGCCCCCGGGACCGCCGAGCCTCTCAGCGACGCCACCGGCCCCCGCTTCAGCCGCTCGGCCGCGATCGCCTTGGAACTGTCGGTCGGCGAGGCGATCGGTCTCGGCCACAACTACGTCGGCTGTGAGCACCTGCTCATCGCCCTGGCCGCCGAGCCCGACGGCGCCGCCGGCGAGGTCCTGCGCGCCCGGGGCGCCGACGCCCGGGCCACCCGCCGCGCGGTCAGCGCGGCCCTCGCCGGATACGCCCACCTGCGCGCCAACCGGGCTCCGCAGGCCGACGCGCTGACGACCGCGCTCGCGCCCCTGATCGAGCGGATCGAGCGCCTGGAGAGTCGCCTCGACTGAGTACAGTCCGCCACGTGACGGGAATCGAGACCGCACTGCTCAATGTGGGCCGTGCCGTCGTCACGCCCCTGTTCACGCGATGGCTGACCGGCCGGCGGCAGACCCGCGAGCGCACCCTGCCGCTGGCCGACCTCCTTCAGCAGTCGGCCAAGGACGAGTTCACCCGGCGCCGCGGCGAACGCCAGATCGAGTCGGTCGTGGACGAGGTCGCCGAGCGGCTCGGACCGCTGATCACCAGCCGTTTCGCGTCGCTGCCGCCGAACGAGGCGGTGGCCGCCCTCGACGCCGTGGCCGACACCTTCCGCCGGGCCGACCTCACCGACGACGCCCTCTTCGCGGTCGACCTCGATCCGGTGCGCCTCGCCGCCCACCTGCGGCGGAGCGCGCCACCGGCCGCCCTTTCCGAGCTCGGTCAGCGGCTGTACGACGTCGCGCTCGACGACTGCAGCCGCTGCTTCACCCAGTTCGTCGTGCGGACCGCGCCGTTCGGCCACCGCGCCGCCGTCGAGATGCTCGCCCGCCTGAGCGAGCTCACCGGCATCATGTCGGAGGCCCTGCGTCATCTCGCGGTGAGCGGTCCGGTCCCGCTCGACTTCCTTCCCCGGTACGCCGAAACGCTGTCCCGCAAACTCGACATCCTCGAACTCGTCGGCGTCGAGACCCAGTTCCGCCCCCGCACCACGCTGAGCGTCGCCTACATCAGCCTCGCCGTCACCGGCGAGCGCCCCACCGGCAAGCCGCAGTGGGAGCCGGCCCTGCTGCGGCACTCCCGCCCCGACAACACCGGCGCCGAACGCGTCGAGCAGGCCCTGGCCCAGCGTCGCCGCACCCTGATCCGCGGCGAGGCCGGCGCCGGCAAGTCCACCCTGCTGCGCTGGCTGGCCGTCACCGCCGTCCGCGGCGGCTTCACCGGCCCGCTGGCCGAGTGGAACGGCCGCGTCCCGTTCCTGATCAAGCTGCGCAGCTGGCCGTCGGCCCTGCCCGCCCCCGAGCAGTTCCTCACCGGCGTGGCCGACCCGATCGCCGGCACGATGCCCCCGGGCTGGGTGCACCGGCAACTCGCCGGCGGCCGCGCCCTGCTGCTGATCGACGGCGTCGACGAGCTGCCCGCCGACCGCCGGCCCCGGGTGCGGACGTGGCTGCGTGACCTGCTCGACACGTACCCCGACTCGATCGTCGTCGTCACCTCGCGCCCGCCGGCCGCGTCGGCGCGCTGGCTCGACGACTTCGACTCCCTCTCGCTGGAGCGGCTCTCCCCGGCCGACGTCCGCGCCCTGATCAGCCAATGGCACCGGGCCGCGCGCGACTCACCGTCCCTGCCGTGCCCGCCGTCCGAGCTGCCCCGCTACGAGCAGGCGCTGCTGACCCGGCTCGCCGCCAACCGTCACCTCTACCGCATGGCCGGCAACCCGCTGATGGCCGCCATGCTGTGCGCCCTCAACCTCGACCGCGAGGCCCATCTGCCGCCCGACCGGATGGGCGTCTATCAGGCCGCGGTCGACATGCTCCTGCATCGCCGGGACACCGAGCGCGGCGTGCCCATGCTGCCCGCCATGACCGTCCGCGACCGCCTTCAGCTTCTGCAGGATCTGGCCTGGCGCCTGTCCCTCAACAACAGATCGGAGCTTTCCCGTACGGAGGCGGAGTCGTACCTGGCCCGGCGGCTGGCCGCCATGCCACGCGTGCAGGCGGAGCCCGCCGCCGTCCTGGTCCACCTGATCGAGCGCAGCGGTGTGCTCCGCGAACCGGTCGGCGGCCGGGTCGACTTCGTGCACCGCACCTTCGGCGAATATCTGGCCGCCCGCGAGGCGGCCGAGCAGAACATGGGCGGCATGCTGGCCGGACAGGCCCACCTCGACGCGTGGCGCGAGATCATCGTGATGGCCGCCGGACACGGCAACGCCCCGATGCGTACCGAACTGATCGAAGGTCTCCTCCGCCGCGCCGACGCCGAGCCGCGCCACCGTCGCGCGCTGGTCCTGCTGGCCGCGGCCTGCCTGGAGACGATGCCCGCCCTGGAACCGCCCCGCCTGATCGGCGAGATCCTGGGCCGCCTCGACACGCTGCTGCCGCCGCGCCGCGAGTCGGAGGCCCGCTCGCTGTGCATGGTCGGCGAGCCGATCCTGGAGCGCCTGCCGCGTTCCCTCACCGGTCTCACCGAGTCGCAGGCGGCCGCCGTCATCGACACCGTGGCCCTGGTCAACAGCCCCGCCGCCCTCCAGATGCTGGCCGGCTACGCCGCCGACCCGCGCCCCAAGGTGCAGACGCTGCTGATCGACGCCTGGCGCGCCTTCGACCCTTCGGAGTACGCGACGCAGGTGCTGGCCGAGGCGCCGCTCGACGACGGCAGCGCCACCATCACCGAGCCCGCGCTGCTCGGCGCCACCCGCCATCTGCGCCACCTGCGCACCCTCCGGGCCCGGTTCGACCGCCCGGTCGACGTGGCCGGCCTGCCACCCGCCGCCGCCCTCACCGACCTGTTCCTGGTCGGCCGCGGTCACCGCAACCTTCATCTCCTCGACCGCTACCCCGGCCTGCGCGAGCTGCACCTCTGGAACGGCGACGCGATCACTCGCCGGGACGTGGAGGGCCTCGGCCAGCTGCGCACGTTCGCGGTCTCGGACGGCGCCGCCCTGCACCCGGACGCCGTCGCCGCGGTGGCCGGCCTGACCGGGCTGCGCAGCCTGCACGTCCGGCTCGGCCCGGAACCGGCCGACGTCTCGGCCCTCACCGCGATGCCGGCGCTCGAGGAGCTGGGCCTCGAAGGCGCGCCGATCGCCGGCTTCGGGCCGCCGAACGACCTGGGCCACCTCGAACTGGGCCACGGCACCCTGACCGCCGACGACCCGGGCCGGCTCGTCGAGGCCTTCCCGCGCCTGCGGGTGCTGACGCTCTCCGGCGCCGAATGGACCGACATCGCCTTCGCCGGCGACCTGCCGCGGGTCGAATATCTGGTGCTCCGCGACCCCACTTCGCCGGCGCTGCGGACGCTGCGCCCGCCGCCGCGCCTGCGCATGCTCTGGCTGAGCATGGACGAGGCTCTGGATCTGACCCCGGTCGTACGCCTGACGCAGCTGACCGAGGTCGGCATCTGGCTCCCGGCGGGCCGCGCCATCGACCTGTCGCCGTTCCGTGACTGGCACGGCGGCCCGCTGGACATCGCCTTCTCCAAACGCAACCGGATCACCGGCCGGAAGGGCCTGCCCCCGGCCGTGCGGATCAGGCTGCCCTGAGCATTCCTCAACGGCGGCCGCAGCGCTCGAACTGACCCAGCGACCGCAGCCGTGCAAGGCCGTCCCGGCAGATGACGATGTCTTCGCCGCCTTCAACCGAAGCGACAAGACTCCCGAAGCCGGGCGGAGCGATCTCGATCGTCCTGCTCTCCGCCGGCTTCTCGCCGTCCACCCGGACCAGGGTCGCTCGGAGCCGCAGCGGCACCCGCACCTCGATCGTCGACACGCCGTGCGCGGGAACGACAGCGTCCACATCAAACCGCAGATCAAAGCGGGTGTCGTCACACCTCTCGTATTCGTACGTGCCCTGCGCGGGCACGCTCATCGTGGGACCGGACGAGGGGAGGTCACCGCCGGCTGGCCCCACATCCATGCGGGACTCCCGCACCGAACCGGAAAAGGGCATCGCCCTGCTCTCCAGCGTCGCCACCTGGATCTCAGGTTCGAGCTCATAGGTGTAACGCTCGTGCGCGCGCTGACAGGCCAACCCGTCGTCGCTGACGAAGAAGACGCTGATGGAAGTGACGGTCCGAGCCTCGTCACTGTTGTTGGCCAGGGAAGCCCGAAGACTCAGCGACTGCCCGGACCGGCCCGCCAACAACTGCTCTCCCCGAAGGTCGGCCTCCGGCCCTGGCCGGACCAGCAGGAGCAGGGCACCGAGCCCGAAAAAGACGATCAGACCCGTCGCGGTGGCGACCATCCGATGTCGTCGGGGGTGCTTCGGCGACTCCACGCGGGCGGCTGCCCAACGCCGCCGCCACTCGCCGGCGTCCACGAGGCTGGAGTCCAGGACGACGCCCGTCCTCGACGCCTCCGCCACGATCGCCTCGACCAGGGCGATCACGAAATCCTCGTCCGGCTGGTCCGAGCCGTCCAACACCGCGTGCAGCCGCCGGGTGGTGAGCCGCCGCAGTCGGGTGCCGCGCAGACGCCGCACACCGGGCGCGCCCGCCATCTCATACAGCGCGCGCAGACGGTTGTGCAGGTCGACGCGCCGATCGTCCTGTCGAGTCGCGGCGCGGTCCACCAATTGCAGCCTCAGCGACACGAGTGCCACAGCGAGACCGATGAGCGCGACGACCATGCTCGCCACGCTGGCGAGCATGTCGTTGGTGCTGAGATCACCCTGGACGAGCCGGGCGACCAACCAGGTGGTCAGGCAGCAGAACACGGCCGCGCCGACGCCCACCGCGATCGGGCGCAGGACGGACGGGCCGGCGCCGGTCATGAGGTCAGTGTGCCGTACGAAGGCGCGCTCCTAGCGGGAGGAACCCTCCGCCTGAAGAAAACCGGCGACCTCGGCCGCGATCTCGTGCGGCTCACGCCCGTCGGTGGGCACCGTGTGGGTGGCGACCTCGGCGTACAACGGACGCCTTTGATCGAGAAGGAACTTGAGGGTCGCCCGCGGGTTCAGGTTCAGCAGCGGCCGGCCCGCGCCCAGGCCGACCCGTCTGACGGCGTCGCTCAGCTCGACCGACAGATAGACGACGGTGTGCTCGGTGAGCAGCTTGCGCGTGCCCTCGTGCAGGATCGCCCCGCCGCCGAGGGCGAGGACGCCGTCGAAACCGGCCAGCGTCTCGGCGATCACCTGGCGCTCCAGCGCGCGGAACGCCTCCTCGCCGTCGTCGATGAAGATCTCCGGGATGGGCTTGCCGGCCCGCTCCTCGATGATCGTGTCGGCGTCGGCGAACTCCACGGTCAGCAGCTCGGCGACGGCCGCGCCGATGGTCGACTTGCCGGCGCCCGGCGCGCCGACGAACACGGCCCGGGGCGCCATCAGCGGATGACCAGGCTTTCGAGGTAGCTCGCCAGGTTGCGGCGGATCTCGGCCACCGAGTCGCCGCCGAACTTCTCAACGGCGGCCTCGGCCAGCGTCAGCGCCACCATGGCCTCGGCCACGACACCGCCGGCCGGCACGGCACAGACGTCGGAGCGCTGGTTGATGGCGGTGGCCGGCTCGCCGGTGACCACGTCGACGGTCTGCAGCGCCCGGTTGAGCGACGAGATCGGCTTGAGCGCGGCCCGCACCCGCAGCGGCTCGCCGTTGGTGATGCCGCCCTCGAGCCCACCGGCCCGGTCGGTCACCCGGCGCACACCGTCCGCCGTCGGAATGATCTCGTCGTGCGCCACCGACCCGCGCGACCGGGCCTGCGTGAACCCGTCGCCGATCTCCACACCCTTGACCGACTGGATCGACATGAGCGCCGCCGCGAGCCGGGCGTCGAGCTTGCGGTCCCACTGCACGTGGGTGCCCAGGCCCGGCGGCACCCCGTAGGCCAGCACCTCGACGATGCCGCCCAGCGTGTCGGCGTCCTTCTTGGCCGCGTCGACCTCGGCCACCATGCGCGCGCTGGCCTCGGGGTCGAGACAACGCAGCGGATCGGCGTCGATGCGGTCGGCGTCCTCCGGCGTGGGAATCAGCCCGGTCTTGGCCGCCACCGACCCCAGCTCGATCACATGCGACACGATGTCGATGCCCAGAGCCTGCTTGATCAGCGCCTTGGCCACGACACCGACGGCCACACGGGCGGCGGTCTCACGGGCGCTGGCCCGCTCGAGAATGGGCCGGGCGTCGGTGTGCCCGTACTTCTGCATGCCGGCCAGATCGGCGTGCCCCGGCCGGGGCCGGGTCAAAGGAGCGTTACGGGCCTGAGCGGCCAGCTCCTCGGGATCGACCGGGTCGGCCGCCATGACGGTCCGCCACTTGGGCCACTCGGAGTTCCCGACCCGGATGGCCACCGGGCTACCCAGCGTCAGCCCATGCCGGATGCCACCGATGATCTCGATCTCATCCTGCTCGAACTGCATACGGGCGCCACGCCCGTAACCCAGTCGCCGGCGCGCGAGATCGCGCCCGATCTCCGCACTCGTCACTTCCACCCCGGCGGGAACGCCTTCGAGAAGAGCGACGAGCGCCGGTCCATGCGATTCACCTGCGGTAAGCCAGCGCAACACCCCCAAATTCTGTCACGCCCCTCTCACCACCCGCCGCACCCCCACCCGTGTCCCGCCAGCCGGACCCCCCACGGCACCCCACCCCGCCGGCCGAGTTCTCCGCGCGGGCTCCCCCGACCCGCCGAAGCCCACCACCGGGCGTCCCGAACATCCGCCCACCGGATGCCGCGCTGGGCGGCACCGTCCCGCTCGCCCTCAGCGAGTTGGTTTCCCCTGCGGCGTCGCCTTGGCCTTCCCGTCGGATGAGGTGGGGGTCGGCTCCGCGGTGGACAAGGATCTCGAGGGACCGGGTGACGTCTTGGCCGGCGCGGCGCCCGGGAGCGAGGTGGGCGCGGCCGGCGACACCGGGCGGCTCGGTGATGTCGCGGAGGCCGGGGACGCCGGCGAGGTCGAGGCCGTCGGCGACGGTTGCGGCGCCGGGGACGTCGAGGACGCCGGCGACACCGGGGAGGTCGAGGGCGCCGGGGAAGGCGGGGAGGCGGGCGGGGCGGGCGACGGATCTGCCGGCCGGAGCAGGGTGAAGGCGACGATCGACACCGCGGCGGCGGCCAGGCCGGCGGTCAGCGGGAGCCACCACCGGGTCACCGCGGGGCGTGCGGTGGGGCGTGGTGGGGCCTGGGCGGGGCGCAGGCTCTGGGTCGTCACGGCGGCGGCCCGGGCGGACAAGGCCTCGCGCAGGCGCTGTTCCAGGTCGGGATCGGTCATCTCTCCCCCAAGTGAGCACGGAGCAGCGTCAGTGCGCGGTGTGCGGTCGACTTGACGGTGCCGGTGGTGATCCGGAGCGTGCCGGCGATCTCGCGCTCGGAGAGGCCGGACCAGTAGCGCAGGACGATGACCTGCCGCTGGCGGGTGGTGAGCCGGGCCAGCGCCCGGATCACCTCCCGGTCGCCCGTGCCCAGCAGGGCTTCGTCCTCGGCGGCGGGTGCCGGATCCGGGCGCGGGGGCAGATAGGCGCGGGCGATCCGGCGCCGGCGCAGTGTCGACCGGGCCGCGTTCATGACAGCCGACACCAGGTACGCCTCCGGGTCGGAGACGGCGCCCAGCCCGGCGCCGTGACGGCGGTACAGCCGGGTGAAGACGTCCTGGACGATGTCCTCCGCGGTGGGCAGGTCGTCGACCATGAGCACGGCCAGGCGGACCAGCGGCAGGCGGCGCTCCCGGTACAGCTCGCCGATCGCGTCCGCCGCGGCCGCCACGACGGCCGGGCCGGAGGTGGCCCCTCGCCTCCAGCGCAGCAGCGAACCGGGCATCGGCAGCACGAAGATCACAAAGGGCCTCGCGGTGTGGGTAGGTGCGACGGGCGGGCCGGCGCGCGCCGGCCGGCCGGGCCGGCCGGCGCGCGCGGCCTCAGGACGCGGCCCGGGTCGAGGAGCGCGGCGCCGGGGCGGCGGTGGGCTTCTGCCCCGGGGCCGAACGAGACGGTTCGGCGGTCGGCTTCACCTTGGTAGGTAAGGGAGCCGGTCCGGCGGTCGGCTTCACCCTGGTGGGCGAGGGAGCCGGTCCGGCGGTCGGCTTCACCTTGGTGGGCGAGGGAGCCGGTCCGGCGGAGGCCGAGACGGTCGGCTCGGCCGTCGCCTTTCCTATGGACGCCGAGGGAGCCGGGCCGGCGGGCCGGGCCGGTGAGGTGACCGGCGCCGGTGACGACGTCGAGGCCGGTGAGCTGGCCGGAGCCGTTGACGTGGCCGGGGTGGGGGTCGCGTCGTCGGCGAAAGCCGCCGCGGCGGCCACCCCGCCGAGGGCGACCACGGCCACGGCTCCGGCGGCGACCGCGAAAACCTGGGTGGATCTGCGCATCTCAAGCTCCAGCACTGTCAGTCGGTGCACTGTCGCCTGGGAGGACGCGCGAGCCGGGAAAAGGTTGGCGGTGCCGCTGTGACCTACGGCACACCGGCCCTCAGCGGGCGGAGGCCGCCGTGAACAGGGCGGTCCGCATGGCCCCCTCGGGCGCCGGGTTGACCCCCGTGAACTGCTCGAACTGGCTCAGCGCCTGGGCCAGCAGCAGGTCGAGCCCGGAGATGACCGCGAGGCCGCGAGCCTGGGCCGAGGCCGCCAGCGGCGTCGGCCACGGGTCGTAGATCGCGTCGAACAGCACCGTGCCCGGCCGCCATTCCGCCTCGATCGCCAAGTGGTCGGCCGCGCCCTTGGGGACCGTCGAGATCACCGCGTCCGCCGTCAGCGTCGCCGCCGCGTCCTCCCAGGGATGACCGACCAGCCGGACCCCCAGGGCGTCCGCCGCCGGGGCCAGTTCGAGCTGAGCGGACGGACGGCGGGTCACCACCGCCACCTCGGGCACCCCGAGCGAGGCCGCCGCGGCCAGCGCCGCCCGGGCCGTGCCCCCGCCTCCGAGGACCGTCAGCGACCCGGGCGCGGTGGCGCCCGCCTCGCGGAGCACCCGGATCATCCCCGTGGCGTCGGTGTTGTCGGCGAACCAGGAGCCGTCCTCACGCCGTACGAGCGTGTTGGCCGCACCCGTCGCCACCGCAAGCGATGAGGCCTCCGCCGCCAGGCGGAGAGCCGTCTCCTTCAGGGGCATCGTCAGCGAGAGCCCCGCCCATTCCGGGCCCAGGGACGCGACGAGCTCGGGCAGCCCGAGCTCGTCGACCTCGAACGACGTGTACCGCCAGGATGTCAGCCCCGCCGCCTCGAAGCCGGCCGTGTGGATGACCGGCGAGAGCGAGTGGGCGATCGGCTTGCCGCAGACGGCGGCCCGGCGTGTTTGTTGCACGGCTAACGACCCTAGAGCACGCCGGCCCTCTTGGCCTTCTCGATGTTCTTGTTGTGCTCGGCGTACGTCTTCGCGAAGGCCGAATGCCCCTGCTTGTCGATCGCCACGAAGAAGAACCAGTCGCCCTTGGGCGGGTTCAGCGCCGCTTCCATGGCCGCCTTGCCCGGGTTGTTGATCGGCGTCGGGGTCAGGCCCTTCTTGCCGTGCAGCCGGTACGGGTTCTTCGGGTCGTTCAGCTCGGCCGTCGTCATCTTGCCGGACGGTTTCGTCGGCTTGCCGGTGAGCTGGTAGTAGTAGTTGATGCCGACGTCGAACTCGAGGCATCCGCAGGCGATCTCGGGCGTGCCGACGTAGAGGCGGTTGTACGCCACCCGGGCCACCTTGCCGAGGTCGTCCTTGTTGCCCGCTTCGGCCTGCGCCAGCGACGCCACCGTCAGCACCTCGTTCGGCGTCAGGTTCCGCGCGCTCTGCGATTTGTCGACGAAGCCGGTCTCCTCGGCCACCGTGTTGAAGTGGCTGACCATGGTCGTCAGCATGTCGGCGGCGCTCGCCTTGGGGTCGAACTCGTACGTGTCGGGGAACAGGAAGCCCTCGATCGACTTCGTCGCCTTGCTGTTGTTGCTGCGGTTGAACCAGAAGTCGGCCACGCCGAGCGCCTCGGGATCCTTGGCCGCTTCCTTGAAGTCCTCGACCTTTTTGCCGGACGCCTTGGCCAGGATGTCGTACACCTGGTTGGCGGTCTTGCCCTCGGGGATGGTGACGCCGTTGGACACACGCGACTTGGGGTCGAGCAGCAGCGTGACCGCGTTCTTGGCCGACATCTGCTTCTTCAGGTTGTACGTGCCCGACTGGATGTTCTTGCCCTTGGGGTTCGCATCCGCCTCGTTCACGAAGGCCTTGGTGCTCTTGACCACGTCCGAGTCGACGAGCGTGTTGCCGATCTCGGTCAGCGTCGCGCTCTTGGCGATGGTGACCTGCACCGCGGCCCCGCCGGCGCCGTCGTAGTCGGCGGCGACGAAGAAGTCCTTGACCTTGGTGTAGCCGAACCAGACGCCGCCACCGAGGACGGCGAGCAGGACGAAGGCCATCAGGAACGCGACTCCGGACTTACCGCCGCTTTTCTTCCCGCCGCGGGAGCCACGGCGATGCCGGGGTCTCCCTTTCTCGGCGTTCTCGTCGAACGCGAGGTCCAGCTCGTCGATCATCTCTGCCTCCGCTGAGCGTCCAGCCAGCCCTGCAGGATCTCCACCGCGGCCGCCTGGTCGACAACCGCCCGCTGCCGTTTGCCACGCACGCCTCGCTCGGCGAGCCTGCGGGTCGCGACCACGGTCGACATCCTCTCGTCCGCCAGGACGACCGGCACACTACCGACCGCCTCCACCAGTCGCCCAGCGTACGCACGAATGTCGATGGCGGCAGGTCCCTCGGCCCCGTTCAGGCGAACCGGGAGCCCCACCACGATCTGCACCACCTCGTGTTCCCCCACGAGGCGGACAAGCTCAGCAATGTCAGCGGGCACGGCATCGTCTGCCGCGCCCATGTCACGGGGCACCGTGACCAGGGGGGTGGCCAGGATCCCGTCAGGGTCGCTGATCGCGACCCCGACGCGCACCTTACCGACATCGACGCCCAGCCGCCTACCCCGCGACAGCGCGCTCACCTGACCACTCCCCGTAATTGTCGACTACGAAGCGGTGTCTCCCACCGCCTTCTCCACGGCCGCGAGCAGCGCCGGAACCTGGTCGGCCGGGAGGCCGCCACCCTGCGCGAGGTCGGCGTTTCCGCCGCCCCGGCCGGAGAGCGCACCCTTGACCAGATCGGCCGCCGACAGGCCACGGCCCTTGGCCGCGCTGTTCACCGCCACGATCAGCGACGCCTTGCCGTTCGCGCGGGCCGCCACCGCGACGACCGCGGGACGAGCCGCGTCGATCTTGCCGCGGATCTCCTGAGCCAGCGTACGCACGTCGTTGCCGGCCGCACCCTCGGGAGCCTCCGTGCCGACGTACGCCACACCGCGCAGGTCCTTGGCCTGCGACGCGAGCGTCCCCGCCCCGCCCAGCACCATCTGCGCCCGCAGCTTCTCGAGCTCCTTCTCGGCGTCGCGCAGCGCCGTCACGGTCTGCTCGACCCGGTCGGCGACCTGGTCGCCCGGCACCCGGAACAGCTCCGCGAGCCGCGAGACCAGCAGGTGTTCCTTGGCCAGGAAGCCGAACGCGTCGATGCCCACGAGCGCTTCCACCCGGCGTACACCCGAACCGATCGACTGCTCGTTGAGGATCTTCACCAGGCCCAGCTGGCCCGAGCGGTCGACGTGTGTGCCGCCGCAGAGCTCACGCGCGTAGTCGCCGACTTCAACCACACGGACCTCATCGCCGTACTTCTCACCGAACAGCGCCATCGCGCCCAGCCGGCGCGCTTCCTCCTGGGAGGTGAGGAACCAGTGAACTTCGAGGTCACGCAGCAGGACTTCGTTCACCTGCTGTTCCACGTCGTGCAGCACCGCGGGCGAGACGGCCCCGGGGGTGTTGAAGTCGAAGCGCAGCCGGCCCGGCGCGTTCAGCGATCCGGCCTGGGTCGCCGACTCGCCGAGGAACGCCCGCATGGTCTGGTGGACCAGGTGGGTCGCGGTGTGCGAGCGCGAGATCGCCTTGCGGCGGGTCACGTCGATCTCGGCGAAGCCGGTCTCGCCCGTACGGACCTCGCCCTGGATGATCCTGGCCTTGTGCACGATGAGGCCGGGGATCGGCTGCTGCACGTCGACGACCTCGACCCGCCCGCCGCCGACGTTGATGATGCCGGTGTCGGCCTGCTGGCCACCGCCCTCGGCGTAGAACGGGGTGGTGTCGAGGACCAGCTCGACGAAGTCACCCTCGCCGGCCACCTCGACCGAGCCGCCCCCGCCGATGATCGAGCGCACCCGGGACTCGCGGGAGACCTCCTGGTAACCCGTGAACTCGACCGGGCCGCCGGCGTCGAGCGCGTTCCGGTACGCCGACAGGTCGGCGTGACCGGTCTTGCGCGCCGCCGCGTCCGCCTTCGCGCGGGCCCGCTGGTCGGCCATGAGCCGGCGGAAGCCGTCCTGGTCGACGTCCAGACCCTGTTCGGAAGCGATCTCCAGGGTCAGATCGATCGGGAAGCCGTACGTGTCGTGGAGCTGGAAGGCCTTCGCTCCCGACAAAGCCGACTTTCCGGACTTCTTACTCTCCGAGATCGCCGTGTCGAGGATCGTGGTGCCCGCACGCAGGGTGGAGAGGAACGCGTCCTCCTCCGCGTAGGCGTACGTGGAGATCCGCTCGAAGTCCTTCTCGAGCTCGGGGTACGACGGCGCCATGCAGTCGCGCGCGATCGGCAGCAGCTCGGTCAGCGCCCGCTCCTGCCAGCCCAGCAGGCGGATGGCCCGGATCGCGCGGCGCATGATGCGGCGCAGCACGTAGCCACGGCCCTCGTTCGACGGGGTCACCCCATCGCCGATCAACATCAGGGCCGTACGGACGTGGTCCGCGATCACCCGCAGGCGTACGTCGTCGGGGTGTGACTCACCCGCGACGTGACCCGAATGCGCGCCGTACCGCTTGCCGGTCATCTCCGCCGCCCGGGCCAGGATCGGCCGGACCTCGTCGATCTCGTACAGGTTGTCGACGCCCTGGAGGATGGAGGCGATGCGCTCCAGGCCCATGCCGGTGTCGATGTTCTTGTTCGGCAGCTCGGAGACGATCGTGAAGTCGGTCTTCGACTTCACGTCGGTGATCTCGTACTGCATGAAGACCAGGTTCCAGTACTCCATGAACCTGTCCTCGTCGACCTCGGGGCCGCCGTCCTTGCCGTACTCCGGACCCCGGTCGTAGAACAGCTCGGAGCAGGGGCCGGCCGGGCCCGGGATGCCCATCGACCAGTAGTTGTCCTTCTTGCCCCGGCGGACGATGCGGCTTTCCGGTACGCCGATCGCCTTCCACAGCGAGAACGCCTCGTCGTCGTCGTGGTAGACCGTCGGCCAGATCCGCTCGGGATCCAACCCGTAGCCGCCCTCGGCCTGCGACTTCGTCGACAGCTCCCAGGCGAGCTTGATCGCGCCCTCTTTGAAGTAGTCGCCGAACGAGAAGTTGCCGTTCATCTGGAAGAACGTGCCGTGCCGGGACGTCTTGCCGACCTCGTCGATGTCCGGCGTCCGGATGCACTTCTGGACGCTGACCGCGCGCTTGAACGCGGGGGTCTGCTGGCCCAGGAAGTACGGCACGAACTGGACCATGCCGGCGTTGATGAACAGCAGGTTCGGGTCGTCGATGGCCGGCAGCGGGGCACTCGGCACGACCGTGTGCCCGTTGGCCTCGAAATGCGCCAGATAGCGCCGCTTGATCTCCGCCGTCTTCATCGGTTCCCCTCCTGAGCCTCATCCGGCTCGTCCTCGTACAGCTCACCCTCGGCGAAAGCCTGGTGGATCTGCTGCTCCCGCTCGGCCATGCCGTCGCGGACGTCATCCACGAAGCTACGCATCGACTCGACCAGGCCGCCAGCGGATTGCGACAGCGAGGTGGCGATGCCGGACGGGGTGTACTCGTTCGCCTTCTGCGTGAGCTTGCGAACGACGATGGCGCCGACGGCCAAGCCGACGCCCAGCCAGAGCAGGCGCTTCATGGCTTCTTCCTCCGAGTGGGTTTCAGCGGTTGGCTTTGCGGCGGGTCTTGAGTTCCGTACGCACGGCGCGGTCCTCGTCGGCACGGCGGCGCGCGGCGGCGGCCTTGCGCAGGCCGTACCCGAAAGAAGCCACCTTGACGAGCGGGTTCGCGGCGGCCGCGGCGACGACCGTGGACAGGTTGGCCACATTGGCGGTCACGTGCGCGGCGTGCTCGGTGATCGTGTCGACCTTGGCCAGCTGGACGTTGACACCGTCCAAAGAGACCTGCACCTGGCCGAGCGCCGAGTTCACGTTACGCACCGTGTCATTGACGTCACCCAGCAGCGGCCCCGTCCGGTCGGTCAGGTCATTGATCGCCCTGGTGGCGGCGTCGACCGTGCGGCCCAGCTTGAGGATCGGCACGGCCAGCACGATGACGAGCATCAAGAAGGCGCCCGCCGCGATCAGGCCTGCGATTTCTCCGGCGTCCATGAGGCGCTTCTCCCTTACGTGGTCACGGGTGGCGAGTCAACGAGCAGACCCTACCGTCCGTGACCGCGAGCCGCGTCACGACGCCGTGGGTGTCGGCTCCAAGAGCGGATCGTCCGACAGCACGGGGTCCGGCGTTTCACCCACGAGCGGGCTCTCCTGCACCTCGGGGTCGCCCCGGGTGTCGGCGATGGCGTTCTGCACCTTGATGCTCACCGTGGACCCGACGCAGTCCTTCGGATCGACCGGCTCGGTCCCGGCCGACGGCACGGTGGCCGGATCCTGGGCGGCGACCTGGTCGACCTGGCACTCCGGAAGCCGGACCCACAGGTCCAAAGTGAACTCGTCTCGCTTCCAGCAGCTGTACGTGCCCTCGTCCTTGCCGACGGGCTGCTCAGGGCACTCGGCAACCTTCCAGGGCTGCCATCCGGCGGCGCTCAGCGCGGCGGTGTAGGCCTGGGTGGTCTCCGCGAAGGGCTTGGCCGACTGGGCGATGCGCTCCCGGAAGGTGCAGTCGATGAAGCACCAGCGGCTGCCGCTGCTCTGGTCGTCCACCTTCTCGGCCGCCCAGGCCGGCACGTCGAGCGAGTTGAGCGACCCGAAGACCGGATCGTTGCCGGCGGCCCGAAGACCGAAGAAGGCGGGAAGCACAAGAAGCACGACGGCGGCCAGGGAGACCAGGGTCACGACCCGAAGGCGCCGCTGAGTCCGCAGCTTCTCCCGGAACCCACCGGCGGCACCACCGGCTCCGTCCTCATCGGCCGGCACGGTCGCCGACGCCTCGGCCTTGGCCGCGCCGGCCCGGGCCCCCACAACCGGACTGACTCTCGCGCCTTGCGGCGCTCCATCTTCACCCGTCTGATGTACGCCCGGAGCCCCGGCCCGCACGTCGGCAGGCCCGCCGCCCACGCGCGCGGCCCCAACCGACGCAGCCCCAACCGACGCAGCCCCAACCGACGCAGCCCCAACCGAAGCAGCCCCAACCGACGCAGCGCCCACCGACGCCGAGGCCCGCGCCCCAACGGAAGCCGAGCCCGCCGCCGGGCCGCCTACCGAGGCAGCGCCGGTCGCCGGCCCGCCGACGGACGCGGAACCGGCACCCGGCCCGAGTTTCCGCCCCGGCGACATGCCACGACCACGCGGAAGCTCACCGGAAGCCTCCGGATCGAAGTCCTCCTGCCCATGACGGCCATGCCGTCCGGTCCCGAAGTCGTCGTCCCCCTCCGGCCCGTGACGACCCGCGGCTCCAGGAATGGGCCCCGAGCCGAAATCGCCGTCGCCACCCTGTCCATGCCGCCCCGGAAGCGCCCCCGAGCCGAAATCACCGTCGCCGGCCTGTCCACGGCGGCCGCCCGCCCCGGGAATCGGCCCGGAACCGAAGTCGCCGTCCTGCCCATGCCGCCCCGGAATCGGCCCGGAGTCGTGCTCGTCATCGCCGAACGGCCCCGGCGCCCGCCGCGGCTGCCCAGGGGAGACCGGCCCGGCCGGAACCGCGCCGGTGCCGAAGCCGCCCGGTCGCTGGCCACCACGAGGGCCGACCCCACCGGAACCCTCACCCGGACGCTGAACCACTCCGGAGTTGCCCGCCATGGCCCCGGCCCGCCCCGGAACAGCCGGCGTCCGCACGCCGCCACGTCCCGGAACCACCGGCGGGGCGACGCTGGCCGACGCCCGCACGGGCCCGGTGCCCGGCCCGCCCGCGTCGGGACCACCGGGTCGCTGAGCCTGCGGCGGAAGCGCACGGCCGCCGGTTCGCCCACCCTGCCCACGGCGAATGCCATCTTCGTCATCCGGCCCGGCATGTCCAGGACCGCCGAAGCCGGCGCCACCGGGCGCCGGGGAACGCGGCGCGGCGGACGCGCCGAAGCCACCCGTCTCATCGGGATTCCCGCGACCGCGGGAACGACGGCCGTCGTCACCGGGACCGGGCGCACCGTGGCGACCGCCCGGGCCCGCACCGCCCGGGCCCGCACCGCCCGGGCCCGCACCGCCCGGGCCCGCACCGCCCGGGCCCGCACCGCCCGGCGCACCGTGCCGCCCGCTCGGTTGCTCTCCTCCGGCCGCGCCGTGGCCGGAGCCGCCGTACGCCGCACCGGACACCGGACGCCCCGCACCGGCCGAGCCCAGATCACCGGGCCGGCCCTCAGGACCGCGCCCACCGAACCCGGGCGCCGGAACCCCGGACACAGGACGGCCCGCACCACCGAACCCGGACGCGGGCACCCCGGAAACCGGATGACCCGCACCACCGAAGCCGGACGAGGGCACACCGGACACCGGGCTGCCGGGCCCGCCGGCCGCGGACCCGTCGGCCCGGAAGCGATCACGCCCGCGAACGGGCGGCGAAGAAGTAGGCCGAGAAGCCGGCGACACAGGACGCACGGAGGGAATCTCCGGAGCATTACCGGACAGCGGAGTGGCCGGCGACCCCGTAGCGATCGGCCCCGACGTCATCCCGTCGACGCCGTAGGTCCCCGGATCGGCCTCACCACGCCGCCCCGGACCCCCGAACGGCTGCTGCGGCCCACCACGCCCGGTCCCGCCGACAGAAGCGGCACCCCGCCCGGCCGGCACACCCGCACCCGAACCCGGCTGTCCCGGAATGGTCTGCCCCGGAACACCTTGACCGTGCTGCCCTTGACCCGCGGCGCCCTGGCCTTGACCGTGCTGCCCTTGACCCGCGGCGCCCTGGCCTTGACCGTGCTGCCCGGGGCCGCCCTGACCTTGACCAGGTTGGCCCGGCATCGCACGCCCAGGCCCCGCCTGCCCGGGAATGGCCCGGCCCGGCACCGCACGGCCCGGCGTCGCTTGACCGGGCGCGCCGCGCCCCGGAACACCTTGGCCGGGAGCCCCTTGGCCGGCAGAGCCGCGTCCGGGCGCACCTTGAGCGGGCGCCACCTGCCCGGGAACGCTCTGTCCCGGACGGAACCGCCCCGATGCGCCCTCGCCCGGAGCCGCCTGGCCCGGAGCATGGCCGGGCGCCGCCTGCCCGGGAACGCCTTGCCCGGGGCGGAACCGCCCGGTTGCGCCCTCGCCCAGAGCCGGCTGGCCCGGAGCTTGGCCGGGTGAAACCGGACCGGGCGGCACCTGACCTGGAGGAATCTGCCCAGGAGTTATCCGCCCGGGTGGGAACTGACCGGGAATCTGCCCGCTCTGCGCCCGGCCCGTCGAACCGGGCTGACCCGGCTGGCGGGGCCCGGGCGGCAGCTGGCGCCCGGCCGGTCCGGCCGCGTTGGGCCCACCGGGAACCGCGTCACCTGGGATCGGCCCGCTCTGTGCCCGGCCGGCGCCACCCTGGCGGGCCGCCGGCCCTGCGACATTGGGCCCACCGGGAATCGGGCCGCTCTGCCCGGCAACGTTCGGACCGGCGCCCGGACGACCGGGACCACCCTGACGGCCCGCCGTTCCTCCGGCGTTGGGCCCACCGGGAATCGGGCCGCTCTGCCCGGCAACGTTCGGGCCGGCGCCCGGACGGCCGGGGCCGCCGGCCACCGGACCAGCCGGAGGGGGCGTAGCGCGGCCAGGACCGTTCGGAAGCGCGGCGCCACGACCCGCGCCCTGAGGGCCGCCAGGATTCGCGACGGCGCGGCCGGGAGCGGCGACAGGTCCGGAAGCCGCGCCACGACCGGGAGGGGTCACGGGGCCTGAGGCTGCGCCACGACCGGGAGCAGTGGCAGGGCCGGAAGCCGCGCCACGACCGGGAGGGGTCACGGGGCCGGAAGCTGCGCCACGGCCGGGAGGGGTCGCGGGGCCTGAGGGTGCGGCGCGCCCGGGAGCGGGGGCGGGGCCGCCGCGGGCGGCGGCCGGGTGGCTCGGGCCGGGGGTGGAGTCGTCGTCGGCGTGGTCGAGGCCGGGCAGGGCCCGGCTGTCGGGCTCGTCGTCGGGGCCGGGGGCGACACGTCCGGATTTGCTGTATCTGGTTTCTCCGGCCAAGGTGCCGGGGCCGATCGCGGAGCGCTGCTGCTTGGCCGTGCGCAGGTCGTCCAGCCAGCCGGTCTCTTCCTGCTCCACGACCTCGGGCTCGGCCGGCTCCGGGCGGCCTCGTCCGAACCGGCGGCCCTTGCGCCCGCCGGCCTGCTCGTTGCCCAGGTCAGCGTCGTCGGGCCGTTCGGCACCGCGCGGTGTCACGGTCGTTCCTCTCCGGCGGCTGCGCCGCTGTCGTCTCCCCGGCCGTCCATGGCCTTCGATCCCGGATCGGCCTTTGCTCCCGGATCGGAGAAGGTACCAGGGCCGCCTGTGTGCAAGCTGCCCTCGGCGTCGCTTCCGCCGGCCGGCGTCTGATCCGCGATGGTCGCCGACGAGCGTGCCCCAGATTCGGCCTTCGCACCACCCGCCGCGCGGCGGACCCGGCCCCCCGAAGGTCCAGCCGCCGGCGTATCCGCAGCTCCGACCCCGTCACCGCCACCGGAACCGCTCACCCCGGAGGAATCCGTCACAACCGCACCAGCGGCAGCCGCCGACCGTGCCCGCCGAGAGCGGCTCCCCTGAGCTTTGGCTCCGCCCTTCCGAGTACCACCGGTAGCCGGCTCAGCACCCTCCGCCTCAGATGGGGCCGGCTCGCCGCCAAGCTCCGCGACATCCGAGAGGGTCCCGCCCTCCACGGGCGCGCCGGAAGGTGTGGAGATAGCCGGCGCCGCCTCAACGGGCCCGGCTGGCGCGGGCGACGCGGCCGCAGGCGCCGGCGACGCGGGCGCCGACGCGGCAGGCGCGGCCGCAGGCGCGGGAGCGGGAGACGCGGGAGCGGGAGACGCGGGAGCGGGAGACGCGGGCGCAGGCGCGGCGGACGCGGGCGCGGCAGGTCCGGGCGCAGGGGCGACAGGCGCGACAGGCGCAGTCGTGGGCGCAGGGGCGACGGGCGCGGGCGCGGGTGGCGCGGTCGGGCGGGGAGCGGCCAAGCCCCGGACGATGCGGCGGAGCTTGGGGACCCGGTCGTTGACTGCTCGTTCGGCGCCGTGGTCGGTCGGGCGGTAGTACTCGGCTTCCAGCAGGTCGTCGGGCACGTACTGCTGCGTGACCACGCCCCGGCTGTCGTCGTGGGGATAGCGGTAGCCCCGCCCGTGCCCCAACCCCCGCGCCCCCGGGTAGTGGGCGTCCCGCAGGTGCGTGGGTACCGCCCCTCCCCGGCCCGACCGGACGTCCGCCATCGCCTCGCCGATCGCTGTCGTCACCGCGTTCGACTTCGGGGCCGTGGCCATGTGCACCACCGCCTGGGCCAGGTTCAGCTGGCACTCCGGCAGCCCGATCGTCTGCACCGCCTGCGCCGCCGCCGTCGCCACCAGCAGGGCCTGCGGGTCGGCCATTCCTACGTCCTCGCTGGCGAAGATGACGATGCGCCTCGCGATGAAACGCGGGTCCTCCCCCGCCACCAGCATCCGGGCCAGCCAGTGCAGGGCCGCGTCGGGGTCGCTGCCCCTCATGCTCTTGATGAACGCGCTCGTGATGTCGTAGTGCGCGTCGCCGTCGCGGTCGTAGCGGACCGCCGCCACGTCGACCGCCTTCTCGGCCATGGCCAGGTCGATCTCGGTGACCTGCTGGGCCGTGGCCGAGCCGGCCGCCGCCTCCAGTGCCGTGAGCGCCTTGCGGACGTCGCCGGACGCGAGACGTACGAAATGGTCCTCGGCCTCGGCACTCAGCGTGACCGAACCGCCCAGCCCTCTCGTGTCCGTCACGGCTCGGCGGAGCAGGCCGCGGACGTCGTCGTCGTCCAGCGCCTGGAGGGTCAGCAGCACACAGCGGGAAAGCAGGGGCGAGATGACCGAGAAGTACGGATTTTCGGTCGTGGCCGCCAAGAGCGTGACCGTCCGGTCCTCGACCGCGGCCAGCAGCGAATCCTGCTGGGTCTTGCTGAAGCGGTGGACCTCGTCGATGAACAGCACCGTCGGCGGGCCGCCCGAGCGGCGTTCGCGGCGGGCCGTGTCGATCACCGCGCGGACGTCCTTGACGCCGGCGGTCAGCGCCGACATGGCGACGAACTTGCGGTTCGTGGCCCCGGCGACCAGGTGGGCGATGGTGGTCTTGCCGGTGCCGGGCGGGCCCCACAGGATCACCGACATGGGGCTGGCCCCGGTGACCAGCTGACGCAGCGGGGCGCCGGGCGCGAGCAGATGTCCCTGGCCGACCAGCTCGTCGAGGTTCGCCGGGCGCATCCGCACCGGCAGCGGCGAGTCGTCAGCCGGAGGGGTCAGCGCGTCGTTCGACGGCGACGGCGGCGGCGACCCCAGGGAGAAAAGCCCGTCCATTTCCATCGGGAAAGACAGTACCGGCCCCTGGCCGCGCGTCCGAAACGCGCTGCCACGGGCCGGTGCCGGGGGATCAGCCGCGGCCGGGGCGACGGCCGTAGAAGCGGCGGCCGCTGCCGGAGCCGGAGCCGGCGCGCGGGCCCGAGCCCACGCCGGCCAGGTAGAGCGCGAGCAGCATCAGGCCGAGCGACGCCATGGTGGGGAAGTTGAACAGATTGGGGGCGCCGAGGTCGGTCTTGAGCAGGTCGAGAAGGAACCAGATGCCGAAAACGACGGCGGCGGCGATGGCAAGCATGTCTATTTCCTCCGGGGGGTGAGAGCGCTGACATGCAGATACCCCGGTGACGCCGCTCACCAAACTCATAGGACATTCACCGCGCGGGCGATGACCAGCGCCGCCGTCACGAGCGCGATCGCCGACTCGAGGGCCATGGCCGCTTTCGCCCAGCGGGTCAGCGGCAGGGTGTCGGTCGGGCTGAACGCGGTCGCGTTGGTGAAGGCGACGTAGAAGTAGTCGAGGAACCGCGGCTCCCAGTCCTTGGCCACCATGTCGGGTGCGGTCATCGGGGGAAAGAGCAGGTCCGGGTACGGATCGGTGCCGTGCGCCCGCCTCGCCGGGCCACCGCGGTCGAGCTCCCAGAACCAGACGGCGAAGGTCAGCACGTTGATCAGGTAGATGGCGCTGCCGCCGGCCAGCAGCTGCGCCGCCGAGCCGGTGTCGCGGCCGGTGACGATGGCGTGCACCAGCATTGCCACCGAGGAGGCGGTGCCGAGGCTGGCCACCGCGATCAGGCTGAGGCTCAGCGTCCGCAGGGCGGGGGTGTCGCGGTGGATGCGGCCCGGATCGGCCGCGAACAGGACGACGCCGATGGTCAGCTCGACCGCCGGGAGCAGCCAGTGCGGGCCGAGGGTCAGCCGAGCCGGCAGCGTCCACTGGAGCACGATCATCACGGCGATCGCGGCCGCCGCCGGCCAGCGGTGCTCGCCGCGGGTCCGCCGCCGCCAGGCCGGGCCGAGCGCCTCGGTCAGTTTCTCGATCTCGTCGGGCACACGCCCATCATGCGGCCAGTTTGAACAGCAGGACCGTCTCCCACTTGTGCATGTCCGGTTCCTTGGACGGGTCGGTCATCATCATCTCGAGCCGGCAGCCCCACACCTCGCCGGTCGGGGTGGGCTGCATGTCCCAGGCCAGTCCGCGGTCCTGGGCCCAGCCGAGGAGCCGGGCGGTGATGCCCATCAGCTCGTCGGGGTGTCCGACGTGGGTGAGGGTGGCGTAGCGGCCGGCCGGCAGCGTCTCGACGAACATCGGCGCGGCGATCTCGACCGGCGCCGAGATCGGGATACCGGCCTCGACCACCAGGTCGGCCGACATGTCGATCACCCGGTAGCGGAAGAACGGCGCGCCCGCGACCGGCACTCCCCGCTCGGCGAGTCGGGCCAGCATGCCGGGCAGGTGGTCGGCGACCCGCGCGAACTCGGTCATCGTGATCGACTCACGGCGACCGACGTACGGCTGTTCGCCCAGCTCCACGATCCTCGGCTCCATGAACCCAGTGTCACAGCACCCGGGGGTCAGCGAAACTCGGAGACGGGCCTCAGGCGCGTACGGAGGATGGAGCGGGCCAGGGACGTGTCGAGCTTGACGTCGAGGGGGCGGGGGCCCATGCCCGCCTCGGTGCTGAGGCCGGCCGGGACCGCGGACTCGTCGAGGTTGTGGGTGCGGGCGACCAGCCGGCCGAAGTCGGCGCGGGAGATGGCCTCGGGGCCGGCCACATTGATGACGCCGCTGAAGCGGGAGTCGGCCAGTTCCAGGATGGCCGCCGCCAGGTCGGACACGTGGACCGGGCAGCGGATCTCGTCGGAGAACATCGTGCCCCGCGCGCGGCCCTCGGTCACGTCGAGCGCGAACCGCACGTGCTTGCTCTCGTCGGTGCCGGCGATCAGGGAGGTCCGCACGATCACGGCGGCCGGCGAGATCGCGGCCACCGCCGTCTCGGCCGCCGCCTTGGCCGAGCCGTACTGCGAGACCGGCGTGGGCGCGTCCGCCTCGGTGTACCAGGCCGGGCGGCCCGCGTGCAGCGCGTCGGTGGACACGTGCACGATGCGGGCCCCGATCGCGGCCGCCTCGGCGGCCACGGCGGCGCCGCCGTCGGCAAGCACCCGCCAGTCGCTCGCGTGCCCGACGCAGTTGACGACCAGGCGGGGCAGCACCGCGGTGACGACCGCGTGCACCGCCTTGCGGTCGGTGACGTCGACCGGCACGTGACCGCCGGCCGCGGTGGTGGCCGTGCCCACCACCGCGTGCCCGGCGGCCCGGGCCTGCCGCACGACCTCACTGCCGAGATATCCCGAGGCTCCGACGATCAATGTGCTCATAGGACGGAACTACCTCAGATCTCCTCGGCTGACAAGGCTGGCAAGGTCAGTTCGAGCGCTCCACCGGAGCCGCCTGCCCGTCGGTCCCCGGCGTGCCGGCCGCCGGCTTCGGCTTGGCGTCGATGCCGGCCTCGAGGCGCTGCTGCGCGGTGATCGGCGTGGGCGCGGTGGTCAGCGGGTCGTAGCCGCCCCGGGTCTTGGGGAACGCGATGACCTCGCGGATCGAGTCGTTGCCGGACAGCAGCATGCAGGTGCGGTCCCAGCCGAGCGCGATGCCGGCGTGCGGCGGGGGGCCGTACTTGAACGCCTCGAGCAGGAAGCCGAACTTGTCCTGCGCCTCCTCGGGCGTGATGCCGAGCAGGTCGAAGACCCGGCTCTGCACGTCGGCCCGGTGGATACGGACGCTGCCGCCGCCGATCTCGTTGCCGTTGACGACGATGTCGTACGCGTACGCGAGGGCCTGGTCGGGCGCCTCCTCGAAGCGGTCGATCCACTCGTCGTTGGGCGAGGTGAAGGGGTGGTGGACCGCGGTCCAGCCGCCCTCGTCGGTCTTCTCGAACATCGGCGCGTCGACGACCCAGCAGAACGCCCAGGCCGACTCGTCGATCAGGCCGGAACGCTTGGCGATCTCGATGCGGGCCGCGCCGAGCAGCTCCTGCGCCTCGCGGCGCTCATTGGCGGCCGCGAAGAAGATCGCGTCACCGGGCTTCGCGCCCACCGCGTCGGCCAAGCCGGACAAATGCGAAGATGACAGATTTTTCGCGACAGGTCCCCGAGCCTCGCCCGTCTCGGCGTCCAGCACCACGTAGGCGAGACCGCGAGCACCGCGGGCCTTCGCCCAGTCCTGCCAGCCGTCGAGCTCCTTGCGGGTCTGGGAGGCGCCACCCGGCATCACGACCGCGCCGACGTAACCACCGGCAGCGATCGCGCCCGCGAAGACGCGGAACTCAGTTCCCTGCAGGTAAGAGGTCAGCTCGACCAGCTCGACCCCGTACCGCAGGTCGGGCTTGTCGGAACCGTAGCGGTTCATCGCGTCGGTCCAGGTGATCCGCGGGATCGGCAGCTGCACCTGGTAGTCGGCCAGTTCGCCCCACAGCCGGGAGACGATCTCCTCGCCCAGCTCGATGATGTCCTCCTGGGTCACGAAGGACATCTCGATGTCGAGCTGGGTGAACTCGGGCTGCCGGTCGGCCCGGAAGTCCTCGTCGCGGTAGCAGCGCGCGATCTGGTAGTACCGCTCCATGCCGGCCACCATCAGCAACTGCTTGAACAGCTGCGGGGACTGGGGCAGGGCATACCAGGTGCCGGGCTGCAGGCGTACCGGAACCAGGAAGTCACGCGCGCCCTCGGGCGTCGACCGGGTCAGGGTCGGCGTCTCGATCTCGTTGAAGTCGCGGGCGTGCAGCACCTCGCGGGCGATCTGGTTGGCCCGGCTGCGCAGCCGCAGCGCCTGGGCCGGGCCGGAACGGCGCAGGTCGAGGTAGCGGTATTTGAGGCGCAGGTCGTCGGAGGCGGTGATCGTGTCGTCGACCGGCAGCGGCAGCGGGGCCGCCTCGGACAGGACGGTCAGCTGGGAGGCGACGACCTCGATCTCGCCGGTGGCCAGCTCGGGGTTGGCGTTGCCCTCGGGACGGGCCGACACCTCGCCGACGACCAGCACGCAGAACTCGTTGCGCAGCGCGTGCGCGTCCTCCTCGCGGAAGACCACCTGGACCACGCCGGAGGCGTCCCGGAGATCGACGAAGATGACACCGCCGTGGTCGCGCCGGCGGGCCACCCACCCGGCGAGGGTCACCGTCGAGCCGGCGTCGCTCGCGCGAAGGGTGCCGGCGTTGTGCGTACGGATCACGGGATGCTCTCCTCATCAAGCTGTCAGGACCACCCGCCATTCTGTCAGGTCGTCAGCCCCCGACTCGCCACGAGGTGGCCCGCATGCCCGCCGTGCCGGTGGTGCCGACCTCCGTGATCTCCACCAGCGCCATCTTGGCCGGCGTGCCGGCGGTCAGCACGCAGAGCACGGCGCCCTTGCGGACGGCCACGGTGGCGCCCGGGCCGAGCGGGGCCGTGCGGATGGCGCGGTCGCAGCCGGCGGCGTCGGTGTCGGAGCCCTGCACCTGGGCGCCGGCGGTCGCGCCCGGCCCGAGCGTCAGGTTGGGCACGCTGGTGCCGCAGCGACTGTCGTACCGCAGATCGCTCGCCTTCTCCTCGGCGTTCGACCGGGGCTCGTCAAGATCGAGGAAGAGTACGGCCGAGCAGCCCACCTGCACTTTCAAGGGCTCTTGGGCGTACGTCACGTCGTAGCTCTCGCCGGCCGGGGCCGGCGCCGCCGGCGGATGCTCGACGACCGCGCGCGCCGCCTGCGAGGAGCGCCAGGCGACGAAGACCGCGACCGCGGCCACGTTCAGCGCGAACAGCGCGAGGCCGGCCACCACCAGGAGAGCCCAGTTGCGGCGCGGCTTCGGCTTCTTCTCCGCGGACAGCTTCTCGGTCGGCCCGTCCGGGATGCCCGTGCTCTGGTTGATCTGGTACGGGTCGCGCGGCTTCGACGGGTTGTTGTTGGACGCGCGGAAGACAGACATGGGGCGGGCTCCCATCGGCAGGGGCAAACCGGGTGATCCCGACCCTAGGCGCGGAGATCATCCGGCCCCATCCCTCGACGTGGGGACTGACAGCCCCCATAGGGCGCCGCCATAGAATGGCCGGGTGGCGACCGAGTCCCGCGTGCTGGACCACATCGACCGGCAGATCCTCCACGCGCTGCACCTCTCGCCGCGCGCCCCGTTCGCCCGCGTCGCCGCGGTGATCGGCGTCTCCGAGCAGACGGTGGCCCGGCGCTATCAGCGGATGCGCGGCGCCGGCATCGTCCGGGTGCTGGCCCGTCCCGACCCGTCGAAGATGCCCGGCACGACGTACTGGACGTTGCGCATCGGCTGCCGCCCCGGCACGGCCCCGGGGCTGGCCGACGCCCTGGCCCGGCGGGGCGACACGGCCTGGATCAGCATCGGCGCCGGCGGCGCCGAGATCACCTGTTCGGCCGTCGTCTCGGCCGGGCAGGGCGGACTGCTGCACCACCTGCCCCGCGCGTCCAACGTGCTCACCTTCAGCGCGCACCAGATCCTGCACCGCTTCGCCGGCCGGGGCGAGGTCGACTGGGTCGCCACCGGCCACGAGCTCGGGCCCGATCAGCAGGCCGCCCTGATCGAGGGCGCGACCGTGCTGGGTCACGCCGCGCCGCTGGACTCGGACGCGCGGGTCGAGCCGGCCGATCAGCCGCTGCTCGACGCGCTGGCCCGCGACGGGCGGGCCAGCTGGGCCTCGCTGGCCGCGGCCACCGGCTGGACCCAGCGCCAGGTCGCGCAGCGGGTGGCCGTCCTGACCGGCAACGGCGCCATCTTCTTCGACCTCGACGTGGCCGACACGGCGATCGGCATCCTGGCCTCGGCCAACCTGTGGTTCACGATCGCGCCGGCCCACCTGGCTGCGGTCGGGGCCCGGCTGGCCGACCACCACCAGCTGTCGTTCGCGGCCGCCGTCTCCGGCTCGGCCAACCTGATGGCGGCCGCCCGCTGCCGCGACGCCGCCGCCCTCTACCGCTATCTGACCACCGAGGTGGCCGCCATCGACGGCATACACAGCGTCGAGACGGTCCCCCAGCTGACCAGGGTCAAGCAGGCCCATTTCCTGATCGAGAACGGCATGGTGCGCGACCCTCACACCTGAGGCGCGGGGAAGGTGACCACCATGGCCACGCCGGGGTCGCGGGCCTCGGCCACCACCAGGCCGCCGTGGGCCTCGGTCAGGCTGCGCACGATCCACAGGCCGAGCCCGACGCCGTCGGGGCCGCCGACGGCGAAGCGGCCGAACAGATGCGGCCGCAGGCTCTCGGGGATGCCGGGGCCGTGGTCGCGGATCTCCAGCCGATCGGTGGCGCCCCGGCGACTGAGCCCGACGACCACGGGTGGCCGTCCGTAGCGCAGTGCGTTGCCGACCAGGTTGACGACGATCTGCTCGAAACGCTCCGGGTCGACGTAGATCAGAAGGCCCTCGTCGGCCTCGATCACGACGTCCTTGCCGCTGGTGTACGACACCGCGTCGCGCAGGAGCGCGGCGGCGCCGGTCGGCCGCCGGTCGAGGCGCAGGTGCCCGGAGCTGTCGATGCGCTGCATGTCGAGCAGCCCGTCGGCCAGGCGGCGGATCCGGGCGGTCTGCCGCAGGGCGGCGTCGACCATCCGCCGCTCGCCGCCGGAGGCGTTCTCGCCGAGCTCCTCCAGCGCGAACTGCACGGTGGCCAGCGGCGAGCGGACGTCGTGGGCCAGGGTGCTCATCATGGCCGACTGCCAGGCCTCGACCCGGGCCAGCCGTTCCCGGTCCTCGCGCAGGTGGCGGGCCTGCGCCTCGACGAGCAGGGCGACGGCCACGGCGATCGGCAGCAGCACGAACGCGCTGTTGAGCACCTCGGGCGGCCGTTGGGTCAGGATCAGGGGCAGGATGTACGCCACGCCGGCCGGCGACACGTAGGCGAGCAGGATCCACCGCGGGAAGTGCAGGCCGGCCCAGGTGTAGAGCAGCACCAGGAACGGGCCGGTGCCGGCCGCGACCCCGCCGAACGACCAGGTCGACAGGCCGAGGACGGCGAAGGAGGCCAGGCCCAGCCAGGCCGGCGCCTCGGGGCGCAGCCGGTCCCAGGGCACGGTGAAGCCCACGACGCCGAGCACGACATCGCACACAGCGACCAGCACGAGCCGGGACGGTTCGCCGCCGTTGCCCGCGATGCCGACCAGGGCCAGCAGGCCGGCCAGGAACAGCAGCACGGCAGCCTGCCGGGCCGCGGTACGCGGCCCGGTTCCCAATAGGCTTAATGCGGCTTTTCGGGCGATGTGCTCAGGATATGTCACGACAGTTCTTGGCGGGCGAGCGTCGCCACCGCCCCCGCCACACTGGCGTCGCTGATGTTGCCGTAGCCGAGGACCAGGCCGGGCGGTCCCGGCGCGACCCGGTAGTCGGCCAGCGTCATCACGTCGACCCCGGCCGCCCGGGCCGAGGCCGCCACCGCCGCCTCGTCGAGGCCGGGCCAGGAGCAGACCACGTGCAGGCCGGCGGCCACGCCCTGGGCCGTCGCGGCCGGCAGGTGGCGGGCCAGGGCGGCGATCAGCAGGTCGCGCCGGGCCCGGTAGCGCTGGCGGGCCCGGTGCAGGTGACGGTCGTAGCGCCCGGCGGCCACGAACGAGGCGAAGGCCGCCTGGTCGATCGCGGGCGGTCCGGCGCCGGCCGCCATCGCCGTACGCCAGCGGGCCGGCGCCACGGCCCAGCCGAGACCGACCGCCGGGGCCAGGGTCTTGTGGGCCGAGCCGGCCAGCACCACCCGCTCGGGGTCGAGGCCCTGGAGGCAGCCGACCGGCTTGCGGTCGTAGCGGAACTCGCTGTCGTACTCGTCCTCGACGATCACGCCGTCGACGGCCCGGGCCCAGTCGATCAGGGCGGCCCGGCGCTCCGGCGCGAGCACCACTCCCGTCGGGAACTGGTGCGCCGGGGACAGGAGCACCGCCCGTACACCCGAGGAAAGCTCGGCCACCCGCAAGCCGCAGGCGTCGACCGGAACCGGCACGGGCCGAAGGCCCGAGGCCGCGGCCGCCTCGCGCAACGCGCCCCAGCCCGGATCCTCGACCGCTATCTCGCGATGCCCCTCGGCGGCCAGGGCCCGGCACAGGCGGCCGGCCGCGTCCCGGATGCCGCCGCAGACGATCACCGACTCGGCCGTGGCGACGGCGCCCCGCGCGCGGGTCAGATAGCCGGCCAGGACGACCCGCAAGATCATCGAGCCGGCCGGCGGCGGAAACCCCAGATCGGTCTCGGCGGCGGCGCGGGCCAGCGCGTCCGCCCACTGCTTGCGCGGAAAGAACCGCAGATCCGGCAAACCGGGCGCGAGATCAAAACGTGCTCGTGCCGGGCGCGCGGTCGGAAGATCGACTTCCGGGGAACCTCCGGGCGACCAGCGCACCCGCGTGGCCGAACCGGTGCGGCCGTGCAGGTAGCCCTCGGTCGTGAGCTGCGCGTAGGCCTGCGTGACGACCCAGCGCGAACAGCCGAGCGAGGTGGCCAGCACGCGGCTCGGCGGCAGCGCGGCGCCCGTGCCGACGCGCCCGGACCGGATCGCCTCGCGCAGCGCGCCGGCCAGCGCGACGTGGCGCGGACCCGGGCGGGAGAGATCCAGGAGGGTCTCCCACGCGAGATTGGTACGGGGTTCGGTCATCGAATCGGATCGTACCGGCGGACCGATCCGGCCGTAGGGTCGTCATCATGCGTTATCGATTCCTGGGCCGCACGTCGCTGGCGGTCAGTGAGCTCTGCCTCGGCGCCATGACCTTCGGGCGCGAGAGCAGCGAAGAACTCAGCGTCCGCATGCTCGACCGGTTCGCCGAGGCCGGTGGGACGTTCCTCGACACGTCCGACGCCTATTCGGCCGGGCGGTCGGAGGAGATCGTCGGCCGCTGGCTCAAGGGGCAGGACCGCGCCGACTGGGTGATCTCCACGAAGGTGCGGTGGGGTCCCGGCGGCAACCGCGAGGGGCTCGGCCGCAAGCACATCCTGGACGCGGTCGACGGCAGCCTGCGACGGCTCGGCACCGACCACATCGATCTCTACCACGTGCACGGCTGGGACCCGGCGGCGCCGGTCGAGGAGACCGTGCGCACGCTCGACCTGCTGGTCACCAGCGGCAAGGTGCGCTATCTGGCGGTCAGCAACTGGGCCGCCTGGCAGATCCAGAAGGCGCTCGGGGTGGCCGACAAGCGCGGCTGGGAGCCGTTCGTGGCCGTACAGCCCCGGTACAACCTGCTCGACCGCGAGTTCGAGTGGGAGCTCGGGCCGCAGGCCGCGGCCGAGGGGCTCGGCGTGCTGCCGTGGAGCCCGCTGCGCGGCGGCTGGCTGACCGGGCGCTACGTCCGCGGCGGGACCTTCGAGAAGGGCAGCCGGCTCGGGCAGGCCGAGGCCGAGAACTGGGGCGAGCGCTGGGCGGTCTACGACAACGACCGCACCTGGCGGGTCCTGGACGAACTGGCCGGCGTGGCCCGTGAGGCCGGCCGGACGCAGGCTCAGGTCGCGCTGAACTGGCTGCTCCAGCGGCCCACGGTCACGGCGCCCATCATCGGGGCCCGCGACCTGGACCAGCTGGAGGCCAATCTCGGCGCCGCCGGGTGGGATCTCGAGCCCTCGCTGGTCCAGAGGCTCACGGCGGTCACCGAGACAGGTCCACTGCCTTATCCGTACGACGTCCTGGCCGGCAGCAACCGCACTTTGCCCTAACCCACGGCGACGGTCTCGGGCTGCGCCTGGGTGCGCTTCACCGGCCGTACGAGCAGGAAGACCGCAAGCGCACCGACCAGACCGACCCCGGCCGAAAGCCAGAAGCCGGCGTCCAGTCCGGCCGCGGCGGCAACGGGGGAGCCGCCGCGGCCGGACGCCAGCGCGTGCGCGGCCGCCGAGTCACCGCCCAGCGACGACGTGGCGCGGGACAGGAAGATCGAGCCCACCGCGGCCACACCGATCGCGTAACCGAGCTGGCGGGCCGTGTTGAGCGCGCCCGCCGCCATGCCGCCCCGATGCGCGGGCACGGCCGCCATGCCCGACTCGGCCAGGTTGGGCATGACCAGGCCGACGCCGAGGCCGACCAGCGCGTAACCGGGCAGCAGCGACGGCCAGCTCGAACCCTGGTCGAGCAGGACCGCGCCCAGGGCGGCCCCGGCCGCGATCAGCAGCATGCCGGTGCCGATCAGCACGCGCGGCGACCGGCCGTGCAGCCTGGCCCCGGCCACCCCGGAGACCACCAGCGAGAGCAAACCCATCGGCAGTGCGGTCAGACCGGCCTGCAACGGCGTCAGACCGACCAGCGACTGAAGCCAGATCGAGGTGTACGTCAGGATCGCGAACCCGGCGAAGTTGACCAACAGGGCGGCGATCAGGATGCCGGCGAACGACCGGTTGCGCAGCAGCCGCAGATCGAACATGGCGTGCGGGCTGCGCAGCTCGATCGCCACGAAACCGGCCAGGGCCACCACGGCCACCGCGAACAGCCACCACGACCAGCCGTGCTCGTTGGCCCGGATCACGGTCAGCGTGAGAGCGGTCGCCGCCACCGTGAAGGCGGCGGTGCCGGCGAAGTCGAAGCGGCCCTTGCGGGCGGCACCGTCCGGCTTGAGCACGAACTTGCACAGCAGCAGCGCCGCCACGCTGATCGGCAGGTTCACCAGGAAGATCCAGCGCCAGTTCAGCGCGTCGGTGAGCAGGCCGCCGAGCACCGGGCCGATCGCCGCGGCGGCGCCCGAGACACCGCCCCAGACGCCGTAGGCGACGCCGCGCTCCCGGCCCTGATAGGCGCTGTTGAGCAGGGCGAACGTGGTCGTGAACATGGCCGCCGCGCCGGCGCCCTGCACCACCCGGGCCGCGATCAGCAGCCCGTCGCTGGTGGCCAGGCCGCAGGCCAGGGAGGAGAGCGCGAACAGGGCCAGGCCGGCCGCGTAGAGCCGGCGGTGGCCGATCCGGTCGGCCAGGGCGCCCGCGCCGAGCAGCAGGACGGCCAGCGCGAGCGCGTAGCCGTCGATCACCCACTGCAGGTTGCCGAACGTGGAGTGCAGGTCGGCGGCCATCCGCGGCAGGGCCACGTTCACGATGGTCACGTCGATGAGCAGCATGAAGGTGCCGAGGCAGACGGTCACCAGGGGCCACCACTTACGCATTACGGGGTTCCTTTCGTCCCCCCAACGGTGGCCTGGTTCCTCGCATTTCCTGCAGCCAGAACCGTTCCCGCCGCCTTTTCCGCCGTTTTTCTAATCTGCTGGGTCAGATCCTCCGTCGAGGAACCATCCGTCGCGTAAAACCGGCACGACCTTGCTGGCCCCCAGGGCGGCCGCCACCGTCACATCGCCCTCGAAGCCGTTGTTGCGCAACTCCCGCCCGCTCACCGACTCGTGCAGTTCCTCGGTGAGCCGGTCGGCCACCCCGCGATAGGCGGCCACGGCGGTGGCCGCCTCGGGCGACAGACCCTCCTGCTTGAGCCCGTCGAGAAAGGCGCCGGCGCCCCACAGATCCTCCACCGCCGGGCGCAGCGACCCGTCCGGCCAGCGCTCCCCCGCCGCCACCACCGCCACCGGCCGGTCACCACAGCGCAGCCGCACCCACTCGGCGGCCGCGGCCGCGTTCCGCAGGCAGACGCCGACCACGGTGGCGCCGGCGTCGGCCATCCGCGCCGAGATGGCCGACCCGTTCGGCGACGGCAGCACCAGACGGTCGATCTTGGCGGCCTTGAGGTCGGTCCGCAGGATGCTCTCCGGCGACAACGTGATCTGGCCCGGGCCCGCCTGCGACCGGAACACGGCCAGCGCCGCCCCGTTGCGCCGGGCCACGGCCACCGCCGAGTCGTCGCGCCAGCGGTAGGGCAGCACGCTGATCCCCTGCTCCACGGCCACGGTCAGCGTCGTGGTGAACGACAGCACGTCGACCACCGCCACGAACGCCACGTCGGGCGCCACGGCGTCGGCGCCCACCGGCCCCCAGTCGAACCTGACCCGGTAACCGCCTTGCCCGTCCGAAGTCTTCATTCCGCTAAAAATAGGTCTCCAGGACGTCCACCACGCGACGATCCTCGTCGATGACCGGGATGTGCCGCCATTTGTCGAAAGCCGTGCAGGGATGGGAAATCCCGAACCGCACGAGATCACCGGGCCTGAGGTTCTCCGCGGCCAGATAGGTGTGATGGTCGTTGAGCTTGGTGACCTCGACACCGGTGGTGGCCGCGGACGACCCGTCCACCCGGCGGATCTCCATCGGCACCGGCAGCCCCTCGTCGAACGGTGCGTCCCGCTTGCCCATGCCGACCAGGGCCAGCCCCGGCTCCGGAGTGGACGTGACCTGCGCCCAGATCTCCAGCGCGGCCGCCAGCGGCCCCTCGGCGGGCACGCGCAGGAAAGGGGTCCGCTCGCGGTAGAAGCCGTCGTCGTGGGTGACCGAGGCGCCGCTGCGCAGCACCAGCCGGGCACCCTTGACCGGGGCGAGCCGGTCGATCACCCGGTCGAACCAGGCGCTGCCGCCGGCCGACACGATCGGCTCGGATTTCAATATTCCGGCCGCTCGGAGCCGTTCGACGCCGGCCACGAACAGGTCGAGGAAGTCGTCCACTTCCTGCTCGGTCTTGAGCTGACCCTCGTACGCGGTCACGCCCACCAACTCGACCCCATCGGCGGCGACGGCGGCCCGAGCGACGGCCTCAAGCTCGTCGAGGGTACGCACCCCCGTACGGCCGCGGGCGTGACCGAGCTCGACCAGGACCTTTCCGGTTGCGACGTCGACGCCCGCCTGGGAGTCGACCTGGAAGTAGATGTCCGGCTCACCGGCCAGCCAGCGCAGGGCCACCGGGTCGAGCACCTGGTTGGCGATGAGAATGCGCCGGACACCGAGCCGGCGCAGGACGAGCGCCTGGTTGGCCGTGGCGACGGTCATGCCCCAGGCCCCGGCGTCGAGCTGCGCGGCGAGCAGCCCCGGAGCCATGGTCGTCTTGGCGTGCGGGGCGAAATCCCAGCCGTGCCGCCGGCAGTAGGCGGCCATGGTGGCGATGTTGGCCTCGGCCGCCGCCCGCCGGAGCACAAGGACGGGCCAGGTGAGCACGCCGTCGAAGAGACCGGGCTTGTCCCGCGCGAAGTCGGCGGCGGCGCGCGCGCCGTCAGGCAGCCAGAAGCCCTTGCTGCGCCAGTCGACCGTGACCTCAGGAACGTCCACCGAAACCCCCGTCCAGTTGTGGGGCCGGCGCCAGCGCGTTCAAAAGGGCGACCAGGCGCTTCTCCTCCCCGATGAAATGCGTTTCCAGTACGGCGGTGAGGCCGTCCAGTTCCTCGGGCGTCATGT
This sequence comes from Actinoplanes sp. NPDC000266, assembly GCF_042899005.1. NCBI lineage: Bacteria > Bacillati > Actinomycetota > Actinomycetes > Micromonosporales > Micromonosporaceae > Actinoplanes > Actinoplanes sp. NPDC000266. Next base: position 197,705 of record NZ_JBIAZI010000004.1, read on the forward strand.
CGTCCCGCACCATCCCCGCGATGATCTCGTGATCACGGGCCAGGCCGTCCAGGAAGTCACGCAGCTCCGGATGCCGCCCGGCGAGAAAGGGAAAGACGGTCGAGTCCTCGGCGGTGTGATGCCGGGTGAGAGCGGCGCAGAAGGCGGGTCCGTCGCCCGCGCCGTCCCTGATCTCGTCGATCATCTCGAGCAGATGGTGATGGCAGGCGATGAGCCGATTGCCGTACGAACGAACGCTTGCAAGTTCCGAGTTGTCCACGGAGTTCCCATGGTCCGGCGCCTCCATGCCCACGGCGGTCTCTTTGCCGGGCGCACCGCGACGCTCCTCGAAGCCTACCAACGATTGTTGTCGTACCCCTGTGGTCTGCTTCCGGCATGGGTGTTCTGACCGACTACTTCCGCGCCCCTTCGGTGGAGGCCGTCCAGCGCGAACTGACGCTGAGCGACGGCGGCCCGCTGCTCAGCGCCTACGACAGTGTCGAGGCCAAGTGGATCGACACCAGCGTCGTGCTGGGCAAGCTCATCGCTTTCATCCGCGACGAGCCCTGGCATCCGCACATCGTCAGCGACCGCCTGATCTGGCCCGAGGGCGGCGAGCAGGACACGTCCCATGAGGGCCCGTGGGCGACGATCCTCGACGACGGGACCCGCGACACCCTGGCCACGATCGCCCCCGCCCGCGTGCCGTCCCTTGGCGCCCGGTGGGCCGCCATCGAAGAGCTCCAGCCGAACACCGACCCGCTCTACTTCGCCGAGCTGATCAGGGAGCTGTCCGCCCTGGCCGACCGAGCCCGCCAGGCCGGCGAGCCCCTCTTCTGCTGGATGAGCTTGTAACCCACCCGTCCGCGCGGGCTCAGCTGCGGGCGAACGCCGGCTCCGCTGCGACGCGAAGGCGGGTGTATGCGGCGAGGCCGCAGACGGCGAAGCCGAGGGCGTTGGCCACGCCGTGAGTGGCGGCCATCCAGGCCAGGGACGGATGCGGTATGCCCGTGGCCTCACCCAGGGCCCAGCTGACGGCCAGCACCATCGAGGCGGCCAGAACCAGGGCGGAGACGGCCAGGAGCGTGGCGGTCAGGCGGTCGGCCACCCGGGTGCGAGCGTGGCGCCAGGTCGACCAGCCCATGGCCCACATGCCGGCGGTGAGGACGAGGGCACCCGCGAGCTCGACGAACTCGCTGGTGAAGTAGCCGGCCAGCACCAGCAGCGTGCCGCCCGGAACGGTGAGCACGGCCGCGTCGGCGAGACGCCCGGGCGCCAGCCGCCGGTGCAGCCCGGCAATCAGCGCGGCGGCGAACCCAGCGAAGTGAAAATGGGCCACCGTCAGCGTCAACACCCCCAGCTCAAAGCCGAACAACCGATATCCGGCCCGCTCAGCCACAAGAGAACCGGCCGCGATGGCCGGGCTCACGAACGCGGTAGCCAGAGCCACCTGCTCCCGCCACACCAGCCGCCCGGACGGCCGCCGTCCCGCCGCCTGGCCGGCCGGCTTTCGCCATGCCCGCGCCGGTCGAAGCGCCTGTGTGGCGAGTAACGCCGCGGCGAACGCGTAGACCGACGCCAGCCCGGTCGACGCCGGCCCGCGGGGCAGCCACAGGCTCACGGCCCCCGCCGTAGCGGCGAACGGCCACGCCCTCAAGACAACGCCACCACCCCGGAGCCACCCGCGCCCGCCGGCACCACCACCCCAGACGGCGCAGCTGGACCGCGCGCGCTCGAATGCACCGCGCCCCGACCACGCCGCCCCCGCAGACCCGTGACGGGACCGCGCGATTTCGGAAGCGCCTCCAGGCTCAGGTGAGGGCCGCTGTCCTTCGAGGGGCGCGCCGAAAGCGAGCAGGCGCAGGCCGGTCGGCACGACGACCAGCATGCCGACGGTGATGAGGACGTTGACCAGAGCCCACATGCCAATCTCCGCACTAGTTGAACATGTTCAACTATAGGGCAGGGCTCAGGGACGGGGGAGGTCGGCCGTCATCTCGGCCAGCTGGGCCAGGCGGTCGGGCAGCGTTCGGGGGCGGCCGGGGTCGTCGGGGCGGGCGTCCCATGGGCGGGGGCCGGTGAGCGGACGGTAGTTGACTCCCAGGGCGTCCAAGCGGGACAAATGCTCGGGCAAGCGGGCCATGAAGGACTCGTAGGAGCGCCCGGGTGGGTCCCAGACCGCCTCGGCCAGGGCGCACAAACGCGGGTACGTCATGTAGTCGACGCGGCGGGCGTTCTCCATGTGTTCGGTCCAGACGTTCGCCTGGCCGCCCAGGACGTGGGCGGCCTCCTCGGCGGTCAGGCCGGGCGGTACCGGCTGGAAGCCGTAGACGTCCTCCAGCGTCAGCAGCGTGCCGACCGGGGTGGGCTCTCCCGGGTCGTCCGACTGGCGATAGTCCAGGTAGACCGAGATGTCGGGGCACGACACCACGTCGTGGCCAAGTCGCGCGGCGACCGTCGTGGGCAGGGGGCCTCGCCACGCCGCCACCACCGCCCCCGCTGGGGCTCCGCCGGCCAGGATCTCGTCCCAGCCGAACAGGCGCCGGCCGCGCGTGGTTAGGTGGGCCGCCATCTGCGCGGTGAACCACGGCTGGATGCCGGACAGGCCCAGACGGGCGGCCAGCGGGCTGCCCTCCCACTCGTCCGGCGGGCATTCGTCGCCGCCGATGCCGATCAGCTCGGACGGGAAGACGTCGCACAGGTGGTCCAGCACGTCGCGGCAGAACGCCATCGCCTCGTCGCCCAGGTTGAGCACGTGGGACGAGATGCCCCACGTTGTTCGGACGCCACCTTCAAAACCATTTCCGAGCCGGGGGTACGCCGCCACGGCAGCCTGCATGTGGCCAGGCATGTCGACCTCGGGCACGACGGTCATGTGCCGATCGGCGGCGTAGGCGACGATCTCCCGAAGGTCGCCGGTGGTGTAGAAGCCGCCGTGCGGCCGTCCGTCGTCCCGGGTGCCCAGCATCGAGGACGGCCGCCAGGCGCCCACCGTCGTCAGGCGTGGCCGGCCGGGGATCTCTACGCGCCAGCCCTGGTCGTCGGTCAGGTGCAGGTGCAGGACGTTCAGCTTGTGGAACGCGGCCAGGTCGAGGAAGCGCAGCACGTCCGCCACCGGCATGAAGTGACGGGCCACGTCGAGCATCACGCCCCGCCACGCGAACCGCGGCTCGTCGGTGATGGTCACCGCCGGAACGTCCCAGCCGACGTCGCCGGCCCGGCGCAGCGCCGCCGGCGGGAGCAGTTGCCTCAGCGTCTGCGCGCCGCGGAACACGCCCGCCGGGGAACCGCCGGTGATCTCCACTGAGGCCGGGGCGCACGTCAGGACGTACCCCTCAAGGGGTGAAGAGCGGTCGACGCGTAGCGTGACGCCGCCCCGCCCAGGAGGGAGTGGGCAGCGCAGAGCGCCGCGAAGCCAGGTGGCCACGCTCTCCAGACCGGGCCCGGCGTCGAGCGGGACGGCCGGATTTAGGTGGAAGAAGCCGTCGTTACGGGTGATAGACACCGGCTGCGGAATCATCGCTTATTACAGTATGCGAGTGACGTACGACCTGCTCCTGAGCGGGGGCGAGCCGTTCGATGTGGCGGTGACCAACGGGATGATCGCGGCGGTGGGCACCAATCTGCCGCGGGACGCCCGCACGATTGTGGACGTCAGCGGCAAGCTGGTCACGCCGGGACTGATCGATCTGCACACCCATGTGGGTCCCGGATATTGGGGGATCTCCCCGGACGCGGTGGCCTGGCGCACGGGCGTGACGACGTGGGTCGACGCGGGATCGGCGGGCGCTTACACGTTGGCAGATCTCATTTCCAGGACGCCTGATGTACGCGTTCCCGTGCTCCTCAACATCTCGGCGATCGGGCTTTCCGGGCGTACGGGCGAAGGTCGTGACCTGGACAACTGCGACGTCGAACTGGCCGTCGACACGGTTCAGGCGCACCGTGATGTCATCCGCGGCGTCAAGGTGCGCGTCGATCGCGACACCGTGGGCGACAACGGCGTCGAACCGCTGCGGCGCGCGCTGGCCGTCGGGGAGCGGTGCAAGCTGCCGGTGATGGTCCACATCGGGACCACGCCGCCGCGGCTCGACGACGTGCTCGACCTGCTGCGGCCGGGCGACATCGTCACGCACTGCTCCAGCGGCATCGCCGAGCCGCTCGGGCCGGCGGTCAAGGCGGCCTTCGGGCGGGAGGTCCGGTTCGACATCGGGCACGGGTCCGGCGGGTTCGCCTTCGACGTGCTGGAACGGCAGCTCGACGCCGGCATCATCCCGGACACGGTCTCGACCGACCTGCACTGCCGCTCCCAGCACGGCCCGGTCTTCGACCTGCCGACCACGATGGCCAAGATGTTCGCGGTCGGCATGGCCCTGCCCGAGGTGCTGGCCATGGCGACCACCCGGCCGGCCGAGATCCTGGGCCTGCCGGGCGGCACCCTGACCCCGGGGTCGCCGGCCGATCTCGCGGTCTTCGAGGTCCGCGACGAGGAGCACGAGGTGGTCGACTCCCACCGCCAGGTGCGGCGGGCGCCGAGGCGCCTGGTGAACACGGCGACGTACGTGGCCGGAAGGCTGCTGCGGCCCCGCCTGCCGGAACCACCGGCCCCCTGGGTCCCGCTGACCGATGCCCAGCGCGCGGCGCTCGACCGGCGAGAGCAAGATCTTCGTGAGATGCTCGCCGCGCCGCTGGTCGGCGTGGACGGGCTGGCCGAGCAGTTTCCACGCATCACCGAGGGGGACATCTGATGCCCAAGCGCGCAGTCAACACCGACAAGGCGGGCCCGGTCGGCGGGCCGTACTCGCAGGCGGTCGTCGCCGGCGACTTCATCTACCTGGCCGGAGCGATCCCGTCGCTGGCCGACGGCACCCGGGTCACCGGCAGCTTCGCCGAGCAGGCCCACGCCGCGTTCCGCAACCTGGCCACGGTGGCCGAGGCGGCCGGGGGAAGCCTCGATCAGGCCGTACGACTCGGCGTCTACCTGCGCGACTTCAACGACTTCGCGGAGATGAACGAGATCTACAAGGAGTACGTGACGAGCTCGGTCCCGCCGGTACGGACCACCCTGCCGGTGCCGCTGGTCGGCTTCGACATCGAGATCGACGCGGTGCTCTACATCGGGGCCTGAGCGCGTTTACCCGCCTCGTGTGCGCGAGCCTGGTTTGATCACCTTGGAGGCTCGCGCCACGAACGGGTAACACGAGCGAAACGTCGGGCTGCGAGGCTCGCGGAGCGCTATCCGGGGAGGTCCCTTGTTCCTCAGCCAGCACGAGCAGGAACGTCTGCTCATCCACGTCGCGGCCGACGTGGCACACAAGCGCCGGGAACGGGGTCTCAAGCTCAACCACCCCGAGGCCACGGCGATCATCACGGCGTTCCTGCTCGAGGGAGCCCGCGACGGCCGTACGGTGGCCGACCTGATGGACGCCGGGCGGCGGGTGCTCACCCGCGACGACGTGATGCCGGGCGTGCCCGAGATGCTGGCCGAGGTCCAGGTCGAGGCAACGTTCCCGGACGGCACAAAGCTGGTCACCGTCCACGGGCCCATCGCATGATCCCCGGCGAGATCATCCACGGCGACGGCGACATCGAGATCAATTCCGGCCGTACGCCCATAGCCCTGACCGTCCGCAACACAGGCGACCGCCCGGTGCAGGTGGGTTCCCACTTCCACTTCGCCGAGTCGAACGAGGCCCTGCACTTCGACCGCACGGCAGCTTGGGGCCACCGCCTGGCCGTCCCCGCGGGCACATCGGTCCGCTTCGAACCGGGCATGCCCCGGGACGTCACCCTGGTCCCCCTGGCCGGCGCCCGCATAGTCCCCGGCTTGCGCGGCTTGGCCGCCGGCCCACTGGACAGCCCACACGAAAACGGGCCGCCGGAAGACGGGCCACCCACCGGATCCCCCGCCACCGCGCCCGACACCGGATCGCCTGCCTCCGGATCGCCAGCCTCCGGATCGCCCGACACCGGATCGCCCGACACCGGATCGCCAGCCTCTGGATCGCCCGCCTCTGGATCGGCTGCCGCCGGGTCGCAGAGCGGCACGGGCGCGCAGAGCGGCACGGGCGCGCAGAGCGGCACGGGCGCGCAGAGCGGCACGGGCGCGCAGAGCGGCACGGGCGCGCAGAGCGGCACGGGCGCTTCTCCCGCCCCACCGCGCCCACCCGCCTTCTCGGACATTTCCGATTTATCGCCTTCATCGGACGCGTGGGAGAACGGGAGCTCGCGGTGACCAGGACTCGTCGGGCGAGCCGGAGAGCCAGAGCTCGCGATGACCAGCAACTCGCCGGGCGAGCCGGAGAGCCAGAGCTCGCGATGACCAGCAACTCGCCGGGCGAGCCGGAGAACGGGAGCTCGCGATGACCAGCAACTCGCCGGGCGGGCCGGAGAACGGGAGCTCGCGATGACCAGCACCTCGCCGGCCGGACCGAGTGGACCCGAGCCGGGACGCCTTGATCGTGGGCGTTACGCGGCGCTCTACGGGCCTACCGCCGGTGACCGGATCCGGCTCGCCGACACCAATCTGCTCATCGAGGTCGAGGAGGACCGCAGCGCCGGCCCTTACCCCGGTGACGAGGTCGTCTTCGGTGGCGGCAAGGTGATCCGCGAGTCGATGGGGCAGTCCCGGGCCACCCGCGCCGAAGGCTCCCCCGACACGGTCATCACCGGCGCCGTCGTGCTCGACCACTGGGGCGTCGTCAAGGCCGACATCGGCATCCGCGACGGGCGGATCGTCGCGCTCGGCAAGGCCGGCAACCCGGACACCATGGACGGCGTCCACCCCGGCCTGGTCATCGGTCCCGGCACCGAGATCATCGCCGGCAACGGCAAGATTCTCACGGCGGGCGCGATCGACAGCCACGTCCACCTGATCAGCCCGACCGTCCTGGACACCGCCATCGCCTCCGGCATCACCTCGATCATCGGCGGCGGCACCGGGCCGGCCGAAGGCACCAAGGCCACCACGGTCACGCCGAATGCCTGGTACCTCGCGCGGATGCTCGAGGCCGTGGATACGTACCCCATCAATGTCCTGCTCCTGGGGAAGGGCAACACCATGTCGGCCGAGTCGATGTGGGAGCAACTGAGGGGTGGCGCCGGGGGTTTCAAGCTCCACGAGGACTGGGGCACCACGCCCGCCGTGATCGACGCCTGCCTGAAGGTCTGCGACGCCTCCGGCGTGCAGGCGGCGATCCACACCGACACCCTGAACGAGGCCGGCTTCGTCGAGGAGACACTGCGCGCCATCGGCGGCCGGTCGATCCACGCCTATCACACCGAGGGCGCCGGCGGCGGCCACGCGCCCGACATCATCACGGTCGCCGGGCAGCCCAACATCCTGCCGTCGTCGACCAACCCGACCCGGCCGTACACCCGCAACACCCTCAGCGAGCACCTGGACATGCTGATGGTCTGCCACCACCTGAACGCGTCCGTGCCGGAGGACCTGGCGTTCGCCGAGAGCCGCATCCGCCCGTCCACCATGGCCGCCGAGGACCTGCTGCACGACCTGGGCGCCATCTCGATGATCGGCTCCGACTCGCAGGCCATGGGCCGCGTCGGCGAGGTCGTCACGCGCACCTGGCAGACCGCCCACGTGATGAAGGCCCGCCGGGGCGCCCTGCCCGGCGACGGCCCGGCCGACAACCATCGGGCCCGCCGCTACGTGGCGAAATATACGATCTGCCCGGCGGTGGCGCACGGCATGGCCGGCGAGGTCGGCTCGGTCGAGCCGGGCAAACTGGCCGACCTGGTGCTCTGGGACCCCGCTTTCTTCGGCGTACGACCGGCGCTGGTCATCAAGGGCGGCATGATCGCCTACGCGCAGATGGGTGACGCGAACGCTTCGATCCCCACTCCACAGCCGATGTTGCCAAGACCGATGTTCGGCTCGTACGGGGTGGTCCCGGCCCAGACGTCGATGGCCTTCGTGGCTCCGGCCGCCATCGACGCCATGCTGACCGACCGGATAGGCGTGAAGCGGGCCTTCGCCCCGGTGGCCGACACCCGCCACGTCACGAAGGCCGACATGCCGCTGAACGACGCCCTCCCCCACATCGAGGTCGACGCCGACACGTTCGAGGTGAGGGTCGACGGCGAGGTCATCGACCCCGACCCGGTGACCGAGCTCCCGATGGCCCAGCGCTACTTCCTCTTCTGACATGCGACAGGTCCGGCATTCCCGGCTTGCGGCGGCGGGCGGAGGAGCGCGGTGAGTCTCGCGACGCTCCTCCTGCTGGCCGACGGCCGTCTCCCCTCAGGCGGCCACGCCCATTCCGGCGGCCTGGAGGCGCAGGTGGCAGCCGGCCGGGTCCGCGACCTGGACGGCCTGAGCGGCTTTCTCCGCGGAAAACTGGCCACCACGGGCCTGGTCGCCGCAACCTTCGCCGCCGCCGCGTGCCACCGCGCGCCCAGCACTCAACCGCAAGCCCACCACCCCGCCGTCGCGCCGCCCGCCCAGCCCCCGGTGCCGGATGTTTCGGACTTGGACCGCGGGCTCGATGCTCGTACGCCGTCGCCTGCCCTGAGGAAAGCGTCGCGCGCTCAAGGGCGGGCGCTACTGCGGGCGGGCCGGGCGATGTGGTACCTCCCCGTGATCGGGCGGGAACCGCACCAGCCGATCGCGCTCGGTGTGCTGGCCCGGGCGGCCGGGCTCGGGCCGCTCGAAGCGGCCGTCGCGGCGGCGCACGGCACCGTGACCGGGGCCGCCAGCGCCGGGGTGCGGTTGCTGGGGCTTGATCCGTACGCCGTGCACGGGCTTCTGGCCCGGCTCGCCCCCGACTGTGACCGGGTGGCGGCGGACGCCGCCGCCCGGGCCGGCGACCCGGTCGACGAACTGCCGGCCGCGGGCGCTCCCCTGCTCGACATCGGCGCCGAGCTTCACGCCACCTGGGAGGTGCGTCTCTTTGCATCCTGAAACTCACACGCATGCCGTCGACGAGGTGCCCCACACGCACCCCGATCCGGGCGTCGACCCGCACGCGCCCCTTCCCGACGCGCCCCGGGCTCTGCGGATCGGCATCGGCGGGCCGGTCGGCTCGGGCAAGACCGCCCTGGTCGCCGCCCTCTGCCGGGCGCTCGGCGACGAGTTGCGGCTCGCCGTCGTCACCAACGACATCTACACGACCGAGGACGCCGATTTCCTCAAGCGCAACGGCGTCCTCCCGGTCGAGCGGATCCGGGCCGTCGAGACCGGCTGCTGCCCGCACACCGCCATCCGCGACGACATCTCCGCCAACCTGGACGCCGTCGAGGACCTGGAGGCGGCGCTCGGCCCGCTCGACCTCGTGCTGGTCGAGAGCGGCGGCGACAACCTGACCGCGACGTTCAGCAAGGGCCTGATCGACCGGCAGATCTTCGTGGTCGACGTGGCCGGCGGCGACAAGGTCCCCCGCAAGGGCGGGCCCGGCGTCACCACGGCCGACCTGCTGGTCATCAACAAGACCGATCTGGCCCCGCTGGTCGGCGCCGACCTCTCGGTGATGGACCGCGACTCCCGGGCCCGCCGGGGCGACCTCCCCACGGTCTTCCTGTCCCTGGTCGAGGACCGCGCCGCCACCCCGGTCGCCGACTGGATCCGCGCTCTGGCCGCCCGCTAGGTGAAGGCTTTCGCGAGGGTCGCCGCCGAGTCCGGCGGGCGCGGCGGCACCCGGCTCACTGAGATGCGCGGCGAGTCACCGTTGCTGTTGCGGCGTACCGGCCCGTCGCGGGTCCACCTCGTCGGCGGCGCCGCGGGCCCGTTGCGCGGCGACGACCTCCGCCTGGAGATCGTCGTGGGCCCCGGAGCGGCACTCGAGATCCGCAGCGTGGCCGCCCAGCTGGCGTTGCCCGGCCGAGCGCATCTGCCCGCCTCCCGTTACGAGATCCACGCCTCCGTGGCCGAGGGCGGCGAGTTGCGCTGGCTTCCCGAGCCGCTGATCGCCGCCGCCGGGTGCGACCACGTCACCGTCACGAGGGTCGACGTCGCCGACGGCGGGCACCTGCTCTGGCGCGACGATCTGGTCTGTGGCCGTCACAACGAGGAGCCGGGAGACGTACGGACGGAAAGCACCGTTCGTTACGCCGGAGAGACCCTTTATCGTCACGACCTGGCCGTGGGCCCTTCCGCGCCCGGCTGGTCCGGCCCGGCGGTCCTGGGCGGTGGCCGCGCCGTCGGAACGGTCGTCATGACCGGCGCCGACCGGCCCGCGCTGCTGGGCGGCGACGCCGTGCTCATGCCGCTCGCCGGGCCGGGGATGCTCGCCACCGCGGTCGGCGCGGACATCCGGCAGGTGCGGGCCGCGCTGGATCCGCTGTGCGCGGCGAGGGCGGCCGGAGCCACCCTCGCCGTCCCGCTCTAGGCCGCTACCGCGATCGGCACGCCGTGTTCGTCCGTCAGGGCCAGCCTCGTGTGCAGGTTGCCCTGCTGGGCGACCCGGGCGAAATACTCGCTCCGGCGCCGCTGCATGCAGCCCTTGCGGGTCCTCGGTCCGCCCGCCGCCACCGTGAGCAGCTCCGGGGCCAGGGAACTGTTCAAGCCCTCGCGCAGCAGCTGCAACGCCTCCGTGCGCAGCTGGGAGATGCGCGACTCGGTCACGCCCAGGCGGGCCGCCACGTCGCTGAGGGGCTGCTCCTGGAGGAACGACTCGGTCACGACCAGGCGGAGCCGTTCCGGCAGCGCCTGGATCGCCTGGTGCAGATAGCCGAGGCGTTCCCTCTTGAGCAGCAGGTCCTCGGGGCCCTCGGACAGCTCAGGCACCATCTCCTCGGCCGCCCCGGTGGGGAAGCCCTGGAGGCTGAGCAGCGCCGCCTTCTGCACGTCGTCCTCGACCGTCGCCAACTCCTGCACCCCGATGCCGAGCATCTCGGCCACCTCGGCGTCGGTGGGTGTGCGGCCCAGCGCGGCGGTGAGCTCCTGGCGGGCGGCGGCGGTGCGCCGGGCCCGGGCGCGCACCGAGCGGCTGGCCCAGTCCTGGCCGCGGAGCTCGTCCAGGAGCGCGCCGCGGATGCGTACCGCGGCGAAGCGGTGGAACGGGATGCCGCGGGTGACGTCGAAGGACCGGGCCGCGCCGAGCAGGGCGGCGAATCCGGCGGAGGAAAGATCGTCCGCGTGGACGTGGCCGGGTACCCGGTTCAGAAGTTCCCGGACCAAGTGGCCAACCATCGGCATGTGTTCGCGGACCAGGTCCTCGATATCACGCGCGGACGGCGCGTCGTGGGTCGTGCCGATGGTGGCGGGGAGTTCGGTCGTGTCGCTCACGTAGTCCTCCTCGCTCATACGACCGGTTGGGTGAAAACCGGCTGACGAGAAGAACTTTTGCGAACGAAAGGTGCGAAGGCGGCCGAACTCGGTTGCTATTAGGGTGCTTTTCGCGAGAAAAGCTCAGGTTTAGTGGAAGGCGGCGACGCGCCGGTTCTCCAGAACCCCGGTGAGCTCCTCGTGCACCCAGTGCATGCGGGGCACCGCGATCTCCGGATGGTCACCGAACTCCATGGCCACCTCGGCCGCGCACCCGTCGCTGCCGTAAAGCAGCAGCATGGCGGTCACCGCCCGCTCGACAGCCGCCTGGCTGGGGCACTGGGACGGCTGGAGATCCGAGACGAAGAGGGCCTCCGCCGCCAGATCCTTGACAATGCTGATCATGTCGAACTCCCCGATGTACGACAACTAGCTGTGCGCTGTCCTTAATGCCCGGCCGGCGGCGAATACAACCGATCGGACCCGAAACAGCCCCGCTCTTCAACCTCATCTTCCTCGCGCACCCCTTCGCCCCCGGCCAACACGCCGGGCGAATCAGGAGAAAATGCATGCGCCATCCCCTTCACACTAACTCCGTGCCCGGGGGTCGTCGTCTGCTTTTTTGAGCAGACGGCACAGGACCGGCCCGAAGAGCGGGCCGGTCCTGTGCCGTGGTGCTTTATTCGGTCTCCTCCGGGCAGTCCCCGGGCTCGCCCGGGTCGCAGCCGAGGTCGGGTTGGGTCGGCGTCTCGATGACGGGATCCGGGACGGTGGCGGTCGTCGCCGGGGTCGTCGGCACGTCGGTGTCGTCCGGCGGCTCGGGCTCGACCGGCCCGCCGCCGGTCGTGGTGGTCGTGGTGGCCGTCGGCGTGGTGGCCGGCGGCGTGGTCGTCGTCCCCGTCGGCGTGGTGGTCGTGGTGGTGCCCGGCCTGGGCGACGTCGTCGTCGTTGCACCCGGCTTGGGCGACGTGGTCGTGGGCTTGGCCCCGCCGGTCGGCTTCACGGTCGGCGTGATCGTGACGGTGCCGTCGGGCGCGATGCTGTACCCCGGGTCGGTCGTCGTCGGCACCAGCCGCGAGCTGCCGTCGCTGAGCTGCTCCACCTTCTGCGCCGGCCCACCCGGCTTCGTCGACACGAACGTCTCGCACGTCGCGCCGTTGAGCGTGAACGTCAGCGGCGCGATGTTCGTCGCCGTGTAGCGGCCGGTGATCGGCACGCTCACCGTCGACTTCGCCTTGATCGCGGCCGCCGTCGGCGAGCTCACCTCGACGCTCTGCCCGTTCTGGGTCAGCGTCGTCTTGCCGTTGCCGGAGATGGTCTGGTCGCCCGGCATGAGGAACCAGAGCTTCCAGTCGTTGACCGGGGTGTCGTCCTTGTTGGCCACCGTGACCTGGGCGCTGAACCGGCCCTGGCTGTCGGAGACGACCGCGTAGTTGACCACGCACTCGCCGGTGGGCGCGACCACCGCCGGCGCGGCCACCGCCGCCTTGTCCTTGGGGCCCTTGCCGCTCGCGCTCCAGCCGTACGTGCCGATGGCCAGCAGGAGCACGCCGGCCGTCACGACGAGGATGCGCCGCGTCTTGTTGCCGCCGCGGGGAGAAGCGCCGGCGGGCGAGGCCTGGTTGCCGTAGGCCGGGCGCAACTGCTGACCGGCCTCGATCGGCACCGACTCGAGCCCCGCGAACCGGCTGTTGCGGGCCGGCGCGGACGGGTCGCCCGCCACCGGCGCCGGCGACTGCGGAGCCGCTGCCGCCGCCGCGGCCGCCGCGGCCTCGGTCATGTATTCGTTCGCGGCCGGCAGGATCGTCGTGTTCTCGGCGTCGTCCGACCACTCCGGCACGTAGCCCCGGGCCACCGCCGGCGCGCCCGCCGACAGCGCGGCCAGGATCTGCGCCAGCTCGGCGCTGGACGGCCGGTCGGCCGGCCGCTTCTCGAGGCAGCGCCCGACCAGGGCGTCGACCTCGGCCGGCAGGCCCTCGACGGGCGGCAGCGGGTCGGGTTCGACGTACTGATGAGCTCGGAGCAGGGCCGTGGTGGTGCCCACGTCCCACGGCAGCTGGCCGATGAGCGTGCGGTAGATGAGCAGGCCCACCGCATATACGTCGGTGGCCGGGCTGACCTGCCCGCCCTCGAGCCGCTCGGGCGCGAGGTAGGCCGGCGTGCCCAGCAGGCTGCCGTCGGGGTCGATGTCGTTCTCGCCGATCAGGGCCGAGATGCCGAAGTCGACGACCTTGGCCCCGGTCGGCGTGAGCATGACGTTGGCCGGGGTGACGTCGCGGTGGACGATGCCGCGCGCGTGCGCGGCGGCCAGCGCGGCGGCGACCTCGGCGGTGATCCGCACGGCGTGCTGCCAGGGCAGCTTGCGCGCGCGGGCAAGCACGGCGGCGAGCGACTCGCCGTCGATCAGCTCCATGACCACGTACGGCACCGGCTCACCGTCGACGGTGGTCGCCTCGCCGTAGTCGTAGACGTTCGTGATGTTCGGGTGACTGAGACGGGCGGCCGCCTGGGCCTCCGCGCGCAGACGGCGCCGGAACGCCGGGTCCGCGCTGGTCGACGGCGGCAGCACCTTGACCGCGACCTGGCGCCCGAGGACCTCGTCGAACCCTCGCCACACCACTGACATCCCGCCGGCGCCGAGCCGCTCGACCAGTCGATATCGACCGGCCAGCAGACTCGAACCGGGCAGGTCCGGCTGGCTCATGTGCCCCCACATGCGCGCTTCGTGAGAAACGCCGAGTCGCACCGCCATGCTCCTCGACGCCGGGGGAAAGGTTCCCCATCGACGGCTCGGATGCTAGCCGATGATCGCCTCTATCAGAATCCCGCGTCTGGCGGTCTACCTGCGGTTCGTTACCGTCCGTTTCGCGCCGGATCCCGGCCGTGGCGCGCCTGGGGGAACCCTCCGAAAGTCGGATCTCCGACTCCGTGCAGGCTGACATATCCACATAAGCCGGAGAATGCCCGCTTCATCGGAAGTAGCGGCAGGAACGAGAATCCCGCAGCCCTTTAAGAGCCGCTTAACTGAAGGTCGCCGACAGGTAACGGAGCGCCGAAGGCAACGATCACCAACAATTACTTACCGTAGGGCAATTGTTGAAGCCTTGACCTGAGCAACCCCCGCTGATCGGGTGACGACCTCCGCTGATCAGTCTATTTCTCGTGCCAACCTGAATACGCGGCGTGTCGGCCCGCCGTGGGAACGTTCCCGAACAGCACCGACGCCGGCGACGGGCGCTTCGGCGGCGCCAGCCGCACCGGCACGGGCGCCTCCCCCACCGGCAGGGCGCCGAGCCGGGCCAGCAGGTCGAGCACAGGTTCGAGCTTCTCGTAGATGATCAGCACCACGTCGCCCGAGCGGGCCAGCCGCAGCGCCGCCGGCACCGCCTCCTCGTATCCCCGCGCCCGCACCGCCGTGAGTTTCGGGCGCCGGGCCCGCATCTCCCTCTCCACCAGCGCCGACATCTCGCCCCGGGCCCGGCCGCCCGGATCCTCGTCCTCGTAGAGCACGGCCCGGGTGACGCCGTCGGCGACCACCTGGGCGCTTGCCGCCAGCAGGTCGTCGCGCCGGTCGCCGGGCAGGGTCAGCGCCACCACGCAGCGGTCCGGCCCCCACAGCTTGTGCAGGGTCCGCAGGGTCGCGGCCAGCGCGGCCGGGTTGTGCGCGTAGTCCACGAAGACCGACACGTCGCCGAGCCGCAGCAGCGTGGCCCGCCCCGGGTTGTCGACCACCCAGTCGAACTCGGCCAGGCGGCGGACCACGTCGTCCTGCCCCGCGCCGAGCGCGCGGGCGGCGGCGATCGCCGCGAGCGCGTTCGCCACCACGTGCGGCGCCGCGCCCCCGTACGCGCCGGGCAGTTCCGCCATCCGCAGCAGCGGCGTGCGCCGGGCGCCCGTGGCCTGGGTGAGCCAGCCGTCCTGGAGCAGATAGGCGGTCGCGCCCTTGGCCAGATGCTCGACCACCACCGGCTGGCGCGCGTCCAGCCCGAACCAGACGACCCGCTTGCGGTCGGCCCGCACCCGCGGGCGCTCGACCAGGTTGCGTACCCACGGATCGTCGGCGTTGAGCACCAGCGTGCCGCCCTCACGGACCCGCTCGGCGACCAGCGCCTTGACGTGCGCGAGGTCCTCGATCGTCTCCAGGCCGTCCTGGCCGAGGTGGTCGGCGGTGATGTTGGTGATCACGCCGACGTCCGACCAGTCGTAGCCGAGGCCACGGCGGATCAGCCCGCCGCGCGCGGTCTCCAGCACGGCCACCTGCACGCTCGGGTCGCCCAGGACCATCTGGGCCGAGAGCGGCCCGGTGGCGTCGGCCCGGTAGATCACCCGGCCCCCCACGCGCACATCGTCCGTGGTGGTCAGTCCCACACGCGTACCACCGGAAGCCAGAAGGTGCGCGGTCAGCCGGGCCACCGTGGTCTTGCCGTTGGTGCCGGTGACCGCCGCGGCCGGAACGCGCCCGTCGGAGCCGCCGGGGAACATCGCGCGCACGATCGCGTCGCCGACGTCGCGGGCCCGGCCGCGCACGGGAGCCAGGTGCATGCGCAGCCCCGGCACCGCGTTGACCTCGAGGACGCCGCCGGTGACCTCGCCGCCGTCGACCATCGGCGGCACCGGCTCGGCGATGTCGGGCAGCCGCAGGTCGATGCCGGCGATGTCGAGCCCGAGCAGCGCGGCCACCCGCAGGCAGAGCCGGGCCACGTCGGGATGCACCCGGTCGGTCACGTCGTGGCTGGTGGCGCCGGTCGAGAGATTCGCCGTCGCGGCCAGCCACACTTCGGCCCCGCTCGGAGGTACGCCCGTGAGCGCCCATCCCTGCCGCTCGAGCAACTCCTCGTCGGCCTCCACCCGGGTCAGCACCCGGGAGTGGCCGGCGCCGCGGCGCGGGTCGGCGTTGGTCCGCTCGATCAGCTCGGCGATCGTGGCCCGCCCGTCGCCGACCACGTGCGCGGCGATCCGCTCGGCCGCCGCCACCACCTCGCCCGCCACCACGAGCACCCGGTAGTCGCGCCCGCCGAGCTGCCGCTCCACGATCACGTCCTCCCCGGCCGCGCGGAAGGCCCGCTCGACCTGGGCGGCGGTGCTCACGTCGAGCGTCACGTGGTCGCCGTGCCGGCCCTGTCGTGGCTTGACCACGACCGGCCCGCCGAGGCGGACCAGAAGATCAACCGCTTGGGACGCCGTACGGGCCGGGCCGCCCTCGGCGATCGGCACTCCCGCCTCGGCCAGCAGCCGGCGGGTCACCTGCTTGTCACCGGCGATGTCGACGCCGACCCCGCTGGTCCGGTCGGTCATCGCGGCCCAGGCCAGCCGCCGCCGCACACCCCACCCGAGCCGCAGCAGGCTGAGGTCGTCGAAGCGCTCGACCGGGATCCCGCGCCGCCGGGCCGCCGTGATGATCGCCCGCGTGCTCGGCCCGGCGGCCTCCCGCTCGGCGAGCTCCGTCAGCCGGGAGAGTTCGATGCGCCCGCTGAAAGAGCCGGCGTGGGCGTCGACCACGAGATCGACAGCGGCCTGCAGCAGCTCCCCCGGCAGCGTCGAATCGGGCGACTCGTCCACGGGGCACTCGATGATCACGTCGTAGAGGCCGGGTGCGCCCGCCGAGACCGTACGGCCGAAGCTCACGTCGCGGCCGATCATCTGGGACAGCTCGATGCACGCGTGCTCGGTGACGTGCCCGAAGTACGTGCCCCCGCGCAACCGGCTCACGAACCCGCCCGGCGCGCCCGCCGCGCAGTGATGCTCGGCCAGCCCCGGCAGCGCCCGCAGGAGCCGCTCGGCGAAGCCGGTCACGTCCGAGGTCTCCACGCCGGTGAGCTCGTGGAGCCGCAACCGGGCGACCACGGCGGGCCGGGAGAGGTACACGTTCGGGCCGCGCAGCCGGCGCAGGGATTCGATCTTCATGCGACGCGCCCCCCCTTCACTAGGAGGCTAATCGGAACAAAACCGAAACATCCGGCTAATCGTCGTTATGGGCGGGCAGGAGGTGGGTGACCTCGGGCGGCCCGTCGGCCAGCTCGAGAGCCCGCCGCTCGGTCTCCTCGTCGCTGCCGGTCATCCGGCCCTCGTGCTGGCGCAGATGCTCCTCCCAGGTCGGCACCTGATAGACCTCGACGAACCTGCCCGGCTCCTCGCCGTCGCGGAACAGGCCCCACCGCGAGGCCCCGGTGCGCTGGCGCGAACCCCGCACCGCCTCCATCGCGGCCAGGAACTCGGCCGCCTTCGGGGACGAGACCCGGTAGACGACGGTGACCAGGATGGGCCCCTCGTCCAGATGCGGCTCGAGCATGATGTGCGGCTCGGCCCAGAAGATGGCCGGGCTCCGGTCGGCCCCGTCCTGCTCGTGCACCGGCCACCACACGATCGTCACCGTGCCCGCCAGCAGCGCCACGGCCGCGGCCAGAAAGGCCGTGTCCAGGCCGAACAGCGAGGCGACCTGACCCCAGAGCAGCGCGCCGAGCGCCTGCGACCCGGCGAACACCACCTGATAGATCCCGAAGCCGCGGGCCCGCACCCAGTTCGGCAGGAAGAGCTGGAGGGTCGCGTTCATCCGCGAGACCAGCGTCATCCAGGCCAGCCCGGCCAGCACCAGCACGGCCGTCACCGCGATCGCGTTCGGCACCAGCGCCGTGACCACGAGCGCCCCGCCGTAGACCACCCCGGCCAGCGCGATCAGCCGGTTCGGCGACAGCCCCCGCCGGATGCGGGGCATCAGCAGCGCGCCCGCGATCGCGCCGGCCCCGAGCGCGGCGAGCAGGATGCCGTAGCCGCTCGCCCCCATGTGCAGCTCTTGATGAGCGACCAGCGGCAGGAGCCCCCAGACGACCGCGCCCGGCACGACGAAGAGAACGATCCGGGCCAGCAGGCGGAGCACCACGGGCGAGTAGCGGACATACCGCCCGCCGGCCCGCACCGCCTGCCCGAAATGTTCGGGATGAGCCGGGCGACGCACGGGACGCCGCCACGTCACCAGGGCCAGAGCGAAAACCCCGTACGACAAAGCATTGATCGCGAACACCGTGGCCGACCCGGTCTGCGCCACCAGCAGGCCGGCCACCGCGGGCCCGGCCGAGCGGGCCAGGTTGGTGTTCACCGCGCCGAGCGCCGACGCCGCCGGCAGCTCATCGCGCGGCACCAGCGAGGGGATCACCGCCTGCCACGTAGGCAGGGTCAGCGCCTGCCCCACCCCCAGCAGGAACGTGAAGACCAGCAGCAACGCCGGCGGCATCAGATCGAGGATCGTCAGGACGGTCAGCACCCCGGCCACCGCGAACAGCCCGATCTGCACGGCCAGCAGCAGCCGCCGCCGGTCGACCGCGTCGGCCAGCGCCCCCGACGGCAGGGCCAGCAGCAACACCGGCAGCATGGTCACGGTCTGCACGAGCGACACCCAGGTGGCCGCGTCCGGCTCGCCCACCACCAGCCACTGCGCCCCGACCGTCTGCATCCATGTGCCGACGTTGCCGGCCAGCACCGCGATCCAGAGGTTACGGAAGACCCGCTCCCGCAGCGGCGACCATGGACTCACCCGCGAAATCTACCGGCGCCGCGCTCCCGGCCCCGGACGGGGCAGCACCTCGCGGTAGTCGCCGACCGGGTGGCCGCCCTCGCAGACCACCCGCACACCCACCTCGTCACCGCAGTCCCGGTGCTCGAACCGCAGCGGCGGCCCGTCGGGGTCGGCCAGGTGCCGGTCGCCCCACGCGGCCACCGCGATCATCACCGGGTAGAGGTCGAACCCCTTGGCCGTCAGCCGGTATTCGTGCCGGACCCGCGCCCCCGGCTCCTGGTACGGCTCCCGGCGCAGCACCCCGTTCTCCACCAGCGTGGCCAGCCGGTTGGTCAGCACCTGCCGCGGAATGTGCGTCCGCACCCGCATGTCGTCGAAGCGCCGGATGCCGCTGAAGATCTCCCGCAGCACCACCACGGTCCACTTCTCCCCGAGGATCGCCATGGACCGCTCGATCGTGCAGGCATCGACCGACCAGTTGAGCGCCTCTGTGGAATTCATGACACCTAGGCTAAGTCCACTGGACAGACTCAGCAAACGGCTGCGAGGCTGCGTCCATGACCCAGACCCAGCAGGACGCGCGCACCCGGACCTTCAGCTGGACCGACCCCGCCCTCCACGCTGACCTCATCGGCCGCCGCACCGGCCTGGAGCTCCTGCGGGCGATGGCCTCGGGTGAGCTACCCGCCCCGCCGATCATGCAGCTCATCGACTCGGCCGGCATGCACGTCGAGGAGGGCGCGGTCACCGTCTATCTGGACCCGCAGGAGTTCCACTACAACCCCCTGGGCACCATGCACGGCGGCGTCATCTCCACCCTGCTGGACACCGCCGCCGCCTGCTCCGTCCACAGCACCCTGCCGGCCGGCGTCGGATATACCAGCCTCGACCTCAACGTGAAGTTCCTCCGCCCGGTCACCCTGGCTTCCGGCCGCCTGACCTGCACCGGAAGCGTCCTGCAGAGCGGCCGCCGCACAGCTTTGGCCGAGGCCCGCCTGACCGACTCCCAAAACCGCCTCGTGGCTCAAGCTATGTCGAGCTGCATGCTCTTCAACCTTTAGAGGTACGGGGTTGGCAAAGGGCCCCCGCCGTAAGGATCAGCGCCGTCGTGGTCCGGGCCGTTGCCGGCTGCCGGGCTGTCCTGCAACGAAAGCTCAAACCATGAATCCCCTGCTGGCCGCCCTCGACGGCGCCCACCTCAACGAGATCCTGCTCCCCGGCCACCTCGACCGGGACGACGACGGCCCGCCCCGCTTCGTCCCGTTGATGGGCCGCGCCTACCTGGATCTGGGCGACCGCCTGCTCCACCTGGACGGCGCCACCTACGAGGGCTTCCTGACCCTGAGCCTGGCCACCGCCCCGGCGAACTCGGCCTCCATGGCCGACGACGAGGACTACGAGTTCGCCACCGCCACGGTCGGCACACCGGCCTGAAAGCCCAGCGCCGGGGACGGCGCCCACACGCCGGCGGGTTCGGGGGTGAGTCAGCGCCGCCAGGCGCGGGCGTTGCAGGACAGCCCGGAAGCCGGGGACGGCCCGGACCACGACGGCGCTGGTCCCTACGGCGGGGGCTCTTCGCTGATCCCGTACCTCTGAAGTTGGCTCAGTTGGCTTTCTTCAACAGACGCTGGCGCCTGGCCTCGCGCTTCTCCTCGAACCGCGCCGCCTGCGTCTCCAGGTCGGCCATATGAGCGGCCAATTCCTCGCGGGCCTTTTCGCCTTCGCCGGTCAGGTCGGTGCGGTTGAAGATGTTCCACTGGCGGATCACCGGCTGGAGGACCTCGTCGCGGTGCTGGCGCAGGTCGTAGATGCCGGCCAGGGCGATCGACAACGCCTTGCGGCCGAAGCCCTCGATGTTGGCGCCGGGCATCTCGAACGCGTTGACCACGTCGGTGACGGCGCGCATGGCGTGGTTCGGGTCGAGGTCGAAAGCGGCGGCCAGCAGGTTGCGGTAGAAGACCATGTGGAGGTTCTCGTCGGCGGCCACGCGGGCCAGCAACTGCTCGGCGATCGGGTCGCCGGTGGCCTTGCCGGTGTTGCGGTGCGAGATGCGGGTGGCCAGCTCCTGGAAGGCGACGTACGCGATCGAGTGGAGGATCTCGTCGGGGTGGCCGTTGCTGTAACCGGCCTGCATGTGTGACATGCGGGCCCGCTCGAGCTCGGTCGGGTCGACGGCGCGGGAAACCGTCAGATAGTCGCGCAGGGCGATGCCGTGCCGGCCCTCCTCGGCGGTCCAGCGGTGCACCCACGTGCCCCAGGCGCCGTCGCGGCCGAACAGCGTGGCGATCTCGTGGTGGTACGAGGGCAGGTTGTCCTCGGTGAGCAGGTTGACGATGAGCGCGGTGCGGGCCACGTCGGGGATCTTCGAGTCGTCCTCGAGCCACGGATCGCCGCCGAGCAGGCCGTCGAAGGTGCGGCCGTCGCTCCACGGCACGTACTCGTGCGGGAACCACTCCTTGGCCAGCGACAGGTGCCGGTCGAGGTTCGTCGCGACGACGGGTTCGAGCTCGATGAGCAAGGCGGTCTGATCCATACGATCACTCCCTACGGTTACGCAACCGTAGGTTACTCCCCACTCCTGTGAGCCGGGCCGCCACTGGCACGCGTCGACGACTATGGATGGATCCGACCGACCATCGAGGAGGCAGTCTTGTTACGACGTGCGCTCATCGCTCTGATCGTCACCGCGGGGATGATCGCCCCGGCCGCTCCGGCCGTCGCTTCCGACAATTCCGTTCTTCAGGACAAACTGGATGCCGTGCACGCGGCGGGGATGCCGGGCGCGTTCGCCGAGGTCCGCGACGGGAAGAAACGCTGGACACCGACCACCGGCGTGATCGACGTGGCCACCGGCGAACCGGTCCGCGACGGCCTGCGCCACCGCGTCGGCAGCATCTCGAAGACGTTCCTGGCCACCACCGTGCTGCAACTCTCCGGGGAGCGCCGGCTCGACCTGGACGCGCCGATCGGGCGCTATCTCCCCCGGCTCGTGCCGGCCGACGTCGGCCGCCGGGTGACCGTGCGGACACTGCTCAACCACACCAGCGGGATCGGCGACTACGACAGCGAGCTGATCAAGACGGCGGAGGACGTCGTCACGCTGTGCGAGACGGTCTACCGGCCGGAGCAGCTGGCCCGGATCGGGCTGGCCGCCGCGCCCACCGAGCCCGGTGTGTACTCGTACTCCAACACCAACTACGTGCTGGCCGGCCTGATCGTCGAAAAGGTCACCGGGCACAGCTACCGCAGTGAGATCACGAAGCGGGTGCTGAAGCCGCTCGGGCTGCGGGACACCTACTTCGAGGGCGCCGACCCGCTGATCCGCGGGCCGCACATGCACGCCTACGTGCCGTGGTACGAGGGCGAGCTCCGCGACTTCACCCGCTGCAAGATGACGTGGGGTTGGGCCGCGGGCGAGATCGTGTCGACCGCGCGCGACCTGAACGTGTTCTACCGCGCGCTGCTGACCGGCAAGGTGCTGAAGCCGTCGCTGCTGGCCCAGATGCAGACGACGGTGCCGGACGGCACGGGCGGCGGATACGGGCTCGGGCTCTACTACGTTGATCTGCCGTGCGGGCGGATCTGGGGCCACGACGGCGGCACCATCGGCCACGTCACGGTCTCCTGGCACAGCGCCGACGGGGTGCGCCAGGTGACGTACGCGCAGAGCATGTCCTTCTATCAGACCTCGCCGGACGAGGCCCACCCGATCGACGTTGCGGTGATCGACTTCCTGGCCACCGCGCTCTGCGGTGACCAGGCGGCCACGCTCAAGTCGACCTACATCAATCCGTTCAGGACCCGCTGACCACCGGGTGCAGGTCGGCGGCCGGCGCTTCCCAGGTGGTGGCGTCGGCCTCGACCTGCTCCCCCGAGCGGATGTCCTTGACGGTGTCGGGCTCGCCCTCGCGGCCCGGGAACCAGACGTACGGGATGCCGCGCTTGTCGGCGTACTGGATCTGCTTGCCGAACTTGGCGGCGGTCGGCGCCACCTCGGCCGGGATGCCGCGCTTGCGGAGCGCGGCCGCCGTCCGGTCGCAGGCGCGGCGCAGCTCCTCGTTGGGCAGCGCGACGACCACGCAGGTCGGCACCGAGCGGGAGACGGCGAGGGCGTTCTGGCCGAACAGGACGCCCAGCATGCGGGAGACGCCGATCGAGATGCCGACCCCGGGGAACTTCTCGTTGCCGACGGTGGCCAGATTTTCGTAGCGGCCGCCGGAGCAGACCGAGCCGAACCGCTCGTAGCCCTCGAGCTGGGTCTCGTAGACCGTGCCGGTGTAGTAGTCGAGGCCGCGCGCGATCTTCAGCTCGGCCACGACCAGGCCGGGGTTGATCTCACGGGCCGTCTCCACCACCTGGAGCAGCTCTTCGAGTCCTTCGTCGAGCAGATCATCCGATACGCCCAATTTGCGCACAGCGTCGACGAACGACCCGTCCTCGGCGGAGATTTCCGCGAGCTGGAGGCACGCTTCGGCCTGCTTTTCCGTCGCGCCCGCAGTTCCGACAAGCTGCTCTATAACGGCTTTCGGCCCGATTTTGTCCAATTTGTCGACGACGCGCAACACCTGGGCGGTGTCCTCCAGGCCCAGGCCCCGGTAGAAGCCCTCGCAGACCTTGCGGTTGTTGACCTGGATGCGCGCCTTCGGCAGTGGCAGCCCGCTCAGCACGTCCCCGATCACCAAGGGCATCTCGGTGTCGTAGTGGAACGGCAGCATCCCCCGGTTGACCACGTCGATGTCGGCCTGGAGGAACTCCCGGTAGCGGCCCTCCTGCGGCCGCTCGCCGCGCCACACCTTCTGGATCTGGTAGCGCTTGAACGGGAACTGGAGCTTGCCCGCATTTTCCGTGACAAAGCGAGCAAAAGGGACCGTCAGGTCGAAGTGCAGCCCGAGCTGATCGTCGCTCTTCTGCCCCTCTTCCGCCTGCAGCCGGCTCAGCAGGTAGACCTCCTTGGAGGTCTCACCCTTGCTCAGCAACGTCTCCAGCGGCTCGACCGAGCGGGTCTCCAGAGGGGCATAGCCGTAAAGCTCGAAAGTTGCCCGCGCGCGGTCGATCACCCGCTGCTCGATCATGCGCTGCGGCGGCATCCATTCGGGAAAACCGGAAATGGGCATTCTCAAAATCTCCTAGGAAAAAAGTCTTCAGAGACCGCGGCTCGGCGCGTCTGGGGTCTGGGTCGTGGCTGGGGTGGGAGCGAGGCGAGGTCCAGATTTCGTCTGGTGGTGGCCCGGGAAAGTTCGGTTACCGGGGTTGTAACCGGGCTTTCCCGGGACGCCGCCAGGCGGAATCTGGGCCACGCCGCAGCCCCGCCTCAGTCACGACCCAGACCCCACCTCCCGCAAGTACGGGTTCTGGGCGCGCTCGCGGCCGATGGTCGTGGCCGGTCCGTGGCCGGGCAGGACGACGGTGTCGTCGGCCAGCGGCAGGATCTTGTCCCGCAGGCTGGTCAGCATCGTCTCGGTGCTGCCGCCCGGCAGGTCGGTGCGCCCGATCGAGCCGGCGAAAAGGACGTCCCCGGAGAGGCAGACCTGCTCTGCGTCCCACGTGGAGCCCGCGCCGGGCAGCCGGAAGAGCACCGACCCGCCGGTATGGCCCGGTGCGTGATCGACGGTCACCTCGAGGCCGGCGAGCGACAGCGTGGCGCCGTCGGTCAGCTCGGCCACGTCCTCGGGCTCCGAATATTCGATGCGGCCGCCGAACAGCTGGTTGAGGTCCATGCTGAGGCCCTTGGCCGGGTCGGCCAGCATCTCGAGGTCGGCCGGGTGGACGTACGCCGTGATGCCGCGCGCGCCGCACACCGGCGCGACGGAGAAGGTGTGGTCGAGGTGGCCGTGGGTGAGCAGCACCGCGGCCGGGTGCAGCCGGTGCTCGGCCAGCACCTCATCGAGGCGGTCGAGCACGCCGATGCCGGGATCGACGATCAGGCATTGCTCGCCGGGCGCGGTGGCCACGACGTAGCAATTGGTGCCGAAGGCATCGGCCGGAAAGCCGGTGACGAGCACAACGGCCCCTCTCTCACGGATTAGAGCGAAATCGTAACGAGAGTAGCCCGGCGGTCGCACACCACTTTCTCAGGAGGTACCCGTACACTCTTGCGGGCGTGTGACAAGGGTCGTAGGAAGGACAGGTTTCGGTGGCATCCAGCAGGGACCGGCAGCGCAAGCTGGCGCGGGCGAAGCTCGATCGGCAGATGGCCCGGCGAGCCGTGAAGGAGCGCCGCCGCCGCCGCATGCTGGCGGGCGTCGGGGCCGGTGCGGCGGTTCTGCTCATCGTCGCCGGCATCGCCTGGGCCGGCGGGGCGTTCGACTCCGACGACACCGACACCACGGCCGCCGAGGACATCTGCGCGTGGACGCCGCAGAGCGCGACGGCCAACACCAACCTCAAGGACGTCGGCACACCGCCCACCACGGGCATCCCGACCTCCGGCACGCGGACCATGACGATCAGCACCAACCAGGGTGACCCGATCACGGTCAGTCTCGACAACACGCTCTCGCCCTGCGGCGCCGAAGATCTGGCCTTCCTGGCGAGCAAGAAGTTCTACGACAACACCGACTGCCACGAGATCACCTCGTACGGGGCGATCCGCTGCGGCGACCCGAGCGGCACCGGCCAGGGCGGCCCGACGTACAGCGTCTACAACGAGAACGTGCCGGCCGCGCCCGAGCCCAGCCCCTCCGCCTCCACCGGCACGGCGGCCGCGGCACCGCTCTACCCGAAGGGCACCGTCGCCCTGATCGGCGATCCGCCGGGCACCAACGGCAGCCAGTTCCTCATCTTCGCCAAGGACTACAGCCCGGCCACGGCCGAGTTCTCGATCGTCGGCACCGTGGCGGGCGGCCTCGACACCGTGACGAAGATGAGCAAGATCCCGACCGTGGCCAACGCGGCCGGCGACAAGGTGAAGCCGAAATCGAAGATCACCATCAAGAGCCTGACTGTCGGCGACGCGGCTGCGGCCGTGCCCGCGTCGCCGTCGGCGAGCACTCAGTCTTAATCCCCTAGGCCGATCACAGCAGGAGGAACACCGTGTCGTCGATCAAGGACCGGCAGCGCGCGGCGGCGCGGGCCCGGCTCGAGAAGGAGATGTCCGAGCGTGCCGCGGCAGCCCGCAAGCGCCGGCAGCGTCAGGCCATCATCGGCTCGGCGATCGCGGTCGTGCTGATCGCCGGCGCCGGGGTGCTCATCGTCACCCAGCTCAACAAGGACGACAAGAAGAGCACCAGCAACGCGGTCGGCGTCCCCGCCGGCCAGGTCGCCTGCACATGGACGCCGGACGCCGGCGGCGGCAAGACCAAGGACGTCGGCACCCCGGCCGCGACCGCGCCCAACACGGGCAAGGACGTGCTGACCATCGAGACCAACCTCGGCACGATCAAGGCCGACGTCGACAAGTCCAAGGTGCCCTGCACGGCGGCCAGCTTCGAGTTCCTCGCGTCCAAGAAGTTCTGGGACAACACCAAGTGCCACCGCCTCGTCAACGAGGACAAGTTCCGCGTGCTCCAGTGCGGCGACCCGTTCGCCACCGGCAAGGGCTACCGCGAGACCGACGGCCAGGGCGGCCCGAGCTACACCATGGCCGAGGAGAACCTCCCGACCGACACCACGAACCCGTACCCCGCGGGCTCGATCGCGATGGCGAACACCGGCCAGCCGGGCAGCACGGGCAGCCAGTTCTTCATCGTCTCCGAGGACACCCAGCTGTCGGCGAACTACACGCTGCTGGGCACGATCACCTCGGGCCTCGACGTGGTCAAGGGCGTGGTCAAGGCCGGTGACGACGGCGCCTTCAAGGAGTCGGCCGGTGGCGGCCACCCCAAGAAGGAGATCGACATCAAGTCGCTGACGATGGCCGCGGCCTGATCGGTTGCTGAAAGGGGCGGCGCTTCGGCGCCGCCCCTTTTTTCATGCTCCGGAAGTGACGCGGTAAGCGTCGAAGACCCCGTCGACCTTGCGGACGGCGGCCACGAGATGCCCGAGATGTTTCGGGTCGGCCATCTCGAACGTGAAGCGGCTGACCGCCACCCGGTCGCGGGTCGTGGTGACCGTGGCCGACAGGATGTTCACCCGTTCCTCGGACAGCACCCGGGTCACGTCGGCCAGCAGCTTGTGCCGGTCGAGCGCCTCGACCTGGATGGCGACCAGGAACGTCGACGCGCTGGTCGGCTTCCAGGTCACTTCGACCACACGCTCCTCCTGCTCGCGCAGGTCGGCCGCGTTGGCGCAGTCCTCACGGTGGACGCTGACGCCGCCTGAGCGGGTGACGAAGCCGAAGACGGCGTCGCCCGGCACCGGGGTGCAGCAGCGGGCCAGCTTGACCCACACGTCGCTGACGCCCTTGACCACGACGCCCGGATCCTGGGCCGTGCTGCGGTTGCGCGGCGGGCGGGTCGCGACGGCGGTCTCGGCGATGTCCTCGACCGCGCCCTCCTCGCCGCCGAAGCCGGCGACGAGTTTCTGCACGACCGACTGGGCGCTCACCGTGTTTTCACCGATGGCCGCGTAGAGCGACGCCACGTCGGGCAGGTGCAGGTCGCGGGCGATGGTCGTCAGGTTCTCGTTCGTCAGCATGCGCTGCAGGGGCAGGCCCTGCTTGCGCATCGCCTTGACGATCGCCTCCTTGCCGACCTCGATCGCTTCCTCGCGGCGCTCCTTGTTGAAGTACTGCCGGATCTTCGTGCGCGCCCGGGGGCTCTTGACGAAGCCGAGCCAGTCCTGCGTCGGGCCGGCGTTCGACGATTTCGACGTGAAGATCTCGATGACGTCGCCGTTGGACAGCGTCGACTCGAGCGGCACCAGCTTGCCGTTGACCCGGGCCCCGATGCACTTGTGGCCGACCTCGGTGTGCACCGCGTACGCGAAGTCGACCGGGGTCGAGCCGGTCGGCAGCGGGATGACGTCGCCCTTGGGCGTGAAGACGTACACCTCCTGGCTCGACAGGTCGAACCGCAGGGCGTCGAGGAACTCCGACGGGTCGCTGGCCTCGCGCTGCCAGTCGAGCAGCTGCCGGAGCCAGGTCATCTCGTCGATGTGAGCCGGCGGGCCGACGATCGTCGCGCCCTTCTGCTCCTTGTATTTCCAGTGGGCGGCGATGCCGAACTCGGCCGTGCGGTGCATCGCGAAGGTGCGGATCTGCATCTCGACCGGCTTGCCGGTCGGGCCGATGACCGTCGTGTGCAACGACTGGTACATGTTGAATTTCGGCATCGCGATGTAGTCCTTGAACCGGCCCGGCACCGGCTGCCAGTTCGCGTGGATGACGCCCAGCGCGGCGTAGCAGTCGCGGACCGTGTCGACCAGGATGCGCACGCCGACCAGGTCGTAGATGTCGTTGAAGTCGCGGCCCCGCACGATCATCTTCTGATAGATCGAGTAGAGGTGCTTGGGGCGGCCGGTCACCTCGGCCTTGATCTTCGCCGACTTGAGATCGAGCCCGACCCGGTTCGTCACCTGGCGCAGCAGCGCCTCACGCTGCGGCTGGTGCTCGCCGATGAGACGGTTGATCTCCTCGAACCGCTTGGGGAACAGCGTGCCGAACGCGAGGTCCTCGAGCTCCCACTTGATCGTGTTCATACCGAGGCGGTGGGCCAGCGGGGCCAGGATCTCGAGCGTCTCCTTGGCCTTCTGCTCCTGCTTGGGGCGGGGCAGGAAGGTCAGGGTGCGCATGTTGTGCAGCCGGTCGGCCAGCTTGATGACCAGCACCCGCGGGTCCTTGGCCATGGCCACGACCATCTTGCGGATCGTCTCGGCCTTGGCCGCGTCGCCCAGTTTCACCCGGTCGAGCTTGGTCACGCCGTCGACCAGCAGCGCCACCTCGGCGCCGAAGTCGGAGCGCATCTGCTCGAGCGAGTAGTCGGTGTCCTCGATCGTGTCGTGCAGCAGGGCCGCGACCAGCGTGGTCGTGTCCATGCCGAGGTTGGCCAGGATCGTGGCCACCGCGAGCGGGTGGGTGATGTAGGGGTCACCGGACTTGCGGTATTGACCCGAATGCCACCGCGCGGCCACGTCGAAGGCGCGCTGGAGCATGCGCCCGTCGGCCTTGGGGTGGCTGGCCCGGTGGGTCGCGATCAGCGGCTCGAGGACCTCGCTGACCTGCGTGCTCTGCCACGGCGCGTTGAAGCGCGCGAGACGGGCCCGGACGCGGCGCCCCGTGGGCGCGCTGGCCAGGCCGAACCTTTCCTCACCGGCGGGCAGCGGCTGGGTGTCGTCGGCGTCGGCCGCGGGAACGGCCGGCCGGGGACCCTCAGGCCGCGCTTCAACCGCGGGCGCCGAAGCGTCCGCACCGGTCCGTGTGTTCTCGGTCGGCTGCACCGTGCCCTCCGCCGGAGGGGCGACGTCGCTGGACACCGGCCTCCTCACACCCTCGTCAATAGTGGGTTGGTTCACCTGGTTAGGAACGCCATCCTACCCGCACGCTCTTCCCTGATGACCCGGCCGAACCCGAAGAAAGAATCAGACGGTCAGGAGCGCGTGCACTGTACGGGGGCTGAGCCGCTCCCGGCCCTTCAGGAAGCCCAGCTCCATCAGCACGGTGAAGCCGGCGACCGTGCCACCGGCCCGCTCGACCAGCTCCAGCGCCGCGGTGGCCGTGCCACCGGTGGCGAGCACGTCGTCGACCACCAGGACGCGCTGTCCGGCGATGAAAGCGTCCTCGTGCACCTCGAGGGTGGCTTCGCCGTATTCGAGCTCGTACGAGGCCGACAGGGTCTTGCGCGGCAGCTTCCCCGCCTTGCGTACCGGCACCACGCCGGTGCCGGTCGCGTACGCGATGGCGGCGGCCACGACAAACCCGCGGGCCTCGACCCCGGCCACGACGTCGAAGCTGTCGTCGCCGTAGTGGGCGATGATCCCGTCGATCACCTGACGGAACGCCGGCCCGTCCGCGAACAGCGGCATGAGGTCCTTGAAGACGACGCCCGGCTTGGGAAAGTCGGGTACGTCGACGGTGCCGCTCTCGACGATGGCGGCCAGGTCGGTGTGCTGGTCTGTCACGGGCGCAAGCCTTTCACAACGAAAAGGGCGGCCCGATCGGGCCGCCCTTTTCGCTACGGAACGCTTCAGCGGCGCTTGCCGCCGGGCCGGTTGCCCGGTCCGCGGTTCGTGTTCGAACCGGTGCTGCGCTTGGCCGTGGGCCGGGCGCCCGGCCGCGGGGCCGAGGACGCCAGGGCCGGGGCCTCGTCCGACTCGGCCATGTTCGACTGGCGGCCGACGCGCTCGCCGCGGGCCACGTCGCCGGACTTGCCCTGCGCCCGACGGGCCAGGACCCGGGCGGTGTGCGCCTTGATCTTCGGCTCGCGGTCCTTGAACGCGGTCAGCAGCGGCGCCGCGAACATGATCGAGGCGAGGACGCCGAAGCCCATGCCCACGAACAGCACCAGGCCGAGGTCCTTGAGCGTGCCCGCGCCGAGCAGGCCGGCGCCGATGAACAGCAGGCCGCCGACGGGCAGCAGGGCCACCAGACCGGTGTTGATCGAGCGCATCAGGGTCTGGTTGACCGCCAGGTTGGCCGCCTCGTTGTAGGTGCGGATGCTGCTCGCGGTGATACCGCGGGTGTTCTCCTGCACCTTGTCGAAGACGACCACCACGTCGTACAGCGAATAACCCAGAATCGTCAGGAAGCCGACCACCGTCGAGGGCGTCACCTCGAAGCCGACCAGCGAGTACACGCCGGCCGTGAAGATCAGGTCGAGCAACAGCGAGGAGACGGCCGCCGCCGCCATGCGCCACTCGAACCGGATGATCAGATAGATCATGACGACGATCAGGAAGATGATCAGACCGAGCAGCGCCTGCCGGGTCACCTGCCCGCCCCAGGCCGCGGAGACCTGGTCGTCACTGACCTTGGTGGGGTCGAGCTTGAGGTCGGTCACCAGCGCGGTCTTGGCCTGTTCGGCCTGGGCCGCGGTGAGCGTGGAGGCCCGGACCGTGTAGGTGTCGCCACCGCCGCCGGTGCTGCCGAGCGTCTGCGAGGAGACGACCTCGGCCGCCGGGTCGACCGACTTGATGGCGCGCTCGACCGCGTCGGACACCTCGTCCTGGCTGTACGTCGTGCTGCCGTTGGTGGCCGGAACGCTGAACGACGTGCCGCCGGCGAACTCGATGCCCAGGTGGAAGCCGCGGATCGCGATGCTGCCGATGGAGATCAGCACGAGCGCGGCCGCGATGATGAACCACAGCTTCCGGCGGCCGATGATGTTGACATTCGCCTCGCCCGCGTAGAGCCGGGCGGCAAGACCTTGGCTGGCCATGTCAGGCCTCCTTGACGTCGGTCGGAGCGCGGCGCAGCACGCGGCCGAGACCACTCACGCGCGGCGAGAGGAACGCCTTGGTGCTGGCGAACATCGTCATGATCGGGTGACGGAAGAGGAACACCACGAGCAGGTCGAGCACCGTCGAGATGCCGAGCGCGAAGGCGAAGCCCTGCACCGCGCCGACCGAGACGATGTACAGCACCACGGCGGCCAGGATCGTGATCGTGTTGGCCGAGATGATCGTACGCCGGGCGCGGGCCCAGGCCCGTGGCACCGCGCTGCGCGGGCTGCGGCCCTCGTGGATCTCGTCCTTCAACCGTTCGAAGTAGATGACGAACGAGTCGGCCGCGACACCCAGCGAGACGATGAATCCGGCGATGCCGGCCAGGGTCAGGGTGAAGCCGACCGTGCGGCCCAGGAAGACCAGGGCGCCGAAGGTGAGCAGACCCGAGAGCATCAGGCTCAGGAAGATGACCGAGCCGAGCAGGCGGTAGTAGAAGAACGCGTAGATCGCCACCAGGCCCATGCCGATCGCGGCCGCGATCAGACCGGCCTGCAGCTGCTGGGTGCCCAGGGTGGCCGAGACGGTCTGTGCCGGGCCCGAGGTGAAGGTGACCGGCAGCGCGCCGAAGTTCAGCTGGTCGGCGAGCTCCTTGGAGCTGCTCGCGTTGAACTGGCCGGTGATCTGCGAGGTGCCGGTGAGCACGCCCTGGATCTGCGGGGCCGAGATGACCGACTTGTCGAGGACGACGGCGACCGCGCAGTGCTCGATCGAGCCGTACATCGCCGTGGCGGCGGTGTAGCAGGGAGCGTCCGAGGTGGCCTCGAAGGCCTGCCGGGTCAGCGCGGCCCACTTGGTCGAGCCCTCGCTCTTGAAGTCGAGGGAGACGACCCACTGGCCGGTCTGCTGGTCGAGCTGCGGGCTGGCCTTGGAGATGTCGTCACCGACGACCTTGGCCTGGTCCATCAGGATCTTGCCGCCGTTGTAGCAGGCCACGACCTGCTGGCCCACCGTGTCGATGGCGCCGTTGGGGCGCGCGTCGAGCTGGGTGCAGCCGACGGTCGGCACGTACATCTGCATCTGCGGGGTGAGGA
This sequence comes from Actinoplanes sp. NPDC000266, assembly GCF_042899005.1. NCBI lineage: Bacteria > Bacillati > Actinomycetota > Actinomycetes > Micromonosporales > Micromonosporaceae > Actinoplanes > Actinoplanes sp. NPDC000266. The sequence goes on from NZ_JBIAZI010000004.1 coordinate 229,764, forward strand.
CGTTGACCTCGTCGCCGCTGAGCTTCGCGAACGGCGCGTACTGCTTGCCGGCGTTCGGGTCGGTGCTGAGGTCGACCGGGGCGGTCAGCTTGCTCGCGGCGGCCCAGACGGTGGCGCCGACCTTCTTCTGGACCTCGGCCAGCAGGGCCTTCTCGTCGGCGGTGGCCGGCGGCGCCGCGGGGGCGCTCGCGCTCGCGCTCGGCGTCGGGGTCGGCGTCGGGGCCTTCACGACCTCGCCACCACCCTGGCCACCGGTCGGCGCGCTGCTCGACACCGCGGGGGCGCTGGCGGCGGTCGACGGCTTGGTCGTCGCCGACGGCTTGGCGCTGCCCGACGGGCTGGCCGCCGCGCTCGGCGCCGCCGTCGGCGGGTTCAGCGCCACCGTGGAGACGTCACCGGTCGCGCCGATCACCAGGCGGAACCGCATCTGCGCGGCCTGCGACAGGTCCTTGAGCTGGTCGTCGGCCTTGCCGGCGAGGGAGACCACGATGTTGCGGTCACCCTGGATGACCACCTCGGCCTCGGAGACGCCGAGCGCGTTCACCCGCTGGTCGATGATCTCGCGGGCCTGCTCCATGCTCTCCTTGGACGGCACCTGGCCGCCCTGGACGGAGGCGATGTAGGTGGCCTGCGTGCCACCGACCAGGTCGAGACCCAGTTTCGGGTGCAACCGGTCGGTGAAACTGCCACTCGCCCCGCCCGCGAAGAAGACCAGCAGATACAGAACGACGAAGATGAAGCCGAGCACGGCTAGCTGCCGTCCGGGATGCATCTGCCCCTGTGGTGGTCGTGCCACGGCTTTCGGTCTCCCTGTGTATTACGTTCCTGATGTCCGATTCTGGTGGCCGCGCGCGGCCTGACGGACCGGCCCATCTGGACCGGCCCGCCGGGGTGGAACTGTCAGTCCTTTTTACGCGTGTCGACGATCGGGTCGGCGACCGGCTCCTCGACGGCGGGCTCGACGGGCTCGGTCTCCTCGACCACGCCGGTCTCGGCGGGCGCGCCGGCCTGCGAGACGACGCGCGCGATGGCCGGCCGCGCGAACTGCACCTCGACACCGTCGGCGATCTCCAGGTGGACGACGTCGTCGTCGACCTGGACCACGGTGCCGTGCAGGCCACCGATCGTGACGATCCGGTCGCCCGGCCCCAGCGTGTTCTGCATCTGCTGAGCCTCACGGCGGCGCTTCTGCTGCGGCCGGATCATCAGGAAGTACATGACGGCGAAGAGGAGGACGATGAGAAGCAGCGGCGTGAAGCTGCCACCACCCGATGCCTCGGCTGCCTGAATCACCAAAAAAGCCTTCCGTAGGCCGCCGGCGACGCGCCCGTGCGCGTGACCGGGGCGATAAACACATCCCGGGTTGGAACGGCGGCGAGTCTAATCGGTCAACCTGGGAAGTCCGAATGCGGCACACATCACGTTCGCATTACGAGGAATTTTTCACGCATCCCGCGCGAACAAATCCCCTTGGACGACGCCCGACGGGGGCGTCTTTCCCAGATGCACCCAACCCGCCTCGGTGGCAACCCGGCCTCTCGGCGTACGCGCCAGAAGCCCGGCCCGCACGAGGAAAGGCTCGCACACCTCCTCAACGGTGTCAGACTGCTCGCCGACGGCCACCGCCAAGGTGGACAAACCGACCGGCCCGCCCCGGAAGGACTCGATGAGCGCACGCAGCACGGCCCGGTCCAGACGGTCCAGCCCCAGCTCATCCACGTCGTACACCTTGAGCGCGGCGCGGGCTGTGGACTCGGTCACGACGCCGTCGGCGCGCACCTCGGCGAAGTCCCGTACGCGCCGAAGGAGACGGTTTGCGATACGCGGCGTGCCCCGCGACCGGCCGGCGATCTCGGCCGCGCCCTCGTCGGTGATCGGCACACCGAGGATGCGGGCCGAGCGGTGCAGCAGGGCGTCCAGATCGGCCGGTGAGTAGAAGTCGAGGTGGGCGACGAAACCGAACCGGTCGCGCATCGGCCCGGACAGCAGACCGGCCCGGGTGGTCGCGCCGACCAGGGTGAACGGCTCGACGTCGAGCGGGATCGCGGTGGCACCCGGCCCCTTGCCGACCACGACGTCGACCCGGAAGTCCTCCATCGCGCTGTAGAGCAGCTCCTCGGCCGGCTTCGCGATGCGGTGGATCTCGTCGATGAACAGCACGTCACCGGGCGCGAGGCCGGTGAGGATCGCGGCCAGGTCACCGCTGCGCTCGATCACCGGCCCACTGGTCGTGCGGATGCTCGTGCCCAGCTCGGCCGCGACGATGTTGGCCAAGGTCGTCTTACCGAGGCCGGGCGGGCCCGACAGGAGAATGTGGTCGGGCGGGGCGCCGCGGCCCATGGCCCCCTTGAGCAGCAGGTCGAGCTGGTCGCGGACCCGGTGCTGGGCGATGAACTCGGCGAGCCGGCGCGGGCGGACGCTGGCCTCGGCGTCGAGGTCCTCGTCGCCCGCGTCGGCCGAGACGAGATCGCTCATCGGGTCTTGCCCAGCAGCCTGATCGCCTGGCGCAGCAGCTGCGGAACGGGCGGCACCTCACCGTCGATCGTCTCGGCCAGCGCGGCCACAGCCTGATCGGCCTGCGCGGCCGACCAGCCGAGCGCGAGCACGCCCTGGCGCACCTGCTCCTGCCAGGCTCCGTTCAGCATGCCCGCGGTGTCGCCGGCCATCGCCATCGGGCCGATCTTGTCGCGCAGCTCGAGCACCATGCGCTCGGCGCCCTTCTTGCCGATGCCCGGCACCCGGGTCAGGGTGGCCAGGTCGCCGCCGGCGAGGGCGCGGCGCACGGTCTCGGGCGAGTGCACGGCCAGCACGGCCTGGGCCAGCCGGGGCCCGACGCCGCTGGCCGTCTGAAGCAGCTCGAACAGGTGCTTCTCGTCGTCGTCGGCGAACCCGTACAGGGTCAGCGAGTCCTCCCGCACCACCATGCTGGCGGCGAGGCGCGCCTCGGCCCCGGTCCGGAGCCCGGCCAGGGTCCCCGGCGCGCACTGCAGCTGCAGGCCGACCCCGCCGACCTCGATGACGGCGCTGTCGGCCGCGATCGCGGCCACGACCCCCCGCACGCTGGCGATCATCCGCGGGTTCCCCCCTTGAGTGCCTGCCCGGCTTGGCGTTGCTGCCCGGCTTTGAGTTTCTGTGCCGCGGCCCGCTGGGCGGCCACCTTGGTGGCCGCGGCGGCGGCTGCCGCCTGGATGCGGGCGCGGGTGCCGCCGCGCCAGATGTGGCAGATGGCGATGGCGAGCGCGTCGGCGGCGTCGGCCGGCTTGGGCGGCGCGTCGAGGCTGAGCAGCCGGGTCACCATGGCGGTCATCTGCGCCTTTCCGGCCGTGCCGGACCCGGTGATGGCGGCCTTGACCTCACTGGGCGTGTAGGTCTCGACCGGCAGCCCGGCCCGCGCTCCCGAAAGGATGGCGACGCCGCTGGCCTGCGCCGTGCCCATCACGGTCCGCGCGTTGTGCTGCGAGAACACCCGCTCGACGGCCACGCTGTCGGGCTTGTGCTCGGCGACGAGCTCACCGAGCGACTGGTCGAGATGAAGCAGCCGCAGCGAGATGTCGTCGTCGGGCTCGGAGTAGACCACGTAGTAGGCGACGAGCTTGCACTGACGCCCCGGCACGCCCTCGACGACTCCGACTCCGCAGCGTGTGAGCCCCGGGTCGATGCCGAGCACGCGCACCATGGACCTCCCCTGCCTCACGTACGTGTGTTCGACACCCTAGTACGGCCCCCTCTTGCGCCCGGCAGCGACACGCCCCGACGATGGGCGGGAGGGGGTGAGCCCATGTATCTCGTGCCACCCATGGACGACGAGCCGCCACCCGACTACGTCACGTTCGTCGCCCTGCACGTCACCGACCTGCGCCGCGAGACCCATCGTCTGGTCGGCGGCGACCCCGAGGCCGCCCACCTCTACATGGACGTGCTGGCCGACGTGGCCTGCCACTGGCGCCGCCTGATCTGGCGCCGCCGCCTGCTGGGCCACCCGCACGCGGCCGCCGACTACATGACCCACCGCCTGGCGGCGAGAACAAAGCAGTGGCGTGACGAGCAGATCTACGAGGTAGACGTACGGGTGATGCCCCCACCCGCGTCCTACTACAGCCGCTCCGGCCCCACAGCGTCGCTGGCCTTGCGCAAGGCCGGCCTGCTCCCCGACACCCACCGCTCAGGCGTGGAGGCCACCGCCGACGCCGGCATAGCGTGGGTACAGGCGTACCGCCGCCAGCTATGGCACCGAGCCGGCCGCCTGATAGTCGGCGGCATCCTCCTGATAGCCGCAATGATCCAATTCATGACCTCGATCTCCACCGACTACTGACACGGGGCCGGCCCGCCAGGACCGACCCCATTGCCATCGATCACGGCCATTACCCTTTAGTTAGGCGCCGTCTTGATCGACCGCTGCCGCAGCTCGGGAACCACCTTCCCGATCGTCTCGAAGTCACGATCCTGGTGCAGCACGGTGATTCCGTCGGGCTCGATCACCGGAAGACACCTTCCCGCCACAGTCGCCTCCGCTTCGGCATACCGCTTGGCCTCCGCCGCCTTGAGCGTCTCCGCCAAAGCAGGCTCACTCGCCGGTAGACCTCAACCGTCACTTCCTCGGGGCCGCCTCCCGACATCCGGACGAGCCAGCACTCCGGGACGCCTCGCCGGGCATACCAACCCATCCGGCCTGCGCACTCCTCACCCTCGGCGACGACCTCGGCCACCAGACTGAAGGCCTCCCCCGGCAGCGACGTATAACCGTCCGGATCGCGCGGCAGGTGAGTGACGACGCCGGCGGCGGGTAGCCGCCAGTCCTCCGGCCGATCACTGTGAAGGCCGGGACGATGGAACGCCTCGAGGCCCGCGGCATACAGGGCGCTCACGAGCCGCCTCGTCAGCTCCTTCTCCCTGAAGGTCGTGAGCCGGAGGGCGACGACCTTCCCGTCGTGCATCTCATAGGGGGAATCCGGGCCCAGCCGATCGCCGTCGTCGATCATCGGAGCCTCCTGGAGACACAGAAGCGGGGCCGGTCGCTGATGCGACCCGGCCCCGCCAGACTACTAGGCGCGAGACTAGGCGTCGATGGCCGCCATGACCTCGTCGCTCACGTCGAAGTTGGCGAAGATGTTCTGGACGTCGTCGCAGTCCTCGAGCGCGTCGATCAGCTTGAAGACCTTGCGGGCGGCCTCCTCGTCGACCGGCACCGTCATCGTGGGGATCAGCGAGGACTCGGCCGAGTCGTACTCGATGCCGGCGTCGACCACCGCCGTGCGGACCGCGACCATGTCGGTGGGCTCGCTGACGACCTCGAAGGACTCGCCGAGGTCGTTGATCTCCTCGGCGCCCGCGTCGAGGACGGCCATCATGAGGTCGTCCTCGCTCAGGCCCGCCTTCGGGACGATCACGATGCCCTTGCGGTTGAACAGGTACGACACGCTGCCGGCGTCGGCGAACGTGCCGCCGTTGCGGGTCAGGGCCGTGCGCACCTCGGTCGCCGCGCGGTTGCGGTTGTCGGTCAGGCACTCGATGAGCAGCGCCACGCCGTTGGGGCCGTAGCCCTCGTACATGATCGTCTGCCAGTCGGCGCCGCCGGCCTCGAGGCCGGAGCCACGCTTGACCGCGTTGTCGATGTTGTTGTTGGGCACCGAGCTCTTCTTCGCCTTCTGGATGGCGTCGTAGAGCGTCGGGTTGCCCGCCGGGTCACCGCCGCCGGTGCGGGCCGCGACCTCGATGTTCTTGATGAGCTTGGCGAACATCTTGCCGCGCTTGGCGTCGATGACGGCCTTCTTGTGCTTGGTCGTCGCCCACTTGGAGTGGCCGGACATGCAAAACCTCCGTGGTGTCAGGCGGCCTGGCGGACCATCTCGACGAAGTACCGGTGGACGCGAAGATCGCCGGTGAGCTCCGGGTGGAAAGCCGTGGCGAGCAGGTTGCCCTGCCGAACGGCGACAATCCTACCGGCGGCGGGTCCGTCACTCACGCGGCCCAACACCCGCACGTCGTCGCCCACCTCCTCGACCCATGGCGCGCGGATGAAAACGGCGTGAAAATCGTCGCCGGCGATGTCGTCGATGGTCACCGGGGCCTCGAACGAGTCGACCTGCCGGCCGAACGCGTTGCGCCGCACGGTCATCTCGATGCCCTGGAAGGACTCCTGGTCGGGCCGTCCGTCGAGCACCGTGGCGGCCAGCATGATCATGCCGGCGCAGGAGCCGTAGACGGGCATGCCGTCGGCGATCCGCTTGCGGATCGGGTCGAGCAGGCCGAACGACACGGCCAGGTTGCTGATCGCGGTCGACTCGCCACCGGGGATGACCAGCGCCTCGACGTCGGCCAGCTCCTCGGGCCGCCGGACCGGCCGGGCCAGGACGTCGCTCTCGGCCAGCGCGGCCAGATGTTCGCGCACGTCGCCCTGCAGGGCCAGCACTCCGATGTTCACCGGGCAAGCTTAGGCTCGGTGCGTGTTCGCCCTGCGCCGGGTGCGCGACCACCTCGACCGGCATTCCGCCGATCAGATCAGGCTGAGCGATTTGTCGAGCTTGGCGGGCATGTCGCGCTTTCATTTGGTACGGGCATTTCGGGCCACGTACGGCATGACGCCCATCCACTATCTGTCCCGCCGCCGCATTGCTCACGCCCAGGGATCTGCTCCGCTACGCCAACCTGACCGTCACCGAGGTCTGCATGGCGGTGGGGTTCTCGTCGCTGGGCTCCTTCTCGTCCCGCTTCACCGAGCTGGTCGGCGAGAGCCCGGCCGCCTATCAGCGCCGCTGGGCCGGGGCAGCGCCCAAGATCCCCGGCTGTCACCTCTTCATGCGAGGCGTCATACCGCAATCGGGGAGAAGCGCGCCCGGCGGCGACGGGCATAACGTCGCCCCATGATTGAGAACATCTCGTTGACCACCGTCTACTGCCTCGACCAGGACAAGGCCCGCGACTTCTACGTCGAGCACCTCGGCTTCGAGCCGCGCGTCGACGCGCGGATGGGCGACCTGCGCTGGGTGACGATCGCCCACCCGGCCCAGCCCGAGCTCGAGGTCACGCTCATGGTCCCCGGCCCGCCGCTGTCGCCCGAGGCCGCCGATTTCGTGCGCAAGCAGCTCGAGTCGGGCCAGATGGGCGGCCTGGGCCTGCGGGTGAACGACTGCAAGAAGACGTACGAGGAACTCAGCGCCGCAGGCGTGGTCTTTCTTCAAGAGCCTTCGGAGCGCCCGTACGGGGTGGAGGCCGTCATGCGGGACAACACCGGCAACTGGCTGGTGCTCGTCGAGCCGCGCACCTGAGGGTTCTAACCGTTTCGCAACCGTCTCGCACTCGACGCGCACCCGGAACGCCCGAACAGCAGGGTATGACCGACACGATGATCGTGGAGCTGGGACTGCAGGCGATGACCATCGCGGCCAAGATGTGCGCGCCGACGCTGATCACCGCGCTGGTCGTCGGCTTCGCCATCTCGCTGTTCCAGTCGGTGACCCAGATCCAGGAGGCGACGCTCTCCTTCGTGCCGAAGGCGGCCGCCGTGGGCGCCGCCCTGCTGTTCTCGGGCAACTGGATGCTGCACGAGATGATCACGTACACCGAGCAGCTCTTCGCCCGGATCCCGCAGCTTCTCGCGTAGCAGCAGGCCACCTGGGGGTGGATTGGCCATCGTCTCCACCCCCGCCGATGCCTACTCTTCTCGGCACCGACATCCCTGCGTGAGGAGCCGATTCCCATGTCCGACAACAAGCCCGCCATCGGGACCGCCCGCGTCAAGCGCGGCATGGCCGAGATGCTCAAGGGCGGCGTGATCATGGACGTCGTCACGCCGGAGCAGGCGAAGATCGCCGAGGACGCCGGCGCGGTCGCGGTCATGGCCCTCGAGCGGGTGCCGGCCGACATCCGCGCCCAGGGCGGCGTCTCGCGCATGTCCAACCCCGACATGGTCGACGGCATCATCAACGCGGTCTCCATCCCGGTGATGGCCAAGGCCCGCATCGGCCACTTCGTCGAGGCGCAGATCCTGCAGTCGCTCGGCGTCGACTACATCGACGAGTCCGAGGTGCTGACCCCGGCCGACTACGCCAACCACATCGACAAGTGGAACTTCACGGCCCCGTTCGTCTGCGGCGCCACCAACCTGGGCGAGGCCCTGCGCCGCATCACCGAGGGCGCGGCCATGATCCGCTCGAAGGGCGAGGCCGGCACCGGCGACGTCTCGAACGCCACCACCCACATGCGCAAGATCCGCCAGGAGATCCGCCGCCTGCAGACCCTGCCCGAGGACGAGCTGTTCGTCGCGGCCAAGGAGCTCCAGGCGCCGTACGACCTGGTCAAAGAGGTCGCCGAACTGGGCAAGCTCCCGGTCGTGCTGTTCACCGCGGGCGGCATCGCGACCCCGGCCGACGCCGCCATGATGATGCAGCTGGGCGCCGAGGGCGTCTTCGTGGGCTCCGGCATCTTCAAGTCGGGCAACCCGGCCCAGCGGGCCGCCGCCATCGTCAAGGCCACCACGTTCCACGACGACCCGGACGTGCTGGCCAAGGTCTCCCGGGGCTTGGGCGAGGCCATGGTCGGCATCAACGTCGACGACGTCCCCGTCTCACACCGCCTGGCCGAGCGCGGCTGGTAAGCCCCTTCTTAGAGAGCCCCGGCTCCCTCTTTTCACAGAGGAGACCGGGGCTTCTCACGCTTCTTCAGAGGTACGAGGACACACCGCCCCACCAAACCGTGGCCGCTCCCGCCGCAGCGACGGCCTGGTTGCAACGCATTCTCCTCACCGGCCTACGGCCGGTTCGGCGGCAACCCCCACCCCGCCGCCCGGCCCTGATCCGCCCACCACCAGATCCACCCCCATCCCTCCCGCCAGATCCAGCCCCAACCCGCCCGCACCAGGTACGGCACTGAGCCGGCCCCGACCTGCCGCCCGTCGCCCTGTCGGCCCTGCCCTGCCGCCCCGCTCTGCCGGCCCCGTTCTGCCGGCCCTGCCCTGCCGGCCCTGCCCTGCCGGCCCTGCCCTGCCGGCCCTGCCCTGCCGCCCCTCGCCCTGCCGCCCCTCGCCCTGCCGCCCCGCCCCGCCGGCCCCGAACTCGGCTCCCGCCATCCCCGCCCGGTCCCCGCCAACTCAGACTCCACGCTTGGCACACGGAAACTCCGCTCCCAAATGCTGATAAATACGGATTAGTCGTCTGAGGTCGCGCTGACGGCCAACCTCGTAGGCAGCGTCACGGAGGGTGCCGTACTGGGCGAAGAGCCACTTGGCGGCCGCGAGGGAGGAGTGAACCGCCGGAATGCGCAGGCTGGGCGCTCCCGCGAGAAAGCGGGCCGAGCACTCCCAGGCGAAACGCGCCAAGCGCTCCCAGGCGAAACGTGCCAAGCGCTCCCAGCCGAAACGTGCCAAGCGCTCCCAGCCGAAACGTGCCAAGCGCTCCCAGCCGAAACGCGCCAAGAGCACCGGGCACACCCGCCGGTAAGGCCGGGCGCGGTGGTTCGGAGGGTCAGACCGCTTCGAGGGGAACCGGCGGGGCGGCCGGGGCCGGGACCACCGCGGCCGGGAGGGCCGGGTCCTCGATGTCGAAGTACTGGGGGCGGGGGTAACGGCGGGCCAGGCGCAGAGCCCGGACCAGCGGGCGGCGGCGGGCCGTCAAGGCGTCGCGGACCGTGTCCGTGTGGACCTGGCGGGCCAGGACCACTCGCCGGCTTGTGGCGGTCAGCGTGCGGCCGGCCGGGTCGGTGTCGTCGAGGCCGACCGCGTTCAGCTGGCGGGTCAGGTCGTTCTCGGCCGACTCGCGGTCGCCGGGGGCGGCGTCGAGGGCCAGCCGGGCGGCGGCGTAGAGCTCCACGTGGTCGCCGTGCTCGGCCACCACCGCGGCCGCGGCCGCTCGGCGCATCAGGTGGGCGTCCAGGGCCCTCTCGGCCGACTGGGCTCGGACGTGCACGCGCTCGACCCGGTGGGCGGTCCAGCCCAGATATGCCGTCAGCAGCGCCACCACCGCCACGACTGCCAGGACCCACCACATGGCGGGAATGGTAGTGCCCCGGCGCTCGCGCATGTTAGGGCATGTCCGGCCCGTCACAGCGGGAACTCAGGAGGCGAACGGCTCGTCGTCCATCACACGGCCATCGGTGGCCTCGATGGCCGTCGCGTACACCTCCAGCACCCGCTGGGCCACGCTCGGCCAGTCGAACGCGCCCACGGCCACGCTCGCCGCCTCCGACAGCCCGGCCCGGCGCTCCGGGTCGTCCAGCAGCGAGTCGAGCAGGACGCACAGGGCCGAGGAGTCGCCGGTCGGGAACAGCGCGCCCGCCCGGCCGCCGTCCAGCACCCGGCGGAAGGCGTCCAGATCGCTGGCCGCGATGGCCGTGCCGGCCGCCATCGCCTCGGTCAGGATCATGCCGAAGCTCTCGCCGCCGGTGTTCGGGGCCACGTAGACGTCGACGCTGCGCAGCATGCGCGCCTTGTCGGCCTCCGAGACCAGCCCCAGGAACGTCACGCGGTCGTGCAGGTCGGCCGGCAGGCCGGCGTACAGGTCGTCGCGGTCGCCCGGTCCGGCGACCAGCAGGCGCAGGCCGGGACGGCGGCGGGCCAGCGGCACGAACGCCTCGCGGAGCAGGTCGAAGCCCTTGCGCGGCTCGGTGAACCGGCCGAGGAAGCCGAGCGTGCCGCCGTCGCCGGGCCAGCCGTCCATCGGCTCGGCGCCGGCGAACTTGGCCACCGCGACCCCGTTCGGGATCTCCACCGCTCCCCCGCCCAGATGCTCCACCTGCACCTTGCGGGCGAGCTCGCTGACCGCGATCCGGGCCGTGATCTTCTCGACGACCAGCTGGAGCAGGCCCTGGGCGGCCGACAGGGCACGGGAGCGGGTCATCGCCGTGTGGAAGGTGGCCACCACCGGGCCGCGGGCCGAGAGCACGGCCAGCAGCGACAGGCTCAGCGTCATCGGCTCGTGCACGTGCAGCACGTCGAACCGGCCCTTGTTGAGCCAGCGCCGCACCCGGGCCGTGGAGACCGGGCCGAAGGCGATCCGGGCGACCGAGCCGTTGTACGGCAACGGCAGCGCCCGGCCGGCCGGGACCACGTACGGCGGGAGGTCCGCGTCCTCGTCGGCCGGCGCCAGCACCGACACCTCGTGCCCGAGACCGATCAGGGCCTCGGAGAGGTCCATGATGTGGTTCTGCACGCCGCCGGGCACGTCGAACGAGTAGGGCGAGACGATCCCGATCCGCATGGCACTCCCCCTACAGCCACAGTTTCTGCAGCATGTGCCAGTCCTGCGGATGCTCGGCGATGCCCTCGGCGTAGGCGTCGGCCAGTGCTTGTGTGGTCTGCTTCACGCGTACGTCCAATGGCCCCTCAGCCGGCGGGATGACCCGCCGCAACACGGCGACCGTCTGGGTGCCGGTGAATGACAGGTCGACGCCGTAGAGGGGCGCGCCGGTGCGGATGGCCAGGATCGCCGGGCCGGCCGGCATCTTCGTACGGCCGCCGAAGAAATTGACCTCGACGCCGCTGCGAGACAGATCGCGGTCGCTGAGCAGGCAGACCGCGAAGCCCTGCTGGAGCCGTTCCGCCAGCACGTCGAGCGGCGCCCGCCGCCCGCCGGTGAGCGGGACCACCTCCATGCCGAGCTTCTCGCGGTACGCCATGAACTGCCGGTAGACGCCCTCGGGCTTGAGCCGCTCGGCCACGGTGACCATGGGCCAGCCGTTGGAGACGACCCAGGCCGCGGCCGCGTCCCAGTTGCCGGTGTGCGGCAGGGCCAGGACCACGCCCTTGCCGTCGGCCATGGCCGTCTTGAGCCAGTCGTAGTGCTCGGGCGAGATGTGGAAGCCGTCGATGACCTGCTGCCGGCTCAGCGTCGGAAGACGGAAGGCCTCCATCCAGTACCGCGCGTAGGAGCGCAGGCCGTCGCGGACCAGCGTGTCCGGCAGATCGGGCACGACCTGCTGAAGGTTGCGCCGCAGCCGCTGGGTCCCGGGACCGTTCTTCTTGTACGCCTGGTCGGCCGCGGCCCGGAACAGGCGGCGCGCGACCGGCAGCGGCAGGGCGCGGACCAGCCGCCACCCGGCCATGTAGCCGAACTCGATCAGACCGTCCTTCACGTAGACGGGTCCTTCGGCGGGACCGCGACCGGCGAGTCGGCCACGGTCGGCTCCGTGTGCGCGCCGGCGGGCAGGTCGGAGCGGCTCGCCGCGATCATCCGCTGGAAGACCGTGACGATCGACAGGGCGGCCAGCACCCAGAGCGCGGCCGGCAGGCCCCACTCGAGCCCGGCGCTGCCGAGCAGGCCGCCGATGCCGACGATGACCAGCCGCTCGAGGCGCTCGGCGATGCCGACGTCGGCGTTCAGGCCGAGGCTCTGCGCGCGCGCCTTCACGTACGAGACGACCTGGCCGGCGGCCAGGCTGACCAGGGCCGCGACCATGCCGCCGTACGGGTTGCCCTCGCCGGCCAGATAGAAGGCGACGGCGCCGAAGACCGCGGCGTCGGCGATGCGGTCCATCGACGAGTCGAGCAGGGCGCCGAACTTGCCGCCGCCGCCGCGCATGCGGGCCATCGTGCCGTCGAGCACGTCGGTCAGCGCGCAGGCGGTGACGATCCAGGTCGCCCAGAACAGGTGACCCATCGCACCGAAGTAGGAGCCGATCAGCACACCGATGGTGCCGGTGATGGTGACGGCGTTGGGCGTGACCCCGATGCGCAGCAAGAAGCGTGCGGTGGGGTTGACGACGTAGGCGACTACGGCGCGCGCGGGAACTTGGACGATCTTTGCCATGGCCTGACCACCTTATCGGCGTCCCCCAGGTCCTGGCGCCTCGGCAAGGGGTCGTGGCCGTATCGTTCTCCCTGCGCCGTTTGCCAACTACAAAGGGTTGCCAGCCGCACACCGGTGGGTGTGGGATTTACGAACAGGCTCGTAACAGTCATGAAACGGACAGGAGCGGCCGCAATGGCGCAGAAGACCTCCTCGGAGAAGGGGCTCAACGGCGCCACGGCGCCGGTGGTGACCGAGCCCGGCAGAGTACGCAACGTGGTGCTGGTGGGACATTCTGGCTCGGGGAAGACGACCCTGGTCGAGGCCCTGCTGGCGGCCACCGGCACGATCTCGCGGGCCGGCTCGGTGACCGAGGGCACCACGGTGTCCGACCACGATCCGGCCGCGATCCGCCAGCAGCGCTCGGTGTCGCTGTCCTGCGCGCCGCTCAGCTACCACGACACCAAGATCAACCTCCTGGACACGCCCGGCTACGCCGACTTCGTCGGGGAGCTGCGCGCCGGCCTGCGGGCCGCGGACGCCGCGCTCTTCGTCGTCTCGGCCGTCGACGGCGTCGACGAGGCCACCGCCGCCCTGTGGGAGGAGTGCGCCGCGGTCGGCATGCCCCGCGCCGTCGCGATCACCCGGCTCGACCACCCGCGGGCCGACTACGACCAGACGCTCGAGGACTGCCAGGAGAAGTTCGGCGAGAACGTGATGCCGATCTACCAGCCCATGCTGGGCGACGACGGCCAGTCCGTCGAGGGCCTGATCGGGCTGGTCACGCTGCGGGTGCTCGACTACTCCGAGGGCTATCCGCCCCGCGAGCGCGAGGCCGACCGCGAGCACCTCAACCCGATCTCCGACGACCGGAACGCGCTGATCGAGGGCATCATCGCCGAGAGCGAGGACGAGACCCTCATGGACCGCTACCTCGGCGGCGAGCTGATCAGCACCGCCACCCTGGTGCCCGACCTGGAGAAGGCGGTCGCCCGGGGCAACTTCTACCCGGTCATCCCGGTCTGCGCGGGCACCGGCGTCGGCCTCGACGCGCTGCTCGACGGCCTGGTCACCGGCGCGCCGTCGCCGCTGGAGCACGAGCTGCCGGTGGTCACCGGCGTCGACGGCTCGCCCCGGCCACCGCTCACCTGCGACCCCGGCGGCCCGCTGGTGGCCGAGGTCGTCAAGACCACCATCGACCGGCACGTGGGCCGCGTCTCGCTGGTCCGGGTCTTCTCCGGCACGCTGCGCCCCGAGCAGGTCCTGCACGTCTCCGGGCACGGCCTGGCCGAGCGCGGCCACCCCGACCACGACGCCGACGAGCGGGTCGCGCACGTCTACTCGCCGCTCGGCGCCCAGCTGCGCGAGGTCCCGTACGCGATCGCCGGCGACATCTGCGCGATCACGAAATCGGGCAGCGCCGAGACCGGCGACACGCTCAGCGGCAAGGACCAGCCGCTGCTCATGGAGCCGTGGTCGATGCCCGAGCCGCTGCTGCCGATCGCCGTGGTCGCCAAGTCCCGCTCGGATGAGGACGCCCTGGCCAAAAACCTGGCCCGGCTGGTCGCGGGCGACCCGACCATGCGCCTCGAGCGCAACGCCGACACCCACCAGCTGGTGCTGTGGACGATGGGCGAGTCACACGCCGACGTCGTGCTCGACCGGCTGCGCTCGGGCGGCGTCGAGCTCGACACCGAGCCGGTGAAGGTGCCGCTGCGCGAGACCTTCGGCTGCCAGGCCAAGGGACACGGCCGCCACGTCAAGCAGTCCGGCGGCCACGGCCAGTACGCGGTCTGCGACATCACGGTCGAGCCGCTGCCGCGCGGTTCCGGCTTCGAGTTCGTCGACAAGGTGGTGGGCGGCGCGGTGCCGCACAACTACATCCCCTCGGTCGAGAAGGGTGTGCGGGCCCAGCTGGAACGCGGGCTGGTGGCCGGCTATCCGGTGGTCGACCTGCGGGTCACGCTCCACGACGGCAAGGCGCACAGCGTCGACTCGTCGGACGCCGCGTTCCAGACGGCGGGCGCGCTGGCCCTGCGCGAGGCGGCCGGCGTGGGCCAGGTGACCCTGCTCGAGCCGATCGACGAGATCGTCGTCCGGGTGCCGGACACGTACGTCGGCCCGGTCATGAGCGACCTCTCCGGCCGCCGCGGCCGCCCGCTCGGCACCGACAACGACGGCGACCACAGCCTGGTCCGGGCCGAGGTGCCGGCCACCGAGCTGGTGCGCTACGCGGTCGAGCTGCGGGCGCTGTCGTCGGGCTCGGGCACGTTCACCCGCACGTACGTCCGGCACGAGCCCATGCCGACGCACCTGGCCGAAGGCGTACGGAAGGACCACAGCTCTAAATAGCGATCGCCTCGGCCGCCTCGCGCAGGGGCGCCAGCACCCGCTCGATCACCTGCTCCTTGCGCGGGTGGTACTTCAGGGTGCGCATGCCGTAGTTGCGGAAAGCGATGTTCAGACGGCCGCCGGGGACCATGTCCTTGATCATCCGGCGGCCGAACGCCATGTTCTTGGCCACGTACGGCCGCATCCGGCTCTCGTACGCGGCGAAGGCGGCCGCGTGATCGCCGGTCTCGGCCAGGGCTTCGGCCAGGACGTACGCCCCGACGAGGGCCAGGCTGGTGCCCTGACCCGAGGAGGGCGCCGGGCAGTGCGCGGCGTCGCCGAGCAGCACGACCCGCCCCGACGACCAGCGCGGCGCGTCGACCTGGCTCAGTGAGTCGAAGTAGAAGTCGTCCGCCTTCTCCATCGCGGCCAGGAACTCCCCGGTCCGCCAGCCGCCGCCCCGGAACGCTTCGGCCACCATCGCTTTTCCCCGCGTTTTGTCGCTTTTATCGCCTGCGAAGATCATCCCGACTCGCGCCGGACCGCCCATGGCGTACGCGAAGATCAGGCGGCCCGGCTCGGAGTACATGACCTCCTCGCGATCGATCCCGAGCGTGTTCTCCGTCGTGAAGATGGCGATGTAGCCGCCGAGATGGGTCAGCGGCACCTCCCCGAACACCTGCCGGCGGGTCGCCGAGTGCAGGCCGTCGGCGCCGGCGACCATCTCGTAGCGCCCCTTGCGGCCGCTGGTGAAGGTGACGTCGACACCGTCCGGCCCGTCGTCGAGTGACGCGATCGCGTCGCCGAAGACATAGGCCGCCTCCCCCGCGGTCGCGTCGTGCAGGATCCGCCCGAGATCGCCGCGCATGATCTCGACGTCGTCCCCTCGCCGCCCCATGATCAGGTCGGCCGGCAGGGCGGCGATCGTCTTACCCCTTTTGTTGACGTACGTGATCTGGCGCATCCCGGTGTCGGCCTCCTTGGCCGCTTCGAGCAGTCCCATCCGCCCCAGCACCGCGCTGGCCGCCCCGCGCACGTCGACCTTGTAACCGCCGGTGCGCGGCGAAGGCGCCCTCTCCACGATCTCGACCCGCCGCCCTTGCCGGGTCAACCAGTACGCCAATGCCGGGCCGGCCACACCGGCGCCCGAGATGAGGATCGTCATGCGTCGTACTATACAAACGTCTTATACGTTTGTATAGAAGTTAGGATCCACGACCATGGGGCACCGGGAAGACCTGCTGGTCGGAGCGAAACGAGCGCTGTACGAGAAGGGGTACGCCCGCACGACGGCGCGCGACATCGTGGCCCTCTCCGGCACCAACCTGGGGTCGATCGGCTACCACTACGGCTCGACCGAGGCGCTGATGACCGCGGCCATGCTGGCGGCCATGCGGGAGTGGGGCGAGGCGCTGGGCAAGGCCTTGTCCGAGGGCGACGGCACACCGGCCGGCTTCTGGCGGCGGATCATCGAGTCGATCACCACCGACCGCCCGCTCTGGCTGGCCAGCGTCGAGGTGATGATCCAGGCCGAACACAACCCGGCGTTACGGGAACAGCTGGCGGCCGGCCTCGACGCCGGCCGGCGGGGCATGGCCGCGATAGCCCTGGGCGTCCCCGAGGATCAGATCGACGAGGCGACGGCCCGCAGCGTCGGCTCGGCCCAGATGGCCCTGATGTCCGGCATCGTCACCCAGTGGCTGACCGACCCGGCCAGCGCACCGGCCCCCGACCAGATCGTCGCCGGCGTGCGGGCTCTTACGACGGCCAGGCCTTCATGAGGAGCTGACGGGTCTCGCCGAGCAGCTGGGGCAGGACCTTCGTCCGGCCGATCACCGGCATGAAGTTCGCGTCGCCGCCCCAGCGGGGCACGATGTGCTGGTGCAGGTGGGCGGCGATGCCGGCGCCGGCGATCGAGCCCTGGTTCATGCCGATGTTGAAGCCGTGCGGGCTGCTGACCGAGCGCAGCACCCGCATGCCGGTCCGGGTCAGGGCCGCCAGCTCGGCCGTCTCCTCATCGGTCAGGTCGGTGTAGTCGGCCACGTGCCGGAACGGCACGATCATGAGGTGGCCCGGGTTGTACGGGTACAGGTTCAGGATCGCGTAGACCGTCTCCCCCCGCGCCACCACCAGGCTGTCGGCCTCGGGCAGGCCGGGGGCCACGCAGAACGGGCAGCCGTCGGGGCGGTCCTCGCCGGTGACGTAGGCCAGCCGGTGCGGCATCCACAACCGCTCCAGGCCGTCCGGCTCACCCGTCTCGGCGTACGCAGCGTCGTCCGTCACACGGGCAGCTTAGGCCGCCGCCGGTCCAAGGTCCCTACGGCCGGGAGCACGACCGGCGAGGGCTCGTACGACGTGGCGCCGTGCAGCTCGTACGATCCTCCGCCGCGCCGCTTGGCCGCGTACATCGCCGTGTCGGCCATGCGCAGCAGCTCGTCGGGGTCGTTGATGTCGCTGTGCGACAGCGCGATGCCGACGCTGGCCGGGGTGCTCAGCTGCCGCCGGCCGACCGGGACCGTCTCGTTGAGCGCGGCCACGACCCGCTCCGCGATCACCATGGCGTCGCGGGCCGAGCGCAGGTCCTCGGCGATGATCACGAACTCGTCGCCGCCGAGGCGGCCGACCACGTCCTCGGCGCGCACGCAGCCGCGCAGCCGGTCGGCCACCGCCTTGAGCAGGTCGTCGCCGGTGGAGTGGCCGTGCACATCGTTCACCTGCTTGAAGCCGTTGAGGTCGAGCAGCAGCGTGCCGACCGGGCGGCCGCTGCGCCGCGAGCGGGCCAGTGCCATGGTGAGCCGCTCGCGCAGCAGGGCGCGGTTGGCCAGCCCGGTGAGCGGGTCGTGCAGGGCCCGCTCGGTCAGCTCGGCCGTCAGGGCCACGCTGGCCAGGGCCAGCGACACCTGGGTGCGCAGCGCCTGGAGGGCCTGGAAGACCTCGGACGGTAGTTCGCCAAAGGCGCTGACACTGAGCACGCCGAGGAAACGGTCTCCGTTGCGCAACGGCATCAGGGTGTACGGGCGTGAGGTGGCCTCGTCGACGTCGGCGTAACCGGCCGCCGCGATGTCGGCCACCACGACCACCTCGCCGGCCATCAGCCGGGCCAGCAGCTCGGGCGGAGCGCTGGCGATCGGCACCTGGCGGCCGAGCACGGCGGCGGTGCCCGAGCCGGCCGAGTCGGCGATCGAGAAGCCGTCGGCCGAGACCTCGACGATCGAGGCGCGGGCGCCGGGGCATTCGGCCAGCAGCTCGCCGGCCGCGGTGACCGCGAGCCGGTGCACCTCGGCCGGCTCGGTGCTGGTGATCAGGGCGGTGCCGAGCTGGCTCAGCACGTGCTCGCGGGCGATCGCCCGGCGCAGCGCGCGCAGGCTCTGGTTCCGGTTCGCGACCAGCCGCGACAGGAGAAGCAGCATCACCATGACGGTGGCCGCCTCCACCCCGCCGCGGGCGGTCGGCTCCAGCAGCCACCACACCGCCGCGACGATGAGGCCCGAACCGGCCAGCGCGTTCTCGCTCTTGATCACGGCGGTGCAGATCGGCGGCCGGCGAAATCACATGATCGGACCCGCGGTAGCGAATGGGTGGCAGTTCACTCGGTGGCGGCGGCTAGCCAGGCCGGCAGGGGCTCGCGGGCCGAGAGCCAGCTCGGCGGGATGCCGTCCAGGCCGGAGTACGCGGCCACGATGCCCCCGGCGATGGCGCAGGTCGTGTCGACGTCGCCGCCCGCGGCCACGCAGGCGCCGATCGCCGCCGGATAGTCGTCGAGGAACCGGTCGGCCACCCACACCGCGAAGGGCACGGTGTCGCGGGCCATGGCCCGGGTGCCGTTGCCCAGTTCGTACGCCGCCTCGCCCGGATCCTTGATCCGGGCCGCGGCCACCAGGCCGTCCCGCACGAGCCCCTCCGGTGTGTGCGCGGCGACCGCCCGCAGCAGCGCCGGCCGCTGCCCGTCGAGCCGCCCCGCCGCCGCCACGGCCGCCGCGACCGTGACCGCGACCCCACCCGCGATGCCCTCGGCGTGCGCGTGTGTCACCTCGGCCGCCCGGGCGCCCTGCGCGGCCGCGTGCGACAGCGAGTCGGCGTGCCAGGCACCGAGCGGCGCGGCCCGCATCGCCGCGCCGTTGCCGGCCGACCCTTGCCCGTCGAAGGCGGCGGCCGCCGCGATCGGCCACGGGAGCCCCTCACGGATCTCGCGCAACATCACCACGGCGCCGGGCCCATATCCGCGGTACGGGTCGTGGTGACGCCCGAGCAACGCGGCGAAGCCGTCCCGGTCGAAGTCGCCCTCGGTGAGCACCGCGACCAGGCAGCAGGCTTCCTCGGTGTCGTCGGTCCACTCCCAGGGCGCGGGCGGCGGATCGGCCAGGTCGACCTTGGCCACGAAATGCTGGGCGCCGAGCGCGTCGCCCACGCTCAGGCCGGCGAGGCTCTCCAGGGCCAGCGCCAGCCGCGTACCGGGAAAAAGAGTGAATGACATCAGCAGTACGGATAGTAATCCGTCACGGTGGGTGATCGACCAGTGTCCCTGGATGACCGGTTAGGACCAGCTTGCCAACCGCAGTACCTTCTTCGCATGGCCACGGTGTTGCTCGTCGAGGACGATCACGTCGTGCGCGGCGCCATGCTCCGTTCGCTCGCCGATCGGGGGCACGCCGTGCACGCCGTCGGCACGGCGCTCGACGCGCTGCGCCGGGTCGCGGCCGAGACGCCCGACCTCGTCGTGCTCGACCTCGGGCTGCCCGATCTGGACGGCTCCGACGCGCTGCGCATGCTGCGCGGCATCACGGACATCCCGATCATCATCGCCACCGCGCGCGACGACGAGCAGACCGTCGTGCGGCTGCTGCGCGCCGGCGCCGACGACTACATGGTCAAGCCGTTCACCGGCGCCCATCTCGACGCCCGCATCGCGACCGTGCTGCGGCGCGTCGGCCGGGCCAGCCGCACCGCCCAGCCGGCCGTGCACGAGGTGGGCGAGCTGCGGGTGGATGTCGGCGAGCGCAGCGCCAGCCTGGCCGATCAGCCGCTGGCGCTGACCCGCAAGGAGTTCGACCTGCTGGCGTACCTCGCCGCCCGTCCGGGCCGGGTGGTCTCACGCCGTGAGCTGTTGGAGGAGGTATGGCGACAGCCATCGGTCGGCGAGGACCAGACGATCGACGTGCACCTTTACTGGCTACGCCGGAAACTGGGCGAGTCCGCGGCGAAACCTCGCTACCTGCGCACCGTGCGGGGGGTCGGATTCCGGTTGGTGGCGCCGGACTGAGGGCCCGGCTGGCCTACACGACGGCCGCCACCACCGCCGTCGCCGCGCTGGCCTTCCTGATCCCGCTCGGCTGGGAACTGCGCAACGACCACCGCGACCAGGCCATGGCCGCCGCCGAGCGGCGCAGCGCCACCGTGGCCGGCGCCATCGCCTCCGGCGCGCCCGCCAAGGGCGTGACGGCCACCGTCGTCGCGGCCGGCGGGCAGACCACGGTCCACGCTCCCGGACAGACCGCGGGCGGCCGGGCGCCGGGCGAGGACGTGCAGCGGGCCGCCGGCAGCGGCGGCACGATCACCGTGGACGTCGACGGCGGAGTGGCCCGGCTGCAACCGGTGACGGTCGGTAGCCGTACCACCGTGGTCGAGGTCTTCGTCCCCGACGCCGAGCTCAGCGAGGGCACCGCGCGCGACTGGTGGCTGCTCCTGGGCATCGCGCTGGTCCTGGTCGTGGGCGCGGTGATCGTGGTCGACCGGCTGGCCCGGGGCGCCGTCAGCTCGGCCCGCAACCTGGTGCACGCGGCCCTGGCCGTCGGCGGCGGCGACCTGGGCGTGCGGATCACGCCGTCCGGCCCGCGCGAGCTGGCCGAGGCCGGCTACGCCTTCAACCGGATGGCCGACCGCCTGGTGAGCTCGCGCACGAACGAGCGGGAGATGGTGGCCGACCTGTCACACCGGCTGCGCACCCCGCTGACCGCGCTGCGCCTGGACGCCGAGGCGCTCGACCCGGACGACACCCAGATCATCGACCTGACCGCCGACGAGGTCGACCGCCGGCGGGGCATCCGCCGCATCCGGCAGGCCATCGTCACCCTCGAGGGCGAGGTCAACCAGCTGATCAACACGACACGGCAGGCGGTGGCGGCCCAGGTCGCCTCCGCGCCCGAGTCCGGCGTCTGCGACGTCAGCGAGGTGGTACGCGAACGGATGACGTTCTGGTCGGCCCTGGCCGACGATCAGAACCGCACCTACCGGGTCGTGGGCGCGCAGATGCGCATCCCGGTGCCGGTGGCCCGGGCCGAGCTGGCCGCCGCCCTCGACGCGATTCTGGGTAATGTGTTCCGCTACACCCCACAGGGCACGGCGTTCGAAGTGGGCATCTCCCGGCGGGACGGCTGGGTGGCGGTGCGGGTCGACGACGCCGGCCCCGGAATCGGAGATCCGGAGAGTGCGATGCGACGCGGGCAGAGCAACCAGGGTTCGACCGGCCTCGGGCTCGACATCGCCCGCCGCGCGGCCCAGGCCGCCGGCGGCTCGGTCGACCTCGACCGGGCCGCGATGGGCGGCGCCAGCGTCGTCATGCTGCTCGCCGACGCCGAGGCGACACCCAAGCAGGTGAACCGTTTCGGCCTGGTCGGGCGCCTCGCCCGCGAGCGCGGCGGCAAGCCCGCCCGCTGAGGTGAACGGGACCGAATCGTTGCTTAGATCTGTATTAAAGGGGTTCCCTCCGCGCGCGCGGGCTGGCAACCTTCCCTCCGATCCCATCCGGTCTCCCGGCGCGCTCCGTCCCCACGAGACGAGCCGCGGAGGCCCCCGCGCGGTGAGAGGTGGTCGCCCCATCGCCACCTCCCACCGCGCACCCGTCAGGCAAGGAGCTGAGTTGTCCACCCACCGCCGGCCGGTCCCCAAGGGTCACCGCCGAGCGGCCCGCTCGCGGAGCCACCGGCTGCTTCCCATCGCCCTCGGCCTGGCGCTGATGGGTGTCGGCGGCGTGGTCGGCCCCAGCGTGGTGGACAACGTGGCCGGCACCGCGCCGACCCGCGACCTGGCGCTCACCTCGGTGCCGCGCGACGTGCCCGACCAGGGCCTGGTCTACGACGGCCTGCGACCGGCCCGGGCCGGCACGGTCTGCGCCGGCTCCTACCAGGTCGACGAGCAGACCTGCACGCACGGCCCCGACTCGGCGCCGGTCGGCCTCAAGGTGCGCAAGGACGTCAGCCCGATCACCGCCAAGGCCCCCGAGCCGGTGCAGCCCCGGCGCGAGCCGGCCTCCTTCGTGCCGGCCGACGCCGAGATCGCCCGCGACGAGGGCGGCAGCGCGCTGACCGCCGACGCGCCGGCCCTGGTCCCCGACGCCGCGCCCGGCGACGCCGACTTCATCATGGGCGCGCACGACGTGGCCTGCGAGGGCGACGGCCGCAGCGGTAAGCGAGTCCAGGTCATCTACCTGCACGAGTTCGGCACGCCCAGCCGCTACACCGACTTCCTGGGCTCGATCCGCACGTGGTCGGCCGGGGTCGACCAGATCTTCGACGAGAGCGCGGACGAGACCGGCGGCTCGCGGCACGTCCGCTTCGTGACCACCCCGCAGTGCCGGGTCGACGTCACCGAGGTGCAGCTGCCGGCGGGCGGGCTCGAGTCGTTCGCGGGCAGCATCGCCGCGCTGCGCACCCTCGGCTACAACCGCACCGACCGCAAATATCTGCTGTTCGCCGACGCCAACGTCTACTGCGGCATCGCCACGTACGTCGCCGACCGGCGCCCGGGCCTGAGCAACCGCAACAACGGCGGCCCGTCGTACGGCCGGGTCGACGCCGGCTGCTGGAGCTCGGCCATGGCGGCGCAGGAGCTGACCCGCTCGCTCGGCGCCATGCAGGCCGGCTCGCCCAACTCCAGCGGTCTGGGCAGCTGCCTCGACGACTACGACCTGCTCTGCGGCCCCGACCGCTCCGGCAAGCAGATGCGCGAGGTCTGCCCCAAGAAACACGAGACGCGCCTCGACTGCGGCCACGACGACTACTTCAGCACCGATCCCCGGCCGGGCAGCTATCTGGCCAAGAACTGGAACGTCGCGCAGAGCGAGTTCCTGCTGCGCAGCGACGGCGGCGACGACATCCCGGACGCGCCCGGCGCTCCGGAGCCGGCCGAGACGCCCGCTCCGGAGGCCACCGCGACCACGGCGCCCTCCTCGCCCACGCCCAGCGTGACCTCGGCCCCGGTCCCCAGCGAGACGCCCAGCGCCGACCCGGGCACGGCCGACGGCGGCGGCGACGCCCCGCCGTCCCCCTCGGTCACCCCCAGCGAGAGCCCGGCCGTGCCGGCCGACGAGACCACCGGCGAACCGGACATCGAGACCGCGGCCCTGCCGGTCGCCGCGACGACCGCGCCGCCGGCCACCCCGCTGCCGACGACGAAGGTGCCGGCCCGCAACGGCGTCCAGGAGGGCGGCGCGGTCCAGGCCGTGGTCGAGGTCCGCGACGCGACGAGCGGCTCGGTGCGGCTGACGTGGAGCGCCGCCTCCGAGACGGCGACGTACGAGGTCTGGGTGGACAACCAGCCGATCGCCACCACCAAGGCCACCCGGGCCCGCCTGATCGGCCTCAAGCCGGCCGCCAAATATCAGGTCACGGTCAAGTCCACGGGCGGATACGCGGCCCGGGCGACCGCCGAGACGGCGCCCGCCGCCCGCCCGGCCCAGAGCTCGTGGTTCACCCTGACCAACGCGCTCACCGGCGGCGCCGCCGACCTCTACGCGGCGCGGGCCGCCCTCGACACCCCGATCACCCTGAGCGGCACCGACGACGACGCCCAGCAGCAGTGGCAGCTGGTGCCGGCCGACGGCGGCAGCTACTCGCTGGTGTCGCGGGCCACCGGCAAGTGCGTCGGCCCGCTCGGCGGCGACGTGGTCGCCGGCGCCCCGCTCGTGCAGGTCGACTGCGCCGCGGGCGGCGCCACGTGGACCCTTCAGGCCTCGCCGTACGGATTCACCCTGCGCACCACCGTCGGCGACCTGGTCGCCGGGGTGGGCGGCCAGCGTTTCGGCGCCCACCGCGTGCTCGTGCTCCAGAAAGGCAACGGCCAGCGTCACCAGAGTTGGACGGCGGTACCCGACTGAACCGGGAGGTAGCCATGCCCAGCACGTTGAGCAAGCCCCTGGCAGAGCCCGAGGAGGGCCCGGCCAGGTTCAACAAGCGCCGCCTGATCCGCGTGATCGCGATCCTCACCATCGGGATCGTGGTCGTGCTGGCCGTGTGGCAGGAGCCCCTCTACGCGTTGCGCTCCGTGTAGTCGCCGATCTCGGCGAGCAGGGCCTTCTTGCGCTCCGGCGCGAGGAAGCTCTGCTCGACCCCGGCCCGGGCCAGCCCGGCCACGCCGCGGGCGTCCAGGCCGAGCAGCCGCGCGGCGACCGCGTACTCCTGATCGAGCGTGGTGCCGAACATCGGCGGGTCGTCGGAGTTGATGCTCACCGGCACGCCCGCGCCGACCAGCGTGGCCAGGGGGTGCTCGTCGAGCGACGGCACGGCCCGCGTCCGCAGGTTCGAGGTCGGCGAGATCTCCAGCGGGATGCCGTTCTCGGCCAGGTGCGCCATCAGCGCCGGGTCCTGCGCGGCCGCGATGCCGTGCCCGATGCGCTCGGCGCCGAGCTCGCGCAGCGCGTCCCAGATCGTCTCGGGCCCGGTGGTCTCGCCGGCGTGCGGCACGCTGTGCAGCCCGGCCGCGCGGGCCTTGTCGAAGAACGGCTTGAACTGCGGCCGGGGGACGCCGATCTCCGGGCCGCCCAGCCCGAAACTGATCAGGCCGTCGGGCTGCTCCTCGAGCGCCACCCGCAGCGTCTCCTCGGCCGAGGCCAGGCCGGCCTCGCCGGGGATGTCGAAGCACCAGCGCAGCTCGATGCCGAACTCCTTCGCGGCCGCCCGCCGGGCGTCCTCGATCGCCGCGCAAAAGGCCGGGGCGGCGATGCCGCGCCGCACGCTGGAGTACGGCGTGATGGTCAGCTCGGCGTACCGGACCTGCTGGCGGGCGAGCTCGCGGGCCACCTCGTAGGTCAGCGTCCGCACGTCCTCGTCGTCGCGGATGAGATCGACGACGCTGAGGTAGACCTCGATGAAGTGGGCGAAGTCGCGGAAGGCGAAGTAGTCGGCCAGGGCCGACGGGTCGGCCGGCACCGGGGTGCTCCCCTCGTGGCGCGCGGCCAGCTCGGCGACGATCCGCGGCGACGCCGAGCCGACGTGGTGGACGTGCAGCTCGGCCTTGGGCAGGCCGGCGATGAACGAGGTCAGCTCGGTCATACGGTCCCTTTCTCAACGGCGGTCCGGGCCACCAGGAAGATCCGGCGGAACGGGAACGCCACGTAGCCGCCGGCCGCCGGGTAGGCGCCGGCCAGCTCCCGCGCCAGTTCGGCGCGGAACGACTGCCATGCATTGTCGTCCAGCGCGGCCTTGACGGGGCGCAATGCCGTTCCCTCCATCCAGCGCAGGACCGGATGCTCTTTTTCCAGAGCGGGGAGCAGATGTACGTACGTCGTCTCCCACGCGTCGACGGAGGCGCCGGCTCCGATCAGCAGGGCCGCGTAGTCGACCGGGTCGTCGACGGGCGCCTCGCGCAGCACGTCGCCGAGGCCGTAGCGGCGGCCGACCTCGCGCAGGAGCCGGTGCGAGGGGGCGCCGAAGTTGCCCGGCACCTGCATGGCCAGCCAGGCGCCGGCCGGAAGCTCGCCGGCCCACCGGGCCAGCAGGTCCTGATGTCCGGGCACCCATTGCAGCGTCGCGTTGGTGACCAGCACGTCCACGTCGGCCGCGGGTCGGTAGTCGCGGACGTCGCCGATCTCAAAGGACGCCGGACCGCCGTGGGCCCGCGCCTTACCGATCATCTCGGGTGAGGAGTCGATGCCATTCAGGCGGGCCGCCGGCCACCTCCCGGCCAGCGCGAGGGTCAGCTCGCCGGGACCGCAGCCGAGGTCGACGACCGCGCGCGGATCCTCCGCGGCGACTCGATTGACCAGGTCGAAGAACGGGCGCGAGCGCTCATTACCGTACCGCGAGTAGACGGCCGGATCCCACATGATCGTTCCTCCCAAACCGTACGTACGTTTTGCAAGCAAACTATCAGGAGAACGGTAGGGTGCGAACCTGTGGAGAATCGAAGTTTTCGCAGGATGGGACGGACGGTCGGGGTCATCGGCCTGGGCGCCTGGCAGCTGGGGGCCGACTGGGGCGAGGTGAGCGAGTCCGACGCGCACGCGACCCTGCAGGCCGCGGTGGACTCCGGCGTCACCTTCATCGATACGGCCGACGTATACGGCGACGGCCGCAGCGAGCAGATCATCGGCTCGTTCGTCAAAGACAAGCCGCAGCTCACGGTCGCGACGAAGATGGGACGCCGCGTCGCCCAGGAGCCCGGCAACTACACGCTCGACAACTTCCGGGCCTGGACCGACCGGTCCCGGGCCAACCTCGGCGTCGACACCCTCGACCTGGTGCAGCTGCACTGCCCGCCGACGCCGGTCTTCTCGACCGACGCCGTCTACGACGCGCTCGACACGCTCGTCGAGGAGAAGCGGATCAAGGCGTACGGGGTGAGCGTCGAGAAGGTCGACGAGGCGCTCGCGGCCATCGCGCGCCCGGGCACGGCCAGCGTGCAGATCATCCTCAACGCGTTCCGGCTCAAGCCGCTCGAGCGGGTGCTGCCGGCCGCCGCCGAGGCCGGCGTGGGCATCATCGCCCGCGTCCCGCTGGCCAGCGGGCTGCTCTCCGGCAAGTACGACGAGCACACCACCTTCGCCGCGAACGACCACCGCAACTACAACCGGCACGGCGAGTCGTTCGACGTCGGCGAGACCTTCTCCGGCGTGGACTTCGCGACCGGGCTCGAGGCGGTGTCGCGGCTGCGCCCGCTGGTGCCCGCGGGCGCCACCATGGCGCAGTTCGCGTTGCGCTGGATCATCGACCAGCCGGCCGTCACGGTCGTCATCCCGGGCGCCCGCAACCAGACGCAGGCGCATGCGAATGCCGCCGCGGGCGACCTCGCGCCCCTGCCGGCGGAGACGCATGAGGCGGTCACCGCCGTCTATGACGAGCTGATCCGCCCGCAGGTGCACGACAGATGGTGAACGAAGCGGCAACGCCTCCGAAAAAGCTCAAAGGCTGGCTTCTTATGTCTTTAGGGGTGTTGGCGCTGGTCGTCGGTGCTCTGTGGACACTGCAAGGACTGGACATCATCACCGACAGCCGGATGAGCGGCGTCGCCATCTGGTCGTTCGTGGGCCCCGTCATCGCTGTCGCGGGACTGATTTCGATCATTTTGGGCGAACGCGCGCGAGCCCGTTCCAAAAAGCTCTGAGAAAGAGCGAATCCCCCGCATCCCAAGGATGCGGGGGATTCATTGGTATAGAACGCCGACCTCCGCCAGGCGATCGGCAGCCGGCCCAGGTTTTCGGCCCCGGGACCGGCGGGGTCTCAGAGCGGGCGAACCTGCTCCGCCTGCGGGCCCTTCTGGCCCTGGGCGATCTCGAACTCGACCCGCTGGTTCTCCTCCAGAGTGCGGTAACCGCTCGTCTGGATGGCCGAGAAGTGGACGAACACGTCAGCACCCCCGCCGTCAACGGTGATGAAGCCGAAGCCCTTGTCTGCGTTGAACCACTTCACGGTTCCTTGCGCCATGCTGAACTCTCCTTCTGAAAATGCCGACCCCGTGATGCCGGGCCGATGACCGTTTTCGAGCAGCGGCGCCGTGAGGCGGCCTTTCAGAGGACGTCCCATCCGTCAAGATCGGTGATCTCGGCGGAAGCAGCGAACCACGTACGCAAAAACTGGGCACACTGTACCTGAAAAGAGCCTCGTAAAGCTCCCCCTCGGCAATCCCAAAAAAGGTCAGCGGATTCGGAAAAGGTCCCCCACTTCGCTCTCGCGATGTGGGAGACCTGCACCCGTTAAGCCGTCTTCAGTTAGGCCATTGACCAGTCAGTTTCCGAACACCGGCGGCGCCGCCCCGATCGACGGCCGCCTTCACGAGTGCGAAGATCGCACCCTGCAACGCGGCCGCCGCGAGAATCTCGCCCCATCCACGGTCCTCATCGGTGGCGTTCGGCGCATCGTCGTCTCCGGAGGCGACCTTCCAGACCTCCTTGAAGACGAAGCCGGCGACAGCGCCCGCCCCGATGCCCAGCAGAATCCCGACCGGCTTGTAGGCGAGCTTGGAAACCTTGCCGCTCACCGGCGCCTCCCTCGAACGATCAGAATGACACCCACGATCGCGACCACGCCGGCCACGACCAACTGCAGCGGTACGGGACTGGCCGCACGCACCTCGTCGACATCAGTCTCCTGGACCCGGTCGGCCGCCGAGCGCACTTTGGCCCGCACCCGGCCGGTCGCCTCCAGCGCCTGGGCGCGCACCCGCTGCTTCGTCTGCTCGACCTGGTCCTTGGCCCTCGCCTTGACGTCGGCCTTGGCCGCCAGCGCCTGGACCGTCTCGCCGAGCTCGGCCCGGGTCTGCTTGATCTCGGCCCGCAGCTCCTCGACCGTCGGCTTCGGGACCTGCGCCTCACTCTTGTCGTCCACGCTCATGCCCGGTTCCGCTCCTTGGCGACAGCCTGCTTGACCTGGTCGACGTCGGCCTTGACACTCTCGATCGCGGCGATCGGCTCGGGTGGCACCGCCTTGGACACCTGCTTCTTGCCGATCAGCGCCATCACGCCGGCCGCCACGAAGAGCGCGACCGTGACGATCAGGGCGGCCAGCCACAGATCCAGGAACAGGCTGAACACGATGATCAGCGTCGCGATGAGGGCACCCACGCCGTACAGCGCGAAGACGCCGCCCCCGGCGAACAGGCCGATCCCGATGCCTGCGTGCTTGCCCTTCTCCGCGAGCTCCGCCTTGGCCAGTGCGATCTCGTCCCGGACCAACCTGCTGATCTGGTCGCTCGCGCGCTGCACCAACTCGGCGGTGGACTGATCGGCGAGCGGTTTGGCCTCACTGCCGTTCAGAACATCGGCCATGGTGACCTCCTTCCGTGTCTCGGTGTATGCCCTGATCACCGGAGAGTCAATCCTGTTGCGCGAAACCCGGCAGAAGGGATCACCGCTGGACCGTCGCCGCGACCGGTTCCTCCGGGCCGCCGAAGGCGATGCCCCGGCTGTCGCCGTCGTCCCCTCCGGAGAAGACCCGGGAGTCCGGCGAGTCGGGGTCGGGCTTGGGGACCGGCCGTACGGGCCCGGCCGGGCCGGGCTGGCTCACGTCGGCCCGCACCCGCGGCATCGATTCCCGCTGGTGCCGCCAGATGAAGGTGACCAGCCGCTCGCGCACCAGGCAGCGCAGGTCCCACAGGGCGCCGGCGTCGTTCGCGCTCACCAGCGCGCGCAGCCGCACGTTGCCGCCGACGGCGTCGGTCACCTGGAGCACGCAGACCCGGCCGTCCCACAGCTCGGATCCCTCGCAGGTGGCGCGCAACTCGGCCCGGAGCGGCTCGATGTCGGTGGCCCAGTCCACGTCCACCTCCGCCGTGCCGAGCACCGCCGAACCCGTACGCGTCCAGTTCTGGAAGGGTTTGGTGGTGAAGTACGAGGTGGGCAGGATGAGCCGCCGGTCGTCCCAGATCTGCACCGCCACATAGGTGAGGGTGAGCTCCTCGATGCGGCCCCACTCCCCCTCGACGACCACCACGTCGTCGACCCGGACGGCGTCGCTGAAGGCCAGCTGCAGTCCGGCGAAGACGTTGCCGAGCGTGCTCTGCGCGGCCAGGGCCGCGACCACGCTGACGATGCCGGCCGAGGCCAGCACGCTGGCGCCCAGGGCCCGGATGTTCGGGAAGGTCATCAGCGCGACGCCGAGCGCGATGATCACGATGGCGGCCACGGTGACCCGGCGCAGGATCACCACCTGCGTCTTGAAGCGGCGGCGCCTCAGGTTGTCCGGCACGTCGAGGCGCCAGCGGTTGAGCGCGGCGTCCTCCAGCACCAGCAGCAGCGCGGCCACCAGCCACGCGAACGAGGCGATGAACAGGATGACCAGCGTGTGCAGCACGCCGGCCCGCGCCGGGAACTCGCCGGCGCCGGCCCGGATCGACTGCTGAACGGCGAAAACCGTGGCGGAGGCCAGGAACGGGTGGTGGGCCGTGCGGGCCAGGTCGGCCGCGATGGCCGAGCGGTGACCGGCCCTGGTGACCAGCCGGTGCAGGATCTCCACCACCACTATGGCGAGGCCCGCGGATCCGAGAACGATCAGCGTGGCCCTCAGTACGTCAGGCACATTCCTCTCCTGTCGCAGAAAAGCGGGTACCGGCGACCCACCTTTCCCGGGTCACCGGTTCCCGCAACTGTCTCGCAGTGGAAGAGGAAATAGCTCACACTTTGCGGTACTTGGCCTGCGCGATGCAGTAGACGCCGAAGGCGGCGATGCCGACAGCGATCACGGCCAGCAGCCACACGCCCCACGGGTGACCGGCCAGCGTCTTGAGCGCGGCGTCGAGACCACGGGCCTTGTCCGGGTCGAAGGTGACGGCGGCGGCGACGAACAGGATGCCGGCGATCGCGTAGGCGACGCCCTTGGCGGCGTAGCCCGCCATGCCCAGCCGGATGATCGGCTGGCGCGTGCCGTGGGTCATCTCCTGGGTGTTGAGGTGGCTGACGAACTTGCGGCGCAGGCCGTAGATCGCCATGCCGATGCCGACACCGAGGATCACCAGGCCGATGAAGCCGACCAGCCAGCGGCCGCCCGTGCTGCCCATCAGGCCGGACGACTTGCTCTCGTAGTTGTCGCCCATCGAGGCGTTCGAGCCCTGGAGGATCTTGACGGCCATCCAGGCCAGGTAGCCGTACAGGACGGCGCGGACGCCGGAGAGGACCCGCTCGGCCATCGCGGTGCGGTTCTGCTCGCCGCTCTCGCCGATGACGGCCTCGAACGCCTGCCAGATCGCCATCGCGGCCATGCCGATCGCGATGACGACCAGGAGCGTCTTGCCGAGGCCGTTGCCGGCCAGCGTCTGGAGGGCGCCCGACTGGTCGCTCTCCTGGGACGAGCCTTGGAAGGCCACCTGGAGAGCGATCCAGGCGAAGATGAGGTGGATGATGCCGTAGCCGATGAAGCCGCCCCGGGCCAGATACTCCAGCGGCTTACTGTCGGCGGCCCGAGAGGCTGCGTACTTGGCGTTCGAGGCGGTGCTTGTCATGCCCCCGAATGTCACCGAGAGCCAAGATCGCCAAACATCACGCCTTGGACACTTGCAATCCGATCGCGTCGTTCGTCACGCTGTCGAGTTGCACCTGCAAACCTGCGACCTCGACCGCTTGCTGACCCTTGGTCAGACTGATCTGCTCGCCGGCCACCTCAAGCGTGACCGTGTTGGCGTCGGCGCTCAGGAATTTCGCTTCGACGCCGAGGAAGCTCGCGCTGGCGTTCGTCTCCCGCTGGATCGTCACGGTGCACTGGTCGAGTCCGCAGTCGACGTTGTCGCTGCTGCAACCGGTGAGCAGCGCGAGGCCGAGGGTGGCTGAGATGAGTGCGGCGGCGATTCGCCGGGTGGGTTTCAACACCCTTGCAAGGGTACGGGCCCCGCGCGACCCTACATTTGGTCAATGAGCGACATTGACGTGCGCGACAACCCGTCCCACCGGCGCTTCGAGCTCACCGTCGACGGGCAATGGGGCGGCAAGGCCGACTACCGGATGCGCGACGGCGTGGCGATCATCGTGCACAGCGAGATCGACCCGGCCTTCCGCGGCCGCGGCCTCGGCAACGAGCTGGCCGCCCGTACGCTCGACGAGTTCCGCGCCCGCGGCGTACAGGTCGTACCCTCGTGCCCGTTCTTCGCCCAGTTCGTCGCCGAGCACCCCGAGTACGGGGACCTGGTCGCCGACTACCGCTAGTCTGACCGGCGATGAACCGGGATCTTGCCGCGGCGCGCGACCTCGCCGCCACCGTCGCCGCCCAGGCCGGCCGCTTGCAGCTCGAGCGGCACGACACCCTGCGGGTGGGCGCGCCCAAGGCGCACGCCAACGACGTCGTCTCCGACGTCGACATCGCCAGCGAGCGCCTCATCGTCGACGCGATCACCGCCGCCTGGCCGGACGACGCCGTGCAGGCCGAGGAGGGCCACGGCCGCGACGGCGCCACCGGCTGGAAATGGGTGGTCGACCCGCTCGACGGCACCCGCAACTACATCAGCCGCACCGGGCCGTGGTCGGTCTGCGTGGCGCTCTACGAGGGCGAGCAGGCCCGGGTCGCGGTCGTGCACGAGCCGGTCGCGGGCGAGACGTTCACCGCGATCGACGGCGGCGGCGCGTTCCTCAACGGCCACGTCCTGAAGGTGACCGGCGGCCCGGCGCTCGACAAGGCGCTGGTCGGCGTCAGCTTCCAGCCCAACCCGGCCACCAAGGAGCGCGCCGGCAAGCTGATCCGGGAGCTGCTGCCGGTCTCCGGCGACATCCGCCGCCTGCCGGCCGCGCTGAACCTGGCCTATCAGGCCGCCGGGCGCCTCGACGGCGGCCTCGCCCTCGACACGAACCTGTGGGACATCGCGGCCGGCGCCCTGATCGCCCGCGAGGCCGGCGTGATCCTCGGCGGCCACGGCGACGACTTCACCACCGAGCTGACCATCGGGGCCGCTCCCGCCCTGTGGCCCGCCCTGTCCGCACTGGCCCGGGCGGTACTAGTGTCTTAAGTCCCGCGCCTTAGGAGACACCGGTGGTACAACGTCAGTTCCCGAAACCCGCCGAGATCTTCGAGCTCATGCAGTTCAAGAAGCCTCAGCTCGGGCGGGCCGGCCGCCTCGAGGCCGCGCTGACCATCGAGGACCTGCGCCTGATCGCCAAGCGCCGCACCCCGCGCGCCGCCTTCGACTACACCGACGGCGCGGCCGAGGGCGAGCTGTCCCTGGCCCGGGCCCGGCAGGCCTTCAAAGACATCGAGTTCCACCCGAACGTCCTGCGCGACGTGGCGAACGTCGACACCTCGACCACGGTCTTCGGCGGCCCGTCGGCCCTGCCGTTCGGCATCGCCCCGACCGGTTTCACCCGCCTCATGCAGACCGAGGGCGAGACGGCCGGAGCGTCCGCGGCCGGAGCGGCGGGCATCCCCTTCACCCTCTCCACGCTCGGCACCACGAGCATCGAGACGGTCAAGGAGGCCAACCCGACCGGCCGCAACTGGTTCCAGCTCTACGTCATGAACAAGCGCGAGATCTCGTACGCCCTGACGGAGCGCGCGGCCAAGGCCGGCTTCGACACCCTGTTCTTCACGGTCGACACCCCGGTGGCCGGCGCCCGCCTGCGCGACAAGCGCAACGGCTTCTCCATCCCGCCCCAGCTGGGCCTGCGCACGATCGCCAACGCGATTCCCCGCCCCTGGTGGTGGTACGACTTCCTGACCACCCCGAAACTCGAGTTCGCCTCCCTGTCGGCGACGGGCGGCACGGTCGGCGAGCTGCTGGACGCGGCGATGGACCCGACGATCAGCTACGAGGACCTGCGCGTCATCCGCGAGATGTGGCCGCACAAGCTGGCGGTGAAGGGCGTGCAGACAGTGGAGGACGCCCGCAAGCTGGCCGACTTCGGCGTGGACGGCATAGTCCTGTCCAACCACGGAGGCCGCCAGCTCGACCGCGCCCCGATCCCGTTCCACCTGCTCCCGTCGGTGGTCCGTGAGGTGGGAAACGACGTCGAGGTCAGCGTGGACACCGGCATCATGAACGGCGCCGACATCGTGGCCGCGATCGCCTTGGGCGCGAAGTTCACGTTCATCGGCCGCGCCTACCTGTACGGCCTGATGGCAGGCGGCCGAGCGGGCGTCGACCGCACCATCCAGATCCTCACCGACCAGATCATCCGAACGATGAAACTGCTCGGCGCCCACTCCCTGGAGGAGCTCAACCCCGGCCACGTCACCCAGCTGACCCGCCTGGCCCCGCGAGCCCTCCCCCACTGACGCCCCTCGCCCCGGGCAGTTCACCGGGCCGAACTCACGTCTTCCCACCTGGCCGACCCCACGCTTCCTCACCGCCGCCCGCGCAGCCGCCTCACGCTTCCGCGCCTCAGGTCACGCCGCCGCCTCGCTCTTCCCCGCCTCAGGATCACCCGGCGCCGGCCACGCGCCGGGTCGGACTGGTGGATGGCTGTGGCCCTGGCC
Source organism: Actinoplanes sp. NPDC000266 (assembly GCF_042899005.1). Lineage (NCBI taxonomy): Bacteria > Bacillati > Actinomycetota > Actinomycetes > Micromonosporales > Micromonosporaceae > Actinoplanes > Actinoplanes sp. NPDC000266. Next base: position 263,911 of record NZ_JBIAZI010000004.1, read on the forward strand.
GGCGGGCAACGTGGCATCAAGGCTGCTGTTTCATCGGAGCGGATCAATTAACATCGTTGAAATGGGCCGCCCGACGATTTACGACGTGGCTCGCGAGGCCGGGGTGGCGCCGTCCACCGTGTCCCGCGCGTACGCACGGCCCGGGCGCGTCAACGCCGACACCGCCGAGCGTGTGTTCGAGGCGGCCGACCGGCTCGGCTATCGGGTGCGGCCGGTCAAGCGGAGCTCCGCCCCCGAGGAAGCGCCTCGCAAGGCCATCGCGCTGGTCATCGCCGACGTCACCAACCCGTTCTACGGCGACATCATCAAGGGCGCCTACGAGGCCGCCCGCGACGCCGGCTATCAGCTGATCCTGTCGCACACCAACGAGTCGCCGCGGGTGGAACGCCAGACCATCGAACAGGAACTGGAACAGGTCGACGGCGTCGTCATCGCCAGCTCCCGGATGACCGACTCGGCCCTGCGCATGGTGGCCCGCCGCAAACCGGTGGTGCTCCTGAACCGCATCATCCCGGAGGCCAACTGCGTCCTCAACGACGCCGAGCGGGGCATCAAACGCGCGGTGGAGCACCTGGCCGAGCTGGGCCACGAGCGCATCACGTACGTCGCCGGTCCCGAGACCAGCTGGTCGGACGGCGTCCGCTGGCGCGCCCTACGACAGGCCGCGGCCGAGCTTCATGTGGACGCCCGGCGCGTGGGTCCGTACGGCCCGACGGTCCTCGCGGGTCTGACCGCGGCCCTGCGCGTGGCCGAGTTGGAGGCGACCGCCGTCCAGGCCTACAACGACCAGCTCGCCATCGGCGTCCTCAAAGGCCTGCGCCAGCTCGGCATCGGTGTCCCCGAGCAGGTGAGCGTCGTCGGCTTCGACAACATCATCTTCGACGAGCTGGTCGAGCCCCAGCTGACCACCATCGCCTCACCGCTGTACCGCATGGGCTTCACCGGCATGAGCAACTGCATAGCCATCGCCCAGGGCGCCCGCCCCAGCGGCCAGCCGCTCGTCCTTCCCGTACGCCTGATCGTGCGCCGCTCCACCGCCCGCGCCCGCACCGCCCGCCGGAGACGCTGACTCACCGCCAGGCCGGGGGCCAGGAGCGTGGCGCCGTGGAGCGGTGAACGGACATCAGGAGGCCTGCCATTCTTCGAAGCTCGTCCGGCCGATGCGGGCCGCGCCGAGCGGGACCAGGGAGTCCGCCACGATCGGGACGCCGAAGTAGCTTGCGCCGGCGCTCGACTTGACCGGGCGCTCGTCACCCCGCGCGGCCATGACCGGCCCGATGAAGCGGGCGAACGGCGCGCGTTCCGGGCCGGCGATCTCGATCGCGCCGCCGGCCGGACCGGCCGCGACGACGTCGGCGAGGGCGGCGGCGACGTCGGCCGCGGCGACCGGCTGAAGATCGGCGGCCGGGAGCACGATCACGTCGTCCTGGGCCATGCCGGCGCCGATGGTGGCGAGGTTCTCGAAGAACTGGGTGGCCCGCACGATCGTGAAGGGAAGCCCCGACTCAGCGACGAGCCGCTCCTGCGCGGCCTTGGCGTCCAGGTAGCCCGGGTACGAGAGCCGGTCGGCCCCGACGATCGACAGCACCACGTGATGCCGCACCCCGGCCGCCCGCCCGGCGTCGAGCAGCGTCCGGGTCGAGGTGGTGAAGAACTCCATGACCGCGGCGGGCTCGAAGACCGCCCGATTGGTCACGTCGACGACCACGTCCGCCCCGGCCAGCGCCTCGGCGACACCGAGGCCGCTGACCGTGTCCACCCCGGTTCCCGGTGCGGCCACCACCACGTCGTGGCCCCGCGGGCGCAACAGCGCCACGACTTGCGACCCGATGAGCCCGGTTCCCCCGGCGACCGCGACACGCATGACCCCACCCCTCAACTCGGACAACTCTTATCCGCGAATCTACTCGGACAAGAAGTATCCGAGTCAAGGGTGCCGACGACATCGTGGCGACCGGCACATCACGACCTAGGATCGACGGCGATGTCGACGTTGTTGCTGCCCCTCGCCGCCCCGGTCCTGCTCGTCGTGGGCTGGTTCGTGGTGCTGCGGCGGCGTGGCGTGCCGGGGTGGGCGTTCTTCGGGTGCGGCGCGGCGCTGCCCGTGTTGTGCGTGGTGGCGGGCGTCGTCGCCGGGCGGGCCGAGGACCGCGCCCTCCCCTCCGGGTGCCGCGACGGCACCATCGTGGGGCTGGAGTGCGGGCTCGGCCTCGGCCGCCTCGGCGGCTATCTCGGCGCCGCCACAGCGACCCTCACCCTCGTGGCGCTGGCCGCCGTCTCGTTGATCGTCTGGTGGATCCGCAGGCGTTCGTACCGCGGCCTTCCGGCCCTGACCCGCTAGTCGTCCGCTCGGCCGGCCAGGGCCTTACGGGCCCAGGCGAAGGACATGCGGTGGGATTCCCGCTTGGAGTCGACGCTGGGCTCGTCGACCTCGATCATGAAGTCGCCGTCGTACGAGGCGGGGATGGCGGCCAGGACCTCGTCGAAGTCGACCACGCCCAGGCCGGGCTCGGCCCACAGGCGTTTCGAGGCGGTGGCCTCCCGGTAGGACAGTGTGCGGTTGGCCAGGTGGCCGGGGAAGCAGTCCTTGATGTGAATGCCGCCCAGGCGGTCGGCGTAGCGGCGGATGAAAGCGGCGGGGTCGATGCCGGCCCAGCGCAGGTGGCCCGTGTCGGGGCCGAAGCCGATCACGCCGGGGCCCAGGTCGTCGAGCAGGCGGGTGATGTCGTGTTCGGTCTCGAAGACGCCGCCCACGTGGGAGTGGTGCAGCGGGCGCAGGCCCTCGGCGGCCAGGGCCCGGCACACCTCGCCGCACATGTCGATGGCGGCGGTCAGGCGGGTCTCGGAGAAGCCGGCGCCGACCGCGGGATGCGCCAGGCGCTCCGGTACGGACATGGACGAGACCATCGTGCGGTCCAGGCCCAGCTCGACCTGGGTCGCGGCGAAGCGTTTCGCCTTCTCGATCTCCCCGGCCGTCGTGACGGTGCCGTCGAACGGAGAGTTGAACAGGCTCAGCGATGGTTGCAGGCCGTAGCCGGCGATCCAGTCACGGTAAGCGTCCGCGGTCATGTCGTCGGGGACATCGGCTTTGACCGCGGTGAATCCGATCTCCTGAAAGTCGGCGAACGCGGTGGCGAAGACCTCGCGGGTCTTTCCGGCGGCCGCCCAATAGGGAATGGGGTTGGCGGCTATGCGGCTCATGCCAGCTTCACCGGCTTTCCGGTCCGGGCCGACTCGTAGGCGCCGGTGATGACGGCTATCGATTGGCGGTTCGTTTCCAGGTCGACCACCAAAGGCTCGGTGCCGTCCAGGGCGCCCAGGAAGTTCAGGTATTGCCGGCGGTGCGCGTCGGACAACGAGCCCGGATCGGCGGCGGCCACCGAGCCGGAGTCCGCGCCGGACAGGGTCTGTGTGCCGCCCATCAACCTGTCCTCGATGGCGGCGCCGACCGGTGTGGCGTGGAAGAAGGCCAGTTCGTCGTTGTCGATGACGGCGGAGCCACGGTCGCCGTGCACGTGCAGGCGGGCGCTCAGGCCGGGATAGGCCGACGTGGTCGCGTGCAGCACACCCAGGGCTCCGGACTCGAAGCGGACCACACCGGCGGCCACGTCCTCGACCTCGATGCGCTCGTGGGCGAGCGTGCCGGCGTACGCGAAGACCTCGACCGGCCTTCCCAGGGCGGCCACGAGCAGGTCGACCGTGTGCACGCCCTGGTTCATCAGGGCGCCGCCGCCGTCGAGGTCCCACGTGCCGCGCCAGTCGCCGGAGTCGTAGTAGCTCTGGCCGCGCCACCAGTCGATCGCCGCGATGCCGGAGGTGACGCGCCCGAACTCTCCGGCGGAAATGGCCTCGAGGACGCGAACCGTCGACGGATCGAACCGGTGCTGCGAGATCACCGTGACCATTTTGCCGGCTTTGTCGCGGGCGCGGATGATCTCGTCGGTACGAGCGACCGTGATCTCGGCCGGCTTCTCGACGATGACGTGCTTACCGGCGGCCAGAGCCTCGATCGCCACCGGTCCGTGCAGCCCGGTCGGCGTGCAGACGACCACGATGTCGATCTCCTCGGCGGCCAGGGCGTCACCGAGCGAGGAGTACGGCCGTCCGCCGTGGACCGAGGTGAGCGTCGCGGCCCGCTCCACGACGACGTCCGCGACGGCGACGAGCTCCAGCCGCGACACCAGCTGACTGACGACCAGCCCGTGATGGCGCCCGATGACGCCGGCGCCGGCCAGGGCGATTTTGTAGCGGCTCATGCGTACTCGATCTCCTCTTTCTTCAGCAGGCCGGTGAAGGCCTGCCACGCGGTGCGGAACAGCTCGGGACCCGAGTAGCCGCCGTAGGTGTGCCCGGCCGCGAGGTGCGGCTCCAGCGAGAAGAAGCCGTCGAATCCGTCGTGGCGCAGGGCCCGGATGGTGGCGGCGAGCTCGCCGTCGCCCTCACCGGCCGGCACGACCGTGCCGTCGGCGAACAGAGCGTCCTTGATCTGTACGTACTCCACGTGCGGCCGCAGCATCGCGTAACCGTCCGTGTAGGGCCGGACGCCCACCTGCACGAAGTTGGCCGGATCCCAGGCCAGCCGCAGATAGGGCGAGCCGACCGAGCGGATCAGGTCGAGGCAGCGGGCGGGCACATCGCCGTAGATCTCCTTCTCGTTCTCGTGCAGCAGGATCAGGTCGGCCTCCTCGGCCACCCGCACCAGCGCCCGCATCCGGTCGATGACTTCGGCCCGGTGGGCGGCCGGGTCCGTCGTGAAGAACGAGAAGATCCGGATGTACGGGGCGTCGAGCAGCTTCGCCACCTCGGCCGCGTGGCGCATCCGCTCGAGATGAGGACCGAAGTCCTCGTCGACGGGGATCTTCCCGATGGGCGATCCGATGCTGGAGACCTTCAGCCCGTACTGCGAAAGCGTCTTCTGGATCGTCGCGAGCTGAGAGCCGGACAGGTCGAGGATGTTGACGTCCCACGCGCTGCGCACCTCGAGATATCGCAGGCCGAGCCCGGTCGCGACCGCACACTGCTCGGTGAAGTCCGGGGAGATCTCGTCGGAGAAGCCGGAGAGAGTCCACATGGCGTAGCCCTTTCAGATGTTCTGTCGGTAGATCTCGTCGACCAGGCGCAGGGACCTCATCCCCTCTTCAAGATCAACGGCAAAGGGTTCCCCCGTACGCAGTGAGCGGTAGAAATCGGCGATCAGAAGCTCATGCGAGGCGCCCCAGTAGTCACGGCCACCGGCATCGGCCCGGCGCTCGGAGATGACCTCGACCCGCCCGTCCGCGTGCCGGATCGTCAGATCCCCCCGAATGGTCAGCGTCGCCGCCGCGGTAGCGATCTCGATGGTCACGGGCGAGTCCACGGCATTGGCCACAGTGGAGAAGAAGATACTGCGAGGACCACCCGTGTGATCCAGAACCGCCGTCACGGTGTCCTCGACCTCTCGCCCAGAAAAATGTCCCACTTGAGAGGAAATATCGGTCACGTCGCCAAGGAGCCACTGCAGTAGATCCAGCGTGTGGATCGCCTGGTTGATCAGGACGCCGCCGCCGCTGCGGGCGAGTTGGCCTCGCCAAGGGCGTGCTTCGTAGTACGCGTCGTCGCGGTGCCACATGACTGTCGCCGACGCGCCGATGACCGGGCCCAGCTCGCCCGATCGAAGCAGGTCCCGGGCCGCCACCGAGGCGAGGTTGTAGCGGTTCTGCAAGCACACCCCGACCGTCACCGACGGGTTGTCCTTCGCCGCCGCCAGCAGTTCGTCGGCCGCCGCCACGGTGTGCGCCACCGGCTTCTCCAGCAGCACGTGGATGCCCCGCGCCAGGGCGTCCAGCGCCACCGGCACGTGCTGATCATGCGGAGTGCAGATGTGCACCGCGTCCGGCCGTACCTCGTCAAGCAGCACCCGATGGTCGCGGAAGCGGCCCTCCGACGTCGCGACCAGGTCCACATCGAGCTGGGACAGGGCGGCCAGATGCACCACCGACACCGTGCCCAGGCCGATCACCGCGACCCTCACTTCACGCTCCCCGCGGTCAGGCCGCCCACCAGATAGCGCTGGAACGCCAGGTAGAGCAGCACCACCGGCAGCGCGCAGATCAGCGCCGCCGCCATCATCTGCGAATAGACCGGAAGCGCGCCGCCCTCCTGGGCCGAGCCGAAGATCGACAGGGCGACCGCCGCCGTATGGGTCTCGGGGCGGGTCAGCACCGAGGCGAACAGCACGTCGTTCCAGCCGAGCAGGAAGGCGAAGATGCCCGCCACCACGATCGCCGGAAGGCTGAGCGGGAAGATGATCCGCCACAGGATGACCAGCGTGGACGCCCCGTCGGTGCGGGCCGCCTCCTCCAGCTCGCGCGGCAGCCCGCGCAGATAGGTGACCATCACCCAGGTCGAGAACGGCAGCGCGAACGTCAGGTAGGCCACGAACAGGCCCCACCTGGTTCCGATCACCGTCAGCCCCAGATAGTTGCCGGCCGAGGAGAAGAGCACGAAGACCGGCAGCAGCATCAGCGTGCCCGGGATGCTCTGCAGGCCGACCAGGCCCCGCAGGATCGTGAGCCGGCCGAAGAAGCTATAGCGGACCAGCACGTACGCCGTGGTCGTGCCGAGCAGGGCCGACGCCACGGCCGTACAGGAACAGACGATCAAGCTGTTGACGATGCCGGTGGACAGGTCGGCCGTGGTCCAGATCTTCGTGTAGCTCTCGAAGCTGAACGAGCTCGGCCAGAATTCGCCCGAGGCGACGCCGACGTCGGAGTTGAGCGAGGCCAGCACGATGTACGACACCGGGATGAGCACCATCGCGCAGAGCAGCACGGTCAGCGTGGCCAGCAGCGGCCGCGGCAGCAGCCGGGTGGCTTCCGCGGAAGCGGAGGCACTCATTTCCTACCCCCTTCTTCATGTACGTCGAGTCGGACGGCCCGCAGGTAGACGTACAAGGGAATCGCGATGATGATCAGCGACACCACCGCCATGGCCGCGCTGAGCCCGAACCGCAGGCCCTGGAAGCTGGTGACGTAGACCAGCATCGGCATCACGTTCACGTCGTCCGGCGCGGGCGCCCCGAACAGCACGAACGGCAACGTGAAGTTGTTGATGTGGTTGAGGGTGGCCAGCAGGCAGGCCAGCAGCACCGGCCCGCGCAGATAGGGCAGGATCACCCGGCTCAGCTTCGGCCACCAGGTCGCGCCGTCGACCGCCGACGCCTCGTGCACCTCGTGATCGACCGACTGCAGCGCGGCCAGCGCCATCAGATAGATGAACGGCCAGGCCGCCCAGATCTCCACCAGCACCAGCGTCCAGTACGACTTCGGGCCGCTCAGCCACAATCCGCCGTCGACACCCACTTTGGACAGCCACGCGTTCACCACACCGTCCGGCTGCAGCATCGTCCGCCAGACCGAGGCCACGACGAAGGACGGGAGGACGTACGGGATGAGGAACGCGGCCCGCACGAGACCGCGCCCCCGGTAGGCGTTCTGGGTGACCAGCGCCGCCGCGATGCCGATGGGCACGGTCACCGCGGTCGACAGCACCGAGAACGACACGCTGATCCAGATCGAGTGCAGCAGGCCGGAGTCGAGCGACTCGACGTAGTTGTCCAGCCCGATGAACGGCGCCTCGATCCAGCGGCGCAGCGTGTACTGGTCGAGGTCGAGCAGCGACAGGTAGACCGCCAGGGCCAGCGGGAGCAGCACCACCAGGACCAGGAGCAGCCCGCCCGGGGTGAGCAGCCACAGCGGGCGCTGCTGCTGCGTCACGCCCTTGCGGTTCTTCTCGTGCGCCGGCGCCTTCCGCTCCGGAGGCGTCACCAGCGTGGTCATCACTTGGCCCGGTCGAGCGCGGATTGGGCCGACTTCTGGGCGTCGGCCACGCGGGCGTCGATCTGCGCGGTGCTGATGGAGCCCTTGGCCAGGTCGGGCAGGGACTGCACGGCCACATTGGTCAGCGCCAGCTGGATGTCACCCCAGGCGCCGGTGAACGGCGTGGCCACCGACTTCTTCGCGGCCTCGGTGACCGGGCCGAGCGTCTCGTCGCTGGCCAGCGTCTGCAGGGCGGCGGCGTTGGCCGGCAGGTTGCCGAACTTCTTGTAGTAGTCGAGCTGGACCTCCTGGTCGGTCACCAACTTGACGTACTCGAAAGCAAGATCCTTGTTCTTGGAATAGTCGGCCACGAGCAGGTTGTCGCCGGAGAGGATGCTGGCCGCCTCGACCCCGTTCGCCGGGCGGCTGGTGGCGCCGGGCGGCACGGTCGGCAGCAGGGCGAACTTCCACTTGCCCTTGACCGCGCCCTGGTTGAGCGAGTTGGCGGCGGTCGTCGTGGTCAGCGCGAAATAGCCGGTCTTGCCCTTGGCGAACGCGGCCACGGCCTGCGGGTTGGTCCAGCCGACGGCGGCCGGGTCGACCACCTTGTCCTTGGCCAGCCAGCCGAAGTACGTCTCGTACGCCTTCTGCACGGTCGGGTCCTGCAGCCGGGCTGTCTTGCCGTCGACCAGCGGGTTGCCGGCCTGGGCCGACATGCCCCAGACGAACTTCCACGGGTCGAAGTTGTCCTTGTAGGCGATGGCCAGGCCGTACTGATCGCCCTTGGTCATCTGTTTGGCCTGTTGCCCCAGCTCGTCCCAGGTCGTGGCGGGCTTGTCGATGCCCGCGGCCTTCAAGATCTCGGTGTTGTACGCCATGACGAACGGCCGGCTGACCCAGGGGATCCCGACCTGGTTCTGCTCGTCCGGCCCGGAGATGCCCAGCGTGGCCGGGTTGAACTTCTCCCTGCCGCCGATCTTCTTCCACTCCTCGTCGCCCAGCTTGACGAAGGCGCCGGTCGAGTAGGCGGTCGGCGTGAAGGTGGTGCCCACGGCGTACACGTCGGGACCGGAACCGCTGACCACCGAAGTCTGGATCTTCGTGAGCTCGTCGTTGGCACTGGCGAAGGTCTCGAACTTCACCTCGGCGCCGGTCTGCGCCCGGAACTTGGCGCTGATGTCCTTCTGCCACGCCTGGAACTCGTCCGGATATTGGGTGTTGGCGGCGATCAGGACGTTGAGCGTCTTGCCGTCACCACCGCCGCTGTCGTCACCGCCGCCGCAGGCAGTCAGCGCGACGGCCAGCACCGTCGCACCGGCCAGCGCCGTCGCCGCACGCATCTTTCTCATCTCGATCTCCCTCGCGCCGCCGGTGCGGGTGACCCGCATCACTGTTACGCGATGGTTTCGTCGAGCATGTCGTGGCGGCAAAGAGTTGCCAGTTGTTGCTCAGTCCAGCGTCACGACCGTTCCCGTGTGGCGGGCCCGTTCGGCCGCCCACACGACGCGGTGGCCGGCCAGGCTCGTGCGGGCGTCCGAGCTGAGCTTCCGCTGATCGCCGGACGCCACCGCGGCCAGGAAGGCGTCGGTCAGCGCGTGGTCGGCGCCGGTGTGGCCTGTTTCCTCGCCGCCGCTTTCCAGCAGCTCCTCCTCACCCGTACGGAAGTCGACCAGCCTCAATGTGGCGCCGTCACCCTCGATATAGCCGTGCGTGCCGAAGAAGCGTGTCTTCCGCTGCTCGTACGGCGTGAACGCGGTCATCGTGAACGAGCACGTGACACCGCCGGCGAATTCCATCGACACGACCTGATGGTCGACCACGTCGTTGTCGCAGTCGTAGACGCAACGGCCGTACGGCCCCTCGCGCAGCGCCTTTCGAACGCCCTCCTCGGTGTGGTCGGAGGTGACCGCCGACAATGGCCAGAACTCGCGGTCCGGATCGCCCAGGCAACCGAAATAGAGCCGGGTCGCCGAATAGGGGCAGGTCTGGTTCAACGGGCAGTCCAGACACCGGCCGGCGGCCTCGGCCGGTCGTTCTTCCGGCCGGAAATGCGACAGGCTCCCGAACGAGCTGACCCGCGTCACCGGGCGCCCGACCAGGTACATGAGCCAGTCGATGTCGTGACACGACTTGGCGAGGAGCATGGGCGACGACGTGCGGCTGTCGCGCCACTCACCCCGTACGAAGGAATGGGCTTGATGCCACCAGCCGACGGGTTCCAGGTGCTCCACGCTGACCAGCGAGCCGATTCTTTTCAAAGCCGCTTCGACGGTACGGGTGTAATCCGTGTACCGGAGCACATGGCACAGCGCGAAGATGACGCCGTTGCGCTCGACCGCCTCGGCGATCCGTTCCGCGTCGGCCTCGGACGGCGCCATCGGCTTCTCCAGCATCAGGTGATAGCCAAGATTCGCCAGGGCGACGGCGGGATCCGCGTGCAGCCGATCGGGAGTGGCCACAATGGCCGCGTCGGCGATGCGCCCGGTGATTTCAGTCCAGTCCGCGAAGGCCGTACAGCCGAATGCGGAAGCGAACCGCTCCCGCCGCCCCGGGTCCTTCTCCGCCACCGCGACAATGCGGGCGGCGCCGGTCTCCACCGCCCGCCGCGCGTAGACCTGACCGCGCAGACCCGCTCCGACGACCATCAGGCTGACTGGGCTCATTTCGCTTTTCTACATCAGAAAGGCGGCCCTGGGGAGGGCCGCCTCGGTGTAAATGGCGTTCAGATGAGCCAGCGGTTCTTCTGCACGAGGGGCAGTTTGGCCCAGTAGCGGCCGAGGCCCCAGGTGTGCCCGGCGTAGGTGAGGGCCAGGACGACGGTGCCGATCGCGTAGATGACGTGGTAGTCGATCAGCGGGTTGCTCGATCCGGCGTTGCGGGCCAGTGGCCATTCGGCCGCCCACATCATCGCCATCATGACGATCGTGGCGCCCGCGGCGATCCGCATGCCGATGCCGAGGACCAGGGCGAGCCCGATGCCGAGCAGCCCGAGCATGAACGCCCAGTCGGCCCAGGGGGCGCCCGCGATGTCGCGGAAGAAGCCCTGCAACGGCCCGACTTCGACGTTCGACAGGAAGCCCTTGGTCGGCGACCCGCCGTTGATCCAGGCCCGCTCGGCCGGGGTGGCGTAGCCGAACCCGAAGGTCTTGTCCAGAAACGCCCACAGGAAGACCAGGCCGGTCGAGATGCGCAGAACGGCCAGGGCACGGGCGGCGGTCCTGGTGAGCATGGCGCCCGGGGCCTCGACGGACTCGAGGTGGTTGACGCGGCTCTCAGCGGTGGCGTTCATCGTTCCTCCTCAATCGCTTACACCACTGAGACTCCTCCGCTCGGCCGTCCCGCACCCGGGCCCAACCTCCCGAGAGTCCCGGGACTTTGGTCCCGGGCCGCACGCCGCCCGATGCGCCAAGATGGACTCATGAGAGCCAAGGACGTGATGACCAGCCCCGTTGTCACCGTCGCGCCGTCCGCGCCCGTGGAGGAAGCGGTAGCCCTGCTCACGGCGAACAACGTGACCGCCCTCCCCGTCGTCACCGAGGCCGGCGACCTGGTCGGCGTGGTCAGCGAGGGCGACCTGCTGCGCCACCGGGTGCCAGCCGACCGGACCGCGCACATGCTGGCCCCGCCGCCGGTCGAGCACACCCGCCCCGTCACGGTGGCCGAGGCCATGTCGCCGTCCCCGATCACCACGTGGCCCGGCGCCGACCTGGCCGAGATCGCCGAGGCCATGCTGGCCGACGACGTCCGCAGCATCCCCGTCCTCGACGAGGGAACGGTGACGGGCATCGTGAGCCGCCGCGACATCCTGCGCGCGATGGTCCGTACGGACGAGGTCCTGGCCGCCGAGATCCAGCACCGCCTGGACGAGTACGCCCCACGCTGGACCGCCACGGTGAAGGCCGGCGCCGCCACCATCACGGGCCCTTTCACCGACGACACCGACCGCGCCGTGGTGACGGCACTGACCCGCACGGTCGCCGGCGTCACCGAGGTGCGCCTCGTCTCCCCTCCCCCGGACTAGGGGCTTACGATCTTGGCGCCGTACCGGTACAGAGAAGGGCGCCACCCATGCGTTCGGCCGTCGCAATCCTCCTGATCACCGTCGGCTCCCTGGCCGCCTGTCATGCGCCGGCCCACGGCAGCACGGCCGCGCCGGCCTCCGTTTCACCCGCGCCACCCACCGCTACCAAGCCCTCGCCGTCGCCCTCGCCGTCGCCGTCGCCGTCGCCGGTCAAGCCGAAGGTCAGTAAGGCGGCCCTCGACTACTTCTTCACCGTCGCGCTGGAGGCGAAGTCGACCGCCGTCGTGAACCGCTGGACCGACGAGCTGGTCACCGTGCGCGCCCACGGCTTCAGCAAGGCCGCCACGACCTGCCTGACCAGGACGATCACCGACTTCAACGCGCTGAGCAAGACCACCGACCTGCAACTGGCCGACGGCCCGGGCGACATCGAGATCTCCATCGCGCCGCTGGCCAAGTTCCGCTCCCTCGACCCCGGGTACGACTACGCCGCCGACGACGTGGCGTACTTCAGCACCGACTGGGCCCAGGAACACCAGATCAACAAGGCCACCATCCTGATCCGCTCCGACGGCACCACCGCGAGCGAGCGCTGCCGCCTGATCCGGGGCGAGCTGACCGAGTCGATGGGCCTGACCGAAGAATCCAGCAAGCACCCGAGCAGCATCTTCTACAGCGAGTACTCGGACGCCCCGGCCCAGTACTCAGCCCTGGACAAGGCAGTGATCCGCCTGATGTACGACGGCGCCATCCAGCCCGGCGACGACCGAAAGACCATCACCAGCCGAGTGACGGTCAGCTGACCGAGGTCAGCAGGGTGTTCTCCAGGACGACCGGGACCGAGAGGGTCTTGTAACCGACCTCGTCGAACAGGACCGTTACGCGCTCCTCCTCGTAACCCATCACCATGCCCTCGCCCCACTCGGCGTGGCGGACCTTGCTGTGCACGGCGAACGGCTCGTCGCCCGAGGCCTGTTCGATCTCCTCGGCCGAGCCCTCCTCGCAGTTGTCGCAGTGGCCGCACGGCTTTTTGAGCTCCTCGCCGAAGTAGGCCAGCAGTGTCTGCGTACGGCAAGCTCGGGTTTGGGCGAAGCCTCGCATCATGTCGGTGCGGGAGCTGTCGAGGGTCTGCTGACGTTCGTGGACCTTCAGGGCCGCCGTTGCCGCGGCCGCCGGCAGTGGGGCGAAGACCGGCACCGTTATGCGGTTGCCGCGGCCCGTCACCGCCGCTCCCACCTCTTCCAGCAGGGCCAGGTAGGCCGACAGCTTGCGCGGGCCCAGGCCTGTCTTCTCCTTCAGCTCCGCCTTGGTCGCCGGGCCGGAGCGGACGGCCGCCGCCAGTTCGCGCAGCTCCTTCTCGTCGGGGGCGCCGCCGTTGAAGAAGCGCTGGATGGCCTCGTCCTCGGCCCGCCACAGCAGCAGCGCCTGGGCCGGGTCGTCGTCGCGGCCGGCCCGGCCGATCTCCTGGAAGTAGCTGTCGGGCGAGTCGGGCAGGGCCATGTGGGCCACCCACCGGATGTTCGGTTTGTCGATGCCCATGCCGAACGCCGACGTGGCCACCATGATCTCGACCTTGTCGTTCGTGAAGTCCTCGTGCTTCTGCTCGCGGGCGCCGCCGGCCATGCCGCCGTGGTAGAACTCGGCCGGATATCCGGCCTCGGTCAGCTTCTCGGCCAGCTCCTCCGAGGCCCGGCGCGTCGGCACGTAGATGATGCCGGGGCGGGCGGCCGCGTCGAGCAGGGCCGTGAGCTTGCGCCAGCGGTAGTTCTCGTCGGGGCAGTACGCCGCCTCGAGGAACAGGTTGCGCCGGTCCAGGCCCGACACGTGGATCTCGGGCTTGTTCAGGTGCAGCCGCTCGATGATGTCCTCGCGGACCGGCGGGGAGGCCGTCGCGGTCAGGGCAAGCACCGGCGGGCGGCCGATGCCTTTGATCAGATCGCCCAGGGCGAGGAACTCGGGGCGGAAGTCGTGGCCCCACGACGAGATGCAGTGCGCCTCGTCGACCGCGACCAGGCCCGGCCTCAGCGCGCGGACCTCGGCCATCCGCTCCGGGTCGCTGAGCTGTTCCGGGGTGATGAAGAGGAACTCGGCCCGGCCCTCGGCGATCTCGGCGATGGCCGCGCGCTGCTGCGCCGGCGTCTCGGCCGAGCTCACCCGCACGGCGCGGATGGCCGGGTCGTCGCGCTCGTTGAGGGCGGCGATCTGGTCCTGCTGCAGGGCCAGCAGTGGCGAGATCACCACTGTCGGCCCGGGCAGCAGGACCGCCGGGATCTGGTAGATCGCCGACTTGCCGGCGCCGGTGGGCAGGACGACCAGGGCGTCGCGACGGCGCAGCACGGCGCGCATCGGCTTGAACTGGCCGGGGCGCAGTGAGGGCCACCCGAAGTGCTTGCGGGCGACCTTGCGCAGGCGGGGTCCGTAGACGGGGATCTTCATCGAGCGGCCATTGTGCCCCAGCGTCCGGCTGCGCAAACGCCTAGAGGATCTCCTTGGCGTACAGGTCGAGAAGTCCCTGGTAGTGCGGCCCGGTGTTGGCCACGTAGACCTCGTCGAAGCCGGCCTTCTCGTACTGCTCGATCATCTCGCGGTGTGCTCCCGGGTCGTTGCCGCAGACGAAGCTCTCCTTGACCATGTCCTGGGTGACGAGCTCGGACGCCTGCTCGAAGTGCTTCGGCGACGGCAACACCTGGGAGAGCTCGCCGGGCACGCCCGAGTTCGGCCATTTCTCGTACGCCAGACGCGCGCCCTCCTCCTCCGACGAGGCGTACGCGGCCTTGAATCCGCCCTGGACGACCTTCTTGCCGCCGCCGGACGAGCGGAAGCGCGACACGAGGCCGGCGTCGGGCATGACGCTGACGTAGCCGTCGCCGAGCCGCCCGGCGACGTCGGTCGCCTTGGGCCCGAACCCCGAGATGTGGATCTCGACGGGCTTCTCGGGCAGCGTGTAGATCCGGGCGTTCTCCACTGTGTAGTGCTTGCCGTGGTGGGAGTAGTTCCCGCCCTCCCACAGGCCGCGCATGATCTCGATCGATTCTTCGAGCATTTCCAGCCGTACGTCCAACTCGGGCCACGCGTCGCCGAAGATGTGCTCGTTGAGCGCCTCGCCGGTGCCGACCCCGAGCCGGAACTTGCCACCGGTCAGCACGGCGCTGGTGGCCGCGGCCTGGGCGATGACGGCCGGGTGGATGCGTACGGTCGGGCAGGTCACCGCCGTGGTGATCTCCAGGCTGGGCGCGGCCTGGCTGATCGCGCCGATCATCGACCAGACGAAGGCGCTCTGGCCCTGTGCGTCCACCCACGGGTGGTAATGGTCGGAGATCCACAGGGCTTGGAAGCCGGCCCGCTCGGCGCCGCGCGCCTGCTCGATCAGTTCGGCGGGGGTGTATTCCTCGGACGACAAGAAGTAACCGATGCGCATACTGCCCCGAATACCCCTACTTCTTGCCTCCGAACATGCGGCGGATCGCCCAGAGCAGGATCAGCGCGGCCAGGGCGACACCCAGGAGGCGGACGGCGTGCACCTCGGACCAGTCGACGCCCGAGGCGGCGAGGGGGATGGCAGTCACCGTGCCAGCGTACCGAGTCCCAGCTAATAGAAAGGTTTGTTGACTAAATCGCGGAGCGATGTGACCATTGGGACCGCACGCGACCAGGCAGCCGGAACGTACGGGGGACAAATGCCGAAATTTGGCGAATTGCCGGAGCTTGCCGCGACGGTGCTCCAGCCCGGATTCGTCGGCACGAGCGCACCCGACTGGGTCCGGCGCTGGCTCGGCGAAGGGCTCGGCGGCGTCGCGTTGTTCGC
Organism: Actinoplanes sp. NPDC000266; assembly: GCF_042899005.1. NCBI lineage: Bacteria > Bacillati > Actinomycetota > Actinomycetes > Micromonosporales > Micromonosporaceae > Actinoplanes > Actinoplanes sp. NPDC000266. The sequence goes on from NZ_JBIAZI010000004.1 coordinate 279,533, forward strand.
CCGCAACGTCGAATCACCGGCCCAGGTGGCGGCGCTGACCGCGCAGCTGCGGGCCGAGCGCCCGGACGTGCTGGTCGCCATCGACGAGGAAGCGGGCGACGTCACCCGCTTCGAGTCCCGGCTCGGCAGCTCCCGGCCGGGCAACCTGGCCCTGGGCGCGATCGACGACGCCGCGCTGACCGAAGCCGTGGCCCGCGACCTCGGCGACGACCTGGCCAAGGCCGGCATCACGCTGGACTACGCGCCCGACGCCGACGTCAACAGCAACCCCGGAAACCCCGTGATCGGCGTACGGGCGTTCGGCGCCGAGGCGCGGTTGGTGGCCCGCCATTCGGCCGCGTTCGTGCGCGGCCTCCAGGCGGCCGGCGTCGCCGCGTGCGCCAAGCACTTCCCCGGCCACGGCGACACCAGCGTCGACTCGCACCACGACGTCCCGCTCATCGACCGCGACCGGCAGCAGCTGGCCGACTGTGAGCTGGTGCCGTTCCGGTCCGCGATCGAGGCCGGCGTGCGGGTGGTCATGACGGGTCATCTGCTCGTCCCGGCGTACGACCGGGAACTCCCGGCGACGCTCAGCCGCCGCATCCTCACCGGTCTGCTCCGTGAGGAGCTGGGGTTCCGGGGTCTGATCGTCACCGACGGCATCGAGATGCAGGGCGTGCGCCGCAAGTACGGCCTGACCGGCGCCACCGTGCGAGCGCTGGCCGCCGGCGTCGACGCCATCTGCGTCGGAGGTGACCACGCCGAGGAGCACACGGCGACCGAGCTGCGCGACGCCATCGTGGCCGCGGTGCTCGACGGCACCCTGCCCGAGGAACGGCTTCGGGACGCCGCCGCCCGCGTCCGCGAGCTCGGCGAATGGACCACCCGCACCCAGACGGCGACCGGCGCCCGGGCCGTGGCCGATGCTGGTCCCGAGGTGGTGTCGATGGCCTTCAGTCCGGTCAAGGGCGGTGGTGGGGCGGTATTGGATGGGCTCTCGACGGGCTCGGGCATCGGTTTCGACGCGGCCCGCCGAGCGGTCCGGGTCACCCGCACCGAGGGCGCCACTTCCCTGCCGATCACCGAGCCGGCGTACGTGGTGGAGTTCGCCCCGCCCCGCAACATCGCCATCGGCGCCGAGACCCCGTGGGGCCTGAGCGCACCACTGGACGAGCTGCTCCCCGGCACCGAGACGGTCCGCCTGGCCGAGAACGACAACCCGGCCGCCGCGCTGGAGGCGGCCGGCGACCGCCCCCTGGTGGTGGTGGTCCGCGACGTGCACCGCCACCCGTGGCAGGCCGAGGCCCTGACCACCCTGCTGGCGGCCCGCCCCGACGCGATCGTGGTCGAGATGGGCCTGCCGGTGACAGTGCTGGGCGGCGTGCACATCGCCACGTACGGCGCCACCCGCGCGTGCGGCCAGGCCGCCGCCGAACTGATCGCCGGCACCGTGGTACCCACCCCCGCGCCCCAGCCGCTGGCCGCCTGAGACCGGCCCGGACGCCGGCGCCCCGGGCCGGGGGGCCGGCCGCCGGCGTCCGGGCCCGCGGTCGACTAAGCTGTTAGCTAACCGCGGAGGTGCACCATGTCAGCAGAAGCGGTGCACTACAACATGCACGACGCCAAGACGCACCTTTCGCGCATCATCGAGCGGGTCGAACACGGCGAAGAAATCATCATCGACCGCGCGGGAACCCCCGTGGCGAAGGTCGTTCCGCTGGTGCGCCGAGTCAACCGCACGGCCATCGGTTCACTCGCCGGCATGGTCGACATGTCAGGCGACTGGGACTCGCCTGCGACCAACGCTGAGATCGCCGCAGAGTTCGGCCTTGGCGAATGAAGCAGGCCACTGGCAAGCTCACCAGACCCGACGATCTAGCCGAACGGGTGCGGGACATGGGCTTCCGGGAGCTGCCAGTAACCAGTAGCCATGCCATTGCCGCGGGTCGCCTGCCTCTTCATCACCGTGACCCGTTCGACCGGATGCTCGTGGCTCAGGCGGCCGCTGAAGGCCTGACGCTGGTTTCTCGCGACGCGTCGGCCGCGCTGTACGACATCGACGTCCTGAAGGTCTGACGACGGCATCGCGTCGGCCGCGTCGAGGGCGGGGGCGTGGGGTATAAGAGCAGGGGCCAACTGACCGCCGGACGTAAGGAACACCCTGTGAGTGACGAGCCGCTGTACTCCAAGCTGGGCTTTACCGACCCCGAGTGGGGGCTGCTGGTCGGCCTTCCCCAGTCGGTGCTCACCGCGGCGAGCGCCGCCTCGCCGGACAGCACCCGCAAGACGCGGCAGGAGAGCGCCGCCGGTCTCGATGTCATCTCCGACGCCCGCGCCTCGGCCAGCCCGCTCGTCGTGGCCGTGGCCGGCGCCATCGTCTCCCGGGTGGGCGACCCCGATCTGGGCGAGGAGCCCCCGGTCATCGAGCCCGGCGACCCCATCGCCTACGCCGAGGACGTGCTGGGCCGCGCCGCCGAGGCGAACGCCCTGCTGACGGCCAAGGCCGACCAGGCCGACGCCGAGACCTACAAGCACTGGCTCGTCGAGATCGCCGAGAGCGTCGTCGGCGCCGCCTCCACCGGCGGCGTCCTCGGCCTGGGCGGCGAGACCGTCACCGACAACGAGCGCGCCTTCCGCGACGACCTGGCCAAGGCCCTGGCCGACTGATCAGCGCGCGGGCGGTCGCCAGCTGAAGACCGGGTCCATCTGGCGCAGGACCAGGTTGGGGCCGAGCTTGCCGGCGACCGCCATGCCCGCGTTGCGCAAGGTCGCCGCCGGGCCGCGCAGGCCGGCCAGCCGCCCGATGCGGCGGGAGGCGGTGGCGACGGCCGCGGTTCGAGGTGCGCGTTCCTTCGAGTACGCCGTCAGGTCGTCCGTGTGGGCGGCCAGGACCACGGCGTCCTCCAAGGCCTGGCAGGCGCCCTGGCCCAGGTTCGGGGTCATCGCGTGGGCGGCGTCGCCCAGCAGCGCCACCCTTCCCCTGTGGAAGGCCTTCGGCGGGGTGTCCAGGCAGCGGATGTCGGTGCGGATGATCTCGGTGGCGGCCGACATCAGGGACGGGATGGGCTCGTGCCAGCCTCCGAACCAGCGCAGCAGCTCGGCTCGTTCGTCGTCGGCCCGTTCGCCGGGTGGGGCCGGGGCCGTCGCGTAGCAGTAGACGCGGTCGTCGCCCAGGTTGACCACGCCGACCACGGCGCCGTCGCCCCACGTCTCCGACAGTTCCAGGTCGCCCGGTGGCCGCGGCACCACGAAACGCCAGCTCGTCACGCCCGTGTAGACGGGGCCTGGTGATTGCGGGAAGAGCTTGCGGCGTACGGCCGAATGAAGCCCGTCGGCCGCAACCACAAGATCAGCCTCGACGGGCCCGCCGGGAGTGACCACCCGGCCCGTCGCCGGATCGACGTCCTCGACCGGCACACCCAGGCGAAGGACGGCGCCGGTCATCGCCCGTCCGGCGGAGTCGGCAGCGGCCTGGGGCGAGGAATCGGTGACGGCGCCGGCGAGGAGCCGGATCAGGGCGGCCCGGTGGACGACGATCGTGGGCAGGCCGAAGCGGGTCTCGGCGGCCGCGGCGTCGGTGCGGGAGATCCAGCCGCCGTCGGGGCGCTGGATGCCCGCAGTGCCCTGGAGCGCGGCCATCGCGCGCACCCGCTCGCCCAGGCCGAGGACGTCGAGGGCGCGCAGGCCGTTCGGGGCGATGGCGAGGCCCGCACCCACGTTCTCCAGGGCGGGCGCCTTCTCCAGCACCGTGACCGTCCAGCCCCGGCGGGTCAGGGCGACGGCGGCGGCCAGGCCACCCACCCCGGCTCCGATCACTGTCGCATTCGGCATCGTCGCATCGTGTCATGCTCGACACGTGTCCGTCGTCGACGAATATGCGATCGGCCCGCCTTCGGCCCGGCTGCGGCCGCATGTCGCCTTCTATTCGGGCTACCGGCAGCGCGGCATCGCTCCTGGGCTGCACCGGGGGCTGCCGTCGCCGTACCTGACGCTGATCTTCACGATGGACGAGCCGTTGATCGTCGACGCTCATCCGGACCCGCGGCAGCGGGCCGGCCGCTATGACGCGCTGATCGGCGGGCTTCATCTGGGGCCGGCGATCATCCGGCACGAGGGGCGGCAGTCAGGGGTGCAGGTGGCCTTGCGGCCGCTCGGGTGCCGCGCCCTGCTCGGCCTGCCGGCGGGCGAATTGTCCGGCCTGGATCTGCCGGCGTCGTCAGTGCTCGGCCCGGCCCGGGTCGAGGAGATCAGGGAACAGGTCTCCGCGGCGACGTCATGGCCGGCGCGGTTCGCCGCAGTCGACCGTGGGCTGTGCCGCGCGCTCGACCGCCCCGTCCGGATCGGCCTGTCATCAGGCGGCCCCACGCCGCCCGCGTCAGGAGCAGGCGCGGCCGGAACAGGAGCGCGAGCGACAGCGGCGGCCGAGGTCGCATACGCGTGGAGCCGCTTGATGACGGGACGCGTGAGTGTCGCGGCGGTCGCGGGTGAGGTGGGCTGGAGCGGGCGCCACCTCACCGATCGTTTCCGGGCCGAGGTCGGGCTGCGGCCCAAAGAGGCGGCCCGGGTGGCGCGTTTCGACCGGGCGCGCCGGGCTCTGCGGCCGGGCGCGCGCTTTTCTGACCTCGCCTCCGGCTTCGGTTTCTTCGATCAGTCCCATTTTGTACGGGAGTTCCAGGCGCTCGCCGGATGTGCGCCATCACAGTGGCTGGCCGACGAGTTCGGTTTTGTCCAAGCCATGGCCGGTGTGGCCGCGCACCATGAACGGTATGACTGAACCTCGACCGCAGGTGTGGCCCACGCTGGTGGCCACCGACGCCCGTGCCCTGATCCGATTCCTCGTCGACGCGTTCGGCTTCACCGAGACGGTCGTCCACGGCGACGAGAACGGGGTGGCGCACGCCGAGCTGGCCTGGCCGCTGGGCGGCGGCATCATGCTCGGCGACGTCAAGGACGGCGGCATCTGGAAGCTTCAGCCGGGGACGTTCGGGTGCTACGTGGTGGCCGACGACATCGACGCGCTGCACGAGCGTGCGGTCAAGGCCGGCGCCGACGTCGTCACGGCCCCGTACGACACCGACTACGGGTCGCGCGACTTCGCGGCGCGCGACCCGGAGGGCAATCTCTGGCAGTTCGGCACCTATCGCGGCGCCTCGCTGGGCTGACTCAGGCGGCCGGGGCGGGGGTCTTCTCGTCGGGGCGGTCGTCGGTGGCGACGAGCGCCTCGGCCTCGGCGATGATGGCCTCGTCCTCGGTCTTGTGCTTGCGGTACTGGGACACCGAGTACGCGATGGCGGCGGCCCAGACCACGTAGATGACGGCGTAGAACGTGTAGCGGACGCCGTCGCCCGCGTCGATCCAGTCGCTGCGCAGCAGGGTGCGCGTGTTGGTCAGGATGATCAGGCCGCCGACCAGGGAGCCGAGCACGCGCGGCGGGATGTGCCGGACGAGCCAGGCCGCGATCGGGGCGGCGATGACGCCGCCGATCAGCAGGGCCAGCACCCAGGTGTAGTTGATGTTCTCGTTGCCGATGCCGATGATGAAGCCGAGGCTGGCCGCGACCGCCACCAGGAACTCGCTGGTGTCGATGGAACCGATCGTCTTGCGCGGCTCGAGCCGGCCGCTGGCCAGGATCGCCGGGGTGCCGACCGGGCCCCAGCCGCCGCCACCGGTGGAGTCGACGAAGCCGGCCACGATGCCGAGCGGGGCCAGGAACCGCTTGCGCAGCGGCTTGCCGAGGCGGCCCTTGGGCAGGCCCTGCGTGGTGAAGCGGATGAAGACGTACAGGCCCAGCGCCAGCAGGATGATCGACATCAGCGGGGCCGCGGTCTCGGTCGACAGGTTCGACAGGAAGGTCGCGCCCGCGAACGCGCCGACCGCGCCGGGCACGCCGATCTTGAGGACGACCTTCCAGTCGACGTTGCCGAACTTCCAGTGCGAGACGCCCGACACCAGGGTCGTGCCGATCTCGGCCAGGTGAACGGTGGCCGAGGCGGCGGCCGGGCTGGTGCCGATCGCCAGGAGCAGCGTGGTCGACGTGACGCCGTAGGCCATGCCCAGGCTGCCATCGACTAACTGGGCGCCCAGGCCGACCAGGGCGAGGAGCAAGAGCTTGCGCATGTCCCTAACCACCGTTTCCCTAGATATCCCACATACCAAGTTGGTTTGGTGAGAATAGGGAACGCAGCGTGTTCGTGGCAAGTTCTCCCAGTAGCCGGGACGTCGTCAGAGAAGGCCGCGCTCGAAGGCGGCGGCCACGGCGGCCGCGCGGTCACGAACGCCCAGTTTCGCGTACGCGTGAAGCAAATGCGTCTTCACGGTGGCCTCGCTGATGTGCAGGAGCTTGGCCGCCTCGCGGTTCGCGTGGCCCTGGGAGATCAGCTTGAGCACCTCGACCTCGCGCTGGCTCAGCGGCTCCTTGGCCGGCGAGCGCAGCGTCCCCATCAGGCGGCCGGCCACCGCGGGCGACAGCACGGACTCGCCGCGGTGCGCCGCCACGACCGCCCGGAAGAGCTCCTCGCGCGGCGTGTCCTTCAGCAGATAGCCGGTGGCTCCCGCCTTGATCGCCGGAAGAACGTCGCTATCGGTGTCGTACGTCGTCAGGACCAGCACACGCGCACGCGAGCCCTGCCCGGCGAGCGCGCGGATCGTGCTCACCCCGTCCATGACCGGCATGCGCAGGTCGAGCAGGACCACGTCCGGGTCGACCGAGCCGGCCACCGCGAGCGCCTCCTGGCCGTTGCCGGCCTCGCCCAGCACGGCGAAGCGGTCGTCGCCGGCGAACATGCCGCGCAGGCCGTCGCGTACCACCGGATGGTCATCGACGATCAGCAGCCGGATCACGCCGCGGCCCCCGCGAACAGGGCCGGCACGCAGGCCGACAGCGCCGTGCCGCCGCCCGGCTCCGACTCCACCTCGAGCGTGCCGGCGATGCGGCGCAGGCGCTCCTTCATCGCGACCAGGCCGTAGCCGCCCTTGTCGCCGCTGGTGCGCGGGGCGGCCGGGTCGAAGCCGGCGCCGTCGTCGTGCACGTCCAGGGTGACCACATCCTCCATGTAGGACAGTGTGAGCGTCACCCGTTCGGCTGACGCGTGCCGGGCGACGTTGGCCAGGGCCTCCTGGGCCGTCCGCAACAGGGTCGTCTCGATCTCGGGCAGCAGCGGCCGGGCCGTGCCCGTGGTGACCAGCTCGGCGCCGACCCCGCTCAGCCGCGACCAGCTGGTCATGACCTCACCGATCGCCTCGGGCAGGGCGGCCGCGTCGAGCGTGCGCGGCCGCAGCGCGTGCACCGAGCGGCGGGCCTCGGTGAGGCTGTCGCGGGCCAGCTTCTTGGCCGCCGCGAGATGCCGCTCGCGGTCGCCGCCGGGCGAGGTGGCCGCCTCGAGCTGGGTGACGATGCCGGTCAGGCCCTGTGCCAGCACGTCGTGGATCTCGCCGGCCATCCGCTGCCGCTCGTCGAGCTTGCCGGCCTCGCGGGCCTGCACCATGAGCTGGGCGTGCAGGCCCTCGTTCTCCTTGAGCGCCGCGGCCAGCTTGGCGTTCGCCTCGGCCAGCTCGTCGATCACCTTGACCTGCCGGGCCGAGCGCTCGTCGGCCTTGGCCGTCACCTTGATCATGAGACCGGAGACGCCGATGTTGATGGCCAGCAGGACGGCGATGACCGGCCAGGCCGACCTCTCGTCGAGCACGTAGAAGCCGCCCGCCTGGGAGAGGCCGGTGGGGATCGCGACCAGCACGCCGCCCGCGATCATCCACCCGCCCCGCAGGGCGTACGCCGTGAAGAGATAGCCGGTCCAGGCGAAGAACCCGAACAGCGGGCTGGCCCAGACCAGCACGAAGATCAGCACGATCAGGCCGGCGAAGAAGACCGCCATCTTGCCCCGGTGGTGCTCCCACTCGGGATGCAGCGTGACCCAGAAGAAGAGCCACCCGGCGGCCACCGCGAGCGCGCCGCCGATCACCGGCCACGGCTGGTGCGGAACGTTGGCGGCGTCGCCCAGGGCGATCATGCCGATCGTGCAGACCAGGGCGACGTACGGCACCACCGTGATCAGCCGGTCCGATTTCCTGCCCGCTGCCATGACCGTCACCATCGACCCCTTCAGGACCAGCGGAACCAGCGGACCGCGAGGAACCCGAACACCACGACGTACCCAAGAAGAACCGTAACCGAGATCGCGGCCGGCCAATGTCCCGTCATGGTGTCGTTGACCGCGCGCTCGGCCGCGCCCACCGGCGTGAAGTCGGCGACCCGGCGAAGCGCCTCCGGCATCACCTCGCGCGGCGTCCACAGCCCGGCGAAGAACATCAGCGGGAAGAACAGCAGCGTGCCGACCGAGTTGCCGGCCTTGCCGGTCGGCACCAGCGCGGCCACGACCAGGCCGAGCGCCAGCACCGCGGCCGCGCTGAGCAGAAGGGCGAGCACGAAACCGCCGAACTGGGCGGCCAGCGGCACGTCGAAGGCGATCCGCCCGACGGCGAGCACCAGCGCGGTCGCGGCGACGGCGCAGATCAGATTCATCGCCAACTGCGCGCCGAGCAGTTTCAGGGGCGAGACCGGCGTGGTGGCGAAACGGCGCAGCACGCCACGCTCCCGGTACGACGCCAGCACGGACGGGGTGACCTGGACGGCCAGCATGGTGATGGACAGCAGCACGGCGATGCCGACGTAGAGGTCGATGACCCGCCCGCCGTTCAGGCTGTCCTGCTGTTCCCGGAACGCCGGGATGCAGCCGAGGATCACCACCAGCAGCGTCGGAAAGATGATCACGAAGAAGGCGGACATCGGGTCCCGCAGGTACAGCCGCAGCTCGGTCAGGGTCAGCTTGGCGAAGACGTTCACTGTGGTCACTCCCCCGAGTCGGACCGGCCGGTCAGCCGGACGAACGCGTCGTCCAGGCTGGCCTGCTCGATGCGCAGGTCGTTGGCGATGATGTCGTTGACGGCGAGCACCGAGGTGACCGCGTGCAGCAGGTTGCCGGTGCCGACGACCTCGAGCTGCGACCCGTGCCGGAGCACCTCGCGCACCTCGGGACGGGCCTCGAGCAGGGCCGTGTCGACCGGCGCCGACGGGCGGAAACGGATCCGCTGCTCGGTGGTGGTCCCGGCGATCAGGCCGGCCGGGGTGTCGAGCGCGACGACGGTGCCGCGGTCGATCACCGCGAGCCGGTCGCAGAGCCGCTCGGCCTCCTCCATGAAGTGCGTGACCAGCAGGATCGTCACCCCCCGATCACGGACGGCCTCGATGAGACCCCACGTGTGGCGGCGAGCCTGCGGATCAAGCCCGGTGGTGAGCTCGTCCAGGATGGCGATCTCGGGATTGCCGACGAGCGCGAGCGCGATCGACAGGCGCTGCTTCTGCCCGCCCGACATCCGGCCGTAGCGGGTGGTCAGCGGCACGTCGAGATCACGGGCGAGCGCATGCCAGTCGGCCGGATCGGGATAGAAGGAGCTGAACAGGTCGAGCGCCTCACGCCCGGTGAGCTTGTCGGGCAGCTGGCTCTCCTGCAGCTGCACACCGACCAGCCAGCGCAGCGCGGTGTCGGAGGGTGGGCGGCCGAGCACGCCGATCGTGCCGCCGTCGGGCTTGCGGAGGCCGGCGACGCACTCGACCGTGGTGGTCTTGCCGGCGCCGTTGGGGCCGAGGATGCCGAAGATCTCGCCCCGCTCGACCGAGAACGAGACGTCCCGCACCGCGACGGTGTCCCCGTACGCCTTTCGCAGGTTCTGGACCTCGATGACTGTCATGCATCGAGAATCGCCGTCGCACCCGGGGTCCCGAATCGACCGGCGAGCGAAAGCCCGCATCCACCAACCGGTGGATGCCGGACTACACCATCGCTTCCTCGGTGTTGCTGCCGCGGCGCAGGCCGGTGACGGCCGAGTAGACCGAGCCGATCTGGGCGGCGACGCGCTTCCAGGAGTACGCCTGACGGGCGCGGTCGAGGGCCGCCGTGCCGTACGCGAAGCGCCGGACCTTGTCGTTGACCAGGCGCCGCAGGGCGCCGCCGAGGGCTCGCGGGTCACGCGGCGGCACCAGGTCGCCGGTGAGCCCGTCGACCACCGTCTCGGTCAGGCCGCCCACGGTCGTGCCGATCACCGGGACGCCGCAGGCCATGGCCTCCAGCGCGGACGGCTCGAACTGCTCCTGCCAGGGCGCCGCCACCAGCAGGTCGGCCGAGCGGTACCAGGCCGGCATCTCCCGGGCCGGCACCCGGCCGACGATCCGGAACCGGTCGCCGACCTGCAACCTGTCGGCCAGCGCGCGCAACTTCGCGGCGCTCGGGTCGGCCTTGAGCTGATCGGCCGACGGACCGCCCACGACGACCACCTCGGCGCCGGGCACGTAGCGCATGGCCTGGATGACGTCGCCGAAGCCCTTGCGCTCGACGAGCTTGCCGACCGAGAGGATGCGGGGCCGTTCGGGGTCGCGCTCGACGGCGGGGCCGTCCGGGCTGAACCGGATGCTGTCGACGCCGGCCGGCACGACGGTCAGCCGGGCCCGGGGCACACCGATGCGCACCAGGCCGCTGACCTCGTCCTGGGACTGCGCGACCACGCGGTCGACGGCCCGCCCCAGGGCGCGCTCGTATCCGCTCCGCGAGGGCCGGTCGGCGCCGCCGCTGAGCGAGGGCAGTCCCAGCTCGTGGAACGACTGCACCACCGGGATGCCGAACTGGCGGGCGGCGGTGACCGCGGCCAGGCCGCTGGTCCAGAAGTGGGCGTGGGCGACGTCAGGGTGCCAGTCGCCGTGGCGCCACTCGTGCTCGAGCAGGCGGGCGAACTCGCCCATGTGCGGGAGCAGCAGGTCGGGGGGCATCGCCTGGGCGGGCCCGGCGGCGATGTGGACGACGTGGATGCCGCCCGGCGTGAAGACCACGTCGGCGACGTCCGGCGAGTCGCGACGGGTGTAGACGCGAACCTCGTGACCGATCTCGGCGAGAGCCGTGGAGAGGTCGGCGACATGGGTGTGCTGGCCGCCGTCGCCCAGGGGGCTGGCGTGCTCGGAGATCATGGCGATGCGCACGTGGTCCCTCCGGTCGGGCAGGTGTTCGCCGGAGACCTTGCCCTACGGCAACATCCGTAAACCTGACCTATCCGTTACAGACTGTTCTCGCAGGGTATGTCCTGGCCGTGGCTATCGTGCAGCGTACCGTTCAGGCCCCGCCCGATCGTGTCTTCGCCGTCCTCTCGGACGGGTGGACCTACAGCGACTGGGTGGTCGGCACCGTGCACATCCGTGACGTCGACGAGAGCTGGCCGGCCGTGGGCAGCCATCTCCACCATAAGGCCGGACCGTGGCCGCTCTCCCTGCACGACTCCTCCGAGGTGCTGATCGTCGAGCCGGACCGGCGGCTCAAGCTCAACGCGGGCCTGTGGCCGCTGGGCGAGGCGGTCGTCGACATCAAGCTCGAGCCGGCCCCCGGCGGCGCCACGAAGGTGACGATCGAGGAGGACTTCGAGCGCGGCCCGCTGCGGGCGGCGCGCAACAAGCTCAACGACCTGCTGCTGCACCGCCGCAACATCGAGACCCTGCGCCGCCTGGCCGACATCGCCGAGCGGTCTACCCGTACACGGCGCGATGCGCCGCGTTGATCACTGAGCGGTAGCCGGGGACGCGGTGGCGGGCCAGGGCGGCCCGCGCCGCGTTGGCGCCGGGAGCGCCGTGCACGCCGCCGCCCGGGTGGGCCGACGAGCTGGCCATGTAGAGCCGGTCGACCGGGGTGTCGGCCCGCCCGATGCCCGGGATCGGGCGCAGGAACAGCTGCTGGAACGCGGCCGCCGTGCCGCCGCCGAGGGCGCCGCCGACCAGCGACGGGTTCTCCCGCTGCATGTCGGCCGGCGAATAGACGTTGCGGCCCTCGACCTGTGCGAGGAAGCCCGGCGCGTACTCCTCGACGGTCGCCTCCATCCGCTCGACGTGGGCGGCGATCTCGTCCGGCTCCCAGTGCTCGCGGTGCGGCAGATGGGTGTACGACCAGACCGACTCGGTGCCCTCCGGAGACCGCCCCGGATCGGCCGTGGTCATCTGGCCCAGCAGCATGAACGGGTGGTCCGGGACCTGGTTCGTGGCCAGGCGGGCCGCGTAGCGGGTGAGGCCGTTGAGATCGGAGCCCAGATGCACGGTGCCGGCGCCCGCGGCGGCCGGGTTCTTCCAGGGCATCTTCGTACGGACGGCCCAGTCGACCTTGACCGTGGCGCCGTCCCAGCGGAAGTGCGCGAGATCCTCGGCCATCCGCGACGGCAGCCAGCGCTCCCCCACGAGATCGAGATAGAGCGAGGGCGCCGGTACGTCGGCGATCACGGCCCGCCGGGCCCGGTACAGCCGCCCGTCACCCGTCCGCACGCCGACCGCTTTGCCGCGGGCGATCAGAACCCGGGACGCCGGCGCCTCGTACACGATCTCGCCGCCCTGGGACCGCAATCGCGAGACCAGGGCATCGGTGATCCGCTGGGCGCCGCCGACCGGCACCGGCCAGCCGTGCTCCTGGCCGAGCATGGCCAGCAGCCAGCCGTACACGCCGCCTCCGGCCTCCTCCGGCGACAGGTCGGTGTGCAGGGCACAGCCGGCCATCAGCAGCGTCGCGCCCTCCCCGCTGAACAGCTCCGAGCCCAGCTCCCGCACCGAGAGCACCAGCCGCCGGGCCAGCCGCAGCGCGTCCACGCTGCCCAGGGCCCGCAGCAGGGAGACGCCGCCGCGCACCGGCGGGAACGGCGTGAGGATGGTGTCGAGCATCGGGGCCGAGACGCCACGCCAGTCGTCGTACGCGTTCTTCCAGCGCTCGCCGTCGCCGGGGGCGAACCGCTCGACCGACTCCATGGTCCGTGCGACATCGGTGTTGATCGTCGCCGCCCGGCCGTCCGGCAGCAGGTGGGTGAGCACGTCCGGGGACCGCGTCCACTCCAGGTCGAGGTGCAGATCGCGCAGGACCGGCGAGGCGTACCCGAGGGGATAGAAGGAACTGAACAGGTCGCTCAGATATCCGGGCGCGGTCACGAAGCCGGACCGCACCGCCCCGCCGGGCTGCGGGGTGGCCTCGAGCACCACCACCGACCACCCGGCGTCGGCCAACAGGTTGGCGGCGACCAGGCCGTTGTGGCCGGCGCCGATGATGATCGCGTCTGAAGTCTCCATCGAAGACGTCGTACCCTTCCCACGGCGTTTGTCACCCTTCGCCTCCGGGTAGCAGCCGGAGCGTGGCTGAGCCGACGCTCGACCGGGAGTCCGAGGCGCATGCGGCGGACCTTACGCCCGGCCCGGTACCCCTGAAGCTTCGTCAGCTCAGCTGGAGGAGCTGGCGCTCGGTCGGATGGCGCAGCCTGGTCGGCTACGTCGAGGACGACTGCTCCGACTTCGCGGCCGCGATGACCTATCAGACCTTCATGGCGCTGATCCCGTCCCTGGTCGTCATCGTCGCGCTGGTCAATCTGGTCACCGACGGCTCGACCGTGCTCGACGCCGCCCTCAACATCCTGCGTGATCTGGGCATCGGCTCGGTCGTCGACAACGACGGGCTGATCTCGGTGATCCAGGCCCTGCTGGTGCAGCAGTCCTCGGCCAAGGTGCTCTTCGGCTTCGGCCTGCTGCTGGCGGTCTGGTCGGCCTCGGGCTACGTCGGTACGTTCACCCGCGCCTCCAACCGCATCTACGGCGTCCGGGAGGGCCGGGTCTGGTGGCGGCTGGAGATCCTCCAGATCGCGCTGGCCGCGGTGGCCCTGGTGCTGCTGGCCGCCATCGGGGCCGGCCTGGTCATCAGCGGCCCGGTCGTGGACGCGCTCGGCAACGCCCTGCACGCCGGCGCGACCACCCGTCAGGTGTGGTCGGTGGGCCGCTGGCCGGTGCTGGTGGTGATCGCGATGGTGGTGCTGTCGCTGATGTTCTGGATCGCCCCGAACGTGAAGACGCCCCGCTTCCGCTGGCTCACCGTGGGCGGCGCGGTGGCGCTGATGGCGTGGTCGGTGGCGTCGTTCGGCTTCGGCCTGTACGTGGCCAACTTCGGCTCCTACAACCGCACGTACGGCAGCCTCGGCGCGATCGTGGCCTTCCTGGTCTGGATCTATCTGTCCAACACCGCGCTGCTGCTGGGTGTGCAGGTCAACGCCGAGGTGCTGCGGCAGCGGCTGCGCCAGGCCGGCGACGAAGATCCACAAACTCCGCTCGCCCCGCGTTTAGCTCCTCCCGAGCCGGGCACGTCTGATGTCAGCAAGGCGGGGAAACATCATGAGGAGGAGACACCGTGAGTACGGTTACCGAGTCCGTTGACGTCGACGTGCCGGTGCGAGCCGCTTACAACCAGTGGACCCAGTTCGAGGAGTTCCCCCGGTTCATGGAGGGCGTGAACGAGATCCGTCAGCTCGACGCGACCCACACGCACTGGAAGACCGAGATCGCCGGCGTCAAGCGCGAGTTCGACGCCGAGATCACCGAGCAGCTCCCGGACGAGCGGGTGGCCTGGAAGTCCACCGAGGGTGAGAAGCAGGCCGGCGTGGTCACCTTCCACCGGCTCGACGACACGCACACCCGGGTCACGGTCCAGATGGACTACGACCCGCAGGGCCTGGTCGAGAACGCCGGCGACAAGCTCGGCATCGTCGACCGCCGCGTGAAGGGCGACCTCAAGCGGTTCAAGGAGTACATCGAGGGCCGTGGCGGCATGGAGACCGGCGGCTGGCGCGGCCAGGTCGACCGCCCCGGCGCCTGATCGTCCGCAACGCATCGGGAACGGCCGCCTCGTGCGGCCGTTCCCGCTGTCATGTGCGCGGCTTGCCGGAATGGGTGGCCGACCTCCGTACAGTCAAGAAGCCGATGCCCTCCTTGGCCCGCAGCGCGTAGCGATGCCGGGCCGCCGGCCAGATCGCGGGACCGAGATAGGTCCCGGCGGCCACCGTCTCGGCCCCCGTCCAGGGCGTGGTGGCCGACCCGGCGCCCCGGTCGAGGCCGATCCGCAGCGGCACCCCGGACGGCGTGGTGACCGAGAGCGTCCCCACGCCGCCGCGCAACGTCACCGGAACGGTGCCGACCGGCTCGGGCAGGCGCAGCTCGATCAGCCCCGACGGGCCCAGATCGACCCGGGTGACCCGGCCCCGGACCAGGTCGAGCTGCTGCTCACCGGCCCCGGCGGGCAGCCGGATGCCCCACCGGACGTCCCGGTTGAGCACGATGCGCACCTCGTGCGGCCCGTCCGTCCCGGTGGGCCGCAGACTCGCCCGCACCGACAGGCCCTCGACACGGACGTGCGGCTCCAGTCCGCTCCCGGCCGGGGTGGTGACCCGATAGAGCATCCCCGGCAGGCTGGCCATGATCACCTGCACCCGCGAGGCGGCGTCGTCAACGGTCAAAATCGCCTGGGTACGCCCTTGAAGCGCTCCCACAGCCACCCGGCCAGGGGCTTGCTGCGCGATCGTGGGCTCCTGGCACCCTGCCAGGAGCAACGCTCCGACCAGCAGAAACAGCATTGTTGAGCGACCTTGACGCAACACTCGGGGCACGATCGGACCAACGCAAAATCGGCCGAACGGGTGACGGCGATCCGCCCTTTCCGAGCCAGACTGTCCGAATGCGTTCTGCCGGATTCCTCACCGACCGCCAGCGTCAGCTGGCCTGGCTGGGCTTCCTCCTGGCCGCCTTCCAGGCCCCGCTGGCCGCCAAGCTGATCGACGACGCCTCGTGGCTCTTCGCCGTGGTGGTCGCCCTGGTCGTGGCCACGGTCATCCTCGCCGACGACGCCCAGCGCCGTCGCCCGGCCGTCGAACCGGTCGAGTAAAGCCCCTGCGCCGTCCACCCTCAGCGGGCCTCGTGGCCCGCTCTTCCGTGTGTGCGGCGCTTCTCCTTGAGCGCGGCCTCGTAAAGATGGCGCCGCCCACCCGCCAGCTCGTCCCGCGCCGCCTTCTCGAGGGCACGGAACTCGGCGTAGTAGCCGTCGTCGTACTCCTCGACGATCTGGAACGTCCAGTGGCCGGGGATGACGTTGCGCCCGATCAGCTCCGTCTGGACCCGGTCGGCCAACTCGTCGTGCCCGGCCTCGCGCAGCAGTGAGACGGCCTCGTCGAGCTGGAAGTCGGCCGCACCCGTGAGCTGGTGCATCGCGTACAGATGCCCCCGGGCGTGCTCGGTCGTCTCCAGCGCCTCACTCAGCTTGCCCAGCGCCTCGACCGTCTTGTCGTCCATGACTCGGATCTTTCCCCGGGAGAACAGCTTCAACCGAGCTGCACCCGTCCGGAGAACCGTCAGCTACCTCAGCGTCTCTAACTTTCTTCTCATGAATGGTTTGTTCTCCGGCGCCGCCGCCCGTGCTGCTCTCCGCTCCGCCCACGCCGCTCTCACCGAGCTGCACGACACCGTGGGCGTCTCCGGCCTCCCGGCCGCCGACGCCAACCCGGGCCTGATGGCCATCGTCGACCAGCACGCCGCGGGCATCCGCGACAGCCTGTCGGCCGACGTCCGCCCGCTCACCGCGGTCCTGCTGGCCGCCTACGCCGAGGGCGTCCGCGACGCCGCCTTCACCCACGGCTGGCGCCCGCCGGTCGCCGTCATCGACTGGTCCGAGAGCGACTGGGTCCTGTGCCGCCTCCTGGCGGTCTGCGCCCTCGCCCGCACGCTGCCCATCGCCAACTGAGCTGCCGCCCGTAGCAACGCCGTAGACCGACCTTTCATTTTCGAGGGCCGGTGCCGGGGATTCCCCGGCACCGGCCCTCCTCATATCCCGGCGCGCCCCCGCGGCACATGGGAGGGGTGGCTGTCTCCGCCCCCGCCCCCGCACGAAGCGGCATAGCATCTTGGGCCGCGCACCAATCGGAACTACCGCTCGGGGAACCCTGACGCCACTTGGTCCAGGAAGGCATGCCAGTCGCTTCGCGTAAACGTCAGCGCTGGGGCACCAGGGTTCTTGCTGTCCCTCACCGCGACGCCCTCTTCAAGAACGACACCACCAGCCTCGGCGATTGCGCTCGCCAACTCCTTTGGCAATACCCCGGCGTCTAGCATCTCTCGGAATTTACGAGTGTCTTGCTCCGAGAACTTGCGCACGGTAAGCCCGTTTTGCTCGATTAGCTTTCGCCCAGTCTGACCTTCTTGCGCCAACCGGGCCCGCGTGGTCATCTCGCGCTGCTGAGTATTGGACCGAATCGTCAACCCGACTTCCTTGACGACGGTACGCAGCGTAAGCCACGCACCCGTCATGATCGCCGGAGCGATGACAACCCAGTGACTTATGTCGGCGACCTCGATGCAGGCATCGCCAGAGCAGCGACTCGAGCGCCGCCACTTGATCCCCTCGCCATCGCGACGCTCAACCATCATTCCTCCTAGCGACCATCCGCTCACTAATAGTGCCGGATCAATCTTGCGCTCGCCACTAGGAGGTTCAGGCAGGAGGACCTCACAGCCCGCGGCACCATGCACGCGCCGGCCCTCGGCAGGCTCGATGGCGGATCGAAGAGCCCGAGGATGCTCCCGCGGCCGGCAACCGAAGGCCGGGCGGGCAACCCTCCGGCCGCCTCGCCGTGGGCGACAGCGGCGCAGTCTCTTGAAACGCGGGAGGCACAGCCGATCGGCATGAGCCGGCTGTGCCTCGCGGGTGGTGCCGTCAGTCAGTGTGCGGCATCCGGACCGCGGGGACGACGCCCAAGCGGCCCTTCTGGTAATCCTCGAACGCCTGCTTCAGCTCGGCCTTGGTGTTCATGACGAACGGGCCGTACATGGCCACCGGCTCACCGATCGGGCGCCCGCCCATGATGAACAGATCCATCTCGTCGTGGGCGTTCACCCGGATGGCATCGCCGGTGCCGTGCGTGGCCAGCTGGCCCATCTGGATCGGGCGCTTGTCGGCGCCGACCGTTCCACGCCCGGACAGCACGTAGACCAGCGCGTTGTACGTGCGCTGCCACGGCAGGTCGAGCTGCGCCCCCGGCTGCAGGGTCACGTGGGCCAGGTTGATCGGGGTGAAGGTGGAGCCCGGGCCCTGGTGACCCGCGATCTCACCCGCGATGACCCGGATCAGGCTGCCGCCGTCGGGGGTGGTGAGCAGGGCCGACTCTCTGCCCCGGATGTCCTGGTATTTCGGGTCGATCATCTTGGCCGAGCCGGGAAGGTTGACCCACAGCTGGAGGCCGTGGAAGAGGCCACCGCTGGTGACCAGGTGCTCCGGCGGGGCCTCGATGTGCAGGATGCCGCGGCCGGCCGTCATCCACTGGGTGTCGCTGTTGGTGATCGTGCCGCCGCCGCCCAGGGAGTCCTGGTGGTCCATGATGCCGTCGATCATGTAGGTGACGGTCTCGAAGCCGCGGTGCGGGTGCCACGGCGTGCCCTTGGGCTCGCCCGGCGCGTAGTCGACCTCACCCATCTGGTCGAGGTGGATGAAAGGGTCAAGTTCTTCCAGGGGTACGCCGGCGAACGCGCGCCGGACCGGGAAACCCTCACCCTCGAAGCCCTGCGGTGCGGTCGTCAGGCGGCGGACCGGGCGGACGGCCGCGGTGTGGTCGAGCTGGGGAAGCCGTGGCAGGACGAGGACGTCGTCGACGGTGATGGCGGGCATCTCAGGACTTCCTTACTTTGCTGAACACGCGGGTGATGACGTCGAGCTCGTCGGGGTCGAGGCGGTCGATGAAGCTGTCGCGGACGGTGACCAGATGCATCGGGGCGGCGGCCTCGAGGGCGGCCAGGCCCTCGTCGGTCAGCACGGCCTCCTGGCCGCGGCCGTCCTCGGGACAGGGCTGCTTGCGGACCAGGCCGCGCTTGACCATCGAGCTGATCTGGTACGTGATGCGGCTCGGCGAGAAGACCAGGCGGCCGGCCAGCTCGCCCATGCGGAGCCGGTGCTCGGGGGCCTCGGAGAGCACCACGAGAACGTGGTAATCGTTCATGCTGAGACCGGTGTCGGCGCGCAACTCGTCCTCGAGGTGGGTGTGCAGCGCCCACGAGCTCTCGATGAAGGTGCGCCAGGCGATCGCCTCGGCGGCGGACAGCGGTTCGGCCATGACAAGAACTGTATCTCTTTCAAATCTGAAATAACAAGCACCGCCTAGCATGATCTGCATGACTGCGCGCCAGGCTGTGCCCGAAGACGCCGCCGAGCTGGTCCGGCTCCGCGCGGTGATGTTGCGGAGTTTCGACCGGGGCACGGCCTGGGACGACGACTGGCGCGAGCCGGCCCGCCAGACCCTGGTCAAGCAGCTGTCCGAGGCCGACCCGGCCCTCACCGCCTTCGTGGTCGACCGCGCCGAGGGCGGCCTCGCGGCCTGCGCCGTCGGCACCATCGAGCAGCGCCTGGGCGGCCCCGGCGACCCGGCGGGCCGGATGGGCTACGTCTTCAGCGTCGTCACCGACCCTTCGGAGCGCCGCCGCGGCCACTCCCGCGCGTGCCTGACCGCCCTGCTCGACTGGTTCCGCGGCCGGGGCATCCACCGGGTCGACCTGCGCGCCTCCCCCGACGGCGAGCCGCTCTACGAATCGCTCGGCTTCCGTCGCACCGCCGACCCCGCGATGCGCCTGAGGCTTCGTTAACCGCCCTCCGGCCCCTATCATCACCGTGCATGGCGTACCGGGTCGAGTACAACGGCGAGGACATCGACTTCGCCACGCTCGACGCGGCGCTCGACCGGGCCCGCCGGGTCATCGCCGACGACATAGGCCGCCTCGACGGCTGGACCGTGGAACACGACGAGACGGTCAACGACTGGTTCGTCCAGGGCGTACGCAACGGCCGCCGCATCGGCCCCACAGCGATAGTCACCGGTCCGCGCGGAACGCAGGCCGCGACCGGCGCGCCCACCGTCTACGAGGAGTGGGAGCGCCGGGTCGTCTTCATCGGCCGAACCCCGGCCGAGGCCTTCGCCATGGCAGCCGAGTGGCTCACCCGCCGCCCCGACGTCGAGGCCCTGGGCGACGTCGGCTGGCACCGCACAGCCGACGGCCACCAACTGCGCCTCTACTACCGCTAGCCGTCAGGAGGGCGGAGGGAGCAGCCGGTCGCTGGTGATCACCATCTTCGCGCCCGTCACCGGTTCGCGGTCAGCTGGTGGACAGCCGAAGGCGCGGTTGACGGGTCTGCCAGCAAGTTGTCCTCCCGGGAAGATGTCACGCGGTACTGCCACGCAAGGGTGATCAATTCGGCGAATTGGCAGCACGAAAGAGTGTTTACGCCGTATAGAAAGCTTTCAAACCCCACCCGAAGTTCGCATTGGGGTTGATGGACGAAGCTCCGCTGTTAGTGTGTGATCTGAGGTGTGTCCAAGAACTCTCTTGTAATCCTCAGTCTTGTTTTATTCGCCGCCATTGTTGCCATCGTCGCAGCTTGGCTCGCGTGGGCTGACGGCTCGTCCTTAATGGCCACCGTAGGCTTCGGAGCTGGCGGATTCTCGGCAACTCTTACGCTGGAGCTGCTGGTTTGGGGCGCACTGAGATACGGCAACGGACAACCGGCCAAACCCTAGTCATCTCGATCTGACGCCTTTCGTTGCGCCTCATGAGCGCGGCGGAAGGCGTTTACCGCCTGGCGGCAGTCACTCCATGACGCGGGAGCGCGCCGCCGATCGGAGTCTAGGCGGCCTGGCTCTTCACCGAGCGGGACAGGTCGTCGCGGAGGCGGTCGAAGTCGACCTGCTTCTCGCTCAGGATCAGCATGGCCAGGCCCTCGCCCTCGCGGATCAGGCCGAGCGCGATGTGCTCGGGGGCGATGAACTTCTGGTTGAGCCGGATCGCCTCGCGCAGCGACAGCTCCAGCACCTTCTTGTTGCGCTTGGTGAAGGGGATGTGACCGCCGGCCGAAGTGAGGCGGCTGAACAGGCCGCGCTTCTTCGGCTCGGGTGGGGGGAGCTTCAGGGCGCCGGCTCCGAAGTTCTGCTCGATCGCGGCCCGTACGGCGTCGAGGTCGATGCCGATCGCCTTGAGGGCCGCCCTGTCCTCGGCGTCGGCGTCGACCGGCGTGAGGGGCGGGGTGTGCTCGACTTTTCGGCGCGCTTCCTGGCGTACGAAATCGGCGGTGACGCCCTTGTCCTTCAGCGCCGTGGCCACGGGGCCGTCCGGGTCGGCGAGCAGCGCGATCAGCACGTGTTCGGTGCCGATGTGGCCGTGGCCGAGCTCGCGGGCCTCGACCTGGGCCCGGACGACGACCTCGCGGGCGGCGGTGGTGAATCGTTCGAACATGTCAGTCCTCCGGCATGGTGCGGGCGTGCTTCTTGTGTACGCCCTGGCGGGTCACCTCGAGCGCGTCGGCGATCTCCTGCCAGGACCAGCCCTTGCGGCGGGCGTTGGCCACCTGGAGATGCTCGAGCCCTTCGAGCAGGCGGCGCAGGGCCACGACGGCGCGCAGCCCGACCCGGGGGTCGGTGCTCCCGGCCGCCGCGGCGAGATCGGTTGCTTCGGTCATGCTGTCAACTTACGTTGACACGACGGCTGTGTCAACCGAGGTTGACGTGGAGAGCGTAAAAAAGGGCCGGCCCCACTCGGGGGCCGGCCCTGAAAAAACTCAGCGGCCGCGGCCGGTCTTCTCCTGCAACTCGTCGATCTTCTCCGACGCCTCGGCCTTGGTCAGGCCGTCCGGCACCTCTTCCTTCGCCTCGGTGGCCAGAGTGTGCAGGTATGACTCCTGGGCGCCGGTGGCCGGCTCGTCACCGGTGGTCCAGTCCGACGGGTCTTTCTCGGCGTTCGTCGTCGTCATGAGCTCTCCTCCTTCGAACGCCTGTTCCCTTACCCGCCGTACGTCAACTCCATGCCGATGATGTCGTTGTAGGCGACGTCGAGCCGCACCTCGCGGGCGACCGGCGAGGTCACCGCGAACGTCCCGCCGAACGGGTCGACGATCTCGGCGTAGTGGCCCAGGCCCAGCTCGACCGGCCCGTTCACCACGCGACCACCCAGCCCGGCCACCCGGTCGATGGCGTCCGAGCAGTCGGCGACCTGGAACGACGGCTGCCAGCGGGCGCCGTAGCGGCCGGTGATCAGGCCGGCCACCGAGTCGTGGGCCTCGGTCAGCCACTCGCCGCTGCCGAACTCGTGGGTCAGCGTCCAGCCGAACACCCGCGCGTAGAACGACGTCGCCGTGGCCACGTCGTCGGTGAGCAGGTCGGCCCAGGCCATCGTGCCCGGCACGCCGCGCTCCTGCATGCCGGCGAAGCCCGCCGACTGCCACAGCCCGAAGACCGCGCCGGCGCCGTCGGCGGCGATCGCGCTGCGCGCTCCGTCACGTTCCTCGGGCCAGGTCAAAGCTCTTCCGTACGCCTGCGAGACGCGCTCGGCCGTGCCCTCGAGATCGGGGGCGGCCAGATAGGTCAGCCAGCCCTCGGGCCGATCCGACCGGCTCCGGCTGAGTCCGGCCACCGCGCGGCCGTCGAGCGTGAATCGATCACCGTCGAGCCGCCAGCCGAAGAGACCACCGTAGAAACCGGCGGCTTCGTCCGGGTTCGGCGTGGTGAGCTCCACCCAGCAGGGGGTCGACGGCGCAAAGCCTCTGATCCGCATATACCGCTCCAACGTGGACGTCCCCGATTTGCGAATGACTCTACGGCAATGAATACGCGCCGTCACTACCCCGGGGTTCAATGTCCGCTTTAGAACGTCTTTCCGCTACACAAGGTGACCGTACGTACGTTACATGTAACGTGATCGTTAATCTGCTGGTGAGTCGGCGCCCGTGGGAGCGCTCCTGCCCGGCACGAGCATCTCGAACCACACCGTGGAGCCCCGCACCGACGGGTCGGTCCCCCACGAATCGCTCAACTCTTCAATCAAACCGAGGCCGCGGCCGCGGCTGCTCATCGTGTCCGCGTGCGCACGGATCACGGTGCCCCGGGTGCCCGTGTCGGCCACCGAGACCAGCAGCCGCTCCGCGTTCAGGTCGATGTGCACCTGGGCCGGCGTGCCCGCGTGCAGCAGCGCGTTCGTGGTCAGCTCGCTCGTGCACAGGATGGCGGCGCCGATCACCGTCTCGGGCAGGCTCCACTCACGAAGGCGGGTGGTCATCCACTGTCGTACGCGGGAAGGCCCGGTCGGCTCGGCCGGCACCAGCATGGTCGCCGACCGGCTCATCGCGACGGCGCGCTCCACCGCGAGCACGGCGACGTCGTCGTCGGTCGCGCCGGGCACCGCGGTCGTCGCCAGCGCACACAAATTCCGCGGATCGCCGCTGGCCGCGGACGCGGTCACGGCGACCAGCGCGTCGAGGCCGTCGTTCAGCGCCCGGCCGCGGCGCTCCACGACCCCGTCGCTGAACAGCAGGATCGTGTCGCCCGGCTCGAGCCGCACCTGACCGGTCTGCCAGCGGCCGCCCAGACCGAGCGGCGCGCCCGGCGGCACCTTGACCAGCTCGGCCGTCGGCGCCTCACCGGCCACACCGGCCCGGCGCAGCACCGGCGGCGGATGGCCGGCGCTGGACATGGTGATCGTGCCGTCGGCGGGATCGAGCACCCCGTAGACGACGGTCACGAAGATCTCCTCGTTGCGCGACTCGGCCCCGAGCGAGCCGACCAGCCGGTCGAGTCCGGCCAGGACACTCGGCGGGGCCGGATCGGTCAGCGCCATCGCCCGCAGGGCGGCCCGCACCTGCCCCATCACGGCCGCCGCCCGCACGTCATGGCCCGCGACGTCGCCCAGCACCATGGCCAGGCGGCCGTCGAGCAGGGTGAACGCGTCGTAGAAGTCGCCGCCGGCCGCGTTGCCGTCCACACCGACGTCGTAGCGGGCCGCTATGCGGAACGTGTCCAACTCGGGCAGATGCTCGGGAAGCATGCTGCGCTGGAGCAACTGGGCCGTGCCGTGCTGGGCCTCGAACCGGCGGGCCCGCTCGGCCGCCTGCCCGACCAGCTGGGCGGCCGCGTTGAGCAGCGCCCGCTCGGCCGGCAGCCAGGTGTGCGCGTGGCGGTAGCCGATGGTCAGGGCGCCGGTCAGCGACGCGGTGCGCAGCGGCAGCGAGGCCAGCGAACGGACCCGCTGCTCGTGGCGGTCGGTGGCGACCTCGCGCAACGGCTCGCCGTCGGTCACGAAGGACGGCGACCCGCTGGTCGCCGCGGCCACCAGCGGGGCCCGGGGATCGTTGGGCGCGCGCTTCCACACCGGGGGCAGGCGCTCGTCGGCCTCGTCGAGCATCTCGCCGCGGATGCGGCGCACATAGCGGTAGGCCCCGCCGTCGTCGACGGCGAAGACGCAGTGGTCGACGTCGAAGGAGGCCGAGGCGTAGCCGAGCACGACCCGGGCCACGTCGTCGACGGTGAGCGCGCCGGCCAGCCGGGCGGTCAGGTCGCCCAGGCTCTGCAGCCGGCGGGTGACCTGGGTGGTCTCGGCGGCGACGGTCAGCACGCCGGTGACCTCACCCCGCCGGTCGCGCACGACCGAGTGGCCGCGGGTGAAGAAGGCCTGCTCGGGCCGGCCGGCGGGGCCGCGCACGACGGTCAGCTGGGTCTCGGCCTCGAGGAAGGGCTGACCGGTGCGGTAGACGTCCTGAATCGCGCCGCCGAGCCCGGGGGCGCGCCACAGGTCACCGAAGGCCTCGGCGGCCGGGCGGCCCAGGGCGGAGGGATGCAGAGAGCCGATCAGGTCCGCGTACGCGTCGTTGTAGATCAGCAGAAAATCATCACCATGGCTGTACGCCATCGGCATCGGGGAGCCGAGCAGAAGCTCTATAGTCGCGGCGACGGCCGGGTCCCAGCCGTCGCGAGCACCCAGGGCGGTGGCGGACCAATCGGCCTCATGCACGAGACGGGACGCCGAGGGCAGCTCAGGCATGACTGAAGGGCTCACCCCACCCGTGCTGCCGGCCATGTCGGAAAGCGTATCCCGACTCCGCCATTCGGACGATGCCGCACCGGCCAACCGTCCGATTCTTGACGGTACGACCAGTCCGCACTATCCGGAGCGTCCGCAGCCCACCCCGCGCGAAGTCACTGAGGGTAGCCGGTTGTTGCTCCCGAAAGCGTCGCCGTCCTTAACTTGCTCACTTATAGTCGCGGCCGTGACCGAGGACCGCCGCCCCCGCCATGGCGCACCGGACTACCGCGCCGACGTGCGGCAGAACCCGGGCTCCGACGATGCCTTTTCCGCTTTCCCGGCCGCGCCGCCCGCGGACGCGGAGACGACGCGGTTCGAGGCGCCCCGGCCCTCGTTCGACCCTTCATGGCCACCGCGCCGCGACGCGTCCTGGCCGGAGCCGGCGAGCGACGACTTCCCGGACCATCACACCGGCGGCATCCCCCGCCAGCGGACGGGCGACATCCCGTACGACGGCGCCGGCGACATCTCGTACCAGAACGCCGGCGAGGAGTGGACCGGCGGCGCGGCGAACGAGACGTGGGCTGAGCCGCACGGTTATGCGTATTCAGCTGACGGCAACGGATATAACGGATATGCCCAGAACGAGGCCTATGCCGCTTCCGCTGAGCAGGGCGGCGCCCAGGCGGACGGCTTCGACGCCTTCGGGAACGGCGCCTACCCGGCGAGCCAGGACGGCTATTCCGAGGGTCACGACGGGGGCTATTCAGCAGGGCACGACGGGGGTTACTCCGCGGGGCACGACGCCTTCGACCGGAACGACACCTATGTGCCCGGCGGCGAGGGATACGACCGCGACGGCGACCAGTACGGGCAGGACGCGCACGCGTACGGGCCGGAAGCCGGTGCGTATGAGCGGGACTCCGGCGCTCTCGGGGCGGAGGACGCTTACGCGCGGAGCCGGGATGCTTTCGGGTCTCAGGGCGGCGCGTACGGCCACGATGAGGATGCCTACCGGGCGCAGGCCGACGAGGCCGGGGCCTATCCGCGCGACGGCGCCGGGCTGGAGATGAGCGACGGGCGGGAAGGGCCGGGCTCCGAGGCGTACGAGCAAGCCGGTGTCGACGCTGACCCGTACGGCGCTACCGGGACGGGCCTGGGTGCGCCGGAAAGTGACCCCTGGGTCGGGCGGGCCGGAGCGGCGGCGGGCGGGCGGCTCGCCGAGGCCGAGACTGCTCTGTTCGCGGGGCCCTGGGGTGAGGACGGGAACGGGACCGTGGCGGGTGAGACCGCCATGATCGATCTGTCCACGCCCCGGGCCGAGCCTCGTAGTCACCGTGAAGGGAACCGGCGCCGGGCCGGAGTCGTGGCGCTGGCGGCCATGGGGGTCTTCCTGGCGGGGGCGGCCGGCTACATCGTGTTGCGGCCGGACTCCTCGTCGTCGCCCACCACCGCGGCCGTGGCCACCTCGGCGCCGGTCGAGACCGCGGCGCCGACGGAGGACGCGCCGGTCGCCGAGCCTACGACCACGGCGCCCTCGGTGTCGGCGTCGCCGGCGAGCACCAGCGCGTCACCGACCACGGCGGCGCCCACCACCGAGGCGGCGACCACGGCGCCGCCCGTGGCGAATGCGCCGGCCACGGTGAAACCCTCTCCCACAGCGCCGGCGGCACGGCCGACCACCGCGTCTCCGGCGCCGACCAAGACGCTCGTGCCCGCGCCGACCACGACCGCCTCGGCGCCGCTGACGGCGGTCTACGGTTTCGACAACGGTGGTGACGGTGGGTACGTGGGCACCGTCACCGTGAATAACCCCAATGCGGCGGCCGTCACTGACTGGCAGGTCAGGTTCACCATCCCGAGCGGCGCCACGATCACCGTCCTCAGTGGTGGTGTCTCGGCGTCGGCCGGCGGAAGCCGGGTCACCTTCGGTGGCGCCACCGTCGGGGCGCGGAACTCGGTGACCTTCACGTTCGGTATGGAGTCCGACGGCGACGATCTTCCCAGCGGCTGCACGATCAACGGGAACGCCTGCTCCTGAACGTCCCTCGCGCTCCTCGCTCGTTGCGTCCTATGGTCGCGGGAAGAACGGGCGCGGAGAGCGAGGAGGCGCGATGGAAGACATGTGGCGTTCGGTGCTGCTGTTCATCCCGACGGCGCTGGGGTTCGCCGCCATCGTCCTGATCGGATGGCTGGTGGCCCGCCTGCTGCGGACGGCGGCCACCAAGGGCCTGGCCCGGGCCGGGCTGGACCGCTCTCCCCTGTCCCGGCTGAAGATCACTCCGAGCGTCCTGTGCGGGAAGATCGTCTTCTACGGGGTGCTGCTGTTCGCGCTGCAGGCGGCCTTCGGCCTGTGGGGGCCGAACCCGGTCAGTGACCTCCTCTCCGCGGTCATCGCGTGGCTGCCCCGCGCGTTCGTGGCGGTCGTCATCGTCGTCGTGGCCGTGGCGGTCGGCCGGGCCGCCGCCGACCTGATCGTGAGCGCGCTGGGCGCCCTGCCGTACGCCCGCCTGCTGGCCCGCGCCGTCTCCGCCGTCGTCGTCACGCTCGGGGTCATCGCCGCCCTGGACCAGGTGGGCATCGCCACGTCGGTAACCCAGCCCGTGCTGATCGCCGTCCTGGCCACCATCGCCGGCGTCATCATCGTGGGCGTGGGCGGCGGCCTGATCCGGCCCATGCAGTCCCGATGGGAAGACTGGCTGACCCGCGCCGCCACGGAGTCCAGCACGATCCGCGACCAGGCCCGCGCCTACGCCGCCCAGCGCGAGCGGAAAGCCACATCCGAGCCCGCCGCCACTGCCCCAGCCACCGCCCAGGCCGCCGCGCCCGCTTCCGCGCCTGGCTCCGCGCCCGCTTCCGCCCCAGCCGCCGCCTCCGCGTTCGCCTCCGCGGATGAGACCCAGGTGATTCCGCCGCCGCGCTCGTCTGCTTCCGGATCGCCCTCCGCGGATCCCACCTCCCGAACCGTTTCCCCTGGCCCCGCCGCCGACGAGACCACCTCTCCTGGCCTCGCCGGCGACGAGACCGTCACGGTGATCACGTCCGGGACCGGGGACACCACGATCATCAATCCCGGACCGGACGACACGATCGTCATCGGCGCCGACGAGACCCAGGTGATCCCGCCGGACGACGACGCCACGACCCGCCGGCTGCCGACCGACCCGAAAGACCGCTGACCGACCACCCCGGCGACCGGTGACGCGGAAAGCTGGGCCGAGCCCTGTTTGGGGAGCCGGCGGCACCTACAGCACCTGAGAGCGACGACCATTGCGCGCGCAGTGATCACCTGCACACAATGGGTGTTCGCTTGTCTGGAGGCGCCATGTCGCGACCGGCGAAGCTGGGGCCGCACGACCCGCCGCGGATAGGGCCCTACACGACACTCGCCCGGATCGGGCGGGGCGGGCAGGGCGAGGTCTATCTCGCCGCCGGCCCCGACGGGAAACGGGTCGCGGCCAAGGTTCTGCGGGTCGACTGGGATCCGAGCGGCGCGCTCAAACGGAACCTCGACCGGGAACTTGTGAACGCCCGCAAGGTCGCGCAGTTCGTGACGGCCAAGGTGCTCGACTTCGACGTGACGGGCGAACTGCCGTACATCATCAGCGAATACATCGAAGGGCTCACCCTCGCCGAGCACGTACGGGAGATCGGGCCGCTCAAGGACAGCGACCTGCTCCAGGTGGCGATGCAGGCGCTCACCGCGCTGGAAGCCATCCACCAGGCCGGCATCGTCCACTGCGACTTCAAGCCCGCGAACATCATCCTCGGGCAGGGCGGCGCCCGGGTGATCGACTTCGGGATCGCCCAGGCGCTGGACTCCACGCTGCGGGTGGGCGAGGTCGCCGGATCGTTCCCCTACATGGCGCCGGAGCAGATCGCCAACGATCCGCTGACGTCGGCCGCCGACCTGTTCGCGTGGGGGTCGACGATGGTGTTCGCGGCCACCGGCGCGCAGGCGTTCCCGGGTGACAACCGCGAGCGGGTGGCGCACGCGATCCTGTCCCGGCGGCCCCGGCTCGAGGGTGTCGACGAGCCCCTGCTGGCCACCGTCCGGGCGTGCCTGCGGAAGAACCCGGAGAGCCGGCCGGCCGCCGCGCAGGCCCGGATGCTGCTGTTCGGCCGGCGCCCCAACCAGCCGCCGGCCGGCGCCCGGCCCGCGCCGCCGCCACCACCGCCGACCCGGGTGGAACGCCCGGCCCCGCCACCACCGCGGCACGGGAACACCGGCAAGGCGGTGGCCGCCCTGATCGGGGCCGTGGCGGTCGCGGGAGTGCTGATCTGGACCGTTCCCGGTCTGTCCGCCGGGTCCCGGACGCCGGAGGACCCGATGCCGCCCACGTCGGCTTCGGTGGCGCTGTCGCTTCCGAAGACGTACGAAGCCTTCTGGCCCGGCGTCGCCTGCCAGCCGTACGCCAAGAAGGGCGACAAGAAGTCCATGGACGTCTGCGCGGTCACGACCTCCATCAAGCTGTTCTGTGCGGAGTGGCCCGACCCGGGCGCGATGGCCGGGGACCGCCCGGCGAGCGAGGCGAGCAGAGAGCTGGAGAACAGAGGCGGGTGGCGCGACTCCTGGCATCGGCCGGACTCCGGCTTGCACGGCCGCTTCTACAGCTACCCGCGGACCCGGACCGCGGAGGGCGTCCCGTGGGCGATCTGGTGGGAGGACAGCGCCGAGGCGGTCGCCTGTTTCCTGCAGGGCCCGCCGGGCAGTGAGGCGGCGTTGGTGGACGCCTTCCGGCAGCGGGGCTTCCTGTTAGGTGCCCGTTAGGGCAATCCTGATATCAAAGGCAGATGAATCTGCTGGTGCCGCGAGACGTCCTGAATCCGCGCCGCGTCGACGAGCACTTCGCCGAGGAGGCCGCCGCGGCCCGCGCCGCCGGTCACACGGTGACGCTGGTCGACCACGATGCCCTGGCCGCGGGCGAGGCGAGGACGATCGACGGCGACGAGCCGGCCGTCTACCGCGGGTGGATGCTCACCAGCGAGGCCTACGCCGGGCTGGCCGAGGCGTGCGGCGGCCGCCTGCGGACCAGCGCCGGGCAATACCGGCGGGCTCACGAGCTGCCCGGCTGGTACGCCGCGCTCGCCCCCTTCACGCCGGAGTCGGCCTGGGGTGACTTCGACGAGGCGCGGGCGGCGCTGGGCGCGCACGGGGCGGCGGTTCTGCGCGACTACACGAAATCGATGAAGCATTACTGGCACGAGGCGGCGTACATCCCGGATCTGGCCGACTCCGGGAAAGCCCGGGCCGTCGCCGCGCGGTTCCGTGAGTTGCGCGGTGACGACTTCACCGGCGGGTTCGTGCTGCGGCGCTTCGAGGATTTCACCGGCGCCGAGGCCCGCACGTGGTGGGTCGGCGGCGAGTGCCGCCTGATCACGGCGCATCCGGACACCCCCGGCGAGGCCCCGCCCGAGATCGACGTGTCGTTCCTGAAGGGCGCCGTCGCGGGCCTGCCCTTCGTCACCGTCGACCTCGCGCGGCACCGGGACGGGCGGTGGCGGGTCGTCGAGCTCGGCGACGGGCAGGTCAGTGACCGTCCGGTGTCGACACCGGCGGCCGAACTGATCGACGTGATCCTGTGACCGACAAGCAGCGGCGGGTCTGGGACCGGTCGGCGCCGCGCTACGACGATCAGATCAAGTTCCTCGAGCGGCACTGGTTCGCCGGTGGCCGCGAGTGGATCGGCGCGCGGGCCACCGGGCGGGTCCTGGAGGTCGCCGTCGGCACCGGGCGGCAGCTGCCCCACTACCCGCCCGGCG
Organism: Actinoplanes sp. NPDC000266; assembly: GCF_042899005.1. NCBI lineage: Bacteria > Bacillati > Actinomycetota > Actinomycetes > Micromonosporales > Micromonosporaceae > Actinoplanes > Actinoplanes sp. NPDC000266. The sequence continues at coordinate 309,972 of NZ_JBIAZI010000004.1, forward strand.
TCACCGTGACCGGTGTCGACCTGAGCGCCGGCATGCTGGCGATCGCGCCCCGGGCCGGGCTGACCAAAGCGATGGCCGACGCCGAGCATCTGCCGTTTCGCGACGCCACCTTCGACACCGTGGTCTGCGCGCTCGGCCTGTGCACGATTCCCGGCCCGGCCGCCGCGATCGCCGAGATGAAACGCGTCCTCGTGCCCGGCGGCCGCCTGCTGCTGCTCGACCACGTCGGCGGCCGCTCGGCCCCGGTGCGGGCCGCGCAGTGGGTGCTGGAACGCCTCACGATCCCGATGGCGGGGGAACATTTCACCCGGCGGCAGCTTCCCGGCGTACGGGAAGCGGGTTTTGAGATCGTCGAATCTCAGCGCCTCAAGGCGGGAACGGTCGAGCGGGTGCACGGGAGGAAACCATGAAGCAGGTGAGCAGTCGCGTCGTCTACCGCAACCCGTGGATGACCGTGCGGGAGGACCAGGTCCAGCGGCCGGACGGCAGCCCCGGCATCTACGGCGTGGTCGAGAAACCGGACTTCGCGCTCGTGCTGCCGCGCTGGTCGCGGGGGTTCTGGATGGTCGAGCAGTTCCGCTATCCGGTGGGGCGGCGCGCGTGGGAGTTCCCGCAGGGCAGCTGGGGCGCCGGGCACGAGGGCGATCAGACGGCGCTGGCCCGGCGCGAGCTGGCCGAGGAGACCGGCCTGCGGGCCGAGGAACTGACCCATCTCGGACATCTTTATGAGGCGTACGGCTACTCGACCCAAGGTTTTGACGTCTATCTCGCGACCGAGCTGGCCGAGGGTGAGCCGGACCGGGAGGCGACCGAGCAGGACATGGTCCATCGCGCGTTCAGCGACGACGAGATCACCGCGATGCTGCGGTCCGGCGGCATCGTGGACGCGCCGTCGCTGGCCGCCCTGACGTTGTACAAGCTGTTCTAGGCTCGGGCCCATGAGCTTGATCGAGCGGTTCGCGGATCTGGTGGTTCGGGTGGGCGTCAATGTGCAGCCCGGGCAGGGAGTGGTGATCAAGAGCGACACGGCGCACCTGGAGATCGCGCGGGCCGTGGTCGCGGCCGCCTACGGAGCGGGGGCGGGTTGGGTCGAGGTCGACTGGGAGGACGGGCCGATCCGGCGGCAGGCGGTCGACCACCAGCCGCTGGAGCGGCTGACGGCGAGCCGGCCGTGGGCTCTGGAACGCACGGAGTGGTGGCGCAAGGAGGGCGTGGCGTTCATCCGGCTGATGGGTGACGCCGATCCGCATCTGCTCGACGGGGCCGACCCGGCCCGGGCGGCCGCCTTCCCGCTGGAGGAGTCGCAGGCCATGCGGCGGGCGCTGTTCGACGGCGTCCGGTGGACCGCCGTGGGCGCGCCCAACCCGGGATGGGCCCGGCAGATCTTCGGCGAGCCCGACACCGGCCGGTTGTGGGAGGCCGTGGGCACGGCCATGCGGCTCGACGCCGACGACCCGGTCGCGGCCTGGCGGGAGCGCTCGGACACGCTGGGAGAGCGGGCGCGGCGGCTGGACGAGCTTGAGCTGACCGAGGTCCGGTACGTCGGTGAGGGCACCGATCTCACGGTGGGGCTCCTGCCGGGCACCCGCTGGACCGGTGGCGGGCTGGTCGACCCGGCCGGCGTGCCGTACATGCCGAACATCCCGACCGAGGAGGTCTTCACCAGCCCGGACAAGACGCGCGCGGACGGCGTCATCCGGCTGACGAAGCCGCTGGTGCTGGGTGGTGCGCTGGTCACCGGGCTGCGGGTCACCTTCGCGGGCGGGCGGATCACCGAGGTCACGGCGGATTCGGGGGCCGATGTCGTACGGGCCCAGATCGACTCCGACCCGGGCGCGCGTTCCCTGGGTGAGGTGTCGCTGGTCGACCGGGACAGCCGCATCGCCCGGGCCGGCATCGTCTTTCACAACACCCTCTTCGACGAGAACGCCGGCTGCCACGTCGCGTGGGGTCAGAGCTTCCCGTTCGCGGTCGAGGGCGGCCTGGCGCTGACCGAGAAGCAGCGCGCCGAGGCCGGCCTGAACATGTCGGGCGTGCACACCGACGTGGTCATCGGCGGCGACGGCATCACCGTCACCGGCCGCGGCCCCAAGGGTGTGGTGGAGATCATTAAGGAAGATAAATGGGTCTTTTAAGGCGATTTAAGGGCGGTGGTGGGGTGGTTGGATGGGGGATTCTTTGATCAGGCCATGAACAGCATGGCTCCGACGCCGAGCAGGACGATGAGCAGGACCGCGATGAGCAGGCCTTTCTCGGCGGCCTGAGCGGTCTCGGTCGTGGTGGCGGCGGCGGTGGTCAGCGGCTCACTGCTCATGGGTGGGTCCTCCGGTGGGGGTGCGCGTGCCGTCGAGCGGGCTTAGGTTGGTGGACGTGCCCTTGTCTGACTGGTTCCTCAGTGCGGGGGAGCGTGACAACCCGGACTCATCCATACCCACCTGGTGCACCGGAAACGCGGCCGAACCGCTAATTCACGGTAAAGCCTATTTTGACCGCCTGGTAACGGAGGTTGAAAGCCTCCAAGAGGGTGACCACCTGTTCTTCACCGACTGGCGTGGTGATCCCGACGAGCGGATGCGCGACGACGGGCCGACCATCGTCGAGCTGTTCAGCGCGGCGGCCAAGCGGGGTGTGGTGGTCAAGGGTCTGCTCTGGCGCTCCCACGTGGACAAACTCGCCTACAGCGAGGAGGAGAACCGCAACCTCGGCGACGAGATCGAGGCCGCGGGCGGGGAGGTGCTGCTCGACCAGCGGGTCCGGCGCGGCGGCTCCCACCACCAGAAACTGGTGATCCTCCGCCATCCCGGCGACCCGTCGCGGGACATCGCCTTCGCCGGTGGCATCGACCTGTGCCACAGCCGCCGCGACGACGCCTCGCACAGAGGTGATCCTCAGGCGGTGGCGATGGCCAAGGCGTACGGGAAGACCCCGCCCTGGCACGACGTGCAGCTCGCGCTGCGCGGGCCGGTGGTGGGCGCGCTCGACCTGACGTTCCGGGAACGGTGGAACGATCCGACGCCGCTCGACCAGAACGGCCCGATCTCCACCGTCACCGACAAGCTCAAAGGCGCCGACCTGCGCGCCGACCGCCTGCCCGAGCAGCCGCCGGACCCGCCCGAGTGCGGGCCGCTCGCCATCCAGGTGCTGCGGACCTATCCGGCCATGCGCCCGCCGTACAAGTTCGCGTCGAACGGTGAGCAGACCATCGCGCGCGGCTACACCAAGGCGATCAAGCGGGCCCGCAAGCTGATCTACCTCGAGGATCAGTACCTGTGGTCGGCCGAGGTGGCCCAGCTGTTCGCCGACGCGCTCACCGACAACCCCGAGCTGCACCTGATCGCCGTCGTCCCCCGCCACCCGGACGTGGACGGCCGGTTCGCGCTGCCGCCGAACGAGGTCGGCCGCGAGCAGGCGATCGCGCTGTGCCGGATGGCCGCGCCCGACCGCGTGCACGTGTTCGACCTGGAGAACGCGGAGAGCACGCCGATCTACGTGCACGCCAAGGTGTGCGTGATCGACGACGTGTGGTGCAGCGTGGGCAGCGACAACTTCAACCGGCGCTCGTGGACGCACGACAGTGAGCTCTCGAACGCCATCTTCGACGACACGGCCGACGAGCGGGAGCCGCGCGACCCGGCCGGTCTCGGTGACGGGGCCCGCCGCTTCCCGCGCGAGCTGCGGCTCGCGCTGACGCGCGAGCATCTCGGCCGCGACTCCGACGACGATCTGGTCGATCCGGTCGCGGTCGTACGGGAGATGGACGCGACCGCCGAACGCCTGAAGAAGTGGCACGACGAGGGCGGGAAGGGCCCCCGGCCGCCCGGGCAGATCATGCCGCACCAGACGTCGAAGCTGCCCTGGTACCAGCGGCTGTGGGCGGTGCCGGCCTATCGGCTCATGTACGACCCGGACGGGCGCTCGCTCAGCGATCGGCGGGCGGGCCGATGGTGAGCGTGCGCCGGCAGTCGGCCATCACGGCCGGTGAGGCGAGCGGCGCCCAGGTCGGGAAGAGCGACCGGAAGTAGTCGCCGGCCTTGGCCGCGATCTCCGGTGACCGCTCGTAGACGTCCAGCTCGTTGACGATGCTCAGGTCGGCGAAGGCGCGCAGCTGATCCGGCGTCGGCGACTCGGCGTGCCCGGTGAAACGGCTCCAGACCGTGCACGTCGAGGCCAGCGCCCGCCACGTGCGGCCGCGGTCGCAGCCGCCGTACCGGTAGACCATCGCCTCGGCCTCCCGTCCGATCAGCGCCCGCAACTGTTGCCGGTCGGCCACGTCGAGAAGGACGACCGGGAAGCCGTCGGTGCCGTACGCGGCGTGGGTGAGCGCCGCCAGCTGCTCGTCCTCGCCGAGGCCGTGCCCCTCGACCCGCTCCCGGACCCGGCCGAGATGCTCGTAGAGGGAGCCGCCGGCGTGCGGGACCGCCTCGGCGCCCCGGTCACGCAGCCAGGCCCGGACGACGTCGGTACGGCTCATCGCGTCAACTCCCACGTGGACGGGACCAGGATCGGGGCGTCGGAATCACCGGCCGGGGACAGGCCGACACGCCAGGCCCGCATCGGGGGCCGGCCGGCGCCGAGCCAGCGGTCGCGCAGGGCGGCGGCCTCGGCGGCCCAGGCGGCGGCCTCGGCGCCTCCGGCCAGAACGCTGCCGTCGGGCAGGACGACGGCGCCGCCGGTGCGGGTCAGATCAAGGATGATCAGGGCGTTCTGCTCGCGGCCGGGCACCCCGGCGAGGGTGGCGCGACGGTTCCAGACGCCGGCCGCGTACCAGAGGTCGCGGTAGGCGAGCGGCTCCAGCGGCGGGTCGAACCGCGGTCCCTCGTGCTCGGCGAACTCGGCCAGCGACCCCGGGGCGGCCGGGGCCGGGAAGGGGTGGGCGGCGGTGAGCGGGCCGGCCGCGGTCATGAAACCGGACGGGGTGACGACCGTGCCCACCTGGTCGCGAACGGCCAGGACGGGATGGGTGCCGGCATGCTCGACCGGAGCGACGACGACCTCGGCCCGCCACAGCGGGGAAAGGCCGGCGACGCCGACGGTCACGATGACGCGGTCGAAGCGGTCGCCCGCCGATCCGGCGTAGCCGTCGCCATGCTCCACCCGTACACCGTCGATCTGGGCCGTCTTCAAAGCCTGGCGGGCCCTGAGGGCGACATCGGGCTGGACGTCGACGCTCACGACCTCGGCGCCGAGCGAGGCGAGAAGCGCGGCGTTGTAGCCGGTGCCGGCGCCGATCTCGAGCACACGATGACCCGGCCGCACGTCGAGGGCCTCGATCATCATGGCCATCAGCGACGGCTGACTGGACGAGCTGACCGGCACCCGCCCGTCCACCTTGGTGACGAGCACGTCGTCGCGGTAGATCAGCTCGAGGAAGTCGGCGTCGGACGGCCGGGCCCACGTGCCGTCACGGCGCTGGAAACCGTCCGGCACGAAGGCCTCGCGGGGAACGGCGGCGAACGCGGCGGCCAGATCCGGGCTCAGGGACACACCGCCCTGCCGGATCTGCTCGAGGAACCCCCGCCGGCTCACTCCCCCACGATAGAGGCGGCGGCGGCCAGAGCGGCCGGAACGTCTTCCGCGTGATAGGGAAATTCAGACGGCTCGATATTGTCGAGAAATCCGGCATAGACGACGGCGCTGCGCAGAGGAGCCAGCGGACGGAGCAGCTCGATGGCCCGCCGAGGATCGGCGCCACTCGTCTCCCAGCGGCGGCACCAGGCATCGATGACGGCGGGGTCGTCGGTCAGCCGCAGGATGTCGAAGCCCGGATTGCCGAAGAAGCAGTCTCCCCAGTCCATGATGGTCAGCCGCCCAGCATCGTCGGTGCGGACGTTCCCCGGGTGCAGATCCCCATGAACAAGCGTGTCGGGCAGCCCGCACTCGTTGATGGCCGCGATGCGCCGGGGAAGATCGTCGAGAAGCTTTCCAAGACCAGAGATGCTTGCGACGTACGGCTCAGCGACGCGCCCGAAGACCTCAGCATCAAGCCGCCCATCCGGAATGAAACTCAGCCCCACCGAATTTTTCGCGAAATGCTGCTGGATCGGATGAAACGCGGCGGCGATGTCGGCGCAGAGCTCGGGCCCGGCGCCGTAGCGGTCCTCCCCCGGCGCATGGGCGAGAAGCATGCGCCCGTGCTCCCCCGCAGCGATCAACTCTGGGGCAAGCCCGGGCGCGACGTCCCCGAGCAGCCGAATGACACGCGCCTCATGCCCGAAGAAATGCGGTACCTGCTTGAGCCAGGCCACGGTCTCCCCACCCGCTCCGTCGAGGCGCCAGATGGCCGAGAGATTCCAGGTCCGCCGCTGATGGGCGGTCACCCCGGGCAGAACTTCCCGAGCCCAGTCCAGAGACTTCGCAGGCCCGTTGACCTCAGCGTAGGCCGCCCGCTTGAGATGCGGCGCGAGATCAACGCCCACACCGCCGCCGGCCGCACCGCCGACACCGGCTACCGCACCGTCCGCGCCATCCGCTCCGCCAACGCCGCCCACGCCCACGCCGCCCGCGCCCGCGCCGCCAACGCCCGCACCGCCCACGCCGCCCACGCCCACGCCGCCCACGCCCGCGCCCGCACCGCCCGCGCCGCCAACGCCCGCACCGCCCACCCCCGCACCGCCCGCGCCCGCGCCGCCCGCGCCCGCGCCGCCCACGCCCGCGCCGCCAACGCCCGCGCCGCCAACGCCCGCACCGCCAACGCCCGCACCGCCCGCGCCGCCCGCGCCCGCGCCCGCACCGCCACCGCCCGCGCCGCCCGCGCCCGCGTCCGCGCTGCTTGCGGTCGGCATCTCCAGTTCTGATCGCCGCCCGATTTTTCGGATATTTGTCGGCTTCTCGGTAACTTGGGCGAGATAGGTGACGTGGCCGCCGGGTGGGGCTGCGCGGTCTCCGTGCAGGAGGCGCAGCACCTGAAGGCCGGTCAGACCGGAGCGTTCGGGGAAGTCGGCGACCTCCTGCCACCACGGCACCGGGGTCTCGAAAGGAGGTAGCTCGCCCAGCAGAGTGCCGTCGGCATCGATCAGGAGCAGTGTCACGGTTCGGGTCACAATCGGGAACCGTACGATGCTTCGATGTTCGGACGTCGCGCGCGCCCCCTTCCCGATCTCTGTGCCGAGCTTGCCGATGCCGTGATCCGGCTTGACGAGCGGGCCTCCACCAAGACCTTCCGCGCTGTCGTGCAGCAGGCCCAGAAGTCCTCCGTGGAAGACCTCAGCGCCGGGCTCCTCCGCCTGACCCCGGCCATCGAGCAGGTCGCTCTCGGCAACGGTGGACAGCTGGCCTCGCTGGCCGCCGCCCTCATCGAGATCGGGGCCGATCCCCTTCCCGTGCTCGGTGTTCTCGCCGATCGGGTGGCCGGCGGCCTCGAACTGGCCGCGCAGTTCGGGGTTGTCGCCGACGAGCTCGGTGACGATGTCGCCCCTCCGCGCAGCGCCGCCGAATATCGGGAGCTGCGCGAACGCGTCGTCCGGGTCGCCGGGCTCGCCCCCGAGGAGGCCGGCGAGGTCGCGCAGGCCTGGTTCTCCGTCAACGCCTGGATTCCCAGCCTCCTGCTTCCCCTGCAGCAGAAGTCCGCCCGGCTCTCGTTGCCGCACCGGGAGCGGCTGACCGCCGCCACGGCCGCCGTCGCCGAGCGGATCGAGGACGCGCCCTGGCTGCACGGGCTGCTGCTCGTCCTCGACGACGAACCGCTGCTGGTGCTGCACCGGGAGACCGGCCGGGCGTACGACCTGAAGATCAGCGGCATCGGTGACAACTTCCAGCTGCACACGCTGCTCGCCGCCACCTTGATCGGGCCGGACCGGCTTCCGGGCACCGCCCCGCAGCCGGCCTGGGTCGCCGCCGCCACGAACGGTGAGCTGATGCCCGAGGGTGGCATTCAAGGGCAGTTCAATCTGACCGACGCCACCGGTGCCTGGATCTGGAACGAGGGGCGGCCGGCCGGCATCCCGCTGCTGGGCGACCATCGTGTGGTCGTGCTCGACCCACCGGCGTACAAGAGGGGCTGGAACCTGGGTCGTTCCTATCCGCTCATGCTGCCGGAGATGGTGGTGACCCGCACCCTGCCCGACGACGAGGCGGCCGAGTGGGCCCGGCGCGTCGCCCCGCCCGCTCACTTCGGCGGGAGCGCCTCCGCGTAACCGGTCGCCTCGGCCAGCCAGCCGTCCAGGTCGGGATCGTCGAGGTGGTCGCCGGCGACCAGGATCCACCCCTTCATCGAGCGGCCGCCCACCTCGAACGGCCGCACGCCGGGGCGGGTCAGCGCGGCCGCGATGCCGTCGGGGCCGAGGCGCACGATCAGCTCGTCGGCGTGCACGCCCACGGTCATGTTGCCGTTCGTGAAGAAGGCCAGGCCGCCGAACATCTTGCGCTCGGTGACGGCCGGGCCGGTGAGCCGGTCGCGGAGGCGCTGGGCCAGGATTTCGTCGTACGGCATCAGGTGTGCCGCCGGAGGTTGTCGTCGAGGAAACCGGGTGTGGGACGGCCGTGCAGGCGCAGCCGGGCCATGCCGCCGTCCGGGAAGATGTCCAGGCGTACGTGGGTGACCGCCGGCCGCGACTCGACGCGGAACCGATGCGGGGTGTCCGGGGTCAGCGCGACGCTGGGCAGGATCTCGAACCAGTCCGGTCCGTCCGACCGGCCGGAGACGGCGGCCCAGCCGGGCGCGTTGCCCTTGAAGTGGGTGGTGTCGAGGTCGACCAGGGAGATTTGCGCGGGCGCGGCCAGCCGGATCTCCACCCAGTCGTTGCCGTCGTCGCGGCGCCGCGAGGTCTCCCAGCCGTCGCCCATGTGCAGGGCCAGGCCCGGCATGAGCATCTTCTCGGGATGGCCGTAGAAGGTGTTGCTGCAACCGGTGACCGCGGCTCCGTGGGCGATGGCGGCCACGTCGAACTCGGCCGGCAACAGCGCCGGGTCGGGAACCGGGGTGCCGTGCACCCGCAGCCGGGCCACGCCGCCGTCCGGATGGATCGTCAGACGCACATGGGTGAAGCGGCGCTCGCCGGTGACCGCGAACAGGTTGCGGCTGTCCCCTTTGAGCGGTGACTTGGCGACCAGCGGGATCCATTCCGCCTCCACCAGCTCGGCGGGCGCCGGATATCCGCCGGCAACCAGACCGTCGATCGAGGCGTACGGCGGGAAATTGCCCTTGAAGAAAGCGGTGTCCACGTCGACGCCGTGGATGACCCCGGGCGCGCCCAGCCGCACGATCGCCACGTCCGACCCGGGCCGGCGGCGCCGGCGGGTCTCCCACCCGTCGTACACCTGGCCCTTGTGGTCGAAGGTCCTCGGCGCGAAGACCGGCGCGGTGGGCAGGACGAGGTGGTCGGCGGCGGCGAAGAACTCGTCGTTCGCGTAGACGACACCACCGCCGAACGCCCGCGACGCCAGATCGGGAAGCGTGGCGAATTCGTCCATCAAGCGTCCTCTCGGCTCAGGAACAGGCCGGCCGGGGCCGATCCGGTGACCGCGTGCCCGCGCAACCAGGTCGTGCGGACCACACCCGTCAGGGTCTTTCCGGCGTACGGCGTCACGGGATTTTTGTGATGCAGCCGGCCGGGCTCGACGACGAAGGTCTCCTCGGCGTCGAAGGCCACCAGGTCGGCGTCCGCGCCCACCGCGATCCGGCCCTTGTCCCGCAGCCCGATCAGGTCGGCCGGCCGCCGGGCCATCCACTCCGCCACGTCACCCAGCGTGTGGCCGCGGGCCCGGGCCGCGGTCCAGATCACCGGCAGGCCGAGTTGCACCGACGCGATGCCGCCCCAGGCCGCCGCGAAGTCGCCCGTGTCGCGCCGTTTCAGCTCCGGTGTGCACGGCGAATGGTCGCTGACCACGCAGGTGATCAGCCCGTCGGCCAGCGCCCGCCACAGCCGGTCGGCGTTGGCCGCGTCCCGGATCGGCGGGCAGCACTTGAACTCGGTGGCACCGTCGGCGATCTCGTCCGCGTCGAGTGTGAGGTAGTGCGGGCACGTTTCGGCCGTCACCTGTACGCCCTCGGCCTTGGCCGCCTCGATGAACGGAAGCGCGCCGGCCGCCGACAGATGGAGGATGTGCACCCGGCCCCCGCTGCGCCGCGCCGCCTCGATCGCCGTGGCCACCGCCGCGTGCTCGGCCTCGGCCGGCCGCGACCGCAGGAAGTCCTGGTACGAGTCCGAGGAGTCGAGGGCGGTGAGATGATCCGGATCTTCGGCGTGCACCACGAACAGGGCGCCCGTCGCGCTCAGCGCGGCCGTCAGCTCCTCCCCCGACACCGGCGGGAACTCCGGCACGCCGGAGTCGGCCAGGAACGCCTTGAACCCGAACACCCCGGCCGCGTGCAGCCCCGGCAGGTCGGGAGTGTTGCCGGGGATCTGCCCGCCCCAGAACCCGACGTCGACGTGGGTCTGCCCCCGGGCCGCGTCCTGCTTGATCGCCAGCGCCTCGGCGCTGACCGTGGGCGGCAGGCTGTTCAGCGGCATGTCCACGATGACCGTGACCCCGCCGGCGGCCGCCGCCCGCGTGGCCGAGGCGAAGCCCTCCCACTCCGTACGCCCCGGCTCGTTCACATGCACATGGGTGTCGACCAGACCCGGCAGCAGGGCCGTCTCGCCCAGATCGGTGTCGATCGCCGCGTCGTACGCCTGGTCGTAGTCGTCGACCGCGACGATCCGGCCCGCCTCGACCGCCACCGCCGCCGGCCGCACCCCGTGGCCCGTCACGACCCGCCGGGACCGCAGCACCAGATCGACCATCCGCCGAGCCTAGCGGCTGTCCGGTGTTCTCAGGGGACGTAATCCTCCAGCCTGGCCGGGGTCAGGCCGGCCTTGTGGATGGCGTTGAGGACGGCCAGGTAGTCGTCGACGAAGCGCGGCCGGAAGTGCATCAGGATGATGTCGCCGGGCTGGACGGTCTTGCCCTCCTGGTAGAAGACGACGCCGTGGTCGGTGGTCTCCTTCCAGTAGAAGGCGGCCTTCATGCCGCAGTCCTTCACCACCCGCAGCGTGGTGGCGTCGTGGGTGCCGCCCGGCGGGCGGAACAGGACCGGGCGGCGGCCGTAGTACTTCGCCAGCTGGTCGGCGCCGCCGCAGATCTCGCGTCTCTGGAAGGCGTACGACCGGCCCTTGAGGTTGGGGTGGCTGATCGTGTGGTTCTCGATGGTGGCCCCGGCCGCCTGGAGCGGCGTGAAGAAGCCGGGGTTGTCCTTGATCGCGTTGATCTCGAGGAAGAGCGTGATCGGCACGTTCGACGCCTGGAACAGCTTCAGGGCCAGGGGATGTTTCACCCAGCCGTCGTCGATGGTGATGAAGGCGACCTTCTGGTCGGTCGGGATGCGGCTGTACCAGCCGGCGGCGTCGCCGGGCGGCAGCGTCACCTTCGTCGCCGGTGGCGCGGGCGGGAACTGCGGGATCCGCGCCCGCAGGTTCGCCGGCAGGGCAGCCAGGGCGACCTGATGGGCGTCGGGAGCCTGGCTCTCCACCGGCGCGCTCACGCTCACGCTCGGGCTCGCGCTCGCGCTCGGGGCATCGGCCGGCGGCGTCTTTCCCGAACTGCTGCACCCGGCGACGATCGCCAGCATCGTGCCCACGGCGACTGCCCTGACTGCCTTGCTCATCCGCATGCGTACGCCCTCACTGAATTTTCTCTCTCACTTAGTAGGACGCCTCGCGGAGGCCGATCCGCTTACGAGGTCCCGAACTGTGCCCTGAGTCATGATCGACCCTGCGTGCAACCTCGAGCGCCACTCCCTCGTTCTTGCAGGTCATTGGCTTTTGCCGGGTTGTCGCATGCCTAGTCTCGGCCCTATCGTCGAACCATGAACCGGTTACGGCACGCGATCACGCCGCACTCGCACGACACCGCCACCCGGGTCGATCCGGCACTGGAGGGTTCGGCCGAAGGGCTGCGGGCCCTCTGGGTGTCGCTGGCGGCGCTCGGGGCGACCGCCGCCCTCCAAGCCACCGTCGTCGCGTTCTCCGGATCGGTGGCGCTGCTCGGCGACACGCTGCACAACGTGGCCGACGCGCTCACCGCCGTACCGCTGGGGATCGCCTTCCTGCTGGGCCGGCGGGCCGCCACCCGGGCCTACACGTACGGCTTCGGCCGGGCCGAGGACCTCGCCGGAGTGGTGATCGTGCTGGTCATCGCGGCCTCGGCGGTGGCCGCCGGCTGGACCGCGATCGACCGGCTGCTCGATCCGCGGCCGATGGAACACGCCGGATGGGTGCTCGCGGCGGGCGTGATCGGCTTCGCCGGGAACGAGGTCGTCGCCCGCTACCGCATCACGGTCGGCCGGCGGATCGGCTCGGCCGCGCTGGTCGCCGACGGGCTGCACGCCCGCACGGACGGCTTCGCGTCGCTGGCCGTGGTGGCCGCCGCCGCCGGATCATGGCTGGGCCTGGCCTGGGCCGACCCGGTGGTGGGCCTGGCCATCGCCGTGGCCATCACGTTCGTGCTGGCCGACGCGGCCCGGCGGATCTACCACCGCCTCATGGACCGGGTCGACCCCGGCCTGGTCGACCGGGCCGAACACGCCCTGCGCCACGTTCCCGGCGTCCACGACGTCCCGGGCCTGCGGCTGCGCTGGATCGGCCACAAGCTGCACGCCGAGGCCACCGTCGTCGTGCCGGCCGGCCTGACGCTGGTGGCCGCCCACGAGATCGCCCACGACGCCGAGCACCAGCTGGCCCATCACCTCCCCCACCTGGCGGGGGCCACGATTCACGTCGACCCGTCGCCCCAGTCCAGCTGGTGTTCGGGCACACCGGCCGAGCGACCGTAGGCCTTGGCGGCCTCGTCGTCGTCACCCGGCGCGAAGCGGAAGACCTGGCCGGCGAAGACGATGATGTGGTCGTCGCCGTCGCTGAAGTCGGCGTACCAGCCGCCCTCGGGGTTGAGCGCGGCGGACAGGGCGCCGGCCACCGCGTCCGCGTCGTCGGCCTCGAAGTCGATGACGGTCCAGGCCGCGGGCTGGCTGGCGGTCTGGGTTCCTCCCAGGTCCTGACGGAAGACACGGACGATACGAGCGCCGGGCGGCGCGAACTCGGCCCCGGGGCGCAGACTGTCGCCGATGAGGCGTCCGGTGACGGGCATGCTGTCTCCTATGAGTGTTCTCGATGCCATCGGCGGCACGCCGCTGATCCGGCTCACGCGGGTCACCGAGGGAATCGCCGCGCCGGTCCACCTCAAGGCCGAGTTTCTCAACCCGGGCGGCAGTGTCAAGGACCGCGCGGCGCTCGCCATGGTGCTGGCGGCGGAGGAAGCGGGCGATCTCCGGCCCGGCGGGGTCATCGTCGAGGGCACGTCGGGCAACACCGGCGTCGGGCTCGCGATGATCGCCGCCCAGCGCGGCTACCGGACCGTGGTCGTCGTGCCCGACAAGAGCAGCTCCGAGAAGCTGGCCACCCTCCGGGCGTACGGCGCCGAAGTGATCGTGACGACCGGCGGCGTCACCCGCGACGATCCCCGGCACGTCTCGCAGATCGCGGCCCGGGTGGCGGCCGAAACGCCGGGTGCATGGCTCGCCGGGCAGTACGACAACCCGGCCAATCCCGGCGCCCACCACTCGACGACCGGCCCGGAGATCTGGCGCCAGACCGGCCACCGGGTCACCCATTTCGTCGCGGGCGTCGGCACCGGCGGCACGATCAGCGGCGCCGGCGCCTTCCTGAAGAGCACCGGCCAGGTCACGATCGTCGGCGCCGACCCGGAGAACTCGGTCTACGGCGGCGGCGACGGCAGTCCGTACTACGTCGAGAGCATCGGGCATTACGTTCACCCGGCCACGGTCGAGGACGTCTGGCCCGGCTCGTACGACCCGGAGGTCGTCGACCGCCTCGAGCGGGTCAGCGACCGCGAGTCGATCGAGATGACCCGCCGCCTGGCCCGCGAGGAGGGCCTGCTGGTCGGCGCCTCGACCGGCACGGCGGTGGTGGCGGCCCTGCGCGTCGCCCGCGAGCTGGACCCCGGCGCGCTGGTGGTGGTGCTGGCCCCCGACTCCGGCCGCGCCTATCTGTCGAAATACTTCGACGACGATTGGTTGCGGCGGACGGGCTTTCCGGCTCCGGCCGTACGGGGCCCGGTCGTCGGCGACCGCACGGTGACCGCACCCGGCGACGGCGTGAAGCTCGTCGCGCCGCGGTGCCCGGAACGCCCCGCACCCGGCGACGTCACGGGCGCGATCGTCGACGGCGTCCCCGGGCCGCCCCTGCCGACCGTGGGCATCGGCGAGCCGATCGCGGACGCTCTGTACCGCACTTCCGAGACGGCGACATGGCTCGCGGTTCTCACCGACGGCCGCATCACGGGCGTGGTGAAGCGTTCCGCCCTGCTAAGCCCATAACTCTTCGAGGAGGGTGTTGACCGCCGCGGGCTGCTCGCGCTGCGGCTCGTGGGCGGCGCCGGGGATGCGGGCCAGGCGAGCGCCGATCTGGCCGGCCGTCGCGGTGGCGACCGCGCGCATGACGTCGGCCATGCCGGGGCGGTAGCCGGGCGGGGTGCGCTCCCAGCCGCCGAGGATCACCAGTTTCGGGAAGGCGGCCTGCGCAAGCGGCGTGACGGCCAGCTCGGCCAGCCAGCAAGGGCGCTCGTCCAGCGCCGTACGCGCCGCGCGGAGCAGACGGTCGGCCGGCTCGGGCGGGGTCGCGTCACGATACGCGGTTGCAACGTACTCCTCCGGGGTTCCTCGACGGGCTCCGGCCATGAACCGGCGGCCGTCCTCGATGGCGGCGGCCACGACCGGCTCGCCGGCGGCCAGCTGGTGCGCGCACGGCTCGATCAGGGTCAGCGACCGGACCAGATCGGGCCGGGCGGCCGCGGCGAGCATGGCGACCGTGCCCCCGTACGAGTGACCGACCAGGTGGGCGCCCGCGCCCATGAGGGCGGCAACGTCGTCCGCGTCGATCGCGTAGTCGCTGGTGACGCCTTCGCCGTCGAGATCGGGGCTGTCGCCGAACCCGCGCCGGTCGGGCAGCAGGATCCGCCGCCTCCGGGCCAGCGGCCGCTGGTGTTCGAACGTGAGCGCGGCCCACGTGAAGGTGCCGTGGATCAGGATCGCGGGCACACGATCGGCCGGACCGTCCCATGTAGAGACATTGATCGGCGTCCGCACACGAGCAAACGTAGCGGATCACCCATGTCGTACGTCGGGAAGCCTGCCCTAACCGCCCGAAACGGCGATCAGTCGTTGTCCCGTATCAAGGACGCCTGGGCTCGGCGGATCAGCGAGGCGAGCAACACGGCCGCGCCGACGAGTGTGAGCAGGCGCAGCTCGGCCGACATCAACGGCTCCCACAGCAGGCCGAACTGTCCGGTACCGAACCGGGCGGCCACGTCGAAGCCGAGGCTTAACGGCACGACCAGCGTGTGCGGAATGAGGAAGCCGAGGCCGGCGACCCCGGCCCAGGTGCGGAGTCGCCAGCCGAGCAACCCGCCGGCGATGCCGAAGACGATGGCCAGCACCAGCGCGAGCCACGGCTCGGAACGTTGCACGTCGACGCTGCCGTCGGTGTAGACGGCCAGCCGCCACTGGTGGTTGGCCGCCGTGAGCTGATCGTCGGCCGGTTCCCCGACGCGCCAGCCGGCCGCGGCGAGACGCGGAGCGGCCCCGGCGAGGTCGATCCCGCCGGTCTTCGCCGCGGCGAAACCCGGGCCGTACCAGTCGTAGCCCCAGATCAGCCAGTTCGGCGACTCGTCCGGCGAGCCGCCGATGTAGTCGTGCCGCTCGGCCTCCGGCCACACGGCATTCGGAAGCACGGTGTCCACGATCGAGCTCATCTGCCGCTCGTCCGGCAGGTCACCGGCCGCCGTCCAGCCCAGCCGCGCGCCCGCCACGGCGAACAGCGCCGCCACGGTCAACGCGAGCCACACGCCGACCGCGGCCCGGCGCTTGCCACGGACCGCTTCCCGAGGAGCCGCACTCGTATCGATCATCAGGTGCGCACCATAGCGGCCGAAGATGAACAGGCCGCTTCCGAACGCGAAAGCCGCTCTGCGGCCTCGAGCCCCGGAAAGGTCGCGCCGAGAGGCGGGTGCCCGATCGTGCGGTTGGCCCGCCTGCCCCCGCGTACGTAGCCGGTCCTTTGGTTCCGGCCTTGAGAGAAACTGTCAGAGGAAGGCCATCAACTCGGGTCGGGAGAAGCCGGCGTCGGTGAGGGCGCCGCAGTCGAGCCCGCGCAGGAGGTACGCGGCCAGGGCGCGGGCGGTCGCGGGCTCGTCGGCGATGCCGCTCTCCTGACGGTCGGCGTAGCGGCGCAGGCGGGTCACCGCGGCGTCGCGCCCGTCGCGGAAGAACGCGTACGTGGCCGCGTACCGGGTCGGCAACTGGGCCGGATGGAGATCCCAGCCCTGGTAGAAGCCCCGTTCGAGGGATCGGCGGACGAGGCGGTGATGCAGCTCCCACGCGTGGTGGACCTCGTCGCGGGCGCCCACCGGCAGGACGTTCGTCGAGCCGTCGGAGAGCCGGACACCGGTCTGCGCGGCGGCGACCTGCATGACAGCCTTCGCGTAGTCGGCCGCGGGATGGTCCATCGCCTGATAGGCGGCGGCCACCCCGGCCGCGGCGCTGTAGTCGTACGTCCCGTAGTGCAGGCCCGTGCAGCGGCCCTCGGCGGCGGTGATCAGCTGGGCCACCGTGGCCACGCCGCCGGCCGACAGGATGGCGCTGGGCAGCTCGACCTGAATCTCGAAGCCGATCGGCGCCCCGAGCCTGTCGAGCAGCGCGACCATGGCCTCGACCTGGGCCGGGCCGCTGACCTTGGGCAGGGTGACGACGACGTCGGTGTCCTGATAGGAGTCGAGGAACAGGTCGAGCGTGCGCAGCGCCCGGTGGCGGGTCGGCGCCTCGAGCGACTTGATCCGCAGGCCCAGGAAGGGCGGCCGCGGCCCGTCCCGCAGGATCTTGACGGCCCGGCGGACCTCGGCGTCCTCCTGGTCGTCGTCGCGGACGCCGTAACCGTCCTCGAAGTCCACCCGGAGATCCTCGATCGGCTCGGTGCGCAGCTTCTCCTCGACGCCCTCCTCGCGCCAGGGGAAACCGAACTCGCCCATGGCTTCCAGCGCGCTCGCACCCCAGTCACGGAAGCCGTCGAGACGGTCCGCGGGCACGTAGACGGTATGCACCGGCTGGCGGCCCGCCCGCTCTCCCGGATAGCGGCTCCGCAGATGGGCATCGTGCGGGGCCAGCCGAGCGTCGAACTCGGCATAGTCGTCGCCGGTGAGACGCATCAGTCGATCGAGTCGTACGCCGCGGTGGTCAGGAAGTCGGCGAAGTCGTCGGCCAGCGCCACCCGCTCGAACAGCTTGCGGGCGTCGTCGAAGCGGCTCGCCGCCCACGCCTCGTCGCCGATCGTCTCGCGGATCGCGGCCAGCTCCTCGTCCTCGACGCGGCCCACCAGATCGGCCGTGATCTCGGTGCCGTCGGGCAGGCGCACGCCGTTGTGGATCCACTGCCACACCTGCGACCGGGAGATCTCGGCCGTGGCCGCGTCCTCCATCAGGTTGTTGATCGCCACCGCGCCGTTGCCGCGCAGCCACGCCTCCAGATAGCGCAGGGCGACCTCGACATTGGAGCGCAGGCCCCTTTCGGTGACCTCGCCCGGAGTGCTCGCCACGTCGAGCAGCTGCTCGGCCGTGACCTGGACGTCGGGACGCTGCCGGGCGAGCTGGTTGGGCCCGTCGCCGAGCACCCGGTCGAAGATCTCCTGGCAGACCGGGACCAGGTCGGGGTGGGCGACCCAGGAGCCGTCGAAACCGTCGCCGGCCTCCCGCTCCTTGTCCTCGCGGACCTTGGCCAGCGCCACCTCGTTCACCTGAGGGTCGCGGCGGCTCGGGATGAAGGCCGCCATGCCGCCCATCGCGAACGCCCCGCGCCGGTGGCACGTGCTGACCAGCAGCTCGGTGTAGGCCCGCATGAACGGCGCCGTCATCGTCACCGAGGCGCGGTCGGGCAGGATCATCGACGGGTCGTCGCGGAAGTATTTGATGATGCTGAACAGGTAGTCCCACCGGCCGGCGTTCAGGCCCGAGATGTGCGGGCGCAGCGCGTACAGGATCTCCTCCATCTCGAACGCGGCCGGGATGGTCTCGATCAGCACCGTCGCGCGGATCGTGCCGACCGGGACGCCGAGCGCCTCCTGCGCATAGGTGAAAACGTCGTTCCACAGGGCGGCTTCCTTGTGGGACTCCATCTTCGGCAGGTAGAAATACGGCCCGCTGCCGCGCTCGATCAGTTCCTTGGCGTTGTGGAAGAAGTAGAGGCCGAAATCGACCAGCGCGCCGACCGCGGGCTCGCCGTCGACCGGCAGATGACGCTCGTCGAGATGCCAGCCCCGCGGTCGCATCACGATCGTCGGATAGGGGCCGCCGCTCAGCTCGTACGTCTTGGCGTCGGTCTTCAAGGTTATGGTCCGGCGGATCGCGTCGTGCAGGTTCTGCTGGCCGTCGACGACGTTCTGCCAGTGGGGGGTGTTCGCGTCCTCGAGGTCGGCCAGCCAGACCTTGGCCCCGGAGTTGAGCGCGTTGATGGTCATCTTGCGCTCGGTGGGGCCGGTGATCTCGACGCGGCGGTCCTGCAGATCGGCCGGCGCGGGCGGCGCGCTCCACTCGGCGGCGCGGATGTCAGCCGTCTCAGCGAGAAAACCAAAGCGGCGCTGACGACGGGCCTCGAGCAGCTCGTTGCGACGGGGACGGAAGCGCCTGTTCAGATCGGCGACGAACGCCACTGCTTCGTCGGACAGGATCTCGGTCATCGTCGACGGCTCCTCTCGCGGTGCTGGCCTCCTCCGTACCGTAGTGGAGAAAAAGGGGCTGTGCCCGGTTGTCCACAGCCCCTTGTCCACAGCCCGCTATGTCAGAAATTGCCGTCCGTGTTGCACTTGGCCTTCTGCACGATGCAGTCCTTGACCCGGTGGCCGAGGGCGGCGTCGTCCCAGGCGAAGAACGCGTCGCCGTGCATCGAGCTGGCGTTGCCGGAGGACAGCTTGAAGCCGGCGCCGCTGCCCGAGCTCGGATAGCCGATCACGAACGAGAGCGACGGGATCGCCACCGGGAACTTGCCGCTGCACTTGCCCTGGCCGTCGGCCGGGCCGACGTGCGACTTGTGGTCGGGGCTGTCCAGGTGTACGCCGTCCCAGCAGTCCGGGAAGGTCAGCTGGAACGTGAGCTCGGCGGTCTTGGCGCAGACCGGCCAGTTGCCGTCGGCGCTGCGGCCGGTCTCGCCGCCGATGCCGGCGCACAGAACTGGCCCGGGGCGCCCTTCGGGGTGTCGATCTGGCGCTTGGCGTCGCCGACGATCATGCGGAAGCCCTGCGGGAACGGCACCGTCCTGGTCGGGTCGGGCAGACGCGAGCCGTAGTACACGGTGACGCCGTGCGGCTCGATCGCCTTGCCGTTCTCGTAGAGGGTCGGTATCCAGTACGCCGAGCGGTCCTGCAGCGGCTTGCAGCTGGAACCGGCGTTCTTGAGCAGGGTGTCCGTGGTGGTGAAGGCGTCGGTGGCGTCGTTGCCCAGGAACGAGTGCATGTGCGACCCGCCGGGCAGGCCGGGCAGCACGATCGGGTCGTCGGCCTTCGAGTGGCTCACCGTGCAGGAGGCGTTGAACTCCGAGACGCGCACCGGGTTGTTGGTGATGGTCTTGGGGGTCATCGCGTTGAAGGCGGCCAGCTGCGCCTTCCACTTGGCCTGGTCCATGGTCACCCAGCCGGCGCTCTCGACCGGCGGGGCGGTGGTGGGAGCGGTCGTGGGCGCCGTCGTCGTCGCGGCCGGGGTCGGCGCCGTGGTGGCCGGCGCGGCGCCGAGGGTGAACCAGTTGATGTTCACGAAGTCGGAGGCCTGCTTGCTCTTCATCACCGCGACGAGCTTCTGCTTGCCGGCCGGCGCCTTCACGGTGGCGGTGCGCGTGACCCACTTCTGCCAGCCGCCGGTCCGGGCGACCGGGATGGTGGTCAGCAGCGTGCCCGTGGCCGAGCCGAGCCGCAGCTCGATCGAGCCGCCGGCCGAGTTGTCGGAGGCGATCCGCGCGGTGACCGTCGAGCCGATGGTGACGTTGTCGTAGCGCAGCCAGTCGCCGTTCGCGAGCCAGCCGACGTTCTTGCCGCCGTCCTTGTCGTCGGTGTTCTGGGTCTGCGCGCCGGACTGGGCCGAGAAGGCCTCGGCCTGGAGGCGGCCGGGCACGACGGTCTCGGCCGCGTTGGCGCTGGCGATGTAGACGCCACTGCCGCCCAGGGTCACGACGACGGCCGCACCGAGGACGGTACGGGTCACGCGGCGCCGGGTTCGCGGATCGGGCGGTGCGACGTGTTGGGAGTCAGTCCGCATTGTTCTGCCGTTCCAAGTGAGCGTGGGGGGACCGTTCACCAGGGAGTATGCAGATATGAGATACCTATTTCAATCTGCGGAGAAAGACTTAGGAATAACACTTTTCATAGCCGCAGGTGGCCGTGATATCCGTACCCAATAACGCTTTTACTGGTTTTCTTTCTTAAGTCTTCCTTAAGCCTGGAGGAGCCGGCGGTGGGCGCGGCGGGCCTCCCGGGCCAGGGTCTCGGCGTCACCGTGGACGAGCTCGCCCCGCTCCACGAGCGGCCGGCCACCGACCAGGGACAGCTCGACCGGCGCGGCCGGGCCGAAGACCAGGGCGGCCAGCTTGTCGTCGATGCCCTCGTGGCCCAGGCCGTCGAGACGCCACACCACCAGG
This sequence comes from Actinoplanes sp. NPDC000266, assembly GCF_042899005.1. NCBI lineage: Bacteria > Bacillati > Actinomycetota > Actinomycetes > Micromonosporales > Micromonosporaceae > Actinoplanes > Actinoplanes sp. NPDC000266. Next base: position 330,631 of record NZ_JBIAZI010000004.1, read on the forward strand.
TCGGCCAGCTTGCCCACCTCGATCGATCCGAGATCGTCCTGCCGGCCCAGGCAGCGGGCGCCGCCCATGGTGCCCAGCCGCAGGGCCTCGCGGGCGTTCAGCGCGCCCGGGCCGCCCCGGATCCGCGCCGTGTAGAGCGCCTGCCGCAGCTCCTCCCCCAGATGGGCCGCCTCCTGCGAGGCCGAGCCGTCGACGCCCAGCCCGACCGGGACGCGATGGTCGAGCAGCTCACGGACACGGGCCGCGCCCGCGCCGAGGCGCGCGTTGGAGCTCGGGCAGTGGGCAACACCCGTCCCGGTGGCGGCCAATCGAGCGATCGCGGCGTCGTCCAGATGCACCCCGTGGGCCAGCCACACGTCGTCGCCGAGCCAGCCCAGGCGTTCCGCGTATTCGACCGGCGTGCAGCCGAAACGCTTCTGGCAGAACTCCTCCTCGTCGTCGGTCTCGGCCAGGTGGGTGTGCAGGCGGACGCCCTTGCGCCGGGCCAGCTGGGCCGCCTCGCTCATCAGCCGCTCGGTCACCGAGAACGGTGAGCAGGGCGCCACCGCGATCTTCAGCATCGCGTCGGGCGACGGGTCGTGCCAGCGATCGATCGCGGCCTCGGTGGCGGCCAGGGCCTCGTCGGTCTCCTCCACCACGTTGTCGGGCGGCAGCCCGCCGTCCTTCCGGCTCAGATCCATCGACCCGCGCGTCGGGTGGAAGCGCACGCCCAGTCGCCGCGCCGCCTCGATCTCGGCCTCGAGCACGTCGCCGCCGTCGCGCGGGAAGACGTAGTGGTGATCCATCGAGGTGGTGCAGCCGGACAGCGCCAGCCAGCCCAGCCCGGCCCCGGCGGCCGCGCCGACGATCTCGGCGTCGAGCCGGCCCCAGATCGGGTAGAGCGTGGTCAGCCAGCCGAACAGCGTCTCGTCGAGGGCCAGGCCCCGGGTCGCCCACTGGTAGAGGTGGTGGTGGGTGTTGACCAGGCCGGGCGTGACCAGGCAGCCGGTGCCGTCGACGATCCGGGCCGGCCCTTCGTAACGCCCGGCGCCGACCGCGGCTATCCGGCCGTCGTCGCCGACCACGACATGGCCGTCGGCGTGATAGGTGTCGTGGGCGTCGACCGTGGCCACCGCGACGTTGCCGATGACGATCATCTGTACCACTCCGTCAGCGCCTCGGGCACGTCGTCGCGGGTCACGGTGCCCTCGATCAACCCGTACGGCCGGTCACCGGCGATGAAGACCTCGTTGTCGTTGGTCAGGCCGAACGGCGACAGGTCGACCAGATAGTGGTGCTTGTTGGGCAGGGCGAGCCGGATCTCGGCGATCTCCTCCCGGGTGCGCAGCACGTGGCTGCCCATCGCGAACAGGGTCTGCTGCAACGAGCCGCTGTACGTGTTCACGAAGCCCTTGACCAGCGCGTCGAGGGCACCCTCGAACGACTTGGCCCAGTCGGCGCCGTCGCTCAGGTGGCGCCAGCGGGCGTCGACGGCGGTCGCGAGGACGCGGTCGGTGGCCTCGGGCAGGGTGGTGTATTTGTCGCGCACGAAACCCTGGAACTCCGACGCGGTCGTGTTCAGCAAGGTCAGACCCGTGACCCCGGAGATCACCTCGGTCTGTTCGACGGTCACGGTCACTTCGGCCGTACGGACGTGGTCGCCCTTTTTCCGGAACGAGTGGGGACCGAGCCGCTCCCAGCCGAGCGCCTCGACGCTGACCCGGGCCGCACGCACCTGCGGTTGCGAGGTCACGAAGTGGCGGGCCAGCAGCAGCGCGAACTCCTCGGGCTCGCCGACACCGTGCTCCTTCGCGAAGGCGTACACCGTGTTCTTCATGGTGTCGGTCGGCAGTACGCCCGAGTTGTCGCCGGTCAGATGGGTCGCGGCGAGATCGCCGGAGAGGGCCACGCCGACCGTGAAGTCGATCAGCGAATGCGTTTCGCCGTCACGGGACACGCGGACCAGCCGCGTCTCCGCCTTGCCGTAACGGTTCTCCCCGAGCACGATCGACACGCCCGTCAGCTCCCTCGATAGGTGGTGTAGCCGTAGCGGCTGAGCAGCAGCGGCACGTGGTAGTGCCGCTCCGGGTCACGGACGTGGAAGGCGACCGTGACCTCGGGAAAGAAACAGTCGTCGCCCAGGTAGGGCTCGACGTAGAAGAAGAGGCGGAAACCGCCGGCCTGCCGCTGGTGCATCGGCACGCGGAACCGGAACCGGCCGTCGTCGTCGGTGCGCCCGTCGGCCAGCTGCTGCCAGCCCTCGGAGTCACGGCGCTCCAGCCGCACGTACACGTCACGCGCCGGCTCGCCGCTCACCGTGTCGAGGATGTGCGTGGAGATCTTCGCGTGGAACTCGGGCTCCGTGCCGTCATGCGAGGGCATCGATCACCCGTTCCAGCCGCACCCGCGCGATCTTGCGAAGCTCGTCGGACACGATCGCCCGCTCGGTCTCCTCGTCGTTGCCGAGCCGCTCCCGCGCCGCGGCCAGGATCTCCGCCTGCGATCGCCCACTGGCAAAGATCAAAAAGACATGACCAAATTTCCGTTCGTACGCCTGATTGACCGCGATCAACTCGGCCTGGTCATCGCCCCGCGCGGCGGCGGACTGCTCGAGCCGCGACCAGGCGGCCTCCTGCGAATCGCCGGCGGCGCGCTCGCCGATCCGCGGATGAGCGGCCAGGCTCGTGAGCACACCCTCCCAGCTCAAGGCCCGCGAGGCGGCGTCGGCCTCGGCCAGGATGGCGGCCCGGTCCCGATAGGGCCGTCTCGCGACGACCGTCGCACCCCAGGTGGGTGCCGCGCAGCAGGCTTTGAGGTTCTCACCGAGGTGTACGGCGGGCATCGAGTTGAACACCTCGACCGCGTCCATCCGGGCAACCCCTTCCTCTAGTCGATCAGTCAAGCAGGCCAACTCGTACGGGTGCAGTCCTTTCCGGTTTCAGACACATTGCCAGACGGTCCGCCCTTCGGCGAGCTGTCGTACCCCTGGGCGAGGATGGTCGGGTGCTGATTGCCGACGACGCTCTGCCCGCCCTTCCGATCCGCCCGGTCCTGCCCCGGGTGCGGGAGGCGCTGGCCACCGCCGGCGCGGCGGTGCTGGTGGCCCCGCCCGGCACGGGCAAGACGACGCTGGTGCCGCTGGCCCTGGCCGGCGGAAGAGGCCGTGTGGTGGTCGCCGAGCCCCGCCGCCTGGCCGCCCGGGCCGCCGCCCGCCGCATGGCGTCGCTGCTGGGCGAGCGGGTCGGCGACCGGGTGGGTTACACGGTCAGGGGCGACAGGCAGACTTCCCGTCGTACGGAGATCGAGGTCGTGACCACGGGAGTCCTGGTGCGCCGCCTCCAGCGCGACCCGGAGCTGGCCGGCACGGCCGCGGTGATCCTCGACGAGTGCCACGAACGCCACCTCGACACCGACCTGGCCCTGGCCTTCCTGATCGAGGTGCGGGCGGCGCTGCGCCCCGACCTGGCGGTGCTGGCCACCTCGGCCACGGCCGACGCCGAACGCCTGTCCCAGATCCTCGGCGACGCGCCGGTGGTGGCCGCCGAGTCCCCGCTCTTCCCGGTCGAAGTCAGCTGGACCCCACCGGCCACCCCGATCACACCCCCTCGGGGCCTGCGCGTCGACCCGCGCCTGCTCGACCACGTGGCCGCGACGGTTCGCCGAGCCCTGACCGAGTCCCCCGGCGACGTCCTGGTCTTCCTCCCCGGCGCCCGGGAGATCGACCTGGTCGCCGGCAAGCTCTCCGGTGGCGAGGTCGACGTCATCGCGCTGCACGGCCGCCAGCCCGGCGCGGTGCAGGACGCCGCGCTGCGGGCCGGGCCGCGGCGGCGGGTCGTGCTGGCGACGGCCGTCGCCGAGAGCAGTCTGACCGTGCCGGGGGTTCGGGTGGTGGTCGACGCCGGGCTGAGCCGGGTGCCGCGCATGGACCACGCGCGCGGGCTGGGCGCCCTGGCCACCGTGCCGGTCTCGCGGGCCGCCGCCGTGCAGCGCGCCGGCCGGGCGGGCCGTGAGGCGCCCGGCCGCGTCTACCGCTGCTGGTCCGAGGCGCAGCACGGCCGGCTGCCGGCCCAGCCCGAGCCCGAGATCGCCGCCGCCGACCTGACCGGCTTCGCCCTCGACCTGGCGCTCTGGGGCCACCCCGACGGCACCGGCCTGTCCCTGCCCGACCGGCCGCCGGCCGGCGCCCTGCAATCCGCCACGGCGACCCTGCACGACCTGGGCGCCGTCGACGACACGGGCCGCATAACGCCGCGCGGCCGCGCCCTGGCCGACGCCGGCCTCCACCCGCGCCTGGCCCGGGCCCTGCTCGACGGAGCCGCCCTGGTCGGCGCCCGCCGGGCCGCCGAGATCGTCGCCCTCCTCGACGACGACCGCACCACCACCGACGACCTGGTCGCCGCCTGGCGCCGGGCCCGCGGCGCCACCGACCCCACCTGGCGCAACGAGGTTCGCCGCCTCACAGCCGCCCTGAACCGCAACCCCACCGACGAGACCGTGCCGGACGTGACCGACGCCGCCGCCCTCCCCGAGCCCGGCGAGGAGTCAGGTGGCGACCGCAGCACCCGAGCGGACGACCGACAGGGCGAAGCCGGCGAGCCGCAGGAGCGGGCCCGTCCCAGCGAGCCGCAGCGGCCGGCCCACGCCGCCGGGCCGGATAACCGACTCCAGACCGACATAACACACAAACCAGACCCGATCGCCGGGCCGGACGGGCAGGCACGGATCCAGGCCGGCGGGCGGGAGGGGCGACTGCCGGATGATCTGGCGGCCGGGCTCGTGGTGGGGCTGGCCTATCCGGAGCGGGTGGCGCGGGTTCGGGAAGCGGGTGGGCGGGCCTATCTGATGGCCGGTGGGACCGCGGCCGAGCTGACAGCGGGTACGGGGCTCGCGGGGGTCACGTGGCTGGCGGTCGCGGCGGCCGACCGGGCGGCGGGGGCCCGTACGGCGCGGATCCGGTCGGCGGCGCCCCTCGATGAGGCCACGGCGATCGAGGCGGCCGGGACGCTTGCCGCCGAGGCCGTCGAGATCGGGTGGGTGGACGGTGATGTCGTGGCGCGCCGGGTGCGGCGGCTCGGGGCGATCACCCTCGTGGAGCGGCGGCTGGGCGATCCCGATCCGGCACTGGTGCGGGCGGCGCTCGTGGAAGGTTTGCATCGCGAAGGGCTGGGGCTGCTGACCTGGAGCCGCGCCGCGACCGAGTTGCGGGAGAGGCTGGCCTTCGCGCACGCGGCGATGGGTGAGCCCTGGCCGGACGTGTCGGATGAGGCTCTCCTCGCCCGGGCCGACGAGTGGGTCGATCTCTCGGCGCGGCGCCGGGCCGATCTGGGCAAGGTCGACGTGGCGGCCGGCCTGCGGCGGTTGCTGCCGTGGTCGGTGGCCGGGCGGCTCGACGAGGTGGCGCCCGAGCGGCTTCCGGTGCCGAGCGGCTCGCGGGTGCGAGTCGACTACTCCGACGTCGAGTCGCCGGTGCTGGCCGTCAAGGTGCAGGAGGCCTTCGGCTGGCGGAACGCCCCGCGCCTGGCCGACGGGCGCGTTCCGGTGCTGCTGCATCTGCTCTCCCCGGCCGGCCGCCCGGTCGCCGTCACCCGCGACCTGGCGTCCTTCTGGCAGCAGGGCTATCCGCAGGTGCGGGCCGAACTCCGGGGCCGCTATCCCCGGCATCCCTGGCCCGAAGACCCGACCACCGCCGAACCGACCCGCCGCACCAAACCCCGCTCCCGCTGAACCACCCCGCCCAACCGGGAACCGACCCGCCGCCCCAGACTCCACTCCAGCCGGACCACCCCACCCAACCCGGAACCGACCCGCCGGCCCGAAGCGATCAAGGAGAGTTCGTGAGCTATCTCGTCGAGGTGGAACACCGATTCCGGGCGGTACAGGGGCTGCCGTCGCCGGTTCGGGCGCGGGAAGGACTGCCGCTCCTGACGTCCGGCGAAGGGGTGGAAGTCGTCGTGACGGCCGGGGTCGCCTTCGAGGACGAGCAGTTGACCGAGCGCGGCTGGTTCTTCGACACCGACGCGGCGGCGGTCACCCTTCGCGGCCGCTGCGCCGAGCTCGAGGCTCGCCCGTGGACGGAGGTGTTCGCGTTCCGCCCAACGTTCGAGCTGGTCGCCCGTCATCTCTTCGTCGCGCTGGCCGGGGAGCTGCCGCAGCTGACTTTCGTGGAGATCCGGGACAGGACCTTCGGCACGACGACGAGATACCACCGGCCGCGAGCCTGAAGCGGCGCCCGAGGGGGCAGCGCGGATCAGGAGAGCTGGGCCGCTGAGGACGGGGCCGTCGGCTGAGTGGGGATCGCCGGCGGCTGCAAGCGGTGCAGGGGGCCGGGCTGACCGAAAAGGTAACCCTGGCCCATAAGGCAGCCCAGCGAAGCCAGCGCGGCGGCCCGGGACGGCGTTTCGATACCCTCCGCCACCACCGCGATGTTCAAGCCGTCGCACAGGGTCACCACCGAGCGGCACAGGGCGCCCGCCTGGTCGGGGGCTATGTCCACGTCCGTCAGTGTCGAGTCGAGCTTCACGATGTCCACCGGCAGGGAGTGGAGCTGGGCCAAGGCGTTGAAACCGCTGCCGAAGTCGTCCAAGGCCACCCGGATGCCGTGCGCCCTCAGGCGCGTCACCACCGCCGCGGCCGCGGTCAGGTCGGAGATTCGGCGGGTCTCGGTTATCTCCACCACCAGGCGGGACGCGGGGACCCCGTGACGGGACAAGGCGGCCAGGACCACGTCTTCCAGGCCGGGGGCCAGGCGGGCCGCCGACACGTTCACGTGCATGTCGACCGGGCGGCCGAAGACCACCGCCAGCGAGGACGCGTCGGCGCAGGCCTGGTCCAGGACGAAGTCGTCGATCGCGGCCACCAGGCCGGTGCGTTCGGCCACCGAGACGAAGACGTCCGGGTGGACCGGGCCCACCACCGGTGACGTCCAGCGGGCCAGCGCCTCCACCGCCACCGTCGCGCCGTCGGTGAAGCGGACTATCGGCTGGTAGAAGACCTCGAAGCCGGCGTTGGCGGGGTTTTGTTCGAGGGCCTGGGCCAGCAGGTGGGGCAGGTCCGCATGTGGGCCGCCGTCCTGCGCTCCCGCGTAGCGGGCCATCGTGCCCTTGCCCCGGCGCTTGCTCGCGTACATCGCCGCGTCGGCGCGGCGCAGCAGGGCGTCGGCCGACAAGGGCTCGTCCGGTGTCGGCGTCACCAGGCCGATGCTCGCGCCGACGCTGATCGTGTGGCCGTCGATCAGGAACGGCTCGCGCAGCTCGGCCAGGATGCGGTGGCCCACCACCTCCGCGTCGGACGGGCGCTGGTCGAGCAGCACCGCAAACTCGTCGCCGCCCAGGCGGGCCACCAACTCGCCGGGGCCGGCGCAGCGCTGCATGCGGTCGGCGATCGCGTGCAGGACCCGGTCGCCGATGGCGTGGCCGAAGGTGTCGTTTATCAGCTTGAAGTCGTCGAGGTCGGCGAAGAGCACCGCCACCGGGCGGCCGGCGGACCGGGCCAGGCGGTCGTGGAACAGCGCCCGGTTCGCCACCCCGGTCAGCGGGTCGTGGTAGGCCTGGTGGTGCAGCCGCTGCCGGCCCTCGGAGATCCGGTCGAGCAGCACCGTGTTGTCGACGATCGTGAACATCTGCCGGGCCACCACCAGGCCCAGGCCCAGCCAGCCCAGGTACGCCTCGAACGGCGACAGCGGCTTGCCGGTGCCGGTGTTGACCGCGATCATGACGCCGGTGGCCGTCACCGGGATGTACGGCAGCAGCAGGTGCAGCCAGTCGTGCCGGTTCGGCAACGCCGTGCCGTCGCCGATCACCACCGGGCTCAGCGCCGCCATCGCCACCAGCAGCGGGCCGGCCAGATGGCCGGCCGACTCCAGCGGCGACAGCTGCCCGTCGGCCAGGTTGATCAGGCGGAAGGTGTCGGAGACGCCGAAGGCCAACAGCGCCAGCGCGCCCCAGGTCAGCGGCTGCCGGCCGGCCCGCGAACCCGGCTGGGTAAGCAGGAGCAGGACGGCCATGGTCAGCAGGAAGAGGTCGGCCACCGGGTACGCCGCGGCGGCCAGGATCATCGCGGTGGTGCGGCCACCCCAGTCGAACGGCACGGCCGACCACAGCAGGGCCAGGATCGACCCGGAGATGAGCACACTGTCGATCAGCAGGGCGATCTGGTCACGCCGGACCGAGGTCGGCACCGGCCGCGGGCGGGAGTACGGCGCGTACAGCAGGGCGACCAGCAGGCAGGCGGGCAGCACGAAGAAACCGACGTCGGAGACGCCGTCGGCCGGGCGCCCCGGAACCATCAGCTCCTGCACCAGCCACCAGAGCCGGATCAGCGCCCACCCGGACAGCCCGAAACCGGCGAAGAGCCGCCACCGCCGGTGCATGCCCGCGAGGCCACGCGCCGTCGCGAAACACACCCAGGCCGCGGCCGCACCCGCGACCAACTGCCCGCCGTCCTCGAAGAGCCGCCACCCCCGCGACCCGGTGAGCTCTCCGGCCGCGACGGCACCGAGGACGAGCGCCAGCGTGACGAAAAGTCGCGCCGTCATCATCACCACCCGATACGAGCCGCGGGCCCCCTGATCCGCGACCGGAGTAAGGTACCGCAGTCGTGACGGTCAGTCGCCGGCTGTCAGATCGGCGACAATCACCGTGACGTTGTCGGGGCCGCCGCCGCGCAGGGCCAGGTCGAGCAGCCGCTCGCAGCACGACTTCGGATCCTCGGCCGCGAGCATCTCCTGCTCGATCGTCTCGTTGCTGACCACCGCGGTCAGGCCGTCGCTGCACAGCAGCCAGCGGTCGCCCGCCTCGGGCTCGACGATCACGTAGGACGGGCTGACCGGCTCGCCCTGCAGGACCCGGGTCACCACCGAGCGGCGCGGGTGGCCGGCCGCTTCCTCGGGCCGGATGAGGCCCTGGTCGACGAGCATCTGGACGTACGTGTCGTCCTTGGTCAGCTGGTTGAGCCGGCTGTCGCGCAGCAGGTAGGCCCGGGAGTCGCCGACGTGGGCCATCGCGGCCCGGGAGCCGGAGAAGATGACCGCGGTGAGCGTCGTGCCCATGCCCTGCAGCGAGTTGTCGGCCTCGACCGTCTCGGCGATCCGGCCGTTGGCGACCTCGAGCGCATGGTGCAGGGCGTCCATCTGCTGATCGTCTTCGATCGGGACGTCGAGCGGGCTGATAGCTTCGATCGCGAGGCGGCTGGCGAGGTCGCCGGCGGCCATGCCGCCCATGCCGTCGGCCACGACGAGGAGCCGGTCACCGGCGTAGTAACAGTCCTCGTTGTTGCTCCGGACATGTCCTTGATCGGTGACGGCCGCCCACCGCAGGTGCAAGGTCATGGCGTGCAGCTTCCCAGATCATTGCAACCGTGTCTGCACGTGGTCGGCGGCATGTCGCCCGAAAACGCGCCTAGCTGGGATTCAGGGGACGGCCGAGGCATCGCGGGTCCACCTCCGTGACGCGGCGTGTCGGGGCGATCCACGAGAGCACCGACGCCGAGAGGGGCCAGCCGCGCACGGCGACGCTGCTCTCCGGCGGGCGTACCGGCTCGGGGCAGAGGGTCTTGGAACGCACCTGGTCGTTGGGGATGAAGGTCACCTCACCGGTCGTACGGAGCACGGTCGTCGAGGTGTCGTCGACGCTGATCAGCTGACCCCGTACGACATCAATCTCTTTGCCTTCGGAGCCGACCTCCACGGCGCTGTTGGGCAGGACCGGCGCCCGCAGGAAGACGATGCCGATGAGCAGCGGCGCGATGAGCGCGGCGCCGACCGCCGGCCAGTGGGTGAACAAACGGGCGGCCGACGCCGGTACCGGGCCGGTGAGGAACGGGCCGAGCAGCGGCGGCACACCGAGCAGGACGGCGGTCGAGATCTCGCCGGTGCGCAGGGCGGCGGTGATGCCGGGCCAGACGAAGGTGAGCACGAGCGCACCGACCAGGATCGGCACGCCCAGGGTGATCCACAACATCAGCGGGCGTACGCCCCGGAAACGCTGGGCCGCGGTGAGGCCGAGGATCGCCACGATCAGCATGCAGAGGGTGGGCAGCAGCCGCAGCTGCCAGGTGAAGGCGGCCAGCATCGCGGCCAGCAGCACCACCCAGTCGGGCATCCGCAGCGCGGTGACCGCCAGCAGCGACCGCCCGGTGTCGTCGGGCTTGCTGACCAGCAGGATGCCGCCGAGCAGGCGCAGCACCAGGATGACCGCGGGCACGGTCCAGATCAGCGTGATGATCAGGGCGCTGATCATGCCGAGCGGGCTGATGTACTGCACCAGCAGCAGCATGGTGGGCAGGTCCTGCTGGCTCAGGTACCACAACCGCAGGACGAGCAGCACCAGCGGAAAGGCCGGCAGGACGGTCAGCAGCCAGTTCAGCTGGGCGCGGCGCCGGCGCGGGACGAAGGTGGTGGTCATCCGAAGACGTCCTCCCACGGCAGCTCGCGGATGGCGGGCCGCGACACGCGCGGCTGCTGGGCCACGGCGATCGGCGTGGTCTTGTTGTTCGAGGTCTCGGACTGGAGGTTGAGACGGTAGGCGGTCTCCCAGCGGTCGTCGGCCGGGTCCAGGTACGAGCGGTACAGCGTCAGGTCGACGAGTTTCTTGAGGGCCAGGTTGTCGCCGACGTTCACGCCGTACGCCTCGGTCTTCTCCAGGCCGAGATCCCAGTGCTGGAACTCGCTGGGGAACCTGTCCTTGAAGCCGGCCAGGATCGCGGCGTCGGTGGAGACCGCGTCGACGTTGCCGTTGCGCAGGTCGGCGATGCACTCCCGCATGCGGTTGCGGCTGATCACGTCGATCTTCGAAGGATCGAAGGCGGAGACGCTCGTCGCGGTGGACAACGAGCAGACCTTGTCGCCGTAGAGATCGCGGAGCGTGGAGACCGGCCGGTGCTTGCTCTTGGTCAGGGTGAGCACGGACTGCTCGGTGAACAGATAAGGCTGCGAGAAGGTCACGCCGGGGGCGGCCTCACGCTCGGCGGTGATGCTGAAGCTGGCGATCACCATCTTGACCGGAACGCGCTTACCGGAAAGGTCCACCGCCTGCATGCGGAGCCGGTCCTCGCTCTCCATCCCGTAGAACCGCACATCGTCACGGCGAAAACCGAGATCTTCCGCGACCATGTACGCCACGTCGATGTCGAAGCCGCTCCAGACCCCGTTCTCGTCGCGGAAGGCCACGCCTGGCTGATCGTCCTTGACTCCGATGGGCAGGACGGTCCACGTGTCCACCCCGGACTCGGCGCGCAGCTCGGCCACCGACGGCGGCCCGCCCACGAAGATCCGCACGACGGCCAGGACCAGCGCCAGCACGAGCGCGAGCCCCAGCGCGGCCAGCCGGAACATCGCCAGGTTGAACCGCGGCGGCGGATCGACCAGCGGCTCCGGCTCGGGCGGCGGCAGCTGGCGGTCGGCCGCCTCCCGTTCCGCGACGTCCTGCACCGCGATGTCCTCGGCGCTCCCGTCGGGTCCCGGCATGCGCCGGCGCAGCGGCCACGCGAACCGGCTCGAGCTTTCGGGCATCCGCCGCTCCCCCCATCCTTGGCGGCCCCATCGTGCCGCACGAATGCTACGGCCAGGAATCTTGGTGGGGGATTCACCCGGGCCGCGCCGGGTAGTCCGTCTCCATGAGAGCCGTACGCGCCGTCGCGATCACTGCCGTGGCCACGGCCCTCGGTGTCCGCGTGATCAAGTCGCGGCGTCAGCGCTTCCTGCACCCCAGGGGACGCACCTACGACGGTGAGCTGGAGATCTGGGGTGGCGACAGCGGGGCGGAGCTGCTCGACCGCCCGGGCCGCCACCGGGTCACCGTACGGATCTCCAAAGGGGTGGGCACCAAGGGCGACCGTCTCGACATCCGCGGCGTCGCGATCCGGGTGCACGGGGACGACCCGATCGACCTGCTCCTGTCGACCTGCGGGAAAGGCCGGTTCACGCGCCATCTGCCGGTGCCCCGCCGCGGATTCGACACCGTGTACGGCTCGATCCTGGCCTACCGGGCCGGCGGCGACCGCAAGGTCTACCTCGGAGCCACGATGAGACAGGGCGCCGTCGCGCTCTCCGTGGACGGGAAGGCGGTCGGCCGGGTCACACTAGGGACCGAAGTGGACGACCCGCCCGCGTACAACCCGATGCGCCACACCGCGCCCGATCTTCACCCCACAGGGGCGATCCATGGCGTACGAGGTCTCGCCTATCCGCTCAGCCAAAAGTGGCGTGGGGTGAAGGTTTAGGGCCCTGTGGGGCCGGGAACCCGGCGCGCCAAGGAAGCCCTGGACGACAACCGGACGCGTCCGTGCCCCCATGGATGCTGCTGTCCCGTCGACCGGTTGATCGGAGCTTCCCGCACCCGGACGGTCGTAGCTCCGCCCAGTGGATGGTGAGGTTCCGGCGCCTCGGCATCCCGGACGGGCCGTCGAGCACGACCGTCCGGGATGTAACCCGCCTCAGCGGAAGGCCACCACCACGGCGCTCTCGGCCGGCAGCTCGACCCGGTCGCGCTGGAGCACCACGCCGTCGGAGGAGGCCAGCAGGACCTTGCGCGGGGTGTCGCGCAGGCTGACCGTCTGCGGGGTGGCGGCCAGGTTGACCGCGACCGCGCAATTGCCGCGCTTCATCACCAGGTGGTGGTCGCCGTGCCAGACCTCGACCCGGTCGAGCCTGGGGTCGGACAGGTCGGTGCGGCTGCGGCGCAGCGCGATCAGCCGGCGGTAGAAGTCGAGGATCTCGGCGTGGCCCGGCTTGCCGAGCTCGTCCCAGTCGAGTTTCGAGCGCTGAAAGGTCGCCGGGTCCTGCGGGTCGGGCACCTCGGCCTCGGCCCAGCCGTGCGTGGCGAACTCGCGGCGCCGGCCGTTCTGCACCGCGGCCGCCAGCTCCGGCTCGGGGTGGCTGGTGAAGAACTGCCACGGGCTGCTGGCCGCCCACTCCTCGCCCATGAACAGCATCGGGGTGAAGGGCGAGGTGAACAGCAGCGTCGCGCCGATCTTGAGCAGGCCGGGCGAGAGCGTGGCCGAGATCCGGTCACCGACCGCCCGGTTGCCGATCTGGTCATGGTTCTGGAGGTACGTCACGAAGCGGTGGCCCGGGATCACAGCGCGGTTCACCGGTCGCCCGTGGTGGCGCTGCCGGAAGCTCGACCACGTGTTGGCGTGGAAGAACGCCCCCTCCAGGACCGTCTGGAGACAGTCGAGCGACCCGAAGTCGGCGTAGTAGCCCTGCCGCTCGCCGGTGAGCAGCGTGTGCAGCGCGTGGTGCACGTCGTCGGCCCACTGACCCTGGAGGCCGTAGCCGCCGGCCTCGCGCGGGGTGATCAGCTTGGCGTCGTTGAGGTCGGACTCGGCGATCAGCGACAGCGGCCGGTTGACGTGGGTGGACAGCGACTCGACCTCGACCGCGAGCTGTTCGAGAAGGTTGACCGCGGAGTGGTCGACGAGCGCGTGCACGGCGTCGAGCCGCAGCGCGTCGACGTGGTAGTCGCGCAGCCACATCAGGGCGCTGTCGATGATGTAGCGGCGCACCTCGCCGGCGTGCGGGCCGTCCAGGTTGACCGAGTCGCCCCACGGGTTGGACCCGGCCGCGCTGAGGTAGGGGGCGAACATCGGCGCGTACGCCCCGGAGGGCCCGAAGTGGTTGTAGACCACGTCGAGGACGACACCGAGGCCGCGCCGGTGGGCGGCGTCGACGAAGCGCTTGAGCCCGTCGGGACCGCCGTAGACCTCGTGCGGGGCGTACCAGCAGACGCCGTCGTAGCCCCAGTTGTACTCGCCGTTGAACGAGTTCACCGGCAGCAGCTCGACCATGTCGACACCGAGCTCGACCAGGTGGTCGAGACGCTCGATGGCGGCGTCGAAGGTGCCCTCGGGCGTGTACGTGCCGATGTGCAGCTCGTACAGCACCGAACCCGGCAGCTGGCGTCCCGTCCAGGCCTTGTCCGTCCAGGCGAAGGCCGTCTGGTCGTACACCCGGCTCGGCCCGTGCACGCCCTCGGGCTGCCACGGCGAGCGGGGATCGGGCAGCGGCGTCTCATGATCGGACAGGACGTACGCGTAGTCGGCGCCGGGCCCGGCCGACGGCACGTCGAGCCGCCACCACCCGTCGTCGCCGCGCTCCATGTCGAGAACGTCCTCACCGATGCGCAACCGGACAGTCTTCTCCGGCGCCCAGACCTCGAACAGTGTCATGACTCTTTCACCAGCAAAGCGACGGGGTACGTACGCAGCAGCTCGGAAACGTGCAGCTTGTTCCCGCCGTAGCTCGTATTCGTGAATACTTCCAGCCAGCTGTGACCATCGAGTGACAAGGTGGTGTCACCCCAGCCGCCGTGACGTGACAAGCCCACCGGCAGCCGGGTGGCGACGGTCACCACGCCGCCGCGGTCGAAGGCCAGCGCGTGCTCGCCGACCCGCCCGTCGGCGAACGCCGGGCGGTACGAGGTGAACAGCTCCGGGCGCTGCCGGCGCAGCCGCATGGTCCGGCTGGTGACCAGCAGCTTGGCCGCGCCGGTGTCGTCGACCGGCGGCAGCCAGCCGTCGTCGATGCGGGCCAGCAGCTCGCGCCGCTGGGCGAAATCGACCGGCCGGCGGTTGTCCGGGTCGACCAGCGAGTAGTCCCACAGCTCGGTGCCCTGATAGACGTCGGGCACACCCGGCATGGTCAGCTGCACGAGCTTCTGGCCGAGCGCGTTCGACCAGCCGGGCGGCGTGATCGACGCGGCGAAATCGGTCAGCTCGCGGTGCAGCGCCGGGTCGTCGTACATCTTGTCGACCATCTCGCGCAGCGCGGTCTCGAAGGCCTCGTCCGGGTGCTGCCAGGTGGTTCCGGTCGCCGCTTCCCGGGCGGCTTTGAGGGCGTACGCCTGCAGGCGCTCCCGCTCGATCGGCCAGGCGCCGACCGCGGCCTGCCAGATGAGGTGGGCCAGGGCGGGATCGGCCAGCGGCGCGACCCGGACCCAGCGGCGGACCACCTCGGTCCAGTCCCCCGGCACCTCGGCCAGCACGGCGAGCCGGGCCCGCACGTCCTCGCTGCGCTTGGTGTCGTGGGTCGACAGGGTCGTCATGGCGTCCGGCCAATGACGGTGACGCTCGGCGCTGGCCTCGTGGAACTCGTCGGGGCTGACGCCGAACTTGGCCGGGTCGTTGCCGACCTCGTTGCGGGCGGTGAAACGGGTCCAGCGGTAGAACGCGGTGTCCTCCACGCCCTTGGCCATGACCGCTCCGGTGAACTGCTGGAAGCGGACGGCCAGCTCGTCGGCCGGGTTGCGCAGCCGCGCGGTGAGCTGGTCGAGGACCGGGATCAGCTGGGGACGGCGGCGGCCGGCCTCGGAGCGGGCCTTGGCCAGATGCCGCGAGCCGAACGGCAGGTAGGACCGGTAGACCGGGAAGCAGGCGGCCAGCTCGGCCAGGCCCCGCGGCGCGGCCTCGATCTCGGGCACGAGGCGGGCCATCCGGGCCAGCTCGGCCGCGAGCAGCGTGGTCGCCACCGTGTGCTTGGCCTCGTGGACCAGGTCCTGCCAGGAGCGCTCGCTGCCGGTCAGGTGCCGGTCGAGGGTGTCGAAGAAGGCCTCGGTGCTGGGGTCGACGAAGACGCCGCCGACCTCGGCCAGCGAGTCGTAGCCGGTGGTGCCGGCGACCGGCCAGTCGGGCATCTCCTCGCCCGGTTCGAGGATCTTCTCGATGACGAGCCAGGCGCCCGGGGCGGCCTCGTGCAGACGATCCAGATAGGCGCCCGGGTCGCGCAGGCCGTCGGGGTGGTCGACCCGGATGCCGTCGACGATGCCCTCACGGTGCCAGCGCAGGATCTCGGCGTGGGTGGCGTCGAAGACCCTGGGGTCCTCGACACGCAGGCCGGCCAGGTCGACGATGGCGAAGAAGCGACGGTAGTTGAGCTCGGCGTCGCCCCGGGTCCAGTTGGCCAGCTCGTAGTGCTGCCGGTCGTGGACCTCCCGCGGGGTGCCCTCCCCGGTTCCCTCGGCGATCGGGAAGCGCTTGTCGTAGTAGCGCAGCTCCCCGTCCTCGATCCGCAGCTCGTCGAGAGCGTTCGGGTCGTCCGCGAGCACCGGGATCAGCAGGCGACCGCGCGACCAGTCGATGTCGTAGAAGTCGGAAAATTCGGACTCTTGGCCGCGGCGGAGGACGTCCCACCACGTCGGGTTGGCGTGCGGGACGGCCACCCCGGCGTGGTTGGGCACGATGTCGACGACCAGGTTGAGGCCGGCGTTCTTGAGCGCCTGGGACAGGTTTTTCAGGCCGTCCCATCCCCCGATCGCCGGGTTCACCTGAGAGTGGTCGACGACGTCGTAGCCGTGCTTGGAACCTGGAGTCGAGGTCAGCAGTGGTGCGGTGTACAGGTGGGAGACACCGAGGTCGGCCAGGTAGTCGGCCAGCTCGGCGGTGGCACTCAACGGGAAATCGGGGCGAACCTGAACTCGATAGGTTCCGCTTGGGGGCATCAGACCGTCCTGTCCAGCACGATGAGGGACCTGTCGGGCACCCAGATCTTGTTGCCGGCCTCGACGACCGACGGGTGATCCGGGGACGGCTCGGCCGTCTCGATGACCTTTTCCCACTTTTCGCCGTACTCAGCCGGCGGAGTGGCGAATTCGATGGGCGCGTCGTGCGCGTTGAAGAAGAGCAGGAACGAGCTGTCCACGTGCCGCTGCCCGTACTGGCCGCGCTCGCGGATGCCCTCGCCGTTGACGAACAGCGCGACCGCCCGGCCGAAGTCGTTGCCCCAGTCGTCGCCGGCCATCTGCCGGCCGTCCGGGGTGAACCACTCGAGGTCGGGCAGCGGGTCGCCGCCGCCGCGCGCGGTCACCGGCAGGCCGGTGAAGAAGCGGCGGCGCTGGAACACCTGGTGGCGGTGGCGGAACGCGGTCAGCTTGCGGGTGAACTCGAGCAGCGTCTCGTCGGCGTTGCCCCAGTCGATCCAGGAGAGCTCGTTGTCCTGGCAGTACGCGTTGTTGTTGCCCTGCTGGGTGCGGCCGAGCTCGTCGCCGTGCGAGATCATCGGCACGCCCTGGCTGAGCATCAGCGTGGCCAGGAAGTTGCGCCGCTGCTTGGCCCGCAGCGCCAGCACCTGCTTGTCCTCGGTCGGGCCCTCGACACCACAGTTCCACGACCGGTTGTGGCTCTCGCCGTCCCGGTTCTCCTCGCCGTTGGCCTCGTTGTGCTTGTCGTTGTAGGCGACCAGGTCGTTGAGCGTGAACCCGTCGTGCGCGGTCACGAAGTTGATCGAGTGGAAGGGCTTGCGGCCGTCGTCCTGATAGAGGTCGGCCGAGCCGGTGATGCGCGACGCGAACTCGGCCAGGGTGGCCGGCTCGCCGCGCCAGAAGTCGCGGACCGTGTCGCGGTATTTGCCGTTCCACTCGGTCCAGTTCGGCGGGAAGTTGCCGACCTGATAGCCGCCGGGACCGACGTCCCACGGCTCGGCGATCAGCTTCACCTGCCCGACCACCGGGTCCTGCTGCACGACCTCGAAGAAGGTGGAGAGCCGGTCGACGTCGTAGAACTCCCGGGCCAGGGTCGACGCGAGGTCGAAGCGGAAGCCGTCGACGTGCATCTCGGTCACCCAGTAGCGCAGCGAGTCCATGATCAGCTGGAGGCTCTGCGGGCTGCGCACGTTCAGGCTGTTGCCGGTGCCGGTGTAGTCCATGTAGAACTGCGGCTGGTCGTCCACGAGCCGGTAGTAGGTCCGGTTGTCGATGCCCTTGAGCGACAGCGTCGGCCCCAGGTGGTTGCCCTCGGCCGTGTGGTTGTAGACGACGTCGAGGATGACCTCCATGCCCGCCTTGTGCAGGGCCTTGACCATGCCGCGGAACTCCTGGGTCTGCTGCCCGAGGGTCCCGGTCGACGAATAGCCGTGGTACGGCGCGAAGAACCCGAGCGTGTTGTAGCCCCAGTAGTTGCGCAGCCCGAGGTCGTGCAGCCGGTTGTCGTGCACGAAGGTGTGCACGGGCATGAGCTCGACCGCGGTCACGCCGAGGCTCTTGAGGTGCTCGATGATCGCCGGGTGCCCGATCGCGGAGTAGCTGCCGCGCATGTCCTTGGGGACCTCGGGGTGCCGCTCGGTCAGGCCCTTCACGTGGGTCTCGTAGATCACCGAGTGGTGGTACGGGATGTCCGGCCGGCGGTCGTTGCCCCAGTCGAAGTACGGGTTCACGACGACGCCCTTGGACATGTACGGGGCGCTGTCCAGATCCGACATCTGGTCGGGGTTCTCGAAGTCGTACGCGTAGAGCGACGGATGCCACTCGATGTCCGCGTCCACGGCCCGCGCGTACGGGTCGAGCAGCAGCTTGTGCGGGTTGTACCGCAGACCACGGGACGGGTCGTACGGACCGTACATCCGATAGCCGTACCGCTGCCCCGGCTCGACGCCGGGCAGATAGGCGTGCCAGACGAACGCGTCCTGCTCGTGCAGCTGGACCTTCCGCTCGTTGCCCGACGGGTCGAACAGGCACAGCTCGACCGCCTCGGCCCCCTCGGCGAAGATCGCGAAGTTCGTGCCCGTCCCGTCGTACGTGGCGCCCAGCGGGTACCGGTGACCAGGCCAAACTTGCATTTCTTGCTCCCACCCCTCGACCGTCGGTGCGCTGCGACCACAGCTGATCCGTACCGGCGGCGGGGCCTGTTTGCCCCGCGATCGGGCGGCGTAATCATCTGAGGTCACGTCAGCGTCATTGTCGCCGATGGCCGCCGCGCCGTCTGCGCGACCGCTCGGTTACCCGCCGAACAGGTAAGCACGACATGGTTTGCCGCCGCCGAAACTGAGCATAGATGCGGCGTGCCGATCATTTTCGGACCGCACGCCTGCGGCTCCACCACCCGGGAATGGCTTGTCACGGACGGCACAGGTGGGTTCGCCACCGGCACCGTTCCGGGCCTGCGCACCCGGCGCTACCACTCGTTGCTCACCGTGGCCGACCCCGCCACCGCGGTCCGGCACACCGCGCTGGCCGCCCTCGACCTGACGGTGACGCTGCCCTCGGGCACGAAGGTGCCGCTCTACACCCACGAGTGGGCCTCCGGCGCCGTCGCGCCCGAGGGGCACCGCTACTTGGAGACGTTCGCGCTGGTGAACGGGGTTCCGCGGTGGCGCTGGCGTATCGGCGACGTGGTGATCGAGCGGGAGCTGGCCATGCGGCACGGGCACCCGTCGGTGGGGGTGACCCACCGCGTGGTCTCGGCGCCCGGGCCGGTCGGCCTGGCCGTCGCCGCCATGTGCACGTGGCGCGACGCGCACGACGAGCGGCACGCCTCCGGGCCTGCGCTGCGGGCCGAGCAGGTGGCCGACGGGGTGATCGTCGAGCAGGCGTACCGGATCGCCGGTCCCGGCTGGCAGCCCGCCGGCGAATGGCATCTGGGCGCCTACGCCCGCGAGGAGGAGACGCGCGGCCTGCCGGCCGTGGAGGACCTCTGGCACGCGGGCACGTACTTCGACCGGGTGAACCCCGGCGCGAGCATGGAGATCTCGGCCTGGGCCGGCGACCTCGGGCAGCGGCCCCCACCGGCCACGGCGGTGATCCTGGAAGCGCGGACACGGGCCCGGGACCTGGTCGCCGCGGCCAAGGCCGACGAGACGCTCGTGCTGGCCGCCGACGCGTTCGTCGTGCGCACCCCCGACGGGCCGGACGTGGTGGCCGGCTATCCATGGTTCGGCAGCTACCTCGGCGACACGATGACCGCGTACGAGGGACTGTTCCTGGACACGGGCCGGGCCGGCGAGGGCCGGGAGCTGCTCGTCGCCCGTACGGGAAAAGCGCCCTCGACCTGGACCGAAACCGGCGGATCGTGGGCGCCGAAGGACTCGCCGGACGCGCCGCTGTGGCTGGTGCACGCGGTCGACCGGCATGTGCGCCGCACCGGCGACAGCGACCTGGCGGCCGAACTGATCGAACCGCTCGGGCGCCTGCTCGAACGGCGCTTCGACCTCGACCCGGCCGACGGCCTGGTGCGGATGGGACCGGGTCCCGCCGACAACAGCCGTGTCGGCAAGCCCGTCGAGATCAACGCGCTCTGGGTGAACGCCCTGGCCGCGATGGCCGACCTGCACGTCGAGGCCGGGCTCGACGACTCCCCGCTGCGCGCCCGGCACGCCCGGGCCCGGGACGCGTTCCTGGGCCGCTTCCGGGCGCCGGAGGGCTGGCTCTACGACGTGATCGAGGGACCGGCGGCGACCTATCCGCTCGGCGCGGGCAGCCACCACGACGATCCGACGCTGCGCCCCAACCAGATCCTGGCCTGGTCGCTGCCGCACGGCCCGATGCGCGGCCAGTCGTTCCCCGGTATCGGGGAGGCGCTGCTGACACCGCTCGGGCTGCGGACCCTCGCGCCGAGCGAGTACGGCTATCAGGGCGTGCACCGCGGCGGCCGCGAGGAACGCGACATCGCCTATCACCAAGGCACGGTCTGGCCGTGGCTGATCGGACCGTACGCCGACGCGTGCGCCGCCGACGGCCTGCTCACCGGCTTGAAGGCCCACCTGTCCGAATGGGGGGTCGGATCGGTCAGCGAGACCGCCGACGGCGACCCTCCGCACCGGGCCACGGGCAGCCCGTTCGCCGCCCGCTCCGTCGCCGAGCTGTTGAGAACAGAACAGAGGTACGAGCCGTGACCAGCATTCTGATGCTCTCCTGGGAGTACCCGCCGCTGCTGGTGGGTGGCCTGGGCCGGCACGTGCACGCGCTCGCCACCACCCTCGCCGCCGCCGGCCACGAGGTCACGGTGGTCACCCGGCACACGCCGGGCACGCTGCGCGAGGAGTACGCGGAAGGCGTCCGGATCATCCGGGCCCCCGACGACGCGCCCCGCTTCGAGGTCCGCGACGGCGACCTGCTGGCCTGGGCCATGGCGTTCAACCACACGCTGACCCGGGCCGCCCTGCGCGCGGCCCGCACCGGCTCCTACGACGTGGTGCACGCCCACGACTGGCTCGTGGCCCACGCCGCCGTGACCGTCCGCGACCACCTGGACATCCCGCTGGTGGCGACCATCCACGCCACCGAGTCGGGCCGCCACCAGGGCTGGCTGCCGCACGCGCACAACCGCACGATCGACGACATCGAGCGCTGGCTGGCCCACGAGGCGGTCCGCACGATCGTCTGCTCCGACTACATGCGCGACGAGGTCCAGCGGCTCTTCGACGTGCCGGCCGCCCGCGTCGACGTCGTCTACAACGGCGTCGACGAGCTGCGCTGGTTCGCCCGCCCCCGCGCGGTGGCCGCGGCCCGCCGCCGGTTCGCCGACTCCGGCGGCCCGCTGATCAGCTTCGCCGGCCGCCTGGTCTACGAGAAGGGCGTGCAGCACCTGCTGGCGGCGGTCCCGATCCTGCGGAGAAGGCACCCGGGCCTGCGCGTGGTGATCGCCGGTGACGGCCCGTACCGCGCCGACCTCGAGGCCATGGCCACCGAGGGCGTGACGTTCGCCGGCTTCCTGACCGGCCACCACCTGACGGCCCTGATGGGCGCCTCGGACTGCTACGTGGTGCCGAGCATCTACGAGCCGTTCGGCATGGTCGCCCTGGAGGCGGCCGCCGCCGGCACCCCGATCGCGGTCGCCGACACGGGCGGCCTGGCCGAGATCGTCGACGACGGCGTCACCGGCGTGAAGTTCACCCCCGGCTCCCCCGAGGCACTGGCCGGCGCGGTCGACGCGGTCCTGGCCGACCGCGACTTCGCCCGCCGCCTGGCCCGCCAGGGCCGCCTGAAGGTCCGCGAGGACTTCGCCTGGCCCACCATCGCCGCCGCCACCCTCGACACGTACGACCGAGCCCGCCACCACGACGCCGGCCGCGTCACCCGCGAGGCCGAGAGCGTGCTGGCCCAGTTGGTCCCTTCCAGCCTCACCGATCAATAGACCCGCCGCCCATAACCCAGCGGCACGGAAAGCGCGACGTCAGATAATTGACAATGGTTTCCGGTCATATGGCGGCACTACCGTTTACCGCGCCGAACCGGGTCTACTGTCACCCATTCGAGGTACGTCACTCGATCGATCAAGTTGCGCGGCAAGTGCGACAGATCGGGCGTTCCGCATTACCGATCATGGATTCTCTGCGCCACAATGACGCCACCAGCGCTCCATACCGCCTTTGTGACGCACAGGCGGACGCCGCAGCCGCAAAGGGAGACCCGGTGTCGTCAGCCGAGAAGGACGATCCGCTGAAGCGGATCGTCCAGACCATCCTCAAGACCGTGCGCTGGGCTCTATTGATTTTCCTGCCTGCCATCACCGCCGGGTTCGCCGGGTTCGCCGGCATGAAGAGCGGAGAGACAAGAAGGAACTTCATCATAGCCGCGATATCGTCAGCGGCGATGCTGTCGATCTTGAACGTGTATCGGGAGTATCGGACGAACCGAAAGGTCAAGGGTGCACGTTCCCAGAAGAGGCTCCTCGTAAAGAAGCTGGGCAAAGCCGGGCAGCCGCTGGTACTGCAATTGAACCGTGTCGTCGAGGCGTCGAACAACACCGAGCGCGAGACCCGCGTCGAAACCCTGGTGGAGAAGGTCACCGAGATCGCGGCCGAGCAATGCGGAAAGCTCTCGGAGGTGGAGTGCGAGGCCCGAGCCACGTTCTACAGGTTCACCGATCCGGACAAGCTGGAGAAGCAGCATTGGTCGGGCCGACCAGGACGAACCCCACGCGCTGATTTCGTGATCAACAGAAGTCGGGCCGACAAGGTTGTCGTGGAAGCCGCGCACGGCGAGGATTACATCCTGATCAGAGACATCGACAGGGCACCGCCCGAGCACTTCTCGGACTATCAGGGGCGTACGTACAAGTCGTTCATCATGGTTCCGGTTCGCAACCGATCCGGAAGTTTTGGATTCCTTGCCGTCGACTCGGACGCTGCGGACAGCCTGTCGGACGCAGATGTGAGCTACGTGCAGCTCATGGCCGGGCTGCTCGCGACGGCATTCACGTTGCTGCAGATCAGCAACAAGAGCCGTACCGCGAAGCCCAGCGTTCCACAGCAGCCCACCATGCCTTGAAGGTCTCTCGGGAAAACGTTGAGGAGTGTGAGATGAAACTCGCGTCACCGCCGCCCCAGCGGAACCGGTCCGGATTCCTGGGATCAGGCACCGGCATTCGGCGTCAACGAGACAACCGCAGCGATGTCTCGTTCGAGACGCAACCACTGGTCTCACGCGACGAGGAGCGCTTCCTGGACGGCGATTTGAACGCCGCCGAGTACCTTTCCAGGGTAAGCGCCGAGCCTCTCTCGGGCGAGCCGTTCAAAAAGACTTCGTATCAGCGGATCGAATTGTTCCTCAGCCTGACGCTCTGCATCGCCGGGCTAGCCTTCTTCTTCAACGCGACGAAGCTTTTCACCGACGGCGGCGATCTCGCTCTGCTCGGGCTTCTGGTAAGCGGGAGCGCCATCCTGCTCTTACAGCTGATCCTGGAACTCCGCAGGCTGCGCCGCCACGGAGGGTTCCACGAGCCTCGCCCTTGATCGTTCAGGCCTCACGCTGGGATGAGTAGATGGCGAGGTTGGTGTAGGCGGCCGACAGGGCCGGGACCGGGACGCCGTGTTTGTCGGCCTCGGCTACGAAGTCGCCCAGGATGGCGTCGGCCTCGACCGGGAGGCCGGCCATCATGTCGCGGTACATCGACGAGGTCATCGGCTGGTCGGTGCCCAGGCCGTTCTGGAGCACCGAGACGGCGGCCGGGCGCGGCGTGTGGCCGGCGGCGGTGGCGATGGCCATGGCCTCGGCGGCTATGCGGGCGCCGAAGGCGTTGCCGCCGGGGGCCCGGTTGATGTCGCCGACCGTGGCTCGCATCAACGTGGTGGCGGCGCCCAGGCTGGCCAGGAAGACCCACTTCTCCCACATGTCCTGGACGATCGTGGCTGAGGCGAAGGCGTCGAACTCGGCGCCGCTCAGCGCCTCCTCGACGTCGGGGCGCTCGCTGCCGTCGAGCGAGCCGAAGCTCAGCCTGTGCAGGCCGGTCATCTGGACCACGTCGCCGTCGGCGTTCAGGCCGGCGTGGATCATGCAGACGCCGCCCCAGGCGCGGGACGGGCCGAAGGCGCCCACCAGCTCGTCGACGTGCCGCATGCCGTTCAGCAGCGGGATGACGACCGTGCCGGGGCCGACCGCGGGCGCCAGGTCGACCATCGCCTGCTCGAGGCCGTAGCTCTTCACGGCGATGACCACGATGTCGTACGGGCCGTCGATCTGCCCGGCGGTCACGGTCCGCGGCCGTACGGTCGTCGTGTCGTCCGGTCCGATGATCTTCAGGCCGCGGGAGCTGAGGGCCGCCGCGCGCGGCGGCCGGACCAGGAACGTGACGTCCCGGCCGGCCGCCGCGAGACGGCCGCCGAAGTAGCCGCCGGTCGCGCCGGCGCCGACGAAGAGGATGCGCACGTTACGAGCCTAGAAGCTCGTCGTCGAAGCACCACTTCCAATTCTCACCCGGCTCGAACGAGCGCATCACCGGATGGCCGGCCTCCTGATGGTGGGCGGACATGTGCCGTCGCGGCGACGAGTCGCAGCAGGCCACCTTGCCGCAGTTGAGGCATTTACGCAGGTGGACCCAGTCGTGATGGCCGGCGGCCACGCACTCGGGGCAGCCATCCTCGTACGCCGACTGGGGCGCCGGGTCGCCGGACTCCTTGAGGTGCAGGCAGGTCAATCTTCACTCCGTGTCAGCTGGGACTCTTCCAGGTCGAGATCGCGCTGGGCGCGGGTCAGCACCTCCTCGGGGATGCGGCCCTCGTTGCGGGCCACCTTGAACACGCGCCGCTCCGCGCTGATCATCTCGCGCCGCAGCCGACCGTACGCCGCCGACGGCGTCTCCTGCTGCTGATTGCCCAGCCGCTCCCACGCGTTGTTGGACCGGCTGTCGACCAGGGCGCGCAGCCGGTCGACGACCGAGGCGGGCGCGCCGTCGGCGTGTTCCTCCAGCGCTTCGAGCGCGGCCCGGCTCGCCTGATGCTGCACTCCGGCCTCGGCCAGCGCGTCCTCGGTGCTGGTGTCCTCGCGGACCTTCAGCACCCGGGCCAGCCACGGCAGCGTCGTTCCCTGCAGCAGCAGCGTGACCACGATCACCACGAAGGCGACGAAGATGAACAGGTCACGGGGATAGTCGGGCACCCCGTTCTCGCCGGGCAGCGGCAGGGTCTGCGCCGCGGCCAGCGTCACCACGCCGCGCATGCCGGCCCACGAGATGACGGTCGGCACCGCGGCCGGCGGCCGTTCCTCGCGGTTGCGGACCTTCGGCAGGAGCCGGGCCAGATAGGTCGCCGGGTACATCCACACGAACCTCATCAGGATCACCACCAGCACGACGGCGGCGGTCACCTGGATGGTCGTGCCGACCGGCGTCTCGATGCTCTCGCCGATGCTGCGCAGCTGGAGGCCGACCATGAGGAAGACCACGCCCTCGAGCAGGAAGTTGATCATCCGCCAGATGGCGTCCATCTGCAGGCGCGAGGTGGCCGACAGCAGATACGGGCGGCGGTGGCCGAGATAGAGGCCGGCGATCACCACGGCCACGACGCTGGAGCTGTGCACCTCCTCAGCGATGATCACCACGACGAACGGCGTGAGCAAGGACACGGCGTCGTCGAGCAGCGAGTCCTCGATCTTGCGGTGCAGCTTGGCCGCCAGGAACGCCGCCACGAAGCCGATCAGCAGGCCGCCGCCGGCCTTGAGCGCCACCTCGCCCGCGATCGGCCAGAAGCCGACCGCCGCCCCGGCCAGCGCGCCGACCGAGATGCGGACCATCACCAGGGCGGTGGCGTCGTTGAGCAGGCTCTCGCCCTCGAGGATCGTCACCACCCGGCGCGGCAGGCCGACCCGGCGCGCGATGGCCGTGGCCGACACGGCGTCGGGCGGGGCCACAACCGCGCCGAGAGCGACGCAGGCGGCGTACGGAATCTCGGGAATCAGCAGGTGAACGACGGTGCCGACGGCGAACGCGGTGACCAGCACCAGTCCGACCGCGAGCAGCAGGATGGGGCGCAGGGCCCGGCGGAACGCGGGCACCGAGGTCTCCAGCGCGGCCACGTAGAGCAGCGGCGGCAGGATGCCGATCAGCACCAGTTCGGGCTCGAGATGGGCCTCGGGGAAACCGGGGACGTACGACAGCGCGAGGCCGGCCACCAACAGCACGAGGGGCGCGACGAACCCCAGGCGGCGGGCCAGAGCGGCGCCGACCACCGAGATCGCCACCAACACGACCACGTCGACGATGCTCTCCATGGGCCGAAGCTTATAAGTACTCGTGCTCACGACCCGATCACGCTCGTACGGCAGGCTGTCGCCCATGAATGTGGGAATAACCGGGATCGCGTACGCCCTGCCGGCCCGCGAGGTCACCACGGCCGAGCTGCAGCGGCGGGTCGCACCGAAGCTGCCGCCGCGGATGTTCGAACAGGCGACCGGGATCACCCGGCGCCGGGTGGCGGCCGACGACGAGTACGCGTCGGATCTGGCTCTCGACGCCGCGACCAAGGTGCTGGCCGAGACCGGCCGCGATCCGCTCGACATCGACCTGCTGCTGTTCGCCAGCGCCACCCGCGACATGGCCGAGCCGGCGACCGCGCATGTGGTGCAGGCCGCGCTGGGCAGCCGGGCCCACGCGCTCGACGTCACGAACGCCTGCAACAGCTTCCTCAACGGCATCGACCTGGCCCGCTCGATGATTTTGGCCGGGCGGGCCCGCACCGCGCTGGTCGTCACCGGCGAGACGCCGACCCGGGCCATGCGCCCGGCGCTGACGAGCCTGTCCCAGGCCCGGACGGCGCTGGCCGGCTACACCTTCGGCGACGCCGGGGCGGCCGTGCTGGTCGAGCCGGTGGCCACCGGCGGCATCGTGGACGTGGACGCCGAGACCCATTCCGAGCACTGGACCGTCGGCGGCATCTTCGGCGGCGGCTCCCGGCATCCCCGGGGCGACGAGCACACGTATTTCAGTGGCGACGGCCGCCGCCTCCGGGCCGTCTTCGAGGAGATCGGCCCCGGTCTCATCTCCCGCGTGATGAAGCGTTTCAACCACTCATGGGCGGATTATGCGCGCGTCCTGGTGCATCAGGTGACCCTGCCGTATCTGTCGCGCTTCGTGGAAGTCACCGGCGTCCCCGAGGACAAGCTCGTCGTCACCGTCGATGAGCTCGGCAATATGGCCTCGGCCTCGCTGGGCGTACAGCTGGCCCGGATATATCCGGACTTGAACCCGGGCGATCGCGTGTTGTTCGTCGGGCTCGGCGGCGGCGTGAGCCTCATGACCATGGTGTGGGAGGTCTCATGAGCGGGCCGCTCTGGGTGGTCGTGCCCGCGTACAACGAAGAAAGCCGGATCAGAGCGACTCTGGATGCTTTGGCGGCACAGACCGACACCCACTTCACTCTGCTGGTCGTCGACAACAACTCCACCGACGGCACGGCAGCGGTGGTCAAGGGCTTCAAAGCGCCTTTCCCGGTACGGCTGCTGGTCGAGACCGACAAGGGCGTCGGTTGCGCGGTCGACACCGGTTTCCGGCACGCCATCGCCGAAGGGGCCGCGTTCCTGGCTCGTACGGACGCCGACTGTATCCCCGCCCCCGGCTGGGTCGCCGCCGCCCGGAAAGCGCTGACCACGAGCAACGGCATGGCCTGCGGCAAGATCACGGCCCGTTCCGACGAGCACGGCCCCCTCGGCCGCGCCTTCTTCCGCCTGCTGGTCGTCCTGGCCGCCTTCTTCGGCCGCGTCCGGCCGGCCCACCGCAAACCGGAGTTCAAGGCCCCGTACCGCATGCACGCCGGCAACAACATGGCCATCACCGCCGAGCTCTACGAGGCCTGCGGCGGCATGCCCCGGCGCCCCTCCCCCACCGACCGCACCTTCCTCAACCGGGTCCGGCGCACCACCCACGCCATCACCCACAGCCGCGAGATGGTGGTCGCCAATTCGACCAGGCGGATCCGGGCGTACGGCGTCATGGGCACCGCCAAGTGGTATCTGGACCGGGGAAGCGGCCTCCGGACGGCGGACCCCCGCTGATGCTCACCGAACTCCTCGATTCCCTGCACGAGGGTGACGACCGCCCCGCCCTGCCCGGCGCCACCCGCGGCGAGCTGGCCGGGCTCGTGCGCGGCTATGCCGTCGCGCTGGCCGATCTCGACCCCGGCGACACCATCGCCCTGGCCGTACGTCCGGGGCCGCGCTCCTTGGCGACACTGCTGGCCGCGTACCACTTGGGTCTTCGCGTCGCCGTGCTGGACCCAACCGCCGGACCGGACGTCCTGCGGGCCCGCCTGGCCCTCGCCGCGCCCAAGCTCGTGCTGGCCGACGCCGCCGCCCAGGCCGTGGCCGGATGGGCCGCCCGCCTCGCCCGGCGCGCCCACCTCGCCCTTCCCGAGCTCGGCGCGATTGCGCCGGTGCGAACCATCGGCCGCCGGCTTCCCGGTTCGCCGCCGGCACTGCGCCCCCTTCCGGGCCGTCTCCCCCGGCGGTACGAGGGTGACGGTGACGCCGTCATCGTCTTCACCTCGGGCACGACGAGCCGGCCCAGAGCCGTGGTGCACACCCGCCGCTCCCTCTCGGCCGGGATGACGGCCGTCCGCGACCTGGTACGCCCCGTGCCCGGCGCCCCGGTGCTGGGCGGCACGTTCTTCGTGCTGGTGCCGTCGCTGGCGGCCGGAGCGCCGGTGGCCTTCCCGTCGCGGCGTTCCCTGCCCCGCCAGATCCGGGAGCTGAACCCACAGGCCACCTATCTGACCCCACCGCAGATCCGGGCCGCCCTGGCCGACGGCGCCCGGTTCACCGGCCGCGTCTACAGCGGGTCGGCGCCTGTGAGCGCCTCGCTGCTGTCGGCGGTGCGCCGCTCGGGGGCGGCCGAGGCGTGGGGCGTCTACGCGCTGACCGAGGTCTTCCCGGCGGCCGCCGTGGAGGAATCGGAGAAGGCCGCCTTCACCGGCGACGGCGATCTGGTCGGCACGCTGCTGCCGGGCGTGACCGCCCGGGTCGGCGACGACGGTCAGCTTCTCCTCGCGGGACCGACGGCGGCCGGGCGCTATCTGGGCGAGGAGCCCTTCGCGTGGGTGGCGACCGGCGACATCGGCCGGGTCCTGGAGGATCGCTCGGTGGTGCTGGGCGGCCGCGCGAAGGACATGATCCTGCGCGGGGCCGAGAACATCTATCCGGGCCTGTACGAGCCGTCGCTGCACGTTCCGGGCGTGGAGCTGGCCCTGCTGGTCGGGGTTCCGGCCGGTGACGGCGACGAACAGGTGGTGGCCGTGGTGCAGACCTCGGCCGGGGCCGACGAGCGGGTGGTGCGGGCGTCCCTCCGTGATCCGCTGGCCCGGATGGGCTCGGCCCGCCCCGACCGGCTGGTCTTCGCCCCGATCCCCCTGGCCGGGCGCTCCCGGAAACCCGACCGCCGGGCCGCGGCGGCGCTGGCGGCCCGACGATGACTAATGCTCGCCGCCGTGATCGGCGGGTCTATCTGAGCAGCCATCCGGTCCTCTTCGCGCTGCTGGCCGCCACCCGCCGCCGGCCGGCGCTGCGGATCGGGGGCACTGTGCTGGTGCACGACCGCGAGGCGTACCGGAAGGCTCTGACCAAAGTCCCCCTGGACCGCACCGCCGACGGCACGACCGGCGGGGCCGCGGGGTCGCTGGCGGGCCGCGGCGCCCTCTTCGACGAGCACGGCGAGGAGCACCGCGACGCGCGCCGCGACACCGCCGACCGGCTGGGCGCGGCCGGGGTGGCCCGGCTCCGCCCGATCTGGACCGCCTTGCTGGCCGACCGCCTCCCCGCCCTGGCCGCCGGAGAACACCTCGACCTGGTACCTCTCTCGGCGGAGATCGCCGGGGCGACCGCGGCCGCCCTCCTGAAGATCGACGTAGACCCGATGACGCTGGCGTCGGCCGCGCAGCGGGCCGCCGCCGCGGCGGCCCGAGCCCACCTGCCCGGCATGGCGCGCCGGGGAGCCGGACGATCGGCCGAAGCGGCCGCCGCCCAGCTGCTCGATCTGCTCGCGACACCCGATCGCGACGCGGCGCTCGCGGCGATGCTGGCCGTGGCCGCGATCAACACCACCGTGGCCGCCATTCCCCGGGCGGTGGCCTGGGCCTGCGACGCCGGCCTGTGGGAACACGCCTCGTCCCCGGCCCTGGCCGGCGAACTGTTGCGGGTCACCGCGCCCACTCCCCTGCTGCCGCGGGTGGCCGCGGCCGGGGCCGAGGTCGGCGGGTGCCCGGTCCGGCCGGGTGACCGCATGCTGCTGATCGCCCGGCACGCGGCCGGCGCGCATCGCACCGACCCCTGTCCCGCTCACCCCGCCCCGGCGCAGACGGCACAACTCGTCTTCGGCGCCGGTCCGCACGCCTGCCCGGGCGCTCGTCTCGCCCGCACCCAGATGGAGGACGTCCTGGCCGCCCTGGCCCCCTACCGGCCCGCCGTCGTGCGGGCCCGGGCCGACCGCCGTTCCGCCCTGCCGGGCTGGCGTTCCCTCACCATCCGGGCCACCAGCCCGCAACCGGTGCGCGGCTCTTCCGCCGCCGCACGCTCGATTCCGCGACAACGCCCGCGCGAGCACCCAGCCGTGCCCGACCCGCTCCTCCGGCAACGCCCGCACGAGCGGCCAACCATGCCCGCGGCGCATGCGAGCGATGAGACCGGCGCGGGTGACGCGCCATGAGGGTCGCGGTGACAGGCGCCAGTGGCTTCTGCGGGTCGGCGGTGGCCCGGCTCGCGGCGGCGGAAGGGCACGCGGTGAGCTGTCACGGGCGGCGGCCCGGCCCCGTCGGGCGCCACCACGACTGGGACGCCACGCGGGACGTGCCCGACTTCTCCGGCGCCGATGTGGTGGTTCATCTGGCGGCCGCCGTCGGGGACTCGCGGCGCGGCGACTTCCACGGCGTGAACGTCGAAGGAACCAGGCGGCTGCTGGCCGCCGCCGGCGACCGGCCCGTGGTGTGGGTCAGCAGCGCCAGCGTCTATCGGCCCGGCCCCTACGACGGCCCGGTCACCGAGGATCGGCCCACCGACCGGCAGCGGACCGCGTACGGGCGTACCAAGGCCGCCGGTGAACGCCTCGCCCTCGACGCCGGGAAGGTCGTGCTGCGGCCCCGCGCCGTCTACGGGGACGGCGACCCTCATCTGCTGCCGCGGCTGCGGCGGACCGTGCGCGGCGGCCGCGCCTGGCTGCCGGGGCCCGATGTTCCGCTGAGCCTGACCGCCGTCGGCAACCTCGCCGCCGCCTGCCTGACCGCCGTCCGCTGGGAGGCCGGGGCCTACAACATCGCCGACGACGTCGTCTACCGGCGGGACGCGGCCGTCGAGGCCGTGCTCGGGGTGCCCGTGCGGCATGTGCCCACCGGAGCCGCGCGGGCGGTCGCCGCGGTGAGCTCGTTGCGGCGGGAGCCGGTTCTCACCCCGTACTCCATCGATCAGGTCACCGACGGCCTGGTCCTGGACATCGGGCGGGCTCTCACGCGGGGCTACGCCCCGGTCACGAGGTTGTGCTGACCACCTGGGAGCGGGCGACGGTCTTGGCGATCGTGCCGTCGCTGCCGAGGCGCGTGGTGACGGCGTCGACCGAGAACTCGTAGCGGGTCGAGCGGTCGAGCCCGGTGACCGTGGCGCTCATCATCTCGCAGGCGGGGCCCGGCGTGACGACCGTCCAGCCGACGTCGCGCTGCTCGCCCAGCATGGCGTCGTGGCTGATCGCGGTGACCCGGTAGTCGACCAGGTTGTCGCCGCCCGGGTTGAACCAGGTGACGGTGGCCGAGGTGGCTCCCGTGACGGCGGTGGCGCCGTTGACCGGGTTCTGCTTGTTCGGCGGGCACGAGTACGAGCCGGTGGGGGTGGGCGCCGGCGTGGTGCTCGGCAGCGGCAGGAAGCCCGTGGGGAACGGGGTCGCGGTCGACTTCGCGCCGGTCACGACCGGGGACGGGGTCGCGCTGCCCTCGGCCACGACGACCCAGGACTGGCCGTCGGCCGCCTTCTCGGCGTCCTTGGCGCTGTCGCCGCCGCCGCACGCGGCCAGCAGCGGCAGCAGCGCGAACGTGCCCAGTCCCATCGTGCCCAGCCAACGACGACGCACTCGCAGCCCTCCGTCCGGTCGGTTCCCCGTTCAGGGGTTCCGTTCGGCCGGTGGCGGCCGCTGCTTAGCGGCGCCTGTAGAGCTCGCGGGTGCGTACGGCCAAATTCTTTGTCGCCGCCGAGTTGGCCCACGTGCCCAGCACCATGGCCGCGCCCGGGATCATCTTGGCGAAGATCTTCTTGGCGCTCTGTACGCCGGCCATGCCCGCGAGCTTGACGCCCAGCCGGACCATGGCGCCGCTGAGCGGACGGCCGGTCGCACCACCGAGCAGGCGCACCGCCCGCTCACGGCCGGCCGCGACGCCGAGGGCGACCCGGGCGGTCTGCGCGACCTTGTGCACACGCTGGAGAACCAGCAGGTCGGTGGCGCGCTCGGGGGCTGTCGGATCGTGGTCGTAGGCGGCGGCGACATGCAGCACCATGCGAGCCTGGTTCCAGGCGAGGACGCCGACGTCGAGGACCGCGCCGGGCAGGCCGGTGGCGCCTGAGACGGCCCCGGAGATGCGGGCGAGGGTGGTGAACCTCTTGATCGCCAGGTCGGCGAGCTGGTCGGGGGTCAGCTCGGGGTGGTCGGCGCGGGTCATGCGCACCCACTCGGCGGCCTCGGGTCCGAGGCGGCGTACGGCTTCGAGGGCGAGGTGCTCCGGCGAATACTGCGGGTCGGCCTTCATGCGCGACCAGAGCGAGCCGGGGGGTTCGGCGGTTTCGGCGAGTACGGGACGTTGCGGGGCTTCGGTCACAGATCGCTCCGAGGGGGGAAGGGAACGTTCCCGTGCCATTGTGCCGTGCGGATGCACGTGCACGCGAGACCTGATCTTCAGTTGTGCCTTGTCCGAGATCTTCTCTGCCCGAAGGTCAGGGGCGCATCACCGATTCGGTACGTTTTTCATGTGTTGACGGGCACATGCCGGTCGCACGGAATGAAACGCGCGGCAGGCTTGTTCGCACGGGTTACCGCTTTGACCCACAACAGGAGGCGTTCGACGTGCTCGACCCACACGAGCTGTACGAGCTGGCCGACGACCTGCCCGAGCTCGACGAGCCGGTCCTGGTCCAGGCGCTCACCGGGTTCGTCGACGCGGGCAGCGCGATCCAGCTGGCCCGGGAAACTCTGCTCGACAGCCTCGAGAGCCGGGTGATCGCGACCTTCGACGTCGACCAGCTCATCGACTACCGCTCCCGCCGCCCACCCATGATCTTCGTCGAGGACCACTGGGAGAGCTACGAGGAGCCGACCCTGGCCCTTCATCTCGTACGTGATCAGCTGGGCACCGAGTTCCTCCTGCTCACCGGCCCCGAGCCCGATCTTCAGTGGGAACGCTTCATCACCGCCGTGGTGGCCCTGACCGAGCGCTTCGGCGTCCGGGTGACGGTCGGGCTGAACGCGATCCCGATGGCCGTGCCGCACACCCGCCCCGGCAGTGTGACCGCCCACGCCACCGACAAGTCGCTGCTGGGCGACCGCGAGCCGTGGCTGCAACGGGTGCAGGTGCCCGGCAGCGTCGGCGGGCTGCTCGAGTTCCGGCTCGGCGAGGCCGGCCACAGCGCCATGGGCTACGCCGCCCACGTGCCGCACTACCTGTCCCAGACGACATATCCGGCCGCGGCCGAGCTGCTGCTCGACTCGCTCTCGTCGGGCACCGGCCTGGCCCTGCCGACCGGCGACCTGCGCGAGGCGTCCCGGGCCGTCCGCGACGACGTCGACAAGCAGATCGCCGACGACGAGCAGGCGACCCGCCTGGTGGCCTCGCTCGAGGCGCAGTACGACGCCTTCCTGCGGGGCCGCGAGACCAACCTGCTCGCCGACACCGACCGTCCGCTGCCTACGGCCGAGGAGCTGGGGGCGGAACTGGAGCGGTTCCTGGCCGAGCAGGGCCGCGATCAGGACTGAAGATCCAATTCAGGACGGTCTGGATCTCCCGGTCCCAGTAGGCCCAGTCGTGATCGCCGGGAGTGAACGCTGAGTCCAGCGTCACTCCCGCGCCGGCGCACGCCTCGATGAAGTGCTGGTTCGGCTTGACCAGATGGTCGTCGGCGCCACAGCGCAGCATCAGCCTCGGCAGTTCCTTCCCGCGCGCGTCACGGACCAGACGCAGCAGGTCGTCGTCGGTCCCTTCGGCCTTGCGGCCGGCGAAGACCCGGTCCATCAGGGCGCGGATGTGCGGCCGGTGGTCGTTCTCCTGGAGGTACGCCACGTCGAGCGCCCCGGAGAGACTGGCGGCGGCCGCGAACCGTTCGGGCTGTCGTAACGCCCACTTGAAGGCGCCGTAGCCGCCCATGGACAACCCGGCGACGTACGTCTCCCGGGGTTGATCGGTGACCTTGAAGAACCGGTGGACGAGCCGCGGGAGCTCGTCGCTGAGGAAGGTCCAGAACTTCATCCCGTACGCCTCGTCGGCGTAGAAACTGCGATGGACCTGCGGCATGACGACGGCGAGCCCGCGCGCGGTCGCGTACCGCTCGATCGACGTGAACCGGGTCCAGGCGGTGTCGTCGTCGGTGAGCCCGTGCAGCAGGTAGAGAAGTGGCGGCGGCTGGGCGCCCTCTTCCGGCAGCACGACCGTCATGGAGGTGCTCAGCTCCAGCGCCTCGGAGGCGAAGTCAACACGGATCAAGGCCATCAGGCGACCGTACTGCGGCGGTGGATGTCGCCATGAAGGCGAGTGCAGAGACAGCGCCTCAGGGTTGGGAATGTCGTACCCGTCGATTAGAATGTATGTACGAAAGAGGCCCTCTGACCTGCTGATCTTCAGCCTGTTTCCGGGTGCTCGAGTTAGGAGATCGACGTGACCTCGTCCGTCCTGAGCGTGCCCTCGACCCACCCCGTGCCCGTCATCCCGCCGTACGCGACCATGTTGGGTTTCACCCGATATGTGACCCGCACCGGCCCGGCCAAGGCCACCTTCGTCGGCGGCCTGCGCCGCGCGCGCGAACGCCGTTCCGGCTTCAACCCGCACGGCCAGCTCGTCAAGGCGCTCAAGGCCGACATCGCCTTCCGTACCGGCGGCAGCTACCTGTCCGGCGTGGTCGATCTGGTCAAGGAGCGCTGGAAGCCCTTGTACGAGTCGGTCAGCGCCGGCGCGAAGACCTACCTGACCTCACTGGGCGACCCGGAGAAGGTAGGCCTGGCACAGACCCGAGACGCCCTGGCCACCGTCGGCCCCTTGGCCGTGAAGATCAACCCCCACTTCGGCCTCCGCTACGAAGACGGCCACCGTGAGGCCGTACGCCTCCACTTCGACGAGGACCCGCCCACCCCCGAGGCCGTGACGGCAACGCTGCACTTGATGGCCCGCCACATGGACCAGATCCTCCCGAACGCCGAGCCGGTCCTGGTAGACCTGCGCCGCGGCACCACCCACCGCATGGACCCTTCCGCCAAGCCCGGCGACATCGAGGCTTGGCTGTCGGGAGAGGCCGCCGCCTTCACCGCCATGTGGGGCGCCCCCGCCTGACCCTTCCACCCACCACCGATCCCGCGGCCGCCCCGGTTCCCGACCGCCCAAGTCCACCGGGGCGGCCGCGCCCCTCTTCCACACACCGCCGCCGTCGTTGCGCGCGCCGCCGCCCTCAGTGCGCGCCGCCGCCTTCGTCACTCTCCTTCGACCGCGCCGCCGCCTTCGTCGCCCTCCTTCGACCGCGACGCCGCCTTCGTCGCCCTCCTTCGACCGCGCCGCCGCCTTCGTCGCCCTCCTTCGACCGCGACGCCGCCCCTCGGCCGGGCGGCGCCTTGCACGGACGGCGGAATTTCGGGGTTTCGGTTGCGGAATGTCTTAGGTGCAGAACGGTTGCGACGATGCTCTCGGTGTACAGCACGGCAGAGGCGCGTCGGGGGGCGTTCGTCATGGGGGCATTCGGTCGAGTAATGGGCCTGGCAGTGGCGGGCGTGGCCGCGGGCACGCTCGTGCAGCCGGTGGCGGCGCGCGCGGCGGTGGGCGCGATGAGTCTTCCCAGCCTGGTCGCCTATGTGCGCGGCGGGGACATCTACGTCAGCAAGGGCGGCTCGGAGAAGCGGCTCACCACCGGCGGGGATCAAGCCCGGCCCCGGTGGGCGCCGGACGGGAAGCAGATCGCCTATCTGAAGGGCGGCCTGCTCTGGGTCATGCGGGAGGACGGCACTGGGCAGCGGCGGCTGACCACCCGGCCGGCCGCGGGGCCCTCCTGGTCGCCGGACGGGAAGTGGATCGCGTTCTCCTCCCTGTCCTGTTCGGGCGGGCCCGGGGTTTACCGGATTGCGGTTAAAGGCAAGGCGCAACCCGAGGTTCTGTTCCCGCGGGACTGTCGCGGTGAGGATCTGCCGGCCGAGCCGGCGCCGGTGACGTCGCGGGCCGGGTCGCTCAGTGAGCGGCTGGCCGGGGACGACGCGGTGGCCTGGTCGCCGGACGGCAAGCAGTTGGCGTTCCGGGGCGGCAACTGCGAGTCGGTCTACGACGCCTGCCTGAGCGTCGGAACCGTGGCCACCGGCGGGGAGCAGACCGTGGCGGCGTACGGGGGCGGGTCGCTGCAGAACCGGGGCTTCGCGGTAGTGCCCAGCTGGCGCCAGGACGGCCGGAAGCTGGCCTGGACCGCCTACCAGGAGGGCGAGACGAAGGCGCAGAACGAGCCGGTGCACCTCGTCGAGTACGACACCACCACGCGGGCCAAGCGAACCATCGGCGGCGCCGGCGATCGCGAGATGGCGTACGTCGACAAGGCCCGCGCCGTGGCCACCGGCCAGAACGCGGGCGGCTCCTGGGTGATGGTCGTCGGCTTGACCGACGGGACACGCAAGCCGTTCCGCTCAGGCTCACAGCCGAGCGTGCAGCCGCTGCGCTGAACCGCCGCCACGGCCCGGCCGGGGGCGCACGGGTGCGAGGGGCGCGACCCGGTACGACGGCAATCCCGCCGCCGCCCGGCCCACGAAGACGCCGGGCTCTGCGGGAGTCGCCGGGCCGGCCGGGTGCTGGGGTGGTGGGCCAGCGGGGCGGCCGCCTGCCGTGGCCGGTGGGGCTAAGCAGGTCGGCGGATGGTGCCGATGAGGGTGTCGACCGGTGGCAACGAGGTTGCGACCGGCCGGCTCTCTGATGGAGGAGTTTCATGAGCGTCTCCGGCCTGGGTACCGCACGGACCCCTCACCCGCCGGTCACCCCCGCGCACCGGGCCTCCCGGGCCGAGAAGCCCGCGGCGCCGAGCAGCGACTTCGACGCGCTGACCGGGAACGACCGGGAGCTGATCTTCCAGGTGACGGGGCAGCGGGTGGGGCTGGGCTTCGATCCGGCCAAGGAGCACCCGACCGCCTTCGCGGCGATCATCGCGGCCGAGCGGGCGGCGGGGCGGCTCGCGCCCGGCCAGGAGGCGTCGGCCCTTTACGTCAAGGACCTCAACCGGCGGTACGAGCGGACCGGCGGCCCCAATCCGGTGGCGCCGTACATGGACAAGGCTCTGGCCTACCTCTCCCAGACGACGGCCGCCCGCCGGATCGACGTCAGCGCCTGAAAAACTGGGGTGGTGCAGGAAGATCACCCACCCATCCGGACCTTTCATCCGCGCCGTGGCCGCATGAGCGCGCGGCACGCCGACGCCCACGCCGAACTGTGGCCACGCATCGGACTGACCGTCGAGGACGGCGACCGTACGCCGCTGGACCTGCCCGAGCTTTTCGGCCGGGACGCGCCGGTGGTGCTGGAGATCGGCTTCGGCATGGGCGACACCACGGCGGCGATGGCGGCGGCCGACCCGGACCGGAGCTATCTGGGCATCGAGGTGCACACGCCGGGCATCGGGAGCCTGCTCGCCCTGGCCGGCGAGCGCGGCCTGACCAACCTGCGGGTGGCCCGCGGCGACGCCATGGAACTCGTCCACCGGCTCGAACCGGGTTCGCTCGCCGCCGTACACATCTTCTTCCCGGATCCGTGGCCCAAGGCAAGGCATCACAAACGCCGTCTCGTACGCCCCGGCAACGTGGCCCTCCTGCGGGAACGGCTGCGCCCGAGCGGCGTGCTGCATTGCGCGACCGACTGGCCGCACTACGCCGAGGCGATGGCGGAGACGCTCGACGCCGATCCGGGCCTGGAACGGCTCGACACCGGCCGGGGCGACCGGCCCGAGACGAAGTTCGAGCGGCGGGGAACCCTGGCGGGCCGGCCGATCGCCGACCTGCGCTACCGCCGCCGCGCCTGACCGGGTGGCGCGAAGCCCGTACAACCGAATTTGCGGCTTTTTGGTTATTGACACCTTATAGGGTGAAGGGAACGGAGGCGGGCCGGAAGGTAGGCGATGCGGCGAGACGACCCTGGCCTGAGCGGCGGAGAGACGGCGCCTGAGCCGACCGCCGGGGCCGGGGGTGGACTGCCGTGGCGACCCGAGGGCCTCTTGCAGCAGGTGGCCGAGTTGCATCGCGGCGTGCTGACCAGCGGGGCCGCCGATCAACTGGCGGCGCTGGTGGCACGGGCCGCGCACGCACCGGTCGGGCTCATCCATTTCGTTCAGGGCGGCAAGCTTCGGCTGTACGGGGGTTACGGGCTCCGGATCCCGTGGGAGGACGTGGCCGACACGCCTCTCGAGGACTCGCTGGCCGGCCTCGTGGTCAGCGGCGACGCCCCGCTGGTGATCGACGACGTGCGGGCCGACGATCGCGTGCCGGCGAACAGCCTGGAATCGAGCGGCGCCTATCTGGGGCATCCCATCCGCGATCAGTCCGGCGCCGTGCTCGGCATCTGCTGCGCGGTCGACGACGAGCCCCGGCAGTGGTCGTCCGCCGACATCGCCTCGGTGGCCGAGGCCGCGCAGGTCAGCACCCTGCTGATCACCGAGCAGCTCAACCGTTACGAGATCGACCGGCAGCGCCGTTTCCTCGACGCCGTCCTGGACAGCCTCCACGACGGGGTCACCGCCTGCGACGAGCAGGGGCGGATCGTTTTCGTCAACGAGCGGATGCGCAAACTGTGGGGCGACAGCGGGCTGTCCGACGAGACGCTCGACCAGCTCACCGACGCCGACGGCAAGCCGATCCGGCGGGCCGACCTGGGCCTCTTCCGAGCGCTGCGCGGCGACCACGTGGCCGACGCCGAGGTGGTGCTGCACGGGCAGCACGGGCGCTCGCGGCACTACCTGGTCGACGCCCACCCGATCGTCGGCCCGGACGGGAGCACCGTCGGCGCGGTCCAGGCCGTACAGGACGTGACCCGGCGGCGCCGGGTGGAGCGGTTCCGCACATGCGAGCTGGCGGTGATCACCGCGCTGGCCGAGGCGCCCAGCATCGAGGCGGCCGGTCCGCGCGTGCTCGAGTCGGTGGTGAGCACCCTCGACTGGGTGCACGCCGAGCTCTGGCTGGTCGACAAGGCGGCCGCGGTGGTGCGCTCGGCGGCCCGATGGAGCGCGCCGGGCTGGCAGGAGGACATCGAGACGCCGGTCGACCTCTCCTACGGCACCGGGCTGGCCGGGCGCTCGTGGCAGGTCGGCAAGCCGCTGTGGATCCGCGACGTGGGCCAGCCGCAGAGCCTGATCTCGGAGGAGACGGCGGCGACGTCGCGGCTGCACACGGCGCTGGCGATCCCGGTGCGGGAGGGATTTGAGACCCTCGGCGTACTCACCGTCTTCGCCGACACGGTCGAGGATCCGGAGGACGAGCTCCTGGCCCTGATGTCGGGCATCGCCGCGCACATCGGCCAGTTCGTCGAGAAGAGGCTGGTCGAGGACCTTCAAAGACAATTGATCCGTACGAAGAACGAGTACCTGGCGCTCGTCGGCCACGAGCTTCGCACGCCGCTGACGTCGATCAGCGCCTATACGGAGCTGCTGCGCGAGGCGGACGAGAAGTCGCTGGTGGCGGACGGCCCCCGCCTGCTGGAAGTGATCGAGCGGAACACGAACTCGCTGCGCGACATCATCAACGAGCTGATGGAGCTGAACGCGCTCGACACCGGTCACGCCGACGTGCAGCTGATGCCGATGGACCTGGCCGAGGTGGTCCGCGACTCGGTGGCCAAGGCGCGGGCCGCGATCGACGGCGCGCCGCTGGTGATCGAGGACGAGGTGCCGGACCAGCTTCTGCTGTCGGGCGACCGCAAACGCCTGCGACAGGTGGTGGACAACCTGCTCGGCAACGCGGTGAAGTACAGCCCGGACGGCGGGCACATCGGGGTGACCCTGCGCGCGACCGGGCACGCGGCCGAACTGGCCGTCTCGGACGCGGGGCTGGGGGTCTCGGACGACGAGCGGGACAAGATGTTCACCGGGCTTTATCGCACGGCCCGCACCCGGGACAAGGCCATCCCGGGCACCGGACTGGGCCTGACGCTGAGCCGGGCGGTGGTCAGCAAACATCACGGCAGCATCGAGCTGGTCGACCACGACGGGCCGGGCTCGACCGTGCTGGTCCGGCTGCCGCTCGTCGCCCGCTGAGAATCAGTCGGCCGGCTCGGCGTTCGCCCGTGTCTCGTTGATGCCGGCGTTGGTGCTGCCGTCGGCCGGGGTCGTGTCGGTGGGCGGCTTGTCCGTGGTGAACTCACCGGCCTCCTCCTTGTCGTCGACGTGCTGGTCGGTGCTGGCGCCGCCCACTGTTTCGTCATCGCTCATGCGACGGCTATACCCACTTTGAGGGGTTCCATGATGCCTTCGCAGCCGATATATTACGCCACGTGGAAACACCGCTGCGGGAACCGACCTTCCTGATCCTGACCGCGCTCGCCGGCGAGCCTCTGCATGGCTATGGCCTCATCACCGAGGTGAGCCGGCTGTCCGGCGGGCGGGTGACGCTGCGGCCGGGCACGCTCTACGGCGCGCTCGACCGGCTCGTCGACGCCGGCCTGGTCGAGGTCGACCACGAGGAGGTGGTCGACAGCAGGCTCCGCCGGTATTACCGGCTCTCGGAGCAGGGCGGCGAGACCCTCGTGGAAGAGACCGAACGCATGCGCCGCAACGTCGAGGCGGCCACCGAACGCCTGCGCAAGATCCCCCGGTTCAACGAAGGATGGGCATGAGCACCCTGGAACGCCGCTATCAGCTCCTGGTCCGGCTCTTCTACCCCGCCGGCTACCGGCACGAGAGGGAGGCCGAGATCGTCGGCACCTACCTCGAGCTCGCGCCGCCCGGCAAGCGACGACCATCCCCGCGCGACGTGGCCGACCTGGCCACCGCCGGGGCGCGACAGCATCTGCGGGCCACCGACGTGACCGAGCTGCGTCCCGGCCTGCGCCTCGCCGGGCTGCTCGCCATGGCGACGGCCACGGCCCTCGCGGCGATCTGGGCGGTAGTCGAGGCGGCTCCGCTGCCGCCCGACATCACATGGGAGATCCCCCGGTTCGGCCCGTTCTCCTCGCTCGGCGTGATCGTGTGGGCGACGTGGCTCCTGGCCGCCTTCATCTTCGTGGTACGTCCACAGTGGTCGCGGGTGTCGATCGGGGTCGCGTTGCTGGCGACGGTGGCCGTGGTGCCGCTGTCCACCGTCACCGAGGTGTACCGGCCGCCGGTCTACGTCCTGCTGCCCCAGTTCGCGCTGGGAGTTCTCGCGCTCGGCGCCGGCCGCCTCCCCCTGATCGAGCGGCTGCTGCCCCTCGCGGCCGGAGCGGCGGCGGCCGCGATCAGCCGGCCCGGGTTCGACTACGCCATCGGCTACCTCGGCGAGTCGGGCATCTACACGATGACGGCGACCGGTCTCATCCTGCTGGCCGTGGCGATCGCGGTCGCGGTGGGCTTCGGGATGACCGGCCGCGCCCGCGGCGGCTGGGCCCTGCTGATCCTGCTCGCCCCGATCGGCCTGATCACGATTCAGGAGCTGACGCGCACGCTGACCGGCAACCTCTACGGCCAGTGGAACACGAACTACTCCTCGCTGGCCGCGACGGCCGTGCTCGTCGTGGCGCTCGGGGCCGGATTGTTGCTCCTGGCCCTCGGGCTTCAGCGGCGGCTGACCGTCCACGATCGTTGCGAGGCGTGCGGCAGCCCGGTCCGGGGCGTCCAGCGCTACGACAAGAGCCGCACCTGAGGTCGGCGGCAACTCTCAGACGTCGGACGTGCAAGGGGCCGGGGCGCTCAGGGCCTCGACCAGGTGGGTGGCCGAGGTGGTGTGCTTGGCGTAGGCGTTCGGGAAGGCTGAGATCTGGACGGCCTGGGCGGCGTCGGTGAGGCGCATCGTCTGCCAGCCGTTGATGGTGAGCAGCTTGTCGTAGAACTTTCGGGTCTGATAGCCCGGGTCGGAAAGCTGCTTGGGGGTGCCCCAGCCCTGGCTGGGGCGCTGCTGGAA
This sequence comes from Actinoplanes sp. NPDC000266, assembly GCF_042899005.1. NCBI lineage: Bacteria > Bacillati > Actinomycetota > Actinomycetes > Micromonosporales > Micromonosporaceae > Actinoplanes > Actinoplanes sp. NPDC000266. The sequence continues at coordinate 372,844 of NZ_JBIAZI010000004.1, forward strand.
CAGGCCGATGGAGTCACGATCGCCGCCGCGCAGGTTGCGCAGGCCGGACTCCTGGAGGGCGGTGGCGACGGCGATCACCAGGCCGCGGTTCGGCACTCGCCGCTCGTTGCCGATGGTGACGATGAGGCGGGCGTTGGCGACCTGCTCGTCGTTCCACTTGGTCAAGGTCACTGTGGACGCCGAAGCCGCGGGGCTCGGTGTGCAGGCGGCGTTGGCACGGAGCAGAGGACTGATGATGAAGCCGGCCAGCACAGCGACGGCGATCACGAAAAGCGGGCGCACGACGGCGAAGAGTACAGGTTGTCGATCTCATAGATCGAGGGGCATGACCGGTCTCCCGATCATGCCCCTCGGGCTCAGCGAAAGAGGGTCAGCGGGTGGGGTGGACTACCGCGGCGGCGCCGCCTCCCCGGCGGGTGGGTTCGGCCGATGCGATGAAGCTGCCTCGGGGGGTCAGCTCGATGGCGGTGGCCGCGCCCAACTCGGGGACGTCGGGGGCGAATGTGTGGCCCAGTGCGGTCAGGGCAGGGCCGTATGTGGTGTGGAAAGCCGGCTCGGCCTGGATGCCGGCGGTGTTGCGCTGGGACGCTCGTGGGGCGGCCATCGCGGCCGGCAGCGACTGGTTCAGGACCAGGCGGTTGACCAGCACCTGGAGGACCGTGGTGATGATGGTGGCGCCGCCCGGGGAGCCCAGGGCCAGGAAAGGCTTGCCGTCCTTCAGGACGATTGTCGGCGACATCGAGCTGCGGGGGCGCTTGTTGGGGCCGGGCAGGTTCGGGTCGGCGGCGGGGGCCTGGGTGTTGGTGAAGTTGAAGTCGGTCAGCTCGTTGTTCAGCAGGAAGCCGCGGCCGGGGACCACCATCGCGTTGCCGCCGGTCTGCTCGATGGTGAACGTGTACTCGACGACGTTGCCCCACTTGTCGGCGACCGTCAGGTTCGTGGTGCTCATGCCCTGCTCGGTGGGGCCGCCCACGGTGGCCGGGGTGCAGCCGGAAGCGGTGATGTCGCCGGGCGGGACGGGCTTGGTCAAGGCGCGGGCCGGGTTGATCTGGCAGGCGCGCTGGGCGGCCCAGCGGTCGGAGACGAGCTTGTTCAGGACGGGCTGGGGGGTGTTGGCGCCTACGTAGCGGTTGCGGTCGGCGAACGACAGGGCCGACGCCTCCAAGTAGTAGTGCAGGGCGTTCTGCGGGGTGACCTTCTTGTTCTCCAGGATGTTCAAGGCCTCGCTGACCGCCACGCCGCCGCTGGACGGGGTCGACATGCCGTAGACGGTCAGGCCGCGGAAGTCCGAGCGGGTCGGGGCGGGCGTCCGCACCCGGTAGTTGCGCAGGTCGGCGGTGGTCAGCGTGCCGGGCCGGATCGGATATGCCCACGAGCCGATCGGCGTGGTGGCGACCGGCGGGTTCTGCACGGTGCGGACGATGTCGGCGCCGACCGGGCCGTTGTAGAGCACGCCGATGCCCTTGCGGGCGATCAGGCGGTACGTGTCGGCCAGGTCGGGGTTGCGCAGCGTCGAACCTACGGCCGGGGGCGCGCCGCCGGGCAGGTAGATGGCGCTGGTCGCGGGGAACTGGCCGAAGGCGGCGGCGTTGTCGGCCACCTGCTGGCGGAAGGTGGCGTCCACGGCGAAGCCGCGGTCGGCGACCTTCGCGGCCGGCTGGAGAAGGCTGGCCAGCGAACGTGTGCCCCACTTACGGGCGGCGGTGTCCCAGGTGGCGAGCGTGCCGGGCGTACCGACGGAAAGGCCTGAGACCCGGGCCTCGGGGAAGTCGTACGGCAAGCCGTCGGCCGGGTCGATGAAGTGGGTCTCCTTCATCGTGGCCGGGCCCGACTCGCGGCCGTCGATGGTGGAGACGGCACGTTTGCGGGCGTCGTAGTAGACGAAGAAGCCGCCGCCGCCGATGCCGGCCGAGAACGGCTCGGTCACGCCCAGCGTGGCCGCGGCGGCCAAGGCGGCGTCGACGGCGTTGCCGCCACGGCGCAGCACGTCGACGCCGACGGCGGTCGCGGTCGGGTCGACGGTGGCGACGGCGCCGCCGTACCCGGTGGCCGTGGGCCCAAGAGCCGGGGTGCCGGCCGAAACCGGGGCGCCGGCGAGAGCTGGGGTGCCGGCCAGAGCCGGGGCGCCGGCCAGAGCCGGGGCGCCGGCCAGAGCCGGGGTGCCGGCCAGAGCCGGGGTGCCGGCCAGAGCCGGGGTGCCGGCCAGAGCCGGGGTGCCGGCCAGAGCCGGGGTGCCGGCCGAAGCTGGAGCGGCGGCCAAGGCCGGGGTCGGGGCGGCGAGTGCCGTTGCCGACAGGGAGAGTGCAGCTAGTACCGGCAAGATCCGCATCGATCCTCCGAAGTAGGCAGAGCTGACGGTCTATCCCTGCCTACCAGACTCGCCGGGAATGCGCCGCACAACCGGGGGCGGCTTACCGCGAATGGGCCGCCCACGTCTCGAACATCGCGGCGTAGGCGCCGCCCGCGGCCACCAACTCGGCGTGGGAGCCGGACTCGATGATGCGGTGGTCGTCGACCACGATGATGCGGTCGGCTCGCATGGCCGTGGACAGGCGATGGGCGACCAGGATGGCGGTGCGGCCCTCCAGCAAGGCGTCCAATGCCGCCTCCACCCGCAGCTCCGAACGCAGGTCCAGGCTGGACGTCGCCTCGTCCAGGACCACCACGCGCGGGGAGGCCAGGAACGCCCGGGCCAGGGCCAGGAGCTGGCGTTCACCCGAGGACACCGACTGGCCGCGCTCGTGCAGGGGCGTGTCCAGGCCCTCGGGGGAACGCTCGACCAGGTCGCGCAGGCCCACCGCGTCCACGGCGGCCCACACTTCTTCGTCGGTCGCTGCAGGGCGGGCGAAAGCGATGTTGTCGCGGAGCGTGCCGGCGAACAGGAACGGCTCCTGCGGCACGACCCCGATCTGGCGGCGCAACGAACTCAAGGTCACGTCGCGGAGATCGTACCCATCAATCGTGATTTTGCCTGAAGAAGGGTCGTAGAAGCGGGTCACCAGTTTGGCCAGGGTGGACTTGCCGGCTCCGGTCGGCCCCACGCAGGCGATGGTCTCGCCGGGGGCGATCCGCAGGTCGACGCCCTCGAGGACCGGGCGGTCGGGGAGGTAGCCGAACGTCACGCCGTCGAAGACGATCTCGCCCTCGACCGGTGGGAGGGTCAGCCGGCCGGGCACCACCGACGGCTCGGACGAGAGCAGGCCGCGGATCTTGCCGATGGCCGCCTTGCCCTGCTGGTACTGGGTGTAGAGCTGGACCAGTTGCTGCACCGGCTGGAAGAACGAGTTGATGTAGAGCACGAACGCGGTCAGCTCGCCGACCGTCAGCTCGCCACGCAGCACCATCCGGCCGCCCAGCAGCAGCATCACCGCCATCGCGATCAGGCCGATCACCGACGTGCCGGGGCCGTAGATGGCGTTGATCCGGCCCGTCCAGTCGTTCGCGTCGCGGTACGAGCCGACCACCTCGCGGTGGGCGGCGACGTTGCGCTCCTGGCGGTTGTGGGCGGTGACCACGCGGACGCCGTTCAGCGACTCGGCCAGGTCGGCGAACATGGCGGCGATGGTGTCGCGCTGGCGGTTGTAGCCGCGGTCGGCCGCGTGCCGGAACCACAGCGACGCGATCGTCAGCGGCGGGACGACCAGGACCAGGGTGATGATGGCGAGCTCGGCGTTGTAGTGGAACAGCACGCCGGTCACCACGACCATGGTCAGGCCCTGGATGAGGAACTGGGCGAAACCGTCCTGGAGCAGGTTCTGCAACGACTCCACGTCGGAGGTCATCCGGGTCAGGGTGACGCCGGCCTTCTCCCGCGTGTAGTAGTCGAGCGACATGCGCTGCAGGTGGGCGAAGATGCGGATCCGCAGGTCACGGGTGGCGGCCGCGGCGAGCAGGCCGCTCTTGCGCATGCGGATCGCGGTGGCCAGGCCGGTGAGCAGGATGGCGGCCACGAAGCAGGCGGTCGCGATGACCAGGACCCGGACGTTGCGGTCGGTGATGCCGTGGTCGATGCCGACCTGCACGAGGTAGGGGCCGGCCTGCAACAGCAGGGTCTCGACGAGGATGGCCAGGGAGGCGGCGAGCAGCAGGCCCGGGCGGCCGATCAGCAGCCGGCCGATCGAGATGCGAGCGCCCCGGTCGCGCTCCGGGTCGTAGCGGGCGCCGGGGTCGCCGTGCTCGGGCTCGCGGGATTCGAGCTTGGCCACGCCCTCGGCCAGGTCGTCGGGGATGCCGGCGAACGGCAGGCCGTTGCCCTTGCGGCCGGCCGCGCCCATGGTCGGGCGGCCACCGACGTTGAAGCCGCCGAAGCCGCCACCGAACATGCTCACGCTGAGCCTCCCTGAGCGGCGACGGCCGGCGCGCCGAGGGTCACGCCGTCACCCTGCGCGGCGATGGGCGGTGCGCCGGGGGTCGTGCCGTCACCCTGCGCGGCCAGAACTTCCGCATAGCGCGGCTCGGTGGCCAGCAGCGACTCGTGGGTGCCGTCGGCGATCACGCGGCCGCCGTCCATCAGGACCACGCGCTCGGCCAGGCTGATCGTGGAGAGGCGGTGCGCGACGATCAACGTTGTGCGGCCACGCATCTTGTCGCGCAGCGACGAGTGGATCATCTGCTCGACCGTCACGTCGATGGCGCTGGTCGCGTCGTCCAGCACCAGGATCGGCGGGTTGACCAGCAGCGCCCGCGCGATGGCGACCCGCTGACGCTGACCGCCGGAGAGGGTGTAGCCGCGTTCACCGACCACAGTGTCGTACCCCTCCGCCAGGTTCCGGATGAACTCGTCGGCGCCGGCCGCGACGGCCGCGGCGACGACTTCATCCCGGGAGGCGTGCGGTTTGCCGTAGGCGATGTTGTCGTGGATCGAGAGGGAGAACAGGAACGGCTCGTCGGGCACGATGCCCACCTGCTCGCGCAGTGACGCGAGGCTCACGTCACGCACGTCGTGCCCGTCGATGGTCACCCGGCCGGACGTCACGTCGTAGAACCGCGCGGCCAGCCGCCCGAGCGTCGACTTCCCGCTTCCGGTCCCGCCGACCACCGCCACGGTCTCCCCCGGCCTGATGCGCAGGTTCAGACCTTCAAGAGCGACGGTCCCATTGGGGTACGCGAAGACGACGTCCTCGAACGCAAGATCGCCGCGGAGGGGCACGACGACCGGATCGGGGCCGTCCACGACGTCCGACGGCGTATCGAGGATCTCGTAGATACGCCGGGCCGACGCCGACGCCCGCTGGCCCATCATGATCATCATGCCGAGCATCCGGAACGGCGGCTGAAGCATGAGGATGTACGAGTTGAAGGCGACGATCGTGCCCACGGTGGTGTGCCCGTCGATGACCATGAGACCGCCGACCAGCAGCACCAGGGCGAGCCCGAGCCGCGGCAGGTTGTCCAGCAGCGGATTCCAGCGGCTGCGGATCCGCGCGTCCTGGCGGTAGGCCCAGCGGATCCGGTCGGCGCTCTCGGCCAGCGACCGCAGCTGGCGCCCCTCCGCCGCGAAGGCCTTCACGATGCGTACACCCTGGATGTTCTCGTCGACGACCGTGGCCAGCTGGGCCAGGCGGGCCTGGATCAGCCACGACACCGGGAAGATCGCCTTGCGCATGCTGACGCCGAGGACCCCGATGATCGGCATGGTCACCATGGCGACGATGGCCAGCGGCACGTTGATCGAGAGCATGAGCCCGAAGGCGACGACCGCGATCAGGCACTGCACGAGGATCGAGGGGCCGAACGACAGGTACATCTGCACGGCGCGGATGTCGGAACCGGAGCGCGACATCAGCTCGCCGGTCTGCACCCGGTCGTAGAAGCCGAACGGCATCCGCACCAGATGCGAGTAGACGATGTTGCGCAGGTCGTACTCCATCTCGTACGCCGTGCGCAGCAGATAGAGCCGGGCCAGATAGTTGATCAGGCCCTGGACCAGGGCGAGACCGACGATCCACCAGACGTACGTGGCCAGGTCGCCGGTGCGGTCGACCACCGCGTCGTCGATGCCGATGCGGACGAGGTTGGGGATCTGCACCTGCACGATCAGCCCGGCGAAGGACAGCGTGAGCGAGGTGATGAGCAGGGTCTTGTGGGCCTTGACCAGTGGCAGCGCCCGGCGCAGCCAGGTCTTGCGAACATCCGGATCGATGGACGCCCGGGGCGCGCGACGACTCAACGGCGCCTCCAATCTAGTTAGCCTGGCTAACGATACTCGGGACCGGCTCCGGCGCCGGCGTGACCCGCGGCACCAATACGACGGCCAGCGCCCCCAGCGCCTGGCAGACCGCGATCCCGGCCAGCAGAACGACGATTCCGGCGGGCGCGGCGAACCCGGCCACGGCGGCGCCGGCGGCGGCCGCGGTGACCTTGACCCCGGCGCCGAGGGTGAAGACCTGGGTGCGGATCTCCGGCGGCGACTCCTGATCCCGTACGGCGAAGACCGCCACCGAGACCGGGACACCCAGCGCGCCGGCGAGCGCGAAGAGCGGCAGCCCGGCCCAGCCCGCGGGCAACAGGATGAGAAGAAGGAAGGGCAGCACGGTGGCGGCCAGCGACACGGCGACCACCCGCTCGGGCCGCCATCGCCGGATCGGCCACCTGGTGAGCAGCAGCGAGGTGAGCAGCCCACCCGCGGCCCCGGCCGACAGCACCAGCCCGGTCAGCTCATGACGCCCGGCCTCGTCGGCGAGCAACGCCGCGACCAGCGGCAGGGCGCCGACCCCGAGCATGCTGAAGATCGTCCCGAGGGTGACCGCTCCGAGCCGGGGCCGCCGCACCATCACCGTGAGCCCGGCCAGGGGCGAGCGGATCCGCTTCGGGCTGCTGTCAGCGCTCGGCAGCGGGAGGGAGGCCACGAGGATGGCGCCGGCCACGACCAGGGTGACCAGGCCGACCACCGACCAGGAGGCGCCGGCCAGGTCGGCGAGGACGGCGGCCAGGGCCGGACCGGCGATTCCGGCGATGCTGTACGACATCACGTCGAACCCGAACGCGCGCTCCAACCGGCCCGGCACGAGATCGGGGAGCAGGCTGCTCAGGCCGCCGATCAGCAGCGGCGCGCAGCACCCGGCGAAGATCAGGAGCACCACGGCGGCCACGGTCGAACGGCCGATCATCTCGGCGCCCGTGAGCAGCGCGCCGCCGTACCCCAGAAAAGCCAGGAAATAGAGAAGCCGCCGCCGGTGGACGGCATCGGCCAGGGCGCCCGTGATGGGCGCCGCCACGACGTGCGGCACCATCAGCGCCGCGATCAACAGCCCGCCGAGCGCCGCGTCGCCCGTGCGATCGAGCGCGAGGAGCAGGATCGCCACCCGGGCGCCCTCGTCGGCGAGACGGGCGCACACGGCGGCACCCACATAGCGGGTCAAGGTCATTGCGGCATTCTTTACCCCGCTCAGCCGACCCCGAACGGCTGCGGCGCCACCGATGGGCACGTCGTGCCGCGGGCCGGCAGAGTGAGCGCGGTCAAGTACTTGTCGACCGCGCCGGCCACGCAGGGGCTCCGGTTGTAGATGACGTGGCCCCACCCGTCGTACGTCAGCAGAGCCGCCTTCGGGCCCAGCTGCCCGGCCACCCGCTGCGCCCAGGGATAGGCCGTGGCCGGGTCGTGCCGGGAGTTCACCAGCAGGGTCGGGATCGTGGCCGGCGGGGGCCCGGAAGCGCTCTGCGGATTGTCCGGCGGGGACGGCCAGCCCAGGCAGCCCGTCAGCGCCGCCAGGGCCAGCGGCGACACCAGCATGTGCGGGGAGCGCTTGGCCAGCGCCTCAAGGTGGTGCCGCAGGTCGGGGAAGCCGGTCACCGGCAGGTGCCAGTCCTCGCAGATCACCGCGGGGAAGCTGTGGTCGATCAGGTCGACCGGTGGGGCCGGGGCCCGCTTGCCCGTGGGCTTGGCGGCCAGGGCGTCGCGCAGGTAGTAGGCGAACGAGTACCACTGGGGCTCGTAGAAGGCCGCGAAAGCCGCGCCGATCAGCTCGGCCAGGGTGAGGGCACGGGGCGGGTCGTACGGGTTGCGCAGGGTTCCCGCCCGGGCCCGGGCGACCGCGTCCGACCAGACCTTGTTGACGTCCTGGCCTCGCAGGATGCACTGGGCGTCCCGGGCGCACCAGGCCGTGAACTGATGGAACGCGTCCTCGGCGGCGTCCGTCTCCTCGGTCATGAAGCGGGTCAGGCCGGCGCCGTGGTCCATCACGCTGTCCAGGACCAGGGCGCGCAGGCGGGACGGGTAGAGCCGCGCGTACTGCTGGCCCATCAGGGTGCCGTACGAGGCGCCGTAGAAGCTGATCTTCTCCTCGCCCAGGGCGGCGCGGACCGCCTCCATGTCGCGGACCACACTGGCCGTGTCGACGTGGGGGAAGACCGGGCCGGTGCGGCCGGCGCAGTCGGCGGCCAGCTTGCGGTTGTACGCGATCGTGGCGTCGTACGCCTTCTGGGAATTGATCAAGGGGTCGGGCTGGGCGTCGACCAGGTCCCGTGAGCAGAGCACGGGGGTGCTGCGGCCGACGCCCCGCGGGTCCATGCCGACGATGTCGAAGCGTGCCCTCAGGTCCTCGCCGAAGAACGTGGTGGCGCTGAGCGTGAAATCGACCGCCGAACCGCCGGGGCCGCCCGGGTTGACCAGCAGCGCGCCGGCGCGGCGGGCCGGGTCGGCGGCCTTACGCCGGGCGATCGTCAGCATCGCCGTCGGGCCGGACGGGTTCGCCCAGTTCGCGGGGACGCGCATGGTTCCGCATTGGACCGCCTCGTTCTCGGGGCACGTCTTCCACGTGATGACGAAGGCGGCCGCCGCGGCCCGGGTGGGCGTCACCCCGTACGTCAGCAGGGTGATGACCGTGAGAATCGCGGCCCGGAAGGGTCGCGCCGTAGCTCGCACCGCGCTGCATCTCCGCCCTGCACGGCCGTCGCACCGCGCGGCCCCATCTTCGGACGAACCCCGATCGCGAGTCTGGCGAATGGGTGAAGTTCGCCGGGGCGTGGCACCGTTGGGCGATGAATCGCACCCGTCTCGCCTTCGCGGCCGCCGGAACAGCGTTGCTCGTGGGATGTTCGGAAGCGGAGAGCACGCCCAAGGGACAGGCCACCTATGCCCCGGCGCCCTCGGCCTCGAGCTCGGCCTCGGCCTCGGCCCCGAAGGCAGCCACCGAGGTCAGGCTGGGAATGCCGCAGCTCATCGCGACTGGCATCGAGGTCCCGTGGGGCCTGGCCTTCCTGCCCGACGGCAGCGCTCTGGTCAGCGAGCGGGAGAGCGGCGACATCCTCCAGATCCCGGCCGGCGGTGGCGATCCTCGCAAGGTTCACCACATCGACGGCGTCTCCGCGGCGGGGGAAGGCGGGCTCCTGGGAATCGCCGTCGACCCGGACTATGCGAACAACAAGTTTGTGTACGCCTATTTCACCGGAGACTCCGATAACCGAATTATCCGATTTGCGCTGGGGGAAGGTGGGGCGGCGACCAAGGTCATCCTGGACGGGATCGACAAGGCGGGCGTTCACAACGGCGGCCGGATAGCGTTCGGCCCCGACGGCTTCCTGTACGTGGGCACGGGTGACGCCGGCGACGGGAGCGCCTCGCAGGACCGCGACGACCTGAACGGCAAGATCCTGCGGATCACCCGGGACGGCGCGGCCGCGCCCGGCAACCCCACCGCGGGCTCGCGGGTCTGGTCGATGGGCCACCGCAACGTGCAGGGCCTGGCCTGGGGCGCGGACGGGAAGATGTACGGCGTCGAGTTCGGCCAGAACACGTGGGACGAGGTCAACGTGATCGAGCCGGGCCAGAACTACGGCTGGCCCGAGGTCGAGGGTAAGGCCGGCGACGGCAGATACGTGGATCCGATGGTGCAGTGGTCGACCGACGAGGCCTCGCCCTCGGGCGCCGCGGTCGCCGGCGGCAACCTCTACGTGGCCGGCCTGCGCGGCGAGCGGCTGTGGGTCGTTCCGCTGACCGGCGGCGAGCCGCGGGCCGAGTTCAGCGGGACGTACGGACGTCTGCGGACGGTGGCCGCCGCGCCGGACGGCGCTCTCTGGCTGACCACCTCGAACCGGGACGGCCGCGGGGACCCGCAGGACGGTGACGACCGGATCCTGCGGTTCCCCGCGGCCCAGAGCTAGCGGTTGGTGTTGGGCGGAAGTTGCGGGAGGGCCGAGATCGCGGCGGCGTACACCTTGATCTGGCGGCCGTTGGGCACCACGCCGACGGCGCGGAGCTGGTCGCTGATGGCCTGCGCAACCGAATCCTCGGTCTGACCCCGGTGGGTCTGCATGACCTTGTTGACCACATAGTCGACTCTGACCTGTTGTTGCCACCCGGCGGATCGGGAGCCTCCGCCGGTGGCGTAGCTGATGGGGGCGACGCGTTCCATGCCGTGTCTATCGGACGCCGGGCGCCGCGTTGCGAAGGTATGGGGCGGCGCAACCCGACCGCAACCGGGTCACACCGCCCCGACAATCATTCGGACTCGGACTCGGGCTCCTTGGCCTTGGGCGCCTCCGGCGGGCTGAGCCGCAGCCAGAGCAGGAACAACAGGCCCAGGGCCAGCATCGCGAGGCCCATCCACAGGTTGATCCGTACACCCTGGGCCTTGTCGATCTCCGACTGGTTGTCGAAGATGCCGAGCAGCGTGACGATCACGCCGTAGACGACGAAGAGGCCACCGATCACGCGCCGGACGTCGAACAGGCGCGCGGCCGCGGACGCCTTCTCCTTTTCCTCAGCCATGACGGTTCTCCTTACCAGACCGGGATGTACAGGACGAAGGCCAGCACGACCGCGATCGTGCCGAGCAGGACCGGGTTACGCCACCACACCTTGTCCCCCGAGATGATCACTTCGCCGCTGGTGCTGGTGCCGCCCAGGCCGTAGACGAGGCCGCGGAGCTCCTCCTCCGGCTTCGGCGGGGTGAACAGGGTGACCAGGATGGCCACGACGACGGCGGTCACGAAGGCCGCGCCGGCGCCCCAGAAGCTCTCCTCCAGGTCGGAGTTGAAGTGGATGGTCTCGGTGATGTGGCCCAGGTAGAGCGCGAGCGAGGCCAGGAAGCCGAGCAGCAGCGACCAGAAGCCGGCCCAGGCCGACATCCGCTTCCAGAACATGCCGACGATGAAGGTCGCGAACAACGGGGCGTTGAACAGCGAGAACAGCGCCTGGATGTAGTTCATGATGTTGTCGTAGCCGGCCGCGATGAAGGCGGTGCCGATGCCGATGACCACGCCGCCGAACGTCGCCCAGCGGCCGACCTTCAGGTAGTAGTCGTCGCTGCGGCCCTTGCGGATGTAGGGCTGCCAGATGTCGTACGTGAAGACCGTGTTGAAACCGCTCACGTTGGCCGCCATGCCGGCCATGAACGAGGCCAGCAGACCGGTGACCGCGACTCCGAGCACGCCGTTGGGCAGCAGGTCGCGCATCAGCAGCGGGATCGCGTTGTTGTAGGTGAGGTCGCCCGACTCGGCGCCCAGGCCCTTGACCGTGACCAGGGCGATCAGGCCGGGAACGACGGTGACGACCGGGATCAGCAGCTTCGGGAAGGCGCCGATGATCGGGGTACGCCGGGCCGCGCTCATGTCCTTGGCCGAGAGCGCCCGCTGCACCTCGGCGAAGTTGGTCGTCCAATATCCGAACGAGAGCACGAAGCCCAGGCCGAAGATGATGCCGATCCAGTTCGCGCCGAGCGGGTTGTCGCTGGTCGCCGTGTCGGCCCAGGTGTGCAGTCCGGCCTCGCCGAGCGGGCTCTGCCGCACCTTCTCGAACAGGCCGTCGATGCCGCCGACCTTGACCAGGCCGACGATGGTGATCGGGAGCAGGCCGGCCAGGATCACGAAGAACTGGAGCACCTCGTTGTAGATGGCCGAGGACAGGCCGCCGACGCCGATGTAGATCAGCACGATGGCGGCGCCGAGGCCGATCGAGACCCAGAGCGGCCAGCCGAGCAGTGCCTGCAGGATCAGTGCCAGCGCGAACAAGTTCACGCCGGCGATGAGAACCTGGGCCACCGCGAAGCTGACCGCGTTGAACAGGTGGGTCGAGTTGTTGAAGCGCCGCCGCAGGAACTCGGGGACGCTGTGCACCTTCGAGCCGTAGTAGAACGGCATCATCACGATGCCGAGGAACACCATGGCGGGCACGGCGCCGATCCAGTAGTAGTGCAGGGTCATCAGACCGTACTGGGCGCCGTTGGCGGCCATGCCCAGGATCTCCAGCGCGCCCAGGTTCGCCGAGACGAACGCGAGGCCGGTGACCCAGGCCGGCATCGAGCGGCCGGACAGGAAGAAGTCGGCGCTCGTCTTGATCGCTCTCCGCGCCGCGAAGCCCACACCGAGCACCGTGCCGAAGTAGAGGATCAGAATCAGGTAATCGAAGATGTCGAGGTCGAGCCGTAGGCCGCTCGCCGCAAGTACCTCCACAGGCCACCTCCATGGCGAAAGTCGCCATGGGCTACCCGAGACGAAGATCTTTCACACCTCGATGTGTCCTTCGCACTACCTGTCACGTAACAGCATGTCGACGCCGTCCAGGATCCGGCTCAGGCCGAAGTCGAACGCCTGATCGGCGCCGCCGCGCTCGGCGGCGTCGGCGACCGCCGCGGCCAGGGCCGGGAAGCGGTCCGGATGCTCTCGCAGGACGAGCCCGATGGTGGCGGTCAGCTCGCTCTCGCGAGTTCCGGCCTGCCCGGCGATCATGCGGACCTGACCGGCGACGCTGGCCACCGCGTCCATCCGCTCGGCCCCGGTGAGCCCGGCCGGCAGCACGGCCAGCGCGCTCTCCATCCATCCGAGCTCGTTCGGCCCGATCGGGCGGCCGCCGACGGTCGCCTCCATCGCCCACGGATGCGGCACGTAGCGGTCGAGCAGCGCCTCGGCCCAGGACCTCAGCGCGGCCCGCCAGTCCCCGGCCGGGAGCGGAGGCGGGGCGCCGATGGCCTGTTCCAGCATCACCGCGACCAGCTCGGTCTTGCCGGGCACGTAGCGGTAGAGCGACATCTTCGTGAAGCCGAGGTCGGCCGCCACCCGCTGCATGGTGACCGCGGCCAGCCCCTCGGCGTCGGCCACCGCGATCGCGGCGCCGGCGATCTGATCGAGCGTCAGCGCGGGCTTCGGCCCCCGGGTCCGCGGGCGCTCCTCCCAGAAAAACATCTTGCCCTCCCTCGGAACTGTGTCTATCGTACACAGAAATAACCGAGTCCGATGGACACAGTTTTTCGGAGGCATGACATGGACGTCCTCATCTCCGGCGCGAGCATCGCCGGCCCCGCCCTCGCCTATTGGCTCGGCCGCTTCGGCATCCGGCCGACGGTCGTCGAGATCGCCCCCGAGCTGCGCACCGGCGGGAGCGCGGTCGACTTCCGCGGCCCTCTGCACATGGGCCTGCTGGAGCGGATGGGCGTGCTCGACGGCCTGCGCGCGGTGCAGACCGGCGGCACGGCGATGCGCTTCGTCGACGCGAACGGCGCCAAGCTGATGGAGTGGCCGGCCGGGCTGGCCGGCGGCGACCTCGAGGTGCGCCGGGGCGACCTGGCCCGGATCCTGGTCGACGCCGGCGCCGGGCACACCGAATATCTCTTCGGCGACAGCATCGCCGCGCTCGACGAGCACGGTGGCGGCGTCGACGTCACCTTCGCCGGCGGGACGCAGCGCACCTTCGACCTGGTCGTCGGGGCCGACGGCGTGCACTCACGGGTGCGGCGGCTGACCTTCGGGCCCGAGGAGCGATTCGTGAAACACCTGGGCTACTACGTGGCGACCTGGGGCGTGCCGGCGATCTCCCGCGACATGCTGCTCTACAACGAGCCCGGCCGCATGATCAGCACGGGCGGCGACGGCGCCTTCGCGGCGTTCGCGTCCGACAAGATCGAGTACGACCGCCACGATCCCGCCGCCGCGAAGAAGATCCTGCGCGAGCGGTACGCCGGCATGGGCTGGCGGGCGCCGGAGCTGCTGGCCACGATGGGCGACGACCTCTATTTCGACCAGATCTGCCGGGTCGGCGCTCCCGAGTGGACCCGCGGCCGGGTCGCGCTGGTCGGCGACGCGGCCAGCGGGGCCACGATCGGCGGGCAGGGCAACGGGACGGCGCTGGTCTGCGCGTACGTGCTCGCGGCCGAGCTGGCGGCGGCGCGCGGCGATCACCGGGTGGCCTTCGAGGCGTACGAGAAGAGAATCGGCCGGTTCGCGCGCGGCACCCAGAAGGGCGGCGACACGACCGGCCGGTTCCTCGCTCCTCGCACACAAAGAGGCATCAACGTGCGGAACTACCTCAACAACCGCAAGTGGTTCCTCGACCTGACCTTCAAGATCGCGGCCGACCGGGCCACGAACCTGGAGCTCACCGCAGAGCCGCGACCGCTTCGGCCGTCAGATCCGGCAGGCGGTCGATGACCAGAGCGGCGCCGGCCAGCGCGTCCGCCGCCGGCGGATAGACGCCGTGCGGGACGGCGATCACCGCCATCCCGGCGGCGGCGGCCGAACGCAGGCCGTTGCTGGAGTCCTCGATCGCCGCGCAGTTCTCCGGCGCGACGCCGAGCTTGCCGGCGACGGCCAGATAGACGTCCGGCGCCGGCTTGCCCCGCGGCACCTCCTCGGTCGACATGGCCACCTTGAAGGCGCCGGTCAGCCCGGCCGTGGCCAGCACCTGGTCGATCAGAACCCGGGCCGACGAGCTGGCGAGCCCGAGCGTGAAGCTCTCCCCCAGCCGCTTCACAACCTCCACCGCTCCGGGGATGAGCGGCAGATCGGATTTGTACCGAACCGCCATCTGGCCGAGGACGTCGGAAGCGACCTCCGACGGTGTCCGTGGAACGCCAACCTCGTCAGCCAGGTGGGTGGACCACTCCCCCGTACTCATGCCCATCATGCGATCTTGAGAATCGGGAAGGAAGGACTTGCCGTACGACGCCACGTACGACCGCCGGACGTCCTCCCAGACCTCCTCGGTGTCGATGATGACGCCGTCGAGGTCGAAGATCACCGCGGAGATGGTCACAGCGCCTCCGCCGCCGGCACGATCTCCTTGGCGAAGATCTCGAACTGCTTGGTGTCCCACACGTTGCGCAGGCCGCCGTGCCCGACCTGGAAGCCCATGCCGGCCAGCCGGGTCAGCGTCTCGATGATCTCGCCGACCCGCTCGCCGTTCTCGCCGAGGTCGAACGGCACCATCACGGTTTTCTGGATCTCGTCGTAGTCGCGGCCCACGTCCTCGCAGTGCTGCTTGAGCACGTCGAGCTTGTGCTGCAACTGCGGGCCGGGGAAAAGGTTGCAGGCATCGGCGTACTGCGCCACCAGCCGCAACGTCTTCTTCTCACCGCCACCACCGATGAGGATCGGCGGGTGCGGGCGGCTCAGCGGCCGCGGCGAGTTCAGCGGCCGGCCCAGCCGGTAATGCGTGCCCTCGAACGGCGTCTCGTCGCCGTCGAACATCTGCCGGCAGATCCTCAGCGCCTCCTCGAGCCGCTCGAACCGCTCCTTGGTCGGCGGGAACGGCAGGCCGAGACCCACCGACTCCTCCTCGTTCCAGGCGGCGCCGATGCCGAGGATGGCCCGGCCCCCGGAGAGCACGTCGAGCGTGGTCACCGCCTTGGCCAGCAGGCCCGGCTCGCGATAGACGACGCCGGTCACCAGCGTCAGCAGCTTGGCCTTCTTAGTGTGCGCGGCCAGGAAGCCCAGGGCGGTGTACGCCTCGAGCATGTCCCACTCGGCCGGCCCGATGGCCTGGATCTGCCACAGGTGGTCCATGACGCTGATCCGCTCGAAGCCGGCCTCGTCGGCAGCCGAGGCGACCTCACCGAGCACCGGCCCGAGCCTCGGCGCCCCCTCGGGCCAGGTGAAGTTCGAGATGTGCAAACCCAGTTTCACAGCCGTTCCCCTCGCAAGAGACGCTCCGACAAAACCTAATCATGCTTTTGTACGCAGGGTGTCCGCTCAACGGCCGGTTCGAACCCCGGGAACGATCTTCCTCGGCCGTTCCGCTGAGTTGCTGAACGGTTGCCGGCCGGTAGTTTCGAAGATCAGGAACAAGCTTGAGGAGCACCGCCATGCTTCCTTCGCCGCTTCCCTCAGCGACGAACCGCGCCCGAACGTCGTCACCCTCCGTGAGCGTCGTCCTTCCCGTCCGGGACCCCGCGGGCCTGCCGCTGATGCTGCGCGGCCTGCCACCGGTGGACGAGGTCGTGGTGGTGGCCGAGGCCGGCTCGGCGGCCGCCGTGGCGGCGCGGAACCTGCGGCCCGGCGCTGTCGTGGTGTCTCCTACCCGGCCCGGCCCCGGTAATGCGCTCGCGTCCGGAATCGCGGCCGCCCGCGGCGACGTGGTGGTCACCCTCAACGGCGACGGCTCGACCGACCCGGCCGAGATCCCGCGCTTCGTGGCGGCGCTGGTGGAGGGGGCCGACGTGGCGGTCGGATCGCGCTACGTGGCCGGGGGCCGCGACCTCACCGGCGGCCGGTTCCGCCGCTGGTCCCACCTGATTCTCGTCTGGTGCCTGAACGCGCTGCTCGGCACGCGCCGCACCGACCCCGGTTTCGGATACGCCGCCTTCTGGCGGGACGCGGCGGACCACCTGGATCTTCCCGACCCGGCCGTCCGGGCCGGCGCGGCCTGGGGCGAGGGCCCGGAAATCGGCCCCCTGCTGGCGATCCGCCCGGCCCTCCGGGGCCTGCGGGTCACCGAGATCCCCAGCGTGGCCTTCCCCCCGATCCGGCGCGCTCACCGCGACGACCGGCCCCGCCTGCACCATTGGCTGCGAACCGCCCTGCGCGAGCGACGCGACCGCCGCTCCTACACCCCACCCCCGATCGTCCGCCCGGCGGCTGGCCCTTCTCCGGCCACGACCCCGGGGTTTCCGCGCGTCCAGTACGGCCCGGGGTTCCGCCTGGAGCAGGACGGGCCGGGTTATCGGATCACCCCCGAGCCTCGCTCCGCCGACCGCCCGAAGCGCCGGACAAATCGGGAAAGTCAGGCAAGGGCGGGCTGGGAACGCACGCCGGGCTGGGAAGGCACGCCGGGCGGCCAAGGCACCGTGGGCGGCACGGCGGGCGGGCAAGACACGGGGGGCGGGCAAGACACGGCGGGCGGGAAAGGCACGCCGGGCGGGCAAGGTTTGGCGGGCGGGAAAGGCACGGCGGGCGGGAAAGGCACGCCGGGCGGCCAAGGTTCGGCGGGCGGGCGTGAGCGGACCACTGCTGACGTCTGGCGGCAGGCCGATCGGCGGGCGCCTGGGGAGCCGATCTGGAGTCCGTCGCGCCGGACCGCGCCACCCGCGCGGGATCTGTGGCGGGAGCGGCGCGGTCAGAACCAGCCCGTGCCGCCCTATCCGGCCGCGCATCCCGAGCCGCTCTTCGGGCCGGACGTGCAGCCCCGCGTGGCCGAGGACGCCTGGCTGCCGCTGCCCCGGGCGCCCAAGCAGCCGGGTGAGGTGGGCGCTCGGCGCCGGCGGATCGCCGGCCGCCAGTCGCAGCCCGACCTGCGCGTCATCAACGGCGAAGGTGCGGGCCCGGCCGGCGGCCGCCGGGGCCGGCTGCGGTCGGTCAAGAAACCCTAGAGCGCAGCTGCGGGAGGATCTTCTCGCTGTAGAGGCGCAGGAAACGCTCCTGGTCGGGGCCGGGAGCGTGGAAGACCAGGTGCTTGAAGCCCATGTCGAGATATTCGGCGATCTTCTCGGCGTGCTCGCCGTGGTCGGACGACACGATCCAGCGGGAGGCGGTGCGCTCGACCGGCAGCTCGTCGGAGAGGCGCTGCATCTCGATCGGGTCCTCGACGCCGGTCTTCTCGTCGGGCGTGAGGGCCAGGGCGCCCCAGTGCCGGGTGTCCTGGCGGGCCTTCTCGTGGTCGTCGTCGAACGAGACCTTCACCTCGATCAGCAGGTCGAGGTCGTCGATCTTGCGACCGGCCTTCTCGGCGCCCTCGCGGACCGCCGGCAGCAGCGTGTCCGTGTAGAGCTCCCGGCCCTTGCCGCTGGTGGTGATGAAGCCGTCGGCGATGCGGCCGGCGAGCCGGGTCGCGGACGGGCCGGAGGCGCCGATGTAGATCGGCACCGGGATCTCCGGCTTGTCGTAGATCGTGGCGTTCTCGGTCTGGTAGAACTGCCCGTCGAACGTCACCCGGTCCTCGCGCCACAGCTTCTGGATGAGCTGCACGGCCTCCTTGAGCCGGGCGAAGCGCTCCTTGCCGTCCGGCCACGGGATGCCCAGCGGCACCTCGTTGAGCGACTCGCCCGAGCCCACGCCGAGCACGACCCGCTCCGGGGCCAGGCAGCCCAGCGTGGCGAACGCCTGGGCCACCACGGCCGGGTGGTAGCGGAACGACGGCGTGAGAACGCTCGTGCCGATCAGGATCCGCTCGGTGCGGGCGGCGAGGGCGCCCAGCCAGGGCAGCGCCGCCGGCGCGTGACCGCCGTCGTGCCGCCACGGCTGGAGGTGGTCGCTGACGAAGACGGAGTCGAAGCCGAGCTCCTCGGCCAGCACGCTGTAGTTGAGAAGTTCCGACGGCGGGAACTGCTCCGCCGAAGCCTTGTACCCGAACCGAATCATGTCCCTGACACTAACCCGCGGCTTTGTAGGCCTTTCCGGCCTCGGTCGGACTGTCGCCGTCCTTGTACAGGCCGAAGTCGGCGCTGTCGCCGACGGCGGGCAGGCCGAACCAGGCGTACCGCTCGAGCCATGCTCTGTTCTCCAGGCCCTTGGTGGTGCCCTTGATGAAGGTCACCAGCTGCGCCTGGGTCGGATATTTGGGCGTACCGGAGAAATTCATCAAGCCGAACTCGGTGACCCAGATCGGCTTGTTGTAACGCTTGTGCACGGCGTCGACGTAGCCCAGGAACTGGTTGACCGCGGCCGCGCTGAAGTCGGATCCGTACCAGTGCAGGGTGATGAAGTCGACCCGGTAACCCTTGTCCTCCGCCCCGCTCATGAAGCGGTCGAGCCAGCCTCCGGGGGTGTCACCGCCGTACGCCACCGAGGGGCTGCCCAGGCGCATGCCGGTCGCCTGCAGCTTGGGCCAGGCGGCCAGGGCGTCCTCGACGGTCATGTTGGCCTGACCGCCCATGTCGGGCTCGTTGAAGCCCAGCAGGACGTCGCCCTCCTTCTTGACCTCGGACAGGGTGGCGTCGGTGACGTTGGCCTTGCCCCAGACCATCGGGACGAACTCGACGCCGGACGGGCCGGGCACGTCGTTGTTGTTCGGGCCCCAGTTGTAATACCAGCCCGCGCCGACGTCGGACAGCGCCGCTTTCGACCCGGTGAACTTCCAGACTCCGACGCCCTTCTTCTTGCTCTCCTTGGCCGGGATCACGATCGGCGCCGCGCTGGTCGGCTTGAGCGTGGGGGTCCTGGACGGGGTGGGCGAGGGTTTGGCCGGCGTCTTCGACGGGGTGGGCGACGGGCGGGTCGTCGCCGGCGCCGGCGCCGGCGCCTGCACCGCGGCCGTGGCGACCTTCGGCGGGTCGGGCTGCTGGGTGACCACGACGGCGACCCCGCCGCCGACGACCGCGGTGGTGGCCAGGGCCGCGGTCAGCACCTTCTGGGAGAGGCCGAGGCCGACCTTGGTCGCGGGGGGGGGGGCGGCGCCGCCCGGGGCCCCCCCCGCCCCCCCCCCCCCGCGGCCCGGGGGCCCCCCCCCCCCCGGGCGCCGCCCCACGGCGAAGCCGGCCCCCACCCCCCCGGCCCCCCCCCGGC
>NZ_JBIAZI010000004.1:392500-561355 GCF_042899005.1 Actinoplanes sp. NPDC000266
GGGCCCCGGGCCGCGGCCCGCCGGGGGGGGGCCCCCCCGCGGCCCGGGGGGGGGGGGGGGGGGGCCCCCCCGCCGGCCTTGGCCCCGGCGGCGCCGCCGGCCGCGAGGCCCTTGCCCAG
This sequence comes from Actinoplanes sp. NPDC000266, assembly GCF_042899005.1. Taxonomy (NCBI): domain Bacteria; kingdom Bacillati; phylum Actinomycetota; class Actinomycetes; order Micromonosporales; family Micromonosporaceae; genus Actinoplanes; species Actinoplanes sp. NPDC000266. Next base: position 392,620 of record NZ_JBIAZI010000004.1, read on the forward strand.
CAACGTGGCCGGCAGCGGCACCAGGGCCATGCCGGCCAGCAGCCGCTCGGCCGCCACGAGGCCGTTCCACGACGGCGAGCAGTAGCGGCAGTCGCGGGTGTGCCGGGCGATGCGCTTGCGCCACAGCGCGCTCGGCCGGCCGTCCCACTCGGCGGTGACCGCCTGGAGGTCGGGGCAGGGCGGCGCGGCGGCGAGTGCCCGTACGACCACCCGAGCCGTCTCGAGCTGGCCTTTCATCCGCTGCACGCGGACCGCCGCGTGCTGGCGGGTCACGTCGGTGGCGGCCACGATCTCGTCGCGGGTCAGCTCGCCCGAGGCCTCGAGCCACCACAGCGAGAGCAGCTCGCGGTTGTCCTCGTCGAGCCAGCGGGTCGCCTCGGCGGTCTCGCGGCGCTGGCCGGAGAGCTCGAGCCGGGTGATGGCCAGGTCGGTGAAGTCGGCTCCGGGGTCGCGCAGGTCCTCGTGGAGCAGTGCCTCGGGGGCGCCGCGGCGGGCCCGGAAGCGCTCGCGCACCTGCCGCACGGTGATCGCGACCAGCCAGGACCGGAAGGCCTCGGGCTCGCGCAGGTCGCCGAGGTTGCGCAGGACCCGCAGCATCACGTCCTGCACCACGTCGTCGACGTCGGCGTGACCCTCCAGGGCCCGCCCGACGATCGTGTAGACCAGCGGCAGGTAGCCGGCCACCAGCCGGTCGACGGCCACCGGGTCGCCGGCACGCGCGGCGATAACGGTGGCGATGTCGGGTTGGTCCGCCATGGTCCTGCCTTCCCTCGGGGCGTCGTCGGAAAGGGAGACGGCCCGGCCTACCTCGGATAACACGTTTTTCGCGGTGGCTCGGATGAAGCTGGTGCGATTAACGGGCGACCGTACCGGGAAACAAGACCACATGCGTATGACAGTCCGGCTGGCCCTACCCCGCGAGGCGGGCAGCGTTCCCGCCGTTCGCCGGCTGCTGCGCTCCGCACTCGACGTCCTGCACGTGAACCGGAACGACTCCGACGATCTGGAGATCGCGATCACCGAGGCGTGCTCGAACGTGGTGCGGCACGCCAGCGGCACGGACACCTTCGAAGTCTGCCTCGATGTGGCCGACGACCGATGCTCGATCGACGTGAGCGACGACGGCCCGGGTTTTGATCCCGGAATGCCGGGTACGCCCCCGTCCTCGTCGAGTGAGCACGGGCGCGGCCTGATGCTGATCAAGGCGCTGGGCGAGAACGTGCGGATGCACTCGGTCCCTCGCCGCGGCAGCCTCATCCATTTCGAGAAGTCGTTCGCCTGACCTCGTGTCACCCGGCCGCGGGCAAGCACCTATGATGCTTGCTCTGCGGCAACTATTGCCATGGGCCGCCTCCACGCACACTGACAGGAAGGACGATCGCGTGACCACCCGCCCGGCATCCGTCGGTTCGCTTCTGCGTGCGGCACCACCCGATCGCCTTCCCGAGGTGGCGGCCGAGCACCTGCGGGCCAGCCTTCCCCCGGTCACCGGAATGGAGATCTTCCTCAGCGACCTGACCATGAGCTCGCTCTGGCCGGTGATCGAGCCCGACGGCGCCCCGGGCGGCCGGCTCGAGCTGCGGGTCTTCGGCAGCCAGCTGCCGCTGTCCGACGCCGGCGCCCCCCGGGTGCTGCTCCCGCTGACGGTGTGGGGCGACCGGCTCGGTGTGCTCCGGGTCGAACTGGCCGAACCGGCCGGTCCCGACCTGGTCGAGCAGCTGAGCGGCCTCGCCGGCGAGCTGGCCGTCGCCCTGCGCGCGGCCGAGAAGGACACTGACCGCTATCGCCAGGTCTCCCGGCGGCAGCGCCTCACCATGGCCGCCGAGCTGCAATGGGCGCTGCTGCCCGGCCGCTCCCTGGCCGGCGAGAGGTTCAAGCTGGCCGGCCAGCTCGAACCGGCGTACGCGATGTACGGCGATCACTACGACTGGGCCCTCACCGGCGACCGGCTGACCCTGACCGTGCTCAACGGCCACGGCGACGGCATCGAGGCGGCCCTGCTCACCACCATCGCGGTCAACGCGATGCGCAACGCCCGCCGCTCCGGCGCCAACATCGTCGAGCAGGCCGAACTGGCCTCCGACGCCGTCTACTCCCGCTACGGCGGCGCCTCCCACGTGGCCACGCTGCTGCTGGAGATCGACCTGACCGACGGCGCGGTCGAGGCGGTCGACGCCGGCTCCCCGCGCGCGCTCATCGCCCACGAGGGCGACATCCGCACGGTCAGCCTCGAACAGCAGTTGCCGCTCGGCATGTTCGGCGACGGCCGCTACGAGACCCAGAAGTTCCAGCTCGAACCGGGCGACCGCCTGCTCGTCGTGAGCGACGGCGTGCACGCCGCCACGCCCGCCGGGCGCCCGGAGTACGGCGCTTCCGCCCTGTTGAGCGCATTGCGCCGGACGCGATTGCAGCCACCGGCCGAGGCAGTGGGTACCGTCATGAGAGCGTTACGCGATTATCATGCCGACGTCGAGCCGGATGACGACGCCGTCATCGTCTGCCTCGACTGGCTGCGATAGCCGCCACGCGACGGCATGATCCACCCGTCCGCTGGGTAGAGAGATCCGGGCGTACGGCCGAGCACGTCTGCAGAACGAGGAAGTTCCGACATGGACCGGCACACCGACGTCGCCGCGGCTGTCGAGTCGACGGTCGATTCGCTGGTGTCTGTCCTCGACGCGGCCCGGCTGGCACAGACCCCGGCGGTGCCGCCGGCCCAGTTGCGCGTGCTCATGATCGTCTCGGCCAACCGGCACACCAACATGAGCCGGCTCGCCGAGACGCTCGAGGTGGTGCCCTCCTCGGCCAGCCGCCTGTGCGACCGGCTCGAGGCGACCGGCCTGCTGCGCCGGGTGCCCGACCCGCGCGACCGCCGCGAGGTGCGGCTGATGATCACCCCGTCGGCCCGCCGGCTCCTCGACCAGCTGCGCGAGAGCCGCCGCACCGCGCTGGGCGAGGTGCTCGGCAAGATGGACGCCGGCGCCCAGCAGGACCTGGTGCGGGCCCTCGAGGCCTTCTCCGAGGCGGCGCGGCGCGGCACGGGCGAGGGAGCCGATCGGGACCGCCGCACGGCGTGAGATAGCGTCGTCCGATGCGCATCGGCATCGTCATCCTCCCCGACCAGCGCTGGTCCGTCGCCGGGCGGCGCTGGCAGCGCGCCGAGGAGTACGGCTTCGACCACGCCTGGACCTACGACCACCTCGGCTGGCGCGACCTCATCGACGGCCCGTGGTTCGACGCTGTGCCGACGCTGACCGCGGCGGCCATGGTGACCCGGCGAATCCGCCTCGGCACCTACGTGGCCTCGCCGAACTTCCGGCACCCGGTGCATTTCGCCCGCGAGGTCACGGCGATCGACGACATCTCGCAGGGCCGGCTGATGCTCGGGCTGGGTGCGGGCGGCGTCGGCTTCGACGCCGACGTTCTCGGTACGCCTGAGCTCACCCCCTCCCAGCGCGTCGACCGCTTCGCCGAGTTCCTCGACGTGTTCGGCCGGATGCTCGGCGACGAGCCGGTGAACCACCGGGGCGACTACTACACGGCGGTGAACGCCCGGGGCAACCCCGGCCCGGTGCAGCGGCCCCGGCCGCCGTTCGTGGTGGCGGCCGGCGGCAAGCGGGCGCTGCGGCTGGCCGCACGGCACGGCGACGGCTGGGTCACCACCGGCGTGGCCGGGGTGGCCGGCGGAGCGAACTTCAGCGTGCCCGAGAGCGCGGAGCAGTGGTGGGAGTCGGTGGCCCGGCTCTCCGGCCGTTTCGACGAGGCGCTCGACGAGGCCGGCCGGGACCGCGACGCGATCCCGCGCTATCTGAACCTCGACACCTCGCCGGTCTTTTCGATGAGCAGCGTGGAAGCCTTCACCGACGCGGTCGGCCGCGCGGCCGCCCTCGGCTTCACCGACGTCATCACGCATTGGCCCCGCGAGCGGAGTTGGTACGCCGGCGACGAAAAGGTCCTGGAATCGGTCGCTTCCCGGCTGCCGCGGCTCCGCGCGGGCGGAGCCTAATCAGCGGCCGTTGGCGGCGCGGTAGGCGTCGGTGACACCCTGCGGAATGCGGCCGCGCTCGGAAATCTGGTGTCCGTTGGCGACGGCCCACTCGCGGATCAGCCGGTTTTCGTCGCGGGAGCTCGCGGTGCGGCCGCCGGGGCCGCGACGAGCCGGGATGCGGCCGGCCGAGGCGCGGCCGAGCCGGGTGCCCGCGTTGATGTAGGGGTCGAGAGCCTTGCGGAGCTTACCCGCATTGGCCTCGGAAAGGTCGATCGTGTAGTTAATACCGTCCAGACTGAACTCGACCGTGCGATCGGCCTTCTTTCCGTCCAGATCGTCGATCAGAGTGGTGATTACCTGCCGCGCCATGACGACTCCCGAGTAGTAATCCGACCAACCGCGGTGCAAGTGTTGCTCGCCGCGGGTTCGCGCGCAACTGTTTCTCTCGAAGAATTCGCCATTCTTTTGACGCGGACACCGGACCGGTATTCAAATGGCGGGCCGTCATTACCGGTAATCGGCGCCGGATAGCTCGGTTGGCCCCGCGGCAGCGCATCACTTAGGGTCACTGGCATGAGCGAGCGCGACGACGACTGGCGGGAAAAGCGCCGGCAGGCCGTCGCCGGCCACGCCGCGGCCATGGAGGAGAGCCGCGCGGCCGAGGCCCGGGAGGCGGCGGCGCTGATCGCCGACTTCGTGCGGCGCGCCGCCGAACGTGAGATTCATCCACAAACGTTGATGGCTCGAACCTTCGACGGGAGATCCACGTATCGAACTCATGTGCGCGGTTGGTACCTGAAGTCGAATCGTTCCGTGGCCGTCGGTGAGGACGGGGAGTACTACGTGCTGACCGTTCCGTCCTCGTGGCGCGCCCGTTTCGCCGGAGCCGCCCTGTCGCCCAGCGTCCCCCGCTTGATCGTCGGCGCCGGTGGCGGCGACGGCGAGACGCTGCCCCTCGCCCAGTTGCTCACCAAGCGACTCGAAGCTGGAGTTTCCTGGCCTTGATCCGCTCCATCCCGGCGTCCGCGGCGGCCGTCGCCTTGCTCCTCCCGGCCACGGCCACCCCCGCTATGGCCGCCCCCGCCCTCTCGCCGAGCACGGCCTCGCCCGCGACGGCCGCTGCCGCGCTTTCCGCGGCCGCGGCGTCGCCTGTCGTGGCCGCCGCGCCTTCCCCGGTCGCGGCCAAGGCCGCCCGGGCCGTCGCGCCGACCATCCCCTGCCCCAAGCCCAAGGTGGCGCCGCCGGCCGGTGTGCCGGCCCGGCCCGTGCCGCCGGCCGACGACCCGGTCGGGTTCGCCATCGGCGGCGACGCGCTGGCCACGCACGGCCTGGTCATTCCGGCCGGGGCCAAGCAGCCGCCGGCGGTCACCGCGACCACCTGGATGGTGGCCGACCTCGACACCGGCGAGGTGCTCGGCGGCTGCGGCCCGCACGTCTACCAGACCCCGGCCAGCGTGCAGAAGACCCTGCTGGCGGCCACCGCGATCGGCAAGCTCGACCCGAAGAAGCAGATCACCGTCACCGCGGACGACCTGAAGATCGAGCCGGGCAGCTCGGCCGTCGGCCTCGTGGCCGGCGGGAAGTACACGATCTCCACCCTCTGGCTGGGCCTGCTGCTGAACTCGGGCAACGACGCGGCCAACGCGCTGGCCCGGCTGGCCGGAGGCGGCGGCAAGGACGGCGTGGCCAGGACGGTCGCCGCCATGAACGACACCGCCAAGCGTCTCGGCGCCTTTCAGACCCACGCCGTGACCCCGTCCGGCCTTGACGGCAAGGGGCAGTTCACCAGCGCGTACGACCTGGCCCTGATCGCCCGCGTCTGCTTCGGCAACGCCGACTTCCGCAGGTACGCCCTCACGAAGGTCGCCCAGATGCCGGCGCAGCCGGCGCTGAAGAAGGGCGGCTTCCAGTTCCAGAACGAGAACAAGCTGATCTACAAATATCCGGGCGCGCTGGGCGGCAAGACCGGCTTCACCCAGCTCGCGCGGCACAGTTACGTGGGCGCGGCCCAGCGCGACGGCCGCCGGCTGGTGGTCACCCTGCTCGGCGCCGAGGCGCGGCCGCAGCGCGGGTACGACCAGGGCGCGGCCCTGCTCGACTGGGGTTTCTCGCTGCCCGATGATGCGTCGGTCGGCAAGCTGGTGACCCCGGAGGAGACGGCCGCGAAGAACGCCACCCCGGAGCCGGCCCCCGAGCCCAGCGCCACGGGCGGCCAGGCCGCCGCGGCCGCCGACACCCGCCCGACGTCACCACAGCTGCTCTCGGTCGCCGCGGCCGCCTCGGTGGCGCTCCTGCTGGCCGCCACTCCTTTGCTGCTCCTGCTCACCCAGCGCAGGCGCACGTCGCGTACCCGGAAATCACGTCAGTAACAGGCCGAAGACCCAGATCACGCCGACGGCCAGGGCGGTCGTGAACTCGATCAGCATGGCCATTCCGGCCGCGGCCAGGGCGTGCCTGGTCGACGGCCAGGCGCGCTCGTGGCCGAGACGCTGGAGCTCGACCAGATAGACGCCGAGCACGAAGCCGATCACGATGCCGATCACCGGGATCACGAAGAAGCCGATCACGCCGAGGACGCCGCCGGCGAACAGCGCCGTATTGGGCACGCCGACGCTCTTGAGCCGCTTTCCCGGTACCAGATATTTGACCGCGGCCCCGCCCAGCGCCACCAGTGTGGCCACCGCCAGCACCACCCAGCGCCCGGCGCTGTCCGAGCCCAGCAGCGCCCAGAGCAGCACCCCGGCCCAGCTCAGCAGCAGCCCGGGCAGCACCGGGATCACCACGCCGACGATCCCCACCGCGATCGCCAGCCCCGAGACAAGCGTGATGACCCCGTGCGAGTCGCTCAGATCCATGCCCCCAAGGTCTCAGAAACCCTCAAGTACGCGCTCTTGAGGGTTTCTGGCAGGGCAACCGGCCTGCACCTCTTTACGACTGCACCGGGAACCGAGGGCGGTCGAACTTCCCCATGTACGCCGGAGAGCCCGATGGACCGGGCCGCCGACAAACATGGGGGAAACGCACATGACCAGCATCGCGAACGCTGCCGACATCAACGCCGACAACGCGCCCGCCACGGTGCTGTCCGCCGTCGAGCAGGAGGAGTACATCCGCGCCCACATGCCGCTCGTCGGCCACCTGGTGCGCGACATGCTCAGCCGCATCCCCAACCACATCCACCGCGACGACCTGACCAGCGCCGGCCTGCACGCCCTGGTCACCGCGGCCCGCGGCTGGGACCCGCAGCGCGGCATCCCGTTCCACCGCTTCGCCAGCACCCGCATCCGCGGCGCCATCCTCGACGAGCTGCGCTCGCTCGACTGGGCGACCCGCTCGGTGCGCACCAAGGCCCGCGCCACCGACACCACCCGCCAGGCGCTGACCACCGCCCTCGGCCGCACGCCGACCTCGGACGAGCTGGCCCAGGCCCTCGGCACCACCACCACCGAGCTCAAGCAGACCGACACCGACGTGCAGCGCGCCACCGTGCTGTCGCTCCAGGGCTTCACCACCAGCTCGGCCGACGACCTGGTCACCGAGAAGAACCCGGGCCCGGAGGACATGCTGATCCGCCGCGAGCAGATCGGCTACCTGCACCACGCGATCGGCTCGCTGCCGGAGCGCCTGCAGGTCGTCATCACCGAGTACTTCCTGCACGAGCGCCCGATGGCCGACATCGCGGCCGACCTGGGCGTCACCGAGTCGCGGGTGTCGCAGCTGCGCGCCGAGGCGCTGTCGCTGCTCAAGGACGGCCTCAACACCCACCTCGACCCGGAGATGGCGCCCGTGCCGGACAACCCGGAGAGCATCACCGCGCGCCGCCGCGCCAACTACTACGCCAACATCGCCAGCAGCACGTCGGTGCGCTCCCGCCTGGAGCTGACCAACGCCCACGGCCACACCAAGTACGGCAACGGCCTTCTGCGTACGCCTGCCAACGCCGCCTGATACGAAAAGGGGCCCCCGATGGGGGCCCCTTTCTCATGCCAGCGAACTGAGCACCTTCGGCAGGTCCGCCGTGTGCAGCACGCCCAGGCGGCGGGTGGCCCGGGTGACCGCCACGTAGAGATCCGAGAGGCCACGCGGGCTCTCCGCGATGATCTCGTCGGGCTCGACCACGACCACCGCGTCGAACTCCAGGCCCTTGGCCTGGCGGACCGTCATCAGCGCGATCTGGTTGAGCAGGTCGGGCTGCTCGCCCACGGCCGCGCCGGGCACGGCCTCGACCAGGGCCCGGCCCAGATCGGCCTCGCGGCCCTCCGGCACGAGGACACCGACACGGCCCTCCCCGGCTTCGGCGGCCTCCAGGCGTACGGCCGCAATCACCTCCGCCGCCAGCGCGACCGGCGGCACCCGGAGTGACCACGGCGCGACGCCGGCCGACCGCACCGAGCGGGGCGGCTCCAGCGCCGGGTCGACCGCGGCCAGGACGTCGGCCGCCACCGCCATCACCTCCGACGGCGTCCGGTAGTTGACCGTCAGCTCGACCAGGTTCCAGCGCTGGCCCACGTACGGCTCGAAGACCTGCTCCCAGGTCGTCGTGCCGGCCAGCTCGGAGGTCTGCGCGACGTCGCCGACCACGGTCATCGACCGGCTCGGGCAGCGGCGCATCAGCAGCCGCCACGCCATCGGCGACAGCTCCTGGGCCTCGTCGACGATCACGTGACCGAAGACCCACGTGCGGTCGGCCGCCGCCCGCTCGGCCGCCGTGCGGGTGTCGAGCACCTCGTGCCGCTCGACGAACGCGCCCGCCTCGACCACGTCGAGCGCGGAGAGGATCTCCTCCTCCTGGTCCTCGAAGTCGAGCGAGCGGGAACCGGCCAGGATCTCGAGCACGCCCTCGGCGTAGTCGACGGCTTCGCGCCGCTGCCGGGCCACCTCGCGGGCCCGCAGCGTGTCGTCGACGCCGAGCAGCTCGGCCAGCTCGTCGAGCAGCGGCACGTCGGCCGGCGTCCACTTGGCGTCGCGGTCGCGCAGCAGCAGCGCCCGCTCGGCGGCGGTGAGCCCTTCGCCGGCCGATTCGAGCCGGTCGGCGTCCGAGAACAGGTCGCGCAGCACCTGGCGCGGGGTCAGCACCGGCCAGAAGTCGAACAGTGCCCTCTGCACGTCGACGTCCTCGCGCAGCTCGCGCCGGGTCTCGGCCAGGTCGGCCTCGGAGAGCAGGTTGTCGCCGCCCAGCGGGTCGGTGCCGATGCGCTCGGCGATCTGCAACGACAGCGCGTGGATCGCCTCGGTCACGAACATGGCGCGGGCCACGTTGTGCGGGCGGCCGGACCGGCGGGCCGCGGCCCGCGCGTCCTCGAGGACGGACCGCTCGATGCGCAGCGGATATCCGTCGTGGTCGACCTCGGCGAAGGTGTCAGGCACGGTCTGCCGGTCGGCGACCGCCCGGGCCAGCACGTCGAGCATGGCCAGGCGGCCCTTGACCGCGGCCGCGGCCGACGGCTCGACCGCGCGGGCGCGCACCCCCGGGAACATGTCGCCCAGCGTGGCCAGCAGCACCCCGGTCTCGGCGAGCGACGGCAGCACCTGCGAGATGTAGCGCAGGAAGGTCGGGTTGGGGCCGAGGATCAGCACGCCCTGCTTGGTGAGCTGCTGCCGATAGGTGTAGAGCAGGTAGGCCGCGCGGTGCAGCGCGACCGCGGTCTTGCCGGTGCCCGGCCCGCCCTGCACGACCATGACGCCGGCCAGGCCGGCCCGGATCACCTCGTCCTGCTCGGCCTGGATGGTCTCGACGATGTCGCGCATCCGGCCGGTGCGGTTCGCGGTCAGCGCCGCCAGCAGGGCGGCCTCGCCGGTCACGTCCTCGCGGCCGCCGGCGGCGGCGCCGTCCTGGAGGTCGAGCACCTCGTCGTCGATGCCGGTCAGCACCCGGCCCTTGGTGCGCAGGTGCCGCCGCCGGGTCACGCCGTCCGGCGAGACGGCGGTGGCCAGGTAGAACGGCCGGGAGGCGGGAGCGCGCCAGTCGACCAGCAGCGGGTCACGGTCGTGCTCCTCGGCCGAGAGGCCGAGGCGGCCGATGTAGAGCGGCGACGCGGCGGCCGCGAAGTCGAGACGGCCGAAGCACAGGCCGTTCTCCACCGCGTTCATCTGAGCGAGCTGCTCGGCGTAGTGGGCGCGCTGGGCCTCACGCTGCGTGCGGCCCTGCGGCGTGCCGCCGGACTCCAGCAGGATGCCGCGCAGCCGATCGTCGGCCTGGGCGCGCAGGCTGTCCAGCCGGCCGTAGAGGGTGGTGAGGTACGCCTGCTCGGAACGGAGGTCGTCCGATGCGGAGCTTGACAATGCCACTCCCCTTAGTGGTATCATTCCCGGGTCAGCGACCCTATGGGTCGCTTTTTTGTTGCCAGCAAACGGTGAGAATAGCGCAGGTTACGGCCGCTCCGGAAAGTGTCAGCTATCGGTCACAGTTACCGGCGAGCCGTTACTGAGAACGGCCGATCTGGATTAACACGGTCATGAACCGCATCCACCCGTTCCGACGTCTTGGCGCGCTGACCCTCGTCGCCGCCGCCTCCCTCACCCTCACCACCGCCTGCACCGGCGACGACGAGGCCCCCGCCGGCAACGCCGCCCAGGCCGCGCAGGGCGGCCCCGAGGCCAAGACCATCGACGGCGCGCGCGCCGCCGCGCAGACCGTCTTCGACCGCTTCTCCGGCGGCGACTTCGCCGGCGCCTGGGACATGTACACCGCCGCCGGCAAGCAGGCGATCAGCAAGGACGACTACGTCAAGCTGAACGTGGCCTGCTCCCGCAAGGGCCTGGCGATCCAGCTGACCAGCGCCCGCATGGAGGGCACGGACCGCGCGATCGTCATCGCCAAGCAGCTCGTGGCCGCGCAGTCGTACACGATGGTGTACGAGGGCGACGCCTGGAAGCTGGAGCCCGCCAAGGAGGGCCTGGCCCTCTACAAGCAGGGCGCGGCCAAGGCGATCGCCGCCCAGAAGAAGGCCGGCACCTGCGCCAACCAGTAGGAGTTGTCTAGGCCGCCACCGGTACCGGCAGTCCGTCCGGTCCGGTGACGGCCAGGCGCGTCTTCAGCGTCCCGCGATTGGCGATCTGGTCGTAGTAGGCCGTCCGCCGGCGGGCCACGCAGCCGTCCTTGGCCGGGGCGGCCAGGGCCGGGTCGAGGTGCGTGTTGAGGCCGTCACGCAGCAGCAGCAACGCCTCGGCCCGCAGCTGTGACACGCGCGACTCGGTGACGCCCAGGTCCTCGGCGATGCGGGCCATCGGCCGCTCCTCGAAGAAGTAGCCCTGCACCACCGCCCGCAGCCGCTCCGGCAGCGCTTCGATCGCGTGGCGCAGATAGCCGAGCCGCTCGCGGCGGATGAGCATCTCCTCCGGGCCGGCGCTCGGCTCGGTCACCATGTCGTCCGCGCCCGCCGTGGCGAAGCCCTGAAGGCTGAACACCACGGCCCGCTGCACGTCGTCGTCGGCCGACTCGATGTCCTCCACCGAGCAGCCCAGCCGGTCGGCGACCTCCTGCGCGGTGGGGTTGCGGCCCAGCTCGGCGGTGAGCTCCTGGCGGGCCGAGTCGGTGCGCCGGGCCCGCTGCCGCACCGAGCGGCTGGCCCAGTCGAGGCCGCGCAGCTCGTCCAGCAGGGCGCCGCGCACCCGGGCCGCGGCGAACCGGGCGAACGGCACACCGCGCGAGTCGTCGAAGCCGCGGGCCGCGTGCACCAGCGCGGCGTATCCGGCGGACATCAGGTCGTCCCGGTTGACGTGGGCCGGAACCCTCGCGAGCATCTCGCGGACCAGGTGGCCGACGAGCGGCATGTGCTCCTGGACGATGTCGGCGCGACGGCGATCGGCTCCGCTCATCATGGGGGGTCTCCTCGCGTACCGGCCGGTGGGGGGAGTTCCGGCGCTGAGGAGAAAGGTGATCCTCGCTGAGTGCTGTTCGGGTCCCGTTCGGGTGCAGCCCGGTTGCATCCACCAACGGGGTACACTTGATCTCGCGGTCCGCACTGTCTTGCCTCGGGCCGTCATCGGACAGGTGCCTCATCACAGCTGCACCGTCCGCCGGATCGGCCACCACGCGCCGCGACTGAGAACAAAGTCTGCGCCGGGCAGGACGACCCCTCGACCCATCTGGAGCAACCGCTACATGACCACCTTTTCCGAGTTCGGCGTGCCCGCCGTGCTGACCACGGCCCTCGCCGACCTCGGCATCACCACCCCCTTCCCGATCCAGGCGGCCACGCTGCCCGACTCGCTCGCCGGCCGTGACGTGCTGGGCCGGGGCCGCACCGGCTCCGGCAAGACGTACGCGTTCGTCCTGCCCGTCCTGGCCCGTCTGGCCGCCTCGAAGTCGCCGCGCCGTCCCGGCCGGCCCCGGGCGCTGATCCTGGCCCCGACGCGCGAGCTGGCCACCCAGATCGAGGCCACGATGGCCCCGCTGGCGGCCAAGCTGGGCCTGCGCACCCTCACGGTCTTCGGCGGTGTCGGCGCGAACCCGCAGATCAAGGGCCTCAAGGCGGGCGTCGACGTCCTCGTGGCCTGCCCCGGCCGGCTCGACGACCACCTGCGCAACGGGCACGCGTCGCTCGACTCGATCGAGATCACCGTGCTCGACGAGGCCGACCACATGGCCGACCTGGGCTTCCTGCCGGTGGTCCGCCGCCTGATGGACCAGACGCCGCGCGAGGGCCAGCGCATGCTGTTCTCGGCGACCCTCGACAACGGCGTGGACGTGCTGGTCAAGCGCTTCCTGCACAAGCCGGTGACGCACTCGGTCGACTCGGCCACCGAGGCTCCGGTCCAGATGGACCACCACGTCCTTCACGTACGGGGTGACGACCGCTTCCCGGTCCTCGTGGACCTGCTGGCCGCGCCCGGCCGTACGGTCGTGTTCACCCGCACCAAGCGCCGGGCCAAGGTGCTGACCCGCCAGCTCAACCAGGCCGGGGTACCGGCGGTGGAGCTGCACGGCAACCTGGCTCAGAACGCCCGCAACCGCAACCTGGCGGCGTTCTCCGACGGCACGGCCGAGACGCTGGTGGCGACCGACATCGCGGCCCGGGGCATCCACGTCGACGACGTGGCCCTGGTCATCCACGCCGACCCGCCGGTCGAGCACAAGGCCTACCTGCACCGATCGGGCCGTACGGCCCGGGCCGGCGCCCGCGGCACGGTGGTCACCCTGATGACCGACGACCAGCAGTCGGAGGTGCGCGACCTGACCCGCAAGGCCGGTGTCCGCCCGACGACCAGCCGCACCCGCCCCGGCGACCCGCTGCTGGCCGAGCTGGCCCCCGGCGAGCGCGTCTTCGTGGCGCCCCGCCAGGCGGCGGTGGAGGCTCCGGCGGCCGAGTCCGGCGCCGACGCCGGCGGCGCGGCCGGCGCGGGCCGCAGCCGCCGCGGTCGTGGCCGCGGCCGGGGCGCGGGCCGTCCGGCCGAGTCCCGCCCGGAGCAGGCGGCCAGCACGACCCGCCACGGCGAGGGCCGCGCCCAGCGTCCCCGCACCGAGCAGGGCGCCGGCGGCCGCCAGGCGCAGGGCACGGGCGGCGGCCGCGGTCGTCGCGGTGGCGGCACGGGCTCCACGCCGGTGCACACCAGCCAGTCCCGCGGCGCCGGTTCGCCGTCCGCTCAGGGCCGCCCCGCCGCCGCTTCGGGCCGCTCGGCGTCCTCGGGTGGCGCCGCCGCGTTCAGCTCCGGCACCCGCGTGGGCGGCCGCCGCTCGGGCCGGTAGTCCCGCGCACAAGGCCGCCGCTCAGGACGCCGACGCGTACAAGTCGAGAGTTATCCGAACCGGCCGGGCGATGATCGCCCGGCCGGTCCGCACTCCGGCCTCGACCCGGTCGACGACGCCGGTGGCGACGAAACGGCAGCCGCCCGCGACCGGCTCGGCCGTCTCCAGGGTGAGCGTCACCTCGCTGTCGTGACCCCGGACGCGCAGGACGCCCGTCAGCTTCCAGCCCGTCCCGTCGCGATGGACCCGGGTGCTGCGGAAGCCGATCACCGGATGGCGCTCCGCGTCGAGGAACTTCTTGCCGGTGATGTCCCTGTTCCGGCGTACATCATCGGACTTGAAGGTCTTGGCCTCCAGCACCGCCGAGGCGGTCGACGCCGCCGGATCGGCCGCGACCGTGACGGTGCCGCCGCGCAGGGCCATGGTCGCCGCGACCGGCTTGAGGCCGAAGACGTGGGTCGCGGTCAGCCGGCAGGCCGAGCGCGCGGGGTCGATGGTGTAGGTGCCAGGGACGAGTTCGGTGTGTACGTCGGTAGTCATGCTCCCGAGCCTCGGCCTCCGGCCGCCCGGGCACCTCAGTGCCGGTACTGAGATGTGCCACGTAGGTCGGTGCGCCGGGTCAGGCCGAGCTTGGCCAGGACGTTGCGGACGTGCGTCTCGACCGTCCGCTCGGACAGGAAGAGCCGCTCGGCGACGGCCCGGTTGGACAGCCCCTCGGCGACCAGCCCCGCGATCTCCCGCTCCCGCGGCGTCAGCGGATCGGCCTGCTTCATCTGCCGGGCGTACGCCTGACGGGCGAGCGCCGCGAACGACGGCGAGCCGACCGTCTCCTCCATCGCGACCGCCGCCGCCAGATGCTTCTCCGCCTCGCCGGCCGCGCCCAGCGCCCCCGCCATGATCCCCAGTGACCGGTCGACGGCGCCCTGACAGCTCGACATCGAGTTCAGATAGAGGCCGGCGTACGGAAGCGCCCGCTCGTAGCAGTTCCGGACGAGTTCCTCGTCGCCCGTCCACGCCGCCAGCTCCCCGGTCATCACCACCACGAAGGCGCGGCGCGGATCGGCCGGGATCCGGTCGAGCGCGATCCGCAGCCGCCGCGTGCAGTCGGCGGCGGCCTCCCGGTCCCCCATGCCCCGGGCCATGAGGCCCACCTGGGCCACCGCGATCGGCATGTCGTCGTGGAGGAAGTCGGCCAGATTCGCCCACGTCCAGTCCCCGGTGTGCTCCGACAGTCCACAGAGGAACGCCAGATAGAGGTAGTACGCCGTGCCGTCCCGCTCGCCCGTCTCGCGCGCCCGCTCGGCGAGATCGCGGGCCTCGCCCAGGCGGCCGGCGATCAGGGCCCGGGCCGCCCGCGCCCGCAGCAGATGCCAGCGCGCCACCGGCCATCCGAGACGGTCGGCCAGCCTCGCCATCCGGGCCGTCTCGGCGTCGAACTCGGTCAGGTCCCCGCGCATCAGCCGCGCGTCGAGAAGCCACACCCGTCCCCACAGTTCGGCGTCGGGGCGCCCGCTCGGACCGGCCAGCTCGCAGCTGCGCCCGGCCAACTCGACGACCTCGTCACCGTCCACCGCCGGATCGAGCAGTTGATGCCGCGCGTGGATGGCCGCCACCATCGCGCCGGGCCGTCCCGAGGCCGTCGCCAGCCGCATCGCCTCGGCGCTGATCCGCCGTGCCTGCGCCGGGTCTTCCTCCTCGGCCAGCAGGAACGCGTACTGGGCCAGCACTTCGGGCCTCTCCGGATCACGCTCGAGCGCGCGCTCGCACAGCCTCATCAGGGCCGGGGCCAGCGGCCCGGCCACGCCACGGATCACCAGCGCGGCCGGCGCACCGACCTCGTCGACCACCGCCTCGCAGTCCGCCAAGGCAAGATCGAGACTGCCTTCCCGGTACGCCGCCTCGGCCCGCTCCAACCGCAGAGCGGCATCGCCCGGATCGTTCTCCAGCGCCCGCCCGAACCAGTGCACCGCCTCCCGGTAGTCGAGCCCACGGGCCGCCGCACGCGCCGCCGCCACACAGGCCGCGACCGCCCGCGCCCGCGACCCGGCGTCGACCGCCGCCCGCACGCGGTGCCGCGCGATGTCCGCCTTGGAACCGCCGCCGAACGCGTTGGTGCCGCCCCGGAGCGCCTTGGGGCCGCCGTCGAGCGCCTCGGCGATCGCCTCGTGCGCCCGGATCCGCTCGTCGCGGCCGAGCCCGTCGTAGAGCGCCTGCCGCACCAGCTCGTGCACGAACCGCACCCGCGACGGCACCCACGGATCGTCGACCAGCACCCCGGCCGCCACCGCCTCGGCCAGCACCCCGGGATCCGCCCCCACGCTCCCCAGCTTCGCCCCCGCGCCCTTCGCCCCCGCGCCCTTCGCGGTCACCGCCTCCGCCGCCCGGTCGAGCACGAGCAGATCGATCTCGGGACCGCACACCGCGGCCAGCCCGAGCATCTCGCGGCAGGCCTCGCTCAGATGCGCGGTCCGCCGGGCCACGAGCCGCCGCAACCCGGCCGGCAGCTCGACGTCGCCCACGGGCCGTCCCAGCCGTCCCTCACGGACCAGCAGCCGGGCCAGTTCCCTTGTGTACAGCGGATTCCCGCCACCCAGCCGATGCACCTCGGCCGCCCACGTCCCGTGCACCCGCCCGGGGGCCTGCGCCTCGACATAGGCGCGGACCGTGTCGACGTCCCACGGCTCCAGGGCGAGGACCTCGGCCCCGTCCAGATCGAGGTCGCTCCGGCTGGTGCCGATCAGCAGAAGGCGCGACCGCCCGATCTCCCGGCCCAGCGCGCCGATCAGGGCCAGCGACCCCTCGTCGGCCCAGTGCAGATCCTCCAGGACCAGCAGCATGGGCCGCGGCCCGGCCGCCCGCCGCAGCGCCGCCACCGTCCGCTGAACGGCCCGGAACCGGGCCGCCGCGACGGTTTCGCCCTCTTCCACCATCGCCAGCAGCCCCGGCGAAAGCTCCCCGCTCGACGAGAGCAGCCGCGTCCACGGCCAGAACGCCGGCGCACCCTCGTCCGGGTCGGCCCGGCCGGTCAGCACCGTCATGCCCGCCGCCGTCGCCCGCGCCGCGGCCTCCTCTACCAGCGCCGTCTTACCCGCGCCGGCCTCGCCGATCACCAGGGCGACCGCGCCCTCGCCACGCTCGGCACCGGCCCGCAGCCGGTCGAGCGCGACCACCTCGGCCACCCGGCCGACCAGCGCGGCGCCCATGCCGTCCACCCTGCCCCGCCCCGCAGCCGATGTCGACCCCGCCCAGGAGGGAGCCGCTACCCTCCAGCCATGATCGAGAGGGTGAGGGTCGCGGTCGTCGGGGTCGGCAACAACACCTCGGCGCTTGTGCAGGGCATCGGCTTCTACCGGCGTACGGGAAGCCTCGTCGGCATCCACCGGCCCGAGATCGGCGGCCTCGGTGTGGGTGACATCGACATCGTCGGCGCGTTCGCGCTGTCCGGGGCCAAGGTCGGCCGGGACCTGCACGAGGCGATCTTCGAAGCGCCCAACAACTTCCCCCGCCTCGACGGCGAGCTGCCGCTCAGCGGCGTGACGGTCAGCCGCGGGCTGGTCGACTCCGGCGGGATCGAGCGGGTGGCGGCCGAGCTGGCCGGGGCCGAGGTCGTGCTCTACTCCGCGCCGAGCGGACGGCCGGACATCGCGTCGGCGTACGCGGAGGCCGCCCTGCGGGCCGGTGTCGCGTTCGTCAACACCACCGCCGACCCGGTCGCCCGCGACCCGCACCTGTTGCGGCGCTTCGAGGACGCCGGGCTGCCGCTGATCGGGGACGACCTGGCCAGCCAGTTCGGCACCTCGGTGCTGCATCACGCCCTGCTGAGCCTGCTCGAGGAGCGCGGGCTGACGCTGACCAGCTCGTACCAGGTCAATCTCGGCGGCACCGAGGACTTCCGCAATCTGGTCGAGCGCCCGGACACCAAGAAGCGGTCCAAACTCAACGCTCTCGGCACCGACAAGGTGAGTCTGGCCCCGCTCGCCTACATGCCGCACCTGGGATCGCAGAAGATCGCCCACTTGAACGTCGAGGCGCGGGGCTGGGCCGGAACCGAGGTCAGTCTGGACGTACGCCTGCGCGTGCACGACCCCAGCGGCGCCGCCGGCGTCAACATCGACCTGATCCGCTACGCCGCCCTGGCCCGGCGCGACCAGCGGGGCGGTTGTCCGGCCGAGGCCGGCGAGCATCTCAAGTCGCCGCCCGGCACCGCCGTCTAGTTCGCCGGCACCGACACCTGGATCTCGTCGGAGAGGGAGAAGCCGGCGCACATCTCCAGCTCGTCGCCGCTCCAGAAGCGGCCCGGGTCGTACCAGTTGGGCTGACGGCCCTTGGGAAGCAGACCCATGTCCTCGTACGTCACGGCGACCACCTCGGCGCAGTAGGCCGTCTCGAGGGCCGAGTCGTCGGCCGGGCCGTTGCCGCCGCGCAGGCGCCAGCGGGGGCGGATCTGGGGCACCCGGCCCCGCACCCAGCGCCAGGCCAGCTGGGCCGAGGACGGGAACGGCGTGCCGTCGAGGCGGGCCACCGTCTTCAGGGCCTTGTCCTCCATCGCGGGCGTGACGCCGGGCTCGAGCTGGCGCAGCCAGCCGCGCTGGCCGTAGCGCTGGGCCCACACCGTGACCGCGTCGCGCAGGTCGTGCAGCTGGACACCGCGCTGGAACGTGCCGGACCACAGGTCGGGCAGGGAGCGGCCCAGCTCGGCGTGCCACATCAGGGGTGGCATGTCCTCGATGACGATCGACATGCCGACGTGGTTCACGGGGCTGTTGGTCAGCGTCTGGATCGCCCGGTCAGGGCCGGATCGTCCCCGGAAGATCCAGATGTCCCCGGTGCGCGTCAGTTCGATGGCCTCGTCGAGGCTGATGGCGGCGTCCACGTGTCTATCCTCGGGTGATGCGTTGGTGGAAAGTAGTGGGATTGGCCGGTCTGGCGGGAGTCGCCGCGACCGGCGCCGTTGTCGCGCGGGCGGAGCGCCGCCGCCGGCAGTACACACCCGAGGAGATCCGGGATCGGCTGCACCAGCGGGTGGCCGAGGCCGCCACCTCAGACAACATCGGTGTCACGGAGTAGGGACCACAGGCCGGCGCCGTCGGGCGCCGAGAACCAGGTTTTGCCGCCGGAGCCGACCGCCTCGGGATCGCCCGACGGTCCGGGCACCGCGCCGGCCAGTACCGACTGCGTGGGTGACAGACGGCGGATGGCGACGGCGGCCACGTTGTCCGGATGGGCGTGCGCGAACTCGGAGTAGATCTCCTGGTCGTGCTGGCCGTCGTCGCCCACGAGCAGCCAGCGGATCTTGGGGAACTCCTGCGAGAGCCGTTGCAGGGTGGCGCGCTTGTGCTCCTGGCCGCTGCGGAACCAGCGGTCGGGGGTCGGCCCCCAGTCGGTCAGCAGCAGCGGGCCCGCCGGGTAGAGGTGGCGGGAGAGGAAGCGCGACAGGGTGGGCGCCACGTTCCACGCGCCGGTCGAGAGGTAGAAGACCGGCGCGCCCGCGTTCGCGGTGATGAGGCGCTCGTAGAGCACGGCCATGCCGGGCACGGCCATGCGGGCGTGCTCGTCGAGCACGAACGTGTTCCACGCCGCCAGCAGCGGACGGGGCAGGGCGGTGACCATGACCGTGTCGTCGATGTCGGAGATGAGCCCGAAGCGGCACTCGGGGTCGACCACGCGGATCGGCGCCTCGGCCGGCGCCGCGCCCTCGGTGAACAGCCGCACCTTGCCCCAGCCGGGCTCGAGGTCGCCCTTGACCCGGCAGTCGACGTAGCCACTGCGGTCGGTGCGGGTCTCGGTGATGCTGTCACCGACCTGGATCTTGACGATGGCGCCGTTGACCGGTGAGGTCGTGAAGCTGCGCCAGCCGCGCACCTTCTCCAGCCTCTTGCTCCGCTGCGGTCCCCGGGTGAGCACCACACGGGCCATCACGCGGGCCCAGCCGGGCGCACCGTACCCCGTGTACGCGGTGATCACCGGCTGCCAGCCGCGGTTACGCAGCCGGCGTTCGACGATCTCGTGAAGCGCGTCCTCCACCCGGGCGGCCCGGTGCATCCGGATCACCGGCGGCTGCCCTGCCGGGGTTGTCGCCACGCCGGCCCTCCTGCCCTCTCAATCGGCCTGCCCGGCTACCGTACCCGCCCACTGCGGCCCCCAAGCAGGGCACAGCGGATTACTAAGCGGTGGCTGGAATCTCGCCGGTGGACCACTGGTCGGCGAACCACTGCTCGTCGGCCGGGCGCGGGCGCACACCGGCGCGGGCGATCGCGGTGGCGGCCTCGGACCGCAGGACGCGCAGGGCGTCGGCGTCCTTCTCGGCGGTCTCCCACAGCTCGCGCTCACGCTCCTGAAGGGCCTGGTATTCGGCCAGGCGGTGGGCGCGGATCGCGTTGCGCAGCGCGGCTTCCTGGACGACCGGGTGCAGACGCGGGTTCCAGCCGCGGTGGGCCAGCACGTCGTTGAGCTGGGCGATGGAGATCTCGCGGTTGCGGCAGGCGGCCGTGGCCGCGTGGTGCAGGTAGCGCTGGCGCACCTGGTTCTCGCCGGGCTTGCGGCGGCGGCTCATCAGCGGATAGGCGCCGGCCCGGGTGGTGCGCGCGGCCGCCTGGTCGGCGGCGTCGAAGGCCTGCCAGGCCTCGTCGAGCTCGCGCTGAGTGGCCTCCCACTCGGCACGGCTGCGGGCGGCGGTCGCGGCGGCGCGCCCGGCCGCGACGGTGACCTCGTCGGCGTAGCGCTGGGCCTCGGCCTCGGCCGGCGAAGGAGCGGGCGCATGCCGGGGAATCGCCATGGCGGCGACGGCGATCGCGATGCCGAGCAGCAGGAACAGCCAGAGCGCGACGGCCAGGGGCAGGGAGACGAAGAAGCTTTCCAGGGCGGTTTCCATCGCAACCTCACGATCGGTTCGTGGGCGGATATAGGAAAGGTGACTTACGACAGGCGCGGCAGAAGAGGCTTCAGAGAGCCGGCGGACCGCGGACCGGGCGGACCCGGAGGGCGACGCCGGCGAGCAGCACGATCACGGTCGCCGCGATCAGCGCCGGCACGGTCACGGGAGGCGCCGGCGCGGGATCGGCGACGAGAGTCGCCGTCGGCGCCCGGGTCGCGGCCTCAGCCCGTACGGAGGAAACAAACGCGACAGGCGCAGCCGGCGCAACCGGCGGGGTCGCGGGGACCGTGAAGGCGAGCGCGAGCATGGCCAGCCCCGTGAGGAAGCGCAGGAGGCGGCGCCCGTCCCAATGACGGGGGAGCACACGCGTCACTGCTGCCACGCGTTCAACGTACCGAATCGGGCGGAAACGCGCACGGGCTCGCAAGAGTTACGCCGCTGACACTCTGTTCACCGAAAGAGGGACTATTAAGTGTGGACCTACAGGTAGTACGGCAGGTGGCCGAGCTCGAGGACTGGATCTCCGAGGGCGGCGTGGTGGTGCTCAGCGGCGCCGGGCTCTCCACCGACTCCGGCATCCCGGACTACCGGGGCCCGTCCGGCTCCGCCCGGCGCTCGACGCCGATGACCTATCAGACGTTCACCCGCGACCCGATCGCCCGGCGCCGCTACTGGGCGCGCAGCCACCTGGGCTGGCGCACGATCGGTGAGGCCCGCCCGAACGACGGGCACCGCGCGGTCGCGCGGCTGCAGGAGGCGGGCGCGGTCCAGGGCGTCATCACGCAGAACGTGGACGGTCTGCATCAGGCCGGCGGCGCCCGCGACGTGGTCGAGCTGCACGGCAACCTGGCTCGCATCGTCTGCCTGGACTGCGGCGACCTGACGCCGCGTTCCCACATGGCGGCGCGCCTGGACGAAGCCAACCCGCGTTTCGAGGGCGTGGCCACGGCGATCAACGCGGACGGTGACGTCGAGCTGGACGACGCCGAGCTCGACGGTTTCGCGGTGGTCGACTGCACGGCCTGCGGCGGCATGCTGAAGCCGGACGTCGTCTACTTCGGTGAGACGGTGCCGCCCGAGCGGGTGTCGCGCAGTTTCGGCCTCGTCGCCGCCGCGCGCACCCTGCTGGTGCTGGGCTCCTCGCTGACCGTCATGTCGGGCCGCCGGTTCGTGCTGCGGGCGGTCAAGGACGGCATCCGGGTGGCGATCGTCAACCGCGGCGTGACGCGCGGCGAGCCGTACGCGGGGGTCGTCGTCGATGCCCCATTGGGCATCGTGCTGCCCCATCTCGCATCGAAGGTTGCGACCGTTTCGTCCTGATGCTCGTCAATGGAGCGCTCCCATCGACGGCCGTAATCGCACTGAAACCTAAATATTGATTTGACACCGTTGACGTGACCGGCCTCACTGGCGTTAACTGCCGGAACCGCTCCCGAAACCGGTTCCGAAACCTCCAGGCAAAGAACCGGTGACTCAGCGGCTTCACCAGACGGAGGACAAGTGCCGATCACCATCGCCGATGTCGCGGCTCGGGCCAAGGTCAGCAAGACGACCGTGTCCCGGGTTCTCAACGGCAAGGGCGAGCTGGACGAGTCGACCGCGGCGCGGGTCCGCGCGGTGATCGAGGAGCTCGGCTACGTGCCCAGCGCCCGCGCCGTCGGCCTGGCCCGCGGCCGCACCCGGGTGGTCGGCATGCTCGTGCCGTCGCTCACCTGGCCGTGGATCGGCGAGGTCATCCAGGGCGCGGTCGACGTGCTCGAGACCGAGCGGTACGGCCTGCTGCTGTTCACCTGCAACCGCGGCGAGGAGTCGATGCGCCAGTTCGGCGCGCAGGTGTCCGCCAAGTCGTTCGACGGCTTGCTGGTCATCGAGCCCGAGGGCACCCTCGACTACATCGCCACGCTGCACGCACGGGGACTTCCGGTGGTGCTCATCGACGACCGCCACCAGGCGTCCGGCCAGATCCCCAGCATCGGGACGACCAACCACGACGGCGCCGGGTCGGCCGCGCGCCACCTGCTCGAGATCGGCCGCACCCGGCCGCTGATGGTGACCGGGCCGGACCGCTTCGGCTGCACCCAGCAGCGGTTCACCGGCTTCGCCAACGTCTTCGCCGAGGCCGGGCACCCCATCACCACCGACCGGGTGCATCCCGGCGATTTCACGACCGCCGCCGGCGCCGCCGGCGTCCGGGCCGCGCTGGAGTCCGGTGTGGACTTCGACGCCGTGTTCGCGCACAACGACCTGGCCGCCATCGGCGCCATGCGTGAGCTGCTCGACCACGGCAAGCGGGTGCCGCAGGACGTCGCCGTGGTCGGCTTCGACGACATACCGACCGCGGCGCACACCCAGCCGCCGCTGAGCACGGTGCACCAGCCGCTGCGCGAGATGGGCGAGGCGGCGGCACGCGCGCTGCTCGGCCACTTCGAGGGCACACCCCTGCCCAACCGCCCCACCGTCATTCCCACCACCTTCACCCCTCGCTCCTCCACCCTCTAAAAGCCTTACCCCATAACAGAAACGCCGGCCCACGGCCGGCGACAGTCCCCTGCGCCCATCGCTCCCACGACGCCCGCCCCTGGCCGGCGCCGCGATGCCGCACGCCCTCCCCCACCCGACCCCCGCCGTCATCCCGCCCGACCCTCCGCCCCATGCGGACAAGTCGGCCACCGCTCCGCCCGCCCCAAGCGGAACGAACCACCACCGCTCCACCTGCGCCAAGCCCAGCACCGCTCCAACCGGATAAAACGCGATTTATCGAGGAGATTCGTGATGCAGAGAAGGAAACTGTTCGCGGTCGCCCTGGCGAGCGCGCTCGCCACCGGCGGGCTCGCGGCATGCGGCGACTCGCCGAACGCCGACAACGCGAACAACGCGAACAAGTCGTCGGTCGACTTCCTCAAGATCGGCATGCCGAACGGCACGCAGACCGAGAACCACAACCCGTTCGCCGGCACCTCCTCGGCCAACGCCCTCGGCTACAAGTGGATGATCTACGAGCCGCTGACCCAGTGGAACCCGGTCAAGCCAGCCGACCCCGCCACCCCGTGGCTGGCCAGCTCGGTCAAGTGGGCCGACGACTACAAGTCGGTCGAGGTCACCGTCCGCGACGGCGCCACCTGGTCCGACGGGCAGAAGCTGACCGCCGACGACGTCGTCTACACGTACACGCTGATCAAGGGCAACGACGCGCTCAACCAGTACGCCGTGCCGTACGACCAGATCACCGCGAACGGCAACGTCGTCAAGCTGACCTTCAAGTCGTCGCAGTTCGTCAACCAGAACAAGATCCTGGCCAACACGCCGATCGTCCCCAAGCACGTCTGGGAGAAGATCTCCGACCCGGCCACCGACGTCAACAAGAACCCGATCGGCTCCGGCCCGTACACGCTGAAGTCCTTCACCCAGGCCGGCGTCACCCTCAGCGTCCGCGACTCCGGTTACTGGCAGGACCTGCCCAAGGTCAAGGAGCTGCGGTACGTCTCGTACGCCGACAACAGCGCCCAGGCCACCGCCCTCGCCAACGGCGAGTCGGAGTGGAGCTTCGTCTTCATCCCCAACGCCCAGCAGACCTTTGTGGCCAAGGACCCGGCGCACCACAAGCTGTGGGCCCCCGGCGTGCTCGGCATCCACGGCCTGTACATCAACACCACGGTCAAGCCGTTCGACGACCCGAAGCTGCGCCAGGCCATGAACATGGTCATCAACCGGACCGACATCTTCAACCAGGCCGAGGCCGGCTACTTCCACCCCGAGATCAAGAGCGTGACCGGTCTGCCGCCGGGCGCCGGTGACGCGTACATCGCCCCGGAGTACAAGGGCAAGGAGTTCTCGGTCGACGTCGACGGGGCCAAGGCTCTCCTGCAGAGCGCCGGTTACAAGCTCAACGGCAAGACCCTGAGCGACCCGAGCGGCAAGCCCGTGAAGATCAAGCTCAGCGACCCGGCGCCGTGGTCGGACTACCAGACCACGCTCGAGATCATCAAGAGCAACTTCGCCGAGATCGGCATCGAGGCCACGGTCGAGAAGCCGAACCAGGACGTGTGGGACGCCAACGTGCAGAAGGGCGCCTTCGAGGCCTCGATGCGCTGGACCAACGGTGGCGCCACGCCGTACGACATCTACCAGACCGTCATGGACGGCGCCCTCACCAAGCCGATCGGCACCGCCGCCCAGCAGGGCAACTTCGGCCGCTTCAACAGCCCGGAGGCGACGGCCGCGCTCAAGGCGTACGCCAACGCGACCAGCGACGCCGAGCGCACCAAGCAGATGAACACGATCCAGAAGATCTTCGTCGAGCAGGCCCCGATGCTGCCGGTCGGCGCCGACAACGTGGGCGCGGCCTACAGCGACAAGAACTGGACCGGCTGGCCGACCGACGCCGACCCGTACTCGGGCGCGCAGCCGACCCAGCCGTACGCCCTGCAGATCGTCCTGAAGCTCAAGCCCGCCGGCGCCTGACGCTCGACCTGCCGCTCCCCGCACCGTCCGCGGGGAGCGGCACCTCAACGAAGGAACAAGCGCATGACGTCGACAAAGGAAGCCGAGGCTCCTTCCGGCGAGGTGGTGCTCGAGGCGGTAGGCCTGACCAAGCACTTCCCCGTACGACGGCAACTACGACAGATCTTCCGCAAGGAGCACGAAGCGGTTCACGCCGTCGACGATGTGAACCTCACCCTCCGCCGCGGCCAGGTGGTCGCCCTCGTCGGCGAGTCCGGCTCGGGCAAGTCCACGGTGGCCCGCCTGCTCGCCCAGCTCCATCCCCGTACCGCCGGCGACATCAGGCTGCACGGCGAGACCACGAAGGTGAAGGGCGGCCGGCCGTTCCGCGAGTACGCGGCCCGGGTCCAGATGATCTTCCAGGATCCGTTCGCCTCGCTGAACCCGGTGCACACGATCCGCTATCACCTGACCCGGGCGCTGAAGATCCACGGCAACGCCGAGGACCTCGACGCCGCCCTGCGGGAATTGTTGACCAGTGTCAGCCTCACCCCACCCGAGCGCTATCTGGACAAGTTCCCGCACGAGCTCTCGGGCGGCCAGCGCCAGCGGGTCGCCATCGCCCGCGCGCTCGGCGCCCGCCCCGAGGCCCTGCTGGCCGACGAACCCGTGTCCATGCTGGACGTGTCGATCCGGCTCGGTGTACTGAACCTGTTGCGGGATCTCAAGGAACGCCTCAATCTGGCCATCCTCTACATCACCCACGACATCGCCTCGGCCCGCTACTTCGCCGATCAAACCTTGGTGATGTACGCCGGGCGGATGGTCGAGGGCGGCGACAGCGAGACCGTGACCCAGGCGCCGGCACATCCGTACACCAAGTTGTTGATCGACTCGGCCCCCGACCCGGACCGGCTCACCGGCGACCTCGATCCGCTGGACGAGGACCGGGGCAACGGCGAGCCGCCGAGCCTGATCCATCCACCCACCGGATGCCGCTTCCATCCGCGCTGCCCGGCCGCCATGCCGCGCTGCTCGACCGACCTGCCGGTGCCGCTGCGGATCGGCGACGCGCCCGATCACTGGGCCGCCTGCTGGCTGTACGACACCGCGGAGGTGGCCAAGTGAGGTATTTCCTCCAGCGCATCGCGTTCTATCTGTTCACGGCCTGGGCCGCCATCACCCTGAACTTCTTCATCCCGCGCCTCGTGCCGGGTGACCCCGTACAGTCGCTCATCGCGAAATATCGCGGCCAGCTCAGCACCGAGGCCATCCAGTCGCTGTACGTCCTGTTCGGCCTGGACAAGCAGGAAAGCCTGTGGCAGCAGTACATCGACTACTGGAAGCAGATCTTCCAGGGTGACCTGGGCCTGTCCTTCACGTTCTTCCCGGCCCCGGTCTCGCAGGTCATCTCGCAGGCCCTGCCGTGGACGGTGATGCTGGTCGGCATCACCACGATCATCAGCTTCCTGCTCGGCACCGGGCTGGGCGTGCTGGCCGGCTGGCGGCGCGGCTCGTGGGCCGACGGCCTGCTGCCGGTCACCACCTTCTTCTCGTCGGTGCCGTACTTCTGGCTCGGCATCATCGCGATCTACCTGCTGGCCGGACCGGACAGCTTCTTCCCGTCGTCCGGCGGCTTCGACTCGGGCCTCGTGCCGGCCTGGGACCAGTACTTCATCCCGAGCGCCATCCAGCACAGCCTGCTGCCCGCCCTGACCATCCTGATCTCGTCGGTCAGCGGCTGGATCCTGAGCATGCGCAACATGATGGTGACGGTGGCGTCGGAGGACTACATCACCGTCGCGCACGCCAAGGGCCTGTCCGAGCGGCGGGTCGCGGTCAGCTACGCCGCCCGCAACGCGTTGCTGCCCAACGTCTCCGGGTTCGCGCTGTCGCTCGGCTTCATCGTCGGCGGAACGCTGCTGGTGGAGATCGTGTTCTCGTACCCCGGCCTGGGTTTCACGCTCCTTCAGGCGCTGGGCGCCAAGGACTACCCGCTCATGCAGGGCATCTTCCTCGTCATCACCATCTCGGTGCTGGTCGCCAACCTGCTGGCCGACGTGGCGTATCTGCTCCTCGACCCGCGCACCCGCAAGGAGGGCTGAGCGATGACGATCCCCACCTCCAGCATCGAGCAGGTGATACCCGGGCAGGGCTCGATGGCCCAGCCCGAGGAGGCGCACCCGAGCAAGCGCAAGCGGCAGCGGTTCACCTTCATCCGCAACAAGAAGGCGGCCACCGGCCTGGTCATCTTCGGCCTGTACGTGCTCTTCGCGATCATCGGGCCGTGGATCGCGCCGTACGATCCGAGCGCCCGCGGCAACGACCTGGTGCAGCCGCCCTCGGCCGACCACTGGCTCGGCACCACCCACCTGGGTCAGGACGTGTTCAGCCAGATCCTGGTCGGCACCCGGAGCGTCATGTACGTCGGGCTGCTGGCCGGCGTCATCGCGACCGTGCTGTCGGTGCTGATCGGCGTGAGCGCCGGCTATCTGGGCGGCAAGACCGACGACGTGCTCTCGGCGTTCGCCAACGTCATCCTGGTGATCCCGGCCGTCCCGCTGATGATCATCATCACGTCGATCCTGAACAACGCCAGCGACACCCTGATCGCGCTGGTCATCGGCCTCACCTCGTGGTCGTGGAACGCCCGGGTGCTGCGCGCGCAGACCCTGTCGCTGCGGCGGCGCGACTACGTCGAGGCGTCGCGGGCCACCGGTGAGAAGACCTGGCGGATCATCGGCTTCGAGCTGCTGCCGAACCTGACCGCGGTGATCGCCTCCGGCTTCGTGGGCACTGTCATCTTCGCCGTGCTCTCCGAGATCACCCTGGCCTTCATCGGCATCGTCTCGAACAACGGCTGGAACTGGGGAACCATCCTGTTCTGGGCCCAGGGTCAGCAGGCGCTCGCGCAGAACGCCTGGTGGTGGTTCGTGCCGGCCGGCCTCGCGATCGCCTTCCTCGGCACCGCCCTGTCGCTGATCAACTTCGGCATCGACGAGTTCGTCAGCCCGCGCCTGCGCAACGCCGGCAAGACCAAGGTCAAGACCGCCTCGGGCCGGACCGTACGGATGCGGATCGGTTTCACCCCTGTTCTTTCGTCGAAAGGCGGCGAGCGCTCGTGAGTCAGCCGGTACTCGAGATCCGCAATCTGAACGTCGATTACGGCCTCGGCGACAAAGCGGTTCATGCCGTACGCGACGTCAGCCTCACGCTGCACCGAGGCGAGGTGCTCGGCCTGGCCGGCGAGAGCGGCTCCGGCAAGTCGACGCTCGCCTACGGCCTGACCCGGCTGCTGCCCCCGCCGGGCGTCATCACCGGCGGCGAGGTCATCTATCACCCCGCTTCCGCTGAGGCGTACGACGTCCTCGCGCTCTCCGACCGGAAGCTGCGGCAGTTCCGCTGGGCCGAGACGGCCATCGTCTTCCAGGGCGCGATGAACTCGCTCAACCCCGTGCACAAGATCTCGACCCAGCTCACCGACGTGCTCCGGGCCCACGAGCCCAAGATGAGCGAGCACACCCGCAACGCCCGGGCCCGCGAGATGCTCAAGCTGGTCGGCATCTCGCCGGACCGGATGGACGCCTATCCGCATCAGCTCTCCGGCGGCATGCGCCAGCGGGTGATGATCGGCATGGCGCTGATCCTCCAGCCGCAGGTGGTCATCATGGACGAGCCGACCACCGCGCTCGACGTGGTGATGCAGCGGCAGATCCTGGGCCAGCTGATCGAGCTGCGCGAGCGGCTCGGCTTCTCGGTCATCTTCATCACCCACGACCTGTCGCTGCTGGTGGAGTTCTCCAACCGGATCGCCATCATGTACGGGGGCCGGATCGTCGAGGAGGCGCCGGCGGCGACGATCTACCGGGACGCCCTGCATCCGTACTCGGCCGGTCTTCTCGCCTCTTTCCCGGCCCTGCGCGGCCCGAAGCGCGAGCTGGCCGGCATCCCGGGCTCGCCACCCGATCTGGCCGGCATGCCCAGCGGATGCTCGTTCCATCCGCGCTGCCCCAAGGCGTTCGACCCGTGCTCGTCCAAGATCCCCGTGCTGGGTCCGCCCGCCGACACGAACGGCCGATCGGTCGCCTGCTGGCTTCACCCCCCGGCCGAGCATCCCGCCGGCGCCCTCGACCTTTCCCTGGAGAACCGTTGACATCCGCAACCGAACTCGCGCCTCTGATCACCGGCCTGCCGCCGTCCTTCACCTGGGGCGTGGCCACGGCCTCGTACCAGATCGAGGGCGCGGTGGCCGAGGACGGGCGCACGCCGTCCATCTGGGACACCTTCAGCCGTACGCCCGGAGCCGTCGCCAACGGCGACACCGGCGACGTGGCCTGCGACCACTATCACCGGATGCCGCAGGACGTGGCGCTGATCAAGAGCCTGGGCGTGGACAGCTACCGGTTCTCGGTGGCGTGGCCGCGGGTGCAGCCGGGCGGCCGCGGGCCGGCCAACCCGGCCGGCCTGGCCTTCTACGACCGGCTGGTCGACGAGCTGCTGGCCAACGGCATCGACCCGTGGGTGACGCTCTACCACTGGGACCTGCCGCAGGAGCTGGAGGACGCCGGCGGCTGGCCGAACCGGGACACGGCCTACCGGTTCGCCGACTACGCGGCCATCGTCTTCGCGAAGCTGAAGGACCGGGTCGGCACGTTCACCACGCTGAACGAGCCGTGGTGCTCGGCCTGGCTCGGCTACAACGTGGGCGTGCACGCGCCCGGGCGGCGCGACTTCGACGCGTCCCTGGCGGCCACGCACCACCTGCTGCTGGGCCACGGGCTGGCGCTGCGGGCGATGCCGTCGTCCACGCACTCCTTCGGCATCACGCTCAACATGGGCACGGCCGATCCGCTGTCCTCCTCGGATGTCGACGCCGAGGCGGCCCGGCGAGCCGACGGGATGGGACTGCGTCTGTACCTCGACCCGCTGCGGCACGGCACGTACCCGGCCGACGTGGTGGCCGATCTCGCCGCCCGCGGTTCGGCGATGCCCGTACAGGACGGCGACCTGGAGATCATCTCGCAGCCGTTCGACGTGCTCGGGGTCAACTTCTACTTCGGCCAGGACTTCGCCGGCACCGACCTCGACGGGAACACGGTCGATGCCGCCGGCGAGCCCGTGGTCCGGGCCGTCCTGCCGGACACGCCCCGGACGGCCATGGGCTGGCCGATCACGCCGGCCCGGTTCACGGCGCTGCTGACGCGACTCGCTCGCGACTACCCTGGGTTGCCGATGGTGATCACCGAGAACGGCGCCGCCTTCGACGACGTAGCCGACAAGTCCGGATTTGTCGCCGACGACGACCGTACGGCCTATCTGTCGTCACACATCGCGGCGGTAGCCGCGGCCCGGGACCAGGGCGCCGACATCCGCGGCTACTTCGCCTGGTCACTGCTCGACAACTTCGAGTGGGCCGAGGGCTACGCGAAGCGCTTCGGCATCGTGCGGGTGGATTACGAGACGCAGGAACGGATCCCGAAGCAGAGCGCCCTCTGGCTGCGCGACTCGATCACCGCGCTGCGCTCGGCCTGACCGCCCGCAGACCGGCCCACAGCAACATCAGGCAGACACCGATCAGCACGGGCTCCAGCGCGAACGCGGTGGTGAGCCCGTGCCGGTCGGCCAGGCGGCCGAGCACGAACGGCGAGGCCGCGGCGACCAGGCCCAGGATCAGCTGGGAGCGGGCGTTGGCCTGGTCCTCGCGCCCGCCGGCGGCGTCGAGGGTGAGCGCGAGCGCGAGCGGATAGAGATTCGCGATGCCCAGCCCGGACAGGAACAGGCCGGCGACGGCGGGGGCGGGCCGATCGGCCAGCCAGAAGAGCGCGAACCCGGCGCCGCTGAGCAGGAGTGATCCGTACAGCAGGAAAACGCCGCGCCCAGGACGGCGGGTGAGGCCGGCGCCGAGCAGACGCCCCACCAGGATCCCGAGGTAGTTGGCGCTCAGCGCGGTGCCGGCGGCCGCGGCGGACAGGCCGATGGCGACCAGCACCTGCGGGCCGAAGTAGACCAGGCAGAACTCCACGGCCGAGCTGACCGCGGTCAGGATCGCGAACAGCCAGCAGGCCAGGGGCAGACTTCCGCCGGTCTCCGCCCGGGAGCGCGCGGACACGGACGGCAGCGGCTGCCGGCGATAGCGCAGGTAGAGCGCCACGAGCACGATCGCGGGCAGCGCGAAGGCGGCGCGCCAGCCCAGCGCGCTCGCGGCCAGGCCGCCCAGCACCAGAGGGGCGACGACCGCGGACGCGCCGGCGCCGATGTTGGCCTCGGTCAGTGCCCGCTCCCGCCGCGGGCCGTGCCGGTCGGACAGGACCGCCTGGAGCGCGGCGAGCAGCATCGTCCCGGCCAAGCCGAAGACGACGGCCGCGGCGAGAGTGACCGGAACGCCCCGGCCGAGCGTGAACAGGGCCGCGCCGAGGACGGCGCCCAGGGCCGAGCACCACACCAGCGGGCCCCGGGATGTCCGGCGGGAGAGCCACCCGAAGCCGGCTCCGGCCAGCGCCGCGCCCAGCGACCACAGCACGGAGTAGAAGCCGAGCAGTGTGTACGAGAAGTCCAGCTCGTCGCGCAGCAACGTGACGGCCGGCCCGAAGGCGTACAGCCAGAAGGTGTAGGCGCCCAGGGCCGCGTAGGAGAGAACGGTCGGAGCGTCCCGAACGAACTCCCGCTGATCTGTGTATCGATACACAAGTAGAGTCTGCGCGTGACCAGCCCCGCCCGCAACCCGAAACGACGGCCGACGATGAGCGACGTCGCCCGTGCCGCCGGTGTCTCGCCGATGACGGTCTCGTACGCGTACTCACGACCGGAGCGGGTCTCGTCCGAGGCCGCGGCGAAAGTCCACGCGGCGGCCCGGCAGCTCGGCTATCCCGGACCGCATCCGGCCGCGCGCTCGCTGCGCCGCGGACGGGTGGGCTCGCTCGGCGTCGTGCTGGGTGAGCGTCTGAGCTACGCCTTCGACGACCCACAGGCGGCCCGCTTCCTGGCCGGGGTCTCCGACGTGTGCGCGGCCGAGGGGGTCGGGCTGACGCTCGTGCCGATCACCGGCGGGCCGTCCGACGCCCAGCGGGTCACCCAGGCGGCCGTCGACGGCTTCGTCGTCTGGACCACCAGCGACGACGACCCCGTCCTGGACGCGGTCGCCGGCACCGGCCTGCCCGCGGTGGTGCACGCCGGCCCGCACCGGCGTGGCATGCCGGTGATCGGCATCGACGACCGCGCCGCGGCCACCGCGATCGGCCGGGTGGCCTTCGAGGGCGCGCGGCGCCCGGTCGTGCTGGGCTTTCCCCTCGACCGCGACCGCACCCGGCGGCTGCTGACCCGCGACGAGGTGCCGGAGATCAGATTCCCGGTCACCCGCCACCGATGGGAGGGCCTGCGGGACGCCTGCGCCGGGCCGCTCCGGTTCGCGGTGTGCCCGGTCAACACCATCACCGAGGGCGAGGCCTTCACCGCCGACCTGCTGCGCGGCGCCGACCGGCCGGACGCCATCGCCGCGATGAGCGACGAACTGGCCCTGGGCGCGCTCCGGGCGATAGCAACCGCGAACCTGAGCGTCCCGTCCGACGTGGCCGTGACCGGCTGGGACGACAGCGACGCGGCCGCACCGGCCGGGCTGACCACCCTGTCCCAGTCACTGCGCGACCAGGGTGCCCATTGCGCCCGGTCCGCCCTCGGCCTGCCGGGCCGCGACGCCCCGCCCCAGCACGAGTGGCACATCGTGGTGCGCGAAACCACCCGCGCCCCCGAGCCCGCTTGACACGACGCCGTGGGGCTAGCGGCGGGCGCGTTGTCTTGGCGGGAAGGCCATGATCGGCTCGGCCGGTGGCTCGGGGAGGCCGCCCTCGGCGAGCAGCCGGGCGATCGGCAATGTCGCCGCGCCCATCGCCACGGCGTCGCGGCCCAGCTGGCACACGTCGATGCTGGTTGCCGCGTACGGGCGGCGCAGCGCATGCCGGGCCGCGGCCCGCCGGATC
Source organism: Actinoplanes sp. NPDC000266 (assembly GCF_042899005.1). Classification (NCBI taxonomy): domain Bacteria; kingdom Bacillati; phylum Actinomycetota; class Actinomycetes; order Micromonosporales; family Micromonosporaceae; genus Actinoplanes; species Actinoplanes sp. NPDC000266. The sequence continues at coordinate 425,583 of NZ_JBIAZI010000004.1, forward strand.
TCGGGCAGGAAGCGGGCCGCGAACGCCGTGCCCGTCTCGCCGCCGACGACGATGCGTTCCGGGCTGAAGAGGTTGATCAGGTCGGCGATGCCGGCCCCCAGATATCCCGCCGCCTGCACGAACACCTCGATCGCCCTCGGCTCCTCGCCCGCCAGCATGCGGGGCAGCAGTTCCGGCGTGTGCTCCACGCCGAGGGCCGTGGCCAGCCGGGCGCCGATCCGGTCGGCCCCGATGTACGCCTCGAGGCAGCCCCGCGCGCCGCAGCGGCACTCGTCGCCGTCGTAGATCAGCGTGGTGTGGCCCCACTCGCCGGCGTTGCTGTTCGCGCCCCGATAGGAGCGCCCGTCCATGACGACGGCCGCGCCCACCCCCGTACCGATCATGATGATGACCGCGTGCCGTGCCCCCCGGCCGGCGCCGAACCACATCTCGGCCTGCCCGTGGGTCTTGGCGCCGTTCTCCACGAAGACCGGCACGCCCGTGCCGGCCCGCAGCATCGCGCCCAGCGGCACCGCGTCCCAGCCGGTCGACTGCGAGTCGACCACCCCGTCGTCCACCTCGACCACGCCGGGCACGCCCACCCCGAAGCCGAGCACGTCCTTCTCCTCGATCCCGGCCTCCGCGACGACCCGGGCCAGTCCTTCGAGCAGCTTCGCGGCCACCTGCGCCGGATCGTCGTCGTGCTCCAGGGTGGCCGCGGCCAGCCGCGACATCGACAGGTCGTAGAGCTCCACCAGCACCCGGGTCTCGGCCACGTCGGCGCCCACCACGTAACGGAAGCCGGGCCGCACCCGCAGCAGCACCCGGGGGCGGCCGCCGTCGGAGCCGACCAGGCCGGCCTCCTCGACCAGGCCTTCCTCGATCATCTCGCCGATCAGGTTGCTGACGCTGGCCTGGCTCAGCGCCGTGGTGGCGGCGAGCTGCTGGCGGCTCTGCATGCCGCCGCGGAACAGGTCGGTCAGCAGACTCGCCCGGTTCGCCCGGCGCACGTCCCGGACCGTCGTCCGCCTGGTCTCCATGAGATGACATTCAACGCCATCACCGCGCGAAAACGTAAGGCGCGGGTCGCCCGCGACGGCATATCGTGCCCGAGTGACCGACTACCGCGACGTGAACCGGGCCAACTGGGACGACCGGGCCTCCGCCCACGCGGCTTCTTCCGGCTACCCCGTCTCCCAGCTCGCCGACGACCCCGCCTTCCTGAGCCACACCATCCGCTTCGACCGGCCGCTGCTGGGCGACGTGTCCGGGCTGCGCGGCATCCACCTGCAGTGCCACATCGGCACCGACACGGTCTCGCTCTCCCGGCTGGGCGCCACGATGACCGGCCTCGACTTCTCGCCCAAGTCGCTGGAGGAGGCCCGGCGCGTCGCCGATCTCGCCGGCGCCGATGTCCGGTTCGTCCAGTCGGACGTGTACGACGCGGTGGCCGCGGCCGGCGACGGCTACGACTTCGTCTACACCGGAGTCGGCGCGCTGTGCTGGCTGCCCGACATCCGCCGCTGGGCCCGCACGGTCGCCGCCCTGCTGCGTCCCGGCGGCCGCCTGTTCATCCGGGAGGGCCATCCCGTGCTCTGGGCCCTCGACTACGAGCGCGACGACGACCTGCTCGTCCTGTCCGAGCCCTATTTCGAGACGGCCGCTCCGCAGATCTACGAGGAGGCCGGGACGTACGTCGAGACGGACACCGCCTTCACCCACAACGTCACCCACGAGTGGAACCACGGCCTGGGCGAGATCGTGACCGCCCTGCTCGAGGCCGGGATGACCATCACCGGCCTGGTCGAGCACACCAGCGTTCCGTGGCACGCGCTGGAGCGCACGATGGACGACATCGGCGACGGTGAGTTCCAGTTGCGTGACAAGCCGAACCGGCTGCCACACACGTACACCCTCCAAGCGGTCCGCACTCCCGTTTAAAGATCAAAGCCTTCGGGGTACGTCGGCGGTCATCCCCACAACTCAGGAGGCCCCGATGCGCTTCGGAACGATAGGCGGGCTGATCGTCATCATCTGGCTCGTCCTCGGCGGCGTGGCCGCCTACGAGCGCGGCTATTTCAAGGACACCGGCGACACCAGCTGCGCCGAGTTCGGCACGATCGTCGTCACCACTGTGGCCGGACCGCTCAACTGGATGGGCGTCAACCCGAAGATCAAGTGCGACGTCCCCGAACCTAGTAAGTAGGCCCTTTCGTCAGTCCCCCGAGCCACGGATCGTCGAGCACACCGGCGTCGAGCCCGACGCCGGTGATCGCTTCCAGGGCCAGGGCCGCGCATTGGCTCGGGGTCCCCGACGTCTCGTCCAGCCCTTCGGTCCAGCGCTCGTCGAAGCTTCCCCACGAGTGCAGGCTCACCGCGCTCATCCCCCCGATCACGTCGCCGTCCTCGGCCACCAGCAGCTCGATCTTGTTGGGGTCGCGGTAGATCGTGCAGGCGCGCCCGGCCTCGGACAGCTCGCCGAGCATCTCCGCATCGGCCCCGATCCAGCCGATGGTGCCCTCGACCTCCAGGACCAGAGACCCCTCGCCCTTTCCCTTGGCCAGGAGCATCACCTCGGGAAGCCGTTGCGGGATACGGCGGCTGGCCACGGTCAGGCCGTCCGGCACCTCGGACACCCGCGCCACGCCCATCATGTCGAGCGTCAGCGCCGGGCGAAGCACCGTCACCGTGACGCACCAGCCCTCACCGAGACGCTGGGTCAGGTCGAGGGGCACGGCCATGGAGGTCCTTCCGCCGGTGTGCCGGCCGGGCTTCCCGCCCGGCCGGCACACATCGGATCATTCGATGTTGACGTAGAACTCGTCGTTCGTGATGTCGGGCGCCGGCAGCTCCGCGTCCCACGCGAGGATGCGGTCGTCGGTGTACCAGGCCCGCAGGATGCCACCGGCGACGCTGTTGTCCCGCTGGGGCACCGCCATGACGGAGAAGTCCCAGTCCGGGTGGGCCGCGCCCTCCAGGGTAGAGCCGAACGGGTATTCGTCGCACTGCTCGATCGAGGTGTCCGGCGGTGTCGGCAGGCCGGTATCGAGGTAGAGGTCCTTCTGCGTGCCGCGCTTGTAGCAGGCGCCTTCCTTGTGGTCCTCGTTGTCCTTGGTCTGTCCCGGGTGGAGCTCGGCGGTGATCCGGTGCAGACCCGGCGCATCGGCCACGCCCGGCTGGTACTTGCCCGGGATCCGCTTGTCACGCGGCGGCGGCACGCCCTCCGGCACCAGCTTGGGCCAGGTGTCGTTGGGCCGGTCCTGTGCCAGCGCGATGTGCAGCGCCACCGAGCCGTGATCGGTGCCGACCTGGTAATTCAGGTGCGGGATCACCTCGGCGAAGACGCACGCTTCGGGATAGTTGGTGTTGCCGTGTGACATGTACGTCGCCGAGTCGCACCGCACGCGCCGGGAGGCGCTGTGGCCGGGATCGGACACGCCGTACCCCAGAGCCTGGAACTCGAGATAGAACTGGTTGTACGAGATGACGTCGCGGCCCACTCCGGAACGGGCGAAGTTGTACACGTCCCAGTAGAACCAGTCGGTGTTGTTGTCCCAGGTGACGAACGGCAGGACGACCGGGCCGCGGGTGGCGTTGCAGACCTCGAAGTCCTCCACGCAGTTCATGATGAACGAGAGCGGCAGATACGGCGCGATGAAGACCTGCTCCCAGCCGATCCGCCAGTCGTAGTCGACCGAGTCCTCCTGGATCCGGGCGAACGTCCGGATCCGGCGGGCGTGGTCGTCGCCCTGCCCGACCAGCTCGTACGTGAACTCGGTCTCGCCCATCTTGATCCGGAAGCCCTGGACGACGCGGTAGAAGTTGACCTGCGTCTCGAACCGCTTGCAGTAGACGAAGCGGTTGAGGACATGCCCGAACTCGTTCTCGGCGTCCGAGGTCATGCACTGGTCGAGCGCGCCCTGATCGGGCTGGTCCCCGATGGCCGGGGCAACGTTGGTGACCGGCCCGGCAGCTCCGGCTCTGGCCGGCGGCGCGGCTTTGGCGGTGCTCGGATGCTGGGCGCCCATCTGCCGCGCCTGCCGGCTGGCCGTCTCCAGGCTGACCGGCTCGCGGTGTTCCGTCCTGGCCGCGACACTCGCCGGCCGCACTGCCGCCTGTGTGGGTGCGCCGGGCGTTTTCAGCAGACCGGCCTCGCGCTTCTTGCCCTCGGCGATGAGCGCCTGGTACTCCTCGTCGCTGATCGTGACGTCGATCGAGCCCGACTCCCCGCCGGCCGGCTGCCCGGCGACCGGTGCGGGCGTGGGGGCGGCGGCCGCCGGGCCACTCACGCCGACCGCCCCGGTGACGGCCAGCGTCCCGATCATCAGCCCCGCGGTCCAGCCGCGGGCTCTCCATCGTCTTACCACTGTGCTCTCCCCCGTTCCTGCGACACTGGCGAAGCGATCGCCGTGCGGGACAGGGGAGAGCCGGCCCTGCACGCGTCGGAGCAGGGCCGATGAACGAGATGCGCAGTCCCCCGTGACCGCACCATATCGATCGGCGCCAATAGGCAACCATCACGGGGAATCGAAGTCAACGAATGGGATGTGTCTATTCGTGAGGCAGCAGGTGACGCCAGGTCACGCTGACCACGCGGTCGTCCGGCAGCCGGTACGAGCGCCAGTCCCACACGTCCTTGCGGGGCAGCGCCCGGACAACGGCCCGCGCCTGACGGCCACGCACGTTCCGGCTGTTCCACCACGTATCCTTGGGGAACGCGGGCGGCGTGACATCGGCCGGCCACGGCTGCGTCTCGGCGACCGGCCCGCCACCGGCCAGAATGGCGACCATCCGGACGGCGTCCGGCCGGTAGGCCGCGCCGCGCTTGCGGACACGGGCGCGGCAGGCCATGAGATCGTCGTAGAGCTCGTACGTCGCCGCCGCGTACCCGCGATGCTGCCGGTAGGCGGTGAACGCGTAGGCGTCCAGCCGCAGCGTGCGGCCACGCCACCGGGTTTCGAAGTGGCTGGTGGGCGCGTCCGCGATCTGCGGGTCGCCGGGCCCGAGCAGCAGCTTGCCGTTGGCCGGGTCACGCAGCACGCGCGCCGAGTGCCGCAGAAGCTCGCCGGTCTCACTCGGGCGCAGCCGGAGCCGCCGTTCCGCGTCGACGATCGCCGTGCCGTCCTGGTAGACCACGAACTGAGGCGGCCGGATCTGGTCATACCCGGCCGGCACGAAACCGCCGCCTTCGGAGTAGAGAACAACCGGCTCATTGCCGTACGCCGCCTCGGCCACCCCACCCGGAACCAGCACCCCGGCACCGACCACGGCCACCCCGGCCAGGAATCGTCTGCGCTCCATTGCCCACACCCCCGTCAGCTCGCTACCTCCCCCGATAAACGCACATATCGGACAGCGGCAACGGCCGGACCCCGGCTTTCGAACCGAACGGCCCTCAGCCCCGCCCGTCCGGCCGAGCGGGGGCGGGGGCGCGCCTCAAACCATGGTCATGGACAGGCGACGTACGGCCTCATCGATCTGATCGGCGGGAGCGGCGGCGTAGGTCAGGCGCAGGTACGGGCCCGGGGGCTCGGCCGCATACCAGGGACGGCCGGGGAAGACGGTCACTCCGGAGGCGGCGGCCGCGGTGGTCGTGGCGATGTCGTCGGCGCCGTCCGGGAGCGCCACCCACAGATGCAGGCCACCGCGCGGGACGATCGACGGCACCATGCTCGGCAGATGGCGGCCGAGCGCGGTCAGCAACGCGCCGCGCCGGGCCGCGAGCGCCGTCCGCAACGTGCGCAGATGCCGGGCCCACGACGGCGCGGTGACCAGCTCCACAGTGGCCTGCTGCAGGGGGCCGGCCACGAAGAAGTCGTCGAGCAGGCGGGCCGCCCGCAGCCGGGCGCCGGCCGGGCCGCGGGCGCCGATCGCGGCGACGCGCAGGCCGGGGGCGGCCGACTTGGTCAGCGAGCGCACGTAGACCACGTGGCCGTCGGGGTCGTCGGCCACCAGCGGGCGTGGCGGCTCGCCGTCGATGGTCAGGTCGCGGGCGTAGTCGTCCTCGATCAGGAAAGCCCCGGCGTCGCGGACGGCGGCGGCCACCTCGGCCCGGCGGCCGGCCGACAGGGTGGCGCCGGTCGGATTCGCGTACAGCGGCTGGCAATAGAAGAGCCGTGCCCCGGTGCGGCTGAACGCGGCGGCGAGGTGCTCCGGTCGTACACCCGAGGGGTCGGCCGGAACCGGAACCACCCGCAGACCGCGCGCCCGGGCAGCGGCCAGCGCGCCGAGGTAGGTCGGCGACTCGACCAGCACGGTGTCGCCGGGCGCGGCCAGCGCGCGGAAGGCGGTGGACAGCGCGGCCTGACCGCCCGGGCAGATCACCATGTCGGCCGCGCGCAGACCGCCGCCGGCCTGACGGGCGAACCAGTCCCGCAGGTCCGCACGCCCCTCGACCGGGCCACGCTGCCAGCTCGCGGGCTGCCGCGCCGCCCGGGCCAGCGCCGCGCCCAGCGCCGCCGCCGGCTGAAGGTCGGCGTCGAGATAGCCACCGGTGAGCGGGATCGCACCCGCCGGCGGTAACGCCAGTAACGCCTGCATCTCACTCTCGCCGGACGGCCGGGGCCCGAGCGCGACCGTCTGCCAGGACAGATCGGGCGGCGTTTCCGTCGTGAGCCGGGGCGCCACGAAGGTGCCGCGCCCCGACCGGGTCTCGACCAGGCCTTCCGCCACCAGGCGCCGGATCGCCTCGGCCACGGTGACCGGCGACGCCTGATGCCGGGCGGTCAGCTCCCGCACCGACGGCAACCGCGCGCCGACCTCCATGCCCCGCGCCCGCCGACGCAGATCTTGGATAACACGATCGGCTGCGTTACCGTCATTCATGAAAGACAACAGTAGCGCTACTGCCTCGGGATCGATAACGGCGGGCTTCGCGCTGGGCGCCGTCGGCGTGCTGGCCTTCAGCCTGTCGCTGCCCATGACCCGGGTCGCCGTGCAGCAGATCGACCCGTGGTTCGTCGCCTTCGGCCGGGCCGTCGGCGCGGCCGCCCTGGCCGGGGCCTACCTGTTCCTGACACGGGCCCCGCGCCCCACCCGCGACCAGTGGCGCCGCCTGTCGATCGTGGCGCTGGGCGTGGTCGTGGGTTTCCCGCTGTTCACGTCGCTGGCCCTGACCACGCAGACGTCGGCCCACGGCGCCGTGGTGATCACCGTGCTGCCCGCGATGACGGCCGTCTTCGCGGTGCTGCGCGCCGGCGAGCGCCCACCGGCGGCGTTCTGGGCCGCGAGCTCGGCCGGCCTCCTGGCCGTGGTCGCCTTCCTGGTCACGACGGGAGCCGTCAGCGGCGCCCTCAGCCTGGCCGACCTGTTCCTGCTGGCCGCCGTCGTCCTGTGCGGCCTGGGCTACGCCGAGGGCGGTGTCCTGGCCCGGAGCCTGGGCGGCGCCCGGACGATCTGCTGGGCCCTGCTCCTCGCCCTGCCGGTGACGGTCCCGGTGACGATCGCCGCCGCCGTGGCCGCTCCCCCGTATGCCGGCCCGGGCGCCTGGTCGTCGTTCGCGTACCTGACCGCGGTCTCCATGTTCCTGGGCTTCTTCGCCTGGTACGCCGGCCTGGCCCAGGGCGGCATAGCCCGGGTGGGCCAGATCCAGCTGGCCCAGCCGGTGCTGACACTGGCCTGGTCGGCCCTCCTCCTGGGCGAGTCGGTGAGCCCGGCCTCGATCGCCGCCGCCGCCATCGTCCTGGCCTGCGTCTTCCTGACCCAGCGAACCCGAACCCGCCCCACAACGCCGTCTCCCCACGAACCGGTAGCGGCCGACCCCGGCCGAGCGGACCGGGTCAGGGGCGGCTTGCGGCTGTGAGCCGGCCGGTGGGCCGGGCCGGGTTCAGCGGATCGTTCAGCAGGGCCGCGAAGCCGAGGTCGGCCGCGCCGATCAAGGTGGCGTCGTCGGCCAGTTCGGAGAGTCGCAGCTTCGCGCGTTCGCGGGAGACCGGCATGGCGTGCTGGGCCATCCGGGCCGACACGTGGGGCGCCGCCGCTCCGTAGACGTCACGCAGCATGCCGCCGAAGATGACGACCGCCGGGTTGAACAGGTTGATCAGATTGGCGACCCCGATGCCCAGCCAGTCGCCGATCTCCGCCACGGCGGCCGCCGCGTCCCGATCGCCGCCGGCCGCGTCCCGGACCACGGCCCGCACCGCCTCCCGCCCGATGTCGGAGCGGCCGGTGCCGGAGCGGCCGGTGCCGGAGCGGCCGGTGCCGGAGCGGCCGGTGCCGGAGCGGCCGGCCGCGTCCAGTAACGCGTACTCGCCCGTTTCGGCCTCCAAGCAACCCCGGGAACCGCACAGGCACGGGCGGCCCCCGGCCGGGTTCACCAGCATGTGGCCGACCTCGCAGCCGTAGCCTCCGTCGCCGCCCAGCAGTTTGCCGCCGACCAGGATGCCTCCTCCCACGCCGACGTCGCCGTGCAGGTAGACCAGGTCGGGTGAGCCCCGGCCGGCGCCGCGCTCGAACTCGGCCAGCGCACCCAGGTGCGCCTCGTTGCCCACCGCCACCGGCAGTCCCAGGCCCAGGGCCCGGGCCAGCTCGGCCCCGAACGCCTGGTCCACCCAGCCCATCTCCGGGCCGTAGCGGACCATGCCGTCGCCGGGGCGGATCATCCCGCAGTACGCCGCGCCCACTCCGGCGCACACCGATCGGGGCGGCGCGGCGCCGATCAGCTCCCGGCCCAGCCCGGCCAGCCGCCCGACCACCGTCTCCAGGTCGGCCCCCGCCCGCGACCGGGCCGCCGAGCGCCTGTCCAGGATCTGGCCGCCCAGACCGACCCGGGCCGCCGTCAGGCGGTCGACCGCGACGTCGAAGGCGATCACGAAGACCCGCTCGGACTCGGGCCGCACCACCAGCGACGGGCGGCCCGCCCGGGTCACGCCGGTCGGTTGTTCCTCGCGGACCAGGCCGGCCGCGGCCAGTTCGGCGGTCAGCGCCAGCACCGTGCTGCGGTTGACGCCCATCCGCTCGGCCAGCTCGGCACGCGACAGCGGCCCGCTCACATGCACGTGGTGCAGCAGGGTCCCGAGACTCGACCGGTGGCTACGCATCTCACCGGAGAACCTACCGTCCGTTCAGCGAGTCGAGGAACCGCCGCTCGAACGCCCCCGTGTCCGCCCCCGAGGCCGCCTCCACCCGGTAACCGCCCGGCACGATGACCGTACGACCGGACTGCACCCCTTCCCGCACCACGTCGACCCGCTCGGGCGCGAAGCCGGCGATGCCCTCGTGCACCATCGAGACCGCCGCCAGCGCGTCCCACCAGTACATGATCCCGAGATCGATCAGCGCCTTCATCTCGGGTTGCGTGGCGATCGCGTGGACCAGCCGCGCACCCGGCGCGCGCTGATCGGCGCCGAGCCGCGCCACGAACTCCTGGGTGATCGGAACCGCCGCCGTCGCGTCGAGCGGCACCATCCGTACACCTCCGGGCCGGGCCAGAACCTTCCGGGCCGACACCGGGTCCATCCACATGTTGAACTCCTGCGAGTTGTCGAACCCGGGCAGCGCCGACCCGTAGAGGTTCCCCGGCACCCGCAGCGCCCCACCCATGATCACGATCCGCGCGGCGCCCCCGGCCGCCGCCACGTTGGTCAGCGGCCCCGTCGCCAGAATCGTGACCCTGCGCGCGGAGCTCCGCAGGGTCCGGCTGATCAGTTCGGTCGCGGTCAGTTCGCTTGTGTACGGAGGGAGCGCCGCATCACCGAGCGCGCCACTGAGCACCGTCTCGATGGTCGCCACGAGCTCCGCCGGCGCCGGATGAACCCCCTGCCCGTCCGCGCCCGCCGCCACCGGCACCCGTGGCAGCCCGCACTGCTCCAGCACACTGCGGGCATGCCGCAACGTCCGCGCCGGCACCCCGAATCCGTTGTTGGCCACGGTCACCGCCCGCAGGTCCACCCGCCCCCGTTTGTGCTCCTCGCACAGGTAGGCCAGCGTCGACACATCATCGAAGTCCATGTCGCTGTCGTAGATGACCGGCACCGGCCGCCGCCCACCGTCGCCCGGCGGGACCGCCCCCACCGGCACAGCGAGGACGAGCGCGGCCGCCACCAACCCGAGGACAGTCATCGGTTCCTCCTTCGCCGAAGCCCTGACCGTAGGCACCCGTTCGTGCCGCGCGCTTCCCCCGAGCCCGAAGACGACCGGAAACGTGGGAAGAACGACAGCCCGGCGGCGGACCGTGGAGAGTCACCACCCACCCGGCCGCCTATCGCAGTGGGGGCCACCGCGGTTGCGCTCGGGATCCGGCCCCTGCGTACAGCCGAAAAACGTCGGACCTCCTCGCTAGCGTCTGCTCATGTCGCGTCGCTTATTGATCACGCTGAACGCGCGGCTGCGGCCGCTTGATCGTGGGGATCGTTATGAAGATCCGTTGCAGGAGGTTCTCAAGGCCAAGATGCCCGGATGCGTGATCGACGGCGGTGGCACGCTGCTGACCGCGGAGCGCGAGCCGGCCTCGAGCGACATCGATCTCACGGTCGCGGGTGACGCGGCCGCCGCCCTGACGCTGGTGATCGGCACGCTGGAGGCGGCCGGCGCCCCCCAGGGGTCGAAAGCGCAGCTCGACGACGCCGAGCCGGTGTTCTTCGGGGTGACCGAGGGTCTCGGCGTCTATCTGAACGGCACCGATCTGCCCGCCGAGGTCTACCAGGCCAACGACATCAACGACCTGGTCGGCGCCGTCATCGAGGCGATCGGCGACGAGGGCGATCTGCAGTCCTATTGGGAGGGCCCGGCCGAGACGGCCCTTTATCTGTACGGCGGTTCGGCCGCCCGCATGATCGACCTGCTCGCCGGTCTGCCCGGCCGTTTTCCGCTCGCGGAGCGGTGGCGGCTCGTACCGCTGTGACGCCGGGCGGCCCGGCCCGGGATCACCGGAGCCGGGCCGCCCATCGAGTCGGAGATCAAAGGCCGGTGGTGTAAAGGAGGCGGTTCGGGGAGCCGGAGCCGGGGCTCTTGACCACGCCCGTGGTGGCGTTGGCGACGATGGCGGCGTTGACCGTGGCGACCGAGGCGCCGGGGTGGCCCGCCAGGTAGAGCGCGGCCGCGCCGGCCACGTGCGGGGACGAGAACGAGGTGCCACTGCCCGTGTACGTCGCGGTGTTGCTCGTGCGCCAGGCCGAGGTGATCGAGACGCCGGGGGCGAACAGATCCAGCACCGAGCCGTAGTTCGACCACGACGCCCGCGTGTCGGTGCGATCGGTGGCGCCCACGGTCAGCGCCTCGGTGACCCGGGCCGGTGACGTCGAGCCGGCGTTGACGCCCGAGTTGCCGGCCGCGATCGCGTACGGGATGCCCGCGGTGATCGAGCGGCGTACGGCCGCGTCCAGGGTGCTGCTCGCGCCGCCGCCCAGGCTCAGGTTGGCCACCGAGCGGCCGCGGACGGCGTTCGCGGTGACCCAGTCGATGCCGGCGATGACACCGGCCGTCGTGCCCGAGCCGTTGTTGTCGAGGACGCGGACGCCGACGACGTTCGCGCTCTTGGCGATGCCGTACGTCGTGCCCACCGCCACACCCGCGACGAACGTGCCGTGGCCGTTGCCGTCCTGCGCCACGTTGTCGCCGTCGACCGCGTCGTAACCGTAGGCCGCCCGCCCGCCGAAGTCCTGGTGGCCGACCGTGATGCCGGTGTCGACCACGTAGACCGTGACGCCGCTGCTCGGCCCGTACGTGTACGTCGTGCTCAGCGGCAGGTTGCGCTGGTCGCTGCGGTCGAGACCCCACGGCGCCGAGCTCTGCGTGTCGGCGATCCGCACGGTCTGGTCGGCTTCGACGGCGGCCACCGCCGGATCGGCGGCGAGCCGGGCCGCCTGCCGAGCGGTGAGACGCGCGGTGTAGCCCTCGATCGCGTGCCCGAACACCCGGGTGACGGTGCCGCCGTAGCGGCGGGTGATCGTGGAGGCGCGGGCCGCGTCGACGTCGGATTTCACCGTGACCAGATAGGTGCCGGCGACCGCGGTGGCCTGCCGGCATTCAGGACCGCGCCGGTGGCCTCGCGGAAGGCGGCGAACGCGGGCGCGGTGACGGAGAGAGCGAGCGCGGTTCCGGTGAGAACCGCGACGGGGAGGTGCCGTCTGATCTGCATGGACATCACGCTAGAAAGGAACTGTTGATTGACGATCAACGATCCTTTAGGGACTTGATAGCGACCTGTGTCGATAAGACATGCTTGTCACCATGGGCCTGTTCACCTTGACCGAGGCGCGCGCCGAGCTCGACCGGCTGCGCCCCGTCCTCGACGAGATCGTGATGGTGCGCGCCGATGCCGCCGAGGCGGGCGCGGTCGTGAACGCCGGCGGGCGCGGCCTGCCGGAGTGGAAGGCGGCCACCGCCCGCCTCGACGAGCTGATGACCGAGATCCAGCAGACCGGGGCCGTGCTCAAGAGCCTGGCCCCGCTGCTGGTCGACTTCCCGTCCGACCTCGACGGGGTGCCGGTCGATCTGTGCTGGCTGGAGGGCGAAACCGGGATCACGTGGTACCACCGCGGTGATCTCGGCTTCGCCGCCCGGCGCCGGCTGCCCTGAAACTAGCCCCGCTCGATCAGGTGGCCGATGATCTGCGGCCCCATCAGGACGGCCTCGCCCGAGCCGTCGCGGCGCGCGTCCGGGTCGGGCAGCTCGATCGGGTCGCCGGTCTTGCTGGCGCCGACCGGGCGCGGGCCGACCCAGGCCACCTCGAGCCGGGTCTCGCCCTTGAGGAATCGCTGCACCCGCACGCCGCCGGTCGCCCGGCCCTTGCCCGGGTACGAGGCGAACGGCGAGACCTTGACCTGGGTGCCGGTCGAGGTGACGACCATCGGCTCGCCGTGGACGTCGTCGGTGGTCGACACGGCGTTGAAGCCGATGACCTCGGACCCCGACGACACCGTGATGCCGGCCATGCCGCCGCCCTTGAGGCCCTGCGGCCGTACGTTCTTGGCCTGGAACTTCAGCAGCGACGCGTCGGAGGTGACGAACGTCAGCCACACGGCCGGATCGGTGATCCACGTGGCCTGGAGGATCTCGTCGCCCTCCTTGAGGGTCATCACCTCGAACTCGTCGGAGCGCACCGGCCACTCGGGGGCGGCCACCTTGACCACGCCCTGCCGGGTGCCCATGGCGACGCCGATGCCCTCGCCCACCAGGGGCGCCAGGCCGACCACCCGTTCGCCCTTCTCCAGCGGGACCAGCTCGGACGCCGACACGCCGCCCCGCAGGGAGACCGTGCCGACCTGCTCGGGCAGCACCGGCAGCGGCAGCACATCGGTCTTGAAGGCCCGGCCCTTGCTGGTGATCAGCAGGATGCGCCCGCGTGCGGTCGAGTGCACCACCGCCCGTACGGCATCGTGTTTGACCCGGCCCGAACGACGGCGCCCCTCGGTCGCCTCCTCGCTCTCGGCCGCGGTCCGCGCGATCAGCCCGGTGGCCGACAGGATCACCTGGCACGGGTCGTCGGCCACCTCGAGCGGACCGGCCGGCACCGATGCCGCCAGCACCTCCTTGAGGTCGCCGCCGATCAGCGTGGTGCGCCGGGGCGCGCCGAACGCGCTGGTCACCTCGGCCAGCTCGTCGGAGACGACCTGCTTCAGCACGTCCTCGTTGTCGAGGATGCGGGACAGCTCGGCGATCTCGGCCCGCAACTTCTCCTGCTCGGTCTCGAGCTCGATGCGGTCGAAACGGGTGAGCCGCCGCAGCGGGGTGTCCAGGATGTACGTCGCCTGGATGTCGGAGAGCGAGAACTCGCTCATCAGCGACGCCTTGGCCGCGGCCGCGTCGTCGCTGCCCCGGATGATGGCCACCACCCGGTCGATGTCGATCAGGGCGATGAGCAGGCCGTCGACCAGGTGGAGCCGGTCCTGGCGCTTGGTGCGCCGATAGGTCGTGCGGCGGGTGACCACGTCGTAGCGGTGCTGCACGAATACCTCGAGCAGCGCCTTGAGGCCCAGTGTCTGCGGCTGGCCGTCGACCAGCACCAGGTTGTTGATGCCGAACGACGTCTCGAGCGGGGTCAGACGGTAGAGGTCGGCCAGCAGCGCCTGCGGGTTGACGCCGACCTTGCACTCGATGACGAGCCGGGTGCCGTGCTCGCGGTCGGTGAGGTCCTTGACGTCGGCGATGCCCTGGAGCCGGGCCGCCTGGCGCTGGCCGCGCTTGGGACCCGAGGTGATCATCTTGCCCTTCACCTCGTCGGTGATGGCCTCGATGATCTTCTCGGTGCCGACGCCGTACGGCAGCTCGGTCACCGTGATGGCCTGCCGCCCCCGGCCGCCCTCGAGCAGCCCGGTCTGCGCCTTGGCCCGCATGCGGACCACGCCGCGGCCCGTCTCGTAGGCCCGGCGCACCTCGTCGAGGCCGAGCAGCTGACCGCCGGTGGGCAGGTCGGGACCGGGCACGAAGCGCATCAGCTCGTCGAGGCCGGCGTCCGGGTGGGTGATCAGGTGGCGGGCCGCCCCGACGACCTCGCCCAGGTTGTGCGGGATCATGTTCGTGGCCATGCCGACCGCGATGCCGGACGTGCCGTTGACCAGTAGGTTGGGGAACGCGGCGGGCAGCACCTTGGGCTCGACGTCGCTGCCGTCGTACGTCGGCTTGAAGTCGACGGTGCCCTCGCCGATCTCACCGACCAGCAGCATCGCCTCGCGGGACATGCGCGCCTCGGTGTACCGCGACGCGGCCGGGCCGTCGTCGGGCGAGCCGAAGTTGCCGTGCCCGTCGATCAGCGGCGCGTTGAGAGAGAAGTCCTGTGCCAGCCGGACCAGGGCGTCGTAGATCGCCACGTCGCCGTGCGGGTGGTACTTACCCATGACGTCGCCGACCACGCGGGCCGACTTGACGTACCCCCGGTCGGGCCGATGGCCCTGCTCGGACATCGACCACAGGATGCGGCGGTGGACCGGCTTGAGGCCGTCCCGCGCGTCCGGCAGCGCCCGCGAGTGGATGACCGAGTAGGCGTACTCCAGGTAGGAGTCCTCGACCTCGGTCGTGAGCGGATTGTCGATGACGCGGGCGCCGGCCTGGTCGAACGCGGACAGGTCGACGCGGTTGTCGGTGTTCTTGCGGCGTGCCATTTTGACAGGGCCTCTCAGGCGTCGATCGTCTCTTGGTCGATGCGGCCCGCCGCCTCGATCAGCCAGTTCTTCCGGGGTTCGACCCGCTCACCCATCAGCAGCTCGAGGGTGGCCTCGGCCCGCTCGGCGTCGTCCAGCGTGATGCGGCGGACGGTGCGGGTGGCCGGGTTCATCGTGGTGTCCCACAGCTCGTCGGCGTCCATCTCGCCGAGGCCCTTGAACCGGCTCACCGGCTTGTGTACCGAGCCGCCGCCGCGCTCGATGCGGGCGACCGTGGTGTCCATCTCCTGCTGGGTGTACGTGAAGATCGTCTCGGAGTTGCGGCCCTTGGTGACCACCTTGTGCAGCGGGGGCATGGCGGCGAAGAGCCGGCCCTGCTCGATCACCGGGCGCATGTATTTCGCGAACAGGGTGATCAGCAGCGTCCGGATGTGCGAGCCGTCGACGTCGGCGTCCGCCATGATCATGACGCGGCCGTAGCGCATCGCGCTCATCTCGAAGGTGCGCCCCGAGCCCGCGCCCAGCACCTGCACGATCGCCGAGCACTCGGTGTTGTCGAGCACCTGCTGGAGCGAGGCCTTCTGGACGTTCAGGATCTTGCCGCGGATGGGCAGCAGCGCCTGGTATTCCGAGCTGCGGGCCATCCGGGCCGTGCCGAGCGCGCTGTCACCCTCGACGATGTAGAGCTCGCTGCGGGCGATGCCGGTGGCCCGGCAGTCGACCAGCTTGGGCGGCATGGACGCGCCCTCGAGCGCGGTCTTGCGGCGGGCCGCGTCCTTCTGCTGCTTCTGCGTGAGACGCACCCGGGCCGCGTCGACGATCTTCTGCAGGACCGTACGGGCCTCGGCCTTGGTCTTGCGGTCGTCGATCCAGCCTTTGAGGTGGGCCTCGACCAGGCCCTGGAGCACACGGGTGACGCCGGCCGTGGACAGCTCGTCCTTGGTCTGCGAGGTGAACTGCGGCTCGGGCACCCGCACGTGGATGACCGCCGTCATGCCCTCGAGGATGTCGTCGAGGACCGGCACCTCCTCCTTGGGCTTGAGCAGCCCGCGGGTGTTGCGGATGGCCTCGCCCAGCGCGCGGACCAGGGCCCGCTCGAAGCCCTTGCGGTGGGTACCGCCGTGCACGTTGCGGATCGTGTTGGTGAAGCTCTCGACCGTGCGGTCGTATCCGGTGCCCCAGCGGAAGGCGATCTCGACCTCGGCCCGGCGCACCACGTTCGACTGCATGACGCCGTTCGCGTCGGCCGCGTTCTCCTTGTACGTCCCCTCGCCGTTGACCAGGAGCATGCCCGAGACCGGCTTGTCGCCCGCGTGGGTGAGGAACTCGACCATGTCGGTGAGCCCGCGCGGGAAGTGGAACGTCTCGGTGGTCGGCTCCTCGCCCGTCTCGTCGCGCAACGTGTACATCACGCCGGGGACGAGGAACGCCGTGTTGCGCAGCTTGGCGCGGACCACGTCGGCGTCGAGCCTGGCCCCGGCCTCGAAGTAGCGGGCGTCGTACCAGTAACGGGTGGTCGTGCCGCTGGGCTCGCCGCGTTTCATCCGCCGGACGATGCGCAGGCCCGACTCGGGGTGGAACTTGGCCTGCGGGCCGGGACCGTCGAACGAGCCGGGCACCCCGCGCTGGAACGAGATCTCGTGGACCTTGCCGTCCCGCTTGACCTGCACGTCGTAGCGGAGCGAGAGCGCGTTGACCGCGGACGCGCCGACGCCGTGCAGTCCGCCGGAGGTCTTGTAGCCGGCGCCGCCGAACTTGCCGCCGGCGTGCAGCCGGGTCAGCACCAGCTCGACGCCGTTGAGCCCGGACTTGGCGTTGACGTCGGTCGGGATGCCCCGGCCGTCGTCCTCGACCTGCACCGAGCCGTCGGCGTGGAGCGTGACGGCCACTTTGGTGGCATGGCCGGCCACGCCCTCGTCCGTGCAGTTGTCGATGATCTCGTTGGCGAGGTGGTTGACGCCCCGGCTGTCGGTGGAGCCGATGTACATGCCCGGACGCTTCCGGACGGCGTCCAGCCCCTCCAGGTGCGTGAGGTCATCGGCCCCGTACAGGATCTCCGCGGTCACGAGGTGGCACTCCCGATCGGCCTTGGTGGGTGGTCAGGTCGCGGCGAGCCTACCGGGAGCCTCCGACACTTCCCGCCAACCGAGCCGGTACCGGCCCACCGAAGAACCGGACGATACCGACAAAGGTAACGCGGGGTGACCTACGCCACGCAGAGCACCCCTTGCGGCTCCAAGGCGCGGAACAGGTCCAGCGGGTACGGCTTGCCGGCCACCCGGACGGGTGGCAGCTCCTGGTACGCGATGAGCTCGTCGGACGCCTCCCGGGTCGACGAGCACACCACCACAGTGTCGTGCGGCGCGTACGCCTGCAACCGGGCGGCCGTGCTCACCACACTGCCGCTGATCATGCCGTGCCCGAAGTCCCGGGTCGCCGCGACGTCCACGATCACGTCACCGGTGGCGATGCCCACCCGCGTCCGCACAGCGAACCTGCCGGCCAGGAGCTGCCCCCTCAACGCCTCCTGGACCGACAGGCCCACCCGTACCGCCGCGGCGGCCGCCTCCGGGCCGAACCCGGTCTCGTCGGTGCCGAACACCGCCATGACCGCGTCCCCCACGTATTTCTCCACCACTCCTCCGCCGGAGCGGACCACCTCGCTGACGATCCCGAAGTAGTCGCGCTGCAACGCACGGACCACCGCGCAGTCCAGGTCGTCGATCAACGAGGTGAAGCCCACGATGTCGATGAAGAGGACGGACACGGTCTGACGCCGCTCCTGCTCCGCCATAGCGATTGCGGTCATGTCTCACGCTCCCCCAGTTCCTTGCTGTGCCCCGGGAGAACGGTGCCAGCCGCCGTCCACTCGCGGATCTGCAGAACGACGTATCTCTGACACTTCAAGACCCCGTCACTTATGTGACGCAGAACAGACCGAACCGCCGACAACGTGCTAGGTCGATTCGCACTAGGCTGCCCTGCATGGCCAGCGAGGAGGACGGGCCGCTTGTCGGGCGTACCGGCACGCTGACCCAGATCCAGTCCGATCTGCGCAACGCGGGCCCGGGTGGCACCTCAGCGGTGTTCCTCACCGGGGAGAGCGGCGTCGGCAAGAGCCGGCTGCTGCGCGAGACCGCCGCGGCGATGCGCGACGCGGACTTCGCCGTGCTGTCCGGAACCTGCCTCGACATCGGTGACGCGTCCCCGTTGCACCCGGTTCTTCAGGCCTTGCGGCAGTTCGACCACAATGTCCAGCCGGCCGACGCCGGTGACCTGCTCGACCGGGTGTCCCAGGCGCTGCGCGAGGTGGCCGGCGGCCGCCGCCTGCTGCTGGTCCTCGACGATCTCCAGTGGGCCGACCGCAGCACCCGTCAGCTGCTGCTCTACCTGCTGGCCGGCCTCGGCGACGTGCCGCTGGCCGTGCTGGCCGCCGTGCGGGCCGAGGCGCTGCACGGCGCCCACCCGCTGCGCAAGGTCCTGGCCGAGCTGCGCCGCCTGCGGTCGGTGCGGGTGGTCGACCTGGCCCCGCTCGACCGCGAGCAGACCGTCGAGCTGGTGTCCGCGATCACCGGCGGCACGGTCGACCCCGAGGACGCCGAGCGGGTC
This sequence comes from Actinoplanes sp. NPDC000266, assembly GCF_042899005.1. Lineage (NCBI taxonomy): Bacteria > Bacillati > Actinomycetota > Actinomycetes > Micromonosporales > Micromonosporaceae > Actinoplanes > Actinoplanes sp. NPDC000266. The sequence continues at coordinate 444,209 of NZ_JBIAZI010000004.1, forward strand.
TACAAGCGGTCCGGCGGTAACCCGTTCGTGGCCGAGGAGCTGGCCCGTGACCTGCGCGACGGCCGGGTCGAGCTCTCCGACACGCTGCGCGAGATCTTCCTGTCCCGCGTCGACGAGCTGCCCCCGGCGGCCTATGCGGTGGTCCGCGCCATCGCGGCCGGCGTCGAGCCGGTCGGCCACGAGGTGCTGGCCCGGATCGTGCCGCTGCCCGAGGACCAGCTGATCGAGGCGGTCCGGGCCGCCGTGTCCCACCGCTTCGTGATCAGCCAGCAGGACGGCTACCGGCTGCGCCACCGCCTCGTCTCCGAGATCCTGGCCGACGAGGTGCTGCCGGCCGAGGCCACCGCCCTGCACCGCCGCTACGCCGAGGCCCTGGAGTCCGGCGACGCCGAGCCCGACCACGCCCGCCTGGCCCACCACTGGCAGCGCGCCGGCGAGCCGGCCCGGGCCCTGCCGTCGGTGGTGGCCGCGGCCCGCGACGCCGAGGCGCTCTACGGCTTCACCGAGGCCCACCGCTACTGGTCGACCGCGCTCGACCTGACCACCGGCGACGCACCGGAGCGCACCGAGCTGCTGGCCCACGCGGCCGAGTCGGCCCACCGCTGCGGCGAGCACCAGCGCGCCCTGGCCCGCCTCGACGACCTGGCCGCCCGCGGCGACGCCCCGAGCGCCTGCGACCTGCATCTTCGCCGGGCCCGATACCTGACCGCGGCCGGCCGCTCGGCGCTGGCCGAGGCCGAATACGTGCACGCCCTCGAGGCCCCCGACTGCAACCCGGCCCAGCGCGCGTCCGCCGCCGCGCAGCTGGCCGAGCTCCTGGTCCACCTGGGCCGCTACGCCGACGCCAACGAGCGCGCCCGCGAGGCCCTCGAGATGGCCGGCGCCACCAGCGCCGACCTGGTCCGGGCCAGCGCCGCCCTCGGATACAGCGCCGCCTTCCGGGAAGACCCGGCGGCCGGCCTGGCCGTGCTGCGGCAGGCCGTCGAGATCGCCGAGCGCAGCGGCCACCCCGACGAGATCGGCGTGGCCTACCTTCACCTGGCCGAGCTGCTGGCCGGCCCGCTCAACAGCATCGAGGAGGGCGTGCTGGTCGCCCGCCGCGGCGCCGAGAAAGCCAGCCGGACATACGCGTCGCGCCTGCTCGCGATCGCCGCGAACGGCCTGTTCCGGGTCGGGCAGTGGGCCGAGGCCGACGCCGTTCTCGACACCGCGATGCGCCACCGCCCGTCCGGGGCCGAGGCGGTCGAGCTGCTGCTGTCGCGCTGCCGGCTCTGGGTGGGTTTCGGCGACGCCGAGCAGGCCCACCGCGACCTCGACGCGGTCGCCACCCTGCTCGCCGGCGGCGGCGCCCGTCACGTTCTGCCCATGCTGACGCTGCGCGCCGGAAACGCGATGTGGCTGGCCCGCTGGCCCGAGGCGCGCGCCGCCGTGCAGCGCGGCCTGCTCGAGACCCGCTCCGACGACCTGGTGCTGATCGGCATCCTGGCCTGGCACGGCCTGCGGGCCGAGGCCGAGGCGCACGCGGCCGGCGACCAGGTCGACCCGCTGGCGCTGCGCCGGCTCAAGTCGTCGGTCGACCGCATGGCGGCCGGCGCCAGCAACGCGGCGGTGCAGGTCAGAGCCGTGGTCGACGCCTACATCGACCTCTGCAACGCCGAGATCAGCCGGGTCGAGGGCCGCCCCGATCCCACCCCGTGGGCGCGCGCGGCCGGTGCCTGGGACAAGCGCCAGCAGCCCTATCCGGCCGCCTATGCCCGGCTGCGCCAGGCCGAGGCCATCCTTCAGCGCAAGGTGAAGCGGGCCTCGGCGGTCACACCGCTGCGCGAGGCGTACGCCACGGCGATCGCGATGGGCGCCCGCCCGTTCGCGGCCGAGATCGTCTCGGTCGCCCACCGCTACCGGGTGGCCCTGGCCGACGACGCCGACACCGTGCCGATGCCCCCGCCCGAGCCCGATCCGGGCGACGAGCTGGGCGCTCTCACCCAGCGCGAGCGTGAGGTGCTGGCCGCGCTGGCCGAGGGCCTGACCAACCGCGAGATCGGCGAGCGGCTGTACATCAGCGAGCGCACGGTCGGCGTGCACGTCGGGCACATCTTCGACAAGCTCCAGGTGCGTACGCGCGTACAGGCAAGCCGGGTTTATCTGACCGCGGCGTGACCTTTTCGTTATAAAGCTCGCGCGAATAGGTAGTTCTACAGATCCCTGCGTAGGTAGCCGGTGAAAGGCTGTCCGCACGGGGGAGCACCATCCCGGTGGCCACCGCCACCGGGATGGTGCTGGGGGCCCTCCGCCGATATCGCCGTGGAGGAACCGATGACACAGTCGGTCTGGGGACCCGTGCAGCGGGAGATGAACGATCTCCTGCAGGGATACCCCGACGACGTGCCCGCCGTTGTCGACCAGCTGACCAAGCTGCAGGACATCTTGACGCGGGTGCCCCCGTTGCTGATGGAGAACCCTCTCTGTGACTTCAACAAGCTCTATCTGACGATCACCGAGGGCGTTCTCGAGAAGCTCTACGACGGCGAGTTCAAAGATCCCGCGTTCCTGTCCCGGCTGGACGTCGAGTTCGCCGCGCGCTACTTCGACGCGCTGCGCGCCTGGGCCGGCTCCGACATGAGCCCGCGCTGCCCGCAGGTGTGGTCGAGCCTGTTCGCGCGCATCCCCGGCCCCGACTGCCGCCCGCTGCCGTCGGCCTGCGCCGGCGTGAACGCGCACATCAACTACGACCTGCCGTTCGCGCTGGTGACCACGTTCGACCACATCGGCACCGAGCCGGTCGACGACAGCGACCAGCACCACGACTACCTGGTCATCAACGAGATCTTCGCCGACTCGATCCCCGGCCTGCGCCGCGGCTACCTGGAGAAATGGCAGCTGCTCATCGACATGATGAACGGCTGCCTGGACGACTGGTGGCAGGGCGAGGCGGTCGAGTACACCCGCAACGTCGCCTGGCGCAACGCGCAGAAGCTGTGGGGCCTGCGCAACGACATGGGCGCCCTCGACAAGGAACGGGCCGGCCTCGACCGTGTGGCCACCGACCTCAACCGGCTGCTGCTCTCACCCTTGGGCGCCTTTCTCCAATAGACCCATTTCGCCGTACGGCCGGAGCTCGCGCACAACCGCACGGATCCGCTCCCGCCGAAGCTCGTCCCCCCAGATCGTCTCGGACACGGTCCGCCCGAAGACGGGAAGCCGTTCTTGCTGCTCGGCGAGCCGCTCGAGCAGGGGAATCGCGCCGACACGCCGCAGCTCGACGATCACCGCGAGATCGAGCGCCCCATCGAGTGCCTCGTCGAGCGCCCCATCGCGAGCGCTTTGCCGGCGGGCTCGCCGAGCCGGGCCAGGGCCTCGGCCGCCGCGTCCTCGTTGAGAAAGTCGGCGAGCAGGACCCGGAGCTCCGGTTTCAGATCCAACCGGAAGTCACCGGCCACCTGCGCGGCGTGCCCGGCGGGCGCGCCACCGGCTTCCAGAACGGCTCGAAGGGCGGCGGCCGCGGAGTCGCGATCACCCAGAACGGCAAGAATGCGCGCGGCCAGCACTTGAGCATTCCCGGCCGGGCCGCTCTCAGGTGGGGTGCTCCCAGGCGGGGCGCTCCCAAGCGGGGCGCCCCCAAGCGGGGCGCTCCCAAGCGGGGCGCTCCCAAGCGGGGCGCTCCCAAGCGGGGCGCTCCGGCTGATCAGCGCACGCGCGGTTTCTTCGAGTGGGGCCAGCGCGGGGCCGAGCTGGTCGATCACACGGGCGCCGGTTCTCGGGAACTCCCGGGCGCGGCGGAGGAAGGCCCGCAGCAGCTCGTGGGTGGGGTGCGCGTCGCCGGTCATCCGCCAGATCGCCACTGCCGCGCGCAGGTCGTAGTGCCGTTCGACCCGTACGAGCAGATAGGGCAGCCCGGCGGGATCGTCGTGGCCGATCGCCAGGAGCGCGGCGGCCACCGCTTCCGGATCGTGCCGCCGGGCGGCGATCAACTCGGGCACCGCCGAGGTGAGGTCCGCGCCCCATCGCCGTTCGAGCGCCCACTCCGGACCGGCCCAGCGCTCCAGCCATCCCGCCAGCAGGCCCACCGTCCCGGGTTCGGCGCCGAGCCTCCTCCGTACCGCCGCAAGCACCTCCGGCGTCAGCCGCGCCTCGACCCCGATCCCCGGCAGCGGCCGTCCCGCGATCCGCGCATCGCACAACACATCAACCCAGGCCGGATCGCCCAGGTGCTGCAGCGCCCCGACCGCCCGGTCAGCAACGCTCGGCCCGCCCAAGCCCAAGGGTTCGAAATCCCAGAACTCATCCTCCCCAGCACCGGCCACCTCACCCACCGGCGCACTCCCCACCGCGCCACGCGCCGGCAACTCGCCCGCCGCGCCCCTCGTCCGCAACGCACCCGCCGCCTCAGAAGTCAACGGCGCACCCACCGCCTCGGAAGTCGATGACACACCCGCCGCGCCCCTCGGCAGCAGCCCACCCGCCGCCTCAGAAGTCAGCGGCCCACCCGCGGCCAAGTGGCGGAAGAGCGGTGTGAACGGGCGGGCAGCCTCGCCGAGGTGGGTCAGCGCGACCAGCGCCGCCTCCCGCACGCCGGGGTCGGGGTCGGCGAGCGCGTCGCCGATCAGCGGAGCCAGCCAGGCCGGGGCCGTCCGGTCGGTGTCGCAGCGGTCGCATGCCGCGCGGATCGCCGTCATCCGGGTTGCCGGTTTCGGCGACTCCAGCCGCTTCAGCAGCCGATTCCACGAAGGCACGGCCGGGATCCTACCGTCCCGTCGATGCCGGAAAGCGCTCTCCCACGATCGCGATCCGAGGTCCGGAACCAGCGCGAAGTATTGACACGCGTGAAAGCTCGGGGCAACACTTCGGGCACCGTTGGAGAGCGCTTTCCCATCCCCAGGAGTCCCCTTGCGCACTCACAAAGCCATTCCCCTCGTCCTCCTATCCCTGGTCGCGGCGTTTCTGACCGTGACTCAAGGGCCGGCCCACGCGGCCGACCCCCTGATCTCCCAAGGCCGCCCCACCACCGCCTCCACCCAGGAGACCGGTGACACCGCGGCCGCCAACGCCACCGACGGCAACGCCGGCACGCGCTGGTCGAGCCAGTTCGCCGATCCGCAGTGGCTGCGTGTCGATCTCGGAGCCACCGCCACCATCACCTCGGTGACCCTTCAGTGGGAGGCCGCCTATGGCCGGGCGTACGAAATCCAGACCTCGGCCGACGGCACCACCTGGACCAAGATCTACGGCACGACGCAGGGCGCCGGCGGCACCGAGAACCTCACCGTCAGTGGCACCGGTCGCTACGTCCGCCTTTACGGCACCGCCCGTAACGGCGGCTACGGCTACTCCCTGTGGGAGTTCAAGGTGTACGGCACCACCGGCACCACGCCGCCGCCCACCGACGCCTTCACCACGGTCTGGTCGGACTCGTTCGACGGCACGGCCCTGAACGCCGGCAACTGGCTCGTCCGCACCGGCACCTCCTATCCCGGTGGCGCCGCGAACTGGGGCACCGGATCGGTCGAGACGGCCGCCACCTCGAACGTCACGCTCGACGGCGCCGGCAAGCTCAACATCCGGGCGGTCCGCGACGGCGCCGGCAACTGGACGTCGGGGCGCATCGAGACGCAGCGCACCGACTTCGAACCCCTCGCCGGGCAGCTGACCCGCTTCTCCGCGGTGATCAAGCAGCCGGATGTCGCCAACGCTCTCGGTTACTGGCCGGGCTTCCGGGCCACCGGCGCCGCCTACCGCGGCAACTACACCAACTGGCCGCAGGTCGGCGAGACCGACATCATGACCGACGTCAACGGCCGTAGTCAGCTGGCGCAGACGCTGCACTGCGGGACGGCGCCGGACGGGCCTTGCGGCGAATACAACGGCCGGTCCTCCGGCCTCGCCTCCTGCACCGGCTGCCAGACCGGCTACCACGAGTACTCGCAGGTCATCGACCGCACGAAGACCGACGAGGAGATCCGGTTCTACCTGGACGGCCGCCAGACCTGGGTCGTCCGCGAATCGCAGGTGGGCGTCGCGGCGTGGCAGGCCGCCGTACACCATGGCTTCTTCCTGCGTCTCGACCTGGCCATCGGCGGCTCGCTGCCGAACGCGATCGCCGGCCGCACCACCCCCACCGCCGACACGACCTCCGGCGGCGTCCTCAGCGTCGACTCGGTCAGCGTCGCCCGCGCGACCGGCGCCACGCCCACGCCGATGACCGACCCCGCACTGCCCGCCGGCCCGTCCGTCGTCAAGGTCACCGGCACCCAGGGCAACTGGCGCCTCCAGGTCAACGGGGCCAACTTCCAGGTCAAGGGTCTGACGTACGGGCCACCGCAGGCGGCCGCCGACGGCTACATGCGTGACCTGCGGAACATGGGGGTCAACACCATCCGTACGTGGGGAATCGACGACGCCAACACACCCACGCTGCTCGACCGGGCCGCCCGTCAGGGCATCAAGGTGATCGTCGGGCACTGGCTGAACCAGGGCGCCGACTACGTCAACGACACCGCGTACATGAACTCGGTCAAGGCGGAGATCGTCAACCGCGTCAACACCCTGAAGAACCACCCGGGCGTCCTGATGTGGGACGTCGGCAACGAGGTCATCCTCACCATGCAGGACCACGGCCTCTCGGCGGCCGAGGTCGAGGCCCGCCGCGTCGGCTACGCCAAGTTCGTCAACCAGGTCGCGCAGGCCATCCACGCCGCCGACCCGAACCACCCGGTCACCTCGACCGACGCGTACACCGGGGCCTGGCCCTACTACAAGCAGTACGCCCCCGACCTCGACCTGCTCGCCGTCAACTCGTACGGCGCGATCGGCAACGTCTACAACGACTGGGTCGCCGGGGGCTACACCAAGCCGTACATCGTCACCGAGGCCGGACCGGCCGGCGAGTGGGAAGTGCCGAACGACGTCAACGGCGTCCCGACCGAGCCCACCGACCTGCAGAAACGTGACGGCTACACGAACAGCTGGAACGCGATCAACGCCCATCCGACGGTCGCGCTCGGCGCCACCGAGTTCCACTACGGCCTCGAGAACGACTTCGGCGGCGTCTGGCTCAACACGTTCACCGGCGGCTGGCGCCGGCACGGTTACTACTCGTTGCAGCGCGCCTACACCGGCCAGGCACCGGCCAACACCCCACCCGAGATCACCGCGATGACGGTCCCGACCTCGGTACCGGCGGGCGGCAACCTCTCGGTCGCCGTCAACACCACCGACCCGCAGGGCGACCTGATCCGCTACAACCTGATGTACTCGGAGAAGCACATCACCGGCGCCACCGGCCTGGCCAACGTCACCTTCACCGAGACCGCGCCCGGCACGTTCACCGCCAAGGCCCCCGACAAGCTGGGCGTCTGGAAGATTTATGTGTACGCCTTCGACGGCCACGGCAACGTCGGCATCGAACAGAAGTCGGTCCGCGTGGTCCCCCCGGTCATCCCGGGAACCAACCTGGCCCGCGGCAAGCCCACCACCGCCTCCAGTTATCAGCCCACCGGCACGAACGGACCGCAGCTGCCGTCGTACGCCGTCGACGGTGATTACGGAACGCGATGGGCAAGCGAGTGGGTCGGCTCGGCCTGGTTGCAGGTCGATCTGGGTTCGGTTCAGCCCGTACGCCGCCTCCAGCTGGCCTGGGAGGCCGCCTACGCCACCGGCTATCGCGTGGAGACCTCGACCGACGGCGCCGCCTGGACCCAGATCTACGCCACCAGCAGCGGCGACGGCGGTTTCGACGACCTGACGGTCAACGGCTCGGGCCGCTACGTCCGGGTGACCGGAACCGCCCGGGCCACCGCCTACGGCTATTCGCTGTGGGAGCTCGGCGTCTACTGACGCGTAAGCGATAGACCCCGCCCTCCGCCGATTATCACGGTTAGGGCGGGGTCTCGATCGTTGGATATCGACTCATTGACATACCACCTGGGAAAACGACAGACTCGCCAATGTGAAAGCGATTCCCCGTCTCCTTCTGGCCACCGCCCTCGCCCTGGCCGGCTGTTCCGCGACGGGAGACGCCGCTGAGACCCCCGCTCCCAGCGCCCCGCCCCAGGCCTCGTTCGGCGGAACCGACCTGGCCTGGATCGAGATCAACATCGCGATGGACGAGCAGCTGCTCCCCCTGCTCGAGCTGCCGCCGCGACGTACCGCCGACCCTGACACCCTGGCCCTGACCACACAGGTCAAGGCGTTCACGCAGGCCGAGCTGGGCACGCTGCGCCAGCTGCACACCCGGGCCGGGCTGCCCACCGAGAACCCCCACGAGGGCATGCCGATGCCGGGCATGGTCACGCCGGAGCAGGTCACCGAGGCGTCGAAGCTGGCGGGGCCGGCCTTCGACGAGACCGTCACCAAGCGCATCAAGGAACATCTGGTGCAAAGCCAGAACCTGGCCCGCAGCGAGAGCAAATCCGGGATCGAAGGTCAGACCCGGCAATTGGCCCTGCAAATTCTGCGCACCAGGGAAGTGGCGTTGTCCACAATCAACACCACAGAATGAGAAGGGCACCGAATTTCTGTTATCGGCGCCCTTCTCAGACGTACGTCATCCAAGCTCGTAGTTCTCGTTGAGAGCCGCGCCGCGGTTGGGCTTGTAGAGGTCGAAGCCACGCGGGTCGCATTGCAGGCCGCCGTTGATGCAGTGGGTGGTGAGGGCGGCGAGGGTCGGTGCGTCCCAGGCGTTGAAGACGTCGTAATGGAACGAGTAGCCGCGGCCGCTGGAGAAGCGGACGTTGCGCATGTCGCCGCTGACCGGCCAGGCCATCTTGAACTCGATCATCGGGACGGCGACCGGGTGGTCGGCCGGGCAGACCCCGAGGACCGGGTACGCCATGTGGCTCTTGTGGTCGGGGGTGTCCAGGTGCAGGCCGTCCCAGCAGCTCGGGGCCTGCATGCGGGCGTTGAGCTGGGTGCCGGCCGCGCAGTTGGCGGGAATGTCCCAGTTGAAGGAGCTGTCGCCGCATTCGAAGCCCTCGACGGCGCCGGGGCTGTTCCGGAAGTCGTCGAGGGTGGCCTGCGGGCTGCCGACGACGTAGCGCAGGCCGGCCGGGAACGGCCGCACGCTGCGGTAGTCGATCACGCCGGACTTGTAGTAGATGACCTGCCGGCCGATCGGCTGCACGGCGGTGTCGCCGTTGAGCAGGGTCGGCATCCAGTAGCCGGTCTTGTCACCGGGCGTGATGCACGAGGTGCCACCCGCCTTGAGCGTGGCCAGCGTGGTTCCGGCGTACGTGGTCGTGTTGCCCATGAAGGTGTGTGAGTGCGAGGCGCCCGGCAGGTTGGGGAAGACGATCGGGTCGTCGTTGAGGTTGGAGCGGCTGACCGAGCAGTTGGCCTGGAACTCGTGGTGCGTGGTGGGCGGGTTGGTGTCCGGCGGGACGGCCGTCGACGGGATCACGCCGGTGACCGGCGGATCGGCCATGACGTATCCGGGGCCTCCGGTCGGCGGCGGGCTCGTGTACTGGCCGTACACCTGGAACTCGTACAGCGAGTAGCCGTAGCCGGTGCCGCGTTGCGTTCCGTAGACGCGGACGTAGCGGCCCTGGCCGGTCACCGACAGGGTCTGGGTGCCGCCGGTGGCGTTCGTGGTGCTGTAGATCGTGGTCCAGGCGGCGCCGTCGGCCGAGGTCTGCAGCTGGAAGGCCTTGGCGTACGCCGCCTCCCAGGTGAGCTTGACCGTCGTGACGGTGGCCGTGGAGCCGAGGTCGACGCGCAGCCACTGCGGGTCGGACCAGGCACTTCCCCAGCGGGTGGCCGGGTTGCCGTCGACCGCGGCGGCGGCCGGGGCGCCGCCGTTCTCGGTGGACGAGGCCAGGGTGGGGCGGTTCTGGGAGAGCAGGGTGTCGGCGGCTTCGGCTCGGGGGACGCCGATGAACATGAGGGCCGCGGCCAATAGGGCGGTGGGGATCGCTCTGTGCGGGGTCACAGACTTTCTCCTCTCTTGGAGAGCGCTTTCCGAGTCTGCGCTCCACAGGCATGACCGTCAATGTCCCGCCGGTTCCGGAACCGGGCGGTCATCGCTCGGTTCCGGCGAGAGGGAGAGCGCTCTCCGTGTGCTATAAAGACGGTCATGCGAAGTGGACGGGCCCCGACCCTGGAGGACGTGGCCCGGGTCGCGGGGGTCTCGCGGGCCACGGTCTCCCGCGTGATCAACGGGATTCGCAACGTCGATCCCCAGCTGCACGAGGTGGTGTGGGACGCGGTCGGCCAGACCGGCTACGTGCCGAACAGGCTGGCCCGGTCGCTGGTCACTCGGCGCACGGGCACGGTGGCGCTGGTCGTCTCCGATTCCGAGACCCACGACGACGACCCGTTCATGGGCCGTTTCTTCGCCGATCCGTATTTCGGGCGGGTGGTCGGCGGGCTGATGAGTGTGTTGCGCCGTGAGGGCGTACAGCTGGCTCTGCAGATCGTGGGAACCGACGAGGGAAAGAAGAGGCTGGTCGGCGACCTGCGCAGCGGCCAGGCGGACGGCGCGATCGTGTTGTCGCTGCCGGCGGTCGACCCGCTGCCCGACATGCTGGCGCAGGCCGGCGTGCCCGCCGTCATGATCGGCCGCCCGGCCGAGCCGGTACCGATCGACTACGTCGACCTGGCCAACGACACGGGCGCCGCGATGGCCGCCGAACACCTGCTGTCCCGGGGCTGCCGCCTGGTCGGCATGATCTCCGGCCCGGCCGACGTCCCCGCGAGCAGCGACCGGGTCTCCGGTTTCCGGCGTGCCATGGCCCGTCACGGCCACGGCTGGGTGCCGATGGCCTCGGGCAACTTCACACAGAAGAGCGGAGAGACAGCCATGCGTACGCTGTTGGCCGAGACCCCGGCCCTCGACGGCGTGTTCGTGGCCAACGACTTGATGGCGCTGGGCGCGTTGCTGGCCCTGCGAGAGGCGTCCCGGACGGTACCGGCCGACGTGGCGGTGATCGGCTTCGACGACAGCAGCGCCGCCACGGCCGCGGCCCCACCGTTGACGACGATCCGCCACCCGCTGGAGGACATGGCAGCCGAGGCGGCCCGCATGCTGCTGGCCCGCGTCGAGGAGCCGGCCTTGCGCGTGGCCTCAGTGATCTACGAGCCGTCCCTGGTCCAGCGCGCCTCCGCCTGACCATCCCGTCACCATGGATCGCTACGTCATGCCGGCCGAGGACGCCGTCCGCCTGCTCGACAGCCTGAAGGCAGCCGAGGTGGAGTTCTGCCTTTCCGGCGGTTGGGCGGTGGACGCCTTGCTGCACGAGCAGACCCGCGACCACACCGACCTGGACCTGTTCCTGCCCGCAGCCGACCTGGCCAAGCTGGTCGCAGCGCTGGGCCACCACGGGATCGACAGGATGGCGCCGCGCCCGGACACGAGACCGTGGAACTTCGTCCTGAACGACGGCGCCCACTTACATGTGGACCTGCACATTTACGAGCCGCGACCGGACGGCGCACTCCACTACGGCTCCGCCACAGAGAACTTCTCGTTCCCCGCCGAGGCGTTGACCGGCGAGGGCGAGATCGCGGGCCGGCGGTTCCGCTGCGAGACCCCCGAGTGGTCCGTCCGCTGGCACACGGGCTATCCCCCACGCCCGGCCGACCACCACGACGTGCCCTTGCTGTGCAAACGCTTCAGCTTGGCTCTGCCGGACGGCTTCCACTGACCAGCACCACCGCGAAGAGGCAGCCGCGCGCCATCGCATCACGGGCCGCCGCATCGCAGCCCTCGCATCACGGCCCTCACACCGCGGCCGTCGCGGCGCGTCGCCCTAGGGACTGGCGGCGAGGAACAGGAACGCGGCCAGCAGGGCCAGGTGGACGCCGCCCTGGAGGACGTTGGCCCGGCCGGGGACGATCGTCAGGGTGCCGACGACCACGGTGAGGGCGAGCAGGACCATCTGCGTGCCGCCGAGGCCGAGCAGCAGCGGGCCGGGCAGCCAGATCATCGCGAGGGCGATGGCCGGGATGGTCAGTCCGATGCTCGCCATGGCCGAGCCGATCGCCAGGTTGAGGCTGGTCTGTATGCGGTCGCGGGCAGCGGCCCGGACCGCCGCGATCGTCTCGGGCAGCAGGACCAGCAGGGCGATCACGACGCCGACGACGCCGTTGGGCAGGCCGACGTTCTGCACCGCCGCCTCGATCGACGGCGACACGCCCTTGGCCAGCCCGACGACCGCGACCAGGGCCACCAGCAGCAGGCCGACGCTGATGAGCGCGTCCTGCTTGGTCGGCGGCTCGAGGTGTTCCTCGGCGTCGATCACCTTGCCCGACGTGGTGATCGGGACGAAGTAGTCACGGTGACGCCGTGTCTGCACGGTGACGAACAGCCCCCACAGGGCGATCGAGGCGACCGCCGCGAACGTGAGCTGCGCGGGCGAGAACTGGGGGCCGGGCCGGCTGGTCGTGAAGCTCGGCAGGACGAGACTGAGGGTGGCGATGGTGGCCACGGTGGCGAAGGCGCCGCCGGTGCCCTCGGCGTTGAACACCGCGACGTGCCGGCGGAGCGCGCCGACGAGCAGTGAGAGGCCGAGCAGACCATTACAGGTGATCATCACCGCCGCGAAGACGGTGTCCCGGGCGAGCGACTGTGTCTTCTCCCCGCCACTGATCATCAGCGTGACGATGAGGGCGACCTCGATGATGGTGACCGCGACCGCGAGGACGAGCGACCCGAAGGGTTCACCAACCTTGTGCGCGACCACTTCGGCGTGGTGCACGGCCGCGAGAACAGCGCCGCCGAGGAGCAGCGCGACCACGACGACCACGGGCGGCGGCAGGTCCCGCCCCCACGTGAGCACGAGGGCGGCGATCGCCACGACCGGGACGACGACGGTCCAGTGAGCTAGATAGCTACGAATCTTGGCCTCCATCCGGCAACTTTGCCAGAACGCGTGCTCCCCCGCCGCCCGCGCCGAGATTTCGCCGCCGTGACCGGATTTCGGCGGCTCGCCCTGCGCACCGGCCACCGTCGTCGCAGGATGAGGACATGGCTTACGTGAACCCGTCCGGCGAGTTCAACCGGGACCAGCGGTACATACCGACCCGGATCACCGAGGACGGCCGCGACGGATATCCGGTGGAGCCCGGCCGCTATCGCCTGATCGTCAGCCGCGCCTGCCCGTGGGCGAACCGGGCGATCATCGTGCGGCGCCTGCTCGGCCTCGAGGACGCGCTCTCCATGGGCATCGCCGGCCCGACCCACGACGAGCGCAGCTGGACGTTCGACCTGGACCCGGGCGGGCGCGACCCCGTGCTCGGCATCGAACGCCTCCAGGAGGCCTACTTCGCCCGCTACCCGGATTACGACAAGGGCATCACCGTGCCGGCGATCGTCGACGTGCCGACCGGGCAGGTCGTCACGAACGACTTCGCGCAGATCACCATCGACCTGTCGCTGGAGTGGGCGCGTCACCACCGCACCGGCGCGCCCCAGCTCTACCCGCCGGACCTGCGGGACCAGATCGACAAGATCAACCGGTACGTCTTCGCGGACGTGAACAACGGCGTCTACCGCGCTGGTTTCGCCGGCACGCAGGAGGCCTACGAGAAGGCGTACGCCCGGCTCTTCGCCCGGCTGGACAAGCTGTCGGACCTGCTGGCGAACCAGAGGTACCTGGTCGGCGACACGATCACCGAGGCGGACGTGCGGCTCTTCACGACGCTGGCCCGCTTCGACGCCGCCTACCACGGCCACTTCAAATGCAACCGGAGCAGGCTGACCGAGATGCCGGTGCTCTGGGCGTACGCCAGAGATCTCTTCCAGACGCCCGGCTTCGGCGACACGATCGACTTCATCGACATCAAGAAGCACTACTACGTGGTCCACAAGGACATCAACCCCACCAGAATCGTTCCCGCCGGCCCCGACCTGACTTCCTGGCTGACCGAACACGGCCGCGAAAAGCTGGGCGGCCGCCCCTTCGGCGACGGCACTCCCCCACCACCCCCGAAGCCCACCGAACGCGTCCCCGCCGGACACGGCCCCGACGCCGCCGGGCTCACCCCCGAGTCCGCCACCCCCTGAACGGCGGCCCCCTCGACAACCGGCCCTCTCACAGCCGCCCCTGAACAACCGCCCCTCAACGACCGCCCCTCAACGACCGCCCTCCAACGGCCGCCCCTCGGGCAGCCGCTTTCCCGATGCCGACCGGGCGGCTGCCGACCGGGTAGCCACCGCACCGGCTGCTGCCCGGTGGCAGCCACCCGGTCGAACGTCGAGGGCACGGCGGCCGTGAAGGACCGCGCCGCGCCGGCCGGTCAGGACCGGCCCCGCCCGCGGCCCCGGGCGCCGCGGGCGCCGGCCGGCCCGGTCTCCCGGGCCGGGCCCAGCCACCGCAGGTCGCCGGTGACGCGAGCGCCGCCTGACGCGCGCAACACCTCTCGCAGCAGGTCGTCGAGTTGCCGGAGCTTCTCGGAGGGCAGGTCCTCGAGCAGGCGCTGCTGCTCGGCGAGACCGGCCCCGACGGCCCGCTCGACCACCTCGTAACCCGCCTCGGTCAGGCGGACCAGGACGCCGCGCCGATCGCTCGGCGACGGCAGCCGCTGGACCAGCCCGGCCTTCTCCAGCCGGTCGAGCCGGGCCGTGGTGCCGCCGGTGCTCAGCATCATCGAGGCGGCGAGCTCGCCCGGCGAAAGCTGGAAGGGATCGCCGGCGCGCCGCAGGGTGGCGAGCACGTCGAACTCGGGGCGGCCTATCCCGAATTCGGCATAGGCGCGCTCCAGCCGCTCGCCGGCGATGCGGGAGAGGTTGGCGATCCGGTCGAAGACCGCCATCGCCGTCGTGTCGAGGTCGGGCCGCTCGTGCGCCCACTGGCCGACGATCCGGTCGACCCCGTCATCGGCCGCTGTATCGCCGTCGTCGCCCACACCATGAATGCCCACAGCAGGCGGAGGCGCGAGCGGCTCGTGAGTGAGGTCGCGCCCCGCCGAAAGGTCGTCAGCCAGGTGTTCATCCGTCTCCACCTCACCATTGTCTCGATGTCGAGCTTCTTGACAACGAGAGGCTAGCGGGCTTTTATCTCGATGTCGAGATACTTTCCATCGAGGGAGTCGGCGATGACGTCAGCGAAGGTCCGCGTTCTCCACGATGTGGTCCGGAAAGCCGATCCGGGCCGCCCGCAGCATCGCCTGGCCGACCCGGTCGGTCGTCGTGACATAGCGCGGCGCCATCCGCTGAAGCAGCGGGATGACCGGCCCCACGATCGTGTAGATGGTGTTGTACCAGCCGGTCTTCGACCGTACGCCCCGCGTCGGCTGGATGAGGCCGGGGCGGAAGGCATAGCCGTTGGGCAGCAGATCGATGATCTCCCGCTCGGTACGCCCCTTGACCCGCGCCCACATCTGCCGGCCGCCGGGGTTGGTGCCGGCGCCGGAGACGTACACGAAGGTGGTCTGGGGGTTGATCTCGGCGAAGGTCCGCGCCGCCGCCATCGGATAGTCGTAGGAGATCCGGGCGTAACTCGCCTCGTCCAGGCCCACCGACGACACACCGAGGCAGTAGAAACAGGCGTCGTACCCGCGAAGCTCGTCGCGGATGGGGCTCAGATCGGCGAAATCGTCCAGGCGGGCCTCGCGCAGGCGAGGATGCGAAACCCCGGTGGACGTACGGATCACCGCGAGCACCTGTTCGACGTCCGGCGCGAGCAGGCTCTCCCGCAGGACACCCTGACCGACCATGCCGGTCGCTCCGAAGATCACGACCTTCATCACTTCTCCTTCTCGATCCGCTCGATCATGGCACTCACCAGGGCGATCCAGGGCCGGGAAAACTGTCGTACCCGAGGCCTAGGGTCTTCTCGTGTCCGTTGAACGATGGTCCACCGCCCAGGTCGAGACGCTCGCCCCCGACGCCGCCTCGCTCAAGGCCGGGCGCGGCCTCTCCGCGCCCTTGTCCTGGTCGGCGACCGGGCGGCTCGACGACATCCTCTGGGGACAGTGCCGCGGCTATCAGGTGTGCGTCGACCTGACCGGCCCGGCGTACCGGTGTTCCTGCCCCAGCCGCAAGATCCCCTGTAAGCATGCCCTGGGCCTGCTCATGCTCTGGGCCGACACCGGCGTGGCGACCGCGCCGGCGCCCGACTTCGCCCATGAGTGGCAGGCCGCCCGGGCCGCGAAGGCCACGGCCAGACCCCGGGCCGCCGCGACTCCCGACCCGGCCGCCGCGGCCAAGCGGGCCGAGCAGCGCGCCGAGCGGGTGGCCGGCGGCATGACCGAGCTTCGCCGCTGGCTCGACGACCAGATACGGCAGGGCCTGGCCGGCGCTCAGCGAGCGGGACACCAGCCGTTCGAGGCGATGGCCGCCCGCCTGGTCGACGCGCAGGCGCCCACCGCGGCGAGCGCGGTGCGCCGCCTCGGCACCGTCGCCGGCATCGGGCCGCACTGGGCCGACCGTCTGCTCGGCGAGCTGGCCCTGCTCCGCCTGCTGGTCACCGGATACGACCGGATCGCCGAGCTGCCGCCCGAGCTGGCCGCCACGGTGCGCACCCGCATCGGCTTCCCGATCGCCACCGAGGACGTTCTGGCCGGCCCCCGCGTCACCGACCGCTGGCAGGTGCTCGGCCAGGTCGAGGTCGACGACGGGGCGCTGACCACGCGGCGCACGTGGCTGCGCGGATCGCGGGGCCGCTTCGCGCTGGTTCTCTCGTTCGCCGCGCCCGGCCAGCCGCTCACCTCCGACCTGGTGCCGGGCACGGAGTTCCGGGGCGAGCTGGCGTTCTATCCGGGCGCCGCTCCGCTCCGCGCGCTCGTCGCCGGCCGCGACAGCGCGGCCGAGCCGTTCGGCGTGGCCGAGGGCGCGACGACGATCGCCGACGCGCTGGTGGGTTACAGCACCACGGTCGCCGCCGAGCCCTGGCGGTTCGACGCTCCCGTCCTGCTCGACGGCGTCGTCCCCAGTGACGACGGCTGGCTGGTCGACGCGACCGGCGACGCGCTGCCGCTGGCGCCCGGCCACAGTGAGCCGTGGTGGTTGCTCGCGGCGGCCGGTGGCCGGCCCGCGGCCGTCGCCGCCGAGTGGTCTCCCGCCGGTCTGCGCCCGCTCGCCGCATGGGCCGAGGGCGCCTTCGTGGCCGCCGGGTCGCCCCTGCCCACCGCCGGCGCTCCCCGGCGGCCCGAGCTGCCGCCCGAGCTGCTCGCGGCGGCGCTGGTCGGGACCAACCGTCGTCCGTGGACCAGCGACTCCACACTGCTCGACGCGGCCGCCGTCGCGCTCACCCGGCGGCGGGCCGGCGTCCGGCCCGCCACCGGTCACACAGGTGTGCCCGCCGCGCCGGCCGAGACCACGGCCGCTCTTCCCGGTCCGGCCGGCACGAGGCTGATGCGCATCCTCGGCGAGGGCGTGCCCGGCGGCGCCCAGCTCGCGCAGGAACTGCTGAGCCAGTGGCTCGCGGCCGCGCGCGACCTCGGCGCCCACGTCCCACCGGTCGCTCTGCCGGCGCTGCTCGACGCCGGGCGCCGCAACTCGATCATCCGGCCCGCGCTGGCCCGGGTCGCCGGCGCGCGGGGTGTGTGGCTGGCCGGCATGCGCGACGAGTGGCGGTGGCTGCGCGACGAGGCACAGGCCCCGTCGTCCGCCGCGGCCTTCGACTGGCAGACGGGCAGTTCCGGTGAGCGGCTCGGCCACCTGACCACGCTGCGGCGCAGCGATCCCGGGCGTGCCCGCGAGCTCGTGGAGAGCACGTGGTCCCAGGATTCCTCCGACGACCGGGCGCGCTTCGTCGGCGCGCTCGCCACCGGCCTGTCCCCGGCCGACGATCCGTTCCTCGAGCAGGCCCTCGACGATCGGCGCAAAGAGGTGCGCGAGGCCGCTCTCGAAATGCTGCGCCGCCTGCCCGGCTCCGGTCTGCGTGACCGGATGGCGCAGCGGGCCCGGGCCGCCGTGCGGCGGGAGCGCCGCGTGATCGGGTCCGACCGGTTGATCGTCACCCCGCCCGAGGAGCTCGACCCGGGCCTGCGGCGTGACGGCGTGGCGTCCACGCCGGCACGGGGCATAGGCGTGAGCGCCTGGCTGCTCGAGGAGATCGTCGCCGGGGCGCCGCTGGACACGTGGTCCGACCCCGCCACGATGCTGCGGCTCGCTCGCGGCAACGACTGGGAGTCCCCGCTTGTGCACGGCTGGGCCAAGGCCGCCGTGGCTCAGGAGGAGGTCGGCTGGGCGACCGTCCTGCTCAACGAGGTCGGCGGGACGCTGCGCGAGTCGGTGCGGTGGGACCTTCATCTGGTGCTGCCGGCCGCCGAGCTGGGCCGGCTCGCGGCCGACGCGCTGCGCCGCGAGGATCCGATGGCCAACCGGCTCCTCGCGATCCATCCGGGCCGGTGGCCCGACGAGCTGTCGGTCGCCGTTCTCGAGACGATCGCCCATCGTGCCCGCAACGACCGGCACAGCTGGCAGCTGGGCGAGTTGTGCCGGGCGGCGGCGCTGGCCATGCCACCGGCGTACGCGGATCTGGTGGGCCGTCTCGCCCTTCAGCTCGACCAGGAACCGGCCGACGCGTCCCGCGTCCGGCCGGTCGCCGACCTGGCCCGCACGCTGACTTTCCGCCAGGAGATGTTCGACGAATTGAAGACGTGAAACCGAGATCCACAGCGGAGTTTTTGTCAGAGGTGGCCAGTAGCGTTCGGTTCAGGCGAAGCATCGGAAGACCGGCCGGACGGGCCGCCAGATTTGAGGAGTTCGAGTGACCGCACTGCGCCCGCACGCCGAGGACCAGTACGCCGAGGAACTGGCTCTGCTCGCCTCCACCGACGACCGTCCCCGGCCGCCCGGCTGGCGGCTGTCGCCGCAGGCCGTGGTGACGTACCTGCTCGGCGACGGCGCGAAGATCACCCCGAAGTACGTGGGTCCCCGCCGCCTCATGGAGGTGGCGGTGTCCACCCTGGTCACCGATCGTGCGCTGCTGCTGCTCGGCGTGCCCGGCACGGCCAAGACGTGGGTCTCGGAGCATCTGGCCGCCGCCATCTCGGGCGACTCGACGTTGCTGGTTCAGGGCACCGCCGGCACGGCCGAGGAGGCGATCCGCTACGGGTGGAACTACGCCCGGCTGCTGGCCGAGGGCCCGACCGACGCGGCGCTGGTTCCGAGCCCGGTCATGCGGGCGATGCGGACCGGCGCGATCGCCCGGCTCGAGGAGCTGACCCGCGTGCCGTCCGACGTGCAGGACGCGCTGATCACCATCCTCTCCGAGAAGACGCTGCCGGTGCCCGAGCTCAACACCGAGGTGCAGGCCGAGCGTGGCTTCAACTTGATCGCTACGGCCAACGACCGCGACCGCGGGGTCAACGAGCTCTCGAGCGCGCTGCGCCGCCGTTTCAACACCGTGGTGCTGCCGGTACCGGCGTCGGCCGACGACGAGGTCGAGATCGTGGCCCGGCGGGTGGAGCAGCTCGGCCGTTCGCTCGACCTGCCCGAGGTGCCGGCCGCGATCGAGGAGATCCGCCGGGTCGTGACCGTCTTCCGCGAGCTGCGCAGCGGCCTCACCGAGGACGGCCGCACCAAGCTGAAATCACCCACCGGCACCCTCTCCACGGCCGAGGCGATCTCGGTCATCACGAACGGGATGGCGCTGGCCGCCCACTTCGGCGACGGCCGCCTGCACCCGGGCGACGTGGCCGCCGGCATCGTCGGTGCCGTGGTCAAAGACCCGGTCTCCGACGGCGTCGTCTGGCGCGAATACCTCGAGACCGTCGTGCGTGAGCGGGCCGACTGGCGAGACTTCTACCGGGCCGCCCGCGATGCCTGAGCGGCTCTACGGCATCCGTCACCACGGCCCCGGATCGGCGCGGGCCGTGGTGCAGGAGCTCGCCCGGCAGCGCCCCGACGTGCTGCTGGTCGAGGGCCCGCCGGAGGCCGACGGGCTGGTGCGGTGGGTGGCCGACAACGGGCTCGAGCCACCGGTCGCGCTGCTCGGTTACGCGGCCGACGATCCGCGCCGGGCGGCGTTCTGGCCGTTCGCCGTCTTCTCCCCGGAGTGGCAGGCGATCCGCTGGGCGGTCGAACACGACGTTCCCGTCCGCTTCTTCGACCTCCCCTTCGCCTACCGCCTGACCGGCGGCCCTGAGCCGGCAGCGTCCGGCGACGCGGAGCCGGAAGCGTCGGGCGACGCGGAGCCGGTGCCGGGCGACCATGCAGTGGAGGCCGGGCCCGGCGGCGAGGCCGGGCCGCGGCGGCCCGTCGATCCGATCGGGGAGCTGGCCGCGGCGGCCGGATACGACGATCCGGAGCGCTGGTGGGAGGACGTCGTCGAGCATCGGGGCATGCCGGCGTTCGAGGCGATCGCCGAGGCGATGACCGCGATCCGGGACAGCTCTCCCGAGGACCCGGACGATCTGGTGCGCGAGGCCTACATGCGCACGGTCCTGCGCGAGACGCGGAAGAAGTACGAGGAGATCGCCGTCGTGTGCGGCGCCTGGCACGTGCCCGCGCTGGCCCGCAAGGTCGCGCTGAAGGACGATGCCGCGCTGCTCAAGGGGCGGCGGAAAGCCAAGGTCGACTTCACCTGGGTCCCGTGGACGTACGGGCGGCTGGCCTCCTGGTCCGGCTATGGCGCCGGGGTGCGGTCGCCGGGGTGGTACCACCATTTGTTCTCCTCGGCCGACGAGGTCGTGCCGCGGTGGCTGGTCGACGCGGCCGGCGTGCTGCGGGCCGAGGGGGTTCCGACCTCGTCCGCCCATGTCATCGAGGCGGCGCGGCTGGCCGAGGCGCTCGCGACCATGCGCGGGCGGCCGCTGGCGGGGCTGGCCGAGGTCACCGAGGCGGCCGAGGCGGTGATGTGCGACGGTGAGCCGCTGCGGGTGGAGCTGATCAACCGCAAGCTCGTGGTCGGCGAGCGGCTCGGCGCGGTGCCCGACGACATGCCGTCCGTGCCGCTGGCCAAAGATCTCGCCGCGCAGCAGCGGGCGGCCCGGCTGAAGCCGGAGGCGCTGGAACGCGCCCTCGATCTCGACCTGCGCAAGGAGACCGACCTGCGGCGCAGCCGTCTGCTGCACAGGCTGCGCACGTTCGACGTGCCGTGGGGAGAGCCCACCGCCACCCGGCGGGGCACCGGCACGTTCCGCGAGGAGTGGCGGCTGCGGTGGCAGCCGGAGTTCGCCATCCGCCTGGTCGAGGGCAGCATGTACGGCACCACGGTGGCCGCCGCGGCCACAGCCAAGGTGGTGCGGGCCGCCGACCGGGCGGAGACTCTGGCCGACGTGACGGCGCTGGTCGAGACCTGCCTGCTGGCCGACCTGGCCGAGGCCTATCCGCAGGTGCTGGCGGCGCTCGACGTGCGGGCCGCCCTCGACGCCGACATCAACCATCTGATGGCGGCGATCCCGGCGCTGGCCCGCACGCTCCGCTACGGCGACGTGCGCCGGACCGACGTGGCCGGGCTCGCCACCGTGACGGCGAGCCTGCTCGGCCGGGTCTGCGCCGGGCTGCCGTCGGCCGTCGGCTCGCTCTCGGACGAGGCCGCCAAACTGCTGCGCGACCGGATCGACGGGGTGCACGCGGCGGTGGGCCTGCTCGAGGACGCCGAGTTGCGGGAGCGCTGGGTGTCCACGCTCGAGTCCGTGGCCGGGCGGGCCGACCTGCACGGGCTGCTCGCCGGGCGGCTCACCCGGCTGCTGCTCGACGCGGGGCGGCTCGACGGCGCCGAGGTGCGCCGCCGCCTGCGGCTGCCGTTGACCGTGGGCACGCCGCCGGCGCACGGGGCGGCCTGGGTGGAGGGCTTCCTGTCCGGCGGCGGGCTGCTGCTCGTGCACGACGAGGCGCTGCTGGGGCTGCTCGACGACTGGCTCGCCGACATCCCGGCCGACGCCTTCGACGACGTGCTGCCGCTGCTGCGGCGGACCTTCGGCGCGTTCGACGCGGGCGAACGGCGCGCGATCGGCGAGCGGGTGGCCGGCCCCCGGGCCGCGCCCGAGACCGAGGCGGGCGGCCTCGGCTTCGACCCGGAGAGAGCCGATCTCGCCCTGCCCACACTCGCCGCGCTCCTGGGCCACGAGATCAGCCCAGGCGGCGCGATCGCCACAGGCCCCGAGAACAGCTCGGGCAGCGCGATCGCCACGGCTCACGAAACTGGCGTACACGCGGGCGGGGAGGTCCGATGAGCAGCAGCGAGGACACGACCGAAGCGGGCGCCGTCGATCCGGCCAAGCGAGAGCGGCTGCGGCGCTGGCGGATGGTGCTCGGCGGTACGGCCGAGGATGCTTTGGGCAAAGCCGAAGGGCGTGACGGCGCCATGGACTCGGCGCTGGCCGCCCTCTACGACGCCGGCGGGGCCGACGGTGAGGGTGAGCGGAGCGGCAAGCGGTCGGCCGGCCTGGGCAGTTCGGCGCCGAAGGTGGCTCGGTGGCTCGGCGACATCCGCGAATACTTCCCCAGCACCGTCGTGCAGGTCATGCAGTCCGACGCGATCGAACGGCTCGATCTGACCCGGCTGCTGCTCGAGCCCGAGATGCTCGCCGCCGTCGAGCCGGACGTGCACCTGGTCGGCACGCTGCTCTCGCTCAACCGTGTGATGCCCGACAAGACCAAGGACGCCGCGCGCCAGGTCGTCCGTACGGTGGTCGAGCAGTTGGAGAAACGCATCGCGCAGCAGACCCGCGCGGCGGTCAGCGGCGCCCTCAACCGGGCCGCCCGGATCAACCGGCCCAAGCACGCCGACATTGACTGGGACCGGACCATCCGGGCCAACCTCAAGCACTACCAGGCCGAGCACCGCACGGTGATTCCCGAGCGGCTGATCGGCTACGGCCGGCGGACCACAGCCGTACAGCGTGATGTCGTGCTCTGTGTCGACCAGTCGGGGTCGATGGCGGCGTCCGTGGTGTTCTCGGGAGTGTTCGCCGCGGTGCTCGCTTCGATGCAGTCCCTGCGTACGTCGCTCGTCGTCTTCGACACGGCGGTCGTCGACCTCACCGATCAGCTCGACGATCCGGTCGAGGTCCTCTTCGGCACCCAGCTCGGCGGCGGCACCGACATCAACCGGGCCATCGCCTACAGCCAGCAACTGATCACCCGGCCCCGGGACAGCATCTTCGTGCTGATCAGCGACCTGTACGAGGGTGGCGTACGGGAGCAGATGCTGCGCCGGGTCGCGGAGATGACCGCGGCCGGTGTGCAGGTGGTCGTGCTGCTCGCGCTCTCCGACGAGGGGGCGCCGGCGTACGACCACGAGAACGCGGCGGCGCTGGCCGCGCTCGGGGTGCCGGCTTTCGCCTGTACGCCGGACGCGTTCCCGGATCTCATGGCCGCGGCGATCGAGCGGCGCGACCTGAAGGCCTTCGCCGAGCGCCTCACGGACGAGCGGAAGGCGGGTGGTCGATGACGTGGGAACGGGTTGTGAGCGCCGGTCGCGGTAACTAGCGTTAGGGCCATGAGTGCTTACTTGAGCAACCCGCGCGTGTGGCAGGAAAGCTGGGACCGGCAGCAGGAAGCGTTCATGCCCGACCGGGAGGAACGGTTCCGGGCGATGCTCGACGCGGTCGCGGCGGTCACCGGCGGGAAGCCGCCGAAGGTGCTCGATCTGGCCGGCGGCACCGGCACGATCTCGCTGCGGGCGCTGGCGCGGTTCCCGGGGGCGACGGTGACGGTGCTCGACCAGGATCCGGTGCTGCTGGCCATCGCCGGTGCGACGCTGCGGGAACAGGCGACCATCGTCGACGCCGACCTCAGCGACGCCGGGTGGCGGGCGAAGCTGCCGGAGGAAGGGTACGACGCGGTGCTGACCGCGACGGCCCTGCACTGGTTGCCGGCCGAGCGGGTGGCCACGCTGTACGGGGAGATCCGGGAGGTGCTGCGGCCGGGCGGCGTCTTCGTGAACGCCGACCACATGCCGGAGGACTCGCTGCCGACGCTGTCGGAGCGGCTGCGCGATCAGGCCCGGGAGTTGCGCGAGGCGCGCTACGCGACGGGAGCGGCGACATCCTGGGGTGACTGGTGGGCGGCCGCGGCGGCCGACGAGTTCCTCGCGCCCAAGGCGGTCGAGCGCGAGCGGATCTACCCGGCGGCGCGCCACAGCCACGAGTGGACGCCGCCGGCGCTGTGGCACGTCGACGCCCTGCGCGTGGCCGGCTACACGGAGGCCGGCATCCTGTGGCGCGGCGGCACCGACGCCGCCATCGTCGGCCTGCGCTGACGACAGAGGCCGGCGGGCGGCGCTGACGGCGGGACGGCGCTGACGGCGGGCGGTGCCGACGGCGGCGGGACGGCAGGGCCGGCGGGCGGCGGCGGGACGGCAGGGCCGGCGGCCGTGGGGCCGGCTACAGGTACATGCCCGTGGCCGGCTCCGACTTCGGGACCGTCACGGGCTCGGTGCCGGCCTTGAGGGCGTACAGCTCGGCCAAAGTCGCGCCCGACGGGCCGATGCCTCGGGACGTGCCGAGCCAGGCCACGGCCTCGTTGTACGGGAGGCGGCCCACCTCGATGCTGGCCAGGCAGCGGCCCGGGCGGACCACAGCGGGGTGCAGGGAGGCCAGGTCCTCGTTCGTGGTGATGGCGATCAAGGCGTTGCGGCCCTGTCCGAGCAGGCCGTCGGTCAGGTTCAGCAAGCGGGACAGGGACTGGCCGGCGCTGGCCTTGGCCTCGCCGCTGATCAGTTCGTCGCAGTCCTCCAGCATCAGCAGGCGCCAGCGCGGCTCGTCCTCGTCGTCGCTGCCCAGGGCCACGCTCATCAGGTAGGCCGGGTCGCTGAACAGGCGCTCGGGATCGAGGACGCAGTCGACCTGGCACCAGCTCCGCCACTGCTGGGCCAGCGCGCGCAGCGCCGTCGTCTTTCCGGTTCCCGGCTCGCCGTGCAGCAGCAGGAGGCGGCCGTTGACCGCCGTGCCGTCCAGCGCCATCAGCTTCTCGAGAGTCCTGGTCACCGGGCCGGCGTAGTTCGCGGAGATCTTCGCCCACGGGGCGGCGTCGATCTCGCGCTGGACGCGGCGCGGGCCGTGCGGGCCGAAGTGCCAGAAGCCGATCGGCACGCTGTCGCTTGCCGGGGCCGGCTCCTCGACCGCGTTCTTCGTGGCCGCCTCGAGCACCGTCTCGGCCAGCTCGGCCGTGATCGCGGTGACCGTCACTCGGGCCCGGCGGCTCTGCTTCCAGCGGGTGACGTGCAGCGTCCATCCCTCGCCGACCGACAGGCGGCCCTGACCGTCCTCGTCGACCGCGTCGCGGATCACCCGCGCGCCCTCCGCGGTCAGCGGGGCGTCGGTCTTCACGTTCTCCAGGTAGCGGCTGCGCCCGAACGGCTCCCGGCCGGTCACGAAGCCGTCCAGCGCCAGCAGATCCACCACGTCGACGAGGCGATCGCCGTCGTCCACCGCCCCGGCCAGGGGCAGCGGCGCGGCGACGGCCGGCACGGCGGCAGCCTCGTGCCGGGTACCGAGCCGGTCGACGGCCTGGTGGGGAGTGCGCATCACTCCATGATCGAGCTTCGATGCCCGAATGGCACCTCGTTTTTCGGCAGTTGGCCCGATCGGGGGCGGCTCCAGGGCTCGGCATGGACCCGAGAAGGGAGCAGCTCCGCAGCGAGGCGCGAGCCCGAGAAGGGAGCAGCTCCGCAGCGAGGCGCGAGCCCGAGAAGGGGCGCGCTTACGGCTCGGCGCGCTCCAGGAGGAACACCGGGATGAGGCGGGACGTCTTGGTCTGGTAGGCGGCGTAGTTGGGGAACGCCGCCACCGCCCTCTCCCACCAGATGTCGCGCTCGGCGCCGGACAGCTCACGAGCCTCGTAGTCGTGCCGGGCGGCGCCGTCCTGCAGCTCCACCCTCGGGTTCTTGCGCAGGTTGTAGACCCACACCGGGTTCTTCGGGGCGCCGCCCAGCGACCCCACCGTCAGGTACGCGCCCTCGTGCTCGACCCGCATCAGCGGCGTCTTGCGCAGCTTGCCGCTCTTCGCGCCGATCGACGTCACCAGGACGATCGGCTTCCCCTGGATCTCGTTGGCGTGGGCGCCCTCCGACGCCTCGTAGCTCTCGGCCTGCTTGCGGGCCCACCCGGACGTGCTCGGCTCGTATTCTCCCTGCAGTGGCATGCCGTCAGCCTATAGATCAGCGCACCCCGATGGAGGCGCGCAGTCCGCCGGCCTCGTGCTCCGGATCGTGGCAGTGCACCGTCCAGTCGCCGGGTTCGGAGGCGACAAACGCGATCTCGTACGTCTCCCCGCCGCCCACGGTCAGCGAGTCGATCCACCACGGGCTTCCGGAGGCCGCCACCCCATCGCGGCCGAGCACGAGCGCGTGATGCCCGTGCAGGTGCATCGGGTGCGCCTCGCCGGTCGTGTTGGAAATCGTCATGCGGACGACGTCGCCGCGGCGGGCCCGGTACGCCGGCGCCCGCGGGCGGAGCTTGCCGTTCACCGACCACCACAGGCCGGGCCGGCCGTCGAGGAAACCGATCCGGCGGCCGATCCGATAGTCGAAGTGCCGTGCGGCGCGTGCCGGATCAAACTCGGGGGCGACCGGGGTGCCGTACGACAGAAGGTCTTGAACTGAAGCAGGTTGTGGCGCCGCCGGCACCGAGCCCCAGACCGCCGCCGCGCCGCCGCCCACGTCGACGCGGGCGGCGCCGGCGAACGAGAGATCCACCCGACCGCCCGAGGCGACCGAAATCGACTTGCCGGAGATGTCGGACGGGCGATAGACCGCGTGCCCGTCGACCGCCACCACCCGGTACGGCGCCCCCGAGACCCAGACCCGGATCGGCCCCACGTCCGTATTGATCACCCGCACACGGGCGACGGCGCCGGGTGCGGGCGAGGGCCCGGCGATCCCGGTCAGCGACGAGACACCGGGGAGTCCGTTGATGGTGCGCTTTCCGTCGTACGTATGAACGGCCAGCACCTCGTCCACATCCGCCTCGGAGGCACCGACCACCAGGGCCCCGAACAAGCCACGCCGCGTGGCGGAATGTCCGTGGTACCAGTACGTCCCCTCGTCCGGCAGCCGAAGTCGATAGACGTGCCGCTCCCCCATGCCCACCGCGACCCCCTCGTCAGCGTTCGGCATCCGGACGCCGTGCCAGTGCAGACCCACCGCCTCCGGCACCGACTCGTTGACCAGCGTCACCCGCAACGGCCGGCCGCGCTCGACGTGGATCTCGGGTCCGGGCGTGGCCCCGTTGAGCGTGTACCGCTCGCCTTCAGCCCGCGCCGTCAGCGTGAGCGCGATCTCGGAGTCTGGGCTGAGCGCCGCGAGGCCGACCGCCGCAACGGGATCGCCGCCGTGATCGGGCGGCGCCAAAAACACGGCCGTCGCGACGGGATCGCCACCATGATCGGGCGGCGCCGAAGACACGGCCGTCGCGACGGGACCGCCTCCGTGGCCGGGTGTCGCGAGGGCCAATGCCGTCGCGACGGCGACCAGGGCCGGCCCGCGCATCACTCCAGCAGACACCCGCTGTGGCGCCGCCACAATCGGGTTGGAGTCATA
This sequence comes from Actinoplanes sp. NPDC000266, assembly GCF_042899005.1. NCBI lineage: Bacteria > Bacillati > Actinomycetota > Actinomycetes > Micromonosporales > Micromonosporaceae > Actinoplanes > Actinoplanes sp. NPDC000266. The sequence continues at coordinate 471,574 of NZ_JBIAZI010000004.1, forward strand.
CGAATTTCTTGTCGGCCGACGTGGGCCCGTACGACTCGATCTCGACCGGCGCGCCCAGCATCTCCCCGATCGCCGCGGGCCAGTCGCCCGGCCTCTCCAGCCGCCCCGGCCGGGCCCGGAACAGCCTCGCGGTCAGCTCCGCCTGCACATCGAGATCACGGAAGGGGCCGGGGACGAGCCGGTCAACGTCCACCCCGTCGATGGTGTACGAGGTACAGGCCTGCAGACGAGCGCAACGATCGGGCACATCGAGGTGCGTGACGGCCAGCCCGTCCACTCCCCCGGCCACCTCCACCGCGTACCGGTGGGCCACGGCGTCGAAGTGCCCGATCCGGAACGAACCCTGCCACTCGCCGGTCCCGTTGTGTGCCTCCGGCAGGTCCAGCGCCGGGTCCTCGGTGACGAACGGCCCGGCGCCGTGCCGCGTCGTGTACGTCCGCACGACCCCCAGCCGCCGGAACGATCCGCAGAGCGCGGCCACGTTGTCGAACGTGGTCGTCGACCACGTCGTGTGCGGGTGCCATCCGCGCCACTCGTCCAGCAGCACGCCCTGCGCGCCCTCGAAGACGCACGGTCCCTCGCTGAGCAGCTGGTCGGTGTGCCGGCCGTCCACGATCGACACCGCCGAGCCGAACAGCGCGAACGCCTCCACCACGTCGTCGAGCGGCGCGTCGATCGGGCCCAGGTCGCGGGCCAGGGCGGTGAGAAGCCGGCGCAGCCGCGTCCGGGAGCGCGTGTCGGACACACGGGGGGCGCCGGCGTGCGTCAGGGCGTACGCCATGGTCTCTCCCACGCCCATCCCGCACGAACCGTGACGGGACCCGCCTCGCTCGATCTCCCGCCGCCGGTTCGCGGCACGATGCCACGGAGTGGCGAGAAGGGCGTCGCCGTCCACCGTGAGCAGCTCGAAAGCTCCATCGAGATGGCGAGCTTCGGCCGACAGGGCCAGCGGATCGACCACCATGAAGCGTGTCAGGTGGGTCGGCACGCCACGCAGCGTGCCCGACCCGAACTGACTGAACGTGTGGTGCCGGCCATCCTCGGTGATCACGTTGTGGGCCGCCTGCGCTCCCCCGTTGAAGCGCAGGACGGCCCGCACCGGGGCGGACGCGCAGAGCGCGTCCACCACGGTGCCCTTGCCGGCGTCGCCGTACCCGAGGTCGACGACCGCGACGTGCTCGTTCACAGCCGCTCGTTCCCGCTGCCGGTCGAGCCGACGGTCAGCGAGGAGCGCACCACCGTGCCGCGCTGGAGCGGGGCCAGCGCCTTGCCGACCGTGTCGCCGTGCTTCGAACCGGCCTCGACCAGGTGCGACAGGCCCTCGTCGAGGTCGATGGTGTCCTCTCCCAGGCCGACCGTGACCGCGATGGTCTCGCAGACCGCGTCGAGGTCGTCGAGCTCGAGCACGTTCTGCCCGAGCAGGCCCCGCCAGCGGTCGAGGATCTCGCGGTCGCCGCCCCATCCGGCGGCCGACGGCATCAGGTAGTAGACGTCGTACTTGCGCTGGAGCTCGGCCAGGATGTCCTCGGTGCTGATCCGCTCGCGCAGGTCCTCGCCCAGGAACCGCTTGACCTCCTTACGGCTGACCTTGGGGTACGGCATCTCGTCGCCGATCAGGAACAGATATCCGCGCCGGCCGCGCTTGGTCACCGAGTCGAGCGAGGTGTGCCGGGCCATGAAGTACATGGCCAGCTCGTACGACTCGCGCTTCTGCCCGCCACCGCCGCCCTCGAGCACGATGCGGGCCAGGTCGTCGTCCATCCGGTTGTCCGACTCGAACTGGCCGATCTGCAGCGGCACCCGGTCGCAGGTGGCGTCGCCGACCGCCCCGAACAGGATGTGCGGGTCGGTCGCGTAGCCCTTGCGGGTCAGCAGGCCGAGCAGCTGCGGCAGCTTCGTCTGGAGCGCCCGGGGCACGTGGCCCATCGAGCCGGTGACGTCGAAGATGACCGCGATCGGCGTGCTGAACGGGTGTTCGCCGCTGTCGCGGCTCTCCCGGTTCTGGTCCTTGGGGTCCAGGGCCGGGTGAGCCGTACGGGCGCCGCTGTCGCTGTACGCGAAGGCGCTCGTGCCACTGCTCGCCCGGTAGTTGGCGGCGGCGGTGTAGACGTCGGTGGACCAGCGTCCGCTTCCCATGTCGTTCTCCTTCTCTAGAGCGTGAAGGGCCGGAACGTCCGCGGCCCGTAAAGGTTGTCGAGCAGGTCGTCGAGCTCGCCCAGCAGCGACCACGCGTCCTGCGGCCGCATGCGCGGCGCGTCGTAGAGGCAGCCGCCGGCGAACCGCCGCATCGGCTCGGGCATGTCGGTGATCCGGGCCATCAGGGAGGTGGCCAGGTAGATGTCGGTGGCCGGGGTGACCACGCGGTCGCGCTTGACCTCGGGCGGATAGTGGCGGTTCTTGATGACGGCGCTGACCCGGCCACCCGAGTAGCACCAGTCGACGAGGGCGACGCCGTGCTGCTCCGGGTGGATCAGCACGTGCTCCTCGAAGACGGCGCCGTGCACGACGCCCGCGCGGTGGGCCCAGCCGAGCCCGGTGAGCAGCCGCCGCCACATCCAGGCCGCGTCCCGCGGGTCCAGCTTTGTTCTGACTTTTGACAGCGGCACGAACCCGTCGAGCTTCTCCAGAACGTTGACCCGCCGCCGGCGCCGCTGCCCGTCCTCGTGCACATAGCTCTTGAGCAGCCGGGGGGCGTACGGCCGGAACTTGGGGTCGCCGTTGATCTCGAGCTTTTTCAGGGCCGCCGTCTCGGCCTCCATGAGATCGTTGTCGGCCGGGTCGCGCGGCACCTTGACCAGCCCGCCCTCGCCGGGCCGGAGATCGGCGACGTCGCCGACCAGGACGGCCCGCTCCTCGTAGAGGCGCGCCAGCTTGGCGAAGACCCGGGTGGCGGTCGCGCTCTGCGCTTCGGTCACGGTGTCCGGGTGTACGGCCTTGGCGAGTTTCCGGTACGCCTCGTCGCCGCCCCCATCGCCCAGCTCCGCGTACGTCGTGGCCGCCTCTATCCGCGCGACCGCTTCGAGGAACGTCATCGCACACCGTCCTCGCGGGTGGGCCGCAGCAGAGCCGGGTGCAGCAGCTGGGCGTCGCCGGCCCGGTAGAGCTTCGCCTTGGGCCCGCCGCGCTCGCCGCCCCGCGCCGTGGTCTGCCCGGTGCTCTCGACGAAGCCGGGCACCGAGAGCACCTTGCGGTGGAAGTTGCCGGCGTGCAGCTCCTCACCCCAGACCGAGGCGTACACCTGCCGCAGCTCGCCGATGGTGAACTCGTCGCCGACGAACGCGGTGGCCAGCGGCGTGTATTCGAGTTTCGACCGCGCCCGGTCGAGCCCGTCGGCCAGGATCGTGTCGTGGTCGAAGGCGAGCCCGGTCGCCCGCTCGACCGGCACCCACTCGGCGCCGGCGGCGTCGGAGCCGGCCCGGGGCTCGGGCAGCCCCGGCGCGAAGGCGAGATAGGCCACCGAGAAGACCCGCATACGCGGGTCACGGCCGGGTTCGCCGTACGTCTTCAGTTGCTCCAGATGCACCTTGCCGAGCGCCGTCTCCTCCTGGAGCTCCCGCAGCGCCGCGTCGTCGAGCCCCTCACCGCGGACGAAGCCACCGGGCAGCGCCCGCCGCCCGGCGAACGGATGCTCGGCCCGCTCGACCAGCAGCACGCAAAGCTCCCCGTCGCGGATGGTCAGCGCCACCACGTCGACGGTCACCGCGACGGCCGGGTAGGCGCCCGGGTCGTACCCGGCCAGGAACTCCGCTTCGCTCGCCATGTTGTCCTCACCCTGAGATTGACTCGAACTGAGAACAACTTAGCTCGCAGTCGCCGCCCCGTCAACCCCACATAAAGAAAGGCTCACCTAATAAAGGCGAGCCTTACCTCCAAAAAAGCGCTCGCGGCCCCCTTCGGCGGGCCGCGAGCGCTTTCTCAGGTTTGTTTTCAGCGAGCCTCGTACGTAAGGCAGTCGGCCTTGTCGCCCGACGCCCCCACGACGATCGCCGGCGCGTGGCACTCGAGGTCGCCGTTGTGCACGCAGTCGGACCGCTTGCACGCCCCCACCTGCGCGAGCGGCTTGCCGGTGCCGCCCTTGTCACCGGTCTCGACGAAGGTGTCGCACTCCGCGTTCATGCTGCCGATGGTGATCGCGAACGCCGTACAGCCATCGTGGTTGTAGCCACACGCGGTCACCGTGCAGGTCTGCACCCGGGGCATTTCCAGAGCCTGAGTCATGATTCGTCGCCTCCCATTTATCGCATCCCGTTCGCCTCGACGATAAACCATTACCCAATCAACGCCTAACGACACCACCATTAATTTGAATGAGGTAAGGCATTCCTAATACCACCTTTCCGCACACACATCGACGCTGCTCGACCGCCTCCACTACCACCCCTAGCACCCTTTTGTCCGACATATCTTGATGTTCACCGCTTTCAGACAGGAAGCGCTCATAAATAGCTACGCTTCCCGCGAGACGGCCCGCGACGGTTCACCGAGCCCCGGGCCCACCCATCCCACATGGCGGTTCACAGAACCGTAGGAGGACCTCGCATGCGAAAGCACCAAGGAAGGGCCCGGACGCGCTCGGTGTTCGCCGGGCTCGTCACGGCGGCGACGGCCGTCGCGGTAACAACAGCAGCACCGATGGCATTCGCCTCCGACGTCGCCTTCGACGTCACTCCCAGCATCGGCGCCCCTACGGGCAACAACGGCACCTTGACGGTGACCGGTACCGACCTGTTCAACGGCGTGGCTACCCCGTTCGCCTTCTTCTCGACCGCGTCCTGCACGGCGAACTGGAACACCGGCGCACCGCCGGCCACCCAGGCCACGTCGGTGGTGGCGAGCAACAACAACTCCGGCGTCATCACGCTCGGAACGTCGGCCGCCGCCCTGACCCGGAACGCCGACGGCACGAACAAGGTCTACAACGTCTGCATCTACGCCAACGGCACCAACGGCGCGCTGGAGGGCCACGGCACCTACACGGTCGGCGCCACCTACTCCACCACCGGTGGCCCGCAGGGTGGCAGCGTCGTCGTCAAGGGCACCAACGTCTTCAAGGACGTCAGCCCGGTCGGCGCCTACTTCTCCACGTCGGCCTGTGGCGCGAACTACGCCACGTCCGGCGTCTCGGTGGGCACCGTGACCAAGGACGGCGACAGCGAGGCGTCCGTCGCCGTGCCGGCGGCCTTGGCGCTGAACACCACGGCGCCGCTCGCCCGGGCGTACAACGTGTGTGTCTACAACGGCACCACCACGGCGGCGACCCTGCTGCTGTCGTCGACCTATCAGGTCGCGCCTTCGGCCAGCACGGTGACCCCGAACTCGGGCGTGAGCGGCGGCGGTAACACCGTCACGGCTTCCTACTCGAGCACGCAGACCATCTTCTCGGCCACCCAGACCTACTACGGTGGCTTCTCCATCGGCGGCTGCCCGGCCGTGTACACCAGCATCCCGACCACGCAGCGGGCCGCCGCCGTGACGAAGGTTTCGCCGACGTCCGCTTCGATGGTGGTTCCCGCCGGCGTGGGTGGCGCGAACGGCCAGACGTTCTCGCTCTGCTTCTACAGCGCGAACTCCGGCAGCACCCTGATCGGCACGTCCTCCGCGAACGCGTACTCGGTGACGATGGCGTCGTCGACGCTCAGCTCGACCGTCGGCGCCGGCTCGGGCGTGACGGTCAACCTGACCTCGACCAACGCCAACGCTTTCACGGCTTCGACCACGCCGTACGCGGTGTTCTTCCCGCAGGACGGCACGACGCAGTTCTGCCCGGGTTACTACAACACCACGGGCGGCACCGCCGCCCAGGGCGCGCGGAAGGCCAGCAACTCCAAGGTCTCCGTGCAGTTCCCCGCGACCGCCCTGGCGGCCGGCCCCTACAGCGTCTGCGTCTACATCAGCAACGGCACCGCCAAGCTGGCCGCGGTCGCCACCTACACCGTGGCCGCGGTGCCGGCGCTCTCCACCGTGTCCCCGGCCCAGGGTCCGGCGCTGGGTGGCAACACGGTCACCGTGTCCGGCACGAACCTGCCGACCACGGCCGGCGCCATCGAGGTGACCATCGGCAACACGCCGGTCGCGCCCAACAAGGTCACGGTCGGCGAGGCCACGTTCTTCACCTTCGTCGCCCCGGCGCACTCGACCGGATCGGCCGACATCGTCATCAAGACCGAGGTCGGCACGGCCACCCTCGCGGGCGCCTACACCTACGTCAACAGCATCAGCGTGACTCCCAACTCCGCGAGCAACACCAACACCGCGGTCGCCCTGGACATCTTCGGCACGGGCTTCCTCAGCTACAGCTTCTCGTCGGCCACGGCCAGCACCGGCGCTCACGTCTACCTGGTCCGCGGTAGCTACGAGGGTCTCCTCATCACCGGCACCTCCGCCCCGAAGGAGCGGACGAACGTCAACGTCGCCGCGGACTGCGGGGCCGTCTGGGTCGTCGAGGACACCGAACTGCTGTGCGTCATGGACCTCACGACGTCGATGCTCGCGACGGGCGCGGCCAGCAGCTCGACCGGAACCCGGACAGTCACCCTCTCCGGCAGCGCGGCGAGCGCCACGGTGACCTCCAGCACGTCGATCTTCACCCTGTCCGATGTCGGCGAGCCGGTCAGCGGATCGGGCATCGACACCGACTCCTACATCTCCAAGGTGGTCGACGGACGGACGATCGTCCTGAACAAGGTTCCGAGCGGCGCCGTCTCCACCGGCATCACCATCGGTTTCGCGGACGCCGCGCGCGGCGTCAACGCCGCCAGCTCCGGCGCCACCACGCTCACGGCCGCCTCAGGCACGCCGTTCAACTCGAGTTACGTGGGCAAGCTGATCTCCGAGACCGGTGGCGGAACCGACATCCCGGCCTCCACCTACATCACCGGTGTCAACAGCGCCGGCACGACCATCACGCTGTCGCAGCCGCTGGGCGGCACGGTTGCGTCGTCGGTCGAGATCTCGAGCAGCAACGCGGTGCCGCCGGGCGCCTACAACGTGCAGATCGTCAGCGACGCCACGCCGGGCAACCCCAGCACGAACACCGTGCTGTCGAGCGGCTCGACCTTCACGGTGGCGCCGTTCTGATCCGCATGACCTAGCTGGACAGCACTGACGGGCGCGGCCCGGAGCCATGAGGCTCCGGGCCGCGTTTGCTATCACAAAACGTACCTACCCGGATTGCTTTCGCATTCTCGGTATTTACGTTTAAAAGCCGCGTTACGCTCCCTCGGAGACGGCCCGCCGTCATCGACACGCGCGGGCTCACCCATTCCACGACGCGGTTCCCGGAACCGTAGGAGGACCTCGCATGCGTAAGTCCCAAGCAAGAACCGGTTCCCGCCGTATGCGGGCAGGCCTGGCCGCGGCGCTCACCACCGTCGCCGTGGTCGGCGGAGCCGGAACGGCCGCCTTCGCGGCCGACGAGGCGGTGACCCTCGCTCAGACCACAGTGCCCAGCGGCGGCGCCGCCACGGTGACCCTCAACGGCACCGGCGTCTTCACCGGCAACTTCTACGCCCGCTGGGTGTTCTCGACCGCGACCTGCGCCCTGACCTACCCGGCGGTGAGCACCAGCAGCACGGCTCCCGTTGTCGACGGCGGCCAGATCACGGCGGCGAACGACACCAACAGCGCCACGCTCACAACGCCGGCCCTGACGGCCGCCAAGGAGTGGAAGGTCTGCCTCTACGTCAGCAACGCGGCGAACAGCAGCGCGATCGCGGGCCACAGCACGAACACCGCGTACTCCGTTCCCTACGCCGCGCTGAGCCAGGCCGCCGGCCCGACCGCGGGTGGCAACACGATCACCCTGACCGGCACCGGCTTCCTGCCGTCGACCGGCACCGTCGCGACGACGTTCAACACGGCCACGTGCCCGAACAAGTACACGGCCACCGGGACGACCAACATCGCGGCCACGAGCACCCGCACGGCCGCCGGCACGGCCACGATCACGGTGCCGAACACCATCGCCGCGCGGACGCCCTACAACGTCTGCGTCTACAACGGCACCACGGTCGGCACCAGCGTGCTGATGGGCAAGAGCACCGGCACCTACACCGGCCTCGCGACCGGCACGCTGAGCCCGACCGCCGGCAACTCGGGCGGCACGAACACCATCACGCTCAGCGCGCCCACCAACACGATCTCCGGCACGGACCCGGCCGCCACCTTCACGACCGGCACCTGCCCGAACGAGTACGGGATCGGTAGCGGCGCCGAGCCCTTCGCCTCGCCGCTGGTCACGAAGATCTCCAGCGCCAAGGTCGCCATCGAGGTGCCGACCGGCGTCACGGTCGCCCAAGATGCCGCCACCACCCCGTACAAGGTGTGCCTCTACGCCAGCAACGCCGGAACGCTCATCACGATCCCGCCGACGTACACGGTGGCACCGACGCTCGAGGTCAGCGCGGCCGCCATCGCCGACGGCATCACCGGCGGCCCGGCCCAGGGTGGCACCCGCATCACGATCACCGGCCTGCAGGGCATCCCGCAGGCGCCGGGGGCGCTGCTCACCGCGGCCCTGGGTAACGCTCAGCTGACCGACATCGAGGTCATCGACGACACCTCGTTCAGCGGCACCACCAGCGCCCGTGGCGCCGGCGCCGTAGGCCTGACCGTGACGACCGCGGCCGGCACCGACGCCTCCACCGGCAACATCTTCACCTACTCGTACGGCATCACGATCACGCCGAACGTGGCCGCCCCGGGCGCCACGCCGACGATCGACGTCATGGGCGCCGGCTTCCTCGCGCTCGCCAGCAACTTCTCCAACTACCCGGGCGGCACCACCGCCAACTCGCGGGTTCTGCTGGTCAACAACGCCTGGTACGCGGCCCGTCCGGCCGAGACCACGGTCCTCGCCACCGCGGCGCCGACCACCCAGTGCAAGAACGTCACGGTGATCAGCGACAACGAGCTCATCTGCCAGCTCGATCTCGCGAACACGCTCACCGTCGGTGGAACGGTGTCCGCCGGTAACGTGCCGCAGGGCGCCTACCAGCTGGTGGTGGCCAACGTCGGCACCGGCCTGGCGGCCGGCAACTACTCGATCATCTCGAGCGGTTCCACCTTCACGGTCGCGACCTTCTGATCCACAGCACGCGGAGCGGCCCGGAGCTTTCGCTCCGGGCCGCTTCTTCGTGTGTCAGGAAGGAATGCTCAGCCGAGCTTCGCCCACTCCTGCTTGATCGCCTCGGCGCTCTCCGCCTTGGACGGCTTGCCGGTGCGGTCGACGATCACCGTCACGACGCTCTTGGTGGCCGTCGTACGCCAGCACATCAGCATGTTGTCCTTGTGCGACGCCTTCAGGTTGTTGCTGAACTTGAACTTCTGCGTACAGGTCATGTCGCCGACCTTCTCGCCCTTGTCGCCGGCCCAGAGCAGCTCACGCTGCCCGCTCAGGTCGTACCTGGCCGACACGACGCGCAGGTTTCCGTGCTCCGACGGCACGTCACGGGCGTTCACCGGCCCGGACGGAAGCTTGTTGTCGGCGGTCACGGGACGTTTGACGGAGTAGCCGTCCTTGGCCGCCTTCTCCCGCGCTTCCTTGATCTCCTGCTTGACCTTCTCCTCCATCGCGCTCGCGTCCGCGCTCGACGGGGCCGGGCTGGTCGTCTGTTTGATGGCGCCCTTCGTCGGGGCCACCGTGTCGGCCTCGGCGGTGGGCTCGGGGGACGCCGACGGTGGTGTGCCGGTGGCCGGTGAGGCCAGTGGGGCCATGGCGCCCGCGTCCCTTGTCTCGGTGGTGGCGTTCCGGTCGGTGACCTGGGTCGTGACGAAATACGCGCCGGCGCCGAGCACGGCCAGGCCGGCCACGCCGACCACCGCCTGCTTGGCGCGCTGCTTGCGGCGCTGCTGCTGCCGGTCGGGCATCGCCGACTGGTACACGCCCTCGTCGCCGGACCGATCTTCCTCTGGAAGGCTCATCTCAGAATCAATCCTCAAAGAGTTCGGCTTACGGCCCGCCTGGGGCGGACCCCGAACCTCCATCGTCCCAAAGAGTTGGATAAACCGGGCTAAAACGACCCGGCCCGGGTGGCGACAACGGGCTCGCAACCTCGGCAACGCTCAAGTCCCGTTCCGTACCGCCGTTGGTGGGTGCTCACCGACAACGGAGGTAGGGGCCCCATGCGGAAGCAACTGCGCAGGTACGCCGTCGGCGCGCTGGCCATCGGGGCCGTCGCGGGCGGGGCCGCGGTCGTCCTGCCCGGTGAGGCGGCGGAGGAATGGCAGCCGGCGCCGTACGGCCTGAGCGCGACCCCGGCGCAACTCCTGCCCTCGGCCGTCAGCACCCAGGAACCGGTGCGCGTCGTCAGCACCACGGTCGACAAGCAGGGCCGCCCGGTGGTGACGGTGAAGACCGCGACGAACAAGGCGGCCGCCGCGAAGCTGGTCAAGGAGGCGCAGAAGGCCGACAACGCCATCGGCGTCGAGGTGGACGCCCCGGTCGAGGCGCTGGCCGAGGACCCGTACAAATCTCAGCAGTGGGATCTTCCGAAGATCAGCACGTCGGCCGCGCAGGCCGTCACGACCGGCGCCGGCGTCGTCGTCGCGGTGATCGACTCGGGGGTGGACGCCGGGCACGCGGATCTCGCGGGGCAGGTGCTTCCGGGCATCGACTACATCACCGACACCACCGGCGCCAGCGCCGACCCGCACGGGCACGGCACCCACGTGGCCGGCACGATCGCCGCGCTCACCGGCAACGGCGCCGGGGTGGCCTCGATCGCCCCGGGCGTGAAGATCCTGCCGATCCGCACGCTCGACGCGAAGGGCCAGGGCGTCATGTCCGACACCGCCAGCGGCATCGTGTGGGCCGCCGACCACGGGGCCGACGTCATCAACATGTCCCTCGGCGGGACATCGCAGGTGTCCGCCGTGACGACCGCCATCTCGTACGCCCGCAGCAAGGGCGTCACGGTCGTCGCGGCCGCCGGAAACTCGCGGGCCCAGGGCAGCCCGACCAGCTACCCGGCGGCCGACCCCGGCGTCATCGGGGTGGCCGCGACCGACCCGGCCGACAAGGTGGCGTCCTTCTCCAACCACGGCGGCTACGTCGACGTGGCCGCGCCGGGCGTCAACATCCTCAGCACCTACCCGGCCAAGCTGGGCGGCTACACGTCCATGTCGGGCACCTCGATGGCGGCGCCGCACGTCGCCGCCGTGGCCGCGCTGCTCAAGGCGCACAACCGCAAGGTGACGCCGGATCAGGTCCAGACGGCCCTGGAGTCCTCCGCCGTCGACCTCGGCCCGGCGGGCAAGGACGCCGACTTCGGGTACGGCCGGATCGACGCGGCCGGCGCTCTGACCAAGGTCACCGGGGCCACCGCGTCACCGACCGCGACCGCGACGAGGACCGCGACCCCTTCGCCGAGCCCGACCGTGGCCAGGACGACCCCGGTGGTGACCGTCAGCCCGGCGACCAAGCAGGTGAACTACGGTGCGAACGTGAGCACGACGTTCACGGTCAAGTCGGCCAAGAAGCCACTGGCCAACACCCCCGTGCAGGTCTGCGTCACCGAGGCCGGCGGTTCCGCCGTCTGCACGGCCGCAACGACCAGTAAGAGCGGCACGGTTCCGGTCAAGCGCACCGCCACGACCGGTTACACGGTGCACGTCGTGGTCGGCGCTACCGCCACCACGGCCGAGGTCACCTCGCCGGTGGCGACCGTGACGGTGAAGGCGACGGTCAAGCTCAGCCGCGCCAAGACCTCGATGACCGTGACGATGACCGGCGTGGCCGGGCAGACCGTCGAGGTGCAGCAGCTGATCAACAAGGTGTGGACGACGGTGGGCGACTTCCCGGCCGCGGCCAAGAGCACCGTGGGCGACCTCGTCCTCAAGCAGAAGTACCGCGTCGTGGTGCCCGACACGACGGGCATCCTCGGCCTGACCAGCTCCGCGGTCTGACCTTTCGGTGAAGGGCTCCCCGTCCGCGAGAGCCCTTCGTGCATGCCGGATAAATCACCACAGAACAGTTGCGTGCGTCCGGAAACCTGTACGTGACGCTGCGTACGTCCGTCTCCCCAGGCCCTTGATCATGCGGTTTACTCAGCATCATGGCCATCATTTCCAAGGGATTCGGCGGGCGGCGGCGCGAGTCCGTCCCCGGCCTGCCGCCCGGTCAATACCTGACCCACGACTTCCCGGTGCTCTCGGCCGGGCCGACCCCGCGCATTCCGCTCGACCGGTGGCGCTTCACGATCCAGACCGAGACCGGCGACAGCAAGAGCTGGAACTGGGACGAGTTCATGGCCCTGCCGGCCGACGACTACACGGTCGACATCCACTGTGTCACCAAGTGGTCCAAGCTCGGCACGACGTGGCGCGGCGTCTCCCTCGACACTCTGATGGACCAGGTGGAGTCGGCCGCCGACTACACCATGGTGCACAGCTTCGGTGGATACACCACGAACGTCCCGATGGAGGACCTGCTCGACGGCAAGGCCTGGATCGCGTACAAATTCGACGGCGAGGATCTCGCGCCGGAACACGGTGGGCCGGCCCGGCTCGTCGTGCCCCACCTTTACTTCTGGAAATCGGCGAAATGGGTCAACGGGATCCAGCTGATGAACGAGGATGAGCCCGGCTTCTGGGAAGCGGCCGGCTATCACATGTACGGAGACCCATGGCTGGAACAGCGGTATCAGGGCGACTGACCTGGCGGGCGGCGACGCTCGCGGAGGCGCGCTGGGAGACACCGTCGGCACGCACGCTCGTGCTCGACGTCCCCGACTGGCCGGGCCACCTGCCCGGCCAGCACGTCGACGTGCGCCTCACGGCCGAGGACGGCTACCGCGCCCAGCGCAGCTACTCGATCGCGTCGGCCTGGCCCTCCTCCGGTGACGGCAAGGTCGAGCTGACCATCCAGCGCCTGGACGACGGCGAGGTCTCGCCCTATCTGACCGACGACGTGCAGGTGGGCGACCAGATCGAGCTGCGCGGCCCGGTGGGCGGCTGGTTCGTCTGGCGTTCCAGGAGCACGTCGCCGGTGACGCTGCTGGCCGGCGGCTCGGGCGTGGTGCCGCTGATGGCGATGATCCGCGCCCGCGCCGCGGCCGGGACCAAGCAGCCGTTCCGGCTGATTTATTCGGTCCGTACGCCTGAAGACGCGCTCTACGCCGACGAATTGCGCCGGCGGATGCGCGACGACGCGGGCCTCGACGTGCACTTCGTCTACACCCGCAAGACGCCCGACGGCTGGCCCACCCCGCCGAAACGTATCGACGTGGCGGCCGTGAACACGTACGGTTGGCCGCCGGACTTCGCGCCGGACTGCTACGTCTGCGGTCCCACGACGTTCGTCGAGACCGCCGCGGACATCCTGGTCGCGCTCGGCCACGAACCGCGCCGCATCCGCACCGAACGTTTCGGAGGCACGTCGTGAGCGACCGCGACGACAGCGCACCCGTCGAGGCGACGGCCCTCGACGGCAGGGCACTCGACGGCAGGGCACCCGACGGCAGCGCACTCGACGGCAACGCGATGGCCGGCGACCTGCGCGAGATCTTCGCGGTGGACGTGACGGCCGCACAGTACAAATGCGCGGGCTGCGGCCACGCCGACGCGGTCGCCACCCTGACGTTGTGGGGTGGGCCGTCCGGCGGCCGGGTGGCCCGCTGCCCACACTGCTCCGACGTCGTCGTCCGGGTGGTGCGCGCGCCCGGCCGGGTCTTCCTCGACCTGCACGGCTGCGTACGCCTCGAAGTGCCCCTGACGGACGACTGAGCCGGCCCGGCCCATGATCGGCGTGGACGGCGGCGACGAGCCGGAGAGTTTCGCGCGGCCCCCATGGGGGCCAACCGCCGCCGCCGACCGCGCCGAAGCAGCCGCCGACCGCGCCGAAGCCGCCGGCGCCGACCGGGCCGGCGATGAGCGGCCCGGCAATGGGCGGGCCAGCGCCGACCAGGCCAGCGCCGACCGCGCCGACGCCGACCAGGCCGACGCCCTCCTCGCTGAGGTGCGCCGGGGGACGATCGAGGCCGGGCCGGACTTCGTGGCGGCGATCCGGGCCGCTCAGGACGAGCTGGTGCGGGCGCCCGCCGAGAGCCTGCTCGTGATCCAGGGCGGGCCCGGCACCGGGAAGACGATCACCGCGCTGCGGCGGGTGGCATGGCTGCTCGACGACCCCGACTCGAAGCTCACCCCGGCCGATGTGCTCGTGGCGGGGCCCTCACCGGCGTACGCCCAGGAAAGCCGCACCCAGCTCGAAAGCTGGGGCCACCCCGGGGTGTCCCATCACTCGATCGCCGGACTGCTGCCGCGGGTGGCGACCGGCCGGGGCGAATCGCTGTACGTCACCCGGCTCAAGGGTGAGGCCCGCATGGCGGGGCTGCTCAGCCGCGCCCTGGAGTCGCGGGAGAAGGGCGTCCCGGCCGGCGTGAGCGCGACCGTGACCGTACGAGGGCGGGCCGTCACCCTCGACCCGGCCGCCGTCCAGCGGGTGATCGTCACCGCCCGGGCCAGCGAGGCCACCGCCGGCGACCGGCGGCGCCTGCTGCGGGCGGTCCTGGTCGCCGACAGCCCCGACCCGGCGCTCGTGCTGGAGGCGGCCGACCTGCTGGCCGAGCTGATCTGGCCGGAGTTCTCGGCCGCCACGTTCCTGAGCGACCTGTTCGCCTCCCGTGGCAAGCTGGCCGCCGCGGCCGGCGAGGAGTTCACCGACCGCGAGGTCAGCGCCCTGTACCGCCTGCCGGGCGACTTCGGCGACGCCGACCTGGCCCTGCTCGACGAGACGGAACACCTGGCCGGCATTGAGCCGGACCGCTTCGCCCACGTGGTGATCGACGAGGCGCAGGACCTCTCCCCGATGCAGTTGCGCGCGCTGTCCCGCCGCTCGGCCAACGGCTCGCTGACCGTGGTCGGCGACATGGCCCAGTCGACCGGCCCGTGGGCCCGCGACGACTGGAACGAGGTGCTGGCGCACCTGCCGTCCCCGCTGCCCCACGTGCACCGCGAGCTGCGCTTCGGCTACCGCGTCCCGCGCCAGATCTTCGACCTGGCGGCCGAGCTGCTGCCCACGGCCGCCCCTAGCGTCCAGCCGCCGACGACGGTCCGCGAAGGCCCGGCCGACCCGGTCATCGCCCCGATCGTCGACCCCACCGAACGCGCCGCCGTCGTGGTCGCCGCCGCCGCCGATCACGCGGCCGCCGACCGCTCGGTCGCCATCGTCTGCCCGCCCCGCTGCCGCGACGACATCGAGGCTCTCCTCGACCAGGAGGACCTTCCCTGGGGTACGCCTCCGAGCGCCCCCGCCATCACTGTGCTCAGCCCGCACGAGGCGAAGGGCCTGGAATTCGACGTGGCGATCGTCGTCGAGCCCGGATTCATCGTCGACGACGACCCGCGCGGGCATCGGCTGCTCTACATAGCGCTGACCCGCGCGACAGGCCACCTGCATCTGGTCGGCGCCCCTGAGGACCTGCCGGCCGACTTCACCTCGGTCTCGGCGCCACCGGCGGCCGCCCCGGAACCGCCGCCCGAACTGCTCGAGGCCGGGCCGGCTCCCGTCTCGAGCCCGCCGATCGTCTCCGCACCCCCGGTCCCCCTGGATCCGGCGGTGCGGGAACAGATCGACATGGTGGCGCACGCGCTCGCCGAGACCCTGCTGGCGAACCTCACGCCGGAGTTGTGGCCGGTCGCGCTCGACCGGCTGATCGAGCTGATCAGCCCCGAACCGTGATCAGCCCCGAACCCTGATCAGCCCCGAACCCTGATCAGCCCCGAACCCTGATCAGCCCCGAACCGTGATCAGCTCCGAACCCTGATCAGCCCCGAACCTTGATGGCTCAGCCCCGGAATCCGCTGCGCAGGCGCTGGGCCAGCGAGCCGGGAGCTCGCGGGGTCGCCGCGGCCGGGCGTGGGGCCGACGCGGGCCGTGACCGGCCGACCGGGCGGTCGTAGTCGGCGGTCGCGATGGCCTCGGTGATCTGGCCGTCGCCGAAGTTCTCCGACTCGGGGATCGAGGCCACGAAGCCGACCAGGATGCCGTTGCGCATGATCTGGGCCTCGAGGCCGGCGGTGCCGTCGTTGTCCCAGATCGCCTCGCGGCCGTCGGGGAGGACGACCCTGATGCCGTATTGCGTGATGCCCGCCTGCGGCAGCTTCACATGGGCGAAGACATTGCGCGCGCGTAGCGTTTCGACGATCCGTCGAGCCCGTTCTTCTTCCATGTGAAGAAGCTAGTGCGGCCGACTGGACGCAGCCTGAAGATCGCCTGTGGCGGCCGTGTGAATCCGCCACGAACGAATTACCTCGATGAACGCTACTCCCGCGTAACAAGAAAATCGACGCGTATCTTTTCTCGGTGGCGCGGCTTACCGTGCGGTGACCGGAGCGCTTCGGCTTCCTCTCCCCCACGGACCGGAGGCCACCCCATGAGCAGGCGACTGTTCGTCCTCGCCCTGTCCGCCGTCTTGTTGATCTTCGGAACGGCGCAAGCGGCCACCGCCGCCGAAGCCGACACCGACTACGTAGCGCTCGGCGACTCCTATTCGTCGGGCGTCGGCGCGCCCTCGCAGAGCGGCACCTGCCTGCGCAGCCCGTACGGATATCCCGCGCTCTGGGCCGCGCGCAACAACCCGGCGTCGTTCACCAACCTGACCTGCGGCGGCGCCGTCACCGGCGACGTCCGCGGCACCCAGGTGCCGGCCATACCGGCCGGCGCCGACCTGATCAGCATCACGATCGGCGGCAACGACGCCGGCTTCGCGCCGACCGTGCTGAGCTGCCAGGTCTCCAGCGACGCGGCCTGCGTGCAGACCGTGGCCGAGGCTCGGGCCGACATCACCGCGACGCTGGGCGCCAAGCTCGACGCCACGTACGCGGCGATCGCGGCCAAGGCGCCCGGCGCCCGGGTCGTCGTGCTCGGCTATCCGATCCTGTTCGACACCTCGTCGGCGTACTGCGGTCTGGCCGGGATGAGCCTGACCAAGCGCCGCGCGCTCAACGAGGGCGCCCAGGTGCTCGACGACCTGATCGCCCAGAGAGCCCAGGCCGCCGGTTTCGTCTGGTCCGACGTCCGCGACGAGTTCCAGGGCCACGGCATCTGCTCGTCGAGCCCGTACCTCAACGGCCTAACCATTCTCCCGCCACAGAACTCGTTCCACCCCAACGCCAACGGCTATCGGTACGGATATCTGCCGGCCCTCTAACTCAAGCGCACCCGGCCGGGACCTTCGCCTGAAGGCCCGGCCGGTCACTCTTGTCGCCATGGCCAACGTCTACGCCCTGCTGCTGCTCCTCGATGTCGCTCTGGTCGCGTGCGCCCTGATCGACTGCTGGAACGCCGACGAGGACAAGATCCGCCTCGCGCCGCGGGGCGCGTGGACCTTCGCCATCCTGCTGGTCTCGCCGTTCGCGGCGATCGCGTGGTTCGTCAAAGGCCGGCCCATTCCTTCGGTACGCCTGCGCGAGCGCCCCGTGATGATCGCGCCGGACGACAATCCCGAGTTCCTGGCCTCGCTCAACCGACGCTGACCTCTCCCCGGGCGTTAGCGTTTGGCCATGGGTATGACGAGTGACTATCCGCCGTCGATCACCGAGGTCAACCAGATGGAGCCCTCGCCCCGGCGGGTGCGGGCGACGCTCAACGGCCGGGTCGTGGTCGACACGACGCGGGCCGTCTATCTGTGGGAGATCCCGAGCTATCCGCAGTACTACATCCCGATCGAGGACGTCGCGGCCGACGTGATCGTCGACGAGGAGCACGAGCAGCACCTCAGCCGCGGTCGCGCCCGCCGCCTCGGGCTGCGCGCCGGCGACGTGCACCGCGAGGCGGCGGCCCGGCAGTACGTCGAGAGCAAGCTCCCCGGCCTCGAAGGCCTCGTCCGCTTCGAGTGGGACGCCCTGGACGCGTGGTTCGAGGAGGACGAGGAGATCTTCGGCCATCCGCGCTGTCCGTACCACCGGGTCGACGCCCTTCGCTCGACCCGCCACGTGCGGGTGGAGCTCGACGGTGTGGTGCTGGCCGAGTCGCATTCGCCGGTGCTGTTGTTCGAGACCGGCCTGCCGACCCGCTTCTACCTCGACCGCACCGCGCTGAACTTCGGCACCCTGAAGCACACCGGCACCAGCACGCACTGCCCGTACAAGGGCCGCACCAGCGACTACTGGAGCGTGGGTGGTGAGCCCGATCTGGCGTGGTCGTACGCGCAGCCCTTCCCGGCCGTGGCGGCGATCGCGGGCCTGGTCGCGTTCTACAACGAGAAGGTCGACACCTACGTGGACGGGCAGCTTCTCGACCGGCCGGTCACGCCCTTCTCCTAGACGTGGTGCGGGCTGCGCCACACGGTCACGCCGTCCACGGCCAGCGTGTAGTCCGGGTGCAGGCCGTCGTCGCTGGTCCGCCGGGTGAACCCGACCCGCGCGCGGCCGGCCAGCGGCGCCGGCACGTAGACGGGCGCCCACGCACGCGTGCCACCGTCCAGCGTGTCCACCTCGCGCCCGGCCGACGCGACGGCCACCCGCGTCCAGAGGAGCAGCCCTGTCGCTTTTCCACTGACCAGCTCGACTTCGACCGACATTTCGGGCGACGGTGCGGCACGGCGGCTGTCGAAGACGTCCGACTCGACGACAACCGGGGAGGAAACGAGCGCCGACGACGCCGGCCCACCGAGGCAGAGCCGCAGATCAAACGGCTCGCCCAGGCAAAGCCGCGGATCAAACGGCTCGCCCAGAGGAGGCCGCGGATCAAACGGCCCGTCACTCGACGACGGGTCCCGATGCGGGGGCCGGCCACCGGCGGCCGCGACGACCCGGTCCAGCAGCGGCCGGCACGACGGGTCGAGCGCGGGTGTCCCCACGTCGACGGCCGCGATCATCGTGCGTGCCCGAAAGGGAATCCAGGCGCAGTCGGGCGTGCAGAGCCGTTCCCGGCAATCGTTCAGGACCGGGATCGCGCCCTCCGACGACGCGATGTTCCCGAGGATCTCGGACACGCAGACCTCGGCCCGTACGGGAAGGGTCTGATCCGCGGCGAAGCCGGAAAGCACCGTTATGCGATCCGCGAATCCCGACGACTCGACGGCCGCGCGCGCCGCCGCCGCGGCCGCCGGGGAAGCCTCGATCGCGTAGACGTGCCGCGCCCCCGCCCTCGCCGCGACGAGGGCCCACAACGCATCGCGCCCGGTTCCCACGTCCAGCACGACCCGCCCGGGAGCGGCCACCCGCAGCGCCTCGGCGTACGCGCGCCACCGGGAATCCTCGGCCGCCAGCCCGTCGTAGACCGCGTCGTCGTAGACCGGGTACTCGCCCATCGAGGGGAACAGAACGAACGACCGCACCCGGCAAGCATGCGCGAAGTTCCGGATTTCCGAAGTGTTGCGCGTTAGTTAAAGACCTTAATAAACTCCGCGCCATAGACGAATGGCCATTCGTCAATGCCAGAGGACACGATGCGAGGAGAACGGGTGAACCGAACGGTGACCGCGGCGCTGGCCGTCGCGATGACGCTGGCGGTGGCGCCGCCGGCGATGGCGGGCGGTAAGCACGGCGTACAGGTGACCGGCACCTACTCGACCGGCGCCGACCACCAGTGGGAGCCGCTGCCGGGCGCGCTGGCCACCCGGACGGCCGACGCCACGGTCGTGATCGACCCGTCGCAGGAGCGGCAGCGCTACAGCGGCATCGGCTTCTCCATCGACGAGACCAGCGTCTCCAACCTGTGGAAGCTGACCCCGGCCGAGCGCGAGCGGACGATCCGCCTGCTCGCCGATCCACGCAGCGGGGCCGGCTTCGACCGGTTCCGGCTCACCATCGGCAGCCCCGACCTGATCGAGCACCTGCCGTTCTGGTCCTACGACGAGCTGCCGGCCGGTGTGACCAGCGACTTCGGCCTCAAGCACTTCTCCATCCAGCGCGACGTCGACCTGCACATGATCGACACCATCAAGCTGATCCAGAAGTACAACCCGCGGGCCACCTTCTTCGCCTCGGCATGGAGCGCCCCGGCCTGGATGAAGACCAACAACCGCTTCACCGGCGAGGTCGCTCTCAAGCCGGGCAGCACGACCGAGCACTACCAGGTCGGCAAGCTGCGTGACGACTGCATCGACGTTTTCGCCCGCTACTACGTCAAGTACGTCCAGGCGTACGCCCGGCACGGCATCAAGGTCGACGCGCTGACGCTGCTCAACGAGCCCGGCATGGATGTCGTCTATCCGGCCATGGACATCAGCGTCGAGCAGCAGCAGAAGCTCGCCGTCGCCATCAAGCGCGAGCTCGGGAGAGCGCGGCTGGGGACGCAGCTCTACGTGCACGACTTCAACTTCTGGGACTGGCGCGACCCGAACAGCACCGCCACCAAGAACTACTACCGGATCTTCAACGACCCGGCGACGCGGCGGGCGGCCGACGGCATCGCCTTCCACCCGTACTGGGGCGATCCCGCGGTGATGCGCGACGCCTACGAGGAGTTCGGCAAGCCGGTCCACATGACCGAGACCAGTGACCTCAACCCGGCCACGGTCCTCAACTACTTCCGGCTGAACGCCAGCAGTTACACCCTCTGGGCGCAGGCCACCGACCAGACCGGCGGCACCCTGCACTGGACCGACAAGCGCGACAACAACGTCGACTGGGAGGAGATCGGCCGCACCACCAAGTGGCCCGATCGCCTGGTCAAGGTCAACACCGAGACCAGGACCGCGTCCGTACGGGACGAGCTCTACCCGCTGGGCCAGTTCGCCCGCTATCTGTCCCCCGATGACGTCCGGGTCGAGTCGAGCGCCGCGTCGGCCGGCGTCAGCAACGTCGTCTACCGCGACGGCGACCGGTTCACCGCGATCCTGGCCAACGGCAACACCGAGGCTTCGGATGTACGGATCGTGCTCGCCGGCCAGGATTTCGTCGTCACGGTGCCCGCGGGGGCGTACGCGACGTACCGCTGGAAAGCCGATGTCCCCGGCAGTCACCGCAACCACGCACCGGTCCTGAAAGACGTGCCGGAGCTGACGGCCGACCAGTACGCGACCACGCTGTTCCGCCTGTCGGCGACCGACCGTGACCGCGACCGTCTCGCCTTCTACGCCACCGACCTGCCGGCCGGCGTCTCCCTCGACGCGGCCACCGGAGTCGTGACGCTCAAGCCGACCGTGGCCGGCACTCAGCGGCTCACGTTCCATGTGACCGACGGCGCCGCCCGCGACACGGTGACGGTCGCGCTGACCGTGGTCCCGCGCGGCGCTCCGATCGGCGTGCGGGTGGAGGCCGAGTCGTACGCGGCTCAGCAGGGCTGGACCGAGGGCGTCAACTTCGTCGAGAGCAACGCCTCGGCCAGCGGCGGCAAGAACATCGGCTGGACGGCTCCCGGCAACTGGCTCAGCTACCGCGCCGACGTGGCGCAGCCGGGCACGTACGACCTGGAGCTGCGTGTGGCCAACGGCACCGGCGCCGAAGCCCCCGGCGCGATCTCGTTCCGCGACGCCTCAGGCGCCAAGCTGGGCACCGTCTCCGTTCCGGCCACCGGCGGCTGGGCCACCTATCAGTCGGTCCACGTGCCGGTGACCCTGGCCGCCGGGGACCAGCTGGTGACGCTCTACTGCGAGACCGGCGGCTTCAACCTCGATTACCTCCGGCTGAGCTGAGCCTCCTTGCCCGCCCGGCGCTGACGGGCCACGGTGGTGGTCATGATTCTCGTGACCACCACCGGCAAGGTCGGATCGCGGACAGCACGATTGCTGGCCGATTCGGGTCAACAGGTCCGCGTCGTCTCCCGCCGGCCCGAGGCACGCCTCGCCCGACTCCCCGATCGCCCGCCGGCGCGACCACTACGGCATCGAGCAGGCGCTGACGGCCTCCGGGCTGCCGTACACGTTGCTGCGGGCCAACGCCTACATGCAGAACCTGCTCATGCTGGCGCCGGTGATCGCGGCCCGGTCGGCGTTCGCCTCACCCGCCGCCGACGGGCGCGTGGGGATGGTCGACGCGCGCGACGTCGCCGAGGTGGCGGCCACAGTCGCCGCGGCGCCGGCCGGTCACGCCGGCGCGACGTACCGCCTCACCGGGCCCGCGTCGCTGTCCTACGACGACGTGGCGGCCCACCTGCCGGAGCTCACCGGCCGCCCGGCCCGCACCTTCACCCAGTTCGCCACCGACCACATCGACCTTCTCGGCTGCGCGCCAGACCGCGCGTAGCGGCGCGACAAGCCGAACCGCGCGTAGCGGCGCGACAAGCCGAACCACCCACAGCGGTGGAACGAGCCGAATCACCCACAGCCGCGGGGCGTCAGCCGTCCTGGCCGTGGTCGGGCCCGCCACCGGCTGCGGCTTCGACGACGGCGCCGGCCCGGAGCCGCTGCCACGGCGGTGGCACGCGGACGGCGGCCATCCCGGCTGCGGCGGCCGCCCGCAGGCCCAGGTCGGCGTCCTCGAAGACCACGCAGCGCTCGGGTGCGACACCGAGGGCCCCGGCCGCGGCCAGGAAGCACTCCGGGTCGGGTTTTCCGTTGAGATATTCGCCGGCGCAGACCATGACGTCGAAGCGGTCGAGCAGGCCGAGCGCGGTCAGCGAGGCGGTGACCGACTCGCGGCTGCTGCCGGAGACGACGGCGAAGGGCACTCGGCCGTACGCGTTCTCGATGTGCTCCAGTACCTCGGGCACCGCGGCGACGCCGGGCAGCAGCTCCTGGAAGATCTGCTCGCGGCGGTCGTTCACGAGCTCGACCGGCATGGACAGGCCCTGCTCGGCGTTCAGGGTCTCGATCACGGCGATCGGGGTGCGGCCGCCCCAGGCGTAGAACGTCTCCTCGGAGAACTTCGCACCCCACTCGGCCAGCGCCCGCTGCCAGGCCACGTAGTGCAGCGGCATCGAGTCGGCGATCGTGCCGTCGCAGTCGAACAGGTACGCGTCGAACTCGCCCTCGGGCAGCGGCAACATCACCCGGCAACGATAGACGGCCCCGGCCTTTTCACAGGCCGGGGCCGTCGTCTCTCCATCAAGCAGGGGCCGTCCCGGCTCAGTCGAGCAGGGCCGTCACGGTGCCGGCGGCGACCGTGCGGTTGCCCTCACGGACCGCGAAGCCGAGCCCCACCTCGAGCGCGACCGGCTTGCCCAGGGTCACCGTGACCTTGTCCAGCGTGTCGCCGGGCATGACCAGGTCACGGTCGCCGAGGTCGAGCCCGCCGGACACGTCCGTGGTGTGGAAGTAGAACTGCGGCCGGTAGTTCGTCTCGAACGGCGTGTGCCGGCCACCCTCCTCCTTCGTCAGGGCGTACATCCGGGCCTCGAAGACCCGGTGCGGCGTCACCGAACCCGGCGCCGCCACCACCTGCCCGCGCTGCACCTGCTCGCGCTTGATGCCGCGCAGCAGGATCGCCGCGTTGTCGCCGGCCTCGGCCGACGCCAGCGACTTGCCGAACGTCTCCATCCCGGTGGCCACGCTCGCCACCGTCGGGCCCAGGCCCACGACCTCGACCGGCTCGCCCACGCGCAGGGTGCCGCGCTCGATCTTGCCGGTGACGACCGTGCCGCGACCGCTGATCGTCAGCACGTTCTCGATCGGCATCAGGAACGGCTCGCCGAGCTCGCGCTCGGGCACCGGCACGTAGTCGTCGACCGCGTCCAGCAGCTCGCCGATCGAGGCCACCCAGCGCGGGTCGCCCTCGAGCGCCTTCAGCGCGCTCACGCGCACCACCGGCACCTCGTCGCCCGGGAAGCCGTACTCGGACAGCAGCTCCCGCACCTCGAGCTCGACCAGGTCGAGCAGCTCCGGGTCGTCGACGGCGTCGCTCTTGTTGAGCGCCACCACCAGATAGGGCACGCCGACCCGCTGGGCCAGCAGCACGTGCTCGCGGGTCTGCGGCATCGAGCCGTCCTGGGCGCTCACGACGAGGATCGCCCCGTCCACCTGGGCCGCCCC
Source organism: Actinoplanes sp. NPDC000266 (assembly GCF_042899005.1). Taxonomy (NCBI): domain Bacteria; kingdom Bacillati; phylum Actinomycetota; class Actinomycetes; order Micromonosporales; family Micromonosporaceae; genus Actinoplanes; species Actinoplanes sp. NPDC000266. The sequence continues at coordinate 495,426 of NZ_JBIAZI010000004.1, forward strand.
CGTGATCATGTTCTTCACGTAGTCGGCGTGGCCGGGCATGTCGACGTGCGCGTAGTGCCGGTTCGGCGTCTCGTACTCGACGTGCGCGATGGTGATGGTGATGCCGCGGGCGGCCTCCTCCGGGGCCTTGTCGATGCCCTCGAACGCCACGTACCGGTTGGTTGCCGGGTCGCGGTCGGCGAGGACCTTCGTGATGGCGGCCGTCAGGGTCGTCTTCCCGTGGTCGACGTGACCCATCGTGCCGATGTTGACGTGCGGCTTCGTACGGATGAACTGGCTCTTCGCCATGGTTTGATCAAATCCTCACTGGATGCGAGGCAAGAACGGGGTGCTCGCTCCGCTTGCCGGGCGGAGCGGGCCAGAACCGCGCAGGGTCGAACCACCCTTCCCCCGCGGTTCTGCTGCTGTCGGGGAAGGGTCAGATTCGGGTATCGGCGCCGCTCGCGAAACGAACGCGCGCGGGAGCCGCCACTGCGGGCAGCTGCATACCGGGCGCGAACATGCGGATCACGGTAGGCCGGAACGCGGAACCCCGCGAGCTAATTCCCGGCCGCTCTCATCACCCTCACCACCCTCACCACCGTCACCACCCTCACCACTCGAAGGTGGAGCCCTTCGCGGTGTTGGCCAGGGTGCGGCCGTCGCGCTCGTAGCGGTAGGAGACGACGACGGTGTAGCTGTGCCCGCGGGCGGGCTGGGCGCCGGCCGGGCCGCAGCTGCGGGTGGCGGCGTCGCCGTCGAAGGTCAGGCCGTCGCACGTCTTCGGCCCGGCCACGGTGCGGCCGGAGCCGGCGTCGCGCAGCGAGACGGAGATGCTGCCCCGGCCGCCACCGCCGGGCGCGGTCAGCGAGGCCTGATAGCGGATGTCGCGGCCGAGCATCTGGCACGGCTTGACGCCGAGGCCGGTCCGGTTGCGGAAGTCGATGGCGAAGGACTGGGTGCAGTTCCAGGGCCCGTACGGCTTGGCCTCGGGTTGCGGCGAGCGGGCCGGTTGCGCCTTGCGCGTGGTCACGGGCTTCGGGCGTACGGCCGCGGGGGTCGCCGAAGTCACGACGGCCGGAACGCCCGGACGGACCCGGGGAACGCTCCTGGCCGGGGTCGTCGCCGCGGCCGGCGGGGGAGCGTCGCGGGTGGCCGACCTGCGCTGGGGCTGATGCTGTTGCTGGCGCTGGGTCGCGGGAACGGTGATGACCTGCGGCGCGGCCAGGTCCTGGGTCTCGCCGTCGGCCCGGCCGATGTGCCACGCGGTGGTGACCACGGCCGAGACGGCCATCGCGCCGGCCACCATCGACAGGGTCGCGCCGGGGCGGGCCCAGCGCCAGCTCGGCACGGCGTTGCGGCGCTGTTCGCGGCGGGGCTTGGGAACGATCGACCGCGGCGGCGCCGCGACCTCGGGCGCGGGCTCCACGATCGGCTTCCCGCTCCCGGCCGGGCCGTAGCCTGCGGCCCGCGAGTCGCCACCGGCCCGCGAGTCGCCACCGGCCCGCGAGTCGCCGCCGGCCCGCGAACGGTCCCTGACCCGCCAGTGGCCGCCGGCGCGTGACCGGCCGCCGGCCCGCAAATGGTCGCCAGCCCGCGAATCATCCCCGGCCAGTGACCGGCCCCCGGCCCGTGACCGGCCGCCGGCCTGGCTCTCGGCCGGTGGCGCCAGCGCGGGCACCCCGCTGAGCTGGGCGGACAGGTCGGAAAGCTCGGCCACCAACTCGGCTGCGGTCGGCCGCAGGCGCGGCTTCTGCTCCATGCACGCCGTGATCACGTCCCAGAGCTCGTCCGGGATGCCGGGCCGGCGCTCGGGCGCGCCCTCGAGGTGCAGGCGCATGAGGTCGGGGATCGAGTCGCTGCGGTACGGCGGGTGGCCGCTGACCAGCTCGTAGAGGAGCACGCCGAACGCGTACACGTCGGTCGCGGGGCTGGCCGTCGACCCGCGGAACGCCTCCGGCGCCATGTAGTGCGGCGTGCCGAAGACGGAGCTGGGCGTGGTCATGCTCGGGGTGTTCAGGATGCGGGCCACGCCGAAGTCGGTGAGCCGGGTCTCGGGCGGCCCGTCGCCGGTGTCGAGCAGGATGTTGTCCGGTTTGAGGTCGCGGTGCACCACGCCGAGCTCGTGCGCCTCGGCCAGGGCGGCGGCGACCTGCGCGGTGAGCCGGGCCGCCTCGCCGGGCGCGATGGTGTGCTCGGCCCGCAGCAGGTCGCGCAGGTTTCCGCCGGCCACGAGGTCCATCACGAGGCCGAGGGTCTCGCCGACGCTGAACAGGTCGCGCACCCGCACGACGTTGCGGTGCCGCAGCATCCGCAGGATCGTGCGCTCCTGCACGAACCGGGTGACCAGCTTGGGCTGGCGCAGCAGGCTCTCGTGCAGCAGCTTCACCGCGACCGACTCGCCGGACGCGCGGTCCAGGGCCTCCCAGACGGTGCCGGTGGCGCCCTGGCCGATCGGGCGTTGCAGCACGTACGAACTGCCGACGCACCGCCCACTCAGGTCCATGGTCGACGTGCCGTCCGCTTCGGCGCGGCCTGCGCGGTTCGTCCGATCCCTCGTGCGATCCTGGGTCACTCGGCGTCCTTCCCCATCCAACGGCCCCGCACGCCGCCGAGAAGGCGGCGCGCCAAGTCGTACAGACCCGGAATATTGCTGTTTGTCCGGATCGGATGGCAAGCCCTGGCGCCCGAGTTCGCACCTTTGGTAGGAGTCCCGGAAATCGCGTTACCCGGCCGGACCGGGTTCGTTCGTCAGGGCGGAAGGGCAGCCGTCAGGCCTTCGTCGGCTGTGGACCGCAGAGCGTGCGGATCGCGCCCAGCAACGTCGAGCGGGTGAACGGCTTCTCGATCAGCATGCTGTTGTCGTCGAGGTGCAGCTGCGGGCCCAGCGACGCCGCCGTGTAGCCCGACATGAACAGCACCGGCAGGTCCGGGCGGTGCGTGCGCAGCGCCGAGGCCAGCTCCGGCCCGGTCATCGTCGGCATCACCACGTCGGTGATCAGCAGGTCCGGGTGGGCGCCGCCGGCCACCTGGGTGACCGCCTGCAGAGCGTCGGTGGCGACCGTGATCGCGTAGCCGGCCGGCTCGATGAGCCGCTGCACGAGCTGGGCCACCTCGGGCTGGTCCTCGACGATCAGCACCCGGCCGATGACCGAGGGCGCGCCCTGACGGCCCTCGGCCGAGGCCGGCTTCTCCTCGGCCGCCGGCAGGTAGAGGTGCACGGTCGTGCCCATCCGGGGCGCCGACTCCAGCTCGATGTGACCGCCCAGGCCCTGCACGATGCCGGCCGTGGTGGCCAGGCCCAGGCCGGCCGCGGTCGGGCGGGTCGTGAAGAACGGCTCCAGCGCCCGCTTGCGCACCTCCTCGGTCATGCCCACGCCCGTGTCGGTGATGACCATGTGCACGAGCCGGCCCGGCGGGATGCCCTCGTCGCGGGCCTTCTCCGCCTCCACCAGCTCGTTCATCGCGGCCACCCGCAGCATGCCGCCGTGCAGCATGGCGTCGCGGGCGTTCGCGGCCAGGTTGACCAGCGCCTGCTCCAGGGGGCCGCGCTCCGCCCGTACGGGCCAGACGTCCGGCCCGAAAGCGAGGTCGAGGCCGATGTGCTCGCCGAGCGTGCGGCTGAACAGCGACTGGACGTCGGTGAGCAGGTCGGGGATCGGGATGATCTCGGGACGGTTGCCCTCGCTGCGGCCGAATGCCAGCAGCTGGTGGGTGAGCGTGCGGCCGGTGCCGACCGCCTCGAGGATGTCGGCCGCCAGCTTGTGCGTCGGGTGTTCCTCGGGCGTGGTCGATGTGATCATCTCGGCCGAGCCACCGACAACGGTCAGCAGGTTGTTGAAGTCGTGCGAGATACCGCCGATGAGCTGGCCCAGGCTGTCGAGCCGGCGCAGGTGGTCGAGCTGGCGCTTGAGGCCGCGGGCGTCGATGTGGTCGGTGGTGTCGGTGACCATGAGGACCACGCCGTTGAAGGTGCCGTGGTCGTCGGTCAGCGGCATCATGCTCATCCGCACGCTGCGCTGCGAGCCGTCGGCGCGCATGAGCCGGGTCGCGCCCACCGTCGAGCGGCCCTGCATGCACTCGTTGATGCGCCGGTTGAGCTCCTTCTGCCCCTGGTCGTTGAGGAAGCCGCGCAGCGACACCCCGACCAGCTGCGAGCGGGGCATGCCGAGGACCACGCCGATCGGTTCGTTGGCGTACGTGATGACGCCGTCATGATCGAGCTGGAGCACCCCTTCGGGGATCGTCTCCAGGACCCGGCGGTAGCGCTCCTCGCTGGCACGCAGCCGCTCCAGGGCGCGGGCGCTCGAACTGGCCAGGGCCAGCTCACCGGCGATGTCGCGGGCGAGCTCGACCTCGGCCGTCGAATAGAACGAGCCGTTCGCCTCCCGGGTCAGAACCAGATATCCGGCGTACGTGTTGTCGACGATCACCGGGCAGAGGACCGCCGCGTGGATCTCGTGCTCCTCGCCGGCCAGGGGCTCGACGCCGTCGCCGGCCAGCACGATCGGGCGGCGGCTGGCCGCCATCGCGGTCGAGAAGTCGTCGTCCGGGAGCTGGTCGACGTGGTCGAGCACCCGCGACAACGAGGCCGACCGCTGCTCGTCGATGTGGTGGTACGTGATGCCGTCGTACCGGCCGTCGTCGCGCAGCAGTTGAACGCCCGCGCCGTCGCCGATCATGTCGGCGGCCGCGCGGGCGGCCGTGGACTGCACCGCGGCCGGATCGTGCGAGACCCGGCTGAGCGCCAGGGCCAGGTCGGCGAGCGCGTACCGGAGGGGGTAAGCCATGACACCCATGACGACATGATCCGCGCCTTAAGGGGGGCTTGGTGGCGGTTCGCCAGGTTTTTACCCTGTGGCTTACCTGAAGATCACGGCTTACCTGAAGATCGCGGTTTCCGTGAAGATCACGGCTGCCTGAAGATCGCGGTTCCGTGGAGATCACGGCTGCCTGAGGATCACGGCCGCCTGAGGATCACGGCCGCCTGAGGATCACGGCCGCCTGAGGATCACGGCCGCCTGAGGATCACGGCCGCCTGAGGATCGCGGCTTCCTTGAGGATCGCGGGCAGCAGCGTGGCCGCCGTGCCCCGCAGGTTGACCGTGGCCACCTCGTCGAGCGGCGTCGGCTGCGGGTTGACCTGGACGACGGCGGCGCCGTTCATGGCGGCCACGTGCGGGATCTCGGCCGCCGGGTAGACCAGCCCCGACGTGCCCACGGTGATCAGCAGGTCGCACGTCGACGCGGCCTCGACCGCCCTTTTCAGGGCGCCGGCCGGCAGCTGCTCGCCGAACCAGACGACACCGGGCCGGGACCGGCCGCCGCACGCGGCGCAGACCGGGCCGTCCGTCGCGAGCCCGCAGGCGAAGCAGCGCGGGGCGAACAGGCTGCCGTGCAGGTGGACCGGGTCCGGCGAGCCGGCCCGCTCGTGCAGGTCGTCCACGTTCTGGGTGATCAAAGTGCCGCCGATGGCCGCGACCGCCTCGTGGCCCGCGTTGGGCGCCGCCTGCTCGACGGCGGCGCGGCGCCACTCGTACCAGCTCCAGACCAGCTCCGGGTCCTTCTCGAAGGCTTCCGGGGTGGCCAGCTCCTCGGGGCTGAAGCGCGCCCAGAGCCCGGTCAGCGAGTCACGGAAGGTGGGAATGCCACTCTCGGCCGACATGCCGGCGCCGGTGAAGACGACGACCCGCTCGGCGTCGGCGTCGGCGAGCAGGCGGGCGGCGGCGCGCACGGATTCCATGCGGTTATTTGTACCCGGTGGTGCGTATTGACATTAATCGATTCAACAGTCAGGGTGGGTCCACGCGCCGGCACCTCCCGCGGAGACAGAGGGCAGTCATCCGCCAGTTCCGAGACACCGCGGAGCACAGCCCTCATGCGTACGAAATCCTTGATAGTCAGCGCGATAGCCGGCGTCCTCGTCGCCGCCGTCGCCCTCCTCGCCCCTTCCAGTCCCGCGTCGGCCCACGGCAACGTGACCGGGCCCGCGTCGCGCAACTACGGCTGCTACGAACGGTGGGGCAGCAAGTTCCAGGACCCGACCATGGCCACCCTCGACCCGATGTGCTGGCAGGCGTGGCAGGCCAACCCGAACGCCATGTGGAACTGGAACGGCCTGTTCCGCGAGGGCGTGGCCGGCAACCACCAGGCGGCGATCCCCGACGGTCAGCTGTGCAGCGCCGGCCACACCGAGAGCGGTCGCTACAACGCGATGGACGCCATCGGCAACTGGCAGGCGACGAACATCGGCAATTCCTTCGACGTACGCCTCTTCGACGGCGCCCGCCACGGCGCCGACTACATCTGGGTGTACGTCACCAAGCCCGGCTTCAACCCGACCACACAGGCCCTGAAATGGTCCGACCTGGAGAAGGTGGCCGAGATCGGCGACACCCCGGCCGCACAGTGGCCGGAGCAGCTGAGCAACGGAGTGGCGATCAGCGCGCCGGTACGCCTCTCGGGCCGCAGCGGCCGGGCCATGGTCTACACGATCTGGCAGGCCAGCCACTTGGACCAGTCCTACTACTTCTGCAGCGACGTCAACTTCGGCGGCACCACGAACCCGACGACCCCGCCGCCGACCACCCCGCCGCCCACAACTCCGCCGCCCAAAACCCCGCCCGTGACGACTCCGCCGCCCACGACCCCGCCGGTCACCACTCCCCCGCCCGCGACGGGCGCCTGCTCGGCCACGTACTCGGTGAGCAGCCAGTGGCAGGGCGGCTATCAGGGCTCGGTGACGGTGACGGCCGGCGCGGCCGCGATCAGCGGCTGGCGGGTGACTCTGACCTACCCGTCCGCGGTCTCGGTGCAGCAGGGCTGGAACGCGACGGTCAGCGCCAGCGGCTCGACCCTGACGGCAACGAACGCCTCCTACAACGGCTCAGTGGCCGCGGGCGCTTCCACGTCGTTCGGCTTCATCAATTCAGGCACCCCGGCAACCCCCACGGCATCCTGCAGCACCGCCTGACACCCGAAGCCGACGGCACCGCCTGACACCCGACGCCAACGGCACCGCCTGACACCCGACGCCAACGGCACCCGACGGCAACGCCTGACACCCCACCCCGACGGCGCCCGACGGGGCCGTCTGACGCTCGCACTCCCGGGACGCCCGCGCCGCAGCACCTAGCGCTGGACCGCCCAGGGAGTTACATTCATCAATGGGAGCGCTCCCAGCAACTTCAAGCAACCACCACGGCGAAAGGAGCTGAGCCCGACCCGGCGGATGAAACTGTGCTCGCGGGGGGACGGAGTCTTGCCCTCCCCGTCCCCCTCCATCCTCGCGCTCACGCGAACAGCACGCTCACGCGAACAGCACGCTCACGCGAACAGCACGCTCACGCGAACAGCGCGCTCACCGACTCGCCGTTGTGAATCCGGCGCATCGCCTCGGCCAGCGCCGGCGCCACCGACAGAATCGTCAGCTTGTCGGTGCGGCCGGCGACCGGAATCGGCACCGTGTTCGTGCAGACGATCTCCTCGACGTCTTTCTCGGCCGAGAGACGCTGCACCGCGTCAGCCGCGAACAACCCGTGCGTGCACGCCACCCGCACGCTGTTCACGTCCCGCTCGCGCAGCCTGTCCAACAGCTCGAAGACCGTGCTGCCCTTGGCGATCTCGTCGTCCAGCACGATCACGTCCTTGCCGGCCACGTCGCCGATCACCGTGCTGATCACGACCTTGTCGTCGGCGTACCGCTGCTTCGCCCCGGCCGCCACCCCCACCCCGAGCAGGCGCGCGAACGCCGCCGCCTCCTTCGCGTTGCCCAGGTCGGGTGAGACCACCACGGTGTTGCTGAGGTCGTACCCCCGGAAATGGTCCGCCAGCTCCCGCAGCGCGTGCAGATGATCGACCGGAATGCTGAAAAAGCCGTGCACCTGCGGCGAGTGCAGCGTCATGGCCAGCACCCGGTTCGCGCCGGCCGTCGTCAGCAGGTCGGCCACCAGCCGGCCGCCGATCGAGATGCGCGGCGCGTCCTTCTTGTCGCTGCGGGCGTACGCGTAATGCGGCATCACCACCGTGATCCGCCCGGCCGAGGCGCCGCGGGCCGCGTCCAGCATGAACAGCAGCTCGACCAGGTTCTCCTGGGTCGGCGGCACCAGCGGCTGGATGAGGAAGACGTCCCGCTCGCGGCAGTTGCCCTGCAACTGCACCTCGATGGCGTCGTTGGCGAACCTCGATGTCTTGGTCGGCAGCAGCGGAACGCCGAGGTGGTCACAGATCTCGGCGGCGAGCTCGGTATGGGCTGATCCGGAGAAAACGGCGATGTCACGCACGCGCACACCCTAGAATGCGGCCGCGTAGCGGGTCGTCACCAGGCCGCACCCTTCGCTAGCGTGTGCCCATGAACGGACTCGCCGTGGCCTGCCGCCGCGTGGTGCACATCTATCGGGCCGAGGCCGGCGACGTGGTCGCCCTGGCCGGCGTCGACCTCTCCATCGCGCCGGGCGAGACCATCGCCCTGGTCGGGCCGTCCGGCTCCGGCAAGTCCACGCTGATCGCCTTGCTGGCCGGCCTCATGCGCCCTTCGGCGGGCCGGATCAACATCGGGACGTACGACATGGGCAAGCTCTCCGACAGCGAGGTGAGCCGCCTGCGCGGCACCGAGATCGGCGTGGTCTTGCAGGGCGCCGCCCGCAACCTGTTGCCGTACGCGTCGCTGCATCGCAACATCTGGCTCGCCCAGCGCCGCGCCGCGCACACCCGCGGCATCACGCTCGACGACCCCGACCGCATCCTCGACCTGGTCGGCCTGCCCGGCCAGGGCCGGCAGCGCCTGTCCGACCTGACGCCGGGCGGACGGCAGCGGGCCGCCCTGGCCGTCGGCATCGCCACCGGCCCCGGCCTGCTGCTGGTCGACGAGCCGACGAGCCGTCTCGACACGGCCGGCCGCGACGAGGTGCTGGCCGCCATGGAGACGGTGAACGCCGAACGCCAGACCACGATCGTCGTGGTCACCCACGACAACGAGGTCGGCGCCCGCCTGGGCCGGGCCGTGACGATCCGCGACGGCCGGGTCGGCGCCGAGGGCCGCGACGGCCAGGACTTCGCCGTGGTCGCGGGCGACGGCACGGTCCAGTTGCCGCCCGAGGTCCTGGGCAGTTATCCGCCCGGCACCCTCTTCACGGTCCAGCACATCGACGGCGAGGTGACTCTCGTGCCGGGCGGCACCGAGCACGTGGTCTAGGGCCGGGCCCAGACCGCCTCGCCGTCGGCCAGATGAAGCTCGCGGTCGCACGCGGCCGCCGCTTCCGGGTCGTGGGTCGCGAAGACCACGGCCACGCCGCGGGCCGCCTCCGCCTTCAGCAGCTCGATCACGCGCTGCCGGTTGGCCGCGTCGAGCTCGCTGGTGATCTCGTCGGCCAGCAGGACGTCGCCGCGCAGGGCCAGCCCCCGGGCGATCGCCGTCCGCTGCTGCTGACCTCCGGACAGCTCCTCGATGAGCTGGTTGGCCTGGGCCGACAGCCCGAGCGGCTCCAGCGACTCGGCCGTGCGGCGGCGGGCCTCGGCCGGGGTGCCGCCGGTGGCGATCACGGCCACCGAGATGTTCTCGGCCGCGGTCAGGATCGCCGCCAGCCCGTTGTCCTGCGGGATCAGCACGATGCCGAGCTTCACCGCCTGGTCGCGGTCGGTGACCTTCTCGCCGTCGGCCAGCACCAGGCCGGTCACCGGCGGCAGCAGTCCGGCCATCGCGCTGAGCAGCGTCGTCTTGCCCGCGCCGGAGGTGCCGGTGACGGCCAGGATCTCGCCGGGGCCGGCCTGCACGGTGACGCCGCGCAGCACGGGCGCGTCATTTCCCCAGGCGATGTCCGCCTCTTCCACCCGGAGCGTCGTCATCAGGGGAGGCTACAGCCAGCCCCGGCGCTTCAGGGAGACGTACAACCCGCCCGAAATCACGACGATGAGGGCGGTGCTCAGCAGGAAGCCCCAGAAACGGTCGTAGCCGGGGTAGGGCAGGTTCTGCCCGAAGTAGCCGGTCACCGCGGTCGGCACGGCCACGATCGCGGCCCAGGCGGCCAGTTTGCGGGTGACGTCGTTGAGCACGTTGCCCTGCTCGGCCAGGTCGGCCTGCAACAGCCCCTCGATCCGGTCGCGCAGGTGTTCCATCTGGTCGACGGTGTGCTTGGCGTGGTCCTCGACGTCGCGGTAGTACGGCACCAGGTGCTCGTCGACGAGGCCGAGGTCGGCCCGCATGGCCTGGCCGACCAGCTCGGGCATGGGCGCGATGGCCCGCCGCAGGGCCGCGACGATCTTGCGGAGGTCCATGGCGTGCACCCGGACCGGCCGGGGCGCGCCGCCCTCCTCGAGCAGGGCGTCCTCCACACTGTCCATCGACGCGTCGAGCTGCTGGGTGGCCGCGTAGTGACCGTCGACGACCACGTCGAGCAGCCCGTAGAGCAGGAAGGCGACCCCGCCGCCCTTGCCCAGATCGGCGTTGGCGTCCCACCGCTCGACGAGCCGGGTGGTGTCGCTGTCCGACTTCCGCACGGTGATCAGGGCCCGGTCGGTGACGAAGACGCTGAGTTCGGTCTTGCCGAAGGTGGCCGTGTCGCCGGTCGCGATGTCGACCCCGTACACATTGAGAAAGATGTGGTTGGGATAGCGGTCGAGCTTGGGCCGCTCGTGGTTCTCGAGGGCGTCCTCGACCGCGAGCGGGTGCAGCTTGAAGGCGCCGGCGATCGACTCGAGGTCGGCCGCCTCCGGGTGGAGCAGGTCGAGCCAGAGGACCGCGCCCGGATGCTGATCGAGCATGGTCAGGGCTTCATCGCACGGGAAGTCCTGGGCGACGACCTTGCCGTCCTCGTAGAGGCGCGTGGCAGTGGCGGGGGAGGTCACACTGCCACTATGCCCCGGCCGTGCCGGATTCCCACTTACCATGAGCCGTGACCTGGCTCGATCATCTGCTGACGTCGTTCTACACCGCCACATGGCAGGTGACCGCCGACCAGGCGATCTACTACCGTGAGATCGTCGGAAACGCGTTCGGCCTGGGCTCGGCCCTGTTCGGCCTGCGCCGGAGCGCGTGGGCGTGGCCGGTCGGCATCGTCGGCAACGTGCTGCTCTTCACGGTCTTCGCGGGCCAGGCGATCGGCAACGATCAGGGCACCCCGCTCTACGGCCAGGCGGCCCGGCAGGTCTTCTTCCTCATCGCCAGCGTGTACGGCTGGTGGCGGTGGCACAGCAACCGGGTCCGCACCAACGGCACGGCCGTCACACCCCAATGGGCAACACCGAGACAGAGGCTTCTGTACGGGGGTGGAGCGCTCATCGCGGTATTCGCCTGTTTCTTCGTCTTCCGCGCGGTCGGTGCCGGGTTCCCGGTCCCGTGGTGGTACTACCTGGCCGACTCCTGGATCTTCGTGGGCTCGGTGCTGGCCACGTACGCGATGGCCCGCGGCTGGGTCGAGTTCTGGCTGTGCTGGATCGCCGTCGACCTCGTCGGCGTCCCCGAGTTGCTGCACTTCAGGTACTACCCGTCGGCCGTTCTGTACGCCGTCTACGCCGTCTTCGTGATCTGGGGCTTCGTCGTCTGGCTGCGCCTCACCCGCACCGAGCCGAGACCCACACCCGTCCTGGCATAGCCCTTGTACCTTCCGTAGTGACAACGACACGGAGGGTGATGTGATGACCGGCATGAACGTGCCCGCGCTGATGGACGACGGCGACGAGGTGGCCGAGGTGGGCGACCGGCTCGCCGCCGACGCCGCCGGCATCTACGGGTGGGCCATGCGCGCGGGCGAGGCCGTCGAGGGCTCGCTCATGTGCCCGTCGCGACTGTCCCAGTCGGGCTTCGGCTGGGAGGTCACGCTCGGCCAGCTGGCCGGCGAGGTCCGGGCGTACGGCGTCGAGCTGCGCACCGCCGCACTGGCCTACCTGGTCGCCGACGAACGGTCGGCTCTCCTCGTCCACGAACGGCCAGCCGGGAGGATGCCATGACCATCAGCTTGCGGGGACTTCTCCGGGCCGACCTGGCGGCGGTCCGGAATGTCGCCGAGCAATGGATGCGGCTCGGCCTGCGCATCGACCGGGCGGTGGAGGACCTGACCCTGCGGACCAGCGACCTCGAGGACCACTGGTTCTCCGGTGAGGCCGCCCAGGCGGCGAGAGACAAAGGCGTTCGTTTGCGTGTACGCCTCGGCAACGCCCACGACAACTGCGTCGCCACCGGAGTCGCCGCGCGCGAGTTCGCCGACGACCTCGACCAGTGCCGCCGCCTGCTCGACCAGCTGGTCGCCGAGGCGCGCGGCCACGGCCTGGAGATCGACCTGGCCTCGGGCGAGATCACCGTCCCCCTCGCCCCGGCCGGCACGGTCACCCAGGAGACCATCGACTCGTACGCCCAGCAGATCGCCCAGGTCCTGGCCCGCGCCGACGAGGCCGACCAGCGGGCGGCCGCGATCCTGACCCGCAACAGCTACCGCGAGGACTTCGGCCCGGCCGACGAGCTGCCGGACTATCCAAGGATCGACGGCCCGTCCCTGGCCGCCTGGACCCCGAGGAACCGCGCCGAGTGGTGGCTGGGCCTGCACCCGATGATCCAGGACCGGATCATCACCGAGCAGCCCGACGTCATCGCCGCCGCCACCGGCCTGCCCACCCACGACCGCGAGACCGCGGCCCGGCTGCTCCGCACCCGCGCCGAGCAGTCCCTGCTGGCCTCACGCGCCCAGGACGAATCCCTCCGCGGCGAGGCCGGCGGCCGAGCCCGCACCGAGCGCGAACAGCACCTCTCTGCCCTCGATCGCTAGGCCGCGGCCACGCTTTCGCAGATGGTGGCAGTAGATCTCGTTCCGGCCGTTCGGCAACCCGAAACTGTCGTACAGGTGTTCGAACATGGCCGTCGTGATCGAAGAGCTGAACCAACTCAATGAAGACGCGGCGCGACTGGCCTCGGCGCCCGTGTGGCCGCTGGACGACGACGAGATCGTGACCTGCCTGCGGGCGGCCTACCGGCTGGAACAGACCGCCACCGCCCTGCAGGCGCGACTGGTGCGGCAGGCCGGCGTGGGCGGCCTGCCCGCCCGGCAGGGCTCACGAACCACCCGAGCATGGCTGCGCGCACAAGTGCGGTGCGACCCGCGGCCCGCCCGCGACCTCACCGACCTGGCCACCGCCCTGACCAGACATCCCGACCTGGAACAGGCCCTGCTCGACGGGCGGATGGACGCGCGGCAGGCCACGGTGGTCGCCGACACGATCGACACCGTCGAAACCGGACTGGCCGACCTCGACGACGTAGGCCCGGCCGAGGCCGCCACCATCATGCGGCAGGCACAGGACACCCTGATCGAAATGGCCGGCCAGCTACCCGCGTTCCAGCTCCGCCGGGTCGGCGGCCGCATCCTCTTCCACGTCGCCCCGCACATCGCCGAGAGCGCCGAGGAGGCCGCCCTGGCCCGTCAGGAGGCCCGCGCCTACAGGGCCCGCGGGTTCACCCTTTCCGCCCCGCGCAACGGCCAGGTACGCCTGTCCGGCACCCTCGGCCTGGAGGACGCGGCACTGGTGCAGGCCGCCCTGGAACCGTTGTGCCGCCCCATTCCCACCGACCGCCCCGTTTCCGACGGCCGACCCCTTCCCACCAACGGCCCTCTCTCCAGCAGTGGGCCCGTCTCCACTAGCGGACCTCTCTCCACTAGCGGACCTCTCTCCACTAGCGGACCTCTCTCCGCCAGCGGACCTCTCTCCACCAGCGGACCTCTCTCCACCAAGGGGCCCTTCTCCACCAGCGGACCCCTTCCCACAGGCCACCCCCGTCCCTCTAGCGGCCCCCATCCCTCCAGCGACCCCCATCCCTCCATCGGCCCCCGTCCAAACAGCCGGCCCCTCTCCACCGGAAACCCACTTTCCACCGGCCACCCACTTTCCGCCGACCGCCCCCGCCCCGCCGCCGATGACGAGCAGCCTCGCCCGGCGCAGCGACGCGCCGACGCGCTGGTCGACGTGTGCCGACTCGCGCTGCGGACCAACGAACTTCCTGCCAGCGGCGGGGAACCGGCCCAGCTCGCCGTCACCCTTTCCTACGACCCGCTGACCCAGGCGCTGGGCGCGGCGACCACCGACACCGGGGCCAGGCTGTCCGCCGAGACCGCGCGGCGTCTGGCCTGCGACGCCCGGATCGTGCCGGTCGTGCTGGGCGGCAAGAGCCAGGTCCTCGACCTGGGCCGCACCACCCGGCTCGTCACGGGCCCGCTGCGCCGCGCCCTGAACGTCCGCGACGGCGGCTGCGCCTTCCCGGACTGCGATCGCCCGGCCCGATGGGCTGACGGTTTATTTGTAACATCCGGGCATGGGACGCATCGATGCAGCTCATTTAGGCCAGCGTGACAGTCAGCGGCCGGTGATCGACGTGTATGCGCGGATCAGCTACGCGATCAACGGCGAGACGATCAAGACGGACGACCAGATCGAGCTGTGCGAGGAGAAGATCCTCGCGCGTGGTGCGGTGGTCGGTGAAGTCTTCCGGGACGACTCGTTGTCGGCGTGGCAGCCGCGTGTGGTCCGCCCTGACTGGGAACTGATGATGCGCCGTCTCGAAGCAGGTTTGTCGGACGGGGTGATGGTTTACGACGTGACCCGGTTCTCCCGCAAGGTCATGGAGGGCGAACGCTTGGTCGAGGCCGCCGCACGCGGCGCGCGGGTGTGGTCGTTGTCTGGCGAGTACGACTTGACCACCGCCGACGGCCGGCGACATTTCCGGGAAGCGATGGTCGCTGCGGCAGCCGAATCGGACAAGATCAGTGAACGGGTGAAGCGCGGGAATCTCCGCCGCGCTCGCAAGGGCAAGGTCCAAGGCGGTGGGCGCGGTTTCGCGATGCCGGGTTGGCAGCCGAAGCCCGAGGGCTGGGAGCCCGGCGATCCACGCGTCCCGGTGCCCGACGAGGTGGTTCAGGCCGAACGGGAGGTCGTGCGCGAGTGCTATCGGCGGTTGCTGGCCGGAGAGCCGCTGGCCGTACTGGCGAGGGACCTCAACGCCCGTGACATCCGCACGGTCCGAGGTGAGCGGTGGACGCGGGCGCGTCTGGCGCGCTCGTTGTGCCGTCCCGCGATGGCGGGCCTGCTGGCCTACAACAACGAGGTCGTGGGTGAACTGGCGGGTATTGCGCCGGTGGTGAGCCGGGAGGAGTGGGAACGGCTGTCCGGGTTGTTCGCGGCCCGCCGTCGCGGCCGTCCACCGGGCCGGGTGCACCTGCTGTCCGGGATCCTCTACTGCGGGCGTTGCGGATCGAGGATGTCAGGCGTGCCGCGCCGGATGACCACGCCGTATCCGGACGGTTCGCCTCGGCGGGAGTACCGGTGCCGCTCGCACGCTGACGGCGGCGGGTGCGGCCGCAACTTCATTGATGCGCTGCTGGCCGAGACGGCGGTGGCGGAGGCGGTCAAGACGCGGCTGGGTGATCCGCGACGGGCGGAGCGGATGGCGGCTCGGTTGGCGGCTGTCAAGCAGGACCGTGCCCGCATCGAGCAGGAGATCACGATGCTGAACGAGTCGGCGGACACCCTCGCCGAGAAGACCGCCGAGTGGGGCGCGGCACGGGTGGACAAGGCGATGGCCCCGATCCTGAAGCGGCTGCGGGTGCTGGAGTCCGAACTGGCTGGTCTGGAGCAGCCGGAGGCCACGCGGACGGCGGTGCGGGACGCCGCCCGAGAGTGGGACGCGGCGAAGGCGGCCAGTGATTTCGACACGTTGCGGGCGATGGTCAAACGCGCGTTTCCCCGGTTGACGTTGATGCCGCCGCAGCGGCGGATGGATCACCGGGTGGAGCGTTTCGACTGGGACGGCGCGACGCTGCCGAGTGGAGATACCAGGTGATCCCCACTCGGCAGTTGCGGTCGTCGACCGGTTACGCCGCACGGCGCGCGGTGTGATTCGGGGTGGTGGTGTCTGTCTGTCGGCGGATCCGGGCGTTGGTGATCACTTCGCACAGGGCGTCGATCTGCTCGTCGGTCAGTGGAGGCAGGGCAAGGACGGCCTGCCGGATGTGTTCTCGTTGCTGTTCTGTCAGGTGACCTGGCGGTGCGGGCTCTGACGGATCAGCCATAGGCGTCCGGCGGGCAGGCGGTGTTCAGGCGCCTCGCGACCGAGTTCGCCAACGTCGATGTCGTCATCGTCATGGTGCAGGGCCTTCCTATTGGTTAAGTGCGCGCGAAACGCCCGCCGTCTGGGCGGGGCGTGCAAGCCAAGCGGCCTGTCGGAGGTGTTCGGTCGTTGGCACGGGCGGGATGCTCGGGCAGTGCGTGCCCGCGCGCGTTAGCCCGATGCCGTTGGGCTCACCAGTTGGGTGCGTTGGATTTCTGTCAGGTGTCCTGTCGCGGCCTGACAGGGCAGCTCAGCGGCTACTTGTTGGGCGGTGCGCGGCTCCCGCCCGCTTGCCGGTCGGGGCGACCTGTCAGCCGGGTGGGTTCGGGTTCTGTCGCACGTGTCCGGCGGCCGGTCATGCGACGTCCCGGACGTTTACGGTGACGGTCGCGTGCAGGGCGGCCAGGGGCAGCGTGGGTCCGTTGTGGCGGTGCAGCCACCAGACCGGACCGGCCGGGCTGTCCGCGACGGCCGGCGGGCCGCTGACGGACGCGGGACGGCCGGGACGGCCGTGCACGGCGGTCGCGACGGGGTAGCCGACACGGGCCTCGGTCAGCGCGGCGTGCAGATGCCGCTCCCGGGCGGCGGTGGGCAGCCAGAACAACACCGGCCACACGTTTTCGGTGACGTGGGCGAGTTGCCGGTAGCCGTCGACCTTGTCGACCAGCCGGGCCAGGGTCTCCGTGCCCGTGTCGTACTCCAGGAAGAACGCGGTCGACTGGCCATGCTCGGTGAAGATGCCGTGCCCGTCCGGGCGCACGGCCAGCCGGTAGGCCAGCAGAGTCGCGCTCACCGGGCCGGTGGGATCGGCGAACGCGCCGAGCTGCTGGCAGCGGGCAGCCGACCACCAGCGGGCCAGGCGCGCGCCGGGGTGGATGCGGGCGTGGGCGGCCAGCCCGGTGAAGAAGCCGTTGACACCCAACAGGTGAGGCAGGTTGGCCCGACTCGTCAACTGCCAGCGCCGCGCCCGCGCGACGTCGCGGCGCGGCACCGGCTCGCCGCGCTGCATGGCGATGATGTCGGTGCCGAGCTGGGTGAGCAGCCAGTGATACGGGAACGAGCCGCCGTCGGCGCGTTGCGGCCGGAACCGGTCGATCACCTCCCGCTCGTCGCGCAGCACGCGCAGACGGCGTTGGGCGAAGTTGACCGACGGGAACAGGGCGGCGGCGATCTGGTCGGTGGTCAGCACCCCGTGATCGGCCAGCCAACCCAACAGCACCAGGTCCCGGTCGGTCAGTCCGGACTGCACCCGCAGGATCGGCTCCCTCACCGCTGGCCACCGCCTCGGGCCGGGACCGCCGGCCAGCCGCGGATAGCCGCATACACCCCACCGGGGATCCCCAGGAGGGGATCAGTCGCAGCACCAGGTTCGACAGCGAGACGGGCGCTGAGCTGGGCTGTCAGGCCCCACGGCATGTCCGGTTGGGGGTCCTGATCAAGCAGGACCCCCAACCGCATCCTCGCCGGGACACCCGGCAGGACGACGAGACCACCCGGCACCCACCAGCGGTGGCAGTGCCGGTGACAGACACGATCCGAGAACACAGAAAGACTCCGTTAGGCAGCGGCAGCGGCGGTAACGGCCCTGAACCCGCGCCCGCCAGC
The DNA here is from genome assembly GCF_042899005.1 of Actinoplanes sp. NPDC000266. Taxonomy (NCBI): domain Bacteria; kingdom Bacillati; phylum Actinomycetota; class Actinomycetes; order Micromonosporales; family Micromonosporaceae; genus Actinoplanes; species Actinoplanes sp. NPDC000266. Next base: position 513,093 of record NZ_JBIAZI010000004.1, read on the forward strand.
ACTCGCGGCGCGGATACACGCCAGCAAGGCCGGACGAGTGACACGGATATGGGCCGCGAGGAGCAAGGCGCCGACACACGCGCACACGTGCCACCACACCCGGCTGTCACCGGGCGCGCGTGGTACGTGTATCGCGGCGTGTGCCGGACACCGGGGCTCAACTCACCGGTGTGGGTACCTGATTGGGGGTCTGCCCGATCACCGGAGCCGCCCGATGCCAACCAGCCGCCGACTGTCCTCAGACCCGTCAACCGGCTTGCTCACTCAAGGCTGCTTAGGCACGGGTCCCAGCGGACCAGGCGACCGGCCACACGGGATACGCCTTCCAGAAGAGACCGCTCAGGACCCGACGATCAACCCCTTTTCCGGGGTTTGGCAGATGCCGAACACTTCAAGGGGCAGGTGTTCGGCAGATCCAACCAGTGGAGCAGCAGCATCAAGCTGGCAGCACTCGTCCGAAACCTACGAGCCCCGCGCCCTACCACCGGGCACGGGGCCACGCTGCCAATGGCAACCAGCAGGTCACCGCTGGTTCTCGCCGCCGACTAACCATCGTCGCCGGCAAGGTGTCGCAACCACCAAGCTACTCATCTTGTCTTCTCTTGTCTACCTATGTATCGCCTCGTAGCTGCCGATAAGCATACGTGACCCGCTTCGTAGGTTGGCGCTCGTGAGCCAGCGACCGGTACGCACCGACGGACCCGTACCGGTCTACGTCCAGATCGCCGACTACATCGAAGCCGACATCAAAACCGGCCGGCTCCAGCCCCACGACCGCATCCCCACCGAAAACGACATGCACGCCGAGTGGGGCGTCGCCAGAACAACGGCCCGCCGTGCAGTGAACCTGCTACGCCAACGCGAACTCGTCTACACCGTCCCGCAACGAGGCACCTTCGTAAACCCGAACTGAGTTCGCCTTTCCCTGCCGATTGGTGTCGATAGCGGGGATCCGGGGACTAGCGTCGTTCCGAGTTGTCGGCATAATGAACTCAGCATGACCGGCGGTTGGTCTTCGCGGTGATCCAGGAGATGCCCCGCTCCAGCACGACATAGCAGCCATATTGCGTTACCCGAGCCGAACGTCCAGGTAGCAGATTGCTGATGCTGATGTCATCGCCGCGCCGAGCCTGCGATGAGCCGCCACGCGCACGACAGCAGCGCTCATCCCACTGGACAAACTTTTGCGATCGCTGCGAACTCTTCTCACTGCCCAGAGGCAGCTTCTGCGTGACCAGAAAGGCGGTCGCATATGTGGCCCGACAATGAGACAAACAGAGACTTCCTCAACTTCGAGGGTGTGGCTGACACGATCGCGGAGATGATCGTCCGAGCTGACGGCCGGCCAGTGTCAATCGGAATCTCAGGCGATTGGGGCGTCGGAAAGTCGTCCATGATCCAGCTAACGAAGGCTTCGCTGGTAACGCGTCAGCCGGAGAACGGGCCCGCGAAGTATCTTTTCGTCGATTTCAATGCCTGGCTCTATCAAGGATATGATGATGCGCGCGCGGCGCTCCTCGACGTTATAGCGGATAAGCTGAACAGCGAGGCGACCGAGAGAAAGACCGGTGTGAAAAAGGCTGGCGAATTTATGCGCCGCGTCAAGTGGTTTCGGCTCGCCAAATTGATGGCACTACCGGCGGCTTCAATGGCCTTGGGCCTCCCTCCCGTAGGTCTGCCTGGCGAAGTATTTGGAGTAGTCAAAGATGTGACAGACGGGGATGTCACTGAGAAAGATTTCAAGAGCGCAGGCGCGGCCGCCTCATCGATCGCGGCTGCAGGCAGTGCGCTTCTAGACCCGAAACAGGAGTTCTCCCCGCCGAAGGAGATACAAGCGCTTCGTGACTCCTTCGAAGAAGTGCTGAGTGAAGTCGGCGTAACCCTGGTCGTGCTCATTGACGACCTTGATAGGTGCTTGCCAGACACAACTATATCGACCCTCGAGGCGATCCGACTGTTCTTGTTCCTTAAGAACACCGCCTTCGTGATTGCTGCTGACGACGGAATGATTAAGCATGCCGTCAAGAAACATTTCCATGGACTTGATGACGAGAATCTGATCACGAACTACTTCGACAAACTGATTCAGATTCCTATTAGAGTCCCGGCGCTTGGCACCCAAGAGGTGCGCGCATACATGATGATGTTATTCATAGAAAACAGCGAACTGCAGAGTGAGCAGAAGGATGAGTTGCGGAGCGCGATCGCTTCACAACTTCGAGAGTCTTGGAAGGGGAAGCGGGTCGACAAGAACTACATCGCAAGTTATGGCGTGGCTCTACCTCCTGCTCTAACCGCGCGACTGGATACTGCCGAGCGCCTTGCTCCTCTTATGACCACATCTGAGCGAATTGCGGGCAATCCTCGGCTTGTCAAGCGATTCCTCAACGCGCTGTCGATCCGTATGGCGATCTCGGCCGCGCAAGGGGTCGGGGTAGACGAGGCGATCCTAGCGAAGCTTCTCTTGTTTGAGCGGCTCGCGCCAAAGACCGCCTATGTAGCGCTAGCCTCTGCTGTCAACGTTGATCCTGATGGCAAACCGAGATTCCTTGCCGAGTGGGAAGACGCCGCAGCAGCCGGCGAGAGCTACCAACCAACAGGTGTCTGGGATGTAGAATTTGTTCGTGAGTGGATTGCGTTGCCTCCAGCGCTCGCGGACCATGACCTTCGAGGTGCCCTCTATGTCGGGCGTGAACAAGCACCACTAATCACGTCAGCCGATCGACTGTCTTCGGAAGCAGCAGCACTTCTTACTGCACTATTGGATAGCCCTGAAGAAGCGGAGGTGCTAGAACACGAACTTCAGACTCTCCCGCGGTCCGAAATAGCGATCATTATGGAACGCCTCCTGGCTCGTGCTCGGCAAGAGCAGGGGTGGGGGGTTCCGCCTATCCTTCAAGCATGTATTGCCGTTGCTAACGCTGACCCCTCGCAGGGTTCCGAATTGGCGGGATTTCTTATCGAGCGGCCGGGTAAACAAATCGAGCCAAGCATCGTGCCCAGAATCGCGTCTCTTCCATGGGCGGCTGATGTGCTCGCACACTGGACGAAGTCGCTAGATGTCGCAACTCCCGTAAAGAAGGTCATTGAGAATCGGGCGCAGCGTGGGAACCTCGCAGAGTAGTAACGGTCCAGGCCCGGATGTCTTACTGGTGCCGCCTTGGGCTGATCCGGTCGACCCCCCGGCACCACCCGACGAAGAGCCACCGCCTGACGACCCAGACGAGGAGGAGGATCAAGAACCTCTTGCACCTCGTGGGCGGTTCCGTGATACGCGCCGCAGCGCCGGTAGGTTCGTGCGTTCAGGCGACAACCGCCATCTGCGGCGAGCGCTGGGCCATTACGTAAAAACTGGTTACGGCGGAAGCGGAACTATGAGCCGCCGATTCGGTGGCACAGGAGCCACGGCCGGTCGACTCAACGGGGTACTTAGATCAGGAGAAGCGCCTGACGGAAGCTCACTAAGGGACGCCGCACTCGCGGGCGCTGGCGACGTCAATATTGTGTTGGATGCCATCGTTGACGCCGCGAGTCCAGCGAACGGGACGCAGGACGGAGAATCCTCGCGACGAGCGGTTCGAGATGCGCTTACCGATCTTCTGGACCGCTACCCGGATGCAGACCTGCTCGCGCTCACTGACGTGCAACGAGAGTTCGTGATTGAGCGATACGCGGCCCTTGACGTATACGGCCGCTTTTGTCTCGACGTTCAAAAAACGATCATGGCCAAGGCGCCAGATCCGGCAACAGGGTTGCGGCGCCTGCGCCAGGTTCGAGAGTTCATAAGCCAAGAGATATCGGCGGCCTTCAGATCAATCCGCAAGAGAAGCGGTCCGACTACAACGGCAAATGTTTCGCGTCTCACCGCACGAGCACTCCATCAAACGCTCAGCGTGTTCGAGGACTACATCAGATGAGATACATAAGCGGCCCCAGGTCGGCTCTTCCGGTCTCCGATGAACTGTTCACGCCAGTCCTACTTTTCGGACGCACCTCGTCGCCGAACATGGCAAGTGCCGGCGCCTCGGCTGCCTCAACGGTGCAACGACGAGCGCTAGTACCGTATGCTGCTGCGTGGGATCTGTTAGCCATCGCCCTCTCTGTCGTCGTCGCAGACGGGGCGACGAAGCGTTCCGCAAGCCCGGACGGTTGGACCCGCGAGATCCGACTCGACGTTGCTCTGCATGAATCGGCACGCTGGAGTCCTTTCGCGGAGTCTTTGTCTGCGGCGCTCGCCTTCCTGACGACCGATCGTTGGCAACTCACGTTCCGTGACGGAGGTCTGAAACCGGATGCTCCGAGGGTGCCGCGCTATCCCGACGCTGATGCAGTCGTACTGCTGTCAGGAGGGTTAGATTCGCTGATCGGAGCCATCGATCTCAACTCCGAAGGACATCGCCTTTTCGCTGTCAGTCAGACGGTACGTGGAGATGCCGATAAGCAAGACAGATTTGCGCGTATTATCGGTGGCGGCCTTGAGCATCTAGCGGTCAATCACAACGCCAGCATTCGGCGCGGCCTCAAAGAAACTTCTCAACGCGCGCGGTCGCTTATTTTCCTGGCATTCGCGGTGTTGGCTGCTACAGCCACCCAGCGCTACCGCGACGGCGATACAGTTCCACTCTATGTCTGCGAAAACGGCTTCATCGCTATCAATCCCCCACTCACCTATGCTCGGCTCGGAAGTCTTAGTACACGCACCGCACATCCGGATTTCCTTGGGCGTATGCAGGATATATTTGATGGTGTAGGACTCCGAATAGAAATTACAAATCCTTACGCCGAAAAGACCAAGGGTGAAATGCTACGTGAGTGCCTGGACCAAACCCTCCTAGCAGCTGAAGCTGCTGCCTCGACGAGTTGCGGACGTTTTCAACGATTCAACTACAAACACTGCGGACGATGCCTTCCCTGCCAGATCCGCCGCGCGGCCTTCCAGGCATGGGGCAGGCATGATTCCACAGAATATGTTTACGAGAATCTCGGTCGACTCGACGAGGACCACGCCGCGTTCGACGATGTGCGCTCTGTAGCCGTGGCTCGACTCGTAGCAGCCGAGGACGGCTTCGATCGGTGGCTCGGTCCGACACTGAGCTCACCGCGAATCACGAATAGAGTTGCAGTGCGCGAGATGCTTCATCGGGGCCTTGATGAGCTGGGCCAATTGCACGCAAGGTACGGCCTGGCGTGATCGACTTCCACTGTCACCTTGACCTCTACGCTCATCCGCACAAAATTGTCGCCACGGCCCAGCGTAGGGGAATCGGCGTATTGTCCGTAACAACCACTCCGTCTGCGTGGCCAGGAACGTCGCGTCTGGCGCAAGGGCATTCGTTTGTTAGGACTGCCCTCGGCTTGCATCCGCAGTTAGCGGAGGAGCGTGGGCACGAGTTGAAAGTCTTTGAAAAATACCTCGGCGACACTCGCTTCGTTGGAGAGGTAGGCGTCGACGGATCTTCTGAGCTTAAATCGACATGGGCGCAGCAGGTAAAGATATTTGAGCATATCCTCCACGCCTGTGACGAGGCCGGAAACAAAGTTCTATCAATTCACAGCCGGAGGGCTGCAACGGCAGTTCTCGACTTGCTCGATAAGTTTGACGGTGTAAATTCTCCGATTCTTCATTGGTTCTCAGGAAGTCCCGTCGAACTTCAACGAGCAGTTGACCGCGGTTGCTGGTTTAGCGTAGGACCTGCAATGCTCGGCGGTGTCAAAGGAAGAGCGCTTGTAGGCGCCATGCCCCGCGACCGAGTGCTGCTTGAAACCGATGGCCCATTCGCGCAACATCGACGAGCTACGCTAAATCCATGGGATATCGGACTGGCGAGCCAGTCACTCTCGGAAGTCTGGGCCACAGATCTCGAAGAGGTGGAGCGCATCATTCGAGCTAACGAGATGTCGGTTTTATCGACGTCAATCGAGTAGTCGCCTTACCGCGATCAGGGCTCCGAATCTTGAACCGACGGTCGACATGCAGAGTGTGATCCGTGCATGTCGTCTGCCGCCGCGCTGGTCCTCCCGCCATCTCCGACTCGGACGGGCATGAACCTTCGGCGGGTTGGAGTCATGGCAGCAACGAGTCGCACGGTGAGATCTAGATTCGGTCTGACGTCAACGCAGCTGTGTGGATGTGACAAATGAACCGCTTGACTGGAGGGAAGAGCACCATTTGAAGGTTCACGATTCTGGCTTTCGGGACGCCGGCCGACCGGCTCGAGGTCGCCCTTTGGACCAGCAACTGGCGACCGGCTGTTGTCGTGACCGTCTGGTCACTCGGCGCGGGCTCACGGGATTGCACCTCGTTAACGCCGGCGCACATGGCAGTTGCCTGCTCCCAGGTTGAGCGATCACCATGCGCCCTACCGAAGCGCGGGCGGCGCAAGGCCCGACACGCGGATCCGCCGACGAGAGTATGCCTGTCGATTTCCCGGCAATCTGGGCTGAAAATTGCCGGATGGTGATCACGCCGCGCCCGCCAAACCGTCACCTAATATGGATCGCGACCCGACGGCGTTTCCTCCCGATGGCTGGAGAAGGCATGAGTGATAGGGCTCGCAGGCTCATCGAAAATTCTAAAGTTGTAGTTTTTGAGTTCGAGGGGACGGTGGCACGGTATACGTCGGGCGGGCGTGATGTGTCCAAAATCCTTTCTGTTTTAGCGAACAAGACGGCGCTAAAACTCAACCTTCTGGCATCACAGGACATTCCGGAATTGCTGAGGGCGCTGGATTTCACATTCACTGAGCTCGCAGAAGCTGGCGAACGTGAAATACAGAAGCGCGAGGTTGAGGTCGCTGGCCGGTCACCTGCAAAACCTGGACTAAGGTTTCTACTAAAAAGTCTTCGCAATTCCGGTATTAAGACAGCGTGCGTAGGAACGACTTCACACGCCGGAATCAAATCTTTTCTTGCCTCAGTCGGCCTGTCTGAGGAATTTGATGTTGTAGTCGGACGCCCTAGCGCACTTGCTCACATGCTGCCGCAGCCGCACATGTTGATTACAGTCTTACAGCGCACTTCAATCTTTGATACCGATCAAGTCTTCCTGATTGCCTCTTCCGGGAGCGCCGCCAAGGCTGCCGACAAGATTCAGATCAAATACTCATTCCTGAAATGTGAAGAAAATAAGTTATCGCCCGACCTGGCGGAGCGTTCGGACCTCTTCGTAGATAGTTTGGTGGAGCTGGGAAGCTATTTTGGAAAGGCAGAACTCGACCAAGAAGAGCAAAAGTCCTTCCGAATTGATGAGTTGCACCGGAAGGGTCAGGCGCAGGGTCTGACATGGGCGGAGTTGGTTGAGATGATGCGCCTTGGCGGTGCGCAGGGTTATCAATCGATGGGGAACGTATCCGCCTTCGGCTATGTTAACTCTGAGCATGCGCGCGAAAATTTGTCCATACTGGAGATGTCGAGACGCGAAGCGGCAAAAAATAATTTAGTTCTAGAGGTCTTTGCCGCCACCGCGATCATGGTTGAGATGGAACTGAGAACCTGGTTCATTTCTTGCAAGGGTCGGCGATTTGCGACAACTGATAGACATACGTTGGGGCAGCTCGTCAGCGATGCCAAGCGCCAAGAATTTGACGCCGATCTAATCGCGCGCCTCCAGGCTTTTGTCAGTTTACGAAATCTTGGCATCCATCGTGTAATTAGCGGTGAGGGCCGTTATTTTTCCATCGGATCCGACTTTATGAAGGATCCCGCTATTGTAGAGGATGTTCGCGACTGGGTACGCGGCCAGTTGCCGACCACTCCAATATAGGTATCGTAGCCCGATCGCCAATCCGCGTATGGATATATTCAAAGCGGAATTCCTATCTACTGAGGCCAGTCAAAGCAATGCTGGCCGCGTCGCGCCATGGCACGATCGAGACGTACTGATCTGCCGCGATCCGCGTGTAGTTAGGTCGAGTGGCTCAGGGCGTCCTACCGGTCTGCGTGCGGTGACGACACCAAGATTGCTTGGTCAGGACGCGGTAGTCAGCCACGCGGTGAATGTGACAAAAGAACCGCTTGACTGGGCGGACGCCCACCACATGAAGCACTGGACGAAGGGAGGCAAGACCACCTTGGACAACCTTGTCCTGCTCTGCCGCGCCCACCACCGGTTGCTCCACCACCCCACCGCGGGCTGGGAGATCCGGCTCAACGCCGACGGGCGTCACGACTTCATTCCCCCGGCCACGCTCGACCCGGCCCGACGGCCCCGCCGCAACGTCCTGCACCATCCGTTCAGGCCCGCGGCCGCCTTTGACCAGCTCCGCGATGCGGCGTAGCGGGAACGCGCCCGCGTCCCCGCATGCCGACGCCTTGTCGTCCGACCGCGATCACAGCTGCCTCGCGGTGGCCGGTCGCTCTCACGACGGCACAGCGGTCACGACGGTGAGGGAGGTGGTCGTCCAGTCGTAAGCGTCGTCGGGATCGGCGGCGCCGGCGTCACGCGTCATCGCCACCCGTGGCAGGACGCCGCGCCGGGTGAGGTCGTCGAGTGGGCCCTGCTCGAACGGGCGGGCGCCGAACTCGTCCTCGGCGACGATCAGCTTGAGCCTGTCGTGGACCTGCGCGCCGGGCGAGGCCGGCGTGCCCGTCGGCAGGCTGAACCGCACCGGGCGGCCGTTCAATGCCGCGCCGGCTCGACCGGCGCCGACGAACGCGCCGGGGAAGAGCGTGGCGTGGACGCGGTAGCTCTCGGTCAGGTTGAGCAGGACGCAGTAGAGCGAGCGGCCGGTCGTGTTGTGCAGGCGGATGAACGCGGTCGGCGCGGCCCACATGCCGTCACGCCGCTCGTAGTCCAGCTGGATCACGCCCTCCGGGCCGGGCCGCAGCGGGAGGCGGTGCAGCGGCGCGGTCGTGTCGCCGGGCATCCTCGCCACGATCTCCAGGCGGACCGCCCCGGCCAGTGGCGAGCCGGGGTTCTCGAGCGCGCCCACCCGCCGCCAGCGGGCGATGTGCTCACCGGCCCGCACCGCCTCGTTCGCGCCACGGAAGTCGGCGGCGACGGGGAGGCCACCGGAGCCGAGGATGCGGATGCCGCCGTCGGGCAGCGGGCAGAAGCGCAGATCGGGGACCTCACGGCCGTCGGGGTGGGCCGGCCGCAGGAACGGGGACCGGCCGGTGAGCTCGGCCAGCTCGGCGGGCCCGTCGACGGCGACGGTCAGCGTAGGGCGGGGCAGCTGGGTGACGACCACCGGATATTGGCGGCTGGGATCGGGCTGCCAGCCGTCGGGCTCGACCACCGAATGGTCGACCGACACCGACGTCACCCGCGCGGGGCGCGACGGGCCGGGACCGGCGACCGCGACGCGCAGCGGTCCGGGCCACGAGGGCGGCATGCCGTGGCAGGTGCCGGCGTCGATCTCCCATCGGGAGTCGTGGTGGCGCATGGTGATCGCGGAGGGCTGGGCGCGGAGCGTGCCGCCGAGGAAGGGCTGGTCGGCGGGAAGGTCGCCGGTCAGTTGCGGGGCCTGGAACTGGGTCTTGTCCTCGACCGCGCAGCGGGCGGCGGCCAGCAGCTCGCGGTAGGAGGCGTGCGGGCCGAGCTGGTTGAGCGCGCGCAGCAGGGCCCAGCTGAAGACGCCGCGGCTGAGGCCGTCGAGGGGGCGCTCCTGCGCGAGCTGGTCGGGGCGGCAGGCGGCCAGCAGCACCAGGCGGCTGCTCATGGGCAGCGCGGCCCAGCCTGGCCGCAGTTCCGGGATCAGGAGGTGGGGCTTCGGGGCCCGTACGGCCGGTTGGACGCTCCGGGGGCGGGCCGCAGCCTCCGGGATCTCGCCGCGCAGAGCACCGGCCGAGTGGCAGCTGTCGAGGACGGCGGCGACGTGGCAGCCGGTCGCGGCCACCTGGTCGAGGAGGACGGAGAGCTCCTTGTCGTACAGGTCGGGGACGTCGCCGTCGCGGGAGTCGGCGCAGACCAGGGTCTGCATCATGCCGTCCGGCTCCAGGGCCCACAGCTCGGGCGGCGCCGGGGCCTGGGAGCCGTGACCGGCGTACCAGAGAATCGCGGTGTCGCCCTTGCCCGCGCGGCCCAGGTGGTTCCGGATGCCGTCGATGACGGCGGCCCGAGTCGCCTGGCCGTCGTGCAGTTCGAGGGCGTACAGCCGGTCGTCGCCGACACGGGAGCGCAGATAGGCCAGGGCGGCGACGGCGTCGTTGCGGGCGCCGGTCAGCGGGCCGACCGCGCGATAGGCGTCGATGCCCACGACCAGGGCGTAGACGGCGCTCACGCGGCCGGCTCCGGCACGAAGATCCAGCCGCGTTCGAGGAAGCCCTTGGCCGGAATGTCGACGGTGACCGGCCGGAACGCCGCCGGCGGCGGATCGTCCCCGCTGGACAGCACGTCGGCGAAGAGCACATCGGGCACACCGAGCACGTAGTCGGCGGCCGGATGCTCGGCGGCGGCGGCACGCAGCGGTCCGCAGTCGAGGAGACGGTGCACGGCGGTCGCAGCCCGGCCGACCCAGCCGTTGTCGGCCTCGCGGACCAGGCCCCGGTGCAGAGCGAGGCGCAGCCGCATCCGGTCGCCGGCACCGGCGGCCGTGGCGTCGGGGGCTGCATGGGCCGAGGTGTTGCGGGGGACCTGGCGCGGGACGTTGCGGGCGGCCACGGCCGAGGCGTTGCGGGTGGCGAGGGCGTTGGCTATGCCTCGTATCAGGCGGGGCACGGCCGTGGACTCGTCCAGGCCGACCGGTAACACCGTGAACTGGCCGTCGCCCTGCGGCTGGGGGGTCACCTGGGTGGGCGCGATGCCGGCGGCGGCGCGGCCCTCGGCCAGGATTCGTACGAGGTCGTGTTGCAGGCGGGCGGCGGCCTCGGGGCCGTGGTCGCTGTAGCCGACTATGTCGGCCGCCATGCACAGGCGTACGGCCGCGGTCTTGTCTGTCGCAGCGCCTGGCATGAGGGCGGTGAACGGGATGCGCTCGGTGGTCGAGACGCCGCGGCGCACGCGGCCGGCCAGGTCGAGCTCGGCCTCGAAGGCGCCGGACAGCTCAGCGAGCGCGGCGGGCGCCTCCAGCAGGGCGTGGACGCCGTACGTGCGGGGAAGCAGCGTGGCGCCCCGTCGGTCGTGGTAGCGCCAGCCGAAGCGGGCGCTACGGACGCCGGTCGTCCAAGCCGGCGGCCGGTCCTCGCGGGAGCGCAGGCGGTCGAGCAGTGCGGCCGGGGCGGCCCGCGACGCCCGGTCGCCCAGCGGTGAGGCTATGCCGTCGGCGAGCACGCCGAGTTGTTCGGCACCCGTGTGGACGACCACGGCCGTGACGTCGGCGGCGCCGAGGTCGACCGTGAAGCGGGCCGCGGCGTACCGGTAACCGGCCGGCGCCGGGTCGAGGTCGAAGGCGAACAGCGCGCCGATGTAGCGGGCCGCGGCCGACCTCGGCAGGGCCGGCGGCAGATCGTCCGCCTCCACCGGATAGAGCAGCGGCCGGCCGATCCGGACACCGACACTCAACCGCTCGTCACCGCGCGAACCAGAATCGGTCAGCTGTGCGTCGGTGAGCGCCTCATCCGTTCGTAGTAATTCATCCTGATGAAGGTCGACCGTCAATTCCCCACTCTTTCCGGGTACGCATTACCGGGCTTCCAAGGTCCACAGTGATCACCATCTTTACCAGGAACTACAGCATCATCCCCCGGCGCACGGCGCACTGGCCCGTTCGGACATGAGGGCTCGGCGATCATCGCGGGCACCGACTGGAAAGGATCTGTTGTGCTCCGTTTTCGCGGCGTTATGCTCCGCCTCGAATTCGACGTAATCCCGGGGAGCGGAATGGAATTCGCGCGACGGCGCCGGGTGGAGATCGCTTTCGGCGCGCAGCAGCCGACGTTCACCGCGCCGAGCTCACAGGAGCAGAGCCGGCAGAGGCGGAAACCGGGCCTGTCGGAGGGCTTCGGCCGGGCGGCATTGCTCGAGGCGGGCGAGCGTGTCCATCTCAACGGCCCCGGATTCCCGCGCCCGGAGTTCGTGATGGACACACCCGCCACCACGATGCCGCTGAGCCCGGAACAGATCGGGGAGATCCGCGGCTGGGGCCACGACCGGGCCGTACCGGCCGGCCGCCGGACCGCGAAGACGACAAGCGCGACCGGCCACTGGGGCCGGCGAGTGATGGTGTTCGGGGACTGAGAACGATGACCGACGACAACCGTACCGGCGGCCTCTGGGACCTGGGTTCCCTGGTCAACAACGAGCCCACCGCGGAGACACCCGCGGCCGGTCCGCCCACACCACCACCGCCGCCGTCACCGCAGACGTCCGCTCAGCCGGGTTCTCCGCGGCACCTCTACACCCAGCCGGAACCCGCGAGCGAGTACGCCCGGCCGGAACCCGCGGGTGAGTACGCCCAGCCGGAACCCGCGAATGAGTACGCCCGGCCGGAGTCCGTTGGCGAGCCGCGGCCTCCGGCTCAGCCCTTCGCCCAGCCTTCGGCGCAACTACAGTCATCCACGCAACCACAGCCATCTGCGCAACCACAGTCATCCGCGCAACCACAGCCTCCCACCCAGCCACCGGCCTTCTTCCGGCCGGAGCCTTCGGTGCAGCCGTCGGCCCACGCCGAACCCACGCTGCCCTTCGCGCAGCCGGGACCGTCCACCCTGCCGTACGCCCAAGTGGAGCCCACCCCGCCGTACGTCCAGGCAGAACACACCCCGCCGTACGTGCAGGCAGAACCCACGCCGCCGTACGTCCAGGCGGAGCCCACCCAACCCTTCGGCCAGCCGGGGCCTTTCAGTCCCCCATTCGTTCCCGCGGAGCCTCCTACCGAGCCGCAGCCCTATGCGCAGGCGCAGGCGGCCTGGACGATGCCCGGGGTCGCGGCGGGGACACCGGGGCCGGTTCCCGGACCTCCGCCGCCCCGCCGCGGCGTCAACGGGATGATCGTCGCGCTGGCCGTCGGGGTGTTCCTGCTTCTGGTCACCGGCGGCACGATCGTGGCCCTGCGGTCGGACGACGGCACCGGCGGGACACCGGCCGCCCAGCAACAGCAGGACACCGGGCAGGCCGCGAACGCTGACCCGGGCGTGCCGGTCACGCCGGAGCCGGAGGCCACCTTCACCGACCCGGCGCCGACCGCCGGCGAGCCGGAAACGACCTACGGTGAGGCGGGCCCGGCCGGTGCCCCGCCGGCGGGGGCCGCCCCGGAGGAGACCTCGCCGACCGCGGTGGCGACCACCCCGCTCGGCGCCGGTTCGGAGCAGGCGGCGGTCGCGCAACTGGAGCAGATCTGGCGGGACGACGCGTCGACGATCTCGTTCCAGGGGCAGTACGCCGCCCAGATCGCCACCAAATATCCCGGCATCGTGGACAATTTGCAGACCACGGTCGACGGCTCGCACACGTTCATGGCGAGCGACATCCTGGCTGAGCACCGCGGCCTGCGGGACGCTCACGGCAGCGCCGGCCATCCGGTTGTACTGATCAAGAGCACCGACTACGGCAAACGGCAGAAGATCAACGGCCACTTCCTGTGGGGCACCTTCGCCGTGGGCCACTTCGCCGACGCCGGCGCCGTCCATGCCTGGTGCGAGGCGCAGTTCGCCGAGCTCACCGCGGCCAAGCGAGCCAACCAGTGCGTACCCCGCCGCCTGAACCCGGGCCGATGACCGCGCCCGAGCTCGCCGGGGTCGTGGCCTGAACCCTGGCGGCGCGGCGGCGTGCGGCATGTCACTGTGCGCCCGCCGAGGTCCGTTAAGAGATCCGCCCACGCTCCGCGGCTCAACGACTTCGTTAGGGTGACGGCCGGCCGGCTCTGACGTGCGGCGGCTCGACGTCCGCAAGGGCCACGGGAAAGCCGGGTGGGTGGCCGCGTCGCGACCGCCATCCTGGTGATCGACGCCGCGGCGCTGCTGCTCGGTCAGGGATGAGGCCGTGGATGAGGCCGAGCGTCAACCGGTGGGGTAAAAGGTTGCTGCTTCAACGCGGGAATTTCTGGGCGGATAGCATCGTCAAGGCCTACGCATGCTTTTCGTAAAGGAGATCACCGTGTCCGCACCCCGTACCCCCGCTGTGGCCGACCCTCTCGTCGTCCCGGCCGGGACTACGGCCGCCGACGCGGTGGCCGCAGCCGGCCTGCCGACGAACGGCCCCAAGGCGGTCGTCGTCGTCCGTGACGCGTCCGGCCGCCTGCGCGACCTCGACTGGCAGCCCGAGCTCGACACCGATGTGACCCCGGTCGCGATCGACGAGCCCGACGGGCTGAACGTGCTGCGCCACTCGGCCGCGCACGTGCTCGCCCAGGCCGTGCAGGACATCTTCCCCGAGGCCAAGCTCGGCATCGGCCCGCCGATCGAGAACGGCTTCTACTACGACTTCGACGTGCCGAAGCCGTTCCAGCCCGAGGATCTGCAGAAGCTCGAGAAGCGCATGCAGGAGATCGTCAAGGCTGGGCAGAGCTTCCGCCGCCGGGAGTACAGGTCGCTGGAAGAGGCCAAGGTCGAGCTGGTCGACGAGCCGTACAAGCTGGAACTGGTCGATCTCAAGGGTGACGTCGACGCCGACGAGGTGATGGAGGTCGGCCACGGCGAGCTGACCCATTACGACAACGTCGACAAGGACGGCAAGCGCGTCTGGGGCGACCTGTGCCGCGGCCCGCACCTGCCCACGACCCGGCTGATCCCGGCCTTCAAGCTCATGCGGTCGGCCGCCGCCTACTGGCGCGGCAGTGAGAAGAACCCGCAGCTCCAGCGCATCTACGGCACGGCGTGGCCGTCGCGGGACGAGCTGAAGGCGTACCTCAATCGTCTCGCCGAGGCCGAGCGCCGCGACCACCGCAAGCTCGGCACCGAGCTCGATCTTTTCTCGTTCCCCGACGAGATCGGCAGCGGTCTCGTCGTGTTCCACCCCAAGGGCGGCATCATCAAGCGCGAGATGGAGGACTACGTCCGCGCCCGTCACATCGAGGAGGGCTTCCAGTACGTCTCCTCGCCGCACATCACCAAGGAGGGGCTGTTCCACACCTCCGGGCACCTGCCGTACTACAAGGACACGATGTTCCCCCCGATGGAGCTCGAAGGGGCGAACTACTACCTCAAGGCGATGAACTGCCCGATGCACAACCTGATCTTCAGGTCGCGCGGGCGGTCCTACCGTGAGCTGCCGCTGCGGTTCTTCGAGTTCGGCACGGTCTACCGCTACGAGAAGTCGGGTGTGGTGCACGGCCTGACCCGGGTGCGCGGCCTGACCCAGGACGACTCCCACTCGTACGTGACGGCCGAGCAGGCCCCGGGCGAGATCAAGCACCTGCTGAACTTCGTCCGCTCGCTGCTCGACGACTTCGGCCTGGACGACTACTACCTGGAGCTGTCGACCCGCGACCCGAAGAGCGACAAGTTCATCGGCTCGGACGAGCAGTGGGCGGTCGCGACCAAGGTCCTCGAGGACGTGGCCGCCGAGTCCGGTCTCGAGCTGGTGCTCGACCCGGGCGGCGCCGCCTTCTACGGCCCGAAGATCTCGGTACAGGCCAAGGACGCGATCGGCCGTACGTGGCAGATGTCGACGATCCAGTACGACTTCAACCAGCCGGCCCGTTTCGGTCTGGAGTTCCAGGCGGCCGACGGCACCCGCCAGGAGCCGGTGATGATCCACTCGGCGAAGTTCGGCTCGATCGAGCGCTTCTTCGGCGTACTCGTGGAGCACTACGCGGGCGCGTTCCCGGCCTGGCTGGCGCCCGTGCAGGTGGTCGGCATCCCGATCCGCGACGACCACGCGGCGTACCTGGAAGAGTTTGTTCAGAAGCTGCGCAAGCAGGGCATCCGGGCCGAGGTGGACCACTCGACCGAGCGTATGCAGAAGAAGATCCGCACCGCCCAGCAGCAGAAGATCCCCTTCATGGCGATCGCCGGCGACGACGACGTCAACGGGGGCACGGTCTCCTTCCGCTACCGGGACGGCTCGCAGCGCAACGGCGTCGCCATCGACGACGCCGTCGCTCACGTGGTCGAGATCGTCCGCTCACGGACGAACGTCAGCCCGTCGTTCGCGGCCCCGAGCGAAGCCGATCAGAGCGAGGCCGCTCAGACCTCGGCCGTCAGCTCGTAGACCTCGGTGGTCGGGTGGCCGGCGCGTTCGTGCACGCGCATGACCGCCTCCTTGCTCGGCCCGGTGCTCAGGCAGAACACTTTGCCCGACTCCGGGTCGAGCCAGGCCCGCTCGAAGTGCACGCCCTCGTCCCCCTCGATCTTGAGGTCGGCGTCGTGCGCCTCGCTCAGCTGCTCGGCGGTGACGCCGTGGAATCCGCTGTGTACATCCATGAATTTCGCCATGCCCCCAGATTCGTCGCGGGCGGGCGGTCGGACATCGGTCAGAGCACCTAAGAAGGCTTGGGCGGCGACCTAAAGTCGCGGGGTGACGCTCAGCAGCCCCGTGCTTGTCGGGCGCGACGACCTGATCGCGCTGGCCGACCGGCGACTGGCCGCCGCGACCGGCGAGCTGCTCTTCCTGGCCGGTGAGGCCGGCATCGGCAAGACCCGGCTGCTCGGCGAGATCGTGCGCCGGGCCCGGGAGGCGGGCTACACGGTGCTGGCCGCGGGCGCCTCGCCGGGCGACACCGAGATCGCCGGTGGGCTGCTGGCCGACCTGGGGGCCGAGATGCGCCGCGACCCGGCGACGCGGGCGGCCGGCGAACGTCTCCAGCAGCGCCTGCACGAGCTGGCCGACGGCGACCAGCACCGGCAGCGCCGCCTGCTCGTGGCCGACCTGGCCGACCTGATAGCCGCGCCGCCGCCCGAAAATCCACCCTCCGAAAAGCCGCACCCCGACGGGCCGCACCCCGACGGGCCGTCCGGCGCTGTGCTCGTCGCCTGCGAGGACCTGCACTGGGCCGACGACCTCACGCTCGACGTGATCGGGCGGCTCGGCGCCCGCGCCAAGCAGACGCGGCTGATCGTCGTCGGCACGTACCGCAGCGACGAGCTCTACCCCCGCGTGCCGATGCGGCAGTGGCGCACCCGCCTGCTCACCCAGCGGCTGGCCGAGGAGGTGCGGCTCCCCCGCCTCGGCCCTTCGCAGACCGCCGCCATGGCCGCCGCGATCGCCGGCGCCGAGCTGCCCCGGGCCGTCACCGCGTCGGTGCACGAGCGCAGCGACGGCATTCCCCTGCACATCGAGGAGTTCCTGGCCGTCGAGGGGCCCGATGACGGCGTTCCGGAGACGCTGGCCGATGCCGTGCTCGCGCGGGCCGCGCAGCTGTCGCCGCCGGCGCGGGCGCTGGCCGAGGTGGCCTCCGTGCTGGGCCGGTCCTTCGATCTCGGGCTGCTCACCGCGATCACCGGCGAGGGGACCGACGCGGTCGACAAGGGGCTGCGCGAGCTCACCTCGCTGTTCTTCGTCACCCCGAACGGGGACCGCGACGGGTACGACTTCCGGCACGCGCTGATCCGGGACGCGCTCCACGCCGACATCACCCCGCACCGGCGGCGCGACCTGCACGCCCGGGCCGCCGCCGCGGCCGCGGCGGCCGGTTTCCCCGACGCCTTCCTCAGCGACCAGTACGAACGGGCCGGCCTCACCGGCCAGGCGTTCCGGCACGCCCTCGCCGCCGCGGCCGAGGCGGCGGCCATGTCGGCCCACCGGGAGGCGGCCCGGCTCTACCGGCGGGCGCGGCGCACCTGCCCGTCCACTCTGCCCGCGGGTGAGCGGGCCGATCTCGTCGCCGCGCTGGCCGCGGAGCTGGCCGCGGTCGACGACAACGTGGAGGCGGCGGCCGGCTACGAGGAGGCGTACCGGCTGCGGCTCTCGCTGGGTGACGGTCCCGGAGCGGCGGCGCTGATGCCCGACTGGGTGGCCGTCCGGCATCTGCTCGGCGCCGACCTGGAATCGCGGACCGCGTCGCTGCGGGAGGCGCTGCCGCTGGTGGCGGGCCGGCCGGCCGAGCGCAGCCGGATCCACGCCGCGCTGGCCGCCGCGTACATGCTGGACCGGTGCCTCGACGAGGCGATCGCGGACGGCGAACAGGCGCGGGCCCTCTCATCCGATCACGGCGTGCAGTGCGACCTCGACGCGACGCTCGGCTCGGTGTTCCTGTTCGCCGGGCGGAGGGACGAGGGCGAGGAACTGCTGCGGCGGGCGATCGACCGGGCCGCCGCGCTCGGGATGGAGGCGCAGGCGGCCCGGGCCTACCGGATGCTCGGTTCGAGCATGTCCGTGCTGGTCGACTACGAGCCGGCGGCGGAGGTGCTGACCGCGGGCATCGCCTACGCGGCGCGGGCCGAGCGGGTCAACGACGAGCACTACATGACCGCCCACCTCGCGCACGTGCGCTGGGCCACCGGCTCGTACGGCGAGGCCGCCGGCCTGGCCGAGCGGGTGCTCGCGGACGGCGGCGGCATCACCACGGAGATCACGGTGCGGCACGTGCTGGGCTATGTGGCGCTGGGCCGCGGCGACCTCGACGGGGCCGGGGCGCATCTCGGCGCGGCCGAGCGGCTCGCGTCCGGGATGCGTGAGCTTCAACGGCTGTCGCCGGCCTGGTGGGGGCAGGCCGAGGTGGCGCTCGCCCGCGACGATCCGGCCACGGCCATCGGCCGCTGCGAGCAGGGCTTCGCCGCTTCGGCGCCGGTCACCGACGCTGCTTATCTTTTCCCGTACGTTGTCACGGGCACCCGGGCGCATCTGGCCGCCACCGGGTCGACGGCCGCCCGCGACTGGCTGCGGCGCGCGTCGGAGCCGCTGCGGGAACGCGGCATCCCGGGCACGCTGGGCGCGATCGACCACGCCGAGGGGCTGATCCTGATGCATGAGGGACAGACCGGGAAGGCCCGGGCGGCCCTGGAGGCGGCGGCCGCGTTCTGGTCGGGGCGGGGACGGTTCTGGGAGGGCACGGCCGTGCTGCTCGACCAGGCCCGGTGCGCGACCCGATCGCGCCGTCCGGCGGAGGCTGCGGCTTTCCGCGAGGCCGCTCTGACGGCGTACGCCAAAGCGGGTCTGAAAGGTCTTGACCCCACGCCGAACTCACCGAACTCGCCGCCGGCCCTGCTGTCGGCGCGGGAGATGGAGGTGGCGCGGCTGGTCGCGGAGGGGCGCACGAACCGGGAGATCGCGGTGGCGCTGACCATCGCGCCGAAGACGGCGGCGGCGCACGTCGAGCACATCCGCACGAAGCTCGGGGTCTCGCGGCGGGCCCAGATCGCTACGTGGGTGGCCGGTCGAGTGGCAGCTCCATGAAGAGCATGAGCCGTTCCAGGCCGGACAGGCCGGCCTCGTCCCAGCAGATGCGGAAGCTCCCGCGCGAACTCGTGGTGGTGGGCGGCCCGCGTCGCGTCCATGTCGCCGAACGTCACCCCGTGCTCCACGGCGAGCCGCTCACCACACCACGTCAGATATTCGTCGAGGATCTCCCCGGTGACGGCTTCCGCCTCGTCCGGCGTGCCCCCGAGCCGCTCGATGGTTGCCATCCCCGGGACGCTACGCCGGGGCGGCCCGGCGCACTGTCGCCCGTCAAACCGTCGCGGCCAGCAACTCCAGCGTGTCGATGACGCGGTGGGAGAAGCCCCACTCGTTGTCGTACCAGGCCACGACCTTGATGTTGCGGCCCTCGACGCGGGTCAGGGCCGAGTCGAAGATGGACGACGCCGGGTTGCCGACGATGTCGGAGGAGACCAGGGCGTCCTCGGAGTATTCGAGGACGCCGGCCAGCGGGCCGTTCGCGGCCGCGCGGTAGGCGTCGAGCACCTGCTCGCGGGTCACGTCACGGGCGACGACGGTGTTCAGCTCGACGATCGAGCCGACCGGCACCGGCACGCGGATCGAGTCGCCGGACAGCTTGCCGTCGAGGTTGGGCAGGACCTTGCCGATGGCCTTGGCGGCGCCGGTCGTGGTGGGCACGATGTTGACGGCGGCCGCCCGCGCCCGCCGGGCGTCCCGGTGCGGGCCGTCCTGCAGGTTCTGCTCCTGGGTGTACGCGTGGACGGTCGTCATGAAGCCGTGCTCGATGCCGGCCAGCTCGTCGAGGACGTGGGCGAGCGGGGCCAGCGCGTTGGTCGTACAGGAGGCGTTGGAAATGATCGTGTGGGCCGCCGGGTCGTAGGCGTCACTGTTGACCCCGACGGCGATCGTCACGTCGGCGCCGTCCGAGGGCGCGCCGACCAGCACCTTCTTCGCGCCGGCGGCGAGGTGGGCCTTGGCCGCCTCGGCCGAGGTGAAGCGCCCGGTCGCCTCCAGCACGATGTCCACGCCGAGTTCTTTCCAGGGCAGATCGGCCGGTACGCGCTCGGCCAGCACCTTGATGCGCCGTCCGTCCACGACGATGGTGTCCCCCTCGACGCTCACCGGGCGGCCCAGGCGGCCCGACGTGCTGTCGAAGGCGAGCAGCCGGGCCAGCGCCGCCGGTTCGGCGAGGTCGTTCACGGCGACGATCTCGAGCTTGCTGTCCCGTTCGAGCAGGGCGCGCAGCACGTTGCGCCCGATGCGGCCGAAACCGTTGATCGCGATGCGTGTCATGCCCTCAAGACTGTTCGCTTCCGGGAAAACGTGACAGCGGCGCGAGCGCCATGGTCCGCAAGGATCACGCCAACTCCCCCTGGGCGAAGGTGTGCCGATATTCGCTCGGTGTCGTGCCCAGGATCTGCCGGAAGTGCAGCCGCAGGTTCGCGCCCGTGCCGAGCCCGACGTCGGCCGCGATCTGCTCGACGCCGCGCTCGGAGCGTTCCAGCAGTTCGCGTGCCACGTCGATGCGGGCGCGCATCACCCACTGCATGGGGGTGTAGCCGGTGTCCTCGACGAAGCGCCGCGAGAACGTCCGCGCCGAGACCCGCGCGTGCCGCGCCATGATCTCCAACGTCAACGGCTTGTCCAGGCGGTGCAGCACCCATTCCCGCGTCGCCGCGAAGCGCTCGCCGAGCGGCTCGGGCACGCTGCGCGGCACGTACTGCGCCTGGCCGCCGCTGCGGTACGGCGCCGCCACCAGCCGCCGCGCCGCGTGATTCGATGCGGAAACGCCCATTTCGCCCCGCAGAATGTGCAGGCAGAGGTCGATTCCGGACGCGGCGCCGGCCGACGTCAGGACGCTGCCCTCATCCACGAACAGCACGTTCTCGTCGACGCGCACCCGCGGATATTTCGCCGCCAGCTGCCGCGTGTAATGCCAGTGCGTGGTGGCCCTTTTGCCATCGAGCAGCCCCGTGGCCGCCAGCGCGAACGCGCCCGTGGAGATCGCCGCCAACCGCGTCCCGCCGGCGTGCGCGTGCTGGAGCGCCGCCACCACCGCCGCCGGCGGATCCTCCTGATCCGGTCGCCGATATCCGGGGATGAATGCGATATCCGCCCATTCGAGCGCGTCGAGCCCGTCCGCCACGTGATACGACAGCCCGTCCCCACCGGTGACCAGCCCCGGCCTGGCCCCGCAGACCTTCACCTCGTACGGCATGCTGGCCCGGGTCGTGAACACCTGAGCCGGAATCCCGACGTCAAGAGGTTTCGCCCCTTCGAGCACGAGCACGGCAACACGGTTCAGGCGGGTGGCGGCCACGCATGAAAGCTAACTACGGTCCTGCGCATGGCCAAAGCCAACCCGCTGAGCTATGAGGGCGCCCTCACTCTGCTCGGCCCGGAGTCGCCGGCCGCCGAGGCCCTGGAGTCGGGTTTTCTGCTGGGAGCGGTCGTCTTCCCACCGGCGTACGACCCGGATCCTCTTCTCGAGCCTTCTGCCGTACGCCTGCGTAACGCCCACGGCCGTGAAAGGTACGAGCTGATCGCCGCCGCCCACACGGCGATCACCGTCGCGAGCCTGTTCGGCGCCCTCCGAGAGACGCTCGGCCCGATCTACGCGTCGATCGAGGCCGCCGACGAGGAGAAGGTACGCCTGGCCCGCTCCCCCGGCGAGATCATGTCGCAGGCGGCCTGGATCGACCAGCTCGCCGGGACCGATCTGCCGCTGCCCTCGCCGGTGGCCGGCTTCGAGCACAACCTCGACAACGTCCTCGCCCCGCTGATGGCCGACCTCGCGAACGGGGCGCTCGCCTTCTTCGAAGGCCTGCGGGCGTGGCCGCCGACCCCGCCGGACGTCGTCGCCCTCATCGTCGGCCGGTGGCGGCAGCACTACCGCCGCGCCTACCTGCGCCTCGGCGTCGACCTGCCGGAATTCCTCGTCTGGGCGTCATTCGACCGGCGCCCCGCAGCCCGTGAGGAACTGAGAAGAGCCGATGCACGCCTCGTTGAGATCCTCGACCGGGCCTCCGAGGCGATGGGCCAACTCCACGACATCCTCGCGGCCGGCACCGGAACGGCGAGACCAAGGCGGGGAACGATCCGCGCGAACCTCGCTCGCGCGGCTGCGGCTGTGCTCGACCAGCCCTTGCTGCGGTCGTCGAAGCCGCCGGGCGGATTGTCGTTGCCGACCGTGGCAGAAGGCTTTGTGACGCCGCGTTTCCGCAGTGCGGTCGCCTCCGCCGAGTCGTCGCCGCAGATGTCGGAGGAGCATTGGTGGACCGCATATTCGATCCGCGACGACCTCGACCTGTTCCTCGCCGCCTACCTGGATCACCCGGACGCCGCCCGGCGCCCGCTGGTGGTGCTGGGACACCCAGGCGCGGGGAAGTCGCTGCTCACCGAGATCCTCGCGGCTCGGCTGCCGAGCGAGCGCTACGCCGTCATCCCCGTACAGCTGCGGCGGGTCAACGCGGACGACCGCCTCCTCGACCAGGTGGAGACCGCACTCCGTGACATCCTCCACGAGCAGGTGTCCTGGGGGCAGTTGGCCGAGGAGTGCGCCGGGGCGACCCGGGTGGTGCTGCTCGACGGCTTCGACGAACTGGTGCAGGCGACCGGCACGACGCAGTCCAGTTACCTGACCGAGATCGCCCGGTTTCAGGCCGAGGAGCTGGCGCTGAGTCGCTCAGTCACGGTGATCGTCACCTCGCGCACGATCGTCGTTGACCGGGCTCGGGTCCCCGAGGGTTCTCTGGTGATCAAATTGGAGGAGTTCTCGGACACGCAGATCGAGCAGTGGACCACCGCTTGGAACAAGGCGAACGCCCGAACGCCGTCCTTCCGCGCCCTGCAGGCCCAGGAGATAGCACGGCACGGCGAGATCGCACGGCAGCCGCTGCTGCTCACCCTGCTCGGCATCTACCACGCCGACCCCCACGCGGCGCGCCTGTCCGATCGTGCCCTCTCCAGCGCGACGCTCTACCGCACGCTGCTCGACAATTTCATCCACCGGCAGGTCGCCGACAAGCCCGACCGGCCACCGGGCGACGACGAGTTGCCGCGCCTGCTCGGCGATCTGCGATGGCGGCTGAGCATCGCCGCGTTCGGCATGTTCAACCGGGGACGCCAGCATGTCAGCGACCGTGACCTGGAACGCGACATGGAGGTGTTCCTCGGCCACCGCGAGCACGAGGTCCGCGATTTCGGGTCACCGTCCGGGCGCGCGCGCCAGACTGTGGCCGGATTCTTCTTCGTGCACGTCTCCCGCGTCGACGAGCACACCGCCGACCCGAGGCGGACGTACGAGTTCCTGCACGCTACGTTCGGCGAGTTCCTCATCGCCGAGCGCGCTCTGCTGCTGCTCGACAGCTACGCCCGCGGCTACGCCGCTCACCGGTCGGATCCGTCGTTTCCCGACGCGCCCGACGACAGCCTGCTGCGAGCCTTGCTGTCCTATCAGCCGCTGACGCTGCGCCGCCCGATCGTCGACTTCGCCGCCGGCCTGGTGTCACGCTTCCCCGAGCCCCGGCGCAAGGAGATGCTCACCGCGGCCGTCGCGCTCCTGACGCGGGCGCGCGTCCGGGCGTTCGGCCGGTACGAGAGGTACGCGCCGACGCCGCCGGACGTCGTGGCGGCCTGTGCCGCCTACACGGCCAACCTGGTCGTGCTGGCGCTCCTGCTGACGGGCGGCGAAATCGCGGTCGCCGCACTTCAACCCCGGGGCGCGGAGACCGGCGGCTGGTGGACCCGAGCGAACTTGCTTTGGGGCGCGGGATTGGACGAGCAGGCCTTCGACAGCTTGGGCACCGCGTTGACGGTGCTCTCAGCGCCGGGGCATCCGGAGGAAGTGGAGCGCTTGCGCCTGCTCGTACGGTTCTGAGTCACTGCCACAGCCACGGCCGCGGCTCATCGCCCGCCGCATAGACCTCTGCGACGCGATGGAGCAGCTGACCGGTTCGATCAGCGTCAAGAGAGACGGCCCTGAGACCGTCGAAGTGGTCGGCCAATCCCGTGGCCAGGACGCCGCCCTCCCAAAGCCAGTCACCGTTGAGCAGGTCGGTGTAGACGAGGTGCCCGATCATCTCGTCGGACACCACCACGAACCCGTGTTTGCGGACGACCCGGCTCTCGATCGGCAACACCCTCAGCTCGACCTGCGGCCGTCGGGCCGCCTCGGCCAGCCGGCGCACCTGCTCGGCCATCACCTCCGGCGCGCCGACCCGGCGGTAGAGGACGGCCTCGTCGATCACCACCTGGAACTCGGGTGGGTCGGAACGTTCCCAGAACCACCGCTGCCGCTGCAACAGCAGATCCAACGGCACAGGAACGGGGCGGCCGGCTTCGGGATTCCAGATCGTCTGCTCGTACTCCGGATCAACGTGCATACCGAGCAAGGCCACTTCGGCGTAAGACTCGGTCTGCAACAGGTCCGGCATCAGCTCACAGGCGTACTGCCCGATCCGGTCGGCCTCCATCTCCAAGCCCAAGAGGGTCGCCAACGCTTCGGAAAGTTGATTGCGCCTGCCGTGCCACCACCCCCGCTGGTGTGCGCTGTCGGCCCGCTTCTCGAGCTCCCGGATCACCGCGCTGCCGAGGCCAAGCGCCTTCGCCAGCGCTCGGAGGTCATCCCCGCTGATCCCGACGCCACCATTCTCGATGCGCGCCACCTTCGAAACCGACCAGCTGAGCACCTGGGCGAGCTCGGCCTGTGACAGCTCGACTGCCTCGCGCGCACGCCGGAGGTCGGCGCGGAGCAGGCGGTCGGCCCGGATCGGGCCGAGCTTCGGCGTCTCCACAGCCGAAGCCTAAGCGTTCACCGGGCCCTTCGGATTCGCCCGCGCGACTGATCCCAGCCACTCCAGGCTGGGCTTCGGCCTGCGGTCGAAGGTGTCGCGATCAACTTCGATGAGGCCGAATCGCGGCTTGTAGCCTTCGAACCACTCGAAGTTGTCCAGCAGGCTCCAATGCAAGTAGGCGCGAACGTCGACGCCGTCGGCCATCGCGGCGGCCAAACCCGTGAGGGCGTCCCGGGTGTACGCGATGCGGCGCGGATCGTCCGTCGTTGCCAGGCCGTTCTCGGTTACCAGGATCGGGGTGTTGTCGCCCAGCGCCCACGCTCGGCGGACCATCTCACCCAAGGCCGCAGGGTAATACTCCCAACCGTTCATCGTCGACTCGGCGCCGGGCGGGGTGGGCAGGGCGCCGCCCTTGCCGAGCCAGATGCGGGAGTACGCCTGGACGCCGACGAAGTCGTCGTCTCGCGCCGCCTCGAACCAGGCGTCCTGTGCGTCCTGCCGCAGCTTCCGGGCCTCATCGTCGGCCTCGGAGGTCTCCTGCAGGTTGAACGAGGCGATGGTGAAACCGGAACGGACGCCCGACACCGAACGCAGAACCTCACGCGCGCGGCGGTGGGCGGCCAGCAAAGCCTCAGCCAACTCCGGATCGGGGGCCGGCGGGAAGGCCATCGAGCCGTCGTGGCGCATGTTGACGATGACCGAGGTCAGGTTGGGCTCGTTCAAAGTGCAGACCCACGGTACGCCCTCGCGAACGACCGGCAGCGACTTATCCACAAAGCGTTCGAAGCGGCCGAGGTTATCCACAGATCGCCAACTGCCGCTTTCCTCGAACCATCGCGGCACGGTGAAATGGTTCAGCGTCACGACCGGGGTGACGCCCCGCGAGAGACACTCGTCGACCATGCGCCGGTAATGGTCGAGGGCGGCTCTCGAGAACTGTCCGGGGGCCGGCTCGATGCGGCTCCACTCCAGGCTGAAGCGATAGGCGTTCAGGCCCGCACCCGAGAGGAGAGAGATGTCCTCGCCGTAACGGTGGTAGCTGTCGCAGGCGTCACCGCTGGGCTGGAGGCCGAGCGCGTGCTCACGCGCCCACCAGTCGTTGTTGACATTGCCACCCTCGACCTGGTGCGACGCCGTGGAGGCGCCCCAGAGAAAGGGAGTCCCATGTTTGGCACCAGATACTTTCATCCTTGATCCAATCGGCTGATTGATCCTTGGGTGACCGTTGAAGGCGGATCGGCCCCCGTTGTCGGCACCGCCCGCGCGAAGTCGTGCACGCCGAAACGGGCGCGGCTGATCGCTTGGTGCCGCCTGATCGCCGATGCCGGAGGCTGGGCGGGCCGTGCGTTGGTTCATGGGCGGGCGTCGAGCCAGGCGAGCGTGTCCTCGATCCAGTCGGCAGTAAAGGCGCCCACGTGCGGGAGGTGGTCGAGGCCGATGTGCTCGGTGGCACCCTCGTCCGGGGTGAAGACGCGCAGTTCGCGGCGAGGACTGTTCACGGCCTGGTCGTAGGACTGGTAGGCGTCGGCCACCGGGATCTGGCGGTCGTTCTCGCCGTGGGTGATCAGGAAGGGGCAGGTGATCTGGTCGACGACGCCTTCGAGGGTCACGGCGGCGGCGTCCTGGATGAACGTGTCGATGTCGGGGGCGCCCCACACCCAGAGGACGTGCTCCCAGTAGTGCGGCACCGGGTTCTCGCCCTCCCGTTCGCGGCGGCGCTTCTGGATCTGGCCCCAGTTGTGGTTGGCGCCCCAGGCCACGGCGAGCGCGAGCCTCTTCTCGAAGGCGGCCGCCCGCGGGACGTAGAAGCCGCCCAGCGACCATCCGACCAGGCCGATCCGGTCGGCGCGGACGTCGGGCCGGCTTTCCAGGTAGGAGACACACGCGGCGGCCCAGTCCTCAGTCGTGACGCGGGAGGTCAAGCCTTCGAGGCGGAGCGCCTCGCCGCTTCCGGGGCAGTCGACCATCAGGGTGGAGATGCCCCGGGCGGCCATCTCGGCCGGCCAGCCCGAGGTGTACATGTGCTCCTTCGTGGAGTCCAGGCCGTTCCACATGATCATGGTGGGGGTGGGTGCGCCGTCGCGGGAGGCGTTCGTGAAGTACGCCGGCAGGTGTGTGCCCTCGAACGGGACGCGCACGCGGGTGGTGGCCGGGTCGACCAGGTCGAAGCTCTTCTGCATCAGGTACAGGCAGTGCTGATAGACGGCCTTGCGGCCGGGGGCGGAGGCGCTCTGCATCCGTTCGGCTTGGCAGAGGTACGCCGCGGCGCGCAGATATTTCTGCCCGGCCGTACGGAGGTGGCCGTCCTTCTCCGCGTCGGCCGCCTGGCCTTCGAGCTGGTCGGCCACGCGCTGCCAGGAGGCCATGAACTCGCGGGTGCCGACGTCGGAGCCCTGCGCGGCCAGGTCGCGGATCGGGCGGCAGGCCCGGTCCACCTCGTCGATCATGCCGCCGCTGTTGAGGGTCGCGGCCACGCCGAGGTTCCAGATGTAGTTGCCCGGGAAGTACTCGAACATGCGACGCCCTACTTTCTGAACGGGGTGAGAGGCGGAGCGGGGTGGCCTTCGGCCACGGTGGTGGTCAGGGTGCCGAGCCCGTCGACGGTGATGGCGACGACGTCGCCGGGCTGCAGCGGCGGCGGGTTCTGTTTGCCGGCGCGGCCCCACAGTTCGGCCAGGCAGCCGCCACCGCCGGTCGTGCCCGAGGCGAGCATGTCGCCGGCGGCGACCACGGAGTCGCGTGAGGCGTAGGCGATCATCGTGGGGAAGGTCCAGCCCATCGAGGTGAGGCGGTCGTGGCCTACGCCGGCGCCGTTGACCGACACGGTGCAGGCGAGGTCGAGAAAGCCGTCGGGGTCGTGCCGCGTGGCGAACTCGTCGGCGGTGACCAGCCATGGGCCGATCGACGTGCAGAAGTCCTTGCCCTTGGCCGGGCCGAGGCCGACCCGCATCTCGCGGCTCTGGAGGTCGCGGGCCGACCAGTCGTTGAAGATCGTGTACCCGAAGATCGTGGTGGCGGCGTCGGTCTCGGACAGGGACGTGCCGCCGGAGCCGAGCACGCAGGCGACCTCCAGTTCGAAGTCGAGCGCGTCGCAGCCCCAGGGCCGGCGCACCGGCGCGGACGGGCCGGCCAGGGTGTGCGGGTTGGTGAAGTAGAACGTCGGCGCGTCGTACCAGGCGTCGGGAACGCCGGAGGCGCCGTCGACGCTGCGGCGCACACCCTCGACATGAGACTCGAAGGTCACGAAGTCGCGTACGCAGGTGGGCCGCACCGGAGCGAGAAAGGTGACCTCGGAGTCGATCGGCGCCGACAGCAGCGCTTCCGCGCCGATCTCGAGCGCCCGCGACAGACCGAGCGCCACAAGTTGATCAACGGAAAGGGAGGTCGGGTGCAGGGAGCCCGACGGGGATACGACAACGCCGAGGGTTCGGGTGCCCGCGCGGACGGTGGCGAACTTCATGAAGGGCTCCCGATCGCGTCGGCTATTCGCTTGTGGGAGACGTGGGCGGTCATGCCTCCGTCGACGACCAGTTCGGCGCCGGTCATGTAGGACGACGCCTCGGACATCAGGAAGACCATCAGCGGGGCTATGTCGCCGACCGTTCCGGTGCGGGCCAATGGGATCTCGGCGATCGCGGCCTCGCGGAAGGCCGGCGAGGCCGATTCCATCAGCGGGGTCTCGATCAGGCCGGGCAGGACCGCGTTGACGCGGATGCCGCGGGCGCCCAGCTCCAGCGACGCCGTCCGGGTCAGGCCTCTCAAAGCCCATTTGCTTGCGGTGTACGCGGCGGCGACGTGCCCACTCAGAGCGGCCACCGAGCAGACGTTCACGATCGACGCGCCGGCCGGCATGTGCGGGACCAGGGCCTGTATGCCCAGCAGGGGGCCGGTCACGTTGATGGCGAACGTCCGCTCCCACGCGTCCAGCGGCACGTCGGGCAGGCGGTCGCGGCCGGCCACGCCGGCGTTGTTGATCAGGCCGTGGACCACGGGCAGGGACGACGCGAGTCCACGCCAGCCTTCCTCGTCGCGTACGTCCAAGGGAATGCAGTCGGCCGCCGGCATGACGTCCACAGCGACCACCGACGCTCCCGCCTCGGTGAGGGCCGACGCCGTGGCCGCGCCCTGACCGCGGGCGGCGCCGGTGACCACGATGGTCTTCCCGTCCAACACTCCCATCAGACCGGGGGCGCGACGAAGACGCCGCGGTCCTTGTCGTTGAAGGACTCCTTGGCGATCAGCTCGCTCATCGGGTCGGCCGTGCCCCACTGGTCCTGGGTCATCGGGTCGGCGATGTCGTAGACGCTCGGATGCCACTGGTCGGTTTCGAGGCGTTCGAGCTCGGTCGTGTATTCCATGGTGTTGCCGCTCGGGTCGATGAAGTACGAGAACGTGTTGTTGCCGGCCTTGTGGCGGCCCGGGCCCCACACCTTCTTGATGCCGGCCCGCATGACCCGGCCCGTGCCCCGCATGTATTCGTCGAGGCCGCGCATCTCGAACGACACGTGGTGCACCGACGTGTGCGGGCCCTGGGCCAGGGCGAGGCTGTGGTGCCAGTCGTTGCACCGCATGAAGTGCATCATCTCGCCCATGTGCTGGCTCCACAGGCTGTCGGTGAGCTTGAAGCCGAGGTACGTCTCGTAGAACTCCCGCGTCCGGTTGATGTCGTTGGAGTTCATGACCGCGTGTGAGATGCGTACGGGAATCGCTTCTCCTTCTTCGATCGCCCGGTGTTGCCGTGTTTCCACGCCGCTGGAGATCTCGATGGTGCGGCCGTCGACGTCGAAGAAGCGGAAACCGTAGCCGCCGCCCGCCGTCTGCAGCGTGCCGGGCTGGCTGACGAGCTGGATCCCCTGCGACGCGAGCCGCTGGGCGAGGGCGTCGACGTCGGCGCCGGAGGCGGCGCCGAACGCGATCAGGTCGAGGCGCTTCTCCTGGGCGCGGCGCAGGCGCACGACGTACTGCTCGGGTGAGCCCTCGGTGGCCAGGTAGGACAGGCCGCTGTCGGTGCCGACCTCGGTGAGTCCCCAGGTGTCCTTGTAGAAGGTGCGCTGGGTGTCGTAGTCGGGCACGGCCAGGTCGACGTGCCGCAGGTGGGTGATGCCGAACTCGTTCTGCTGGGACATGGGAGTGACTCCTTAACCGAGGGTGGAACCGCCGCCGTCCACGACGAGGTTGGCGCCGCTGATCCACGACGACTCGTCCGAGGCGAGGAAGACCGCGGCGTTGACGACGTCGTCGACGTGGCCGTGGCGGCCGAGGGGGATGCGGTCGAGCACGACCTGCTTGAACCGCGCGGGCGGATCGGCCAGCATCGGCGCGGTGTTGGGGGTGAGGATGAGGCCGGGGCTGATCGCGTTGGCGCGGATGCCGTGCGGGCCACCCTCGACGACCAGTTGCAGGGTCAGCGCGAGCACGCCGCCCTTGGCCGCGCTGTGCGCGTTCTGCGCCATGAACTCGACGCCGCGCATCGCCGCGATCGAGCCGACGTTGATGATCGAGCCGCCGCCGTGCTGTTTCAGGAACGGCCACGCCGCTCGCACGGTGTAGTAGACGAGGCTGAGCTCGTTGCGCATGGTGAAGTCCCAGTCGTCGACGCCGAGTTCGTCGAGGGCTCCGAACCGCTGCGCGGAGGCGTTGTTGTAGAGCACGTCGATGCCACCGAAGTGCTCGACCGCGCTCTGCACCCAGGCCGCCGCCTGCGAAGGGTCGGAGAGGTCGACCCCGCCGGTCACGAACATTTCCGCCGTACGCCTGGTCGCGACGGCGGTGAGGTCGCAGCCGGCCACCCGGGCGCCCTCGGCCGCGAACCGGCGCGCGGCGGCCGCGCCGATGCCGCCGCCCACTCCGGTGATCAGCGCGATCTTCCCGTTCAGCCTGCTCACCGCACGGCCCTCCGGTCGAGCAGCTCGATCAGGTTGCCCTCGGGGTCGGCGACGAACGCCATCCGGATGCCGGGCTCGGGTGACTGCCGCGGCGCGAGGCGGTCGGTGGCGCCGGCTTTCAGGAGTTGGGTGTACGTCTCGTCGACGTCGGCGACGTCCAGCGCGAGGTGCCCGAAGCCGCGTGTCAGTGCCGCTTCGACCGGGTCGCCGGCCTGGAGCCCGCCGGTGTTGCCGGCGCGGTGCAGCAACTCGATCCGGTGGCCGTCGCCGCGCAGCATCACCCCACGGAAGTCCACGTCGGGTAACGCGAACTCGAACTCGGTGCGCAACCCCAGCGTGTCGCAGTACCAGCCGGTCATGGCGTCGAGGTCACCGACTGTGAGGCCGACATGGTCGAGTTTCGGCGGGTGCCCGTTGTGCCCGCCGGGCCCGAGGTAGACCGTGCGGACGTTGGTGAACTCCCGCGTCCCCTCGGCCGACAGCTCGCGCCCGTAGCCGCTGCGCCCCACCCCGCCGAACGGCAGCCGCGGATCGGAGGCGACGATCGCGTTGACGAACAGCGCGCCCGACCGGATCCGCCGTCCCACCGCGAGGCCGCGGTCGGACCGGCTCCACACCGCCGCGCCGAGCCCGAACGCCGTGTCGCCGGCCAGGGCGATCGCGTGCTCGTCGTCGCGGGCCCGGACGACCACGGCCACCGGCCCGAAGGTCTCCTCGGCGAACGCGGCCATGCCCGGCTCGACGTGGTCGAGCACGGTCGGCGGATAGAAGTAGCCGGGTCCGCCGGCCGGTTTCCCTCCGGTCAGCAGCACCGCCCCTTGGCCGAGGGTGCGCGTCACCTGGCTGTGCAGGGCGTCCCGCAGGTCGGACCGGGCCATCGGCCCCAGCGGCGGCAGCGCCGCGACCTCGTCGAGCAGCAGCTGTACGAACTCGTCGGCCACCGCCGCGGCCACGATGAACCGTTTGGCGGCGATGCAGCTCTGCCCGGCGTTGCCGAAACGGGACCGGGCCGCCGCGGTCGCCGCCGCCGGCAGGTCGGCGTCGTCGAGCACCACGAACGGGTCGGAGCCGCCCAGTTCCAGCACCGACTTCTTCAGCGCGGCCCCGGCCGCCGCCGCCACCGCGCTTCCGGCCCGCTCGCTGCCGGTCAGGGTGACCGCGGCGATCCGGTCGTCGGCCACGATCCGCGCGGTCAGCGACGGCACGTCCGCCTCGGCGATCACGAGCGAGCGGAACAGCCCGTCGGGCGCGCCCGCGTCGGCGAACAGCTCCTGCAGGGCCAGCGCGCACCCGGTCACGTTCGGGGCGTGCTTGAGCACGGCCGCGTTGCCCGCGGCCAGGGCCGCGCAGGCGAAGCGCAGCACCTGCCAGAACGGGTAGTTCCAGGGCATCACGGCGAAGACCACGCCGAGCGGCTCGTAGCTGAGCCAGCTCCGGGCGGCCCCGCTGACCACGTCGTGGTCGGCCAGCCACTCGGGCGCCCGGGAGGCGACGACCTGGCAGTTGAGGGCGCACTTGTCGATCTCGGCCAGCGACTCGGCGAGCGGTTTGCCCATCTCGGCCGTGATGAGCTCGGCATAGCGGGTGCGGCGGTCGGTGAGCAGCTTGCCGACCGAGCGCAGCAGGAACAGGCGCCGCACCAGCGGCGTGGACGCCCAGAGCGCCGCCGCCTCGGCCGCGCACGAGAGGGCGTCGTCGATCCGGTACCAGTCGTCGGCCGGATAGGACGCGAGCGGCTGCCCGGTCGCCGGGTCGACGGTCACCACGGCCATCGCGTCACACCCCCTCGGGCACGCGCCGGCGGGCCGGGACGATCGACGGCACCTGCTCGGTGCCGGCGACGACCCGGTTGCGGATCGTCCCGACCCGCTCGACCGACATCTCGACGACGTCGCCCACCTCCAGCGGCGGCGGGGTCAGCAGCCCGCTGCGGCCCCACGACTCGGCCAGCGCGCCGCCGCCGCAGGTGCCCGAGGCCAGGACCTCGCCCGCTTTGACCCAGGAGGCCCGGGACGCGTACGACACGAGATGCTCGAACGACCAGCCCATGTGCGCGGAGCGGTCGCGGCCGACCCGTACGTCATTGACCTTGACCGTCATCTCGAGGTCGAGGAAGCCGTCGGCGTCGCGGCAGTCGTCCAGCTCGTCGGCGGTGACCACCCACGGGCCGATCGTGGTCGCGAAGTCCTTGCCCTTGGACGGGCCCAGGCCGAGCTTCATCTCGCGGCCCTGCACGTCGCGGGCCGACCAGTCGTTCATCACCAGATAGCCGCCGATCGCCGCGCGGGCCTGCTCCGGCGTCACGTTGCGGACGTCGTGGCAGATCACCGCGGCCAGCTCCAGCTCGAAGTCGAGCCGGTCGGTGTCGGGCGGCATGGCCACGTCGTCGTACGGGCCGGTGACCGCGTGCGGCGCCATGAACAGGAACGACGGCGCGGCGTACCACTCGTCGGGCACCTTCGGCGCACCCTGCATGCCCTTGCCGACGCCCTCGACGTGCGACTCGAAGGTCAGGAAGTCCCGCATCGCGACCGGGTAGACCGGCGGCAGCAGCACGACGTCGTCCGGGCCGAGCCCGTCGGAGCGGGCGGCCGCGTCGGCCGCCGCCTCCCGCTCGGCCGGGTCGGCCGCGAGCAGCGCGATCAGGTCGGTGCCGTCCGGGAAGGCGTGCAGCCACCAGGCCGAGCGGTCGCCCACGACCAGCCCGGTACGGCGGGTGCCGGCCGGGTCGGCCGTCCGGCGGAAGGCGGCGAGCTGCATTGCGGTCAGCCGATCGTGGTGTAGAAGGCGCGCTCACGCTGGGCGAGCACCGGGATCGCCTGGCCGTGGCCGTATTCGGCGAAGTGCTCGGAGGCGCCGTGTGCCGCGTAGGCGTCCTCGTCGGTGTAGACCTCGAAGAGCCGGAACACCGTGGGCTCGGCCGGGTCCTGGTAGGCCTGGTAGTAGAGGTTGCCGGGCTCCTGGCGCGACGGCGGGGTCAGCTTCTCGATCGCGTCGAGGACGACGCCCTCCTTGCCGGGCTGGGCGGTCCAGGTGGCGCTGACGACGTAGGCCATGGCGAGGCTCCTCGTGGTTCGGGTGGTTTCCTCACGCTAGGTGCGGACCCCGGTCACCGAGAAAGCGCGCACGGCAATGCCAGGCATGTTTCGGGCTGATGGCAGCCATGTGTATCGCGAGGTTCCAGTGGCCCTCGCGGCCGTGCTCTTCTGTGGCGAACGACACACGCCCTCCCGAGGAGATGCCGTGACACCAGCTCAGAGATCGGCCGTTGCCCTCGTCGCGGCCGGGTGCCTCACCTTCGCCGCCGCCGCTTGCTCGGGCGACACCCAGCCCGCCACCGGAGCTTCCGCCGAAGCGAACAAGACCGTCGTCTTCTCCCCCTTGGCCCTCAAGATCCCGGCGATGAAGGGGCTCTCCGAGGGCGTCACCGGATACGGCAGGAGCAAGGGGTACGAGGTCATCGTCCAGGACCCGAACCAGGACCCGCAGAAGCAGCTCCAGCAGCTGCAGAGCGTGATCGAGACCGGCCGCGCCGGCGGCGCCTGGGTGATCGCGAACCAGCCCGCCTCGCTGTCCGCACTGGTCAAGACCGCGCAGAGCAAGAAGGTCCCGATGATCCTCAACGGGGTGCCGTCCGACTACGGGCTCGCCGCCCCGGAGGCCGGCCTCTCGTTCTCCTCGATCGACTACAAGGCGCAGGGCCAGGCGATCGGCCAGGAGCTCGGCAACTGCATCAACGAGAAGCTCGGCGGCAAGGCCGAGGTCTTCGACGTCAACAACGCGGCCGGCGTCGCCGGCAAGGAGGAGCTGGAGAGCGCGGCGAAGGAGGCGCTGAAGGCGACCGCGCCCGGCGCCACCATCGTGCAGACCGTGACCACCACCGACCGGGCCGCCACGCAGACCGGCGTGAGCGGCGCGTTGCAGGGCCACCCGAACGTCAAGGCGGTGCTCGGCGCGAACGACGAGTCGGCGCTGGGCTCGCTCGGCGCGTTCGACGCGGCCGGCAAACAACTGTCCTGCCTCACCGAGGCCGGCGGCAACGACGAGGTGCTCGGGCTGGTCAAGGACGGCAAGATCTACGCCTCGGTCGTGCTCCAGTTCGACGCGGACATGGCGCAGTCGTTCGACACCCTGACGAAGATGATGGGCGACCCGTCGGCGGCCGGCGTGCAGCTCACCGTGCCGCAAAAGGTCGAGAAGGCCGGGAGCTGACGTGGCCGTGTCCGCACAGCCGTTACCCGTCACCGAGACCGCGGTGCCCGCCGGCCGTGACATGCCCCGGGCCGTGTCCGTGCTGGTCTTCGCCCGCGACCGCGGCATCTTCGTCCTCTGGGCCGTGATCATTCTGGTCTTCTCGTTCTGGTGCGCGCCGTACTTCGCCACCCTCGACAACGCCATGCTGGTCGCGAACGCGGCCGCCCTGACGGCGATCTTCGCGGCGGGCGTCGGCTTCGGCGTGATGACCGGGGTGCTCGACCTGTCGCTGCCCGGCACGGCCGCGTTCGCCGCCTGCGTCACCGGCTGGCTGATGACGCACGGGCAGCCGGTGTGGCTCTCGCTCGCCGCCGGTCTGGCCGGCGGTGTGCTGGTCGGCCTGGTCAACGGGCTGATCGCGCTGCGCGGCTTCAACCCGATCATCGTCACCATCGGCAGCCTGTCCGCGCTGTCCGGCCTGGCCGCGGTGATCGCCGGCGGCTACACCTTCCCCGGCCTGCGCGAGCTGCAGTTCATGGGCACCGCGCGCTACTTCGGGGTCCCGGCCCCGGTCTACATCGTGGCGGCGCTCTTCCTCGTCGGCACGCTCTTCCTGACCCGGACGCGGGACGGCATCCGCCTGATGGCGGTCGGCGGCAACAGCGAGGCGGTCCGCCGCTCCGGCATCCACGCGAACCGTTACCGGGTGCTCGGCTTCGTCCTGTCCGGACTGTGCGCCGCGCTCGGCGGCCTGGTCACCACGGCCGTGACCACCGAGGCCACCCCGGAGGCCAGCCCCGGCATCATCTTCAGCGCGCTGACCGCGGTCGCCCTGGCCGGGGTCGCGCTCACCGGCGGCCGCGGCTCGCTGCCGCGGGTGCTGGTCGGCGCCCTGATCCTGGCCACCATCGCCAACGGCCTGACCATCCGCGGCATCCAGCCCTACTGGGCCACCGTCGTGACCGGTCTGCTGCTGCTCGCCTCGCTCGGCCTCGAACGGGTGATCCAGCGCGGGGTCTCCAACAGACTGATGTCGGTCGCCAACCTGTCCGTGCACAACCGGAGCGTGTGACATGCCTTCCGCCTTGAGGCTCAGCGGCATCGAGATGCACTACGGCTACGTGCGCGCGCTGGCCGGCATCGACTTCCACGTGGAACCGGGCGAGGTGGTCGGGCTGCTCGGCGACAACGGCGCCGGCAAGTCCACCCTCCTCAAAATCATGTCCGGCGCCCACCGGCCCACCGCGGGCACGATCGAGGTGCACGGCCGCCCGGTCGACTTCCACCAGCCCAGCGACGCCGCCGCGGCCGGCGTCCAGATGGTCTATCAGGACCTGGCCCTGGTCGACGCGCAGGACATCTCGACCAACCTCAACATCGGCCGGGAGATCCTGCGGCGCGGGCCGCTGGGCTGGCTCGGCTTCGTCGACCACAAGGCGATGCGCCGCCGCTCCGAGGCCGAACTCGACCGGCTCGGCGTCCGTACGGCCCCGATGACCCGGCCCGTCGAGATGCTCTCGGGCGGGCAGCGGCAGGTGGTGGCGCTGGCCCGCAGCGCGATCCGGGTCAGCGGCGACGGCAACGGCGTGCTGCTGCTCGACGAGCCGACCGCCGCCCTCGGCTACGAACAGACCAGGCAGGTCGAAGCCCTGATCCGGCGGATGGCCGGGCAGGGCGTGGCGGTCGTGCTGGTCACCCACAATCTCCCGCTCTGCCACGAGGTGGCCGACCGGGTGACGATCCTCAACCGCGGGGCGAAGGTCGCCGACGTCCGGCTCGACGAGACGGACAACGACCACATCGTCGGCTGGATCACCGGCGCCCGCGCACCGCAATCGCAGCTGAAGGAGACCTCATGACCAGTCGCGTCCTCGTCGTCGGCGGCGGCATCACCGGCAGCGTTCTCGCCCTCGCCCTGGCCCAGCGGGGCGTGTCCGTCGTCCTGGCCGAGCTGCGCGGGAAGTGGGGCGGCGCCGGGCACGGGATCACCCTGCAGGGCAACGCGCTCAAGGCGTTCGCCCAGGTGGGCGTCTTCGACGAGATCGCGGAGCGCGGGCACTGCTTCGGCAACCTGCGGATGCGTACGGCCGACGGGAATTTGATCATGGAGATCCCGACACCGCCGATGGGCGGGCCGGACGTGCCGCCGACCATGGGCGCGCTGCGGTCGGACGTCGCCGAGGTCCTGACGAACGCCGTCGTCAAGGCGGGCGTCGACGTGCGGCTGGGCACTACGGTCACCGGGATCGAGGACCACGGCGACGGGGTGACGGCGACGCTGTCGGACGGCTCGGCCGAACGCTTCGACCTGCTCGTCGGCGCGGACGGCATCCATTCGAAGGTGCGGTCGCTGATCGGCATCGACGCCCGGCCGCGGCGCACGGGCATGGGAATCTGGCGCGTGGTCGGGGCACGGCCGGCCGAGATGGAGTGCTCCGAGCTCTACTACGGCGGCCCGAAGTACAAGGCCGGATATACGCCGATCTCCAAGGACCTCTGCTACGCGTTCCTCCTCGAGGGCGAGCTGGATCAGTCCTATGTGGGCGAGAAGGTCAACGGCAGGACCTTCAAAGACCATGGCCGGGGGTACGGCGGAACGTGGGGCCAAGTGCGCGACGGGCTCCCGGACGACGCGCTGGTCAACTACCAGTACATCGAGTCGATCCTGGTCTCCGAGCCCTGGTACCGGGGTCGGAGCATCATCATCGGCGACGCCGCGCACGCCTGCCCGCCGCTGATCGCGCAGGGCGCGGCCATGTGCGCGGAGGACGCGGTGGTGCTGGCCGAGATGCTGACCAGCGGCGCCGACTTCGACGCGGCCCTGCGCGGGTTCTGGGAGCGGCGGTTCCCGCGCGTGAAGATGGTGCTGGACAACAGCCTGCAGCTGGCCGAGTGGGAGATGCACCCGGAGACGCCGGGAGCCGACCCCGGGCGGGTGATGGGGCAGACGCTGCACGCGCTCTGCGCTCCGGCATGACGGTTTTCGAGGGGGACCCGGGCTATGAACAGGCCCGGGTCGATCGGATCTTCAACCGACGGCTGCCCGCGCGGCGGCCGGCGGCCATCGTGCCAGCGTCGACCGAGCAGGACGTGATCGGGGCCGTACGGCTGGCACGGGAGCGCGGGTGGCAGGTGGTGGTCCGGTCGGGCGGGCACAGCTGGGCGCAGTGGTCCCTGCGCGACGAGGCGGTGGTGGTCGATCTCGGCGGGATGCGCGAGATGACGTACGGCGATGGGGTTGTGAAGGTCTCGCCCTCGATTCAGGGCGGCAGTGAGCTGGCGCCGTTCCTGGCCGCGCGCGGTCGGTTCTTCCCGGGCGGGCATTGCCCGACGGTGGGGCTGGGCGGCTTCCTGCTGCAGGGCGGTCAGGGGTGGAACGCGCGGGGCTGGGGATGGGCCGCCGAATACATCGAGGGCGTCGACGTGGTCACCGCGGACGGGTCGCTGGTCCACGCGTCGCCGTCCGTCAACGAGGATCTGTTCTGGGCGGCGCGAGGGGCCGGGCCGGGGTTCTTCGGGGTGGTGACGCGGTTCCACTTGAGGACCATTGCTGCTCCCGCGTACGTCGCTCACACCGTACAGGCGTACCGGCTCGAAGATTTTGACGAAGTGATGACCTGGTTGCAGGGCATGCACTCCTCGGTCGCGCCCTCGGTCGAGATCGTCGCGCTCACCAAGACGGTCGAGGGTGTGCCGGCCCTTCTCGTGACGGCGGTAGCCCTGGTCTCGACGGCGACGGAGGCCGCCGTTGCCCTGGCGCCGTTCCGGGGGAATCCCGCGTTGCCACGCGCGCTGATGGTGATCGACGCGCAGCCGACGACGCTCGAACACGAACGCGCCCGCCAGCTGGCCGACAACCCCCCGGGACATCGCTGGGCGGTCGACAACGCCTGGCTCTCGGGGCCACCTGACGAGGTCGTTCCGGCCATGCGACGCGTGTTCACCACGCTGCCGAACGAGAAGTCGTTCACCATCTGGTTCAGCATGGCGCCGCTGCGCACCCTGCCGGACATGGCGTTCTCGTTGCAGTCGGAGATCTACCTGGCCAGCTATGTGCTGTGGGAATCCCCGGCCGACGACGCCCTCTTCAGCGGCTGGCAGCGCGACGCCATGGCCGGCCTCGACCCGGTCAGCGCCGGGCAGTATCTGGGCGACAGCGACCTGAGCCGGCCGATCCCGTTCCTCGCCGGCGAGAACGCCCGGCGGCTGGCCCTCCTGCGGGACAAGTGGGACCCCGGCCGGATCTTCCCCGGCTACGGGTTGTCGGGCGCGAGCACCTCGCCCACCTCGTCGAGCCGGGCGAACAGCCACTGATGGGCCGGGTCGCCCAGCCGGTCACGGGCGAACCAGTAGCCCTCGGCCAGCGGCACATGCCCGAACGGCGGCTCCACCACCACCAGCTTGCCGGTGGCCGTGTGCAGCCGGGCCTGGCGCTCGGGAACCACGGCCACCAGGTCGGTGCCCTCGATGACGAACGGGAGCGGAAGCCAGCCCCGTACGGTCGCCTCGATCCTTCTCTCCATGCCCAGCTCGCCGAAGATCCGGTCGACCGGGGTGAGCACGGCCGGCCCGAAGCCGGCCACCGCGTGCGGCAGATCGGCCAGATCCTCCAGCGTCAGCCCCGTGCCGGTCAGCCGCGGATGCCGGGCGTCGACCAGGCAGACGAAGCGGTCGCGCCACAACGGCCGTGACTCGCCGGGAAAGCCGAGGCCCAGCGGCGCGATCACCGCGTCGTACTTGAGCATCGTGCGCTCGGAGGTGCGCGCGTCCGGCCGCATGTGGTCGATGCTCAGGCTCACCCCGGGCGCCAGCTCGGTCACCCGGGCCAGCAGCGTCTCGTGCACCACGGCGATCGCGTAGTCGCTCATCGCCAGCCGGAACGTGCGCCCGCTGGACGCCGGGTCGAACTCGTCCTCGACGCGCAGCGCCGTGCCGATCAGCCGCAGCGCGTGCTGCACCTCGGGCAGCAGCTCGACCGCGAACGGGGTCAGCTCGTAGTCGCGGCCGCTGCGGGTCAGCAGCTCGTCGTTGAACTTGCGCCGCAGCCGGGCCAGGGCGGTGCTCATCGCCGGCTGGCCGAGCGCCAGCCGCTGCCCGGCCCGGGTCACGTTGCCCTCCTCGAGCAGGACCTTCAGCGACAGCAGCAGGTTCAGATCGGTGCCACCCAGGGTCACGGGCTTACTTTCGCAGGCCAGCGGCCTAACATCAACGACGTGCCCGAGGGACTGCGTGACGTCGACGCCAATCTTCTGCTCTCGCTGCACGCGCTGCTGGAGGAGCGGAACCTCACCCACGCCGGCGCCCGCATGACGATGAGCCAGTCCGCGATGAGCGGCGCGCTGGCCCGGCTGCGCAAGCATTTCGACGACGAGTTGCTGACCCGGACGGGCCGGGAGTACGAGCTGACCCCGTTCGCCGTACGACTGCGGCCGGCCGTGGCCGCGGCCGTCGAGGCGGCCGAGAGCCTGCTCGGCAACCACCGCGAGTTCGACCCGGCCACCAGCGGCAAACGCTTCGACGTGAGCATGAGCGAATACGCGATGACCGTGCTCGCCGAGCCGCTCATGCGCCTGCTGCGCGAGCAGGCGCCGGGCTGCTCGATGAACTTCGACAGCGTGCCGGAATCACGCGAGCAGTTCGAGGT
Source organism: Actinoplanes sp. NPDC000266 (assembly GCF_042899005.1). Classification (NCBI taxonomy): domain Bacteria; kingdom Bacillati; phylum Actinomycetota; class Actinomycetes; order Micromonosporales; family Micromonosporaceae; genus Actinoplanes; species Actinoplanes sp. NPDC000266. The sequence continues at coordinate 553,743 of NZ_JBIAZI010000004.1, forward strand.
GCAGCTGCTGCGCCGCGACCTGGTGGTGGTGCCGCTCGGCTTCGACCTGCCGGGGCGTACCCAGGCGGTCTTCACCGACGAGCTGGCGTGCGTGGTCGCCCGCACCAACCCTTTCCTGAAGGACGGCGCGCTCACCCTGGACGACCTCCGCTCGATGCCGCACGCGGTGGCCGAGTTCCTCTCGGCCGGCGAGCACCGCCGCCCGCTCGAGGTCGAGCTCGAGGCCAAGGGCCTGGCCGACCGCACCGTGCTGGTGCAGGTGACCAGCCTGCTCACGCTGCCGTTCGCGGTGGCCGGCACGGGCATGTGCGCCTTCGTGCCGGCCCGCATGGCCCACCGCTGCCTCGACATGCTCGACCTGGTCATCGCCTCGACCCCGCTCGGCACCGTGAGCATCACGGAGGCGGCGCACTGGCATCCGCGGCACGCGGCCGACCCGGCCGGGGTCTGGCTGCGCCACCTGCTGCACGACGTAGCCGTCGATATCCTGTGAACGCGGCCGCGCTCGCCACGAGCGCGGCCGAGGCCATCACCACGGCCGGGGCGATCCCGCTGTCCTCCCCGCCGAGTCCGACGAGCGGGGCGACCAGCGCGCCCAGGCCGAACTGGCTGAAACCGAGAACAGCGCTCGCCCGCCCGGCCACCGACCGCACGTGACCCATGGCCAGCGCGGCCGACGGGCCCATCACGCCGCCGTGCGCCGAGACCGCGAAGAAGATCGGGATGGGGTACGCCCACGTGGGGCTGTCGGCGATCACCAGGATCAGGAAGGTCAGCGTCGCCGTCACTTCCAGGGTCAGCGCCCCCGCGACGACCCGCCGCGGGTCGAGGCGGCTCGCGATCAGGCCGGCGCTGATCAAGCCGACGGCGTTGACGCCGAACGCGACGCCGTACGCCACCTCGGAGAGACCCACCACCCGCTGATAGAGAAAAGGCGAGGCCGAGATGTACGCCATCATGCTCGCGAAGGAGAACGCGAAGACCGCGGTGTCGGCCCAGTAGCCGGCGTTCCTGAGCGATCCCTGCTGCCCGCGCGCCGACGCCGAACGCGTCTCGGGCACGTTGACCGCCACCGCGATCAGCATCAACGCGCACAGCCCGGCCACCGTCCAGAGCATGCCGCGCCAGCCGACCGGATCGGCCAGCAGGCCACCGATCAGCGGCGCCAGCACCGGGGCGACCCCGCCGACGGTCATCATCAGGGTCGTGGCCCGCGCGGCGGCCCGGCCGGTGGTCAGATCGGCGATGATCGCCCGGCCGATGACCAGGCCGCCGGCGCCGGTGAAGCCCTGCACGAGCCGGGCCACGACCAGAACGGCCAGGCTGGGGGCGGTGGCGGCGACGACACCGGCCAGCACGCAGACGGCGGCGCTGACCAGCAGCGGCCGGCGGCGGCCGTAGCGGTCGGAGACCGGGCCGGTGACCAGCTGCCCGACGGCCAGGCCGGCCAGGAACGCGGTCAGGGTCAGCTGGATGCCGCTGGCGTCGGCGCCGAGATCCTGGGCCATGGCCGGGAAGCCGGGCAGGTAGAGGTCGGTAGCGATCGGCCCGAACGCGGCGAGCAGGGCCAGGGTGAGCAACAGGGGTGGCCCTAACACGTTCGAAGTCAAACATCCCTCGCGGGTATGGGGAACATGCCGAACCGAGATGCCTCGGATGTGCAACGCCGATGCCCCGCCGATTGTCTTCAAAGGCATAGTCGGTGGAAACCTGCTCGACACCTGGAGGACCGGTGACCTGGAGCGAAGGCAAGCCGTACGTCGACGAGCTCGGCGCGGGCCTCTACGCCTACGTCCAGCCCGACGGCGGCTGGATGGTCAACAACACCGGCGTGGTGGTCGACGGCGCCGGCGCGGCGGTGCTGGTCGACACCACCTCGACCGAGCGCCGCAACCGGGCCGTCCTGGCCGAGGTGGCCCGGGTGTCCCGGGGCGCGCCCAAGGCGCTGGTCAACACCCACCACCATCCCGACCACACGTACGGCAACGGCTTCCTGCCGGCCGAGACGACGGTGATCGGCCACGACAAGTGCCGCGAGGAGGTGCTGGCAGCCGGCCTGGAAGCGACGAAGGTGATCAGCGAGCCCGACTACGGCCACCTGACGCTGCGCCCGCCGGAGCTGACCTTCGCCGACCGCCTCACCCTGCACCTGAGCGACTTCCCGGTCGAGCTGGTCCACGCGGGCCGCGCCCACACCAGCAACGACGTGCTGGTCTGGCTGCCCACCCAGCGCGTCCTGTTCTCGGGCGACCTGGCCTTCGCCGGCGGCCAGCCGTTCCTGCTGGAGGGCTCGGTGTCCGGCTTCCGCCGGGCGATCGCCCAGATGCGCGCCTTCGCCCCGGAGATCCTGGTGCCCGGCCACGGTCCCGTTCGCCGGGGTGACGAGGTGCCCGACCTGCTCGACAAGATGGACGCGTACGTGGCTTACGTGGCGGAGGTGGCCGCCGACTCGTACAAGGAAGGCCTGTCCCCCTTGGCGGCCGCCCGTAAGCACCGCGACAACCCGTACCAGACCTGGGCCGAGACCGAACGTTTCGTGGGCAACCTGCACCGCGCGTACTCGGAGCTGGCCGGCAACCCCATCGACACCCGGCTGACCGTCCCGTCGGTCTGGCCCGACATGGTGGCCTTCCACGGCGGCCCGATCGCGTGCCACGCATGACGGCCCCCGCCCCGCGCCGCGTCGTCACCGGCCACACTCCGGACGGCGTCTCCGTCGTGCTGTCCGACGGCCCCGTTCCGGTCAGCCGCGATCTCCCCGCCGACGGCGTCAGTTTCCACGAGATCTGGAGTACGGCAGGCGCCCCGGCCCCGCTGACCGCGACGGAGGACGAGCCCACCACCGGCCCACTGGCCGTACCGCCCCCGCCGCTGGGCACCCGCCTCCGCGTCAACGAGTTCCGCCCCGGCCACCTGGACGAGCGCGGCCTCCAGTCCCCCGTCCACCGCACGGCGTCGGTCGACTACGGCATAGTCCTCGAGGGCGAGATCACCCTGATCCTCGACGACTCGGAGGTGACCCTCCACCCGGGCGACGTGGTCGTCCAGCGCGGTACCGACCACGCCTGGGCCAACCGGGGCTCCACAGTGGCCCGCGTGGCCTTCGTCCTGATCGACGCCGCCTTCACCCCCGACCTGGCCGCGACCCTGCCCGGTGGTCTGGACGGCCTCATGCGGGCCGGCCCGCGGGGTTAACGTCTCCCCATGGCCTTCCGTGCCGCTGGTCTCGCCGGGTTCGCCGCCGCGCTGTGGACGGCGCTCGTGCCGGCCGCCCCCGCCCTCGCGACCAACGTCCTCGCCGGCTTGATCAGCAGCGTCGCGGCCGGCGTCGTCACGGCCGTGCTGTACCGCCGTGTCCGCCCGGCGCTGCTCGCCTCGGCAGTCAGCGCCCTGCTGACCGCCGCGGTGATCTTCTCTGTGCTGCCCTCGATCCCGGGCTTCGTGAGCCACGACCACCCGCCGGTCCACACGTCCGTCACCCGCATGGCCGACCCGGTCGGCCTGGTGGCGTTCGCGGTCCTGCTCGCCGTGATCTTCGGCGCCGACATGCTCCGAACCCGGGCGCGGGCCCGCCGGGCCGTCAGGCGTTCCCCGCGCGAGCCCGGCCCGAACGAGATGGTCGTCGAACGCCCCACCCCGTGACAGCGATCGCTGGTATTCCGCACCGCGGGTTCCGCTCGGGCCGCGCCGGTGGTCGGATGGGCCATGCGCGTCCGTGTGGAGCATCTGGACCAGCCTTTCGGCCTCGGCGAGCGCCGCCCCCGGCTGTCGTGGCAGCCCCCGGCCGACCAGATCGCCTACGAGCTGCGCCTGGACGACGGAACCACCACCGGCCGCGTCGAATCCCACGACAACGTCCTCGTCCCGTGGCCCGGCCGCGACCTGGCTTCCCGCGAACGCCGCCAGGTGCAGGTGCGGGTCTGGACCGAACACGGCGTGACCCCATGGTCCACCCCGACCGAACTTGAGGCCGGCCTACTCGACCCCACCGATTGGCACGCGAAGTGGATAGGCCCGGACGAGACCCACCTCGCACCGCCCGCGCCGTCGCCCGCACCGCCCGCACCGTCGCCCGCACCACCCGCGCCGTCGCCCGCACCGCCCGCACCGCCCGCGCCGTCGCCCGCACCGCCCGCGCCATCGCCTGCACCGCCCGCATCGCGACCCGCGCCGCCCGCATCGCCCGCACCGCAGAGCGAGACCCAACCCGGGCCACCCCCTGCGACGGGCGACGATTGGCGGCCCGCCTATCTTCTGCGCGGCCATTGGGATGTGGAAGGGGCGGTTGTCGCCGCGCGGCTCTACGCGACAGCGTACGGGATCTATGAGTTGACTTTGAATGGTCTTCGGGTCGGGGATCTGGAGCTGACGCCGGGCTTCACCGAGTACGGGCGGCGCACGCAGGTGCAGGCCTACGACGTCACGGGGCTGGTGCGGACCGGCCGCAACGATGCCGGGGCGCTGCTGGCCGACGGCTGGTATCGCGGGCAGGTCGGCATGCCGCGCTCGCGTGACCAGTTCGGCGACCGGACGGCGCTGCTCGCCCAGCTGCACGTCGATCATCCGGACGGCCGCACCACGATCCTCGGCACCGGGCCGGGGTGGCTGAGCGCCCGCTCGCCGATCCTCATGGCCGACCTCATCGAGGGCCAGACCGAGGACCGGCGGGCCTTCTCACCACAGTGGACGCCGGTCGTGCCGTACGACCACGGCTTCGGCCACCTCGTCGCCTCGCCTTCCCCGCCCGTGCGCGCCATCCGCGAGATCCGCCCGTCCCGCCTCCCGAACGGCGTTTTCGACCTCGGCGAGAACATCAACGGCCGGGTACGTCTCACCGTCCCACCCGGCGCCGACGTGACCCTGACCCACGCCGAGGCGCTCGGCCCCGACGGCAATGTCACCACCGATCACCTTCGCCCGCCCGACGTGCCGTTCATCGACCGGGAGCTGACCGCAGGCCAGGTCGACACCATCAGGACCGGCGACGCGGGCGTCTTCGAGCCCCGCTTCACCACCCACGGTTTCCGCTACGTCCAGGTCACCGGCGACGTCGGCGAGGTGACCGGTGTGGTCGTACACACCGCTCTGCGCCGGACCGGCACCTTCCACTGCGACGACGAGCGCCTCAACCTGCTGCACGCCGCCGCCGAGCGCGGTTTCCTCGGCAACGCCTGCGACATCCCCACCGACTGCCCGACCCGCGAACGCGCCGGCTGGACCGGCGACTGGCAGATCTTCAGCCCGACCGCGACCTTCCTGTACGACGTGGCCGGCTTCACCACGAAGTGGCTGCGCGACCTGGCGGCCGGCCAGTGGGACAACGGCGTGATCGGCAACATGGCCCCCATGCCACCCGCCGAGAAGTCCGGCTTCCTGGCCGACCTCAACGGCTCGGCCGGCTGGGGCGACGCGATCGTGCTGGTCCCGTGGGAGATCTACCAGGAGTACGGCGACCTCCGCCTGCTGGCCGAGATGTGGCCGGCGATGACCCGCTGGCTGACCTTCGTCGAAAACACGAACCCGGCCACCCGTTTCCACTGGGGCGAGTGGCTGGTCCCCGGCGAGGACATCACCGACTTCGCGGCCTTCGCCACCACCGACAAGTCGGACGTGGCGATCGCCTACCAGGCGCACACCTACGGGATCGCCGCCCGGACAGCCGCCCTGCTCGGCCACGACGAAGAACGGACCCGCTACCAAGAGCTGAGCCACGCGGCCCGCCACGCTTGGCGCACCGCTGTCATTCCGGAGACCCAGGCCAATTTGGTACGCGCATTGACGTTCGACCTGATTCCCGAGCCCCGACGACAGTCCACGGCCGACCGTCTGGCCACCCTGATCCGCGAGAACGGCACCCACTTGGCCACCGGCTTCCTGGCCACCCCGAACCTCTTGCCGGCCCTGGCCACACACGGCCACGCCGACCTCGCGTACGACCTGCTCTTCCAGAACACCGAACCATCCTGGCTAACCATGATCGACAGAGGCGCCACAACCATGTGGGAACGCTGGGACGGCATAGACGCCGACGGCACCCCGCACGACTCCTTGAACCACTACTCGAAGGGCGCCGTGATCAGCTTCCTGCACCGATACACGGCCGGCCTACAGCGTTTGACCCCGACGTGGCGCCGCTTCCGGGTACAGCCTCATCCCACACCCACCGTCACCCGGGTTTCGGCAACCCACGACTCCCCGCACGGCCAGATAGCCGTCGAGTGGAACAAGGAGGCATTGGAGGTGACGGTCCCGCCCGGTTGCGAGGCCGAGGTGGTCCTACCGAACGGCAAGACCCAGAATGCGGGCCCCGGCAAACACACTTTCTGACGCAGCCACCCACCACACACTGCCCCCTCACCGAGCGCCCATCACGCGGCCCGCCCATCACGCGACCCGCCCATCACGCGACCCGCCCATCACGCGACCCGCCCATCACGCGACCCGCCCATCACGCGACCCGCCCATCACGCGACCCGGCCCCGTGAAGCCCGCCACCGCGCCCTCGCCACCGCGCGACCCGGCATCGTGCGGCCCGGCCACCGCCATAAGGCCGCCGATTCCGCAGCTCACGGCAAGGCCCGTTTGCCGGGCGGCTTTGCCCTAATGGCGCCAGCGCCAGCCGAGTTCCTCGTCGGTCGGCTCGGGGCCCGGCAGGTCGTCGCCGGCGCGGATGCCGTCGAGGAGCACGGTCAGGTAGCGCTCGCGCAGTTCTTTGGTTCGTTCGGCATCGGGGACGCGGACGGCCGCGCACATCTCCAGCAGCATCGTCACGTCAGCCATGGCGAAGCCGGAGCGCAGCGAAGCTCGCGCCCGGTCGAACAGCACGGCGGCCAGGTCGTTGGCACGGGCGGCGTCGTCGTCCATCTCCTCGGTCGGCGTGAAGGTGCCGGCCAGGTGCACGGTCAGCGAGTGGACATCCGCGTCGACGACCGTACGCAGAAAGCCCTCGAAGGCAGCCCAGCCGTCCGCCTCAGCCGCGGCTTCCTCGGCCGCCGCGATGAAGGTCTTGAGCCCCGTGTGGCAGAGAACGCGCAGCAGTTCCTCTTTGCTCGGATACCGCCGGTACAGCGCGCTGATCCCCACCCCGGCCCGCTCGGCAACGTCAGAGATCGGCGCCCGCTTGTCCGCAATGAAGACGTCCCGGGCCGCAGCCAGAATCGCAGTGTCGTTCAGCGCAGCCTTGCGGGCCCGCTCAGAGATCGCCATACCCGCAGCATACCGGAACGGAACGTTCCGCTCCGCAACCCTCCACCAGCCCGCCGGCCCAGGAGTGACCCAGGCGACCACCCACGTCATCGCCACATCGACCGCGACGACGCGCGACGACCGCGACGACCCGCGACGACCCGCGACGACCGACACTCCGCCACCGCACAACCCGCATCACACAGACCGCCACCGCACAACCCGCCACCGCACAACCCGCCACCGCACAACCCGCCACCAAACAGACCGCCGCCGCACAACCCGCATCACAAGACCGGCACCGCACAACCCGCCACCACACAGACCGGCACCGCACAACCCGCATCACAAGACCGGCACCGCACAACCCGCCACCACACAGACCGGCACCGCACAACCCGCATCACAAGACCGGCACCGCACAACCC
>NZ_JBIAZI010000004.1:561453-863814 GCF_042899005.1 Actinoplanes sp. NPDC000266
CCGCCACCACACAGGCCGCCGCCGCGCGACCGCCACCACACAGACGCCACTACACGACCCGCCACCGCACAGGCCGCCACCGCACAGGCCGCCACCGCACAGGCCGCCACCGCACAGGCCGCCACCGCACAGGCCGCCACCGCACAGGCCGCCACCCGCGAAGCGGCGGACGGCCAGCCTGACAAAACGCCAAGCGGACTTGCCGTTTTCGGCGGGGCCGACCCGCCGCTGACGTCGCGCCGTCGAGAAAACTTTGCGGAACGGAGTGTTCCGTTCCGGTAGTGAAGGGAGTACAGTCGAAGACGGAACGGAACATTCCGTTCCGCTGTCTGAGGAGACTGGCAATGAGTGAGATTCGGCCCTTCCGCATCGACATCTCTGACGCTGATGTTGCTGACCTTCGTGAGCGACTTGCTCGTACCCGGTGGTCGCCTGAGGTTCCGGGGCAAGGGTGGGTGCGCGGGGTGCCCGCCGACTACCTGCGCGGGCTCGCTGAGCACTGGGGTGGGCAGTTCGACTGGCGGGCCGCCGAAGCGCGCCTCAACGAGCTTCCGCAGTTCCTGACCGAGGTGGAGGGGCAGACGCTGCACTTCGCGCACGTTCGGTCCGACAACCCGGATGCCACTGCGCTGATCTTCGCCCATGACTGGCCGGGCTCGTTCGCTCTCTACCTTCCCGTGGTCGAGGCGCTCCGGCAGGACTTCCACCTCGTGCTCATGAGCACGCCCGGGGTCGGCTTCTCCGGGCCGTTCACCTCCGCCGGGTGGAACACCCCGAAGATCGCTGGGGCTTTCCACGAGGTCATGCGGCGGCTGGGATACGAGCGGTACGGGGTTCAGGGCACCGGCGGTGGCGGCGCCATCGCCGTCGAGATGGGGCGGCAGGCGCCCGAGCGGGTCATCGGGGCCCACGTCAACGGGCACATCACGTTCCCCTCCGGCGACCCGGCCGATTTCGAGGGTCTCACCGAGGCCGAGCAAGGGCGGCTCCAGCGGCTCCAGGAGTTCCGCGACGACAAGATGGGCTTCAACGTCATTCAGTCGACAAGGCCGCAGACCCTCGCGTACGGACTGCACGACTCCCCCGCCGGCCAGCTCGCCTGGATCGCCGAGAAGTTCAAGGAGTGGACCGACCCGGCGGCCGAGCTGCCCGAGGACTCCGTCGGCATCGATCTGCTGCTCACCAACGTCAGCCTCTACTGGTTCACCGGCACCGCCGGGTCGTCGGCCAACCTCTACTGGGAGGCCGCGCACGACCCGGAGGCCTGGAGCCCGAAGCCCCGGTCCACCTTCCCGCTGGGTGTCGCGCTCGGGGTCACCGACATCACGGTTCGCCGCTTCGCCGACCGTGACGCCCCGGTCGTCCACTGGACCGAGCTTCCGGCCGGCGGCAACTTCCTCTCGGCCGAGGAGCCGAAACTCTTCATCGACGACGTACGGGCGTTCTTCTCCAGCATCTCCTGAAGCACCCGCGGATCCGGCTACATTACGCAGCACGGGCTAGGGAAGGCAGGACATGAGCGCTCCTGGGATCGCGGTTGCCGCACCTCATTCCGCCGCGGTCGAGGCGGCCCGGGCGGTGGGTGGCAACGCCTTCGACGCTGCTCTGGCCGCGGCGGCGGCGCTTGCTGTTGCCTATCCTCATCAGTGCTCGGCCGGGGGTGACCTCGTCGCGATCGTCCGGGCGGCCGGGCGGGAGCCGCGGGCCGTGCTCTCCATCGGCGCGGCCGCCCAGGCGGTCGATGTGGACGGTCTTCGCGCGGCCGGTGACCGGATGCCGGTTTCCGGGCCGCTGACCGTCACCGTGCCGGGTGTCGTCGCCGGGTGGGCCGCGGTCGCCGCGGCGGGGGCCACCCGGCCTTTGGGCGAGCTTCTGGCGCCGGCGATCGGTCTCGCCGCGGACGGTGTGGCCGTCAGTCCTGGGTTGCGGCGGGCCGCCCTGGCCGGGATGGGCGCCGTTCGGGCCGATCCTGGCCTGTCCTCCCTGATGCTGGATCGCGATGGGGTGCGCGATCAGCTCGTACAACCGGCTCTGGCCCGGACCTTGACCGCCATCGCCGCGGACTGGCGCTCCTTCTACGACCGGCCGCCGCTGGTCGACGGGCTGCGGATGATGGGCAGCCCGCTCGACGCGGCCGACTTCGCCGCCCACCGCGCCGAAGTGCTCGAGCCCTTGCGGGCCGCCCGGCCCGGGGTCACCTGGTTCGCGGCGCCGCCGCCGGCGCAGGGAGCGACCTTCCTCAGCGTCGTCGGCTCGGCGGCGCTGGTCGACGACGCCTGGCGGGCGCGGGCCGTACGGGACGCGCAACTCGGCGATCCCCGCACGGAGCTGAAGCCGACCGGTGACACCGTCGCCGTCGCCGCCGTCGACTCCGACGGCAACGCGGTCACGCTGATCCAGAGTGTCTTCTTCAGTTTCGGGGCGGGACTGCTCGATCCCGCCACCGGCGTCGTGCTGCACAACCGGGGCTCGTCGTTCAGCCTCGACCCCGCGCATCCGGCCCGGATAGCGCCGGGAGTTCGGCCGCCGCACACCCTGTGCCCGACGGTCGGGGTCACGCCGGACGGCGTCGTGGCGCTGGGATGCCAGGGTGGGCGGGCGCAGCCGTGGATCCTGGCTCAGGTGGCGGCCGGCGTGCTGAGCGCCGGTGATCTGGACGCGCTCGTGGGACGGCCGCGCTGGGTCATCGGGGCGGCGGAGATCGGCCGGGACGTGCCCACCCTGCTGCTCGAGCCCGGACTGCCGGAGACCGCGGGCGAGGGGTACGCCGTCGAGACCACCGGTGGGCTTCATGACGACGCGGGCCACGTTCAGGTGGCCCGGCTGCGTGGGGACGTGCTGGACGCGGGCAGCGATCCACGCGCCGACGGAACCGCGGCTGTTATCGGGCGGTGAGGAAACCGGTGGCGTACTGCCTCAGCTCCGGCGAATCCGTGAACCACAGGGCGTCGGTGCCGGCGGCCGTCCGCAGGTGGGCCGACGGCAGGTGGGCGGCCAGGTAGCGGGCGTGGCCGATGTCGACGTTCAGGCAGTTGCGGCGGTGCAGGATCAGGGCCGGCGCGGTCACCTCGGGCAGGCGGTGGCGCAGGTCGGCGCCGGTGGCCACGGCCCGGACCGCGGCCGCCACCGCGGGGGCGGCGGCCCGGCGGCCCAGGCCGTTCCACCACTGCCGGAAGGCCTCGTCGGCGGCGACGCTCGGTGCGGCCTGCGCGACCGAGTCCATGCCCCTGCCGGGTGAGACGGTGTCGCGGATCAGGGTCTCGGTGGTGCGGCGGTCCAGGCCGTACGGATAGTCGTCGCTCCTCGTGTAGCGCGGGAAGCACTGGGCCAGGACCAGGCGGCGTACGCGGTCGGGATGGCGGGCGGCGAACTCCAGCGCGACCAGGCCGGTGTCGAAGTTGGCGAACAGGTCGGCCCGGCCGATCGCGGCGTCGTCGAGGACCCGGCGTACGTCGCCGGCCCACTGCTCCAGCGGCGGCCGCGCCGGGTCGAGCGGATCGGAGAGGCCGATGCCGCGCCGGTCCAGGCAGAGCACGGCGGCGTGCTCGGCGAGCGCGGTCAGGGCGCTGCGGGCGTACGCCCCGTCGAGCAGGCCGTCGATGGTGAGCATCGCCGGGTTGAGCACGACCAGGTCGTGACCGCGGTCCGACAGCCGGGTGTACGCGGTCGAGCCGGTTCCGTCGGTGGCGTAGCGGACCGAGGCGGTCGTGGCCGGCCGCAGCACTTCGGGCCGCAGCACCTCGGTCTGGGCGGCGCTCAACGCGGCCGGCGGGTCAAGGCCGACCTCCACCAGCGCGGCGCGGGCGGTGGCGGCCGCCCGCAGCGCCTCGGTGGGCCGTCCGGCCCGGTTCAGGGCGCGCACGTACAGCGTCCACAATGGCTCGTCGAGCGGGTCGGCGGCGGTCAGCCGCTCCAGCTCGCCCAGGGCCGAGCCCGGGTCGGCGCCGGCCGCAAGGCAGCCGAGATGTTCCTGGACGAGCAGGCGCCGCTCCTGCCGCCAGCCCTGCCGCAGGGCCGCCGCCGCGACCGTGTCCGGCAGCTCGGGATCGCCGCGCCACAGCTCGCGCGCCTCGGCCAGCACGGCGGCCGCGCTGTCCGGGCGTCCGTCGGCCAGCAGACGGCGGGCCCGGGCCCGGGCGGCCGCGACCAGGCCGACGTCGGTGTGCTCGGGCGGAACGGCCAGACGGTAGCCGTCACGCCCGATCCGATCGACACCGTGGCCGGCCAGGGCGGTGCGGATGCGGGAGAGGTGGGCGCGCAGCGTCTTCACGGCCGAGGGCGGCGGATCGTCCCAGAGCAGCCGGGCGAGCTCGCCGAGGGTCACCGCCGACGGCGCGTGGACGGTCAGGATGGTCAGCAGTTCGCGCGCCTTGCGTTCCAGCCGGGGCGCCGAACGCACACCGGCCGTGCCGAGCACCCGCACGACACATCCGGACCACATCCCCACAGCATCCGTCCCGGGCCGCCCCCTGCATAGCTTCGGCCGCATGACCACCTTCATCGAAAGCGGCCCGGTGTTCCGGCCGGGCGACGCCGGCTACGACGCGCACCGGGCCGGCTGGCAGCGGGCCTTCGAGTCGCGGCCGGCCCTCATCGTGGCCGCCGCCCGCCCGGACGACGTCCGCAAGGCGGTGCTGACCGCCCGGGAGCGCGCTCTGCCGTTCGCCGTGCAGGCCACCGGCCACGGCACCCTCGCCCCCGCCGACGGTGGGCTGCTGCTGAAGACGACCGCGCTCGACAGCGTCGCGATCGACCCGGCGCGGCGGGTCGCCCGCGTCGGGCCGGGCGCGCTGTGGGCCGGCGTCAACCGGGCCGCCGCCCGCTTCGGTCTGGCCGGGCTGGCCGGCCGCTGCGGCACCGTCGGGGTCACCGGCTACACGCTCGGCGGCGGCCAGTCGTGGCTGTCACGGACGTTCGGCTTCGCCGCCGACAGCGTCGTCTCCGCGGACGTCGTCACCGCCGACGGGACCGCCCTGACCGTGTCGGCCGATCAGCACCCTGATCTGTTCTGGGCGCTGCGCGGCGGCGGCGGCAACTTCGGCGTCGTCACGTCGCTGGAGTTCCGCCTCTATCCCGTGCGGCGCGTGTTCTCCGGCATGTCCTTCTATCCGGCCGACCGCGCGCCGCGGGCGCTCGCCGCCTATCGGGAGTGGGCCCCCACCGAGCCCGAGGCCATGAACACGGCCGTCCTGCTGCTCCGCGAGCCGTCGAGTGGACGCCGCCTCCTGGCGATCAGGGCTTTCCATGTCGGAGACGACGGCCGCCGGGTGCTCGCCCCGCTGCTCGAGGCGGCCGGCCCGCCGCTGCACGACGCGTACGGCATGCGCTCGTTCCCCGACGCCAGCGAGGCCACCAACGGCCCGGACGCGCCGCCCATGGCGATCCGCCAGGAGATCGAATTCTTCCGCACCCTGCCCGGCGACCTGCTGGAGACGATCGCCGCCCCGGACTCCTCACTCGGATTCGTCGAGCTGCGGCACTGGGGCGGCGCGATGGCCCGGCCCGGACCGGACGCCGGCCCGGCCGGCCACCGCGACGTGCCGTACTCCGTCATGGCCGTCGCACCCGATCCCGCCGGCGCCGGGGCCCTCGACCGCCTGTTCGCGCGGCTGCGACCGCACGCCACCGGCGGCTCGTTCCTCACCCTGCTCACCGATCCGTCGCGGACCCGTTCCGCCTTCACCCCGGCCAACTACGCCCGCCTGGCCCGCCTCAAGCGGCTGTGGGATCCCGGCAACTTCTTCCACATCGGCCACAACATTCCACCGGAGGTAATCCCATGACCCGCGTCCTCGTCACCGGCTCGACCGGAAGAGTCGGCGTCCACCTCGTCCGTGAATTGCGCGAGCGTGGAGCCGAGGTTCACACCGCCCTCGAAGACATGTCCCAGGTGGATCGCGTCTACGTCTGCGCGGCCGACGGTCCCGAGAAGGTCGCCCGCGAGACCGCGGTGATCGACGCCGCGGCCGCGGCCGGCGTCGAGCGGATCGTGAAGCTCTCGGCGATGCACGCCGATCCCGCCTCCGCCCTGCCCGTCTACCGCTGGCACGGCGAGATCGAAAATCACCTGCGCAAGTCCGGCGCGCCCGCCGTGCTGCTGCGGCCGGCCTTCTTCATGGCCAATCTGCTGATGGTCGCCGAGGGTGTCGCGCACGGCGGCGTGGTGCCCGCGCCCACCGCCGGCCGGCGGGTCGCGATGATCGACGTCCGCGACGTCGCCGCCTGCGCCGCCGTCGCCGTTCTCAATGAAGGGCACGAGGGTCAGGCGTACGACCTCACGGGCCCCGCCCCGATCACGTTCGCCGAGGTGGCGGCGGCCATCGCGGAGGCGACCGGCCGTCCGGTCCGCTCGCTCGACCTAACGGGGGAGCAGGCCCGGCCACGCTTCGAGGACGCCGGGCTTCCGGACTGGCTCGCCGCCCACCTGGCCGGGGTCTTCGGCGTCATCCGGGCCGGCGGCTTCGAGCACGCCACGGGTCACGTCGAGGCGCTCACCGGCCGCCCGGCCCGCGACATCGGCGCCTTCGCCCGCGAGCACGCCGCCGCTTTCCGGCCATAGAAGAAGGGGCCCGCACATGTGTGCGGGCCCCTTCAACGGGAACTACTTGATCAGCTTCCAGGGGCCGGACGCGACGCCCGGTGCCTGGTTACGGTTCCACCACTTCGCCTCGTACACGTGCTCTTTGTACGTCGCCCGATCGCCGCCGACGTAGACGGTCGTCGGGGTCCAGTCGGCCGGGCTGTTGTCCGGCTTCGGCGGGGCGATCTCGGCCCAGGGGCCGTTCGGGTCGCCCGGCTTCTGGTTGCGGGTGTAGTAGCGGGCCTTGAACGTCTTGCCGTCGTACAGCGCCACGTCACCCGCCTGGAAGATCCGCGACGCCGTCCACAGAGCGTCACCGGCCTCGTTCATGGCCAGTTCCTGCCACGCTCCGTTCGGGTCACCCGGCGCCGCTCCGCGAGCGTAGTAGGACGCCTGGAAGACCTTTCCCTGGTACGTCACCCGGTTGCCGGCCTGGTAGGCCGTCGTCGCGGTCCACGCCGCCGGCAGCTTGACCACCTGCGTCGCGGTCACCGTGCCGGGTTCGAGCGTGTCGCTGGCCGAGTACGACACGGTCAGCTCGTGGTTTCCGCCGGCCAGGCCCTTGGGCAGGGCGATCACCGCCGTACCACCGGAAAGCGCCGACGAGCCGAGCACCTTGGCGCCCTCGCTCACCGTGACCGTGCCCGTGTCCGTGCCGGAGGCGACCTTCACGGTCACCGACGCCGCCGTGCCCCAGTCGACCGGCGTGGTGGTCACGCTGATCGTGGGCTTCGCCTTGGCCGTACGGAACACCGCGGGCTGGGCGACCGCGACGCCGCCGTCCGCGCTACGAGCCGTGACGACCCAGGCGTACGACGTCACCGGCTGCAGCTTCGGCCACGTCACCGTGGCCGTGCCCGCCTCGGTCAGCGCCGCGTTGCCGATGACCCCGCCGGGCACGTACGCGGCCAGCGAGTCCGTGCTGAACGACGTCTTCCGGCTGGTCAGGTCGACCGGCAGGGTGAGGTTGTCCTCGGCGCCGTTGTAACGGGGCTTGGTCTGGCTGCCGTCCTGGCGGATGTCGTACTCGGTCGCCCCGAAGTTCTTCAGGAACGGCGAGTACGTGTCGATGTGGAGCTCGGCCCGCTTCACGTCGAACTGAAGCAGGCGCAGGAAGCTCGCCCCGAACTGCAGCCGGTCGGTGGCCTTGTGGTCGATCTTGCCGTCGCCGTTGACGTCGATGTTGCCGTTGGCGTCGACCTTGTCGGGCCACAGCTCCGAGCTGGCCACCGTGTAGAACTGGTAGTCGGCCAGCAGCTCGACCACGTCGTGGGTCTTGGTGACGCCGATGTTCGACTTCAGGTTGGTGCCGACGCCGTGCTCGTGCCCGGCGAGCACGAGGAAGACGTTCGGGTTGTTCTCCACCACCTGCTTGTAGAGGGCCGACCCGTCCGGCTCGGAGAACGCCGCTCCGCGGCCGTCGGCGTTCGACGACGGCTTCAGATAGTCGTGCGAGAGCAGGATGCCGTTGCGGTCCTTGTACTTCTTGAAGATCATGTCGGCCCACTGCGCCTCGTCGCGCGTGACGCCGTACGACAGACCGACCGCGACGAAGTCGAGCCCGCCCGCGCTGAACAGCACGTAGTTGTTCTGGTTGTCCCTGCCCGGCGTGCTGCCGGCCTCGTCCCAGGAGTGGTATTCGGCGCCGGCCGGCCACGACTTCGCGACCTTGTAGTAGCGGTCGGCGCTGAACGTCTTGCTGAACCGCGAGTCAGGACCGGTCTCGGCGCCCAGCTGGTTGTCGTGGTTGCCGGCGATGACCTGGTTGACCACGCCGTTGTCGTCGAGCACCTTCTGGTTGCCCGAGGAGACCGCGAGCTCCTTGTCGACCTGCTCGTTGAGGCCGGGCCGCAGCAGCGAGCCGTCGGCCTTACGGGCCAGCGGGTCGTAGTAGTCGTTCTCGATCACGTCACCGGTGTGCGCGGTGTACGCGATCTTGCGCTGGGCGGCGTTGTCGGCGATCCACTGGGTCTCGGCCCGGTAGGCGTTCTGCCAGATCGCCTGCTCCTCGGCCGTCTCGACGTCGGACGCCTCGTCGACGCCGTCCCAGTCGTTGTACGTGCCGCCGGCCGCGCCCTCGGTGATGTACTGCGTGTCGGTGAAGTGGGCGAGCGAGAAGTCGTACGACGAAGGGTCCTCGAACCGGTCCTTGTCGTTCTGCGCCGTGGAGTCGCGCGGGGACAGGTCGTCGGCGAAGGGGTCCTCGCCGGTGACCAGCACGTGCGCGGTGCCGCCGGCGCGGTAACCGGCGGGCAGCGCCGCCGTGAGCACCGTGGCCTTACCGGACTGGCCACGCGAGCTGGTGAGCACGACCCACTTGCCGGCGGCCGCGTCCCACACCCGCAGGGCGGCGACCCGGGCCGGGTCAATGGTGCCCTCCCAGCGCAGCGTCGGTTCCTGGGCCGGGGTGCCCACGTTCAGGTCGTACCGCTGGAACACCACGTCCCGGCCGGACGCGGTGTCGACCGTCCTCCCGTCGAGCGGCCGGAGCGAGCTCACGTCGACGGTCGCGTCGTGCCGCACGTCCAAGGTGGTCGGCACGGCCTCGGCGAGACCCTGGTAGCCGCCGGTCGGCAGCACCACGTCGGCCGCGGTGAAGGTGGCCGTGGCCGGGCCGTCGAGCTCGGCCGAGAGGGTGGCCGAGTCGCCGGTGACCGACGACGCCAACGAGGTGGGCACCGACGGGATGTAGGCGCTGGTGAAGTGGATCTCCCGGGTGGCCGTGTTGCCCAGCGTGTCGGCCGCGGTGACCGCGATCGTGTGCTCGCCGGCCGGCAGGCCGTGCCCGATCTCGTCGCCTTCCTTGACGGCCTTGCCGTCCAGGGTGATCACCGGCGTGCCGGCGACACCCGAGGCGTCCTTGACGTCGACCGTCAGCGCCACGGTCGAGGTGAGCCGCTGCCCTTCGGCCGGGGTGCTGCCCGCGATCTCGGGGGCGGTGTTGTCGACGGTGATCCGGCGGGTCGAGGTCTTGTCGCCGGCCACGGCCGTGATCGTGTGCTTGCCGTCGGCCAGGGTGGCGGTGTCGATGTCGGCCCGCTTGCCCAGCGCCGGCAGCGCTGTGCCGTCGGCCGCGGTCACGTAGAACATGATCGTGGCGTCGAGCGTGGCGTTGTGGCTGCTGCCGCAGGTGCCGTCACCGACGTAGACGGTGACCGGCGATCCGGCCGGGTAGCTGGCGGAGCCGACCGTGACCGTGGTCCCCGCGATCACGCGCGTCACCTGGGTCGCCCTACCGGCGGCCGGGGTCAGCGCGAAGTCCCGCAGCGTGAAGTCGTCGTAGTTGGCGCAGGTGCTGCCGTGGTCGTTGCCGGCCACGAACTCGACACTGTTGAGGCCCGGCACCAGCCACTCGTTCGGGAACGTGAGGTCGGCCGTCTCCTTCTCCCAGATGCCCATGTCGAGCGGGATGCCGTTGATCAGCACCTTGTTGTCGTAGCCGCCGTCGGAGCCGTTGCCGCCGACGAAGACCTTCAGGTGGGCGTCGCCGCCACTGCCGAGAGTTCCGACGGTACGGCTCGTGGGCGCGCCCGCGATGTCGAAGTGCAGTTCGAGGTCCTTGTTGGCCCCGCACGTGCCGTCACCCAGCGCGATCGACTCGGCGGTGGTGGCCGCCTTCGTCCCGGCCGTGACGACGTACGTGGTCCCGGCCGTGACCGTGCCCTCGGTGCTCAGCGACAGCTGGGCCGAGCTGCGGGTGACCTTGAAGTCGTCGTGGTTGGCGCAGGTCACGCCGCCCGACGTGCCGTTGTACGTGCCGGTGCGCAGCTCGACGACGTTGTCGCCGGTGTGCAGGAAGCGGGCCGGGAACGGCAGGCTGACCGTCTCGGCCCCGCCGACACCGTAGTCGCCGCCCAGGTCGACGCGGTGGCCGTTGACCAGCAGGTGGTTGTGGTACTTGGCCTCGACCGAGTTGCCGGCCTCGACGGTCAGGGCCAGCGTGGCCGAGCTGCCGGCGAGGGTCTCGTCGTCCTCGGCCGCCTTGCCGTCGACCGCGAGCTGCGACACCGCCTCGGCGGCGCCGGTGGCCGGGGCCGCGATGACGCGCTGCTCGCCGCGGACCAGCACGCCGTCGGCCGGGGTGATCTTCGCGGCGCCGGCCGGGTCGTTGTTGACCTCGACCGTGGCGCTCGCGGTGGCGCCGGTCGCGGTGGCGGCCGCGATCGTGTGGGCGCCGTTGCTCAGCTTCGTGGTGTCCAGGTCGGCGCCGAGGCCGGCCGTGCTGCCCGGCTCACCGGAGACGACGAAGGTCAGCGGCTGCGTGAGCAGCTTCTTCGAGGTGCCGCAGGTGCCGTCGCCGAAGCTGTAGCTGAACGCGTTCTGCTCGCTGTCGGCGACGACGCCGAGCAGGCCGAGGCCGATGCTGCTGATCGCGAAGTCGTCGTAGTTCGGGCAGCGCAGCCCTTCGCCGAACGGCAGGGTCTCGACGCCCGTGGCCGTGGCGCTGGTGGTGTCGACCCAGTTGGCGCCCGCGTTGACGGTGACCGTGTTGACCCCGGTGTGCAGCCACTCACCGGGGATGTCGACGGTGCCGCGCACGCCGCCGGCGATGTCCGGCAGGTAGAGGCGGTCGGCCTCCGCCGTGTGGTCGTTGACGACCAGGTAGTTGTGGTAGCGGGCCTCGGTGCCGTTGCCGCCCATGTCGAAGCTGAGGTGGGCGGTGCCGGCGGTCTTGTCGGCGCGCAGCGCCGTGCCGTCGACGGTGAGCGCGACGACGGCGTCGCCCTCGGTGGTCGGGTCGGCGGTGACGCGGGTGGTGCCGTCGAGCGTCCGGCCGTCGCTCACGTTGAGCGTCGGCGGACTGCCCACGGCCGACGTCTGCGCCCCCGCGGTCGCGGGAGCGACGACGGCGGCGGTGACGGCGACCATGAGCACAGGCCACAGGGCCCTGCGGTTCATGGAGGGTGTCTCCTTATGTGGGGTGGGTGGTGCCTCGCCGGCGCAGCACCACGACCAGCACGATCACGACGAGGAGCACCCCGAGGGCGACACCGCCGATCTGCACGGCGGCGCTGCGCCCGAGCTTCGAGGGGTCCTCCGCGACGTCGCCGAGGACCCAGTCGTGGGTGGCCTCGCCGTCGCGGTAGACCGCGTGCTGGCCACCGGGACCGGTGGCCAGGGTCTGATAGGCCGGGTTGAGGTCGGTCAGCGTGCGCACGGCGACGGTGGCCCGGCCGACCGGCGCCGGACAGGCGTAGTCGACGGTCACGCCGTCTCGGGCGAGGTCCCTGGGGGCCAGCACGGTGCCGGGGCACGCTTGATCGGCGCCGGTCACGGTGATCTGTTTGAGGAGGTACGCCGACAGCTGCTCCGACGGGCCGATCGCACCGGAATCCGAGGCCTGGTAGAACACGGCACCGTCGAGGAACACGCGGTCCTCGGGCAGCACGCCCAGGGCCACGCCGAGCAGGGTGAGGTCGTCGAGCCCGCCCACCTTCCAGCGGATCCGGACGACGCCGGGTTGCGCCGGGTCGAGCCCCACGGTGACGGTCTGCGGGTCGCCGAACGGGTGGGCCGCCGCCGGCCGCGCGGGCAGGAGCGCTCCCACGGCAACGAGCAGAAAGATCGCGACAAGACGCCGTCCGAAGTAGTGCACGAACGTGAATCCTGTGGGTCTCCTGAGAAGTCCAGTCCTAGCGGACTTGATCAACAGGAGAAGGCCAGATGAAGGAAAAGCGCCGGCGCCCCTCCCCCCGGGGGACGCCGGCGCTCCGGCCGGCACGGCGTTTGCCGCCACCGTGCGGCCACGAAGCTCGCCCGCCAGCGAGCTTTCCAAGGGTGCCTCGCCGCGAGGCTACCCAGGTGACGGCCCGGTTCGGAGATCAATTGCATCGGCCTGGTCACTGTGCAACTCCGCCGATTGAATTGATCTCGTTACGCCCGGTAAGTTTGATCGAGTGCCGGCAGCCACCCCTCGCGAGCGGATCGGCTGGCTGCTCCGCGTCAACCGACGCCTGGCCCGCGACGACCGGTGGCACACCGGCAAGGCCTTCGCCGCCGCGTTCCGCCCGGCCGGCGACCGCCCGCTCGCCGAGTCCCAGATCACCCGCTGGGAGAACGGCACGACCAGCGCGCCCCGGGCCGCCATCCGCCGATACGAGATCCTGCTCGGCCTGGCCCCGCATTCGCTGACGACGCTCAAGGACGCCCTCGACCGTGCCACCGGCACCCCGGCGGCCGGCGCCGAGGACGGCGACCCGGGCCGGCTGCACGCGCTGCTCGAGGTGGCGACCGGCGCCGGGCCGGTGACCGGCCCCGAGTGGGACGAGCTGACCGAGCTGGTCCGGGCCCGGCCCGGCCTGGTGCTGCACCCGCCGCGCCTCTGGCAGGAGCTGTCCCAGCGGCTGCTCACCGAGCTGGCGGTGGCCGAGGACAGCGCGTGGCTCCAGCGCCAGGAGTCGATGAGCCGCCTGCTCGGCCACCCGGACGCCGGGGCGCACGCGGTCGACGCCTGCATCCGGCTGGCCGAGGACACCGGCAACCCGGTGGTCGTGGAGCCGCTGTCCCTGCTGGACACGACGGCACACCCCGACGCGAACAGCCACATCCGCCGGACGATCGCCGCGGCGGGCGACGACCGCGCTCTCTACGGCGCGTTACTTGCTGCCGTCCGCAAGATCCGGGTGCAGCATTTCAGCCCTTCCGAGCTCGGCGACATCAGCCGCTCGGTGACCGGCCTGCTGGGCGACCCCGGCCTGGCCGGCATGCTGCGCCCGTTGGCGATCCAGGTCGGCCGCGCCCTGACCGATGAGGCCGCCGCGACCGGCCCGGCCTTGACCGCCGCGGCCGGCCTGCTGCCCCCGGCGTCGGAGTTGAAAGCACGGCTCATCGCGGCCCGCGCCTGCTCGCAGGCCTCGGTCGACCGGCCGGCCGAGGTGACGCTGGCCGAGCTGGTCGGCGAGAGCCTGGACAGCGACAACCCGGACCAGCGGTTGCTCTCCGCGATGTTCGTCGCGGCCACCCCGCTGCGCGAGCCGGTGGCCGCGGCCATCCTCGACCGGGTCGTGACCGACCTGCGCGGGCGCCGCGACACCGACCTCGACGCGGCGCTGCGGACCCTGACCAACCTGGGTTCCGACGTGCACCGCCCGCTGATCGGCCAGATCCTGACCGAGCGCGAGTTCGGCGACCGTGCCCGCTACGCGGCGGCCTGGGCCACTCCGCACTGCGCGGGCGCGTTCCCCGAGCCGGCCTGGAGCCGCATCCTGGCCATCCAGCTCGCGGCGTGGCAGCGCAGCCCCGACGGCCTGGGCCGCGAGATCCTACACGGCGTCACCTACGGCATCGGCACCGACAGCCACCGAGGCCTGTTGCACCGCGTCCGCGAGGACGCCCGCATGCCCCAGGAGGCCCGCACCACCGCGTCGTGGCTGCTCACCACACCCGCCGTGATCACGGCGGGGAACTAAACGGCGGATTTGTCGCGCAGGGCGTCGGCCACGGCGTCGCGGACCCGGGCGTCCTCGCGGGCCTGTCGGCGCTTGCGGTTGCGGCGGGTCAGGATCACGGCGGCGACCACGATGGCGATGACGGCGACGATCAGGGCCAGCAGCGTCCACGGCCAGGCCCAGCCGTGCGCTGTGGCGGTCACCTTGTCCAGCGACGACGTCGAGCCGGAGGCGTCGGTGATCTGCGGTACCAGCGTGACCGTGGCGTCGAGCAGGACGGCCGCGGTGACGCCCGAGATCGGGACCGAGACCTTCCAGCTTTCGCCGGGCAGCAGCTCGGGCGGGTTGGCGATCTTCGTGGTCTCGGCCTTGAACAGGCCGAACGGGCCGGTGATCTGCACGCCCTGCTGCGCCGTCTCGACCGCGTTGCCGACATTGTGGATGGTGTAGTCGATGGTCGCGGTTCCCTTGCCGAACGGGTTCGCCGTGCCGTCGTACGAGATGTGGGTGTTCTCGATCTTCAAAGCCGGCGTCAGATCGCCGCCCACCCGAAGCTTGATCTTGACGCCGAGCCGGCGGTCGACGTTCACCTGGGCCGATTCGTCGGCCTGGGTCAGCGAGGTGATGATGCCGCCGACGTAGTCGCCCGGCGTCGCGTTCGACGGGATCTCGACGGTGAACGGCACCGTGACCGTCTTGCCCGGCTGGACCGTGACGTCTTTTTGAGCCGCGTGCACCCAGGCCCCGATGCCCTTGCCCTTGGCGTCCGCGCCCTGCAGGTCGAGCGTGCCGGTGTCGGTGGTGAAACCGTCGGCAGCGTAGACGCCGAGCTTGAGCGCGGTCCTGCCCCGGTTCGCGACGACCAGACCGTCCTTGGCTTGCGCGCCCGGGTTCACGGCGTAGCTGAAGCTGGACCGGGTGGCGCCCAAGCTGTTCGACTCGGTCCGCACGGTCCAGGTGACGTCGCCTTCGTCCGCGAGGGCGGGCGCCGGCGTCGCGCTCACGAGAAAGACGGCGGCGAGCAGGGCAAGTCTGGTCTTCATCGGTGCTTCCTTCTTACTGACGAACGTACTGAGGAAGCGGGGCGGCACTCGCAGGTGCCGCCCCGCTCCTAAAACTCGATCAGCTGCTGAGCGCGGTGATCGTGAGGGTGGTGCGGTAGGTGCCCTTGGCCGCGTCGCCCGGGACCTTCAGGTCCAGGCCGGCGCTGACCTTGGCCGTACCGCGGGCGTGGCCCTGCTCGGCCGACGCGAGACCGCGCGAGACCGACAGACCGTCGCCGTTGCCGCCGAAGCCCGAAGGCACGGCCGCACCGGCCTTGGCGCCGGCGCCCGAGTTGACGACGCCCGGGGTCCAGCCGAGGTTGGCGCCCGAGAACGACTTGTCGGCGTCCTTGAAGTCGCCCACGCTGGCCGCGATCGACCACGGCGAGAGGGTGCGACGGGTGTCCGACACGACGATCGGGTTGATCTCACCGCTGGCGGCGAAGTAGCCGTCGGTGGTGTTCTCCTTGGCCGTGCCGAGGTCGACCAGGCCGTTGTAACCGTCGATCGTCCAGCCGAACTCGCCGGGAGCCGCGGTGGGCACCGCGACCTGGATCTTCTGACCGTCACCGTTGTACGGGTGGATGGTCACCTTGTCCACGATCGAGCCGACCGGCTGGCCGCTCTCGGTGTTGGTGCAGGACGAGCCGAGCTCGACCGAGGCGTTCGGAGCGGCGCAGGTGCCGCTGCGGATGTTCTCGACCTGGAGCTTGTCGTTGCGCACGGCCACCTTGACGTAGCTGCGCACGTGCTCCTGGTTCTGCGCCGAGTTGTACCAGTAGCTGTCCGGGTTCAGCGGGTCGGCTCCGTTGCCGGCGCCGCTGGTGCCGCTGCTGTCGGGCTTGGTGATGTCGTAGTACTTCGAGCCCGACGCCGAGTTGGCGGTCACGTAGATGACGCCGCCCGGACCGGGGTAGACCTCGGCCTGGCCCGGCTTCTCGTCCGGGTTCGCCTTCGCGCCGTTCTTGATCTCGTAGCTGCGCGAGTAGCTGTGGTCGTGACCCTGGAGGACCAGGTCCACGCCCAGCTTCGAGAAGGCGGTCGGGAAGTCCGTACGACGGATCTTGTTGTCGCCGTCCTTGGCGTGCGACGCCGGCGAGTAGATGGCGTGGTGGTAGACCAGCACCTTCCACTTGGCCTCGTCACCGTGCTTCTTGATGACGTCCTCGACGTACGACAGGTGGGCCGCGTCGCCGCCGCCACCCTGCGAGGTGGCGTAGGAGTTGCTGTTCAGGTCGATGAACAGCGTGTCCTTGTAGATGTAGTAGTAGTCGCCACCCGACGTGTTGGAGGTCGGCTGGCCGTTGGAGTAGTACGCGCCCGAGCGGTCCGTGTTCGGCGTGAACAGGTGCTGCTCGTAAGCCTTGCCACCGACATCGTGGTTACCGATGGTGGCGGCCCACGGGTACGACTTGAGCTGCGGCGGCGCGAGGAACGAGTTCCACTGCGACTCCGTGTTGGCCGTCTCGACCTGGTCGCCGCCGGACACCAGAAGCTCGGCGTTCGGGTTGGCGGCCAGCGACACGTTCACGGTGTCCACCCAGCCGGCCTCGTCCTTGGCGAGGTTGCCGGAGGAGCCGATCTGCGGGTCGCCGTAGAACAGGAAGTCGTAGTCGCCCTCGAAGTCCTGCGTCTTGAAGGCGTACGCCGGCGACCAGTTGCCCTCGGAGCCCACCCGGTACGAGTACTGGGTGTTCTCCTTCAGGCCGGTGATCGTCGCGTGGCGGTTGTAGCCGCCACTGGTGGCGATGTTCGCCGCTCCTACCGCGGCGAAGGTCGCCGAGGCGGGCGGGAACTCGCCGTTGACGATCGAGGCGGTGGGCGCGAGCTGGACCTGCTGGGCCGTGTCGGCCGAGGAGTACCAGGTGACGATGCGCTGGGTCTCGTCGGCGCCCACGCCCAGGATGACGGCGCTGAGCGTGGCCGTGTCGGCCGCGCTGGCCGGGGTGGCCAGGCCGCCGCCGAGGGCGATGGCGAGGCCGAGTACCGCCGCGCCGGCAGTGGCGCCGACGCGGTGGTGCCTGCTGGATCTCATCGTTTTTCCTCAATCCAGATGAGAGGGGGGCTGCGAAATGCATGCTCAAGCTGGTGGGCCCCGATGAACCGCTCATGAACAAGATCAAGAACCCCGGTGGCACCCTGCCTAAAGGTCAGGCTTTTGCCCGCCGACGGCGCCGCAGGACGATGAACAGCGCCGATCCGGCGACGACGATCACCCCGGCGCCGGCCGTGACGGCGATCGGCCACGACCGGCCGGTGGACAGGGCCGGATGGGCCGCGTCGAGCGTGACATCACCCGTACGGCCGTCGATCTCGTAGTTGACCAGGGTTTTCGTGCTGCGCACATAACCCTCGCCGTCCGGGAACAGCCCGCTGCGCACCTCGTGCCCGCCGCCGCTCGCGCACTTCCAGTCAAGGACGAGGCCGGCGTACGGAACCCCTTCCCGCTCCCCCATCGTGAAACCGCCCCGCGGCGTCGCCCGGCACGCCTCGCCGCCGGCCGAGACCGTGTAGCGCTTGGTGACGTACTTCAGGACCGTGGCGGTGTGTGCGTTGAGGGCCGCCGCCTGCCCGTCGGTGTCGCCGTCCTCGAACGCGGCCGTGCCCGCCCGGAACAGCGGATCGTCCTTCTCCATGTCCGCGGCCGAGACCACCAGCAGGTCGTACTCCAGCTCCAGCTTCGTACGGACCTGGCCGTCGCCGCCCGAGGTGACATCGGTGTACACGTTCGAACTGAACCCGTGCGCGTACGCCGGGGAGGCCCCCAGCAGGACGGCCGCCACCGCGGCGACCACCAGGGCGATGCGTTTCATCGTTGCACCGTGCAGCATCCGGGTTAACAAGATCAAAAACACTGAAGAACCGATGGAGACAAAGCTGCTGGCAGGCGGTTCTCCCAGCTACAAAAGATCGTTACCCCTTCCGTCGTTAGGACGTACGTCTTGCGCCGCCTGCTCTGCGCCGTCGCCGCGGCCGCCCTGCTGACCGTCGCCGGTTGCGGCAACGGCGGCGACTGGTCACAACCGCACCCCGCGCCCACCCCCGTCGGCACCCTGGGCGCCGGCTTCACCGACCCGGCGGCCCCGCCCACCCCCGAGGGAACGGTCACTCCCTCCCCCGGCTCGTGGGACGACGTCCACCCGTCGAAGGGCTACCGGGTGGTCCTGCTCCACTCCGGCGACGACGCCCCCACGAACGCCCTGACGAAGAGCGTCCGCGACTGGGCGAAGGACGAGGACGTCGACCTGCGCGAGGTGGCGGCCGACCCCGGCAACCCGGTCGACGACATCGTCAAGGCCATCACCATGAAGCCCGACCTGATCGTCAGCGCCGGCAACCCCTTGATCGACGCCCTCACCACGGTCAGCGCCAGCCACCTCGACCAGCACTTCCTGGTCGTCGGCGCCGAACTGGCCGAGCCGACACACAACGTGACCGCCGCCGACTGGTCCGGCGCCTCCTTCCGCGGCGAGGGCCTGGGCATGTCGTCGGAGTACGACCCGGCATCGTTCACGGAGGCCCGCTGCGCCGCCGCCATCCGGGCCGGCGTCGCCGCCGTCCTGACCGGCACCACCGGCATCGTCCTCTGGCTCGACCACGTCTAGGGTCGTCGCATGGCGACGCGGCTGGTGCAGATCAATATGAAGGCCCGGGACGACGCGGCGCTGGGCGCCTTCTGGGCGGAGGCGCTCGGCTGGGAGCTCTCCAGCGAGGGCCCGGGCGTGACGAACCTCGAGCCGGCGGGCTTCAGCTATCCCGACCCGGTCGCGGTCGTCGTCGACCTGGTCGTCTCGGCAGAGCCCAAGACGGTGAAGAACAGGGTGCACCTCGACCTGGCCACGACCTCGCCCGCCCACCAGACGTCGCTGGTCGCGCGTCTTCGAGAGCTCGGCGCGACCCTCGCCGACGTGGGCCAGCCCGGCGACGCGTCATGGACGGTGATGGCCGACCCCGAGGGCAACGAGTTCTGCGTGCTGGACTCGCTCTACGAGCAGACCGGCCCCATCGCGACGGTGGTGGTCGACTGCGCCGGCCCGCACCGGATGGCCGGCTTCTGGGGCCAGGCGACGGACTGGACCGTCCTCAAGGCCACCGACGACAACGCGGTGCTGCGCTCGGCCCAGGGGGTCGGCCCCTACCTGCAGTTCCTCCGCAACCCCGACCCGAAGACCGTGTGGAACCGGGTCCACCTGGACATCCGCCCCTACCCCACCGACGACCTGGAGATCGAGGCCACCCGCCTGCGAACGCTGGGCGCCACCCTCGTCGACCTCGACGTCCCGTGGAAGGTCCTCGCCGACCCCGAGGGTAACGAGTTCTGTCTCCTGAGCCCGAGCTGACCGATGGCGCGGACGGTCCACGACAACGACTGGCGGGATCCGGTCCGGGTGCGGCCGTGGTCGTTGTCGCATCGAGCCGGAGAAGGCTCGGTCCTCAGATGAGGCGCAGGCCGGTCAGGGCGTCGAGCAGCCGGGTGACGTCCTCGGGCGCCGAGCCCAGGCCGAAGCTGGCCCGCAGCAGGCCGGGGGCAGTCTCGCAGCCCTCGGTGGTGGCGTTTCCGGTCAGGCGGCGGACCAGCGGGTGGGCGCAGAACTGGCCGGCCCGTACGCCGATGCCGTAGTCGCGGGCCAGGCGCTCGGCGGCGCCGGACGGGTCGGGCACGGCGAACGAGACGATGCCTACGCGGGGGACCTCGCCGTTGAACAGGGAGACGCCGTCGAGGCCGGCCAGCAGGCTCTGCTCGTGTTCCAGCAGGGCGGCCCGGTCGGCGCGCAGCAGCGCGTCGCACACCGCGCCCAGGGCGACCGCGCCGATCAGGTTCGGGGTGCCGCCCTCGTGGCGGGCCGGGCCGGTGGCCCACGTGACGTCGCCGGCGAAGTCGCCGACGGCGGCGCTGGCTCCGCCGCCGTACAGGTAGGGCTGGGCCTCGTCGAGCCAGTCCTGGCGGCCGGCCAGCACGCCGGCGCCGAACGGCGCGTAGAGCTTGTGCCCGGACAGGGCCAGGTAGTCGGCGCCGAGCGCGTCCAGGTCCAGCGGCACGTGCGGAGCCAGCTGTGCCGCGTCGACGACCACCCGGGCGCCGTGAGCGTGCGCGATGTCGGCCAGCTGGCGTACGGGCCAGATCTCGCCCGTGACGTTGCTCGCCCCGGTCACCGCGAGGAGCGCGGGGCCGCGTACGGCCGAAAGCGCTTCTTCGACCGCCTGCAGGGCGGAAGCGACGGAGGTGGGCGCGGGCAGGCGGACCGGCGAGGGCCAGGGGAGCAGGTTCGCGTGGTGCTCGCCGTCGAAGACGACCGTCGTGGTGCCGGCCGGCAGTGAGCGGGCGAGCAGGTTGAGCGCGTCGGTGGTGTTGCGGGTGAAGATGACTTCGTCGCCGGGGCGACAGCCGAGGAACTCGGCCACGATGTCGCGGGCGCGCTCGTATTCGAGGGTCGACTTCTGCGAGCGGCGGCCGGTGCCGCGGTGCACGCTGCCGTACAGGGGAAGCAAACCGGTCACGGCGTCGGCGGCGGCCCGCACGGCGGGGGCCGAGGCCGCGTAGTCGAGGTGGGCGAAACGCACCGTACGGCCGTCGGGAAGGTCGACGGTGAGGTCGGCGCCGATGATGTCGAGCTCGTCGGACATGGAGATGCCTCCGCGTGGGTCGGGGACCCGCCACGGGTCCGCGCTTGCCCGCGTCGTCCTCGACGCGAGCCTGGTCCTCACCCGGGGCACCCCATCGCGAACGCAAGGGTTGCCGGCCAGCGAGCCGGGGCTTGTCGCTGGCGCTCATGACCTGAAACGGAGACTAGCACCACCTATCTCCTACCGGTCAAGTAGGCATATGGTCGTTGCATGACGAAGCAGACTTGGGCCGAGTGGCACGCCGCGCACGAGGAGAACCGGGCCGGCCGCCACGGCTTCCTCGCCGTGACCAGCCTCAACTTCCTCAACGAGAACCCGCAGCGCTTCACCGACGCCCCGGGCGAGTGGAGCACCGGGCCCAACGGTGTAGTGGTCGACCTCACCGACGGCGAGTCCCTGACGGTCGACGGCGCCGAGGTGACCGGCCGGCACGAGTTCGGCGTGCTGCCCGAGCGCGGCGGTGTCACCGCCGGCTACGGCGAGGCCGTCATCGAGGTGGCCAAGCGCAGCGGCTTCGACATCGTGCGGCCCCGGCACCCCGACAACCCTTTGCGTACGGCCTATCAGGGCACCCCCACGTACGAACCCACCGAGAAATGGGAGCTCAGCGGCCGCTACGTGCCGTTCGGCGAGCCGCGGCAGATCACCGTGGGCGCCGCCGTCGAGGGCCTGGAGCACGTGTACGAGTCGCCGGGCCGGGTCGAGTTCGAGGCGCTGGGCACCCCGCTCGCCCTGACCGTGTTCAACGGGCACACGCCGGGCACCTTCTTCGCGCTGTTCACCGACGAGACCTCGGGCGTCACCACGTACGCGGCCAACCGCAGCCTGGCCATCGCCGCCCCGGAGGCCGACGGCTCGGTGGTCCTCGACTTCAACAAGGCCACGAACCTGCCGTGCGCCTACACCGAGTTCGCGACCTGCCCGCTGCCGCCGGCCGAGAACAAGCTTCCGGTCGCCGTCGAGGCCGGCGAGAAAACTCCGGTCTAGCTTCTTAACCTCCTTCGCCTATAGGATTTGAGGGTGAGCATTCATCTGGCGCTGGAGATCGACGGGGCCGGCTCCCATCCGGGAGCGCGCGGCGGACTGCCCGACACCGAGGCCGCGGCGGTGGCCGAGGCCGCCGGATTCGCCCTGATCACCATCAACGACTCACCCTTGACGAGATCTGCCGAAGCGGGCGTCCGGGCGAGCTACCTCGCCCGGCGCACCCGCCGCGTCGGCCTCGCCCCGACGCTGCATCCGGCCCTGACCGAGCCGTTCCACCTGGCCACCCAGCTCGCGGCGCTCGACCACGCGTCGCAGGGCCGGGGCGCCTGGGTGGTCGGCGCCGAGAACAGCGCGGCGGCGCACGCGACCATCGGGAGCAAGCCGCTCGCCGGCGACGTGCTGCGGCAGGAGATCGCCGACGTCATCGACGTGGCCCGTCTGCTGTGGGACTCGTGGGAGGACGACGCCGTCATCCGCGATGTCGCGAGTGGGCGCTTCCTCGACCCCGATCGCGTACACCATGTGAACTTCACCGGCGAGCGGTTCTCCGTGGTCGGCCCGTTGATCACTCCGAGGCCGCCGCAGGGTCAGCTGGTCGTCGTCGCCGCCGACGACTTGACCGACAAGCCGGACATCGCCGTCATCGCCGCACCGACCGTCGACGAGATCGCCGCGCGCGCGAATGCGGCAAATGCCCCACTAACCTTCGCCGAGATCGACGTTCTTCTGGGTACGGATCGTCTGGCGGAACTGGACGCGCGGAAACCCTGGGGCGAGCCGGAAAGACTCAGGTTCACCGGCGACGCCGACGAGTTCCGGGCGCTGCTGGCCACACTCGAAGGCATCGTCGACGGCGTACGGATCCACCCGGCCGTCCTCGAGATCGATCTTCCCCGCCTGGCCGTGGCCACCCGCCGCGGCCCGGTCGGCGGCCCCACCCTGCGCGAGGCCCTCGGCCTGCCCCGTCCCGTCAACGTCTTCGCTGGGGAGTCGCGATGACCACGCACCGTCTCCACCTCGGGCTGTTCTTCACCGGCGTCGGCCCGCAGCTTCTCTGGTCGCGACCCGACTTCGCCGAGCACACCCACATCGACACCTTCGTGCGGACCGTACGGACCCTGGAGCGCGGCCTCTTCGACGCGTTCTTCCTCGGCGAGGGCCTGCGCGTGCGGGAGAACCGCGGCCGCGTCTACGACCTCGACGTCGCCGGCCGCCCCGACGCCATCGCGCAGCTGGCCGCCCTGGCCGCCGAGACCGAGCGGATCGGCCTGGTCGCCACCCAGAACACCACCTACAACTTCCCGTTCGACCTGGCCCGGCGGCTCGCCTCGCTCGACAACGTCTCGGGTGGCCGCGCCGGCTGGAACATCGTGACGACGGACAACGCCTGGACCGGCGAGAATTTCCGGTACGGCGGGTGGCTGCCCCACGAGCGCCGCTACGAGCGGGCCGCGGAGTTCGTCGAGACGGCGCGCACCCTGTGGGCAGGGAAGACCGTCGACACGCACAGCGATCTGGTCGAGGTGACCGGATCGCTCGGTGTGACCGGCAATCCCGTTCTCTTCCAGGCCGGCGACTCGCCCGGCGGGCGCGACCTGGCCGCGCGGTTCGCGGACGCGGTCTTCTCGGCCAACACCGACTACGACAAGGCGCAGGCGTACGCGGCCGATCTGACCAAGCGCCTGGAGGCGTACGGGCGTACCCGTGACTCTTTGAAGATCTTGCCCGGAGCCCAGGTCGTCCTGGGCGATACGGCGAAGGAGGCGGCCGAGAAGGCCGACTGGATCCAGCGCGAGCAGACCACCGGGCCCCGCGCGATCGCCTTCCTCGAGCAGTACTGGAACAAGGACCTTTCGGGGTACGACCCGGACGGCCCCCTGCCGGACATCGAACCGGCCGAGGGCGAGCTCGACCCGTCCCGGGGCACCATCTCGATCGAGCACCGCACCGGCAAACTCGAGCGCGTCGCCGAATGGCGCACGCTCAACCTGTCCATTCGCGAGCTGGTCCTGCATGTCACCCCGAGGCACAACACCTTCATCGGTACGCCCGGACAGGTGGCCGACGAGTGGGCCCGTTACGTGCGGACCCGTGCCGTCGACGGTTTCAACCTGGTGCCGCAGCTCCTGCCGGGCAGCGTCGAGGACATCGTCGACCGGCTCGTGCCCGAGCTCCAGGAGCGGGGCGTCTACCGGACCGAGTACGAGGGACGCACCCTGCGCGAGCACCTGGACCTGGCGTGACCGGCCGGACGCTCGGCACGGTCACCGCGGCCGGGGGCCATCCGGGCCCGTACGAGCTGGCCCTGGCCGGACAGTCCACGCTGGAGACGGCGAAGCTGGTGGCCCGGCGGGCCGAGGCGGCCCGGATCGACGCCCTGTTCGTGCCCGACCTGCTGGTCTTCGGCGCGCAGGGCACGATCGGGGCCCAGGAGCCGCTGGTCTTCGTGTCGGCGCTGAGCCAGGTGACGTCGCACGCCGGGCTGATCGCGACGGTCTCGACGACGTTCCATCATCCGTTCAACCTGGCCCGGCTGTTCGGCACGCTCGACCACGTCAGCAACGGGCGGGCGGCGTGGAACCTGGTGACCTCGTCGATCGGCGAGGAGAACTACGGGCCGGGCGGCTTGCCGTCGCCGGAGGAGCGGTACGCCCGGGCGGCCGAGACCCTCGACGTGGTGAACGCCCTGTGGGACAGCTGGAAGCCGGGAGCGCTGCGGCCCGGGCCGGACGGCGCGGCGGTGCTCGACCCGTCGCTCATCGAGCCGATCGGCCACGAGGGCCCGTATTTCAGCGTGCGCGGGCCGATCAACATCCCGCCGCTGCCGCAGGGACGGCCCGTACTGATCCAGGCCGGGCAGTCGGCGGCGGGGATCGCGCTCGGCGCCAAGTACGCCGAGGTGGTCTTCACGGCGCTGCCGGCGCTGGACGACGCGCTGACGTTCACGCGGACGATCCGGTCACAGTCCACCCGGCCGGGCCTGCCGCTGATCTTCAGCTCCTTCCACGCCACCTACGGGGCGACCGAGGCGGAGGCCCAGCGGCTCGTGCGGGAGAGGCTGGAGGCGATCGACTACGAACGCGGGCGCGTGCTCGTGGCCGACATGCTCGGCGGCGGTGTCGATTTGTCCGAAGCGAAGCTGGACGAGCCGCTGCCGTCATCGCTTTTGCCCGACATTACCGGCATCAATCGGCGGCGCGGGCGGGCGGAGATCTTCAGCCGGCTCATCCGCGAGGGCCGCACGCTGCGCGAGCTCGTCCAGGCGGCCCAGGACACCGGCCACTGGTCGGTCGCGGGCACGCCGGAGCAGCTGGCCGACGCCGTGCAGGAGAGATTCGAGGCCGGGGTCCTCGACGTATTGTCGATCAACGGCATCGCCGACGACCGCACGCACGACTTCGTGGTCAACGGCCTGCTGGCCGAACTACGCCGGCGCGGCATCGTCAAGGAGGACTACCGCGGCAGCACCCTCCGCGAGAACTTGGGACTGACGCTATGACTCTGGACGCGATCGTCGTCGGTGGCGGGGCGATGGGCTCGGCCGCGGCCTGGCAGCTCGCCCGGCGCGGGGCCGACGTGCTGCTGCTGGAACGGTTCGAGGCCGGGCACACGCGGGGCGCCTCGCACGGGGCCTCGCGGATCTTCCGGTTCGCGTACGCGCAGCCCGACTACATCACGCTGGCCCGTGAGGCCCTCGACCTGTGGCGCGAGCTCGACCCCGCGCTGCTCGAGCTGACCGGCGGCGTCGACCACGGCGACCGGGCGTCGATCGAGCCGATCGCGAACGCCCTGGCCGCGGCCGGGGTGCCGGGGCAGTGGCTCGCGCGAGAAGAGGCCGCCGAGCGCTGGCCGGGGCTGCGCTTCACCGGCCCGGTCTTCTTCCATCCCTCCAGCGGGCGCGTCCACGCCGACCACGCCGTGACCGCCCTGCAAGCGGCCGCCACCGCGCTCGGCGCCGAGGTGCGGCACAAGACCGAGGTCCTCGCCATCACCGTCCGTGGCGACGACGACGTCGAGGTCGTCACGGCCGGCGAGACGCTGCGGGCGCGCAGGGTGATCGTGGCCGCCGGCGCGTGGACCTCGAAGCTGCTGCCCGGCCTGCTGCCGCTGCGGGTGACCCAGGAACAGCCGGCGCACTTCACGCCTCTGTCCGACGTCGCGTGGCCGAGCTTCATCCACCACGACGGCGGCGCCGGGGTGTACGGGCTGCTCACGCCGGGCGAGGGTGTGAAGGTGGGCTTCCACGGGAACGGGCCCGTCGTGGACCCCGACACCCGCGACTACGCCGCGGAACCCGTACGAGCGGAACGCCTCCGTGACTACGTACGGCAATGGGTCCCCGGGGTTGATCCGGAGAGTGACGCACCGATCAGCTGCACCTACACGACCACCCCGACCTCCGATTTCGTGATCGACCGGCGCGGGCCGCTGGTGATTGCGGCGGGCTTTTCCGGGCATGGTTTCAAGTTCACGCCGGCGGTCGGGCGGCTGCTGGCCGACCTGGCCGTCGCCGGCGCGCCGGCCGTACCGAGATTCGCCATCCCCCTCGGACAGGAGAGCCCATGACCATGCAGTCGGCGCTGGAACCGCTGCGCCTGCGGCGCGTCTTCGGTTCCTTCCCCACCGGCGTGACCGTCGTGGCCGCGCTCGTCGACGGCAGGCCCACCGGCCTCGCGGCCAACTCGTTCGTCTCGGTGTCGCTCGACCCGCCGATGGTGTCGCTCTGCGTGGCGCACACCTCCACCACCTGGCCCACCCTGCGCCGCGCGGGCCGCCTCGGCGTGAGCGTGCTCGGCGCCCACCAGGAGCAGGCCGGCCGCCAGCTCAGCGCCCGTGACGTCGACCGTTTCGCCGCTCTCGACTGGCGCACCAGCGACGACGGCGCCATCTTCCTGGAAGGTTCCAGCGCCTGGCTCGATTGCTCGATCGAACGGGAGATCCCGGCCGGCGACCACGACATCATCCTTCTGCGCGTGCACGACCTGGACGCCGACGAGGCCGTGCCGCCGCTGGTCTTCCACGGCAGCACGTACCGGTCGCTAGCCCTCTGACAGCATCCAGTCGAGCGCCGCCTCGACGTGGAGCAGCGTGGTGTCGTACACGGGCAAAGGACTTTGACTTTGATCGAGAAGAAGCCCGATCTCCGTGCACCCGAAGATCACCGCCTCCGCCTGGAGCTTTTCCAGGATTTGGACGTACGCCTGGCGTGAGCCCTCCTCGACCCGGCCCAGACAGAGCTCGTCGTAGATGATCCGGTGCACGGTGCCGCGATCGGCCTGCCCGGGAACGACGACGGCGAGGCCCCGGGCCTCCAGCCGCTCGCGGTAGAAGTCCTGCTCCATCGTGTAGCGCGTCCCGAGCAGGGCGACCTCCCGCACGCCGTCGTCCAGCAGCGCGGTGGCCGTGCCGTCGGCGATGTGCAGCAGCGGGATGTCGATCGCGTCCTGGATGGCACCGGCCACCCGGTGCATCGTGTTGGTGCAGAGGATGAGGCCCTCGGCGCCGGCCCGCTCCAGCTTGCGCGCGCACTCGCCGAGGAACTTCCCGGCCTCGTCCCACGCGCCGGCCGCCTGCATCCGCTCGATCTCGGCGAAATCGACGGTGTACGTCACGCTGTGCGCCGAGTGCAGCCCGCCGAGCCGATCGCGCACCCCTCGGTTGAGCCGCTGGTAGTAGTAGTCGGTCGATTCCCAGCTCATGCCGCCGAGCAGCCCCAGAACACGCATGCCCTCCATAATGCGTTGCCGCCGGCCCGGCGCTCTGGTCTGCTGCGGGCATGGAGGACGTACGGGCGGCGTTCGAGCAGAATTTCACCGACGGCGCCGAAGTGGGCGCGAGCTTCTGCGCGACCGTCGACGGCGAGATCGTGGCCGACTTCTGGGGCGGCCACGCCGACGCGGCCCGCACCCGGCCGTGGGAGCGGGACACGATCGTCAACGTCTACTCGATCACCAAGACGATGGCCGCGCTGACCGCGCTGCTGCTCGCCGACCGGGGCGAGCTCTCCTTCGAGGCGCCGGTGGCCCGGTACTGGCCCGCGTTCGCGGCGGCCGGCAAGGACGAGGTCACGGTCGCGCAGGTGATGAGCCACTCGGCCGGGCTGTCGGGCTGGCGCGAGCCACTGAAACCGGAAGACCTGTACGACTGGGAGAAGGTGACCGGGCTGCTGGCCGCCCAGGAGCCGTTCTGGAAACCGGGCACCGCCTCGGGATATCACGCGGTCACCCAGGGCTTCCTGATCGGCGAGATCGTCCGCCGGATCACCGGCCACACCCTGGGCACCGTCTTCCGTACCGAGATCGCCGAACCCCTCGGCGCCGACTTCCACATCGGACTGCCCGCCTCGGAGGAACACCGCGTGGCGGAGCTGATCCCGCCGGCGAAGGAGGCCTTCTCCGGCGAGACGACCGGCCTTCAGGACAACGCGGCCCACAATCCACGCCTCGACACGGCGATCGCCAACACCCGGGCCTGGCGAGCGGCCGAGATCCCGGCCGGCGGCGGCACCGGCAACGCCCGCTCGGTGGCCCAGATCCACACCGTCCTGGCCTGCGGCGGCGGCCTGATCTCGGAGGCGACGTGCCGCCAGGCCCTGGAGGTGCGGATCGAGGGCGTCGACCTCATCCTCGGCCTGCCCCTCCGCTTCGGTCTGGGCTTCGCCGTGGGCGGCGACTTCATGCCCAGCCCGAACACCCTCTACTGGGGCGGCGCCGGCGGCTCCCTGGCCGTCATCGACCTCGACGCCCGCGCCACATACGCCTACACCATGAACAAGATGGCCGGCGGCCTGGCCGACATGCGCGCGTTCGGCCCCATGTCCGCCGCCTGGTCGGCTCGGCTCTGACCGGCCTGCCGCCAGCACAGCCCGGTCTTGCCGGTATCGCACGTACTGCCCGTGACCGCCCACGGCCCCGAGGCCACTGGGACTAGATCAGGGTCGGCTCGGGCAGCTGCTCGAGCCACCAGCCGGCCGCGGTCCGGAAATCCTCGTCGACGGGCAGGGCCGCCCCCTCGACCGCCCGCCGCCAGGCCTCCGCACGGGAGACGCGGGCCAGGCGGACGGCGAGCGAGGCGGAGCGGCGCAAGCTTTTCAGCGTCCCCAGGTCGGACCAGACTTCGAGGTACGCGTCCCGCAGCCGCTCCGCATGGTCCGCGCCGGCCACACCCAGGGACACGAGCAGTGACCCGAAGGGATGCCCGACGCTGGTATCACCCCAGTCGAAGAACCGGAACCCGGCGAACACGTTGTTGTCGTGCAGATCGTCGTGCTGCAGCGTGGCCGGGATCCCGTCCGCGGCCAGCTCGTCACACCAGGCCTCGACGCCGTCCGTCTTTTCCCGCACTCTCGGCAGCCGCATGTCGGGCACCCCCAGCTCGATCATCCGGTCCGCTCGATCGGTGAGGCCGCGCTGCAAGGAGGCGTACGACTGAAGAAGCCCGGCCCAGTCGCCGCCCTCACCGAGATCGCGCAGCGTCGGCCCGGCATCGGCGGTGAGAAGCCAGCCCCGCTCCCGCTCGACCGCGATCGGCGCCAGCGTGCGGCCTGGCACCCACGCGGCCAGCGCCTCGGCCAGCCCCGCCTCATAGCGGCACCCGGTGATGTTGGCCTTGAACCAGCGGGCCCCGGCCGCGGTCATCACGCGATGCGACACCGACCACGGCCGCACCCGCACTTCCTCGATGGCCCCGACGGCCGGCGAGTCGAGATGCGCGGCGATCCACGCGTGCGCGCCCGCGATCCACTCCGGATCACACCAGTCGTTCTCCCTCACAGCACGGCCCGCTGACCGCCGCCCCACCGCCGGGCGAACCGGGCCGCGGGCAAGGCCGTACCCCAGAGTGGCCCCTGACCTGTGGTGAAGCCGAGATCGGCGAACCTCTCCCGCTCCGCTTCGGTCCTCACGCCGTCGACCGAGAGGTCCAAGCCCTTGCGCTGAGCGACCCTCACCACCGCCGTGATCCGGGGATCGTCGGCGCTGTCGCCGGCCAGGAGGACCTTCCAGCCGGTCACGGGAAGGTCCGGCCGGTGGCTCAGAGCCGCGAAACTGGCCAGGCCGTTGTTGCGAATGACGCGAATCCCCGCGTCGCGCAGCGAGAACAGTGTGGCCAAGGCCAGGGCGCCCGAGACCGGCCCGGCGACCTCGACCCTCAGGGCCCCCGGTGGAAGACCCGATCGGCGCAGGCCCGCCTCGAGCCGGTCGGCCAGGTCGATATCACGGAGCTCCGCCTCGGATGCCTTGATGGACAGGTAGAAGTCATCCGGTACGGCGCCCTCGTCCCGCCACAGGGCAAGCTGGCGCAACGCCTCGGCGCCGAGGACGGCCGACACCGCTTCGGCCCCCTCGGCCCAGCCGGTGTCGAGCCGCACGATCGGCTGGTAGACGACCGGGGGCGGCTCGGCGGCCGCCGGGTTCGGGAAGAACTGGACGCGTCCTCTGTCTTCGCCCGTGGTCGCCCGCATCGACGAGCTCGCGCGGTTGAACGCCTCTCCCACCTCGTTGTCCCGCACCTCGACGACACTCGTCGACATCGTGAATCCCGGGCGCAGCCCGGCGAGGGACGCGCCGATCGACTCGATCAGCCGCACGACGTCGGCCTTCGGACCAGCGTGGGAGAAGGTGAACATGCCACCGAGCCGGGCGAGCGTGGACCCGCCGGGCAGCACGGCCCGCAGCCGGCTGGAGATCTCAGCGTCCAGCTGGGCGCCACGATCGCCGCGGCCGGTCTCCCTGTCGTCCGGGCTCATCACGATGATCCAGAGTGGGCCCCTCGCGCCGTGGGCCCGGTCGACGGTCTCGCCGACCAGCCGCATCCAGTCCGCCATCGGATCGGGTTCCGGGACCGGAGGATCCCGATATGGCCGGCGGATCGCCCCCGGCCGCCGCCACCACGACGGCCGGGGCGCCGGGGGCTCCAGCTCGAAGGGCGTCTCCACATCCTGTGGCGCGCCGCGGGACGCGCTGATCGCCCGGCGGGCGGCGGACTCGGCCGCGTCGAGGCGGCGGCGCTCGCCCGGCAGGCGGAACGGTCCCCACCCGACGATGCGTACCGGAGTGCCGTCGTCACCCATGGCTGAAATATACGGCTCAGGTCAGCAACGAGGTGGCCGCGACGATGCCGGTGGCCACCGACAGCAGCAGCTGGAGCGCCAGCACGGACCGCACCATCCGCACCACCCCGCCGTTGCTGTAGACCGCCGTCAGCGCGGCCACCCTCAACTCCTCGAGCATTTTGTCCTGGTCCCAGTTCCGGATGGCCCGCACGTTGAGGATCTGGTCGTGATCCGCCTCGGCGAGCCGGTCGACCGCGATGACCCCCAGCACCGCCACGAAGGTGACGAGCAGCAGCCACGCCGCGGCCCAGTCGAGCCCTTCCGGCTCACCCACTTGAAGCGCCGTGGCCACCAGCGCCCCCGCGATCCCGGCCGCGAACGTGGCGAGCAGCTTCGCCGTGTCCACCTGTGCCCGCTGCCTCGCCAGGGCACGGTCGGCCTGCACTTCCAGCCACTCCTCGGGCGTCTGCGCCATCGCAGCATGATAAGAGATATCGATGGAGGAGTTGGCCGCGCAAGCTCTGGAGTGGATGGTCGGGTCGTCGTGCGGGACCGACTTCTCCTTGTACAGCGGCGAGGCGGGTGTCGTACTGGCGTTGCTGGAGGGGCAGCGTCATTTCGGGGATGACCGGTACGGGGACGAGGCCCTGCGGCGTGCGGCCGGGCTGGCCGGGGTCGAGGGCTGCTCGCTGTATTTCGGGCTGACCGGCGCGGCGGTCGCCCTGCGGTCGGTGCATCGCCTCCTCGGTGATTCGCCGTCCGGGCGGGCCGCCGACCGGGCGCTGAGCCTCGTACGCTCGCGGTTCGACGGGCAGCGCTGGGGTGACATGTTCGAGTTGCTCTTCGGCAACGCCGGGATCGCGCTGGGCGCGCTGCACGCCGGCGACCTCGAGCTGGCCGTTCTCGCGGTGACGCCCTATCTCGGCGCCGCCGATCCGACGCCCGGCGGGGTCAATTGGGCGGTCCGGCCCAGCCCGCCGCGGTCGCATCACCTCGCGCACGGGACGCTGGGCATCGTGTACGCCCTGGCCGCCGTGGGCGCCGCCGCCGGACGCGGCGACTTCACCGAGCTGGCCCTGGCCGGGGCGGCCGACGTGGTGAGCCGGAACGAAGCCGGGCCCGGCGGCTTTCTCGTCCCGCATTCCGATCCGTGGCACCGGCCCGAGCTGATCGAGCGGTACAGCTACGGGTGGTGCAACGGCCCGGCCGGCGACGCACAGGTGTTCCGGCTGCTCGCCTCGCTGACCGGTGACGGCGCGTGGTCCGCTCTCGGCGACCGCTGCTGGCACACCGTCACCAGCTCTGGCCTGCCCCGCCGCGTACGACCGGGCTTCTGGGACAACAACGGCCGCTGCTGTGGCACGGCCGGGGTCCTCGCGCTGGCCTGCGACCGCTACCCGTCCGCGCGCGACTTCGCCGGCGTACTGGCCGACGACCTCATCGCCCGGGCCATCGTCGACGCGGACGGCGCCCGCTGGTCGAACCACGAGCACCGCGCGACGCCCAGCGCCCTGCCCCCGGAGCCCGGCTGGGCGATGGGCAACGCCGGCATCGTCCGCGAACTGCTGCGCTTCGCCCGCCTCACCCGAGGGTCGGACCCGGCGTACGCGGTGCCGTGGCCGGATCATCCTCCAGCGCTCTGAGGAACGCCGGCCGGCGGGTATGCCGGCTTCGCAGATCGGAAAGGTACGTGCGGTAGCCCTCCGGGGTTCCGGCGGCCCAGTAGGCCTCCCGTAGTGCGGGCAACAGCGCCACCGCGCGGCGATACCGCTGCTTGTCCTCGGACTTCAGGGCGCGCCGCTCGACCAGTTCTTCGTACGGCCCGATAACCTCGGCTGGGTGGGTGGCGCGGCGGCGTTCCAGCAGGGTCAGCCACTGGTGTTCACCGACCCACTCCGCGTGACGGCGGCCGGTGTGCCAAGCCTCGTCGTCGTGGCCGAGCGCCAGCAACACGTCGATCAGCTCGGAACTGAACACCGGGTCGCGGGCGGCCCGTTCCCGCATCACCGGAATGGCCCACCCTGACGGATCGGCCAGCGCGAAATAGTTCGCCCGAGTCGGGTACCTCTCGAACTCCTCCCGCCGGAAACCGACGGCCGCTTCGACGTCACCGTCCTCGAGGAGCATGCCGACCAGCAGGTCATGCATCTGTTCGGTCCGTGGATACCCGGGCCTGTCCGCGAGTCCACGCCGCGCCCAGTCGATCGCCTCTGTGCGCCGGCCGGCGTCGCGGAGAACGACAACGATCCGTCAACTGCTCGCGCAGATCACGATTCGCCACGAGCGCCGCCCACGACTCCGGATCCGCCGTCTCCGCGCGCCTCGACCAGCCGGGCGACCTCGGACAGGCCACGTTCTCCCAGAGCGGGCGCGAAGTCCCGCAACCGGACCCGTGGCC
Source organism: Actinoplanes sp. NPDC000266 (assembly GCF_042899005.1). Taxonomy (NCBI): domain Bacteria; kingdom Bacillati; phylum Actinomycetota; class Actinomycetes; order Micromonosporales; family Micromonosporaceae; genus Actinoplanes; species Actinoplanes sp. NPDC000266. Next base: position 594,527 of record NZ_JBIAZI010000004.1, read on the forward strand.
GGCCCGGCCCGTCGTACTCGATGCCGACCAGCCACTTGGCGAGCGCACCGGGGGACGGCGGCGCCTCGGCGCAGGCCAGCGCGTACAGCCGCATGACGTCGTCGAGGTCATCGCCCACGATCCCCGACGAGTCGTCCATGTACGTCAGGGCCCGCGTGATCCGGTCGACCGCCTTGCGCAGCACCGGCGCCACCCGGGCCGCCGAGCCCTCCGCGAGGAGCGTCTCGCATGCCGTGACCAGCGCGCGAACGTTCTGTGAATACTCGCGGCGGCCGCTGTGGGGATGTCGCCGGCGGTCCCGGCGCAGCCGGTCGGCCAGCTCGGCCAGGGCGTCGTCCCGCACCCTGGTGTCCTCTCGTGATCGGCCGCGAAAGTGTCGTAGGGGCTTGCTAGGTTCTCGGCACTGATTGAGCGTCACCTCGGCCGAAGGAGTCCCGTGACCATCCACCACCACCTGACGACGTTCTTCGGGCTGCCCGTCGTGGAGCTCGAGGACGGCAAAGATCCGGCCGACCCGGCGGGGGTGGCCTGGCGCATCGACATGGAGGACTTCGAGGCGTCGGCCGAGGAGTTCGAGGCCGCGTTCGAGCAGATGATGAAGCGCAGCGGGCCGGCCGGGCCGACCGCGCTGATCGTCGGTGAGTGGGGGTCGGCTTATGACACCCATTTCCCCTTCGATCTCCTCATCCGCAACGCGGAGCGGCTCGGCGCGCTGCGGGCGCTGTTCGTGGGCGAGATGAGCTCCGAGCAGTGTGAGATCTCGTGGATCAACCAGAGTGATGTGACGCCGTTCCTTGCCGCCTTCCCGGCGCTGGAGAGTTTCTGGGTGCGGGGCGCTCAGGGCCTCGAGCTGGAGCCGCTGCGTCACGAAGGGCTGCGTGAGCTCGTCGTTCAGTCCGGCGGTCTGCCCGCCACCATCGTCCGGGCCGTCGGGGCCTGCGACTTTCCCCGGCTGACCCATCTGGAGTTGTGGCTGGGCGTCGACAACTACGGCGGGGACGCCCGGTCCGACGACCTCGCGCCGATCCTGAGCGGGCGGGCGTTCCCGGCGCTGACCCATCTGAGCCTGTGCAACGCCGAGATCGCCGAGGAGCTGGCCGCCGCCGTGGCCGCCGCGCCCGTGGTGGCCCGGCTGAGCCGGCTCGACCTGTCGCTGGGTGTGCTGGGTGACGCCGGGGCCGAGTCGCTGCTGGCCGGTCAGCCGCTCACCCATCTTCAGACGCTCGACCTGCATCACCACTTCATGTCCGAGGAGATGGCTCAGCGCCTGGTCGACGAGCTGCCCGGTGTCACGGTCGACGTGTCCGAACGGCAGGACGAGTCGCGCTGGGGCCGCTACACGGTGGTCGCCGAATAATGCGGCTCGCCGTCGTCGGTAACCCGGAGAACCGCCGGGTCGAGCTCTTCGCCGCCGCCGCCGAGCGGGCCGGTCTGCCCGCGCCCGAGGTCTTCGGTTGGCGCGAGGTGCTGCGGGACGGGCGCGTGCCCGGTCCGGGCGCGCTCGTGCGCGTCGACTCGCCGGGCGAGAACGCGGAGGTCGACACGCTGCTGCGCGAGCTGGGCGGCGGTGGTCCGGCCGTGCCGGCCGAGCACGGCGAGATCCTCGGCGCGGCGGCGGCCTTCGCGGGGCTGCGGGCGGCCCTCGGCCTGGTCGAGGCCGGCGGTGGCCGGTTGCTCAACCCTCCGGCCGACATCCTGACCATGACGGCGAAACCCCACTGCCACGCCCTGCTGACCGCGCGGGGCGTTCCGGTGCCGGCGGCTCTGGAGCCGGTGCACGGCTACGCGTCGCTGCGAGCGGCGATGGCCCGGGCCGGCTGGGGCCGGGTCTTCGTCAAGCCGGCCTTCGGTTCCTCCGCGTCCGGGGTGATCGCCCTGGCCGCGGCCGGGCGGCGGGTCACGGCGGTCACCTCGGCCGAGCTGAGCGGTGGGCGGCTCTTCAACAACTTGCGGGTACGGCGGTACGACAGCGAGCCGGTGATCGCGTCGATCGTCGACCGCCTGGCGCCGGACGGGCTGCACGTCGAGCGGTGGTACCCCAAGGCCGCCCTGAACGACCGGGTGCTCGACCTGCGGGTGGTCGTGATCGCCGGGCGGCCGCGGCATGTCGTGGTGCGCACCAGCCGGTCGCCGATGACGAACCTGCACTTGGGCAACGCGCGCGGCGACGTCGCGGCGGTGCGGGCGGCGGCCGGTGAACAGTCGTGGGCGGCGGCCATGCGGACGTGCGAGCGGGTGGCCGAGTGTTTCCCGGGCAGCCTCCAGGTCGGCGTCGACCTGATGTTCCGGGCCGGGTGGCGCGATCACGCGGTGGCCGAGGTGAACGCGTTCGGCGATCTGCTGCCCCGCGTTCTGGTCGACGGCCTCGACACGTACGGTGCGCAGATCGCCGCGATCACGGGTGCGGCATGCGCGATCTGATCGGCAGTCACGACCTGCTCTTCGTCACGCTCGACACGCTGCGGTACGACGTCGCCGCCGAGTGCCTCGAGCAGGGGCGCACGCCCGAGCTGGCCAAGGTGCTGCCCGGCGGCGTGTGGGAGCGGCGGCACAGCCCGGCGTCCTTCACCTACGCGGCCCATCACGCGTTCTTCGCGGGCTTCCTGCCGACCCCGGTGACGCCGGGCCGGCACGAGCGGCTGTTCGCGGCCCGGTTCGCCGGCAGCGAGACCAGCGGCGAGGGCACGTACGTCTTCGACGCCGCCGATCTGCCGTCCGGCCTGGCCGCCGCCGGCTATCACACGGTCTGCCTGGGCGGGGTGGGCTTCTTCAACCCGGGCGCCCCGCTGGGTCGTGTGCTGCCGGGGTTGTTCGCCGAGGCGTACTGGGAAAGGGGTTTCGGGGTGACCGAGCCCGATTGCCTGGGCGCGCAGATCGATCGGCTGAGCGCGATCGTGGCCGGGCTGCCGCCGGAGAGGCCGCTGTTCAGTTTCGTCAACGTCGCCGCGCTGCATCAGCCCAACAAGCATTACGTGCCCGGCGCAACCGACGACAGCCTGGAGACGCACGCCGCCGCCCTGGAATACGTGGACGGGCTGCTCGGAAGCCTGTTCGCCCTGGTCACGAGCCGTGGCCGGCCCTGCCAGGTGATCATCTGCTCCGATCACGGCACGCTGTACGGCGAGGACGGCCACGTCGGCCACCGGGTCGCGCACGAGGCCGTGTGGACAGTGCCGTACGCCGATTTCGTTCTGGACGCCTCATGACCCTCGACGACTCGCCCTACCAGGGCTATCTGTACGCGTACCCGCACAAGACGGCGTACCGGAAGCTGGAGCCGCGGCCGTCGCTGGCCGAGGTGTGGGCGGCCGAGCCGCAGGATTCGCTGTTCGGTTATGTGCATCTGCCGTTCTGCGAGATGCGCTGCGGCTTCTGCAACCTGTTCACGCGCGCGAACCCGCCGGCCGAGCAGGTGACGGCATATCTGAAGCAGCTGCGCCATCAGGCCGCCGCGGTCAAGGACAGCCTCTCCCCCGGCGCGTCCTTCTCCCGCATAGCGATCGGCGGCGGGACGCCGACATATCTGGAGGCCGGCGAGCTCGAGGAGCTCTTCGCGATCGTCGGCGACGTGTTCGGCACGGCCGCGGTGCCCATGTCGGTCGAGACGTCACCGGCCACGGCCACCCCCGACCGTCTGAAGGTGCTGGCCGCGCACGGCGCCACCCGGGTCAGCATGGGCGTGCAGAGCTTCCTCGAGTCGGAGGCCCGCGCGGCCGGCCGCCCGCAACGGCAGGCCGAGGTCGAGCAGGCGCTGGAGGTGATCCGCGAGGCCGGGATCCCGGTGCTGAACATCGACCTGATCTACGGCATCGACGGGCAGACCGCGCGGACGTGGCAGCATTCGCTCGACGAGGCGGTCCGGCGCCGGCCGGAGGAGCTCTATCTCTATCCGCTGTACGTGCGGCCGCTCACCGGGCTCGGCCGGCGCGCCCACGCCCGGGCCGACTGGGACTCCGAACGCCTGGCGCTGTACTGGCAGGCGGTCGAGGTCCTCACGGCGGCCGGCTACGAGCAGCATTCGATGCGGCAGTTCCGGCTGGCCGGGGCGCCGGCGCCGGACGGGCCCGACTACTGCTGCCAGGACGACGGCACGGTCGGGCTGGGGTGCGGCGCGCGGTCGTACACCTCGGATCTGCATTATTCGTTCGACTACGCGGTCTCGGTCTCCGAGGTGCGCGCGGTGATCGACGACTACCTGTCCCGGCCGGCGTCCGACTTCACGTACGCCGAGATCGGCTTCCGCCTCGACGCGGCGGAGCAGCGGCGGCGATGGCTGCTGAAATCGTTGCTGCGCGCGGAAGGGGTCGATCCCGTCGCCTACCAGAGGCGGTTCGGTACCCCGTACGACGAAGACTTTCCGCAGTTGGGTCTTCTCGCCGAGAAGGGCTGGCTGGCCGGGACGGCGCTGACCGCGGAGGGGCTCGCGCACTCCGACGCCATCGGGCCGTGGCTGGTCTCGGGGACGGTCCGCGAGGCGATGGGGGCGTACGTAACACGATGAAGGACCTCTACGTGCTCTATCGCGGGCCGCTGGCGAGCTGCAACTACGACTGCCCGTACTGCCCGTTCGCCAAGCGGGTCGACCCGCCCGCGCTGCTGCGCGAGGACAAGGCCGATCTGCTGCGCTTCGTGGAGTGGGCCGAGGCGACCACCGATCGGCGGCTGTCGGTGCTGTTCACGCCGTGGGGTGAGGGGCTGACCCGGTCCTGGTACCGGGAGGCGATCGTCCGCCTGTCCCACATGCCGCACGTGGCGCGGATTTCCATTCAAACCAATTTGAGCTCCCGTACGGCATGGCTCGCGGCCGCCGATCCGAGCGTGGCCGCATTGTGGGCCACGTATCACCCCGGGCAGGTGACCAGGGACCGGTTCCTGACGAAGTGCGCGGAGCTGGACGCGCTGGGGGTGCGGTATTCGGTGGGCGTGGTCGGGTTGCCGTCGCACTACGACGAAGCGGTGGCCCTGCGGGCGGCGTTGCCCGCACACGTGTACATGTGGGTGAACGCCGCCGACGAACACGTGTACACGGCGACGGAGGAAAGCAGGTGGACGGCGCTCGATCCGCGCTTCGGCGACAGCGTCCGCCCGCACGCGTCACTGGGCCGCCCATGCCGGGCCGGCGAGGACGCCATCTCGGTGCTGGGCGACGGCACGGTCCGCCGGTGCCACTTCGTTCCGGCCGCGATCGGCAACCTGTACGACGGCTCGTGGCGGGCGGGTCTGCGGCCGCGCGCCTGCACGAAGTCGCTCTGCGACTGCCACATCGGCTATGTGCATCTCGAGCCTTTGAAACTGCGTGATGTGTACGCCGACGGGTTGCTCGAACGTATTCCGAGGGCCTGGCCTTCGACGCCGGAAAGTGTCGTACCCACCCGATAGCGTGCGTTCCACTGAGGCCGGCGAGCGGAGGAGGATCCCGATGTACAGGCAGGGCGACGTGCTGATCATTCCGGTGGCCGAGGGCGAGGTGCCGGCGTGCGCGCCGGTCCCCCGGGACCGCCGCGGCCGCATGGTCCTGGCCCGCGGCGAGGCCACCGGCCACGCCCACGTGGTCGGCGGCCCCGGCCTGGAGTTGCTGGCCGACCTCGACGACCCGGAGCGCATGTTCATCGACGTGCCCACCCACGGCCGGGTGAGCCACGAGGAGCACGGCCCGATCTCCTTGCCGGCCGGCCACTACCGAGTGGTCCGCCAGCGGGAGTACATCCCCGGCGCCTTCCGCCCGGTAGCGGACTGAGGAGCCCACGATGCAGCTGACCCACGCCCAGGAAGCCATGTCCGCCGCCGTCGAGGACCAGTGGCTGGCCGCCGCCGTGGAAACCGGCCCCGCCACCCGCGCCGCCGCCGAGACCGGGGTCCGAGAGGCCTACCGCCTGGCCGGCGCCACCCCACCCGAGCACATCTTCTGGCTGGGCTCCCCCCGAGCCGGCGCCGCCGCCGTAGCCCTCCTCTCCGGAGCCTCCCTGCCCGGCGCTCCCTCGGCCGGAGCCCAGCCGGCGTGGATCTCCGAGGTGTACGCGGAACTGCGCCGACAGGGGTGGACGCCGGGTGAGGTCGCCGGGGCCTCGTTGCGACGGCAGGTGCGCACCGAGCCGTGGGCGGCGGCGCGGCACGCCGCCGTCGAGGCGCTCGGTGGGTACGGCTGGGCTCAGCTCGGCGCCGCGGCCGGGCGGCGGTCCTGGCCGCTGGTCATGGATCTGGTGGCGAGCCGGCTGCGGCTGCGGCTGAGTGAAGACCTGGCCGCCGACTTCCCCGGCGCCGCCGGGCGTCCGCTGCGGACGGCCGTGCTCGACGCGATCTACGGGCAGCACGACGGCACGTGGCTGGCCACCTTCGAGGCGGCCGACCGCCTCGCGCCCGGGCTCATGGCGCCGCTGTCCGGGCTGGCCGAGGTGGCCCGTCATGCCGGCTGGTGGTGGGCGACCGAGCGCTTCGCCGTTCTGACCGAGCGGCCCACGCTGCTGACCCGCGACAACGTCGGCCGGCTGCATCGCGGCGAGGGGCCGGCCATGGAGTTCCCCGACGGCTACGGCCTGTGGGCCTGGCGCGGCATGCCGATCCCGCCCGAGCTGGTGGCCGAGCTGCCCACCCTCACCGTGGCCCGCATCCAGAAGGAGGAGAACGCCGAGCTGCGCCGGGTCATGCTCGAGCACTTCGGCTACGAGCGCTACCTGCGCGAGGCCGGCGCCCACAACCTCGGCTCCGACGAGACCGGCACCCTGTGGCGCCTGGACCTCACCGGCGACGAGCCGCTCGTCATGGTCGAGGTGGTCAACTCCACGCCCGAGCCCGACGGCACCAGCCGCGTCTACTGGCTGCGCGTTCCCCCGCAGACGAGCACCGCCCGCGAGGGCGTCGCCTGGACGTTCGGCCTGACCGCCGCCGAATACCACCCGTCGATCCAGACCTGACCGGCTCGGCGGGCTCCGTGCAAACCGTTTCGCAACCTCATCCCGCCCGGAGGAAGAGTTACGGCCGCCATCTCACCAGACTCATCGCTGCGGCGAACGAAATCGGCCCCGCCGCCCCTAGCGGAAGGAAAGTCGATGGCCACCGGAGAAGCACCCGTGCTGGAAGCCCTGATCGACATCAACGCGGTCGCCCTGGCCCGAACCGATCTGCCCCCGTCCACCCTCCTGCTGGCCCGCATCGCCGCCCTGGCCGCCGTGGACGCCCCGCCCGCCTCGTATCTGTTGCACATCGGCCCGGCGGTGGAGTCCGGCGTACGCATCGACGACGTCCAGGACGTTCTGGTGGCGATCGCCCCGATCATCGGCGCGCCCCGGATCCTCAAGGCCGCCAACGCCATCACCGAGGCCCTCGGTTTCGCCTTCGCCATCACCGAGGCCGCCCTGTCCGCCGCGGCCGCCGAGGCAAGCGCCGCCGGAAGCGCCCCGGACGCCTGACTCCCGCCCTACGCCTGGTGACCGGCGGTGGCTCTTTCGACCGCCGGAACCACCGCCACCGGGCCGGCCCTGTGGTCCATGCCCGTACGGCCCTCGAAGAGCCTGGCGAAAACCGAAGCCGTCACCACCGACGCCGGGACCGCCACGGCCACCGTCGTCCCGAAGGACGCGCCGAGGACGTGGACGACAAGCCCGACGACCGGCACGTGCATCAGATAGAGGCTGTACGAGCACCACCCGAGCAGCGCCACCGGCCTGATGGTCAGCAGCCGGACCAGCGCGGCCGGGCGGCCGGTGGCCACCGCGACCAGGAACAGGGCGATGGCCGGGCCGGCCGCCAGGTCGATCCAGAAGTAGTGCCCGGCCGTCCACACCGACCCTTTCCACACCACCACGACCAGCACCGGGGTGGCGGCCAGCGCGGCCAGCAGCGCCCAGGGCACCCCGCGCGTGCGGACGGCGCCGGCCGCGACGGCGCCCATCGCGAACAGCGGCGCCATCTGCCACGTGTAGCCGATCGTGTCCGGCCGGAACAGGCCGATCGCCGTCACCGGCGCACACACCGCGACCAGCGTGACCACGGTCCCGGCACGGCGCCTCAGCAGGACCAGGAGCGGGAAGAGGACGTACAACCCGGCCTCCACCGCGATCGACCAGAACGCGCCGTTCGGCGCCGGCGCCGCGACGAAGTCCTGCAGCAGCAGCCCGTAGACCACGGCCGAGGCCTCGGTGGGGATGTGCGTCATCGGCAGCGACCCGGCGAGGACCAGGCTCACCGCCAGCGCCGCCCAGTAGGCGGGCAGGATCCGGCGGGCCCGCCGCCTCGCGAACCTCAGGACGCCGCCGAGCCGCCAGCCGTCGCGGGCCGGGGCCAGGGCGAGGGAGAAACCGGAGAGCGTGATGAAGGCGACCACGGCCAGCCGCCCGTGGATCAGCCAGCCGCCCCAGAACGATCCGGTGTTGGCCGGATAGCCAGGATGGCACAGCAGCCAGCAGTGATGAGCCACCACGTACAGCGCCAGCAGCCCCCGGATCCCGTCGAGACCGGCGACCCGCCTCACTGCCGCCGGCCGTCGGCCAGCGCGAAGGCGTCCGCGAGCGGCCCGTCGGCCCGGCGCAGCGCCGCTATCGCCCGGCTGGCCCGGCTCTTCACCGTGCCGATCGAGCAGCCCAGCTGGGCGGCGATCTCCTGCTCGGACAGCCCGGCCCAGTAGCGCAGCACCAGCACCACGCGCTGCCCGGCCGGCAGTGCCCGCAGCGCCGCCAGCACGATCTCGGTGGTGCCCTGACGCTCGGCGAAGTCGTCATTCGCCGGCCGGTCCGGCAGCACGGCGGCGGGCAGCTCGAACCGCCACAACCGGCGTCCCGCTCGCCAGGCCGCACGGACCATGACCTGCCGGGTGTACGCCTCGGGATCCCCCACCGGATGCAGCCGGCGCCAGGCCCGGTACGTCTTGACGAGCGCGTCCTGGGCCAGATCCTCCCCGTGTCCGCGGTCGCCGGTCAGCAGCGCCCCGTACCGGACCAGCGCCGGATATCGGGCACCGACGAACTCGGCGAACCCGGCCGGTGTGCCGCTCACTTGGCGACCACGGCGGCGATCCCGAACAGCCGCTTCAACGCGGCCACCGTGGCGTCGCTCAGGCGTACCCGTCCGCCCTCCGAGGAGACCGCCTCCTGGCAGCGCTTCCCGAGCGAGATGATCACCGTGGTGGTGCCGGCGCCTTTGAGGGTGAGCCGGGCGTTGTGCTGCTCGGGCCCCGCACACGCGTCCGCGTCGTCGACCACGTCAGTCTGCGCCCGCAACAGCCCGAGCACCGAGGCCGCGGTCTTCGGGTCGTCGGAGTCCATGCGCCCGGCCGCACGGACGCGGCCGGTGTCGTCCGGCAGGGTGAGCCCGACCGAGGTCGCCTTCTTCGGCAGTACGAGAACCCCGGCCCGGCCCGGATTGCTCCGCATCGAGTCGATGATCTCCCGCTGGGCCGCGCCGTCCATCCGGAGCACGACCAGCATCCCCGACCAGGGCAGGAGCAGCTCGTTCAGGTAGCTGTACCCCTCGTACGTCCGAGGTTTCAGCTCTTCCGAGTCCAGGCCGTTCTGCATCCAGACCGGCTCCCCGCCCGGAAGCGTGACCGACACCGGCGAGGTCAGGGGCCCGTCCGCGAAGTCCACCGACCCGGGTTTCAGGATCAGCGTGCCGCCCGGGTTGCGGTTGTCCGTCCTGGACACCTCGACCGGCGCGTACTGACATCCGCGCCGATCCGACGTGATCAGCAGAATGGTCCTGGTCAGATCTCCGCACGGCTCCGCCGCGTCCGCCTCGACGACCCGCCACCCGTCGGGCACCGGCAGCTCGAGGCCGCCGGCGACCACGACACCGCCGGCGACATAGGGCGCGTCGGCCACCGGCATGGACGGGCCATCACCCATGAGCCGCCCGGCGCCCAGGCCGCCCGCGAGCAGCACGGCCGCCAAAGCGCCGGCCACCGCCGCTCGTCGCCGGCGCCCGGCGGCGCGCCCCCGCCGCACCACCCCCGCCACCGGGTCGGCCTCGGCCGGCGTGATGTCACCGACCGCCTCGTCCAGCAGCTCTCTGATCCGCTCGACCACGTGTAGTCCCCGCCCCGTCGCCCACTCCAGCCTGTCATCCCTACGAAAGGCATCGGCTCCGCCGAAGGTTCCCTCGGGTGTCAGCGCTCCAGCAGGCCGTCGGCCAGGGATCGGGCCAGCCACTGCTCATACTCGTCGAGCGACCAGCCGCGGTCGCTCACGAGCAGCTCGTAGACCTCGGGTGAGATCAGCGTCCAGACGAGGTCGCGGGCCCGGTCGTGATCCACACCGGGGCGCAGGCCGCCGGTCTCGGCCAGGTGACGCGTGATGGCGGTGGCGCCGGCCAGGCGCTCCCGGTTGACGGTCTCGCGAAACAGCGAGAGCTCGGGGTCGCCGCCCCGGGCGCCGGCGAGCAGTTTGGCCAGCAGCGGCCCCACCCGCTCGCTGATCCGGCGGGCGGCGAAGGCGTAGCGGGCGAGTTTGTCGCGAGGGTCGGTGGCGGCGAACACCGCGCGGTGCTCGGGCCGGTCGATCATCGGGATGGGATCGTCGTCGCCGGCCAGCGTGACGTCGTACACGCCCTTGATCAGGGCCGCCTTGGTGCCGAACGTCTTGTAGACCGTCTCGACCGAGACGCCCGCCTGCCCGGCGACATCGCGCATGGTGATCGCCAGGGGGCCGCGCTCGACGAGCAGATCCCGGGCGGCGTCGAGGACGCGACGGCGGGTGAGCCGCGCCTGTTCGGCACGGCCGGTGTTGTCGTACACACGACGAGGCATTGAGTACCGCCCAACAGTATCGAATACTGCTCAACAGTATCCGATATCTCTGGAGGAGGCATCATGCGCACCTTGGACGTCGATCTCTGCGTCCGGTCCATGACAATCATGGCGTTCGGCGACCTCGGCGAACTGGACGATGTCGTTCACCCGCGGGCGACCAACCGGGAGGCGAAGGACGAGCCGCCGGCCTGCCGGGGGCAGGGGCCGGCCGCTTTCGCGGCGACCGCCCGGTGGCTACGGGCCGCCTTCGCCGATCTGAACTTCGACGTTCACGACACGGTCGCCGACGGCGACCTGATCGCGGTGCACTGCACCATGTCCGGCCGTCAGATCGGCCCGTTCGTGGCTTACGACGAGCGCGGCGAGGTGGCACAGGCTTTCCCGCCGACCGGCCGCGCCTTCGCCATCACGCAGACCCACTGGTTCCGGATGAGCGACGGTCAGGTCATCGAGCACTGGGCCAACCGGGACGATCTCGGCCTGGCGGCCCAGCTCGGCTGGGTTCCGCCCACTCCCGCCTACCTGTGGCGGATGGCCCGGGCCAAGCGTCACGCCCGCCGCAATCCGCCGAGCTGATCCCCGGCGACACCGCCCGTCCCGCCGCTGCCCGCCCGGCATTCTCCGCGGCACGGGGCAGGACACGGCTCAGCGCCGGGCGTCGCGGGTCACGACGGCCGGGAGGTTGGACCACCAGCGTGCGGCGCGGCGGACCTCGCCCGGCATGGCGGGATCGTGGCGCACGCGGGCGAGCCAGTCCTGCCGGCCGGAGATGCCCAGCGCGTAGGTCAGGCCGTGCCGGCACGCGGGGCGCCGCAGGGCCGTCGCCCAGAACAGATCGGTGCTGTCGCCGGGCACGTGGGCAAGGCTCCAGGCCGCCGAGGCGGCGGTTTCGGCGGGCAGGCCGGGTGCGGCGACAAGCGTTTCGACCGTACGCCGGTGGCGGCGCCCGGCGACGAAGGGCAGCGCCTCGAGCAGGGCCGCGGACAGGGCCGGATCGCCGGCGACGACCGCCTTTCGCAGCTCGGCACAGCAGGCGTCGGCCAGGTCGCGGCGGAACGGGTTGGCGCCGAGCATCTGCGCGGCATGCAGACGTACGTCGGAATTGGCCTCGAAAAGCATCTCACCGGCCAACCGGGTCAGCATGTCGTCCGGCGCGCGGTCGGCCCTGGACTGCGCCGGCGCGGTGACGCGATCGACGACGGCCCGCGACCGGCCGCCCCCATCGGCGGGCGCCGGGTCCCGGTCCGAGGTCGCCCGCAGCCGGGTGAGAGCGACGGCACGCAGTCGCGGCGGCAGGCTGCCGAGCAGTTCACCGGCGAGCGGCCGCACGGCGGCCGACCGGCCCGGGTCGGTGAGCATGTCGAGCACCGCGGCGGTGATCCGGCGGAGCTGGTCCGGGCTGAACTGGCGGCATCGCACCTTGACCGCACCGGCCAGCAGCGCCCCGCGAAGCGCGCGCTCGCCGGCCGGCTCGGTGATCTGACCGGCGAGCAACGCGGCGACCGCCGGCTCGTCGACCACGTCGAGCACGGCCAGCGGCTCGATGACGATCTGGGACGCCGGGTCGCGGACGACGGCGGCGCACGCGGCGACGACGTGCGGGCGGCTCGCCGGCAGCCAGAGCAGCCGGTGCGTGGACTCGCTCCGCTGCCGCCAGGCGTCGCCGTCCGAGATCAGTTGCTCCGAGAGCAGCCGTTGCGCCAGCGCGTCCCACGACCGGCCGGGCATGACCACATGGGTGAAGGCGGTGAGCAGCACGGTCAGCTCGTCCCAGTCGGCGCCGGTCATCTCGCCGCCGAACAGCGCCAGGTCGAGCAGGTCCTCGGCGCGGGTGAGCGCCGCCCGGTCGCCCGTCCGGACCTGACGATCCAGACGGGAGGGCGCCGGCCGGCCCGCGCCGTGCCGATGGACGCCGTCCACGATCGCGACCAGGCTGTTGCGGGGCAGATCCAGGACTTTCTCGTACGCCACGATCGCGCGGTACGGCACCGCCACGCGGCCGCTCTCCCAGCGGCTGACCTGACCGGCGGACGCGGCACAGCCCGCCCCGCCCAGTTCGGCGGCGAAGCCGGCCAGACGGACATCCCGCCCACCGGAGGCGAACCGGCGGTTGACCCGAAGCAGCCACGCGATCCGCTCGTGGCATCCGGGAACGGCCGACGTCAGCCGCCCCGCCCGATGCGGCCGCCCCGGCCCCGACGATCTGGTACCCACCGCCACGTGGCGGACAGTATGCGTCCAACTACCCAAAGAGAACAGATTTGTTGCCGACCCGACCGGGCGCCGCAACAAATCGGCACTTGATCGACGCATCGCCATACGGTGTCGCTTCGTCCTCGACGGCGCGATGGGAGACCGACATGACAAGCCCCGAACGCTTCGCCCGGCCCGCGATGGTGATGGCGCTGACGCTGACGCTGCTGTCCGCGTGCAAGGACCCGTTGCAGCCGAGCCAGGACGACCCGAATGCCTGGCGTGACGGCGTCAGTTCCATCTGCAAAAATCGGCAACCGCTGTACAAATACGTGAATATCAATCTGGACAACGCCCGTACACCCGTCCGGATCTACGTCTTCCGATGCCGGGAGCACCCCGCAAAGCCTCGCCAGGATCAGCTGGAGGTGCTGGACGGCCGAGGAGACCTGCACGAGGCGCGGCGCCTGACGACCGACTCCGCCATCCTCCCCAGCGAGAAACGCGACGTCTACGACGGCTGCGTGTGGTTCACCCACAACAGGCTCCTCATCGCGAAGTCGGATGGCCTGGTGATCAAGATCGGCACCTGGGACAACGCCACCAAAACCATCAAACTGACTTCCCTTCCGCCTTCCTCCACCAAGACCATCCCCTGCGAGGAAGCCAGGTGGCAGGGCCACCACCCCTGACCAGAAGCCGCAGGTCAGGACATCGGTGACGGCGCATAGTGGCGGGCGAGGTCGGTGGCGAGGGCACGGAGGTGACCTCTCGCTTCGGCGGGGCCGTGCACCGTGACGGCGCTGCCGAACGGCAGCAACGCTCGTACGTCCTCCAGATGCGGGAAGCGAATCGTCACCTTGTGGCCGGCGGCGGACTCTTCATCGTTGTCCCGGACGAGTCGTGGGCCGAAGATCCGGTGCGCTCGCTCGATCTGGGCCTGGTCGATGGTGGCGCTGACCTCTATCGCGTGGTCCTGTGCCCACTGGCCGACGAGCGCCGCGGCGACGGTGGCCAGGGTCTGGTTCGGGCGGATCCGTCGCGGCTGGTCGACTTCTTTCCACGTCGTGATCCGTTCGAGTCGGTACATCCGAGGCACTCGGGCCCGGTCGGCAACGAGATACCAGACGCCGGCCTTGGCAAGCAGCCCGTAGGGATCCACGACCAGTTCCCGGGGGCCTGACTCGCGTGAACTGTCGTACAAGATCCGTAGCCGGCGGCCTCGCCGCACCGATCCGATCAGCGAAACCGGAGTCGCGCCGGAAGCGCGGGCCTGGAGCCAGGGACGGCTGTCCACGTGCACGACATCGGTGAGCGGCAGGAGCTCATGAACTCGACGTGACCGTGTCGCGGCGAGCTTGGCCAGCGCGCGCCGGCTTTCGCCAGGTGCGCCGAGCTCCGTGCGCTGCTTCTCGTCCAGCCCGGCGAGCGAGAGATGATCACGCTCGCCGGGCGTGAGCCGCATGAGGTCGAACCCGGACCCGGGCAGCAGGGTGACGCCGCCGAGACGGCCCCGGTGCGCGGTCACCGGCAGACCGGCGTCGCGGAGCCAGTTCAGGTCCCGGGTGATGGTTCGCAGGGAAACCCCGAGCGCCGAGGCGAGTTCCTGCGTGGTCGAGCCGTCCCTCGATTCGAGCAGCAGCATCAGGGCGAAGAAACGGTCGGGGGTCACCCACCGAGCTTTCCAGGAAATTGCGACACGATGCGGCGCATATTCCGGCCAGGCTGATGGACGCGCGCCTCCAACCAGCGAGAAGGAACAACCATGACCACATCCGTCGTGTCCATCGTCTACGTGAACGACGCTCCCGCCGCGGCTCGCTTCTACGGCGACCTCCTCGGCATCAGCCCTTCGCTGGAGACTCCGGAATACATCACCTTCGACCTCGGGCCCGGCGCCGGCCTGAGCCTGTGGTCGGGCCAGTTCGAGGATCTGTCGCCGGACGTCCCGCGTACCAGCGAGGTCTGCCTGGCCATCGAAGGCGGACGCCCCGACGACATCAACGCGGTCTTCGAGCAGTGGCGGTCCAAGGGCGTGACGATCCTGCACGAGCCACACGACGCGGGGTTCGGCCTGACCTTCGTCGCCGCCGATCCCGACGGGAACCGCATCCGGGTCGCACCGAAGGACTGAAGGCGTCACGGTCATAGCCGAGCTGAGTGCGCTCAACTTTCAAGCTATGGCCTTGTTCGAGGCCTACGCACGAGACGTTTGTACAGGTTGGACCTTCCGGGCCTGCGGGCCCGGATCGTGCTGTCGGCCCGAACGGCGCCGTTTAGACCACGACGCATCTGGTGGCGCGGGCTCACGGGCACCGGGGCGGCCTCGGGCGTGCCGACCGGTGGCGGCGCCGCGATGACCGCGGCCGTGTGCCCGCAGACGTGGGCGCGACGATGCTGGCGGCCGCACGCCCCGAGAGTAACGTTAAGAAACTTTAAGGAACGCTCGCTCAGCGTCATGAACTGCTGCACATCGCTGCTCGTATATCTCGGCACAAGCAGTACCGGGACGAATGGGGAGCCGTGCATGTATCGACGCGGAGTCAGCAGCTATCGACGCGGAGTCAGCGGCCGGACGCGCAAGCTGGTGATTGGAGGAGCCGCCGCAGCGCTGCTCGGCTCGGCTCTCGCAGTCGGCACGGGGATGAGCCAGGCCGCCGAACAGGGCGACGCCGGAGCCGGCTCCGGCAACATCAGCGCTTTGGTGCCGGCGCTGGGTTTCAGCCCGGGCGATCCGAACGCGACGGCCGACCGCGTGGGCCCCACCGGGGTAAATGTCCCCGGTCGCTGCCCACCCACTCAAGCCCAAGTGAACGCGCAGGTAGCGCTCAAGAATGCGAACCTTCCGAGTGGAACGGACCTTGAAAGCCGCATCCAACGTTTTGAAAAGACCTTGTCGGCGATTCAAGACTTGAAATGCCCCGCATCTTCCACCACTCTGCTGGGCCGCCTGAATTCCTTGACCGCGCTGCGCGGAAACGCGAACCGCGATGACGTCCTGCGCGGTTTGGGTTTGAACGAAACGCCAGCGGACAAAGCCGCCGCCGCAGGATCCGGTGACGCGGCCGCGAGTGGAGCGACGGGGAACGCCGGAGCCGGCTCCGGCAACATCAGCGCTTTGGTGCCGGCGCTGGGTTTCAGCCCGGGCGATCCGAACGCGACGGCCGACCGCGTGGGCCCCACCGGGGTAAATGTCCCCGGCCGCTGCCCACCCACTCAAGCCCAAGTGAACGCACAGGTAGCGCTCAAGAATGCGAACCTTCCGAGTGGAACGGACCTTGAAAGCCGCATCCAACGTTTTGAAAAGACCTTGTCGGCGATTCAAGACTTGAAATGCCCCGCATCTTCCACGACTCTGCTGGGCCGCTTGAATTCCTTGACCGCGCTGCGCGGAAACGCGAACCGCGATGACGCCCTGCGCGGTTTGGGTTTGAACGAAACGCCAGCGGGATAATCGGTTCGCAGAGCGGCGCCGCATTCAACGGCAACCTGATCCTTCGCGGATCCTGATCCACCGCACGGAACCGCCACGCCGGAGGCCCTCGCACCACGGGAGGTCTCCGGCGCGTCCGTGTGCGGGCCATGCGCGCGGTGATCTTCGGCTACTTCGGCACGCTGACCGACTCCGGCGCTGAGGAGGATCGCGAGCCCCTCTCCCACCGCACCGGCGAGCTGCTCAGCGTCTGCCGGCCACGGCTCCGGGAGGCGCTGGCCGGGAGCTTCGGCGAGCGCACCATCGGGGTCAACCGCGGGACGGAGAGCACGCTGAGGGCGGCGACGCGTTCCCGCGTAGCGAACTCGTCATCCGCCCAGCTCCCCGTCGCGCTCGCGCATCTGCGGGTGCCGAGAACCTCATCCGCCCTGATCACAGCCATCTCACTGCCGACGTATGCCGGTGTGACCCGGGCTGGTTCCACCGACCGGATCTCGGTGACGCCGATGAGTGACCGGGACTATCAGGCCCAGATCCTGGTGCTGCGGTATCAGATCATGATGCTCGAGCGACAGCTCGGTGGCGGCCGGGTTCGGTTCGACCCAGCCGACCGGGCGTGGCTGGCGGCTCTGCCGCACCGGCTACCGTCAAGGTCGCCGCGTCCACCGTCTGGGAGATCCTCAACGACGCCGGCGTCGGCCCGGCACCCGAGCACGAACAGCACCTGGACGACGTTTCTACGCTCCCAAGCACAAGTACGTCCTCGCGGTGATCGAACACGCCACCCGCCGCGTCCGGATCCTCGGCGTCACACCCCATCCCAGCGCCGCCTGGGTCGCCCAGGCCGCCCGGAACCTGAATACCCGGCCCTGCTCGACTCCATCCGCGCCGACGCCGGAACCGAGAACGTACTCACCGGCGTCCGCATGCCCCGCATGAACTCGATCATGGAACGGTGGATCCCCTCCCGCCGCCGACCGCTGCGAGCACTACCCGACCCGACCACCGAGCCGGCGGCCCTCGCGTCTACATGTCCATCGACACGACCGACTCGGCAGACTCTTGCACAAATACGAGCATGCCGCCTGACCAGCACGGATGACATCGTCGGCACCCGCACGGCCCGTGACGGCCGTACCCGCTGCGGTCGATGCCCGCAGAGCCGCTGACTGGGTGAGCCGTTCCCGTTGAAACGGTCCGCCCAGCGGGCCGTTCCGAGTCCGCCCAGGCGTGGACGTGCACACCGGCGGAACAAAGAGGCAGCCGTCGACGTCACCGGAGGACGGATTCCCACCCCACCTCGACGGGCCGGCCGGTGACGGCCACCGAAACGCCTGGAGCGCGACGCCACTCAGCGCTCCTAACTCACTTGTCGTAGTCGTCCCGGCCGAGCTCGGCCGCACCGGACGGCCGGACGGCCGTCACCGGCTGACCGTGAGCACTGAAGGTCATCGTCTGGCTCAGCAGCCCGTCCCCCTTGGCCGAGACGTCGGTCTGCATCGACGCTAGACGGCCGTGCGCGTCGACGGTCGCGGTGTAGTAGACGACGGCCTGCTTCTGGGCGAAAACCATCCACGGCGCCCCCACCGGCGTCCCATGGTCGCCGCTGACCAGCGACGAGCCTTTGAACGACCGTGGACCGGCGCGCTGCACTTCGATGAGGCCGGCCACGAAGCCGCTCACCCCGATCGGGTCCTTGGGGTCGACGACCCGGAAGCTATGTCCCGCCTCCAGCCGGCTCATGTCGGCGTGCACCCACGGCCCGGCGTCCCGGTTCGCCGTGTAGCTGTCGTTGCCGATCACGATCGCCTTGCGGGTCTTCGCGCCGGGACCGCCGGTGATGACGGTGGTCCTCGTCTGCGTGCGCGCCCGCGGATCCACGGCGCCCGACATCTTGATCTTCTGCTTGTCCCAGTAGTCACCGGTCATGGTGAACCTGTAGGTGGTCGTCCCGAGCCGCTGCAGCGCCGCACGGAACTCTTCCCGGGCCGACTGCGGCGACGGCGAGGGGCTGGCCGTCACCGCCGAGGGTGACAGCGGTGCCGTAGGGGCCGCTTCGGCCTCGGGGCCGGTGCACCCGGCGAGCATCATTCCGGCCAGCGCGATGGTCAGGCGCGTTCTCATTCGTTCCTCCGCGAAGGCTCCGCATCGATGTTCGTGCGGGTGCCGCGCCCGACACCGTAGATCATTTCGGATCTTGCGTGGGGCGGGAGGATCGCGCGGCGGCTACTGGTGACCTCTCCGGGCGAAAGCACACGAGGCCACCACAACGAACCGGCAGAAGGGGGTCTGACGGCCCTTCCACCGCAGCTCAACGCCCCTAGGGGCGGCGAGCAAGCAGCAAGGAAACACGATCAGGGGACCGGCTCCGAACGCTCGATGTAACGCCGATCGGGAGCGATGCTCCTTACCCCGGGAGCAGAAATGCTCCCGAACTTCGGGAGCTATCTACGTTCTGGTCGGCGGACACCCGCCTGACCTGCGGAAATATGTGGGCGATACTGGGATCGAACCAGTGACCTCTCCGGTGTGAACGGACGTCCAGCAACTCGCTGACCAGCACAAACGAAAACCACCTGCAGAAACCCGATGCAGTTCGCAGCAGCTCAGAGCCGTTGAGCGCAGTTCAACGCAATTGGGAGCACCCTGCTGCTCCCAACCTGCTCCCATTTGCCGCGCCGGCGCCACGACCGGCGATCGAGCACGCAGACCCACCGGCAGACGCAGATGGCGCAACAACGGACGCTACCTGAGCAATGCCGGGTCCCAGCGCACTTGTTCGGCATCATCAATGCTCGGGCACCGGAAACCACCACAGCCAGCACCGCCCACGACGATGACAGCAAGCCTGCCACCGTTGTATCGCTGCTCGACTACAGCCACCCAAACGAGCGGACCGAGGCTGGGGCACCTGACCGGACAGCCAAGAACCGCAGACAACTCTGAACTGACCCGGAACTAAAAGCCCGATTTGTCCACCCACCTGCACACGTTCCGGTGCAGAATGCTTCGACGGCCGCTCTGACGCGGCCCCGAAGACCCTGCGGCGCAACGCTTCCCACCTTTGAACGTTCGGCACCTCCGGTGTAACGAATCGGCTGCTGCCCACTGTCGAATTCGAGTTCCCACCGGTCGCCTTCCACATCAGTCCACAAAATCTGGATCTTAAGAACACCGGTTAGGCTTGCCAGCTCCGTCGGGGGCGGCTGGTTCTTAAACTCGCGGAAGTGCACCGTCCACCAGAGGTCTGCGGTGCCACCGCCTGACGGAAGCGCCGGGCATGAAGCGAATTTGTCGTCGCCGACAAACTTCCCGGTATGGCGATGGGTCATCACCCCTTTCACGTGGGTTATGGGTGAATGCCCGTAGTTGCCGACTTTTAGCTTCAGCTCAACCGAAACGGGTGACACCTTCGCCGTAGGTCCATGGATCACCACGGTGCGCGCTTGCGCCTCTTGAGCGGAGCGTCGATCATTCTTGGCTTGCTGTAGGTCCTGGCGCCGCTTGCCCGCCTCGGCGCGGACTCCCTTGCCGGCATAAAACAACGCCCCTACCGTGCCGATGCCTCCGATCCAGGTGCCCCACGCTTCCCACCAGTCGGCCTCGATGGCGAAGCCGAGGAAATGCCACGTTGACGCCACGGCATCAGAGCGTAGTGCGCGCATGCTTAATTGCCCATCAGCACAACTTGACCACCAAGGAAGGCATACGGCACCGAATCTCACTGGCGACGCCTCACCCTCGCACGTCGCTGTCGAGCATGACGCCCACACGACCGGGGCGCCTGTTACACCGGCGGCTCCGACGGGCTTCACCGTGTGTTCGCCGACCGCGGTCCGCGAGGGGAAAAGGCTTCCGTCGTCGCAGCGTGTCCGCGACAGCCAGTACGCCGGCGGCCTCACGCGAACCATTCTGGGCCTGACCCGATTCGACCCTGTGCGTCGAATCGGGTCAGGCTCAGTGGTCCTGGCTTACCTGAGAACGCTCACTCCCGTGATCCTTCAACCGCGCCGATCGTCGTCTGGATGCAGTTCCGTTGACCGGAGGAGTTGCCCCGCCCAGCCGGACCGCGGCGGGGCAACTTGCCGGTAACGGCGGGCCTCCGTGCGGGCTTGAACCGAGCGCGAACGGCAGGTCCAAGCCTGGGGCGCACCCCTCACAAGCCGTTGCTGGGGCGCGCTCCTGAACCCCATCTCGGTTCGAATACGACGCAATTGGTTTGCCGCCAAGAAGGCAGGCTTAGGTAAATCGGCTACGTCCGCGTGAAGAAAAAAGGACTGACCACTTTCGTAATTGACGATTACGCGATCTTCTTCCTGGCTGCGCTAAGAGCCTTTTTGGCCGCTGCGGAGATCCCGCCATCCGAATGATTTGCGGCCACCTCAATGAGTTCGATGGAGCCGGCCGGATCAAGGCTCGCGAGTACAGCCAGGGCCTGCGCCGCCACCGAATGGTCTTCGACCACGCCTTTTAAAACTGAGACAGTGCGCTCACTCTTCTTGCCTATCCGCCGCAACGCCATTACCAGCATCTGCCGGGACTTTCCGTAACTTGGGTTCTCTACGAGGTCTAGAACGCGATCGGCATGACTTGGAACGGATGTGATCTCTATCGCGTTACCCACGATCCACTGGAGCGTTCCGCTCGTACGAGGAAAGAGATCAAGCATAGTATCAGCCGCCTGAGGGCGAGCCTCGCGAACGCTTAGAGCCCGAACGATGCCCTCCAGGAGCCGATCTCGGTCAGCGGATGGAGGCTCCGCGTCCGGAAGCTCCGCCGCCCATCGAACGAGGACGGGGATGGCTTCCGGATACGGAGTTCTCATTCTGACAACCTGCCAGACGTCCGTCACTTGCAGACCAGCCTCTTGCAGATCCTGACCTAGCCGTTTCCAGGTGGCAACCATTGGAAGATTCTAACAAGTCCCGCCTGTTGCATATTCTTCAGACCGTTGCCGATCAACGTGTCCTGCCTGACCATGAGGACGAATTCCTTGCCACTGTCCGCCGCATAGTCGTAGAAATCGATCAATTGATCGTCGAGTTCCAGGCGTTCTACGTTCTTAACGTCGGCGACCACGTTCTTGCCGTCATAATCAGGCAGCCGGAATTTCTTGGTTGAAGTCACCGAGGGGATTCGAGTTTTCCCGCTAGAAGGAAGCCCGAGAGCCTTTTCTCCAGCCTTCCCAAGCGCCGGTGAATTTCCGCCACCACGCCCGCCGGAGGAGCAAGTACACGTCGGCGAACCACAGTTGTGCACCAGGATCGGCGAATCTCCCGGCGACACGAAGTACGTGTGAACGGCATCAACCGTAAGGTCGTACATCACCTTGGCGCCGGCGTAATTGACGACTTGCTCAACGCGCGGCGCGCCGATCCCGTCGGACCGCAGCGCATCCCCGGAACTCAGGTCGCCTGCATCTACCCAACGATGCTTGCTCTGGTCCCAGAAGGGATGATGCTGGGTCGTACGGAGGGTAACTGACCGCCCTCCCTCGTTGACGATGATGTCCGTTAACGCCGTGTCGCGGTGAATGTGGACGCGCAACACCGCTTTCGCGTAACGCTTCCCAGTCGTCGGATCGGTCGCGATAACCTTGTCGCCGACCTCAATCTTCGAGATGGCTTTGGTCTTGCCGTCAGCCATAAGAACTAGTGTCGTGGCGGCAAAGCTGTGCAGCGGGCAAGAGGTAGCCTCGTCGGCTGCACCCTTGGAGGCCTTAGAGGCGGACTTGCCGAAGCCGTTCTTGGTCAGGCCGCTGACAACATTGCTGGCTTCTTTCTTGGCGCCGGCCGTGGCGGCTGAGGCTGCCGCTTTGGCTCCGGCTCCGGAAGCTAGCGATCTAACACCGGCTTTGAGGCCCTGGCCGGCGATGGCTGACAGACCGCCGGTAAGACCGCCGACTATTGCGCCGGTTGCGGTGTTTGTTGCCAGGCCTCCCCAGCTGAAGTTGCCTTTGTGGTCGACGAGGGTGTCGACGGAGTATTCGACGGCACCGGCCAAGCCGCCCGCGATGGCGCCGCAGGCCACGACCATGGTTCCGCCGGTGAGCGCGTCGCAGCCAATGCCGACGACTAATCCGACTGCGGCTCCTGCGACGACGCCTTTGTGGTCGTCGACCCAGTTAGCTCCCTTGTTCCAGGTGTCCTTTCCCTTGTTCCAGGCTTTGCCCGCCTTGCATTTCCACCCGCATTTGCCATTCTTTTTCGGCTTGTCTGCCGGTGGGTCTTCCTGCTGAGGGGAAGTGTCCTGAGGCGGAGCGCTGGCGCAGGGACCACCACAGTTGCCGTCGGACGGCATCATCAGACCCGATGGGTCCGAGTGGACGACGGGACTGTTGTCGGCGTAGGCGTAGCCCTCGAGCGACTGCGGGTCGGCGGCGTTGAAGACCGGGTCGACGGAGATGAAACGGCCGAGGGCTGGGTCGTACTCGCGGGCGCCTAGATGAACAAGGCCGGTCGGGTCATTTGTGCCTCCGACGAAGCCCTTGGTGTTCTCCCAGGTGACTGCGGCGCCGCGGGCGGTACCGAATGGGGTCTGGCGGCGGATGGTATCGGTGAGGGTGTCCTCGTCGATGGAGACGTTCTGGGTGCCCTGGTGGTCGCTGGCCAGCCAGGTGATGCCCTTTGACGTTCGCTGGGCGAGCGTGGCGTCGCCGAAGTCGAAGTAGCGCGTGCAGGATGTCGTGGCTGTGCTGTTGTTGTAGCGGACCTCCTGGTTGGGCAGGTACAGGGTCTTGCCGGTGATGTCGCGGCTGATCAGGCGGTTGCCGTCGGCGTCGTACAGGTAGCTGGTGCTTCCTGCTGTGTCTGTCACCGACTGGAGGTTGCCTTCGGCGTCCCACACCAGGGTTTGGGTGCCGTTGGGGCCGGGCCGAGTCTTGGTATTGCCGGCCTTGTCGTATGAGTAGCTGGCCGTCTTGCTGCCCGCGTCGTCTTTCCTTGTGGTGCTGCGCAGCGCGTGCGGCTGGCCGGTGGTCGGGTCGGTGGGAGTGGTGTCGACGAACCGAGATGTGGTGGTCGCGAGACCGTTGGCCGTATTGTGGTCGACCAAGGTGGCCCGGGCGCCGCCAGCCGTGTAGGTGTAGGTCTGCCAGTACGGGGCGGGACCGCCCAGGGTCTGGTTGGTCGGTGTGGTGGCGCAGTCCTCGGCGTTCGGGGTCCAGGCGTCCTGCAGGCGCTGGTAGCGGTCGTAGGTGAAGCACTGGATGTCGCTGTAGCCGCCGCCCGTGGGAGTGTCGGCGATCTTCGTGACGTTGCCGGCGTCGTCGTAGGTGTAGTGCTGGTCAGTGACCGTATTGGGTGACTTGCCATCGCGGTGGACGCTGATCTCGTTGAGCCGGCCGGTGGTCTGGTCGGTCTCCATCGAGAGGTACGCCTTGTCACCCACCCCGCTGTAGAGCCCGGTATAGAGCTTGTATTGCAGGGCGTGGGCAAGCGCGTCGTACTGGGTGTCGGCGACGAGGCTGGACTGGGCTTCGGTGCCGTAGTTGTTCGTCAGACTGTACGGCTGGTCGTTGTTGGTGTAGTCGTAGCGCACCGTCTCGCGGAACAGGTCGGCGGTGGCCGGGTACGTCATCGCCTGGACACTGCCGTCGATGTTGTAGGCGGTGTCGTAGTCGTAGGTGCCGCCGATGCCGGTCTCGCTGGTCGAGATCGTGATCCGGTTCTTGGTCGGCTTGTAGTTCTGGTCGAACACCCGGGTGGCGCTGATGTACTGCTTCGTGCCATCGATCCGGCTGGACTGGAACAGCTGGCCCTTGACCTTCGTCGTGCCGTCGGCGAAGGTCGCGCCGTCATAGTCCCACTGGGCCAGTTGCCCGGAGGAGGTCGGCGTCTTGCCCTTCCATAGCGCGGTTTTGCGGCCCAGGTCGTCGTAGGTGTAGTTCAGCCACTGATCGTTGCCGTCCTTGGTGGCGGTGACTTTGCCGGCGTCGTCGTATTCGGTGGCCGTGATGCCGGCGTCCGGGTCGACCGCACCGGTCTGGCGGCCGAGCAGGTCGTACGTATAGGTCCATTTGCTGCTGTCGGGCCCGGTGACCGACGTCAGCTGGCCCTTCATGTTGTACGCGTAGTCGGTGTGGTCGTAGCTCGTGCCGGTCGGCGATCGGGTCGGGTACTGGCGCAGCTGGGTGGTGCGGCCGCGGGCGTCGATCCAGGTGGAGGTACCGGTGGCGCCCTGCGGCGGTGTGACGTCGGTGTGGTCGCCGCCGTAATACGTGGTGGTGCGCCACTTCTCGACGCTCTTGGGCTGGAAGATGGACGCCGTGACCCGGCCCGCGCCGTCGTACACGAATGCGGTCTGGTTGGACACGTCCTGCTGGATCAGCGGCTTGACCAGGTTGGTGCCGGGCGTGCCGGTCTTGTCCCAGTAGGCGCCGTAGCTGAGCGCCTGCCGGCCGGCCGAGTCGTAGAACGTGTCGCTGAGGATGCGGCCGCCGGACGGGGACGCCGTCTGGGTCTGGCGGGTACGCAGCAGGCCGTCGTAGAGGGTGTACGACTTGGTGACGCCGCCCTTCGGGTTGAGGTGACTGGTCGTCACCGCGTTCACCCCGTCGGTGCGGATCAGGTAGTCGTACGAGACGTCGGGGGTGTCGGTGCGCTTGCGGCCGGGCTGCCAGACGCCGGTGAGGCGGCCCAGGCCGTCGTATCCGAGCTCGGTGCGCAGGTTGTTGACATCGACGGTGGCGGTGGCCAGACCCCACGCCGGCTCGAGGATGCTGGTGTTGGTCCAGCCCAGCGGGTTGGTGTCGACCGTCTGGGTCACCGGGCCGGTGGTGGCCGGGGTGTAGGCGGTCGCCGACCGCTTGCCCAGCACATCCCACGACTCGGTAGCGCGGCCGAGGGCGTCGTAGGCCGTGCGGCTGATCTGCTTGTAGGTGGGGCTTCCGCTGTTATAGGCGGTCATCTGCTCGACGCTGGTGATGTCGCCCTTGCCGGGCGCGACACCGTAGGTGTGGGCGTCGTAGTAGGTGCGGGCGTCACCGATGACCTGAGCCTCGGTGAGGCCGCCCTTGTCCACTGCGGCGCAGCCGACCGCGAACGTCTGCGCGCGGTGGGGCAGCGTCATGATCCAGTCGGTGGTGTTGCGGGGCTCGTAGGTGGTGCTGGTGCACTGCTCGTCGCCGGTGACGGCCTCGTCGCCGAAGTCGTCCTCCCTGGTGACCATGCCGTATTTGTCGAACGTGCTCTTGGTGTAGGTGGTCTGCACGTTCGGCGCGTGGTCGAGCGTGATCCGCGAGTGGGTGCCCTCGGTACGCACGTACCGCGAGTACACCGTGGTCCCGGCCACCGTGCGGCTGCCGGTCGCGTTCGACTTCCACATGTCGTTGATCGCGCCGGAGACCTCAGCTCCGGAAGGGCCGCCGAGCATGGTGCGCGTTTCGCGCACCATGCCGGAGTAGGCGTCCTCGTCGGGAACCGATCCGTTCTGGGAGTCCGGCACCGTGTCCGGACGGGTACCCGAGGGCAGACGGTCGCCGTACATGCCGCGGAAGTAGGTGGTCTCGGTGTAGGTCTGCTCGCCGGGGTCGCCGGTGGTGACGCCGATCTTCTGGTAGCCGCGCCAGGAGTTCCATGTCTTGGCGTCGTCGGAGATCAGGCCGTCGTCGTCGGCGTAGTGCCAGGCCGGTTTGCCGAGGTAGGTGTAGTGGTGCAGCACCCGCGGGGAGCCGCCGGTGCGGTCGGTCTCGGTGACCTCGTTGACGACGTACTTGTTGAAGTAGTCGGTCTTCTCCGGGTAGCCGGCGGGGGTCCAGCGCACGGGGTAGCAGCGCATGGTGTTCGCCTGCGGGCTGGCCGGCATGCTCTTGCCGGCGACGCAGTCGGT
Organism: Actinoplanes sp. NPDC000266; assembly: GCF_042899005.1. Taxonomy (NCBI): domain Bacteria; kingdom Bacillati; phylum Actinomycetota; class Actinomycetes; order Micromonosporales; family Micromonosporaceae; genus Actinoplanes; species Actinoplanes sp. NPDC000266. The sequence continues at coordinate 620,719 of NZ_JBIAZI010000004.1, forward strand.
GTCGAGGTAGTCGATGTGGATGATCGAGCCGGTCTCGGTGTTGATGTCGCTGAGCCGCCGCCACTTCATGGCCGGCGCGTTGTCGACCGTGTCGACCCGGTTGTCCATGTCCTTGCCGCCGAACGTGACGTCCGGCAGCGCGGTGGTGCCGCCGACCAGGCCGGCGTGGCCGACCTTGGTCAGCCACAGTCCGGCCCGGGTCCCGTCACCGGGGTCGGGGAAGGAGTGGTTCAGCGTCCATTGCTCGACGTCGCGAAACTTGCCGCCCAGCGCGTCGTACGTGCTGGTTTTGATGGTGGTCAGTCGTTTGGTGGTCCAGAACGACGGCATCCGTGCGTCACACGACGTGGTCGACGTGCACGAGAGGTCCCACGGGGTGTCCGGCCAGTGCGCGGCGTCGTGGGTGCCGCAGTCGGACAGGCACCGGTCGGCGTAGGTGTAGTCAATGCGCGCGGCGCCATGGCCGGTGAAGACGGTGTCCTTGCCAGTGGTCAGGTTCGGCTCGACCCGGGTGCCGTAGACGACGTGATCCACCTGGCCGTCACGGACGTACGTCTCGACCTTGCCCGTGCCGATCGACTTGTAGTTGTTCGTGTAGGTGTCGTACCAGTACGACATGGTGTTGCCGTGCGGGTCGACGACGTAGTCGAGGTTCCACCGCCAGGCCCGCTTGCACATCGACGCGGCGAACGTGGTCGCACGGCAGGGCTCGTTGGCCTGGTTGCCGAAGACCGGCACGGTCCAGGCCGAGTTGGTCGTGTCGCCCGAGGTCCAGCCCGGAAGCTTGTTACGGCCGAACCAGTACTGCGTGCCGTTGGGAGTGGTGACCACCCACCACTCGCCGTCCTTGGCGCCGTTGTCGGCGCCGGTCTTGTGCTCGATCCGGGAACCATCGTCGGCGCGCAGGTGCCACAGGCTGTCGTTGCTGGAGTCCTTGACGAGCTCGCCGCCGCTGCCACCGAGGCTCATCGTGGCGTTGTCGGTGACCCAGCACTGGTCGTCGGCGTCCTTGTAGGCGGTGCCACTGTTGTTGCCGTTGGTGGTGTCGTCGCTGCACGGCTTGAACCGGCGCTCGATGTAACCCCCGCCGCCCATGTCGAAGCCCTCACCGATCTCCGAGGGCTGGTTATTCGACGAGACCATCCGACCGTCGACCGACTGCGACGAATACGCCAGCTCCACGGTCGGCTCCGGGCCGCCCATCGCGGGCGGCACCCGCATCGGGAACGACCAGGAGAAGTTGCCCGACGAACTGCCCGACGACCACGTGCCCGAGGGCTGCAGCGTGGTCGCGCCGAAGCTGCCGGTCGAGCCCGAGGGGGCGGCGGTCAGCGCCATGACTTGATCCGACGCGGCGACCTGCACGTCAGCGGAAGCGGTCTTAGTCTTGGTGTCGTTTCGGGTGGGCAGCTCGGTCGGCGCGCAGCCCGCCTTGTCCGGGGTGCTCAGCGCACAGTCGGGCAGGGTCACCAGCTTCAGCCGGTTCGACCAGTCCGCGCCGTACGCGGTGGCGAACTTGCTGTAGTCGACGGTCACCGCGGTCTTGGCCGCGGTCGTCGCGCCGTCGGCGCGGCGGGCCTTGAACACCACACCCTTGACCCCGGCCCGCGCCGAGGCGGCCTGGTCGAGGACCTGCACATGCAGCTTGCCGGGGGCGGCCACCGCCGCCCGCGCGTTCGCCGCTCCCGGTGCCGCGGCCGCGGCACCGAACGTCACCGGGATGCCGGTGGCTCCGGCGGTGACATCGGCACTGAAAGCCGCGGGCCATACCGGGGCGGGCCGGGCCGAGGCCTGGCGAGCGGTATCAGCCGGCAGCCCCTTGGCCGGCACGCCGGCGACCTTGATCGCGGGTTGCTCGGCCTGCTTGGGCGGGGTGTACGGGTCTGGTTTGGCGGCGATGGCCGGCTGCTGCGACATGGTTACGGCCAGCGCGGCCGTCATCGTCAGGGTCAACGCCGTTTTCCAACGGGATGGACGGTGTCTCACCGATGTCCTCCACGGGCTACGAGGTGAGGGCTGGGTCATGTCAGGCCGCCGTGGGCGGGGTGAAGGTGACGGACCTGCCGGCGCGCAGGCCGTTGCCGTCCTCGAAATAGCCGATCGAGTTGTAGTCGTTGCCCCAGAAGTAGATTTCGAAGTCCTTGCTGGTCAGGGACCGCTCGGGCAGGTTGTGGACGTTCGCGGTGATCGCTCCGCTCTCGTTAATCACCAGCTCGAGGTCGACGCGGGCGTCGGGCACATCGGTCAGGCCGACGTTGCGCCACTCGATGACGAACTGCCGGTTCGGTGCCGTGCCGACGAGCTTGGTGTAGACCTTCGTCTGCTCGTCGGTGTTCGGGTCGACACCCGGCCAGACCTGCACGCCACCACCGAGCGTGGAGTCGGCCGGGTCGGCGAACGCGACGGCGCCCCAGGACTGCACGGTGAGGTCGTTGAACGCGTGGCCGTAGAAGCTGACCGGGAACGGCAGCGCGACGCTGGTCTCGTAGCCGTTCTCGCCGAATGAGACCGCGGTGTCGCCTGGAGTCCAGGCGGCCGAGGTCAGCGAGCACTTGTTGCCGAACGTGTCGCTCGCGGGCCCCAGTTTCAGGTCGGTGTAGGTGCCGACGCCGTCTACCGTGCCCTCGGGCAGCTCAACCTCGTTGCAGCCCTGCGCCGCGTAGAGGTTGTAGGTGCCGTTCTCCATCCCCTCGAAGTGGTACATGCCGAACTCGTCGGTGGTGGTGGTCCAGTCGTCGAGCCACACCTGCACACCCGCCAGGGGCTCGTCGTCGGCGCTCCACACCGTGCCGGTCAAGGCACCGTTCAGGCTGGGGCCCGGCTGCTCCGGCGCGGCGAACGTGACGGCGGTGCCGGAGGCCAGGTCCGGCTGCTGGAAGGCGTACTGCCGTCCGTAGTTGCCGCCCGGGCTGGTGATACCCACCACGGTGTCCGCGCCCTTGGCGACGTCGTCGTTCAGGCCGGAGTAGTTAAACGTGACGTCGCCGCTGGGGGCCAGGACCGCGTCGAAGCTGACCCGGCGGTCGGTGCCGGCCAGTTGGGCGTTGCGCCATTCGACAACGTAGCGCTGGTCGGCACCGGTGCCGGTGGTCGCGGTCCACACGCTGGCGGAATCGTCGATGACCAGGTCGCTCCAGTACGGCGCCAGGGCCGCGGACGGGGCGGAGTGCCGGTCCGGCAGGCTCACCCCGCTGTAGTAGTTGTGCTCGGCGGGGTCAGTGAAGGACACAAAACCGTTGGTCGACACCCACAGCGAGTCATAGCTGTTGCCGTAGTACGGCATGGTGAACGGCAGCGCGGTGACCTGGGTGGCCTCGTCGTCGCCGGACAGGTTCAGCTTGGTGCTGCCTTGCAGGAACGCCGTCGACGACGCGGTCATACAGGTGTAGCCGTAGGTGTCGGAGTCGGGCGCGAGGATGATCTCTTGGGTGGTGGAGCCGTCGACGACGACTTCCCGCTCGTAGGTCGCCGACGCACAGCCGATGCTGCTGTTGTCGGCGGTCATCATGTAGGTGGTGTCATCGACGGCGAACGTGTAGGCGCCGGCGGCGTCGGTGACCTCGGTCAAGTCGCCGGGAGTCAGTTTGACGGCAATGCCGGCCATCGGCTTGTTCTTGATGTCCCTGACATGCCCGATGATCGTCGACGGCTGCACGACGAGGACTTCGTGGGTTTCGATCAGCGATGACAACCCGCTGCTGTCGATGCTGGCGACGTTCAGATCGGTCGGCCCGTCCATCGAGCCCGGCACCGCGATCGACACAGCCTTGCTGCCGCCGGCGGCGCTCAGCGCGACCTTGGTGATGACGCCGCCGGTGCCGAGCTGGTACTGCACGGTGGTGACGCTGGTGTCGCCGCCGGCGTCCAGCAGCACCGCCAGGGTGCGCCCGGGGTACGCCTGGTTGCCCTTGGTCCCGGTGAAGGAGACCACCGGCGGGTTCGCCCGCTGCATGTTGGTGAACTCGACGTCGCTGGTGCCGACGATGCGGTTGTAGATCCGCATGTCGTCGATCGAGCCGGAGAAGAATCCGGCGGCCGCGCCGGCCTGCAGGCTGCGGCCGATGGTCACCGGCTTGGCCGAGTCGAACGTCGTCCCCGTGGCGGTGGCCGTCTGCAGCACGCCGTTTACGTAGAGCCGCATTGCGTGACTGGTGCCGTCGTAGGAGGCATACAGCCGCGTCCAGGCGCCGGCCGTGGCGGTCGCGTTCGACAGGACCGCGGCCGTGGTGGGCGCATCGACGTCGGTGGCCGCGACCGCGAACCGCCACTTCTTGTCGGCGATGCTGTAGCTGAGAAGGAACGGCGAGGTCCGGGCGCCATCCTGGGCGACGATGACCCGCTGCCCGGTGCCGGTGGTGCTGTCCAGCTTGACGGTCGCGGCGACCGAGAAGCTCTGGTTCGGGTGCAGCGTGATGCTCTGGCCGGCGGAATTTCTGGTCGTGATCGGCCCGGCCGTCACCGCGTACGTCGACGTGCCGTTGGCCTTCAACGCCTGACCGTACTTGCCGCGGCCCGGCTCGAACGTGGCGTTGGCGAGCGTGGCGGTGTTGCCGTGCTCGGCGAGATCCTTGCCGTCACCGTCGTCGAAAGTCCACCGGGCGGCCGGCCCGGCACCCGCGGCGACAGTGAAGGAGTACACCTTTGCCGCAGAGAAGTTTCCGGCCTTGTCTCGCGACCACACCCGCAGGTTGTAGGCACGGTCGACAGTCGGGGTCAGGCAGACGGTGACCGATCGGTCTTTGGCCGCGGTCGGAGCTTGCGAGGCGCTGGCGCACGAGGTCACCGCCGCTGCGGTGCTGCTCTTGGGTGCCTCGACCTGTTTCGCGCTGGCTGGTGACACCGCCGGATCCAGCGAGTAGGCGTAGCCCCAGAAATCGCCGGGAATGGTGGTGGGCGGCTTGATTTGGAAGGCGCCGGTGACACCGACGCCGCCGTTGGCCTGCCCGTCATTGGGATAGATGGTCGATACCACGGCACTCGGTGGTAGAGGTGCCGTCACATCGACGGTGAACTCGCATGTGGTGGGCTGGCTGTTATCTACTTTGTCTTGAGCAAACGCCTGCAGCGTGTAAGTGGCGCCGTCCTGAAGCCGACCCGCTGGAATCTTGACGATGGCGTTCTGACCATTGGTGATCGAGGTTTGAGTGACCACGTCAGTGCTGTTGCGAACTCCTCCCGTCTTGAACCAGTAGAAGATGCCCTTCAGCGAGTCGCCGTCGGCGTCGTTCAGGTTGGCCACGATCGTCGGCGTCAGCGTGCGGACGTACGGCCGCGAAGCGCCGCTCTTACAGCCCGGCATCTCGCCGATGCTCTGCACTGTGGGCTGGTTCGGGTACGAGTTGTAGTCGACAGACAGGTAGCCCTTGCTGGCGTCGAACTTCTTCCACTGCACCAGGCTCGACTCGTTCGCCGCGCGCAGACCGATCGTGATCGTGCCCTGGTTCTCGGCGGCCGCCTTCTGCACCGGGCCCAGCACGCTCCACTCGGTGCGCCGGCGCACCCGGTCGTGCGCGTGACTCAGTGCCGAGGCCACACCGGGCCCCCACGTGGCGGCGTTGTTCGACCAGTTGGTGCTCGAGGTGATCGTGCCGGTCGGGTGAATCTGCGTCGGATAGTCGGTGTTGGTGTAGGAGTACACCGTGTCCATCGACAGGATCGCCTTGGTCACGTGCTTCTTGCGCAGCGTGCTGACGTTGAACAGGAACAACGAGCGGTAGATCATCGCCTGCGGCTCGTTGGTGTAGCCGACCTTCGCGCACAGGATCGAGCCGTACGGATCCGGGCAGTCCTGCTTGTCGTAGCTCCAGTACGACTGCGACGGGAACTTGCTGTTGATCATCGTCCAGGCCGTGTACTTGAAGCCGGGATCGATGTAGACCGGGAACTTCGTCGCCGGGTTGCTCAGCAGGGCCGCATCCGGGTGCACGACCAGCTGATTTCCGTCGAGTTCGACCGGCATCGCCTTGGACCGGGCGCCGGCCACGGCCAGCTTCGACGCCGTCTTCGGGGCAGCGCCGGGGGCGCCGGTTTCGCTCGAGTCCCACATCGTCGGCGTGCCGGAGCCGAACAACGTCTTCCCATTGCCGTCGACCGCGCTCACGCCACCGTCAGCGGCCTGCTTCAGCTTCAAGTTCTTGGTCGCCGTAGTGAACTTGACGGCCGACAGCGCCGGGTTGGCGGCGGCCTTGGCGTTCTTGACGACCAGGGTCTCGGAGAAACCCTCGACATGCGCGGTGAAGACCAGGTCGACGCCCGGCAGCACCTCGGGGTAGGTCACGTCGTCGCCGTCGGTCTTCGGAGTCGGCAGCGCCGTCGGCCAGGTCAGGCTCAGCTGCGAGCTGCCCTTGCCCAGGGTCACCGCCGGGCCGGTGCCGCCGCCGGAGAACGACAACGCCATCGACGTGGCCGCCGGAGTGATCCGGCCGCTGCCGTCGGCTTTCAACGTGACATCCGGGGCGACCCAGGCACCGGCCGCGTCGCGTACCCGCTGCACCTCGATGCCCGTCTGCGAAGTGAACGTGCCGGTCGAGTTGGCGAACACCTGGGTCCGCTCATCACGTTCCGAGAGCACCTCGACACGGCCGTGACACGCGAGAGCGGCCTGAACGGCGGCGGCCTCCGTAGCCACGCCAGCCGGGCATTTCTGCGCCGGCTGCGCCCGCGCGGCAACCGGCTGACCAGCCACAACAAGACTGGTTGCCGCTACTGACGTAGCTGCCACTAAAGCAAGAAAAGAACGCGCAGAGCGCAGCCTGAACACAGCTTCGTCTCCCCCGAAATTGATCCAACGAAGATCGACAACGTAGGAACGACCTCAGCGCGCAGTCAAGATCAACTATCCGAAGTGGAAACTCGAACTCGGGAAAAACGGGCGAGATCCTTCGCAAACCTTCAGACAGCTATTGAGCTGCGGAAAGAGAGCTTCGGGGCGGCAAGCGGAAATCGATCGAAGTGATCCCGTCGCCGCGTCGAGCAGCCAACTGCATAAGGCTGTGATCAGCGCGAACGCGATCAGCGCCGCCACCGAAGAGACACTCAGCTTGCACACAGGCTGCGCACAGTGACTACACATCCGGATGCGTAGCACAGATAGCCCATTGGCTCGGCAAGAGCCAAGTCAGTGATCATCAACACATCCGCAGCCTTGGCATAACGGGCCGCAAGAAGCACCCTCAGGTCCTGGCGGTCGCCCAAACGCCGGACGATGAAGGGGCGCGTGAAGCGGCCGTCTCCGCGGCGTTAATCCGCCGCGGCGCGAAGGCCGCGAACGCCAGCAGGCACGTAACGATTTGATGGACTTCGCGTGAGGCGATCCGACAAATCGACGCCTTGCACTACCGCGGAATCACCCTGTAGGAGTCGCTACCTCGGCCACTACCAGCGGGTGAAGCTGGCCGTCGCACCGCTACGCCGCGGCCTGCCGATCAACCAGCCGCGCCAGCGTCCCCCGTCACCCCGCGAGGTCGCTCGCTGGATCACCACCAGCCCGGCCCTCCGGACCCTCGACACCGCCGAACGCCTGCAGCGGCTGCTCACGCACTGCCCCGAACTCGACCGCGCCCACAACCTGGTCCGCGCCTTCGCCGCTATGTTCGACACTGGCGACCCCGGAGGACTCCCGGACTGGCTCAACCAGCTCGAGACCAGCCGCCTACCCGGACTGCCCAGCCTTGCCAAAGTCATCCGCGAGGACCTCCCGGCAGTCATGCAGGCCATCACCTCGCCCTACAGCTCCGGCGTCAACGAGGGGCCGCATCACAGACGTCGAACTCCAGAAACGGCTCATGGCCGACCGTGCGAAAGTGCCACTCCTGCGCCAACGAGTCGTGCTGATCGCCCGCCTACGCCGACACGCCAACCCTCGTCAGCGGACGGATTCGGCTACGTCAAGCCGCGATGACCGGCCCCTCTGCGACCTGACTGCCCTCAACAGTAATCACTGAACGTAGCCGCGAGTCCGCTTGGCGGTCCGCTGCGCAGCGGACCGCGCGTTATCTGCGGCCGATCAGTGCATTTGGGAAGGCCCCGTGCGTAGGTTCTGGCATCGTCGAACGGGTGGATGCTGACCCGCAGCGAGTGACGATTCTCAAGGCGCGTTACAACGGGCTTTATGAGCCTGGCGCGTGGGTCGCGTTCGCCTGCTGGCCGGAAGAGCTGTCACCCGACTGGAACGCCGATGATGCCACCTGCGCCGGCTTCTTCGCGGAGCGAGTCGAGGAAGTCGGCGGCGGAGATAGTCCCCAGCAGGCATATGAAGACCTCCGGCAACGACTTGCCAGGCGACGTAGGCGGCTTCGACCGACCTGACCAGCGAGCGACGTCCCCACGCGCCCGGACTGCGGCAAGAGAGTGCACCCGATCTTGATGGTCAACCCCACTGCAATGTGATCCACGTTCCGGCGACGCATGGCTATTACGGCGACTCGTAGCTTTTGCGACGAGTACCGTCTGGATCGAATTCTTCGAGCTGCGATGCCCTGTCGTTTATGGATGCGTTTGGTCATAGTATGTACGTGGACGTACGACCAACCAGACGCCATGTTAGTGCGACTGGGCGCGCTCGCCTGCCGTACCAGCGTTCGTTGCTTCAAGCTTCCGGCACGCAAGGCGACGGTGCAACCGCGCGGTCGTCAACCCGGCCGGAACGGTGTCCAACCTCCGCTGAAGACCGACCATGACCCGCCGAATCAAACTGCACGTGGCGCCCCGCCGGATTCTGGCGGCCTCTGCACTCGCGTTTATTGCGGGTGCGCTCGCCATCCAGCCCCAGGCCCGACCGGTCAACGGCCCAAGTAATGCCGTATCCACGTCACCGGCGGCGCCCTCCACACCTCCGCAGCCTCGCATTCCCGCTTTCGATGCGGCCGACGGCAAGCTTGGAGTCCTCACTCTCAACGTCGGTGGAATTGAGACCAAGCGGGGCGTCCCGTGGGAAACCCGCGCGCAGCGTATCGCGGCATGGTCCAACCGGAACGGCACTGCCCCTGACATCATCGCCCTTCAGGAAGTCCACGGGTGGCTTTGGCCAGCTGGATTTGCAAATTGTGGCCGTGGTTTTGGAGTCCAGGCGGGAGACTATGACCAGATCGACATCCTGCTCAGGGCGCTCCGGGATGGAACCGGCGTTACCTATCGCGTCGCCTACCTCACCGGCAACGAGACATCCTTTAGCTTCGCCGGCACTTGTATTACATACCGCTCTCAAGCAGTCCTGTACCACCCGGGGCGCCTCGTCAATCTCACCGCCCGGACCGGTGACGGGCGGCCACACAACGACATCGATGGCTTAGACGGCGTACCGCATTTGCGTCGTAGTCTGCCGCTTTGCAACCGACAAACGAACCTGATGCCTCTTAAGACGCTCCTTGATGGACCTAGCCAGACAGACAAATGCGGCCGTCCCACGCCTTCTGGGCCAGCCTGGGCGGTACTTCGCGCTGGCACGGTCAAAGCTACCTTCGTTCGCCTCGCACTGGCCACCAACCCAGCGAGGTCGATCGATGTGTTTAACGCGCATCCCGGTTTGGAACATGAAGACCTTGATGGGCTTGCTATCAACCGCCTGATCGAAAAGGTCGAGCGTCCGTACTCCAACTCGTCACTTTATTATCCTCCATTGCTGGTTGGCGACCTCAATAAACTCAGCATAGAGAAGGACTTCCCCGCTTTTGTCACGGCCCATCCACCACCACGAAATGATGTCGAGGTCATAGGAATCGGAAATGCAGAGAACTTCCCCGCGCAGTACCGAGCACGCGTGGTAAAGCTTGCCGTCCTTCCGGATCTACCGGCGGGCGTCATTTGCCGCCACGAGCCAGCTGACCTACTTGTAAGTGATCATTGCGGCGTATTTGCACGATTCGAGTGGGACGGTCCCGATGCCGGCGCCCTTCGCGGCGTCTTCGTCGATGGACCAACCAGGGTCCCCGCCAACAGCACATACCGTCTTGTCGCCGTTCCCTCCGGCGGCAATCCGCCAATGTCGGTCCAATGGCAACCAGGCGATGCCACATCAATACAGTTCGACGCGCGAGCGGGAGGCCCAAATACCATCCAAACCTGGACCGTGAGCGTTACCGATCCTTTCAACGCCCGAACTGTGTCCAAGTCCATAACCGTAATTGCCGAAAATACCTGCCAGAGTATCTGCAAAGCCGAGCGAGATTCCTGTATTTCCTGCATTGGCTCCGGTTGCCCCCTTGCTCGCAAATGTATAGTCGAGTACGGTAATTGCGTAGCGGGATGCCGGTCGTCCGCCCGTAGCCTAAAGCTCCTAACGCCAAATACCCATTCGATGGGCTCTTTATCCTGCGTAGCCGTTGGCTTCGGCGTGGTGCGGGGCGAGCATGGCCGGAATTGATACCGTCACACTCACATCGGCAAATGAGTGTGTCTCGCTGGCGCGAGCATCGGGACGTCCCGCCAGAAGGCGGGGCGTCCGTGCTTGGATCTCGACGCGTCGGTCCGTGTAGTCGGGGTCGCCACGCGGCGGCGAAATGTGGATCTATGGGAGCTGGTCGGTCCTGGTTGACCCGCTGATTTACGACGGCCCTCGTAGTCGCACGAACGAGTGATCTGACGTGCGCAGACCCGTCACAGTACCGGACATGGAGATCGACAACTGCGGACGCGTGATGAGCGCGCTAATGATCGGGCTGCACACCGCATGGGCGGTCATCTATCAGGGAAGCCCGAAGAATGTCGACGCTTCCGCCGTCGGCGCCCTCAACGCGAAGGCGGCTCGACGCGCTTAACGGAGCCGCCGTTAGCGTTGACATGAGCGTTGATCATCGCCACGGCCTCCTCCGGCTCGACGTACTCACCGCGCTGCAAGCGTTCCAGCAGCCCGGCCGGCAGGGACACCTCGTCCCCCTCCGGGCCGGGCCGCCCGTCGACCGGCGCGTTAACCGCCCTGCTTGCCCTCGGCATCGAGGACGCGATCATCCTGGGCCTGCGCCACCAATCGCCGCACCTCCTCCGCAGACCGCTGCCACGCCAAGGCCCGCCAGACCTTCCACGGAGCAGGGAGATCGAGTACCGCCGAGGCCGCGACCCCCAGTTCGACGAGCATCTGCGCCTTCCGGGTCTTCGGCCGCAGCGACAGCATGATTCCCAACGCGTTGTACCCGACCGCGATCAAGAGATCCCTCAGCGGCTGCCGGAATGTCCCCGCATACCGAGGCACCTCATCGGACAGCTTCAGCACCAGCTCCTCCAGCACGGTGTACTGCCGGTTGCGTTCCGTGGCCCACCTCGTGCGCAGTTGAGGAGCGACGCCGTCCGGCATGTCCTCCGCGTACCTCTGCGCCGCTACCGTCATCCGCAGCACCAGCGCCTGCACCTCACGGCGAGACCGCAGCGCATCCAGGATCGCTTCCTTGCGGGCCTCCAGCCGCGGCTTCGCTACGTACTCGATCGCCAAGGTCACGACCAGGGCCGTCGCGCCAGCAGTCGACACGGTGTCCCAATTGATCGACGGCACGTCAGCGCCACCAGGGCGTCCAGCCCAGGGCGAGAGCGAGAGCTGCGACTCCCACGACTGCGCCGACGATTTGGGCGACCGCGACGACCCATCCCCGCCGGCGAAGCCGAGCCCACCAGCCTAGTCTGGTCGAGGCGTCCGCAGCGGCGCCGTCGCGGCCGGCGAGAGTGTTGTGCCAGCCGCTCGCGGCCTGGCTGCCGAGGACGCTGGAGCCGTCGCCGCTCGCGGTTTGGCTGCCGATCGCGGTCCCCGGGCCGGAGGACATCGTCACCGGGCTGCCCTCGGCCGCAACGATGTTCGTCCCGCCGGGTGCGTGCTGGGAGGTGACATGGATCGTCGGCCGGTGCCCGGTGACCACCAAGTGCACGGCCTGGTCCGCCGCTGCCTTGTCCGGGACGTCCTGCGCTTCCGGCGTCAACGCGATCAGCTCCGCGACGAGCTCGGCCAAGGCAGTACGGACCTTCACTAGCAGCCCGCGAAGCGCCACGTCCGATAGCGGCCAGAAGACAGCCTCCACCCGAGTGGAACCTTGTTCCACGCTGTACCTACTTAAAACGCCCGCGATAGGGTCCGCCCAGGACGGCATGAGCAGATACTCGGATTTGTCCTGGCTGGCCATTGCCTCCAGCTCGCCGATGCCTCCGCCGAGGATCGCGATTTCCGGATCGATCTCCCTCTCCTGGAGGAACTCACGGACTTGCGCGGGGATGGCGGAAGGGCTGATGCGCTGAGTCACCCCGTTGTAGCCAGCGAGGTTGGTGAGTCTCGCGGACAGGCCGGTGTATACGCGTCGGTATGACGGGACGGGCTCCGCCTCGTATCCGTTGAGCTCCTGCCGGGCCCAGTCGCGCATCTTCTCGGAATCTGCCTGTCCACCAAGGATGATGCACTTCTGCAGGAGGGAGGCCAGCGGCACACCATCGTCGAGCACACCAGCCTGGATCTGCGCCAGAAGGCTTTCCCGCGTACGCGACATGGTGGGCATCCTGCCACCACCGCCGCTGCGAGCCCAGCGCCGGGCCTAACGGCGGCTGCGGCGTGGATGCCGGCCACCCGAGGAGTAGATGACGGCCTTCATCCCCGGTCCTCACCTCGGGGGAGTTCCGCCGCCACGCCAACCCGCGCCTGGGATAATCGGATGCGATGATCAGCAACAGCTCCGGCGTACAGGTCGGCGACGGCAATACTCAGCACAACCACTACTACGGGCTCCCGACGCCCGGCGTGCCGTTGACGGAGTGGTGGGACGACACGTGGTTGCCGTTCACCGACCCTCCCCTCAGTGCGGAAATCGTGCTGGCCGGGCGCCAGGAGCAGGCCGCCGCTCTGCGCGCCGCGCTCGATGCCGGCCCGGCCGTCGTCGAGGTCGGGGGCGAGCTGGGGACGCTGGAGCTGAAGGCCTTCATCGCGGCGGCCCTGAACGGCACGCCCCTGGGCGACCGCACGCTGCTGATCGGTGATCAGGCGGCCCTCCGCGCCCACCTGGCGGCGCAGGAGCCGCGGATCCTGGCCGTGCCGACCAGCCTGCCCCTGAACGAGATCCCGCTCCGGCGCCCGCACACCATCCTGGTCTACGGCAAGCTAGTGCCGAACCCGGCCGTGAAGGTGCCCGCGCTCGACGAGCAGGAGGTCGAGAGGCACCTGTCCGCCTCGATCGAGCCGGACCGGGCCCGGTCCCTCGGCGTCCTGGCCCGGCGTGGGCTGGGCCAGCTGTGGCGGGCCCTCGCCAAACACCGCTCCCTCGAGCTTCCGCCCTGGGGCCGGTCGGCCGATGTCCGCCTCCGGCGGCTGGCGCTGCTGGGCGGTTGGCACGGCAATCACGACGGCGATCGGGCGATCGTCAGTGAGTTCACCGGGTTGGATAACGCCGAGATGGCCGAATTCTTTGCTCAGGCGGCCGCGGACCCGGACACGGCGATGCTCGGGCATCTGGGTCAGCGGTGGTACGTGCAGGCGCCCGAGGACACCATCGTCCTGCTTGCGCCCAGCCTCACCGAGAAGGACCGGGCGGCATTCGCCGGTCTCGCGGTCCGCGTCCTCACCACGCACGGTGGATCGGTGGCGATTCGGCGCGGCATCGCGGAGTCGCTGGTCGTCCTCGCAGTCCGCAGTGGTCCGTCCGGCCTCGTGCAGCGGGTGGTGCGCGAAGTTATGAGCCAGGCGAACGTCTCCCTCGCGGACGTGCTGACGTATCTGGCCGAGGCATCCCCCACCGCGTTCCTCGACGCCGTGCGGGCCGGCCGCCCCTCCTCCCGGGCGGCCCTGGAGCTCCTCGCGTGGCCGACCGAGCATTTCGGCGGTGCGGTCGAGGCTCTTGCCCGGATGGCCGCGGCCGATCCGGGCAGCGATCAGCCGGACCGTCCTGGTGCTTCGCTCGCCGAGATCTTCGAGGTCACGTGGCCACAGACCAACGCACCCCGGCCGGTCCGGCTGCGCGCCCTGAAGCGGTTGCTCCGCGACGAGCCCGAGGTCGCCCGGACGCTGCTGCTCGACCTGCTCCGGTCGGCCCGGCACGGAACCGTCGGCACGGTCCACCCGACGCCGCTCCTGCGGGACTGGCCGATACCGGGGGCACCGCCGCCGGCCGAGACGTACGCCGCCTTCCGAGACGTCACCAGCCTGGCCCTGGACGACCTTGACAACGACCCCGAGCGCTTCCTCGCCCTCATCCCACTGTCCGACAACCTGCCCGACGACCACCGCTCCGGCTTCGTGGAACGGCTGACGTCCCTGGACGGGTCGATCGACGACCAGGACATGCGGCGGCGTCTGTCCGAGGCGCTCCGCGAACTGATCGCGCTGCACACCGACGTCGGCGACGCGCCGTGGGCTCTGGCGGCCGACCAGCTCGCGCCGTTCCGGCAGGCCGCCGACGCGCTCGCGCCGTCGGAACCGGCCGACCAGACGTTCTGGCTGTTCGGCGACCGGTGGCCGCAGCCGGAGGGCGTCACGAGGAGAGGGTCCAGCGCGGAGTACTTCACCGAGCTGTCCCGGCTGCGGGCCGAGGCGGTGGCGCGGATCCTGGCCTCCGGCGGTCTCGACGTGCTGGTGGCCCTGGCCGACCGGACCGGGAACGGCGACCTGATCGGGACAGCCCTGGCCCTAACGGCGTCCATCGAGCACGACGACGTGCTGCTGACCTGGCTGTCCGAGGACCGCCCAGCGAGCCGGCCGGACATCGCGTTCGAGTACTTCGCGCTGCGGATCCGTGGCGGCGCGGACTACCTCGACCGCACCTCGGATCCGACTGCGCGGGCGAGGCTGCTGCTGGCGCGGCGCGATCCGGAGAACACCGATCCCGGCCCCGAGGCGGCCGCCGTCTACTGGCGCGAGTTCGGGGTCAACGGCCTCGGCCGGGAGTTCGCCGGTGTCGCGAAGGCGGCGGCCGGCTTGATCAGCGTGGGCCGGTTCTCGGCGGCCCTGGATCTGATCGCGATGTACGCCGAACAGGTTGACACGCCTGAGGTCGCCGTCGAGGCGGCCACCGCCTGCGAGGGATTCGTCCGGTCGGCCGAGGAGGACCGCCGGTTTTCCGGATATACCCTGCAGATCGTTGTCGACCTGCTCGAACGTCACCGGGACGCGCTTGGGGCGCATCGGGTAACCGAGATTGAGCTGAAACTCGTCCCGCTCCTGCGCTACGACGCCCGTACGCCGACGATCCACGCTCGCCTCGCCGAGGACCCGGCCTTCTTCGCCGAACTCGTCGAGACGGCTTTCCGCGCCGAGGGCTCCGACGAGACCGTCGACGACCCGGATCAGGTCGCCCGGATCCGCGCCGTCTCCCAGGTCCTGCGCTCCTGGCGCCGCTGCCCGGGCACTGGCGACGACGGGACCATCAACGCCGAGGCCCTCGCGGTCTGGGTCGAGGAGGCGAGACGACGGTTGTCCGCCTCCGGCCGACTACGCCTCGCCGACGGGAAGATCGGCGCCGTCTTCGCCTTCGCCGAGCCGGACAAGGACGGCTCGGTGCCACCGCTGGCCGTGCGCGAGGTGTTGGAAGACGCGGACAGCGACACGATGGAGAGTGCTCTCTGGGGCAGCCTCTACAACCGGCGCGGGGTGACGATGCGTGGCCTCCGGGACGGCGGCGCTCAGGAACGGACGCTGGTCGAGCGTTATCAGGAGTTCGAGCGTCAGGCCGAGGGGTGGCCTCGATCGCAGCGGATCCTCCGGCAGCTGGCCGACAGATACGAGCGGGAGAGCCGGGAGCAGGACCACGATGCCGAGGTCTGGCGGCGTGGAGTCGAGTGGTGACGATGGAGATGACATGGACCCGATCGACGTTCTGATCGTCGCGGCGATCCCGCTGGAGCACGATGCTGCCAAGGTCGGCATCGAGGACTGGACGCTCTGCGACGAGAACGACCCGCATCCCTATCTCCGGGGCGAGTTCCGATGTTCCAACGGCCGGCGGTTGTCGGTGGCGCTCGCCCGGCCGGTCCGGATGAGCGGTCGCCCGACCGGTGTGGCAGCTACGGCGTTAGTCGACCGGCTGCGTCCGGGCTGCCTGGCCATGCCCGGCGTGTGCGCGGGCAATCCGGGCCAGGTCGCGCTGGGCGATGTGGTGGTGGCTGAAATGACGTACGAGTACGACGAGGGCAAGCAGACCGGGGACGGCTTCGTCGGCGACCACCGGCAGTACCAACTCGACCAGAAATGGATCCGCGCCGCGCAGGAGCTAAATCCTCCGAGCGAGCTGCCCAGCTACGGCCCCGCAACCGAGGAGGAATCCGCCCTCTGGCTGCTGGAGCGGCTGCTGCTCGATCAGGACCCGGTGAAGCACCCGGCGTTCGAACGCTACTTCCCACCGGGCACCTGGCCACAACGGCCAGAGGCGATCGAGGCCCGGGGCCACATCGTCCGGCCCGGGGTGCAGTGGGTGCTGACCGAGGAGGGCCGCACGTTCATCGAGCGAGCCCGCTACGACGATGTGTACGGGCCCTCGAAGCTGCCGTTCGCGGTGGCGGTGGCGCCGATGGCCAGTGGGAGCTACGTAGCTAAGGATGGCGAAGCCTGGGCGCGGCTGTCGGCGATGGGCGTACGCACCGTCACCGGCCTGGACATGGAGGCCGCGACCATTGCCACCGTGGCCGAGACCCAGGGTGTACTGGACTGGCTGGTGGTCAAGGGCGTCATGGACCACGCCGACCCGGCCAAGGATGACCGCTACAAGCGGTTCGCGGCCCGCGCCTCGGCCGAAGTCCTCTACGCCCTGCTGGACCGGCGAGCCGGCCGATCATCGAAGCCGGCCGCACGCGACGTCCGGCCGGAAAATGTCCGGGGCCTGCAGATCGGCAACCACAACATCCAGCACAACACCTTCAACGGCTGAGTGGCGCGGGCGGAGCATTCGAAGACTCTAGTACGGCAGCCGCCATTTGTGATCATGGTTGAATTTCAAGGGGAGGCGGCGGGCGTAGTGGGCTCTTCTGGCTCGTGCCTGGTGGCGTCGTCGCCAACGTGACCAGCGCAAACGATAGGCGATGGTGCGCATCGGGCGGATCAGCAGGACGTCGATCAGCCGGCGGATCTCATTGACGGTCAGATCGATCAGGTCGGGTTGAGCGGGGCGTCTACTGATCGGGCGTCGGCGGCGCAGATCGCGAGGGCGGCCAGGGCGGCCAGGGCGGCCAGGGCGGCCAGGGCGGCCAGGGCGGCCAGGGCGGCCAGGGCGGCCAGGGCGGCCAGGGCGGCCAGGGCGAGGGTGGTGAATCGGTGCCAGGACGTCCAGCGGCGGACTTGGTGCTGGTCAAGCCCGACCTGGCCCTTCCCGGCCTGAAAGCTTTCTTCCACGATCCAACGGACTCCGGCGACGCGGACGAGTTGGGCGAGGGTCGCCAGGCCGAGTGCCCAGCATCGGTAGAAGGCCAGTGCACCGGTGGTGCTGTTGCGGCGGATCAGCAGGCTGTGCCGGCCGTTGTCGTCGGTCGCCGTCCGCGCCGACGTCGGCGAGCTAGGTCGGGGAGTTCTTGATCCATAGCCAGACTCGGCGCCACCGCGTGAGCTCTGGAACCGGCCGAGCTTCGACGCGCGACCAGATGGCTTGACGCACGTCGTGAGCCAGGCGCTCGCCGAATCGCCTGGACAGCCTCTGCGTGAACTCGGCCAACTCACGAGTGGCGGCTGAATACCTGGCTTGAGCTTCACCCAGTTGGGCATCCAGGTCGATCAACTCTGGCGTCTCCTCAACGCGCAGCTTGTAAACCCCGGCCTCGACGGTGCCGGAGTAGCTCAGGTGTACAGCAACGGCGTCCCTGCATTTACGCAACTTGTCCACATCAGAACCCGCCGCTTCGACTGCTTCGGCCAGCGCCCGAAAATCCTCGCCAACCCCGAGCGCCACCGCTATCGCCTCATTGCCGACGAGTTCAGGAACCAAGCCTCAGAACTCCAGTGGCGTCGAGAGCAGTTCAAGACGCAGTCGATACCGCTTCAGCTTTCTGGGCTCCCGAAACGCGTCAGGGGCAATGCTGGTCTCGTCAAGATCCTTCATCAACTCACGCAGGATCTCGAGTTCGAATGCCCGCCGGCGTTCCTCAGTCACGGCGTAGTCCGCGGTCTTCTGCGCTCTCCGCGCAAGCACGATCGCCACGAAGGCGGCGACGGTGCCTCCGGCACCGAATATCGCGTTCCACCAATCGAACCCGTCAGTGACCACATCGACTTCAGGCGCTGCCCAAAACATCCGCCCAGGTTAGCGGCCACCCTTATTAAGTCAGACGGCGCAAGGTGAATACACCCGCGCCAGCCAGCCGGAGGCAACACGATCGAGCGGGCCAGAATCCGTCAGTCGGCGAGACGACATCCGCGGCGGGCTTGTCGAACGTCGCCCGTAGTCTTCGGTCGTCACGATGCCGCTGGAGGACCACATGTCCACTGCCAGTACCGCCGTAGGCACCACGACCGCGACCTGGGCGCCAACGCCACATCGATTACGCACGTCCGACGGCATTGGCAGCGGTCAAGACGCCGACTGGAAAGTGGTAGTCCCGCCAGGCGAATCCGGCACGATCCGGCGCGAGATTTCGATGAACGGTTCGCCGTGGGTACCGAACCAGCGCGACTGGTGCCCGGAACTCACGATCTGGCCAACTTGGTCACCGGAGATGGTGCGAGACGCAGCATCCGATACGCCACTGCAGGGTGTTCACGACTATTGGAGTGCCGCCGACGACCGGCTGCGTGACTCTGCCAAGTGGATGGCCGCTGTCATCGGGGCCGGCCTCGCCGCAGTGGTAGGAGCATCGCCTCTCGCCGGCATGCGCGAGAATCCACCCACGTGGATGGCGGTGATGATGGGCGTCTTCGGCGTCGTCGTGCTGATGGGCACGCTGCTGTTGGTGCTGTTGGTGCTGCGGGTGATGCGGCCGCAGTCTGTCTCCTACAACGACGTGCAAACCTCAGATCAAGCCAGCGGCCGGTGGAACTCGCATCAGTCGCTGCCGCTGCGCCGTTGGAAGGACACTGTCGAGAGCCAACAGGACCTCTACCTGCCATGCGGCGTCAAATGTCTGGTCAGCCTCCGCCAGTCAATGATCATTGAGGAGATCACTCTGATCGCGCTCGCCCACGCCGTCGTCAAGACGACCGAGGAAGCCGAGATCAACAAGATCCGCTCCACACAGGAAGCCCGTGCGGCTCGACTCAAGGAGCTGCGCGACGCGGCGGCCCGCGTCGCCACGATCGGCGAGTTCTACCGCGTTCGTTACAACAGCACCTTCGCCACGTACGCCGGAGTGACTCTCGCCGTTCTCGGCACCCTCGCCATCGTAGGGTTCTTCACCTGGCCGACCGTCTAACCGAACTGCTCACCCAGCGGCCGGCGTGAAGTCATAGGCACGAGGTGTCAGTGATCCCTCGCCGGGACTGAAGTCGAGTACATGGAAGGTCGCGCCGGTCGTGTCGACCTCGCCGTTCGGCAGGAAGGTGACGTCAGAGAGAATCCCGAGCTTGCAGTCACCTGGGTGCGTCCGCGCCCATTCCACTTCGTTGCGGGTGACGATGACGGAGGCGCCGGTGGTCTCAGTGCCCTTGGCCTCCAGCCAGATCGTTCGACCATCCTTGATGGCAACAGCGTCGTAAGGATTGCCGTAGCGGACGTCCTCCACCGTCCAGCCGGCTTTGCGGAAGTGTTCCTCGAGCATCTTCTGTGCGGCGTCTTCGACCTTCTTGCGGCGTACCGGATCCATCTGCCAGCCTTGCCGCGGCGTAGTGCGCGATGGCGGCGCGGTCCGGCCGAGATGCTCGGCCCAAAGGACCTCGAGCTTCGCGGCAACATCTGGCGGCAGGATCCAGCCGCTGGCCTGCGGCCGCCAACGGCCTCCTTCGGGAATGTGTTCGGCCAGCACCTCGTGGGGTAGGCCGTCCTCGGGCAGCAGGAGCGTGTCCCAGTCGATCAGCACATAGTTAGCGTTCTGATCGGCCCGGTCGTCGTCCCAGTGCTCGTCGCTAAAGATTCGGCTCGCCGTGGTGCCGCTGCCGA
Organism: Actinoplanes sp. NPDC000266; assembly: GCF_042899005.1. Classification (NCBI taxonomy): domain Bacteria; kingdom Bacillati; phylum Actinomycetota; class Actinomycetes; order Micromonosporales; family Micromonosporaceae; genus Actinoplanes; species Actinoplanes sp. NPDC000266. Next base: position 640,686 of record NZ_JBIAZI010000004.1, read on the forward strand.
TCACTCCGCGCGGTTCCTTACCCTGTCGTAGGAAGAAGACCCGGTCGCCCGGCTCAATCCCACTCGTCCTGCCGCCAGTGGCCCACTGACCGCGCAACAGGCCACCGGCGGCGACAGCCTGAACGTCCTGCGGGTACGTCTGGTCAGCCCACGTGCCGCCGGGATTCCACTTCTCCGGATTCCAGGTCACCACCATCGTCGCCGGCACCCGCCGCTCGAATCCCGCCCGCTCAGCCGCGGGCATCGCATCAAGATCCGAGGTGTCGAAGTAGCCGACCGGGTTCCGATGCCGCGGAACAGGTCTTCCCTTGAGCGCGTCATACACCGGGTCGCCGGGACGCAGCACGGTTCCCGACAACCTCCACCTGATCTTGTCGCCATCATCGCAGCGATTCCGGCCGCTGATCTCCGCTACGACTTGGACCCGACCGTCGAACGACAGGGTCGCGAACCGCTCCCGGTCGACCCTGTCGGCAAGAGCCCACCGGCCCCGGTTGAGTTCCCACAACTCGTCGTCGGTCGACGTCTCCCGCCAGCCCACCCAGGAACGCCCCAGCGGGTCACCGGCAGGAAGCTCACGGGCACGAGACAGCTGAAAGTTCACGGCCATCCGCGCATCCTGCCGCCCCACACCGACTACCGCTACAACCGATCGGCCAGCCCGTTCTGGAGCCGTAATTTCGCTGGCCGCGAAAGCAAGCACGCCCTGCATCAAGGCCGCGCACACTCACCTGCGACCACCCCCGGTGATGAGGCACGAACTCGTTGACCGGAGGGCGTCATGGCGTGGGTAGAAGATCGCGCAGGCCACTACCGGGTCCGCTACCGCCGGGCCGGTCACATCATCACCGACAGCACCCACATCGGCCCGATGGGGCTCTTGCACGGGCCGCCCAGCTGAACCACACCACCCGGGAAATACGGCAGCTCTACCCAGGTGCGCCGGCGCCCCAGCTCGACGAGTGGGTTTCGGTATGGCTGCCCGCGCACCTGGCCGCCGAGTCGACGATGGCCCGCTACCAGAGCCTGCTGCGCACTCACATCCTGCCCGCCTTCGGCCAGCGGCGCATCGACACCATCACCCGCCAAGACGTCAAAGCCTTCGCCCGCGACCTGTCGACCCATCTGTCCGACAGCAGCGTGCGCCACACCGTCACCTTGCTCGGCCAACTACTCCGCGAAGCCGTTGCCGACCACCTCATCTACTTCGACCCCACCGCCCGGCTGCGCCTCCGCAAACTTCCCCGCGAGCCGCGCCCCTTTCGCCACCGCGACCCAGGTCTGGCAGATCGCCGCCCGCATGCCCAACCCCACCACCCACACGCTGGTGATCACCGCCGCCTACACCGGCATGCGCATCAGCAAGCTCTTCGCCCTCACTCGAGACAACCTGCACCTCGACATCGGGGCCATCCACGTCTCCGCAACCGTGGGCGCGCTGCACGAAGTAGCCGGCCACCAACTACTCGGCCCACCCAAAACCCCCGCCGCGGTCCGCGACATCGCCCGGCCACCGTTCCTCATCGACGGCCTCGAGCAACTCCTGCGCACCCACCCGTACGACACCGCCTTCTGCACAGGCAGTTGCCCTATTTGCGGCGCCAGCAACCTTCACCGATTCCATTTCCTCGATAGTGAGGCCGTAGTCGTCAGGCGCGCGAGGCATACCTTGCCCTCCGACGTAGCCGTCACCATCCCTGCTCATCGACAGATTGTCGCTGAGGACCGCGTGAGGTCAGTAGCCGAACAGATCTTGAAAGGTGTCAGACGTCCAGTGTGCGCTATTCGAACATTGCTGCACCTGCTTGGCACGAAACGCCGTCGGCTCGTCTATCGCTGACCAGCGATGTCATGCGCCATCGCAGCAGCCTTTTCGTCGGCTTCATCTGCGCATGCGCAGCGAAGCAAGACGCCGTCGAATCCTCGGAGCCACCACGTTCCAAAAATATCACGAAACGACACGGCAGACCGGAATTTGCCTGTGTCCAGAATCCTAGTCCATGGAACAGTGGAATTATCGGCGCTTCCAACTGTCCGCACTTTCTCCTCAACCCTGCGCAGATTGCGCTCCTCATGACGGGGTGGCCCGATACTGTAGCGGACCGTAACGGTCTCGAAGGGCGGCATTACAACCCAGAAGGTCAAGTCATAGACAGGTAGTCCACTATGGTTGATCCAACACACTGTTGGCATATTCGAGTCGCGATCGATGGTGGCCCAACAAGCAATCTGGTCAGCTTGTGATCGCTGCTCCCTTTCCTCGGAACGCACGCCTTCATGGCGAATTAACTCGATCTCTGAACTATGTTGACGATTTGTCTTCAGCGCGGCGCGCGCTGCGAAACTGGCGGCGATTACAGCTGCTATCGCACCAACCGCCGATATAATCTCGGCCAGAGATCCCAACGTCATCGCGTGTGAGTCCGTTCGCTAGCACGGTGGTAGACCTAGGCCACGCAGCCTACTGAGATGATCTCAGCAACGCGAATGTGTTGCTTGGTGCGACTCGGGCGAAAGCGGCGAGGTCGAACGGCACTGGGAGCGGGCGCGGAGCCCTCGGAGGCGGGTCTCGCGCCAAGATCAATTGCACTTTGAGCGAACCTTGCCCCTAGGTCTTGGACACTTGAACGCGAGATCATGAAATCCCGGCAGGTCAGGAGTCGTGCAAGATCATGGTGAACGAGCACGTTATCCGGCGGAGTCGCAGATGATCAATGCGGGGAGTTCGCACGACGGTTAAGCACCTTCGGAGCTCTCATGCCTTTCACCAGCGACGACGTCGTGGACCTGGCGACCGCCGCAGAGGTACGCATCAACGCTGACTTCGAGATCGACGCCACACTGACGCGACGCTTGCTCGACCAGATCTCGCCCTTGGCGCCAAGCACCGGTGCGCAAATCACAGCATCGGCAATGGCCGCCGCCCTTCCCGGTCTCCCGGTGCCTCTACCCTTGCCGACGAAGGCGTCAGGACCACGGCCGTTTCCCCGACCGGCTCTGCTTGCAGGGCATCCGGTTCGTATTGCACACCGGGATCGGCTGGGAAGGCCTGCCGCAAGAACTTGGCTTCGGCTCCGAGATGACCTATCGGCGCAGGTCACTGCACTGGACCGAGGCCGGCGTTGTTCGATCAAGCGCACCAGATAGTGCTTCCAGCCTGAACGCGGCGAACCGGATCGACTGGTGATGGACGGTGGACTCATAGACGCGAAAAGGGTTCCAGGGCAGATCCGTCGCCCGGCAACCTTGGCAAACTCGGCTCCAAGCATGACCTGATCTGCGACGGCAACGACACTCCCGATTTACAGCCTTACCAGCAGCAGGAACGCGCCCGACATCAAACGGGTTCTCCACCTGCTCGACTGCTACCCGCCGATCGCTGGTCGACCCGGCCGGCCACGCCGCCAATTCGCCGCGCTGCTGGCCGATCGATCAGCCAACCCGTTATGCGCTTCGCAGTTCGCTGACAGTGAAACTCCACATGGCCGAAGTCAGTGTCGCCCACACTCACCTGCGACCACCCCGGTGACGAGACACTGACCTGAGGGCGTCATGGCATGGGTGGAAGATCGCGGAGGCCGCTACCGGGTCCGGTACCGCCGGTCCGGTCACATCATCACCGACAGCACCCACGCCGGCCGGGACGACGCTGTCACACGGGCCGCCCAACTGGATCACGCCAGCCGAGCGATGCGGCAGCTCTACCCGCCGGCGCCGGCGCCCCGGCTCGACGACTGGGTCACCACGTGACTGCCCGCGCATCTGGCCGCCGAGTCGACCACGGCCCGCTACCAAAGCCTGCTCCGCAACCACATCCTGCCCGCCTTCGGCGACCAGAGAATCGACACCATCACCCGCCAAGACGTCAAAGCCTTCGCCCGCGACCTGTCCACCCATCTGTCCGACAGCAGCGTGCGCCACACCATCACCCTGCTCGGCCAACTACTACGCGAAGCCATCGCCGACCATCTGATCTACTTCGACCCCACCGCCCGGCTCCGCCTGCGCAACCGACCCCGCGAGCCGCGGCCCTTTCGCCACCGCCACCCAGCTCTGGCAGATCGCCGCCCGCATGCCCAACCCGACCACCCGCACCTTGGTGATCACCGCGGCCTGCACCGGCATGCGCATCAGCGAACTGTTCGCCCTCGCCCGACCCAATCTGCACCTCGATAACGCGACAATCCACGTTTCCGCGACTGTCGGAGCGCTGCACGAAGCAGCCGGCCACCAGCTACTCGGCCCACCCAAAACACCCGCTGCAGGTTCGCGACATCGCTCTACCACCGTTCCTGATCGACGGTCTCGAACGACTCCTGCGCACTCATCCGTACGACATCGTCTTCTGCTCGCCCGCAGGCCGGTGGCTGTGGCGCACTGACTTCAACAACCGCCACTGGCGTCCCGCCTGCGACGGCGCACCGCGACGAGGCTGGCCGCCCATCCTTCCCGGGATGCATTTCCACGATCTGCGGCATACCCACCGCACCTGGCTGGACGAAGACAACACTCCCGAAGTAGGCCAGGTCCAACGCCTCGGCCACGCCATCCTCGGCATCCGCGGCGTCTACGCCCACGTCACAGCCACCATGACCACCCGCCTACTCCAAGGCCTGCAAACACGGTGGCTCGACAACGGCGGCTACTGGTGACCTCTCCGGGCCACAAGCGCACGAGGCCACCGCCAGGGTCGCTCCGCCGGCCGACCGGCGAATGGGAGTGGCGACCCTCCCGCCGCAGCTCAGCGACCCTAGGGGCGGCGAGGAAGTACCAAGCAAACACGATCAGGGGACCAGCTCCGGACGCTCGGTGTAACGCAGAGCGGGAGCAATGCTCCTTACCCTAGGAGCAGAAAAGCTCCCGAACTTCGGGAGCCATCTACGTTTTGGCCGACGGGCACCCGCCTGACCTGCGGAAATATGTGGGCGATACTGGGATCGAACCAGTGACCTCTCCGGTGTGAACGGAGCGCTCTCCCGCTGAGCTAATCGCCCTCAACGAGATGTGACTGTACTAGACGGGGTTGGCTTCCCGCGAGCCAGGGTCAGGTCAGCAGGTCCTGGGCTTCCTTGATGAGGTCGATACCCAGGCTCAGGCGGACCGAGATGTAGACGATCGCGCACACGAAGACGCAGCTGATCAGGCCGACCACGATTTTCACGGGCCAGGACTGGCGGGCTATCCAGTGGGTCCAGCTCTGTACGTGTCTCTTGGTGAACTCGAGCAGCTTCTTGGCCCATGCGAACTCGATGGCCCAGATGGCCAGGCCGAGGATCACGATCGCCCAGCCAGGGCCGGGGAACGGGATCAGCACGATGCCCACGGCGACGACGATGGCGCCGAGTGTGGCTACCGAGATCTTGAGGGCCAGTCTGCCCGTCGGGTTCGCGCGGATCTTGTCCAGCACACCGAGTGGGGACTGATCTTCGTCAGGTTTCGCAGTCATTTCATCCCCCAGTGTTCCGGGTCCCCGTCACTACCCGGGAGGAATGGACGTTACCGGAGTAAGTCAACTGCTGGACCACCCGACGCCGGGCGGAACCGAGTACTTGGGCAGAACAGGACAAGATATCGCTTTTCGTCTTGTACCAAAGGGTTTTCGGAACCGTCTTCCCACTACTGGGTGAGATCAGCGTATGGCGGAGCGTAACGACAGGGATCACCTGAGTATGGGAAACGCGGGGTTCACCAGCCTCGCAGCGGTGCCGGGGGGAGTTCGTCCATGAGTACCATTCGTCCAACGACCGTCGAGGTCGAGACCTCGCTGCGGCTCGTAGCGCCTGACGCCACGGCACTGCCCGTGCGCGCCAGTCTGCGTTACGACCCAGCCGACCCGTATGCGGTCCACGTGTTGTTCCACGCAGAATCAGCCGGTGGGGAAGCCGTGAGCTGGTCCTTTGCGCGGGAACTGCTCGTGACCGGGCTCGATGAGCCCGCGGGCATCGGCGACGTCCGGGTGTGGCCGTGGGCCACGCCCCGGGGGGATTTCGTCGCCCTGGCGCTGTCGTCGCCTGACGGCAATGCGCTGTTCGAAGTGCCTCGCAGCGTCCTTGTCCGATTCCTCCGGCGCACCTATGTGGTGGTGCCGCGCGGCCGGGAATCGGAACACCTGGACGTCGACGCGGCGGTCAACCGGCTGCTGGCCGGTCGATAGAAATACAAAGAAGCGACCCGCGCGGACTCTGCCGGTCCGCGCGGGTCGCTCTTTTACGGCGCAAAATCAACAACCGGACAAATAGCGGAATCCGGGTCAAGAAACGGACATTTCCGTGCCTGCGGGCGAATAACTCCCCGACCACGGAAAACACCGGCCGGACCAGGGATGCGTTGCTGGTCATCGCCGGTTACCGTCGGCGCGATGTCCCTTGCAGCCTCGCGCGACGCCGCGACCAGTTTCCGCCCGCCCGGATGGGCGGGCGTCGGCACCTGCGCGCTCGACGCCATCGGCTCGCGGGCGCCCGACCAGCCTGGGTTCCAGGTGCTGCCCTTCCACGTGCTGCTGCTGGCGACCGCCGGCCACGGAGCGGTGGAGGTCGACTTCTTCGCACATTCCTGCCGTCCGGGCACGCTGCTCTGGATCCGGCCGGGCCAGGCCTTGCGGGTGGGACGCAACGGCCTGACCGCCTCGGCCGTCACCTTCGAGCCGCATCTGGCCGGCGAACAGGAGCCGCCGATCGGGCGGTGGCAGCTGCGCGGCGAGGACGAGGACGCCGTGATCAGCGAGTTCGCGCAACTCGCGGTCGACTGCGACCGGCATCGTGAGGGACCGCTGGCCGGCGAGTTGCTGCGCCAGCAGCTCCGGGTGCTGCTGCTGCGGATCGCCCTGCTCGGCGGGGCCGACACGGCCGGGCCGGAGAGCCGCACGTACACGCACTTCCGGTCGATGCTCGAGGCCGGCCACCCGCACAGCCGGCGGGTCGAGGACTACGCCGAGGAACTGAACTGCTCCGTGCGTACGCTGACCCGGGCCTGCCTCTCCATGACGGGCCGGACCGCCAAGCAGGTCGTCGACGACCGGGTGTCCCTGGAGGCCCGCCGGCTGCTCGCGTGCACCTCGCTCTCCGTGGCCGAGGTGGGGCGTCACCTGGGGTTCGCCGAGCCGACGAACTTCGGCCGCTTCTTCCATCGAGAGGTCGGAATGAGCCCGGGACAGTTCCGCGCGGACGCCGCGCACGGACCCCGGCAGGCCATACCCGCACAGCGACGGCCACCTGACCGAGGGTAATCCCCATATATCCGTGGGGTATGTGTGAGTCGCTGGCGCCGACGAGGCATTATGGGTACGTGCAGATCTCCGCGCGCGGCGACTACGCGGTCCGGGCCGCCCTCAGTTTGGCGCGGGCCTACCCGGCGCTGATGTCCGCCCAGGCCATCGCTCAAGACCAGGAAATGCCCCGCAAGTTCCTCGAGGCGGTGCTGGCCGACCTGCGCCGGGCCGGCGTCGTCCGGGCCCAGCGTGGCGCCGAGGGCGGCTACACACTGTCACAGCCCCCACGCGATGTGATGATCGGCCAGATCATCAGGGCGGTCGATGGGCCGCTGGCGGGTGTGCGCGGTCTCCGTCCTGAGGAGACTCAATACACGGGCGCGGCCGAAAACCTGCCCAATCTGTGGATCGCCGTGCGCGCCGCCATCCGTGAGGTGCTCGACGAGGTGAGCCTGGCCGAGGTGCTCAGCGGCCGGATGCCGGCCCACGTCCGCAAGCTCACGACACGCCCGGACGCGTGGCAGCCACGCTGACCTGAGCGACGTTTGCCGATTCCGTGGGGCGGGAATCTTCGGATCATCCCCGAACACCCCACGGAGGGACATAGCGATGGGCATCGTCTTCCGGAGCCGCAAGAAGTTCGGCCCGCTGATCCTGAACTTCACCGAGAACGGCTATTCCTCCTGGAGCTTCAAGATCGGCCGCTGGTCGTGGAACTCGCGCACCCGCGCGCACCGCGTCGACCTGCCCGGCCCGCTCTCCTGGAAGCAGGACAAGAGCCGGTCCCGGTCCTAAAGAGAGATCACGACGTCTCCGCCGAGGCGGCCGTGCGCCGGTGAACGGGTGACCGTTCCCGCGTCCAGCAGCCCATGCAGCACCCGGGTGGCGTCGGCCGCGCGGTAGACCGTCTCGGTGAGGGCGAAAGTCCGCAACTCGGTCACGGTGGCCGGGCCTCTCTCCAAAGCAGCGAGCAGCTCGCGGCGCAGAGGTCCCGGGTGCGGCGAGAGCGAGATGTCGATCAGGTGCCGGTCCGGGTCGCCGGGGTCGCGATAGCGCACCCCGGCGAACTCGTCGACCGCCCACAGCGTCTCCTTGAACCCTTCGAGGCTCTTGCCCAGGGTGGTGCCGTAGATCAGCAGTTCGCCCGGCTCGTCCGAGACCGCGAGTTCCACCCGCGTGAACAGCGGCCATCCGGCCCGATAGGGGTCGGGGTCGGCGCCCGGCGGCAGGACCAGCAGGAACTCGGCCGGCTTGCCGGCCGTCAGCGCCGCGACCGTGGCCGGCGAGGGGCTCACCCCGGCCGAGGCACCGTCGAGAAAACCCAGCAGGGGTACGCGCTGAGCCCCGATCGCCTTCAGGGCCACCGGCAGCATCTTGTCCGTAGGACCAGAGACCGCGTGCACGGGAAAGGCGTCAAGCGCCGGCACCTCGGTGCCCGTGGCCACCATGGACAGCTCGCGACCTCGTACATAGTCCGCCTGATCGGCCAGCACGCGAGCCGCCGCCGAAGCGGCGAGCCCGCCGTCCGCGTCGGCGTAGCCGTGCGCGTAGACCACCCGCCGGGCTCGATGCAGCGCCGCGGGCGCCCACGCCTCCAGATGGCGGACGAGCAGCTCGCGCTTGACGATGGCGATCTCTTCGACGGACATATCAGATTTCTATCCTGCCTGGTCGGCGCAGATCGGACTGGGTGTTCGCGCCTGCTGACTTGTACCTACGGTATTCACGCGAGCACTATGAGACATATGGCCCCTCCTCCGCTAGCCGAGCTCACCCACCGCGCCCAGACTCTGACGTCGGCCGGCGATCTCGTGGGCGCCCAGCGGGTCCTGGCCAATGTGCTCGATCCGGCCGCCGGCTCCGACCCCGGCCAGGCCAGCCCCGACCTGGCCCTCGCGGCCGCGCTGCACGCCCGCATCCTGATCGCGCTCGGCGACGTCCGGAGCGCCCGCGTCTGGGCCGAGTTCGCCCACGTGGCCGAGGAGCGGCTGCACGGGCCGCACCACGAGCGTACGGTCGCCGCCGCGGCCACCCACGCCGCCGTCCTCCAGCGCATCGGCCACTACGGTCACGCGGCCCAGGTCTACCGCCGGCTGGTCGGCGACCTCACCGAGATCGACGGCACCGACACGGCCCGCGTGCTGGCCGCCGAGGCCGACCTGGCCACGGCCGAGCACGCCGCCGGGCACTGCGGCGCCGCCCGGGGCCGGCTCTCCGCGGCCTGGCGCCGGCACACCCGCCTGTTCGGCGACGCCGCCCCGTCCGGCATCAAGATGCTGGCCCGGCTGGGCGCGATGGAGCGCGACTGCGGCCGCGACGCCGAGTCCCGCGACCACCTGGCCAAAGCGCAGGAGCTCTGCGCCCGCTATCTGCCGGCCGACCATCCGCTGGTCCGCCAGGTGGCGGCGCTGGCCGCGGCGCCGGCCTCGCCGAAACACGTGTGCAAGGCCCAGGAGCCGGGCGTCACCACGGTGGACACTCCGGGCGTACGAAATCTGCCGTTCCCCCGGCGTCCCACGGTGCCCGACCCGAGCGACGGTTTCCCGCCCGAGGATCCGCCGGACAACCGGGCCACCGACCCGAACGGAACGGTCTATCAGCAGCCGCTCTACCTGTCCGACGTGCACCAGGCGCCGGGCGACCTGACCGGCCGGCACGCGCGGGCCGACACGCCGCCGCCGATGCCGGGCCGCCGCGCGCCCGACTACGGCCCCGACGGCCGCCCGCAGCCGGTCGGCTCGGCCCCCGCCAGCACCTTCACCCTGCCGCCGAACACCGAGCGCCACCTGCCGGTCCGCACCGAGCAGCCCGCTCCCCCGCGCCGCCGCCAGCCCTTCATCCTGGCCGCGGTGCTGGTCGCGGGCATCGCCGCCGCCGTCGCCGTGGTCGCGCTGACCCTGCCCGACGCCGACGGGGCGACCGGCCCGCCACCGCCGCCGGCCACCACCACCGCGGCGGCGCCGCCGTCCGCGCGGGCCAGCAGCAAGCCGCCGGCCACGTCGAAGCCGCCGGCGGCCGATCCGGGCGCCCCGCAGAACGTGCGCCTGCGCGACAACCGCGACAGCGTGGTGCTCCAGTGGACGTACCCGCAAAATGCCGAAGGCCCGATCCTGGTCTCCGGCGGGCGGGTCGGACAGGACCCGAAGCCGTTCCAGCAGCTGCCGGCCGGCAGTGGCGACTACGTGGTCTACGGCCTGAACGAGAACCTGAACTACTGCTTCACGGTCGCCGTGGCCTATTCGAGCAGCCGCATCGCCAAGTCAGCGCCCGCCTGCACCAAGCGTTAGCGCGGCCAGCCGGTCCAGGGCGTCTGCCGAGCGCGTGCCGGGCTCGGCGTGCAGCAGCAGCGCCTCGAGGCCGTCGCCGCCGAGCACGGCGAACTTGTCGATCAGCAGGGTCAGATCGCCGACCCGCGGATGGCGGATCAGGAACTCGCCGCCGGTCAGGGTGCGCACGTCGTGCCGGGCCCAGAGCTCCCGGAAGCGGTCGCTCCCGGCGGACAGCTCGTCGACCAGGGCGTGCAGGCGCTGATCGGTGGTGTCGGCGCCGATCTGGGCCCGCAGGTGGGCCACCGCGGCCGCCGTGTACCGCTCCCAGTCGGGGTGATAGGCGCGCGCCATCGTGCCGGTGAACAGCGCCCGCAGCCGGTTGACGCCCGGGACCATGTCGGGTGACAGCTCGCGGGCCAGCGGGTTGGCGGCCAGCACGTCGCTGTAGCGGTTGAAGACCAGGGCGGGCACGTTGAGGGTGCCCAGCAGCAGCTGGAGGCTGTGCGGAACGGTCTCGGCGGGCCGGTCCGGGCGGTGCCGCGACTTCGGCCGGGACAGGTCCATGAGATAGGCCCTGCCCTCCGCGCCGAGCTGGAGCACGCGGGCCAGCGCGTCGACGACCTGGGCCGACGGACTGCGGTCACGGCCGCGCTCCAGGCGCAGGTAGTACTCGGCGCTGATACCGGCCAGGGTGGCGACCTCCTCGCGGCGCAGGCCCGGCACCCGGCGCGGGCCGGCGCCGGGCGACAGGCCCGCCTCGGCCGGCGTGACCAGCTCGCGCCGGGCCCGGAGGAAGTCACCGAGGGCATTGTCCATGATCTCCACGGTAGAGGGGGTCCCTGGCGCTACCCCTAACAGCGGGGAACTGCCGGTACGCCGGGTACGGGCCGACGCTGTACGGCATGACAACGTGGCTCATCACCGGCATCAACAGCGGCTTCGGCCGGGAAATGGCGACCCAGCTCCTCGACCGGGGCGACCGGGTGGCCGGGACGATCCGGCGGCTGGGGTCGGCCGAGGATCTCGTCGAGGCGTACCGGGAAAGGCTCCGGATCTTTGATCTTGATGTCACCGACCGGGTGGCGGTCCGCGCGGTCGTGGACGCGGCGTTCGCCGAGCTGGGGCGGATCGACGTCGTGGTCAGCAACGCGGGGTACGGGCTGTTCGGCGCGGCCGAGGAGGTGACCGACGAGCAGGTCGAGCACCAGATCGCCACCAACCTGCTCGGCTCGATCCAGGTCATCCGGGCCGCCCTGCCCCACCTGCGGCGGCAGGGTGGCGGGCGGATCGTGCAGATGTCGTCGGTGGCCGGGCTGGCCGCCCATCCCGGCGCGTCGCTGTACCACGCGAGCAAGTGGGGCGTCGAAGGCTTCGTGGAGGCTCTCGCGGGCGAGGTGGCGCCGTTCGGCATCGGGGTCACGCTGGTCGAGCCCGGTGGCGCCCGGACGGCCTTCGCCGGGAGCAGCCTGCGGCTCGGTGCGGCGATGAGCGCGTACGACGGCACCCCGGCCGCTTTCGTGCGAGCCATCGCGGCCGGGAACGTGGACCTGCCGGGCGACCCGGCGGAGATCGCGGCGCGGGTGCTGGCGAGCGTGGAGCGGAGTCCGGCGCCGTTGCGGCTGGTCCTGGGCCAGGACTCGTACGATGGGGTGACCGCCGCCCTTCGCGGCCGCCTGGCCCAGATCACCGCGGATAATTGATCGAAAACCATGAATCAAGCCATCCCGGTTCGGTAATACGATCGGCGGTATGTGAGCTCATTTCCGCAGGTCGCAGGGGATCTGCCGGGGGTTGGGGAGAAATGACCGCATCTTGAAGGATGCATCGAGGTCTGCCAATACTGACCCCGGTACGCCGCATCAGGCGTAATCCCCATCCCCCGGGAGGAACCGTGCTCAACCGGAAGCTGCGCCGACCGATCGTCGGCCTGGCGGCATCTGTGCTCGTCGGCTCCACGCTCATGGCCTTCTCGCCCGCGTCATCCGCGGCGGCCGCGCCCGGCGCCGACCCCTCGTTCGCGCCGTCGGCGCTCGCCAACACGCTCGACGCGCGGTTCGGCACCACCACGGCCGGGTCGTACATCGACTCCGCCGGCAAGGTGGTCGTGAACGTCACCGACGCGGCCACCGCCCGTTCGGTCACCGCGGCCGGGGCCACGCCCCGCTTCGTCGCCCGCAGCGGCGCCAGCCTGGCCGCCGCCGACGACGCCCTCAAGGCCTCACTGAAGACGCCCGGCACCGCGTTCGCCGTCGACCCGGTCAGCAACCAGGTCGTCGTCTCCGTCGACAGCACGGTCACCGGCGCCGAGCGCGCCGCCGTCGAGGCCACCGTGGCCAAGCTCGGCGACCGCGCCCGCATCGAGAACACCCCCGGCGAGATCTCCATCAAGATCTCCGGTGGCGACGCCATCTACACCGGCGGCAGCCGCTGCTCGCTCGGCTTCAACGTGCGCAACAGCGCCGGCACCAACTACTTCCTGACCGCCGGCCACTGCACCAACGCCGGCACGACCTGGACCAACGGCTCGGCCACCCTGGGCACCCGGTCGGGCACCAGCTTCCCGGGCAACGACTACGGCATCGTCCGCTACACCAACACGACCATCACCAAGACCGGCGGCGTCGGCTCGCAGGACATCACGTCGGCCGGCACGCCGGCCGTCGGCGCGACCGTCACCCGCCGCGGCTCCACCACGGGCATCCGCTCCGGCCGCGTGACCGCGCTGAACAGCACGGTCAACTACGCCGAGGGCTCGGTCTCCGGCCTCATCCGCACCACCGTCTGCGCCCAGCCGGGCGACAGCGGCGGCCCGCTGTACTCGGGCACGACCGCGCTCGGCCTGACCTCGGGCGGCAGCGGCAACTGCACCTCCGGCGGCACCACGTACTTCCAGCCGGTCACGGAGGCCCTGAGCGTCTACGGCGTCTCGGTCTTCTGATTCATCCACGGGAACAGCCTCGCCGCTTGCGGCGGGGCTGTTTCGTGCTTCTTCAAGCGCTACGTTGCCGTGGTGAGCGACTTTCCGCATCTGCACCCGAGCGAACGGGACACGCTCGCCCAGTTCCTCGACCAGCATCGGGAGTGGACACTGGCGGCGCTCGACGGGCTGGACGAGGCCGACGCGGCGGCCCGGCTGCTGCCGGCGACCGACATGACGATCGGCGGGATCGTGAAGCATCTCGCCCATATGGAAGATCTCTGGTTCACCCACAAGCTGCTGGGCTCACCGCTGCCCGCGCCGTGGGCCTCCGCCCCCGCGGGCGAGGAATGGGCCTGGCGGTCGGCCGCGGACGATTCGGTGGCCGAGCTCCGCACGCTCTACACCGAAGCCTGCGCTCGCAGCCGGGCCGCCGTCGCCCGCTTCGACGACCTGGGAGCCCGCGCCGCGCTGCCGTCGTTCGGGAAGGCGCCGGTCAGCCTGCGGTGGCTGTGGAACCAGATGATCCGCGAGACCGCCCAGCACCGGGGTCATCTCGACCTGATGCTGGACGTGGTCCGGGCCCGCTAGGACTTGCGCTCGTCGACACGCTCCTCGCCCCGGCGGCGCAGGAGCTTGAGGCCGGGCAGGCCGGCGATGGCCAGGTGGAGGTCCTCGGTGACCTCGAGGAGCTTGTGAAGGTCGGGCCCGACCTGGTCGAGCTTGTTGAGCAGGGGCATCACGTCGTCGACCAGGTGGGCGCGCAGGGCCGGGAGGGTGTCGATCATGCGGATGGCGGCGGTGACCTCCTCCTGCGACAGCTCGTCGACGAAGCGGCGGGCCAGCGGGGCGCCCTTGCGCAGGGTGCCGGCATAGTCGTCGAGAAGCTCGGTGGCCTCCCTGGCGGCCGACTCGGCCTGGTCGACCACCCCTTCGGCGCGGGAACTGATGGCGGTCGCCTTCTCCACGACGCCGGACGCGGCGCCGGTGAGGGCCGAGGCCTCGGTGACGATGCCGGCGGCGTCGCGGGTGAGGCCCCCGGCCTGCCCGACCACGTCGCCGGCGGCGTCGGCGGTCAGGGCCGCCCGCTTCACCAGCGCGTCCGCGTCGCCGGCGGTGGAGGCGGCGCTCTCGACCAGGGTGCCGGCCGCGGCCGCGATCAGGGCGGCGCCGTCGATCGTGCGGGCGGCCGAGCCGGCGATCGTCCGGGCCTCGGCGACCGTCTCCTCGGCCGCGTCGACGATCGACGTCACGCGCTGGATGAGGCCCTCGGCCTGGTCGGCGATCACCGTCACGCGGCTGACCAGGAGCTCGGCCTGGCCCAGAAGGCCGGCCACCCGCACCGGGACGGTCGCGGCGGCGGCCGCCGTCTCCACCACCTGGCCGACGGCGGCGCGGGTCAGGTCGGCGACGGTGGCGGGCGACAAGAACGGGAAGCGCATTCACCCATCATGCGTCAACGGGACACGTCACGTTTCGTGACCGTCGGCGCGCCATGGGTGGAAACTGCCTGTCAACTTCTTATGTGCCGGGGGTGGGGTCGCCCATGATGCGTTCGGACACGGCACTATGGCAGGCGTGCGACGTACGCGAAACTGGATCTTGGCCGTGGCGGCAGTGGGGGTCCTGGGGGGTGCGGGGTTGGTCGGCGCGGGAATGATGGACGACGGCGGCGACACCAGGGCCGTGGCCGGCACCTTCGAGGGCACCGCGGCGCCCGCGGCCCGGACGGTCGCCCCGGCGCCCACCACCGCCGCGCCCACCACCACGGCGCCTCCGGGGCCGTCCGCGGCCGAGCTGGCCGCCGCCGAGCGGGCCAAGCGGGTCAAGGCGCTCGACGCCGCGCTGAAGAAGTACGCGGCGACGGCGCCCGAGTTCTCCGTGGCCGTGCTCGACCGCAGGACCGGGCAGCGGTACTCGTACCGGGGCACCGAGAAGTACGAGACGGCCAGCGTGGTCAAGGTGCAGGTGCTGGCCTGTCTGCTGCTCACCGCGCAGGACGACGGCCGCGATCTCACCTCGACCGAGCTGGCCCTGGCCAAGCGCATGATCCGGCTGAGCGACAACGACGCCACCACGTCGCTGTTCAGCAAGCTCGGGCGGGCGCCGGCGGTGAGCGCCTGCAACAAGCGGCTCGGCCTCACCCAGACCAAGGTCAGCAGCTCCTGGGGCCTGACCCGGACGACCGTCGATGACCAGGTACGGCTGCTCGGCGAACTGGTCGACACCAAGGGCCCGCTGGACGCCGATTCCCGCAAGCTGGCCTACACGCTGATGAGCACGGTCGACGCCGCCCAGGACTGGGGTGTGCCGGCCGCCGCGAAGACGGGCGAGAAGTTCACCGTCAAGAACGGCTGGCTGGCCCGCTCGACCGAGAACTACCGCTGGATCATCAACACGGTCGGCCGGGTCACCGGCAGCGGCACGGACGTCTCCATCGCCGTCCTGTCACACGACAACGGCACCATGTCGGGCGGCATCACGGTGGTCGAAAAGGTCGCCAAGCTGACCCGCCAGTACCTGAAGTACTAAGCCTCCGAGGGCGTTTCCGAGGCACGGGCCTCGCGCTTCTTGTTCACCCAGGACACGGTCTGGTTGATGACCAGGATGAGGACCACGGCCGCGATCACGCCCTGCCAGGGCTCCGGGAAGATCGATCCGCCGGCCACCCCGATGCCGGCGTAGACCGTCGCCCACAGGGCGCACGCCGGGGCGTTGGCCACCACGAACGTCCGCCACGGCATGCCCAGGAACGCCGCCGCCAGCAGCACCGGCACCCGGCCGCCCGGGATGAGCCGGGACACCAGCAGCACCGGGACCTGGCTGCGGTGCAGGCGCTCCTTCACGCTGACCAGGTGTTCCTCGTCGCGCAGCCACCGCATGCGGCGGGCCAGTTTCTCGCCGCCGACCCGGCAGAACGCGTACATGACCAGGTCGCCGACGTACGCCGCGGCGGCGCCGGCCGCGATCACCAGCACGATGGTGAGCGGCCGGTGCTCGTGGAAGGCCAGGGCGGCCGCCCCGCTCACCGCGGCCCCGGTCGGGACCACCGGAATGATCGCGCCGAACGCCACCACCAGGAAGAGCCAGCCGAGCGCCCCGAGGAGCGCCATCACGCCGTACGGCCGATCGTCAGGGTCTCGCCGTGCGCCAGCACCCGCACCCGCGTGTCGGGGGCGATCAGCTCGGCGTGCCGGACGAACTGGACGCCGGGGTCGTGGAACATGTGCGACCGGACCCGGCTCAGGCCGATCGGCCAGAACGTGCCGTAGTGCACCGGCACGGCCCAGCTCGCCTTGGCCCGGTGCACCGCCTCGGCCGCGGCCGCCGGGTCGAGGTGGTGGGTGGCGCTGAGCGAGGGACCCCAGCCGCCGACCGGGATGAGCGCCAGGTCGAGCGGGGCGAGCTCGCTCATCTCGTCGAACAGGCCGGTGTCGCCGGCGTGCCACGTGCGGGCCTGACCCTCGATGACGAAGCCGATCGCGATCGCCTTGTCGCGCGACCACGGGCCGCGGCCACCGTCGTGGGCGGCCGGGACGGCGCGCACCTTCAGAGCGCCCACCGTGGTCTCGTCGCCCGGGGCGAGCTCGACCGTGCGGTCCGCGTACGCCGAGCCGAGCGTCTTGGCGATGAACGCGCGGGCGCCGCGCGGCACGACGAGCGGCGGCTCCCCGGCCACCGCGCGCAGCGAGGCCAGGTGGAAGTGGTCGACGTGCAGGTGAGAGAGGAGCACGCCGTCGGGGGCGCCGGGCAGCTTCGGCGTCGGGCCGGCCATCCGCTTGAGGTGGGCGAAGCGATCGCTGAGCACCGGGTCGGTCAAAATGGTCGTGCCGGAGTCGGAAAGCCACATGGTGCTGTGGCCCCACCAGGTGACCGAGGTCGTGCTCACGGCTTCACGGTACAGAGCCGTTTCAGCGCGCGGCCGCACACACGGGCGTACACGTGCTGAAAGAAGACCGCGACCGGACCACCCAGCCGCATCAAACGCCTGGCCGGGCGGCTGTAGGCCGTCACCGTGAACCAGACGCGGTCCCGCTCGTCCCGCTCCACCAGGAACGCCTCCTCGCCGGAGGCCTGGTGGCCGGGGAGCGTGCCGTATCCGAACCCGATCCGGTCGCCGTCGAGCGACGACCAGACCACCTCGCACGGCACGCTCACCGGCCCGGCGCCGACGCGGAGCCGGACGCCCGGCTCCGCAGTCGCAGCGGACGCCGACACGCGCGCCCCAGTGGCCCGATGCATACGGAAGGTCACCACGGCCTCGCCGGCGCGCCGCTGCAGATCGGCCCCCGTACCCAGCGGCGTCCGATAGTAGAGATGGCGGAATCCGGGCGTCGGCGCCCCGGTCCGCGTCGCACCGACGGGCGAATACGTCAAGTCACTCACCCCTCAAGTGTTTCCCATCCCGGTGACGAATGATTCTCGAGTGTCTCGGGCAAACTGTTGCCCGTGACCGGACCCCGCAGCGCAGTCGTCTACAACCCCGCCAAGGTGCCCGATATAGATCACCTGCGCCGGATCATCGGCGAAGGACTGTCGAGCGTCGGCTGGCCCGAGCCCTCCTGGTACGAGACCACCCCCTCCGATCCGGGGAAGGGACAGGCCGAGCAGGCCGTGAAGGAGGGGGCCGAACTGGTCTTCGCCTGCGGCGGCGACGGCACGGTGATGGCGGTGGTGACCGCGCTCGCCGGCTCCGATGTGACGATGGCGGTGCTGCCGGCCGGCACCGGAAACCTGCTGGCGGCCAACCTGGGCCTGGGCGCCGACCCGGCGACCGGCGTGGAGGTGGCGATCGAGGGCGGACGGCGCCGCATCGACGTCGGCGTGGTCGAGGGCGGCCGCTGCTTCGCGGTGATGGCCGGCATGGGCTTCGACGCGCAGATGCTCGAGGGCACGTCCGAGACGGCCAAGAAGCACATCGGCTGGCTGGCGTACGTCGGTGGGGCCCTGCGCCATCTGCGGGACCGCCCGATGCGGACGCGGATCGTGCTCGACGGGGGGCCGCCCATGCCCCGGCACGCGCGGACCGTGATCGTCGGCAACGTCGGCCGGCTCCAGGGAGGCGTACGCCTGCTCCAGGAGGCCGACCCGGCTGACGGCAAGCTCGACGTGGCCATCCTGAGCCCGAACAACCTCGGTCACTGGGCGCGGCTGTCGTGGGCCGTCGTGCGCCGCCGCAAGCGGGTGCCGCTGATGGAGACGTACTCGGCCGAGCGGGTCGAGATCCACACGCGGTCGGCCCAGCCGCGGCAGCTCGACGGCGATCTCATCGACCCCGGCCGCCATCTCAAGATCCACGTCAAGCCCTCGGCGCTTCTGCTCTGCGTGCCGCGCCCGGCCGGAGACCCCGATCTGGCGTACGACGTCAGCACCGCGGCCGACGCCGCCGAGGACATCCGCGAGGCCGCGCGTGAGTAGTACCTCGCCGGTCCCCGAGACACGCGACATGAGCGGGGACGAGCTCTCCGCCGACGACGCGTTCCTGGCCCTCAAGAAGTACGGGCGATGGCCGCTGATCCGCGACGCCTTCATCCGCTTCCGCTACGGCGACGGCTTCAGCCACGCCCGCGCCTTCGCGTTCCAGCTCTGCCTGGCCATCGTCCCGTTCCTCATCGCGCTGGCCGGTCTCGCCGCCGACCTGGGCGTCGAGTCCGGCGGCCAGGTGGTGGCCGACACCGTGCTGGCGCTGACCCCGGGCGCGAGCGATCCCCTCGTACGGGACCTGCTGGAAAACGACGAACGGACCCGGGACGCCGGCGAGGTGGCGCTGACCCTCGGTCTGATCACCGGGCTGGTCGCGCTGACCACCGCGATGGCCCAGATCGAGCGCGGCGCCAACCGCATCTACGGCGTGGAGCGGGACCGGCCGGCCCTGTTCAAATATCTCCGGGCGACGCTGCTCATGGCCTTCGCCGGCGTGCCCGCGCTGATCGGCTTCCTGCTGCTGGTCGCCGGCCGCCCGTTCGGCGAGGCGGCGGAGTCGCATTGGGAGTGGGGAGGCACGCTGCGGGTGGCCTGGGACGTGGTCCGCTGGCCGCTGAGCCTGGCCCTGATCGTGGTCGCGGTGGGGCTGCTGTTCAAGTACAGCCCGCGCCGCCACCAGCCCGGACTCACCTGGCTGATCTTCGGCGCGGTGGTGTCGACCGTGCTGTGGTGGATGGCCAGCCTGATGCTCGCCGGATATGTGCGCTTCGGTGGGTCGTTCGGCGCCACGTACGGGCCGCTCGCTGCGATCATGGCGTTGTTGCTGTGGGCCAACCTGACCGGGATCGCGCTCTTCCTCGGCATCGCCTTCGCGGCCCAGTTGGAGGCCGCCCGGGTGGGCGTACCCCAACCGGCCGTTCCTGACAAATGGGATCCGGGGCCGGAAGTGCCACACCAAAGGCATCACGGTGTACGAAAGGAGCCCGCCGGGTAAATCGGGGCCACCCCGATCGATTCCCCTGGAGGAACCCGCCGTGACCGACGAACACCGCGTGGTCGAACGCGCCGGCTGGGCACCCGTGCGGCACTTCGCCGAGCGCAGCGTCGCCGGCCTGGCCGCGGTGGTCCTGGCCGGCCTGGCGTTCGGCACGCTGCTGCTGCTCGTGCGCTTCCACTGGACGCCGCTGCGCGAGCTCGACCAGTCGATCGCCTCCGGTCTGAACGACCTGGTGGCGCCGCACCCGGCCGTGGTCAAGGTGCTCACCACGATCACCCAGCTGGGCGGGCGTACCACCCTGTTCGCCCTGACCATCATGATGATCCTGCTGCTGCTGATCCGCCGCCTCCCCCGGCTGGCGATCTACCTGGCGGTCACCGGGCTCGGGGCGCTGCTGCTCGACCCGTCGCTCAAGGCCCTGGTCGGCCGGGTGCGGCCGGTCGTCGCCGACCCCATCGCCTACGGGCAGGGCAACAGCTTCCCGAGCGGGCACACCCTCGGGGCGACCATCGTGTACGGGATGCTGGCGCTGGTCGTCCTGTCGGCCACCCGCCGCTTCCGGGCGCTGGTGATCACGCTGGCGGCAGTGCTGATCGTGGCCGTCGGCCTGACCCGCATCGCGCTCGGCGTGCACTTCCTCTCCGACGTACTGGCCGGTTGGTTCCTCGGTCTGGCCTGGATCAGCGTCACGGCGTACGCCTTCAAGGTCTGGCGCCGCGAGGCCGGCCACCCCGACCACGCGCTGAGCGAGGGCCTCGAACCGGAGGCGAAGACCGACCTGGCCCCGGCGCCGGCCGAAGGCCGCGTGCTGCCGCACCCGTGGGCCAAGGGCGCCGAGATCCTGGTCGGCTGGGTCTTCACGTTCGGCCTGCTCTACGTGGTCGGCTATGCGCTGACCCGGTGGACGCCGTTCGCGGGCTTCGACGACGGCGTGCCGCGCTGGCTGCAGACGTTCCGCACCGAACGCCTCGACGACCTGAGCTGGGCGGCGAGCAAGGCCGGCGACACACACGCGATCCTGTTCATCTCGCTGATCTTCTGCCCGATCGCGCTGGCCCTGTGGCGGCAGTGGCGCCCGGTGCTCTTCCTGGTCCTCACGATGGCCGGCGAGCTCACGCTGTTCCTCTGCTCGGCGGCGGCGGTCGGCCGCCCGCGTCCCCCGGTCGAGCAGCTCGACGGCCAGATGCCGACCTCGTCGTTCCCGTCCGGGCACATCGCCGCCACCATGTGCGTCTGGGTGGCGATCGCGGTGATCTGCACGGCCCGCGTCCACCAGTGGTGGCGCTGGGTCTTCGTGGGCATGGCCGTGCTGATGCCGGCCATCGTGGCGCTGTCCCGCATGTACCGCGGCATGCACCACCCGTCCGACATGCTCGGCGCGGCCCTGCTGACGGCCTGCTGGATCGGCGTCCTCTACTGGGTGATCCGCCCGAACGCCCACGCCGTCTCGGTCGCCGAGGCAGCATCGGAGGTCTCTCACCCGCGAACGGAGCCGGTGGCCGCATGAGATTCATGACCTGGAACATCAAGACCGGCGGAGGAAAGCGCCTCCCCGCCATCGCCGCGGCGATCAACCGCGTTCAGCCCGACATCCTGGCGTTGCAGGAATTGCGCGGATTCAAGCCGGCCGCGTTCGCCGAGTCGGTCGGCATGGTGGCGCACATGTCGCCGTCCCTGTTCGGCCAGCCGGTCGCCGTGCTGGTCCGGCCGCCGTTGGCCATCGACTCGACGGCGGTCGTCACCTGGCAACTGCACCACGCGGCGGCCGTCGTGCGGGTGCCGACGTCGGCCGGGCTGCTGACCGTGGTGAGCGCCCACCTGAACCCGTTCGCCCCGTACCGCCGCATGCGCGAGGCGATCTGGCTGGCGCACCGCTACCGGGCCCACCCCGGGCCGACCATCGTCGCGGGCGACCTGAACGGCCTCGACCCGGGCACCGACCACACGGCGACGCTGGCCCCGCAGCCCGGCTTCCTGCGCCGCCGCCATCTGGCGGCCGACGGCACGGCCGATACGAGGGCGGTCGGCGCCTTCCTGGAAGCGGGCTTCACCGACCTGTGGGACGTGGCCGGCTCGGGCAACCCGCTGACCGTGCCCACTACGAACGGCGGCGGCCGCGAGTTCTCCCGCATGCGCCTGGACTACGTGCTGGCCAGCCCGTCCCTGGCCGGCTTCGCCCACGACATGACGGTCGTCAGGGGCGACGAGACGGAGTACGCCTCGGACCACTACCCGGTCGCCGTCACCCTCGACCTATGATCACGTCGTCCAGGAGCGTGGTGGGAACCCGCGCCTGGTCGGGCCGGTCGTAGTTGCCGGTGACGATGGCCGCGACGAGTTCGAGGCCGGGCGCGACGACGAGCCGCTGGCCGCCGTTGCCCATGGCCGCCACGAACCGGTCTCCGACGTACCACTGATAGCCGTAATCCAGCCCCCAGCCCGTCGTGAAGCGGGGGCGGAGCATCGTCTCGATCCAGCTTTGGGGAACGATCCCTCGTCCCCCGGTGAGGATCAGCCCGCCGATCCGGGCCAGGTCGCGTGGGGAGAGCCGAAGTCCCGACGCCGCCGACGGCACACCGTCGGCGCCGGTCAGCCACCCGAAGTTCTTGATGCCGAGCGGCGCGAAAAGCTTCTCGGCGCCGTACTCCGGAAGCGTCAGCCCGGTCCCGTCGGCGATCAGCTTGCCGAGCAGGGCCGTGGCCCCGCCGCAGTACGACCACCGCTCCCCTGGTGACGCCACGATGGGCCGTTCGAGGATGAACCGGTAGCGGTCGGCGGCCATCTCCATAGCGATCTCGGCGTTGGCCGGACTGTCGTACGGAGGATCCTCCCGCCACTCGAGCCCCAGCGACATGGTGAGCGCATGCTCGACGGTGAGCTCAGCCCCGGGACAGTACGGGAAATACCGCAGAAGCGGCTCCTCGGGCGCCGGAACCAGCCCCTCGCCGAGCGCGACGCCGTACAGCAGCGAGGTCACGCTCTTCGTCACCGACCGCAGATCGTGCAGCACGTCCGGTCCGAACTGGACGACGCCGAGATCGGTGGCCCAGCTGAAGTCCCGCCCGGCGCCGTAATGCTCCAGCACCGTCCGGCCGCCCTGAATCACCACGACCCCGTGCAACCCGTCCAGCAGGCCGCCGCTCAGCGCCTCGTCCAGCCGTTCACGCATCGCCATGCCCCACCCTCTCAGACGTCGGCCACGACAAAGCCGACGGTCATGAGCGGAACCTGGGCCACCAGCCCGCCGTCGGGATCGAGGACGCTGGTCGGCCCCCAGCCGACCCGGTCGGGTCCACGTTCGCCGGTGACGTCGGCCGAGACGACCCACATGCCGGTCTCCCGGGCACGGTCGGCGCGGATGGCGTTGTGCAGCTCTTTCCAGTGCGCGGCCCGGCGGCGGGGCATCATGTTCTGCGACGCCACAAGAAGCACCCGCGCACCCTGGGCGGCCACCGAGGCGGCGGCGAACGGAAAGCGGGTGTCGTAGCAGATGTTGATCCCGAACCGGACCCCCGCCACCTCGAAGACCGGATAGTCCTCACCGGGAGTGAAGACCGCCTCGCCGGGCACAAGCTGCGTTTTGCGGTACGCCCCTACGAGCCGCCCGCCGCGAATCACCGCCGCGGTGTTGAAGAAGCGCTCCCCTTCGCGTTCGATCACACCGAGAACCAGAACCGGCCGCAGCGGCGCGAGCCGCCGGAGGATCGCCTCGAACCCCGGCGAGTCGAACGCGAGCGCATGAGTGCGGACATGCTCGTCGGTGACCAGATAGCCCTGAACGAACCCTTCCGGAAAGAGCAGCAGGTCAGCGCCATCGGCCTCAGCGGCGAACCGCTCGACACAGGCGAGGGCCGCCTCGACATCACCAAGGATCTCCGGGGTCTGACACGCCGCGATCCGCATCGGACCAGCGTAGGCCGAACCATGTTCCCGGCCGCCGGCCCAGGCGTCGCCGAACACCACCCGTCCCACATCGCAAGCCGTCGGCAGGAGACTCCCCGCCGGAACGTAACTCGGACAGACACTCTCCAGGCAGCATAGTAATGCGTACATCGCCATCCCGGATACGAATTTCCCACTCACTTTGCTTTATTTCCGATTGCCATGATCAATACCTTGCTGTCGATCTCCGGGGCGCGAGATAATGGCTCATGACACAGCTAGGGTTCTTTTCCAGGTCGGCAATTGCGGCGATGCGGGATTGGTCCGGGGTTCCGAGCCATTCGCCGGACATGCTGGATTTCCGGAGTGATCATGCGGCTCGGCGGCGGTGGGGGCTTAAACGGCGTCACGCGCTGAAGTTATGCCAGTTGCATGGTTGTTCGCGGTTGTGCGGCGAGGTGGGCCTGCATGATCCGACCGAGCGAATACCACCGCTGATCTGGGATGACAAGGTCAGCTGGGTGCGGCGCCCGGACCCGAGCGGGGCCGTCGGCCAGGCGCTCCCCGCTCGTCACCCGAACGGCATGTCGGAGGCTGCGGCGGCCACACGAGCGGAAAGGCCAGTCGAACCCGAGCCCGTGCCCGCCGTGCAGGCCGAACTAACCGCGCCGGCCGAGCCCGCCACGCAGGCTGGGCTTGCCGCCCCCGCCGGGATGGCATTTCCACCCGAGCCGATCATTCAAACTGAGGCCGCAATCAAGCCTTCACCCGCCGCTCAAGCTCAGGAAGCAATTCGACCCAATCGACCGATCGAGCCGAGGCAGCAATTGCACCCCAACCGACCACTCAAGCTCAGGTGGCAATTCGACCCCAACCGGCCACTCAAGCCCAGACGGCGATTGATTCCCCGGCCGATCACTCAAACCGAAATGGCAGCGCGGACATCCAGTGGGCTGGCGGCACGGGCGAAAGGCACCACGCGGGCCGACTCCCACTCGGGAGGGCAAGGCTCCCCACCCCTCCCGAATCTCAGCCGCCCGGGCGGTCGCGCTCTTGAAGAATCGAACATCCGCGTCTGGCCGAGCGGAGGGTGCGCTATCGCGACGCCACCCACGCCGGGGGGCGGTCAGGCCGGGACCGGGGACATGCTTCGGGCCAGGACTCGGGCCTGGGCCCGGATCTCCGGCACCGCTGTTGTCTCCCAGCGGGCTCCCCGGCGCAGGGGGCCGATCAGCCACAAGTTGTCCCGGGTCTGGCCGTCGGCGCCGATCAAGTGGCCGGCGTCGTCGATGTCCAGGCCCAGGCCGTGTGGGCCTACGCGGGCCTGGCCGGCGTCTAGCAAGCTGCCCACGAAACCGCCGGCCGCGGCCGGGAGGCGGCCCGGACCCGCGCAGTTGATGACGGCGCCGAACCACTGGACGCCGGCCTCCAGCTCTACCAGCAAGCCGCCGGCCGGTGGGGCCGTCATCGAGCGGATGCCGCCCGCCCGGACCTCCAAGCGGCCCTCGGCCCGCAATCCGGCCACGCGGGCGCCCACGGACGGGGCCATGCGGTGGCGGTGACACTCCCACGGGCGGGCCAGGTGGCGCAGGAACGCCTCCTGCTCGTCGGGGGTCAGGGCGGTCCAGAGCTGGTCGAGGTACGGGCGAAGGCCGTCGACCACGGCACGCCAGTCGCCGGCGCGGGCCGCCTCGGCACGGACCGCGCGGACCACGTCGCGCAGGGTCGTGCAGTCGTCGAGGGCCAGGCCGACCGGTGGGGCCGCGACCGCCGTGTGGGTCAGCGGCAACTGGCCCCGGCGGCTGACCGCCGTGATCGGTGCGTCGCGGTCGCGGTCGGCGGTGAGGGTCAGGGCCACGTCGATGGCCGTGAGGCCGGCGCCGACCAGCATGACCGGCACGTCGGACGGGATGGCGTCGAGCACGCCGGGCGCCCACGGGTCGGCGATGTAGTCGGGGTGGTCGGGGCGGGCCGCCGGCTGGGCCGGGGCCGGGTTGCCGGTGGCCACCACGATGTCGTCGGCGCGCACGGTCGAGCCGTCGTCGAGGGCGAGACCGCCGACGACGAGGCGCTGAGCCCGGGCCCGGCGAACAGAAAGACGATCATCGGAGGTGAGGGAGGAGAAAACCGACCGCAGGTACTGGCCGTACTCCGTGCGCGGGCGGAAGTCGTCCGGAGAACCCCCGGACCAGCGGGTGAAGTGCCCGAGGTCGTCGGGGTCGGCGGACATGGCGCCGGCCCGGGAGTTGAGCAGATGCCACGGCCGGGCCGAGCCGTAGGCCAGGCCGCCGCCCGGCTCGTCCGGCTCGATCAGCACCACCCGGTCGTCGCCGCCGCGCAGCAGCTCCCGGGTGGCCAGCACGCCGGCGCAACCGCCACCGACGACCGCAACGGTCCGCTTGGACATGTGGAACCCCGATCAGGAAGACACGACGACAACGGCGTCGTCGGCAAGACGGTAACCGAGCCCGTAGACCGTGGTGACGACCTCGGGGTCGGACAGCTTGGTGCGCAGACGGCTGACGTGCACGTCGACCGTCCGGTTGGTGGTGTGGGTGTGCCCCCACACCTGGGCCAGCAGCTGGCTGCGGCTGAACACCTGCCGCGGGTGCCGGGCCAGGAACAGCAGCAGGTCGTACTCGAGGCGGCTCAGGTCGAGCGGCTGCCCCTCGCGGGTGGCGGTGCGGGCCTTCGGGTCGAGCCGCAGCGCGGTGCCG
Organism: Actinoplanes sp. NPDC000266; assembly: GCF_042899005.1. Lineage (NCBI taxonomy): Bacteria > Bacillati > Actinomycetota > Actinomycetes > Micromonosporales > Micromonosporaceae > Actinoplanes > Actinoplanes sp. NPDC000266. The sequence continues at coordinate 667,099 of NZ_JBIAZI010000004.1, forward strand.
CTGGAGGGCTCGACGGCCAGCTCGACCGCCGTGCCGGCCGCGTGGACCAGGTCGCGCAGCGCGGCCAGCACCCGGTCACGGCCGGCGCCCTCGCCCCCGGCGATGCTGATGGTCACCGTGACCGGCGGCTCGGTGATGTCGGGCACCGGTCGCAGGCGGGCGATGCGGGAGCGCGGCACGGGCGGGTGGGCGACGGCGAGCGCGGACATGTGGGTCCTCCTCGGGGGGTGCGGCCGGCAGGCCGCTCGAATAATACATTTCCTATCTGTTCGATAGGCTAAAACACGCGCAGATCACAGCGGCGGATCGTAGGCCCGGACCGGCGGCAACGGCCCGTCGAAACGGGAGATCAGGACCGAGGTCACCTGGCCGGTGCAGGCCTGGGCCAGCCGGGAGGTGCCGGCGTCCTCGGTGAGCGCGTTCGGGTTGCCGTGCACGCAGGTCGCGACCTCGGGCGCGGACGGGTCGAACCACGCGCCGGTCGACAGCTGGGCCACGCCGGGCAGACAGTCGTCACTGAGCGTCACGCCGGCCAGCACACTCCCGCGCTCGTTGTGGATCCGCACGACGTCACCGTCGGCGACGCCCCGGGCTTCGGCGTCGGCCGGGTGCATCCGCACCGGCTCGCGACCGGACCGCTTCGCGGCCTGCGAGAACCCGCCCATGTCCAGCTGGGAGTGCAGGCGCGTGGCGGGCTGATTGCAGATCAAGACCATTTCCCCGTACGCCCGTGAGCGCGGCCCGGGCTCGAAGATGGGATAGCCCGGACATTCCGGATATCCGAACCCGGCCACGGTCGCCGAGTAGAGCTCGATCCGCCCGCTCGGCGTGTCCAGCGGCTCACCCGCGCGGAAGCCGGCGAAGAGAACCGTGTCGTCGCGCCGCCCGGGCAGCTCCATCTCGCCCGCCGCCCAGAATTCGCCGAACGGCTTTTTCGGCTCGGCGCGCCACCGCCCGTACAGGTGAATCAGCCACTCCCGGCTGGAACGCCCCTGGGTGAAGGCCTCGGCGTAGCCGAGCCGCGCGGCCAGATCGGCGAAGATGTCGTATTCGTCGCGGGACTCGGCGAACGGCTCGGCGGCCGCCCGCATGGCGATCAGGTGGGTGTCGCCATGGCTGACGCCGAAGTCGTCGCGCTCGAGCGTGGTGGTCACCGGCAGCACGATGTCGGCGTGCCGCGCGGTCGCCGTCCAGAACGGCTCCTGCACGATCACCGTCTCGGGCCGCTGGAACGCCCGCCGCAGCCGGGTGAGGTCCTGATGGTGGTGGAACGGGTTGCCACCGGCCCAGTAGACGAGCTTGACGTCCGGATAGGTGTGGTGGCCCCCGTCGTACTCGAACTCCTCACCCGGCCGCAGCAACAGGTCGGAGATCTTGGCGACCGGGATGAAGTCGGTGACCGGGTTCACCACCTGCGGGAAGCCGGGCAGGCCGTACGGCAGCTTGCCGCCACCGGTGTTGCCGGTCGAGCCGTACCCGTGACCGAAGCCTCCGCCCGGCAGGCCGATCTGGCCGAGCACCGCGGCCAGCGCGAGACCGGCCCAGATCGGCTGCTCGCCCGACGGCGCCCGCTGCAGCGACCAGCTCACGGTGATGAAGGTGCGCCCGGCCGTCATCCGCCGGGCGAGCCCGGTGATGGCCTCCTCGGGCACGCCGCAGACGGCCGAGGCCCAGGCCGGCGTCCGCTCCCGCACCGACTCGAGGAACCGCCGGCCACCGACCGTGAACCGGTCGAGGAAGGCGAGATCGGCCTTGCCGTCGGCCGCGATCTGGTGGGCCAGGGCGAACATCAGCGCCACGTCGGTGCCGGGCTGGATCGCGAGCCACTCACCCTGGGGAGAGGGCAGGTCGTCGCGCAGCGGCGAGATCGAGACGATCCGCCCGCGCGCCGACGCCACGTGGCTCGCGAAATCATGGGTGGCGCGCCCGCCCGGTGTCACGGCCATGGTGGCCGCCCGCAGCCCGCCGAAGGCGACGATCAGGTCGGCCCGCTCGGCCACGACCGGCCAGTCGGTGCCCTGATGGAGCACGGCGGCCGCGCCGCGCCGGCCGACGAGGTGCGGCAGCACGACCTCGGAGGCGCCGAAGCTGTAGGTGTTGCGCGACCTCGTGTATCCGCCGCCGAGCGCCAGGAACCGGTGGAGCTGGGACTGCGCGTGGTGGAACCGGCCGGCGCTGGCCCAGCCGTAGGACCCCGCGAAGATCGCGTTGTCGCCCCACCGCTCGCGGGTCTCCCGCAGGGCCTCGGCGACCAGGTCGAGGGCCAGGTCCCAGGAGATTTCCTCGTACGAGTCGTAGCCGCGCCCGGCCGAGCGGCGGCGCACCGAGGGGCGCGCCACCCGGGACCGGTGACGCTGGGCACCCTGGATGTTGCCGAGCAGGGGCGACGGATCGGGGTCACCGGGGCGAGGCGTGATCGAGCCGTCCGGCGCGACCCGGAAGGCGCCCCAGTGGGAGCTGCTGGCCGCCATCACGGCACCACGATGCCACTGCCGTACGACAGGAATCGTGGGAGCGGACATGGACCAACTTTGCGGGCCGCAATGCCGCCATGTCAACCATACCCTCTAGGTTTACTAGGATATGGGAAGAGCATTGACATCTACGGGAGCGGGAACGCACGGTGGGGTCATGCGTGTCCCCTATCTCAATCTGTGGACGCGACGTTCTTAGGAGACCCCCGTGACCGTCAGTTCGCTCGTGGACGCCGATCTCTTCCGGGCCCTGCTGCGCCGCCACGCCGCCGCCGTCGTGGTCATCACCGCTCCCGGCGCACCCGGTCAGGCCCCCGCCGGATTCACCGCCACCTCGTTCACCTCCGTCTCCCTCGATCCACCGCTGGTCTCGTTCTGCCTCGCCCACACCGCCTCGGCCTGGCCGGCCGTGGCCGCGTCCGGGGTGATCGCCGTGCACGTGCTGACCCAGGAGCAGGAGCACGTGGCCCGCACCTTCTCGACCAGGAACATCGACCGCTTCGCCACCCACGGCTCCTGGGAGCCCGGACCGGACGGGGTGCCGCTGCTGGACGGCGTGCTGGCCCGCATCGTCTGCCGGGTGGAACAGCGCGTCGAGGCCGGCGACCACACGATCGTGCTGGCCACCCCCGAGCACGGCTGGCATCACGAGGACCACACCGCGGCCCCGCTCGTCTACCACGACGGCCGCTACACCCAGCTCGGCCGCGCCCCTCACCACCTACTCCAAGGAGAATCATGAGCCGCATCGTCGTCGTGTCCGGAAACCCCCGCGCGGGCTCGCGCACGTCAGTCCTCGCGAGCGCCGTCGGCAACGCCCTGGCCGGCGATCAGGAACCAGTTGTCATCGAGGTCGGCGCGCTCGGCGCGGGCCTGCTCACGCCCGGGGACGAGGCGACCGCGGCCGCGCTCGACGCCATCAAGGGCGCCGAGGTGCTGGTCGTCGCCACCCCGACCTACAAGGGCAGCTACACCGGCGTGCTCAAGGTGCTGCTGGACAACCTGCCGGCGCAGGCCCTGGCCGGCAAGCGGGCGGTGCCGGTGGTCACGGCCGGCGTCGCCCCGCAGGCCGCGGCGGCCGAGGCGCTGCTTCGCCAGCTGCTCACCGAGCTGGGCGCGGACGTCGCGGCCGGCCTGCCGGTGGTCGAGTCCGACCTGCCGGAGACGGCCGCGATCGCCGAGAAATACGCGGCCGGATTCGCCGCCTGAGCGAGCCGCGTGAGCAAGCACCGCGTGAACGAGGCCGCGTGGACGAGGGCTGGGTGAGCGGAGGGCGCGTGAAAGATTTTCAGCTTTTACCCAGCGTGGTCCTAGCTCCTTGAGAGGCAGGATACGTAACCTCATTATCGGTTCGGCCGAAGGCATCCGCCCCGCCCACGCCGAGCCGGGCAACACACCGCACCTGGTCCCCCGTCCCGCTCGTCGATGCCGTGCCCCCGGTCGTCGAGCGGGACGGGCCGGCCTGACTCCTTACTCCGCGACCTCGATCGTGTAGGTGCGGATCACCCGGTTGCCCCAGCCGTCGGCGAAAGCAGCCGTGAAGGTCCCGGCGCCCGCGGCCGCCGGCACTCCCTGGATGACACCGTTCGACGACAGCGTCAGGCCCTCGGGCAGCGCGCCCGCGGTCAGCGACCATGAGCCGGCGCGCTTGTCGGCGACGCTCAGCGCGGCCTCGAAGTCGGCGCCCACCACGGCTTGCGGCATCTCGACCGGGCTGATCACCGGCACGGTGTTGCGGATCGTCACGGCCAGGGTGCGCGTGACGGCGTACGGCACGAAGTCGGTGAATTTGACCGTGACCTTGGCCGTGCCCCGGCCCGTCGGCGTGCCGGTGATGACGCCGGACGCGGAAAGCTTGAGGCCGGTCGGCAGGCGGCCCGCGGTGATGCTCCACGAGCCCTTGCGGCTCGCCGACAGCGCGATCTTCGCGGGCCGGTTCGCCGCCACGACGATCGAGGCCGGCTTGATGGCCGGCTTGGCCGGCGGCTTCGGCACGAAGAGCAGGCGGTTGGGCGAGCCGTGGGTGTCCTTGACCTTGTTCTTCGTCGAGTACGTGACCAGGTAGTTGCGGACCTGGGCCGGGCTCATCCCGGGGTTGGCGTCCAGCGCCAGCGCGGCCGCGCCCGCCACGTGCGGCGAGGCCATCGAGGTGCCGTCCATGACCGCCGAGGCGGTGTTGCTCCAGGCGTACGACGAACGGATGCCCACGCCCGGCGCGAACAGGTCGAGCGACGCGCCGAAGTTGGAGAAGGCCGCCCGGCGGTCCTTGCTGTCGGTGGCGCCCACGGTGATCGCGGCCGGCAGCCCGGCCGGGCTGGTGTTGGTGGCGTTGGCGTCCTCGTTGCCGGCCGCGACCACGTACGTCACACCCGCGTCGATGGACTTCTGGATGCTGGCCTCCAGCGCCGGGCTGAAGGCACCGCCCATGCTCATGTTGGCCACGGCCGGCCTGACCGCGTTGGCCGTGACCCAGTTGACGCCGGCGATGACCTGCGACAGCGAGCCCTCGCCCTCGCAGTCGAGCACCCGGACGGCGACCAGGCGCACCTTCTTGGCCACGCCGAAGCGGGTGCCGCCGATGGTGCCGGCCACGTGGGTGCCGTGCCCGTTGCAGTCGGCGGCGAAGGTGTCGCCGTCGACCGCGTCGTAGCCGTAGGTGGCCCGGCCGCCCGCGAACTCGGAGTGGGTGATCCGGATGCCGGTGTCGATGACGTACGCGTGCACGGCGCTGCCGTCGTCGGTCGGCGTGAACGACTTGGAGAGCTTGGCCGGCCGCTGGTCGATGCGGTCGAGCCCCCAGCCGGGATCGCGCTGTGTGCCCTCGAGGTGCAGCAGGCGGTCCTGCTCGATGGTGCGGACCTCGGGGTCGGCGGCGAGGCGGCGGGCCTGCTTCGCGCTCATCTCGGCCACGAAGACGCCGTCGCCGCCGGCCGCCATCGCCGCGACGTCACCCTTGGGGGCGTTCTCGTCGAGCGTGACGATGTAGCGGCCGGGGATGGCGCCGGGCGCGCCGGCGCCGATGACCGGCCCTTCGGGGGCGGCGGCCAGGGCGGGTACGGCCGTGCCGGACACGGCGACGACGGCGGCGGTGACCAGGGTCCCGAAGGTTCGCTTGCGCATGCCGGTGCCATCGGCGCCCGGAACGCGCCACTTGAAGACCGCCGGAGGTTCACTCCGGTACCGCAACCAGAGCGGCGGACCGGTCGGTCCGCAATCGGAAATAGGCGGACCCGCACCGGCGTTACTCTCATCGCGTCAGGTGAACCCCCGGCGCGGAAAGAGGGAGCTCCCATGAAGGTCCGCAACTCGCTGCGTTCGCTCAAGAGCAAGCCGGGCAGCGTCGTCACCCGTCGCCGCGGCCGCCAGGTCGTGATCAACAAGAAGAACCCGCGCTGGAACGGCCGCCAGGGCTGAGCGGCGCGCTGCGCGACAGGGTTGCGATGATCGTATAGCTTGACAGCGGCCGCGAGGCCGAGCAGAGCAGGGCCGGAGAACCGCCGCCACGGATCTCCGGCCTTTCTGTGTCCGCGGGCCTTCAGGCCTGGTGGGCGGTCAGGGCCAGCCGTACGCGGTTGGGGCTGTTCGTCTTCGTCATCAGCGCCGTGATGTGGGTCTTCACGGTGGTCACGCCGATGTGCAGCCGCTCGGCGATCTCCGCGTTGGACAGGCCCTCGCCGACCAGCCGCAGCACGTCGCGCTCGCGCCCGGTCAGGCCCTCGACCGGGCGGCGGCGCTCGGAGCTCGCGCCGACCGCCCGCCGCACCAGCCGTTGCAGCACGTCCTGGCTGAACGGGCTGTCCCCGGCCGCGACCCGCCTGATCCCGTCCAGCAACTCGGCCGGGGGCGCGTCCTTGAGCAGGAAGCCGGCCGCGCCCGCGGTGAGCGCCGGATAGAGGTGGTCGTCGTCGCCGAAGGTGGTTAGCACCAGCACCCGGGTGGCGGGCCGGCCGGCCAGGATGCGGCTCGTGGCACTGATCCCGTCGACCCCGGGCATGCGCAGATCCATCACCACGACGTCGGGCGCGAGCCGCTCGGCCAGGGTGATCGCCTCCCGCCCGTCGCCGGCCTCCCCCACGACATCGAGATCGCCCTCGGCCTCACAGAGCATCCGCAGCCCGGCCCGGATGAGCTGCTGGTCATCCACGAGAAGCACCCGGATCACGCGCTCGCCCCTTCAGCCGCGTTGTCACTTTCCGGCGCGTGGGCCGGCAGGACAGCCGACACCCGCCAACCGGGGCCCGAGCGGCCGGCGGTGAGGCGGCCGCCCAGGACCTCGACGCGCTCGCGCATGCCGGTCAGGCCGTGGCCGCCGCCGGGCGGGACGGGCGTGGGCGGCGCGCCGCCCTCGTCGATGACCTGCCAGGACACGTTCTCCTCCTCGACGCTCACCGTCAGCCGGGCCACGGCGCTCGGTCCGGCGTGCTTGGCCACATTGGTCAGTGCCTCCTGGGTCAGCCGGAGGACGGCCATCGCCCGTACGGCGTCCAGGCCGCTCACCGCCTCGTCGATGTCGGCCTCCACGGTCAGGCCGGTCATGCGGGCCCGCTCCACGGCCGCACCGAGCGCCGCCGGCAGCGAGCCGGGCTCGATGGCCGTGAACGCCGCGTCACCCCGTACGGCCGAAGGGTCCCGAAGGACCGCGACCAGACGACGGAGATCGGCCAGCGCGGTCGTGCCCGTGCCGTGGACGTCGTCGAGGACGGCCGAGATGCGGGGATCGAGGTCGGGCACGACGTGGCGCGCGACGCCGGCCCGCAACACCATCGAGGCGACATGATGCGCCACGACGTCGTGCAGCTCGCGGGCGATGGCGCTGCGCTCGTCGGCCCGGTCGGCCCGCGCCTCCGATTCCCGGAGCCGCACCTTCTCGGCCTCACCGCGGCGGCGCTGCTCGCCCAGCTCGTGGCTGGTGCGCACGACCAGCCCGAGCAGCAACGGCAGGCCGACCGGGAGCAGCAGGTCGACCAGCCGCTCGGCCCGCAGCACGAGGTGGACCGCCAGGAGCAGCACCGTGGCCGCCCAGTAGACGACCGGGCGGCCGGCCCAGGCCACCACCTCGGCCAGCATCCAGCTCGAGCCGACCACGTTGATCGTCGGGTCGTCGACCAGCAGCAGCGCCGCCACGAGCAGCCCGGTCTGCACGAGCAGGCTGGCCAACGGCCACCGGATCAGGGCGAGGATCGTGACGAAGGCGGCGAGCGCGAGGACCAGCTGCGGCGGGGACGGCCTGGTGGGCTCGTTCAGATAGAGGTAGCCGAGCCCGCTCAGGTCGAGCAGCACGAGGCGCAGCCAGGCGTCCCGCCGGTCGAAGAGGCGTTCCACCCAGCCCATGCCGGCCAGCCTAGGCGCTGCGCCGGACGACAGCGGTGACGGCCGCCGCCGTTCCCACCGCCACGATCCCCACGGCGGCGAGCGTCAGGCCGTCCGGCTCCAGCAGCGGCTGGCCGCGGAGCGCCTGCCAGGTCACGATCAGGACCGTCAGGCCGTACGCCGTGGCCGCCACCACCAGCAGCCGGGTGCGCACGGGAGTCGCGAGCCGGGTGCGGCCGAGCAGGAAGGCCAGCAGGGGCAGGGCCTGGAGGCCGTGCATGCCGATGAAGTGGCCGATGCGCAGGTCGCCGCCGGTGGTGCTCCAGCCGGTCAGCGGCAGGCCGGGGCCGCCGTCGGGGACGCCCACCGCGTGGGCGCCGCTGATCCCGGCGATGCCGGTGTCCATGGGCATCACCATCGGGACGGCGGCCAGGAAGCCCAGCAGGGCCAGGGCCAGGCCGAGGCGGATGCCGTAGGCGGCGGCCCGGTCCGGGACGCGCTGCCGCAGGGCCACGGCCGCGACCACGAGGTGGGCCACGAACAGCACCATGATCGAGGCGCCCATGATCGACCAGAGGAGGCTGTCGAAGGAGTTCGTGTCGTTGTAGTGGCTGCGATGGCCGCGGGCGGCCTGGAAGGTGATGATCGCGACCTCGATCACCGAGACGGCGACGATCAGGGTGGACGACCACTCGGCGAGGCGGCTGCGGCGCGGGAGCACCGAGAGGATCCAGGCCAGCGTGAAGCCGTACACCGCGAAGCTGACGGCGAACTTGAACGGCTTGAGCCAGACGTTCGCGCCGAGCAGGGCCCGGTCGTCGACGGCGAGGCCGGCCACGGTGATCAGGGTCAGCACGGCCATCGCGGCGGTGAGCGCCAGCAGCGGCCGGTGCCGGCGCACCGGGCCGGCGCGGAGCGTGGTGGTAGTCATGCTTCGCAGCGTTCCGTCGTTCGACGGGCGTCTCTTCCTGCCGCGGGCCCGGATGGTGGCCCCGGGTCGGAGGCGGCCTCCTACCGGGGTAGGAGAGGATGTCGCCCGTGATCATGTTTCCCGCCGACGCGTCCGGCCGTCCCAGCAGCTCGGCCTTCGGGCGATCGGTGGTCGCGGACGCCTTGCGCTCCGTCTCCCCGGAAGCGGCCGCCGCGGCCGCCGCCGAGTCCGATTGGCGACGCGGCTACCTGCGGCATTTCCGGCAGTTGATCACGACTGGGGTCCGGAGCGACGGATACGCGATCGCCGCGGCCGGGCTGGCCTCGGTGCACGAGCGGATGCCGGTGCCGATCGAGGCGCCGGAACGGCCGGTGGAGACGGTGACGGTCGAGGGCGGCGAGAAGCCGTCGCGCGAGATCAGCCTCCCCTACCGAGGAGAGCTCCTGCGGGGTGACGCCCTGGAGCGCCGGCTCGACAAGTGGGTCGCCGACGGCGTCGTCGAGGAGTCCTGCGCCACCGCGGTGCGGGCCGTGGCCGCCAACCCGGACTGGCTCGACCTGAGCGACCAGCAGCTGGTCGTGCTGGGCGCCGGCGCCGAGATGGGGCCGCTGCCGGCGGTGCTCGAATGGGGCGCCACGGTCATCGGGGTCGACCTGCCCCGCGTCGAGGAGCGGATCTCCGCGCTGGCCGCCCGGTCGGCCGGGCGGCTCATCGTGCCGCGGGGAGTCGACCTGCTCGAGGACGTCGGCGCGCTCGCGCACTGGCTGGCCGAGCGGCCGGAGGGACGGCTGACGCTGGGCAATTACGTCTATGCGCCCGGCGCGGCGTACACGAAATTGTCTGTGGTCGTGGACGCTCTCGCGGCGTACCTCAAGAAGGTCCGCGACGATGTCGCCCTGGCCTTCCTGGCCACGCCGACCGATGTCTTCGCGGTGCCGGCGGCGGCGGTCGAGCAGTCGGCCCGGCGCTTCCGGGAGCGCTCACGGCTGGCCCGGATGACCGGCGCCCTCTCCGGCGGGAAGCTCCTGCAGCCCAACTACGCCGACGGCGCCGACCCGGGCATCAACGACAGCCTCGTCCCGCAGCAAGGCCCCAACTACGCGCTGGCCAAGCGCATCCAGCGCTGGCGGGCCACCCTGGCCCGCCGTGACGGCGCGGTCAGCTTCTCGGTGGCGCCCCCGGCCCGGACCAAATCGGTCGTCTCCAACCGGGTGCTGGCCGCCGCCTACGCCGGCGCGCACCGCTTCGACGTCGAGGTCTTCGAGCCGGAGACCGCGAACCGGCTGATGGCCATGCTGATGGTCCACCAGCTGCGCAACCCCCGCCCGGCCGCCGCCGAGGCCTGGCGCGACGAGGCGGCCGAGGCGGCGCACGGCGGGCTGTGGCGCACCGCCTATCACCCGCGGACGGCGCTGGGGCTGGCCGCGATCAGGGGTTTTCTGGGCTGAGACCGTGGATGCGCCCGGCCGTCATGGTGAGCCGGGCGCCCGAACCGCCCCAGCGCAGGGCCACGATCTCGGCCGCGATGCTCACCGCCGTCTCCTCCGGCGTGCGCGCGCCCAGGTCGAGCCCGACCGGCGACGCCAGGCGGGCCACCTCGTCCGCGGTCAGCTCGGTCTCCTCCAGGCGTTTGAGCCGGTCGTCGTGGGTGCGCCGGGAGCCCATGGCGCCCACGTACGCCACCGGGAGCCGCAGCGCGACCTCCAGCACCGGCACGTCGAACTTGGGGTCGTGGGTCAGGACACAGAGGACGGTGCGCTCGTCGACGCGACCGGCCGAGGCCTCGGCGGCCAGGTAGCGGTGGGGCCAGTCGACGACGACCTCGTCGGCCGACGGAAAGCGCTTCCTGGTGGCGAAGACCGGGCGCGCGTCGCACACCGTCACGTGATAGCCGAGGAACGACCCGATGCGGGCGGTCGCGGCCGCGTGGTCGGTCGCCCCGAAGACCAGCATGCGGGCCGGCGGCGCGAACGAGCCGACCAGCACCGAGAGGCCCTCGCCGCGGCGTTCGCCGCTGGGGCCGTAGTGCAGCATGCCGGTGCGGCCGGCGGCCAGCAGGCCGCGCCCGTCGTCGGTGGCGGCGTCGTCGATCCGGTCGCCGCCGAGCGTCCCGTCGCGGCCGTCCGGGGTGATCAGCAGATGCCGGGCCCGGCCCTCGTCGAGGCGGGTGAGCAGGGCCACCGGCTCGTTCGCGGCGACCTTCCCGGCCAGCGGCGGCAGCCACCCCGAGTCGCGGTCGACCCGCTCGATGAGCAGCTCGATGGTGCCGCCACAGGTCAGGCCGACCTCGAACGCGTCGTCGTCGCTCACCCCGTACCGGACCGTGCGGGCCTCGCCCGTCTCGGCCACCTCACGGCAGATCTCGTAGACCGCGCCCTCGACGCAGCCGCCGGACACGCTGCCGGCGACCGTGCCGTCCGGTCCGACGGCCATGGCCGCGCCCGGCTGGCGGGGCGCGCTCGACCAGGTGGCGGTCACCGTGGCCAGGCCGACCGGCTCGCCCGCCTCCCACCAGCGGAGCAGGGGGTCCAGTACGTCACGCATGGGGATTCAACTCCGGAACGTCGAGGTCGAGATCATCGGCTACGTCTCCCACGGCGACCACCCGGACGAGTTCGGCGTGGGCCCGCAGGTAGTCGCGTGCCCCCGAGTCGCCGGTGGCGGTCGCCGCCACACCGGCCCAGTGCTTCCGGCCGAGCAGCACCGGATGTCCACGCCGTTCTCCATACCCACCCATGACCAGCCCATCCGCGTCGGCGGACGCGCTGACCCGGCGTACCGCTTCCGCCGTGACACCCGGCATATCGACCAGAAGCACGACGGCGCTATCGGCATTTGTCGTTTTCAGGGCGGCTAATCCGGCTTGGAGCGACGAGGCCAGCCCGCTCTCCCATTTCGGGTTGATCACCACGCCGGGCAGGTCGGGCGCGGTCGACCGGACAAGCTCGGCCTGCGCCCCGAGGACGACCACGATGGGTGACAGTGCCGCCTCGCGCAGGGTGTCGACCGCGTGCTCCACGAGGAGCCTCTCGGGATAGGGCACCAGCGCCTTGGGCATGCCGTAGCGCCGTCCCGCACCCGCCGCGAGCACCAACCCGGCCGTCATCCCTGAAGCCTAATAAATCAGTTGGCAGAAGGCTCCTCCCACGGGACAGTTATCGCCATGACGTACTGACAAAGCATCGACGCCTTCCACTTCACCCCTTTCTCTCGAAAGAGCGTCTGTTTTGTCAGCGAGCGTTTCTGTCTTCGCGTCTCCGTCCAGCTGGATCGAGTCCGCCGCCGTCGACCAGTGCCACCAGGTGGCCGCCCTCGACGGCATGCTCCACGTGGCCGGCATGCCCGATCTGCACCCCGGCAAGGGCGCCCCGATCGGCGCCGCCATGCTCTCCACGGTTCTCTACCCGTTCCTGGTCGGCTCCGACATCGGCTGCGGCATCGCCGTCTTCCCGATCCGGCTCAAGCGCCCCGTTCCCGAGCGGCTGGCACGCCGGTTCCCCGACCTCGACCGCTCTCCCGAGATCGATGACCCCGCTTGGTCGTACGTCGCATCGAGCGTCCCGGCCGGCCACACCGGCCATCTCGGCACGGTCGGCCGCGGCAACCACTTCGCCGAGCTGGCCCGCGTCGACACCGTGCACGCGGAACGGCCCGGCCTGGAGCGCGGCGACCTGGTCCTGATCGTCCACAGTGGCTCGCGGGGCCTCGGCGAGCGGATCCTGCGCGCCCACACCGAGGTGCACGGCGCCGGCCCGGCGGCCGACCCGGCGGCCTATCTGGCGGCGCACGACGACGCCGTCCGGTGGGGCTCGCTCAACCGGCGCCTGATGGCCGCCCGCGTCGCCCTGGCTTTGGGCGCCACCCCCGAGGACCCGATCGTCGACGAGTGCCACAACTCGGTCGAGGTCCGCGACGGGGCCTACCTGCACCGCAAGGGCGCGGCCCGGGGCGACGGCCGCGACGTGCTGGTCGCCGGTACCCGGGGCACGCCGTCCTATCTGGTGGCCGGCCACGCCGGTCCCGAGGCCAACTATTCGGTGGCGCACGGCGCGGGCCGCAAGATGTCCCGTTCGGACGCCCTGCGGCGGGGCAAGGCCAAACACACGGTCGAGGAGCTTCGCCGTACGCCGGTGGGCTCGATCGTCGTCTGCGGCGACCGGCAGCTCCTGTTCGAGGAGGCCCCGACGGCGTACAAGCGCATCGAGCAGGTCGTCGGCGACCTGACCGCCCACCACCTGGCCACCCCGGCCGCGGTCACCGTCCCGCTGGTCACCTACAAGACGGCGGCCCGCTCATGACCGCGCGTCCCGGCGCTGGCGGCGGCCGGGCCGCGGCCCTCCATCTGATGCTTTCCGCGGGCCGGGGGCCGGTCGAATGCTCCTGGGCCGTGGCCCGCCTCCTGCCGCGCCTGGAGGCCGACGCCGCGCGCCACCAGGTGCGGGCCGAGCGCCTCTCCACGGTTCCCGGCGACCGGCCGGGCACGCTGCGCTCGGCGGTGGTCGCCCTCTCCGGGGCCGGCGCCCCGGAGTTCGCCGCCTCCTGGACCGGGACGCTGTGCTGGCAGGGGCCCAGTCCGTACCGGTCGACGGGCCGCAAGAACTGGTACGTGATCGCCCAGCCCTGCTCGCCCGGCACCCGGGAGACGCCGTTCTTCCAGGACGACGTCGACATCGTCGCCGTCCGCACCGGCGGACCGGGCGGCCAGCACCGCAACAAGGCGAGCACGGCCGTCCGGGCCACCCACCGCCCCTCGGGCCTGGTGGTCGTCGCCGACACCGAGCGCCGGTTCTCCCTCAACCGGGCCATCGCCCTGCGCCGCCTCCGCGCCCGTCTCCAGGAGGGCGACGAGTCCGCCGCCCGCGCCGCCGGGACGGCCCGCTGGCAGATCCACGACGATCTGGTCCGGGGGAACCCCGTGCGCACCGAACGCTGACCCGGCGCCCGGCATCACTCGGCGAGGCTCGGCGCGCCGCGGGAGAAACGGCGCGCGTCCAGCTCCTCGACGATGAACCTCGCGAGATCGCCTCGGGTGATCTTCCAGCCGCCGGGCGGGGTGATGCCGTCGGTCACGCGGTAGGTGCCGGTGGGCTCGCGGTCCTGGAGATAGGTGGGGCGCACGAACGTCCAGTCCAGGCCGGCGGCGCGGACGATGTCCTCCATGCGCTTCATGTCGGCGTACAGGTCCTGGCCCAGCGGCCGGACCAGGCCCCGGTACCACCACGAGAAGTGGGGGTCGTCGTGCCGTACGCCGACCGAGGTGATGCCCAGGTAGCGGTCGGCGCCCGTGTCCCGCATCGCGGCCACGGTGGCGCGGGCCCCGTCGGAGTAGAGGCCGAGGGCCTTGCGCCCGGCCGGCCCGACGGCGCTGACGACCGCGTCCTGGCCCTCGACGGCCTCGCGCAGGCTGCTCGCGTCGCGGACGTCGGCCCGGACGATCCGGGCGGCGGCCGGGAAGTCGCGCGGGGTCCGGGCGGCCGCCGTGACCTGGTGTCCGGCACGCAGGGCCTCGTCGACAATCAGGCGGCCGGTGCGGCCGGCGGCGCCGAGTACGACAACGTTCATGACAGTTCCTTCTCGGGGAGCAGGAGCACCAGGGCGGCGCAGAGCAGGCAGGACGCGGCGACGGCGAGCGTCGTGGCGGCCAGGCCGGAGGCGAAGTAGACGGTGCCCAGCACGGCCACGCCGAGGGCGGTCGCGATCTGCTGGGCGGCGTTGAGGGCGCCGGAGGCGCTGCCGGCCTCGTCCGGGGCGGCGACGGCGAGGACGCGCTGGATCAGCGGCCCGAACAGCAGCCCGAGCCCGAGGCCGGCTCCGAGCCCGGCCGCGACCAGGGCCGGCAGTGGGGCGCCGGTCGCGACGACCACGGCCACGGCGACGACGCCGAGGAACTCGACGCCGAGTCCCAGGTGCAGCAGCCGCCGATCCAGCCGCTGGGACAACGTGGGCGCGAGCAGTGAGCTGACGGCGATGCCGGCCGCCACGGGCGCCAGCGCGAGCCCGGCCCGCAAGGGCGTGTAGTGCAGGCTCAGCTGGAGATGCAGCGACAGGCCGAGCATCAGGCCGCCGAGGCCGGCGAAGAAGACCACCGCGACGGCCAGCCCGGCCACGAAGGGCCGCTTGCGCAGCAGGCCCGGGGCCAGCAGGGGTGAGGCGCCGGTCCGCTGCCGCAGGCCGGCCGCGGCGAACGCCACCAGCCCGGCCGTGAGCGTGGCGAACGACCACCACGGCCAGCCCGCCTCGCGGCCCTGGATCAGGGGCAGGACGACCCCGGCCGAACCGGCCGCGACCAGCACGGCGCCGATCGGGTCGAGCCGGGCCGCGCGGTCGCCGGTGTCGGCCGGCATCCAGGCCAGCGCCCCGAGGACGGCGAACAGGCCCAGCGGCACGTTGATCAGGAAGATGAGCCGCCAGCCGAGGTCGTGCGCGTCCCAGGCGATCAGCAGGCCGGCCAGGATCGGG
The DNA here is from genome assembly GCF_042899005.1 of Actinoplanes sp. NPDC000266. NCBI lineage: Bacteria > Bacillati > Actinomycetota > Actinomycetes > Micromonosporales > Micromonosporaceae > Actinoplanes > Actinoplanes sp. NPDC000266. The sequence goes on from NZ_JBIAZI010000004.1 coordinate 682,273, forward strand.
CCGCCGATCCCGGCCAGGCCGCCGACCGGGCCGAACAGCGAGAAGGCCCGCCCGCGTTCCCGGGCCTCGCGGAAGACGGCGCTCAGGATGCCGAAGCCCTGCGGGATCATCAGCGCCCCCAGGGCGCCCTGGGCGACCCGCGCCGCCACGAGCATGGCCGGCGACATCGCGGCCGCGCAGGCCACCGAGGCCAGGGTGAAGCCGAGCGCCCCGATCAGGAAGAGGCGCCGCCGGCCCCACCGGTCACCGAGGCGGCCGCCGATGATCAGCAGCACGCCGAACGCGAGGGTGTAGCCCGCGGTCAGCCATTGCAGGGTCGCCTCGCCCCCGCCCAGGCTCGCTCGCACGGCCGGGGCGGCCACGTTCATCACCGTCGAGTCGAGCAGATCCATCACCGTCCCGACCAGGACGACGCTCAACACCAGCCATTGCATGATCCACTCCTCACGAACCGCGTTCGTCGCGAACAACGTTCGTCAGGAATAATGTTCGCCACGAACGCTGTTCGTCAAGTAGGGTGTGGCGGTGAGCACTACCCGGGACAACCCCCGCACCCGTCCCGCCAAGGCGCCCCTGGGCCGGGCCGCCGTCGTGGCGGCCGCCCTGGCGCTCGTCGACGAGATCGGCTTCGCCGCGGTGACCATGCGCCGCGTCGCGCAGGCCCTCGACACCGGGCCGGCCTCGCTCTACGTCTACGTGGCCGACCGCGACGAGCTGATGGCGCTGGCCTACGACCTGGCCCTGGGCGAGGTCGAGCTGCCCGGCCCGGCCGACGGCGACTGGCGGTCCCGGCTCGAGTCGCTCGTCGGCCGGATCGTCGGCGCGCTGGCCGGGCACGACGACCTCGCGCTGGTCGCCCTCACCGGCGTACAGACGGGCCCGAACGCTCTTCGTCTCACCGAGGAGACGCTGCGGCTGCTGCGCGAGGGCGGCGTCGACGACGCGCACTGTGCGTGGGCGGCCGACCTGCTCGACCAGCACGTCATCTCGTCGGCCCTGGAACGGGCGGGCTGGCTGCGCGACCAGCGCCGTCAGGAGGCCACCGAGCGGGTCATGATTCAGGAGGCCGAGCGCGAGCTCGACACGGTCATCGCCGCCCTGCCGCCGGGTGACTTCCCCACCCTGCACGCGCTGCGGGGCTCGCTGACCACCACCGGCGACAGCGCCGCCCGGGCCGAGTGGAAACTGCGGGTCATCATCGACGGGCTGCTAAGCGGCGCGGGCGCGTAGGCGGCGCAGCATGCGGGCGTCGCCGAAACCGACGGCGCGGGCGGCGGCCTCGACCGTCGTGCCGTGCCCGATCAGATATTCGGCCCGCTCGACACGCAGCTGCTGCTGATAGCGCAGCGGCGTCCGGCCGGTCGCGGCCTCGAAGAGGCGGGTCAGCGTGCGCTCGCTCACCCCGGCGCCGGCGGCCAGGGCGGCCAGGGGCAGAGGCGCGGTGAACGACGCGTCGATGCGGTCCTGCACCCGGTGCACGACGTCGCTGAGGTGGCCACGATGACGCAGCATGGCCGACGCCTGCCGCTCGTCGCCGTTGCGCCGGGCGTAGACGACCATCTCGCGGGCGACCCGGGCCGCCACCGCCGGGCCGTGCCGCTGGGCCACCAGGTGCAGGGCCAGGTCGATGCCGCTGGCGATGCCGGCCGAGGTGACCACGCGGCCGTCGCTGACGTACAGCACGTCACGGACCACCGTGGCCCGGGGATGGCGGCGGGCCAGGCTCTCCTGGAGGTCGTGGTGGGTGGTGCAGCGCCGGCCGTCGAGCAGGCCGGCCAGGCCGAGCGCGGAGGCCCCGGAGCAGACGCTGGCGACTGTGCCGCCGGCCTCGTGGTGGGCCGCCACCCGCGCCAGCAGGGCCGGATCGGGCGGGCCGAAGCCGTCCCGCCAGCCCGGCACCAGCACCAGGTCGTCCGCGGACAGCGCCGGCCACTCGACGGCGGCCTCCAGGGAGACGCCCTGCCAGGTCGGGACCGAGGCGGCCGCGGCGACGTAGTGCAGCGAGTAGCCCGGCGCCGTCCGGAAGACCTGCGCCGGGCCCGCGAGATCGAGCAGATGCAACTGCGGCGTCAGGACGAAGACGACGCGCTGCACGATCCGGTCACTCCCCCAGATAGTCGGCGACCGTACGGACGGCGGCGAACCGCCCGGCGAGCGCGTACTCGGTGCGGGCCACGACGTCCGCCGCCGCCAGCGTACGCGGGTCGGCCAGCAGCTCCTCGACGCTCTGATCGGCCGGGGCCGTCCAGTGCGGGATCGGGAAGGTGCCGGTGGCGTCGGTGAGATAGGTGACCTCGTACCCGAAGTCGGAGGCGAGGCGGGCCGTCGTCTCCACGCACTGCTCGGTGCGCAGCCCGGTCACCGCCACCGAGGTCACCCCGGCCGCCGTCAGCAGCTGCTGCAGGTTGGTCGTGGTGAAGGCGTTGTGCGAGGTCTTCGTCACGACGGCCTCGTCCTTGGCCGGCTCGAGCTCCGCCACCACCCGTACGTGGCCGTTCTCCGGGTCGAAGAGCCCGCCGGAGCCCGGCTCGGCGTGCAGCACCCACACGACCTTGTCGCCGGCGGCCCGCGCCGCCTCGACCAGCCGCCGCACGTTGCCGATCAGTTCCGGGTTGTTCAAGGTCGCCCACAGCGGCCGCTGCCGGAACGATTCCTGCACGTCGATAACCAGAAGCGCGTTCGTCATACGTCGATGATTCGTCCCGGCCGGCCCTCGCCGTAAGGCACGTTCACGCCCCACCCCGGACCGATCCGGTCACCGTGGCCGGCCCGCCGCACCCGAACGGGCGCACGACGCGACCATGTACTGGCCGGCGGCGCGATAATGCCCTCGTGGCGCTTGCATACAACGAGGTCGATGTGGTCCGGCCGCCCCGGCTGCGCGCCGGGGACGAGGTGCGCCTGGTCGCGCCCGGCGGGGCGGGCGTCCGCGACGACGCCGAGGCGGTGCGGGCCCGGCTCGAAGGGCTGGGACTGCGGGTCAGCGCCGGCGCGTACACGTTCCAGGAGAACGAGACGAGCCGCGTCGAGGACATCAACCGGGCGCTGCGAGACCCGGGGATCCGGGCGCTCGTGGCCGTGCGCGGCGGGCGGCGGGAGCACCGGATCGTGGCGCGGCTCGACTTCAACACCGCGGCCGCCCATCCGAAGCTGTTCATCGCCGGGGGCGACGCCGCGATCGTGCACCTGGCCCTGTGGGAGCGGGCCGGCCAGGCCGGGCTGCGCGGCGATCCGGCGGGCGCGTTCAGCGTCGAGCCGATCACCCTCGTGGCCGATCCCAAGGCGCCGACCGGCGAGCTGACCACCGGCGGGCGGGCCCGGGGCGTGCTCCTCGGCGGCGACCAGGACCAGGTGGCGGCGGCCGCCGGGTGGATGCTGCCGAGCATGAGCGGGGCCGTCCTGCTGCTCGAAGGGGACGGCCTGCGGGCCGGGCACATCGACCGGCAGCTGACCATGCTGCGTAACGCGGGCCGGCTCGACGGGCTGCGCGGGGTGGCGGTCGGGCGGTACACCGACTGCGGGCCGGGCGTGCTGGACGTCCTTCACGAGCGGTGCGGTGCTCTGGGCGTACCCGTGCTCGGGGGTCTGAATCTCGAAGATCTGCCCCTCGGGACCATGGCCGAGCTGGACGCGGAGGCCGGAACCCTGACCGTGGACGCGGCGGTTTCGTGAGGTTGTCGATTTCGCGGGAACCCCGTTCGTCGGGGCGGTGAGGACAAGCGAAAGGAAGCGACATGGCGAAGTACACGCTGCTCATCTACGGCGACCCGGCTCAGTGGGAGGCGATGACCCCGGAGCAGTGGAAGGAGCACGACCGGGCCCACGAGGAGTTCCGGGCCGCGGCCGGGCGCCGGGTCGTCGGCGGGGAGCAACTGGAGTTCGGGGGCTCGGCGACCACACTGCGGGAGCCGGGCGTGACCACCGACGGACCGTACGCGGAGACCAAGGAGATCCTCGGCGGCTTCTACCTGCTCGAGGCCGGGGACCTCGACGAGGTCCTCAAGCTGGCGGCGATGCTGCCCGAGGTGCGTGACGCGCACAGCGCGGTGGAGATCCGCCCGGTGGTCGAACACGGATGACGGACATCGGTGCCGCCCTCGCCGAGGCGCACCGCCGCGACTGGGCCCAGGTCCTGGCCACCACCGTGCGGGTGACCCGGGACCTGGACCTGGCCGAGGAGTGCACCCAGGAGGCGTACGCCCAGGCCCTGCGGACCTGGCCCTCCTCCGGGATCCCCGATCGGCCCGGCGCGTGGCTCACCCAGGTCGCCCGCCACCGCGCCCTCGACGTGATGCGCCGCGACGCCGCCCTCCGGCGCCGGCTTCCCCTGCTGGTCGTCGACTCCCCCGCCTCCTCCTCGGGCTTTTCGGGCGGCCCACTTCAGCTGATCTTCACGTGCTGCCATCCGGCGCTCTCCCGCGACGCGCAGGTCGCGCTGACCGCCCGCCTGGTCTGCGGCCTGTCCACGGCCGAGATCGCCCGGGCCTTCCTGGTGCCCGAGCCGACCATGGCGGCCCGCCTCACCCGGGCCAAGAAGAAGATCGCCACAGCCCGCATCCCGTACCGGATCCCGGCCGGCGACCAGCTGGCCGGGCGCCTGGGCCCGGTCCTCGACGTCATCCACCTGCTCTTCACGACCGGGCACACCGCGCCCGCCGGCCCGTCGCTGATCCGCCACGACCTGGTGACCGGCGCCATCGACCTGGCGCGCACCCTGCGCCTGCTCATGCCCCGCACGGCCGAGGTCAGCGCCCTGCTGGCCCTGCTGCTGATCACGGACGCCCGGACCCCGGCCCGCGTCGGCGCCGACGGCCAGCTGATGCTGCTGGCCGAGCAGGACCGCACGCTCTGGGACCGGGGCCGGATCGCCGAGGGCACGGCCCTGCTCACCGACGCCCTGCGCCGCCGACCGCCGACCCGGTACGCGGTCGAGGCGGCCATCGCGGCCGTCCACGCCGAGGCGCCGGCCTGGGCCGACACCGACTGGACGGAGATCGTGGGCCTGTACGACGTGCTGCTGCGCCTCTGCCCCGGCTCCCCGGTGATCGCGCTCAACCGGGCCGTGGCGCTCGGCTTCCGCGACGGCCCGGAGGCGGGCCTGGCCGCGACCGAGCCGCTGCTGTCCGTGCCGGCGTTGGCGGCGTATCCGTATCTGAGCGCTACGCGGGCCGACTTCTTCCGCCGTCTGGGCCGCCGGGCCGAGGCCGAGGCGGCGTATCAGGAGGCGCTCGCGCTCACCAGCAATGAGGTCGAGAGGGGCTTTTTGTCTCAACAAGCTGGCACCTGAGCCGATAGTTGGGGTACAAATAGTTGGCGTGGCAACGATCGGAGGGTGTGAGGGGCATGGCGAGCAACGCTGAAGGCCGCGGCCGGGTGAAGCAGTGGTTCCACGAGACGTTCGACGACTGGTGGTTCCGCTCGATGATCGGCCCCGCACAGACCCGCAACGCCGTGCAGGGTTGCGACGAGGGCGCGCGCGAGCAGTGGAAGCGCGACCTGGAGAACCGCAAGCGTTACACGCGCGAGCAGCGCGAACGAAAGCGCCTCGAACGCTCCTGACGCTCAGCGGCAGGCCGCGAACGCATAGTCCTTCAGCGTGATGGCGTCGGCCTTCCCGAACTGTTTGGCCAGCATCTGGCGCATCGGCCAGCGGGACATCGAGCGCATCGAGGCCGCGCGGGCGCGGATCATCAGGCGGCTTCTCGGGGCGAAACCGTGCATGCCGCCGGGCGGCAGTCGCATGCCGTCGGCCACGTACGACGCCATCTCTCTCTGGTACGCGCCGAAAGCGGCGGCCGGATCGCCGTGCGCGGCCAGTTCGCCGGCCAGCACGTAGGCGCCGACGATGCTCATGCTGGTGCCGAGGCCGGCCAGTGGGGAGCCGCAATATCCGGCGTCGCCGAGCAGGACCACCCGGCCCCGGTGCCAGCGGCCGACGTGCACCTGGTCGACCGAGTCGAAGAAGAAGTCGCCGGCCCCGGGCATGGCGGCCAGCAGCGACGGCACCTTCCAGCCGGCGCCGGCCAGGTTCCGGGCGATCAGGTCGCGCTGCTCGTCGCGGCTCAGCCGGCCGTACCGGGTCTTCGACAGGAAGTTCAGGGAGGCCATGGCCGGGCCCTCCCTGGTCGGGCGGACCAGGGCCACCCGGCCCCCGGGCGCGTTGTACATGTGGGCCCAATGGCCGAGGTCGTCCGGCGCGGGGACGGTGAACAGGGCGCCGTAGCCGCCGAGCGGGCGGACGAAATCCGTCTCGGGGCCGAACGCCAGGGCCCGCACCCCCGAGTGGACGCCGTCCGCGCCGACGACCACGTCGTACCGGCCGCTGCCGCCGCTGCGGAACGTCGCCCGGCCGTCGGGGGTGAGCTCGGTGATCCGGTCGCCGAACCGGTAGTCGGCCGTGGCCGCCGTCGCCTCGACCAGGATCCGCGACAGGTCGCCCCGGGAGATCTCGATCTCGGCCACGATGCCCTCGCCGCCGAACATGTCGGCCGGCATCTCGGCGAGCCGGCGCCCGTGGGTGTCGACCAGGGCGATGCCGCGCTCGTCGACCCGGCTCGCGCGGATCGCCGGCATGAGGCCCATGTCCGAGACCACCCCGCGGGCGACGCCCCGGATGTCGACCGCCTGGCCTCCGGGCCTGCGTCCGGGCGCCTTCTCGACGATCGTGACGTCGGCCCCGGCCCGGTGCAGCCAGAACGCCAGGGCCGGCCCGGCGATGCCGGCGCCGGAGATGAGTACGCGCATGTCCCCGCTCCTCTGCGTACGATGTACGTTGTGTACTAGGCAGAGCGTAGGAACCCGCTCGTGGCGATGGCAACGTGTACTAGTACGGCGGCGGGGCGAATCGGGAGGTGTACTAGTGCATCCGTACCGCAGGATCGTCGAGGACGTACGCCGGCGGATCGAGTCGGGCGAGCTGCAGCCGGGCGACCGCGTGCCGTCGGCCCGCGCCATCACCCAGGAGTGGGGCGTCGCGATCGCCACCGCGACCAGGGCCCACGCGGCCCTGCGCGAGGAGGGCCTGACCGTGGCCCGGCCCGGCGTGGGCACGGTGGTCGCGGGCCCGGCGCCGCGCCAGGAGCACGAGCTGACCCGGGAACGGATCGTCGCCACCGCCGTCGACGTCGCCGACCGGCTCGGCCTGGCCGAGCTGACCATGCGCCGGCTCGCGGCCGAGCTCGGCGCGGCCACCATGTCGCTGTATCGCTACGTGCCCAGCCGCGACGAGCTGATCGTCGCGATGATCGACAAGGCGCTGGGCGAGATCCGCCTGCCCCGGCGGCACCCCGGCGGCTGGCGCCCGGCGATCGAACTGGCCGCCCGCCAGGAATGGGCGGTCTTCCAGCGCCACCCCTGGCTCGGCTCATCGATGTCGATCACCCGGCCCCAGCTCGCCCCGAACGGGATCCGGCTCAGCGAATGGGTGCTCGCCTCCTTCGACGACACCCGCCTCACCCTCGAGGAGCGCATGTACGCGCAGATCGTGCTCTTCACCTTCGTCCGCGGCGTGGCCAGCGCGCTGGAGCCGGAGGCCGAGGCGATCCGCGAGACCGGACTGACCAACGAACAGTGGATGCGGACCCAGGAGTCCACCCTGACCGACCTGATGGACACCAACCGGATGAGCCACTTCCAGCAGCTCACCGAGGACGGCTTCGACTTCGGCCTCGACCTGGTCTTCGAGTTCGGCCTGGCCCGCCTGCTCGACGGCCTGACCCTCTTCGTCGAAGCCCGTGGCTAGGGGCTGTCCTGCCGATCGAGCGAGTGCGAGGCGAGGTTCAGGTGGTGGCTGGCGTCGGGCGCGGCGCGCCGGCATCCCGGTGTTGGATGTCGGTGTGTCGCGGCTGCCGTCAGGCGCCGCCTGAACCACGCCGCAGCCCCGCTTGATCGGCAGGACAGCCCCTAGAGGATCAGGACCACCTTTCCGCCGCTGTGCCGGGACTCGACGGCGGCGTGCGCCTCGGCGATGTCGGCCAGCGGGAACGGGCGTACCTCGATGAGAATTTTGCCCTGGGCCGCCAGGCCGATCACCTCGGCCAGGCGCTTCGGGTCGCGGCCGGCCCGGACCACGCGGGCGCCCACCTCGGCCGCGGCCTTGTCGTCGGCGATCGTCCCGATGCGGTCGAGCGGGACGCCCAGCTCGGCCGACTGCGCGAGCGTCTCACCGCCGGCGGTGTCGAGAGCGACGGTCGGTTGCGGGCCGAGGGCGCGGACGGCTTCGACCAGGCCCGGCCCGTACGCCACGGGAAGCGCACCCATCCGCCGCAGCCGGTCGTGGTTGGCCGGGCCGGCGGTGCCGATGACCGTGGCGCCGGCCAGACGGGCGAGCTGGGTGGCCACCGTGCCGACGCTGCCCGAGGCGCCGTGCACGAGCAGCACGTCGTCGGGGCCGACGCCCAGCTCCAGCAGCGCGCCGCTGGCCGTCTGCGAGGCCGCGACCAGGGCGGCCGCGGTGGCGAAGTCGATGTTCGGCGGCTTCGGCACGACATCGGCGGCGGGAACGACCACGTAGTCGGCCGCGCCGTTCATCATCGTGGAACCGAGCACGGCGTCGCCCACCGAGAAGCCCTCTCCCGCTTGGTCGATCTCACCGGCGTACTCCTGCCCGATGGTCTGTGGAAAAGAGACCTTGGCCCAGGGCATCTGCCCCCGGCGGACCGCGACGTCGAACGGCTGCACCCCGGCCGCGCGCACCCGCACCCGGACCTGCCCCGGGCCCGGCACCGGATCGGGCCGCTCGGTGATGCGGAGAACCGACGGCGGACCGAACTGATCAAAGACGGCTGCTCTCATGAGACGACTCTGCAAGCTCAACGCACGTTGAAGTCAAGCGCTCCGCACGTCACATCCATGACGGTGTGACGCATGAACTTCAGCGAGAGATTCCTCAACGCCCTGATCGGCGCGGCCGAGCTGTTCACCGTCGAACTGGGCCGGGAGCTGGGCCTGTACGCGGCGATCCGGGAACGGCCGCTGACGGCCGGCGAACTGGCCAAGTACACCGGCATCGACGAACGGTACGCCCGCGAATGGCTCGAACAGCAGGCCGCGGCCGGTCTGCTGACCGTCGAGGGCGACGCGTTCGCGCTGGCCCCCGGCCTCGACGCGGTGCTGCTCGACGAGGGCGGCCCCGACTATCTGGGCACGGCCGGCGAGTTCGCGCTCGGCCTGGCCCTGCTCACCCCGAGAGTCACCGAGGCGTTCAGGACCGGGCAGGGCATTCCGTACGCCGACTACGGCCGGCACATCCGGCACGGCATCGCCGCCTTCAACCGCCCCATGTTCGACCACCTCCTGACGACGTCGTGGCTGCCGGCGGTCCCGTCGATCGAGCAACGCCTGCGCTCGGCCCCCGGCGCGCACGTGCTGGACCTGGGCTGCGGGGCCGGGCACTCGTCGATAGCGCTGGCCCTCGCCTATCCCACGGTCACGGTGCGGGGTGTCGACCTGGACGAGGCGTCGATCGCCGAGGCCCGCGCCGCGGCGGCCCGGGCCGGGGTGGCCGACCGCGTCAGCTTCACCCTGGGCGACGCGGCCGGGGCGTCCGGCGCGTACGACCTGGTGACCATCTTCGAGGCCCTGCACGACATGGGCGACCCGGTCGGCGTCCTGCGCCGGGCCCGCGAGCTGCTGACCCAGGACGGCAGCGTCCTCATCGGCGACGAAAGGGTGGCCGACGAGTTCACCGCCCCGGCCGGCGAGATAGAGCGGTTGCAGTACGCCTTCAGCGTCCTGCACTGCCTGCCGGCCACCCGGGCCGAACAGCCGGTGCTGGCCAACGGAACGATCCTGCGCGCGCCGACGCTGATCGCGTGGGCGCGCGAGGCCGGCTACGAGAACCCGAGCGTGCTGGACATCGACAACGATTTCTGGCGCTTCTACGAGCTGCGCTGACCAGCGATGTGACGGGATTCCGTCAAGCGGGCCGGACGATCGGGGGAACCGATCAAGATGGCGGCGGTCGTAGGGTCGTCGGGTGTTCGTCCGGATGCTGGGTCCGTTCGAGGTGAGCGGCCCGGACGGCCCGGTCGCCGTGACCGCCGCCAGTCAGCGCACGGTGCTGGCCCTGCTCGCCCTGCACGCGGGGCGGCCGGTCGGGGTGTCCACGTTGATCGACGCGCTCTGGCCGGACGGGCCGCCGCCGTCGGCTCGCAACAGCCTTCAGTCCCATGTGACGCGGTTGCGGTCGGTTCTGGGCGGGGCCGACCTGATCTGCCTGGAGCCCGCCGGATATCGGCTGGCGGCGCCTCGGCAGGCGGTGGACGTGCTGGTCTTCGAAGACCTGCTCCGCGATGACGAGTCACTCGCGGCTGCCCTGGAGCTCTGGCAGGGGGCGCCTCTGCCCGAGTTCGACGGTGAGCCGTTCCGGGGCGCGGCCGAGCGGCTGGTGTCACTGCGACGGGAAGCGCTGGCACGGCTGGTCGCGCGGCAGTCGCACGGGCTGCGGGCCGGCGCCCCGGGCGGCACGGTCCAGCGGCCGCCTCACGATTCGGGGGCAGATGGGCCTGGCGGGGCCGTCGATCGGCTGGCGGAAGAGGCCGCCGCGGAGCCGTGCTGGGAGCGGGGTGCGCTCGTGCTGGCCGAGGCGCTCGCCCGGAGTGGGCGGCGTGGGGAGGCGATCGAGGCGCTGCGGCGGCACGCGGACGCTGTGGTGGATCGGCTCGGGCTCGATCCGTCCGAGGCGGTGCGGCTGGCGCAGGTCGCGATTCTGCGGGGTGAGCTCGACCCCGATGCTGCCCGGCGGCCGCGGCCGGGCGACCGGGCCGCCCGGCCGGCCGGGGGCCGGGCACAGCGCGTACCCCTGCGGTTCTCGTCCTTTCTCGGGCGTGACTCGGAGCAGCGGGAGCTCGCCGAGATGGTGCGGGCGCCGGGTCTCGTGACCGTCGCCGGGCCCGGGGGTGTGGGCAAGACGCGGCTGGTCGCGGAGACCGTACGGGCGGGGGCGCGGGTGGCCTGGATCGACGCCGCCGACGTGTCCGAAGGGGACTTCCTCGAGGCCGTGGCGGTCGGTGTGGGGGCGCGGATCGGGGCGGCGGACGATCCGGTCGCGGTGATCGGGAGGGCGGCCCGGGAACATTCCGTGGTGGTTCTGGACAACTGCGAGCACGTCGTGGACTCGGCGGCGGTGGTGGCCGAGGCCATGCGGGGCACGCGGGTCGTGGTCACCAGTCAGGAACGGCTCCGGGTGGACGGGGAGCGGGTTCTGGAATTGGCGCCGCTGGACGAGACGGCGGCGGCACGGCTCTTCGTCGAACGGTCCGGTGGTGGAGCGGCCGACGGGGACGTGGCGGAGATCGTGCGACGGCTGGATCGGCTGCCGCTGGCGATCGAGCTGGCGGCGGTTCAGGCGGCGGCGCTCGGGGTGCCGGAGCTGCGGGCGCGGCTCGACGACCGGCTCGACCTGCTGGTGCGGGGGCGGCGGACGGCGGACGCGCGGCACCGCACCCTCCGCGCGGTGGTGGAGTGGTCGTTCGGGCTGCTCGACGAGGACGGCCGGGTCGTGATGCGAAGGTTGTCGGTCTTCGCGGGCGCCTTCACCGTGGCGCAGGCCGAGGCGGTCGTCGACGTGCCGCGGGCGGCAGCCGTGATCGCGGCGCTGGTGGACCGGTCGCTTGTGGTGCGGCATGGGGCCGGCCGGTTCCGGCTCCTGGAGACTGTTCGGACATTTGCGACAGAAGGACTGGACGCCGCGGAAAAGCTGGACGCCGAGCGGCGCCACGCGGCCGAGATGGTGGCGGCGGCGCGCAGGCTCGACCGGCGGTTGCGCGGGCCCGATCAAGCGGCGGCCGTACGGGAGATCGACGAACTCCTGCCGGATCTGCGGCTGGCCTGCGCACGTGGCGACGCCGGGGTGAAGACCGCGCTGGCCTCGGCCATGTACCGGTACGGCTACCGCTGTCAGCAGTACGAGGTGCTGGCCTGGGGCCGGGGCACCGCGGGCGATTCCACCGCGCTGGCCGCGGCCGCCACCCACGCCTGGGGCCGGGGCGATCTGCCCGAGGCGCGCCGATTGGCGCTCCAGGTGGAACCGCTCGGAGCACCCGCACACGAGGTTCTCGGCGACGTGGCCCTGGTCCTGTGCGACCCCGGCACGGCCCGGGAGCACTACCAGGCCATGGACGGTGAACCCGTCCACCGGGTGTCCGGCCTGGTCGGCGAGGCCCTCGTGGCCGCCTGGTCCGGGGACACGGCGAAGGCCGCCGGCCTCGCGAGCGAGGCGGTCGCCCTGGCCACCGCCACCGGCAATCCGGGCGCGCGGGCCGAGGCCCTCTACGGTCTCGGCGAGGCGCTGGGTGACACCGACCCCGCCCGCGCCCTGACGCTGCTCGACGAGGCGGCGGCGCTGGCGGCCACCGTGGACGATCGGCTCTTCCGGGGTGCGGCCGAGACCGCCGCCGTGGCCATCCGCAGCCGGCACGGCGACCCGGTGGAGGCCCTCACCGCCTTCCGTGAGGTGATCGCCCTGTGGCGGACCGTCGGCAACGACACCCTCCAGGCGGCCGCCCTGCGCAACCTGGTCGTGCTGCTCGTACGGGTCGGTGAGGACGAGACCGCGCTGCTGGTCGACGCCGCGCTGCCGGCCACCGGCGTCTACCCGGCCGAGGCGGCCCGGCTCGACCGGGCCCGGGCCGCCGCCGTCGAGCGGCTCGGTGCCAGGGCCGGGAAACTCGAAAGGCGGAACACGACCGTGTACGACGAAGCGTCACGGGCCATCGACGCAGCGCTGTCCCGGATGGCCGGATAGGTGGTAATTGGCCGCCGGGCGGTCACGATCCCCGGCCGCGCCGAGCCCGCCGAGCGCGGCGTCGATACCGTTATCGCGTGTCTGAGATCCCGTGGTGGGGGCTACCCCTCATCGCCGCCGTGTTCGCCCTGGCCGGAGCCGCGACCGTCCAGCTCGTGACCGCCCGTAACGACTACCTGCGCAGTCGCCGGCGGCGCACCCGGCGGTGGTACGAGGAACGCAAGGCGGCGTACGTCGCCCTGCTCGCCGTCTTCGAGCGCGACACCTACAGCCTGCGCACCGCCTACGACGCCGGGACCAAGCCCGCCTCCCCGCTGGCCTACGTCGACGAGGTCGGCCCGGCGCTCATGCAGGTGCGGCTGCTCGCCTCCGGGCCGGTGCGCAGCGCCGCCCTGGCCGTCCATGTGCTCCTGCAGCAGCTGCACGGCGAGATGAACCCGGCCGCGGTCCCCGGCGTACAACCGCAGATTCATTTTCGCGAATTGCTGACCCAGGTGCCTCTCGTGATGCAGCAGTTCGAGGCGGCGATCCGCGAGGAGCTGCGGATAGAGGCCACTCCGCCCTCCGGCGCGGCGCCGCTCAACGGGCGCGGGCGATCACTGCTGCGACGGCAACCACAGGCCCGGCCTCTAGAGGGTTCCGCCGATGTCCGGCAGGATCTACAGGCGTGACCGATAGGAGCGAAACCACCGCCGCCGTCATCCGCAGCGGGATCGTCGCGATCCTGCGTGCACCCTCCGCCGACTACTTCTCCGCCATCGCCGAGGTCCTCGTCGATTCCGGCATCACCGCCATGGAGGTCACGCTGACCTCGCGCGGCGCCATCGAGGCCATCGCCGGGCTCCGGCGCCAGTTGCCGTCCTCGGTCGCCATCGGCGCCGGCACGGTCCTGACCGCCGACGACGCCAAGGCCGCCGTCGGCGCCGGCGCCGAGTTCCTGGTCTCGCCGGTGGTCGACGCCGAGCTCGTGGCCGCCTCCGAGGTGCCCTTCTATCCGGGCACAAGCACACCCACCGAGATGTACGCCGCCTGGCGCGCCGGCGCGGAGCTGGTGAAACTCTTCCCGGCGGCCGGTCTCGGCCCCTCCTTCCTGCGGGACGTCCGCGGGCCGCTGCCGCAGATCCCGGTCATGCCCACCGGCGGCATCAAGATCGAGGACATCGCCGACTGGCTGTTCGCCGGGGCCAAGGCCGTCGGCATCGGCTCCCCGCTGATCGGCGACGCCGCGACCGGCGGCAACATGCACGCCCTGGCCGCCCGCGCGCGGCACGCGGTCAGCGCGGTCGCGTTCGCCCGCTCATGACAGGGCCGGGTCTGTTCACCTTTGGTGAGACCATGGGTCTGGTCGCCGCGGACGGCATCGGCCCGTTGACGTACGCCAAAGGCTTCTCCTTCGGCATCGGCGGCGCCGAGAGCAACGTCGCGGTGGGCGTCGCCCGGCTCGGCGGCCGGGCCACCTGGCTGGGACGGGTCGGGCCCGACGCGACGGGCGCGCTGATCGCCGAGCGTCTGACGGCGGCGGGTGTACGCACCCTCGCGATCACCGACGAGTCCTTCACCGGCCTGATGGTGCGCCACAAGCGGTCGGCCCAGTTCGCCCAGGTCGACTACCACCGGGCCGGCAGCGCGGGCTCGCGTCTCTCCCCGGCCGACGTGCCACCGGCCGAGCTGACCGCGGCCGGCGTCGTGCACGTCACCGGCATCACGCCGGCGCTGAGCGAGACAGCCCGGGCCGCCGTCTTCCAGTCGATCGAGACCGCCCGCGCGGCCGGCGTGCCGGTGTCGGTCGACGTCAACTACCGCTCGAAGCTGTGGAACCGCTTCGACGCGGCCCCGGTCCTGCGCGACCTGGTCTCCCGGGCCGACGTGGTCTTCGCCTCGCCCGAGGAGGCCGAGCTGTTCGTCGACACCGACGACCTGCTGGGCTCGCTGGCCAAGCTGGGACCGTCCGAGGTGATCGTCAAGGACGGCGCCCGCGGCTGCCGCGCCCTGATCGACGGCGAACGGCACGAGCTGCCGGTCCTGCCGGTGACGGTCGTCGACCCGGTCGGCGCCGGCGACGCCTTCGTGGCCGGCTATCTGGCCGACCGCCTGACCGGCGCGACTCCGGCGGCCCGCCTGGCCACGGCGATCGCGGCCGGCGCCTTCGCCGTCACGGTCCCGGGTGACTGCGAGGGCGCGCCCACGCGAGCCGAGCTGACCGCGCTGACGGGCGACGACGTGCACCGATGAGAACCGGCCCTCCGGTGAGTCTGACGACCACACCGACCGGGAGGTTTTCGCGATGCGCAAGGTGGTCCTCTACTCGCTGCTGTCCCTCGACGGCGTGGCCGAGCACCCCGACCAGTGGCTGTTCGACTTCGACCAGGTCATGGACGACAATCTGGCCGCCGTCATCGGCACGCAGGACGCCGTCCTGCTGGGCCGGCGGACGTACGACGACTGGGCGCCCTACTGGCCGGTCTCGGACATCCAGCCCTTCGCCGATTTCATCAACAGCGTTCCCAAGTACGTCTTCACGGCCAAGGAACCGGACGTCGAATGGGCCGGGACCACAGTCGTACGGGAAACCGCCGTTGACGTCGTCCGTGATCTGAAATCCCGCGAAGGCGGCGACATCGGCCTGCACGGAAGCATCGAGCTGTCCCGCTCCCTGCTCGCCGCCGGCCTGGTCGACGAGCTCCGCCTGGTCGTCGCGCCCACCGTTCCCGCCGGCGGCCGCCACCTGCTCGACGGCCTGGCGAGCAAATGGGCCCTGCGCGACGTCCGTCCCACGCCCTCCGGAGGCGTTCTGACCCACTACGCGCTGACGGCCTCCTGAGGCTGCGGGCGGATCCAGTGGGTCAGGTTCTCCGGGCGGTCGGCCTTGCCGTAGAACCAGCCCTGGATCAGGTCGCAGCCCTGGCCGTGCAGCCAGTCGCGCTGTGACTGGGTCTCGACGCCCTCGGCGACCACCCGGTGGCCCATGGCGTGGGTCATGGCCAGGACGGCCCGCACGATGGGCTCGTCGCCGCCGGCGTCGCCGATGCGGGAGATGAAGGCACGGTCGATCTTCACGATGCCGACCGGGAGGCGGTGCAGGTAGCTCAGCGACGAGTAGCCCGTACCGAAATCGTCGATGCACAGCACCACGCCCAGCGAGTGCAGGGCGTTCAGCGTGAGCAGCGCGGTCTCGATGTCCTCCATGACGCCGGACTCGGTGATCTCCAGCCAGAGGCTCGAGGGGGCCAGGCCGGTCTCGCGCAGCACCTCGTCGACGATGTTGACGAGGGAGCCGTCGCGCAGCTGGCGGACCGCCACGTTCACCGACACGTGCAGCTGGCGGTCGCCGGGGCGGCGCATGCTCTGCCATTCCTGGAGCTGGCGCACCGACTCGCGGAGCAGCCACTCGCCCATCTCGACGATCATGCCGGTCTCCTCGGCGATCGGGATGAACTCGTCCGGGCGTACGAAACCGTGCTCGGCCGAATTCCAGCGCATCAGCGCCTCGAAGCCGTCCAGGTCACCGGTGCGCACGTCGACGATGGGCTGGAAGTGCACGGCCAGCTCGCCGCGCTCGCCGGCGCCGCGCAGCGACTGCTCGAGCTTGACCCGGTCGCGCACCTGGTCGCGCAGGGACGTGTCGAAGAGCGCGACGGCGTTGCGGCCGGAGCCCTTGGCCTTGTACATGGCGGTGTCGGCGTCCCGGATCAGTTCCAGGGCGTGCGCGCCGCCGTACGACTTGGCCACGCCGATCGAGGCCGAGATGACCACCTCGCCCACCGACAGCTTGAACGGGCGGGCCAGCTCGACCAGCAGGCGCTCGGCCAGCGAGTCGGCCAGCCGCAGGTGGGACGGGCTGGCCAGGGCGACCACGAACTCGTCGCCGCCGATGCGGGCCACGATGTCCTGCGTACGGACCTGGGCGCTGAGCCGGCCCGCGACCTCGCAGAGCAGCTCGTCGCCGACGCCGTGGCCCCAGTGATCGTTGATCATCTTGAAGCGGTCGAGGTCGATGAAGAGCAGGCTGATCTCCTGCCCCTCGTCGGTCACGCGGTCGGCCCACGAGGCCACGGTGTCCGAGAGCAGTTCACGGTTGGGCAGGTCGGTGAGGGCGTCGTGGGTGGCGCGGCGGCGGCTGGCCCGCTCGGCCCGGACCCGGGAGTTGTTGGAGCGCACCACCCGCACGAGCACGGCCAGGACGACCAGCGCGCACAGCAGGGCCCGGATCAGGTTGTTGGCGAGGCTGCCGAGCGGCATCAGGGTGGCGACCACGGTCGGCACGATCATGACGGTCGCGATCACGGTCAGCCGCAGGCGGCTCAGATCACGGACGACGATCTTCTGGGGCTGGGTGAGCGTACGCATCGACGGGTGCAACGCGGCGGCCGGAATGGCCACGAACATCGCGGCGAAGAGCACGTCCACGACATGCTGCGGCACCGCGATCATCTCGGCGTCGCGCAGCGTGAAGAGCAGATCGGCCACGAACATGTCGGCCGAGGCGACCACGAGCAGCCACAGCGCGGGCTGGCGGGCGCCGCCGGCCAGCATGAGCTGGGCGACCAGCACGAGAAGCACGACGTCGATGATCGGGAAGAACGCGTCGACCACCCGGATGACCGTCATGCCGGAGTCGTCGACGGCCGGGGCGATGACGAAGGTCCAGGTCAGAAAGGCGCCGGCCAGCCCGACGAGCAGGGCGTCGATGCGGGCCGGGTCGTCGTCGGCCGCGCGCCGCCGGCGCAGCATGCCACTGAAGGCGGAGCCGAGGAAGAGGTACGCCGGCACGACGAAAGCGTTCGGGATGAGCGCCATCATGGTCGGCGGGGTGGTCATCGTGCTCGGAACGGCGGCCCGGATGACGCTGGCGATGACGAAGAGGTAGGCGGCGTAGAGGATGTGCCGCCACGGCGTCCGCTGGTCGGCCGGCAGAAGCCGGCCGGGGCCGACATGCAGGGCGACGACACCCAGCACCATGATCAGAACGAAGGCCGGAGTCTGCGCCCAGACCGGGCCGAACGCCAGGACCGCGAGCAGCACGGCGCCGAGCGCCAGGTGCAGGCGCACAGCGGACGGTCCGAGGCCGCGGGCGTTGGTCATGCCCTTGCTCATCGGCAGGGGAACCCCGGTTGTAAAGCGGGTGTGATGCACCAACCGTTCGGACATTTGGCCCCAGACCCCAGGGGATTTCCCGACTTTCCCGGACGAGCGCGGCGTAGCCCGGCAAGGTGTCACATGGCCGATGAACCAGCACCACAGGGGGACATGTGCACCGGAATCGGACGAAGATGAGGGCGGCAACGGCGCTGCTCACGATAGCCGCGGGCACGCTGATCCCGCGAGGCACGGCCACGGCCGACCCAGCGGCGCCGCCGCAGTTGCAGACAGTGACTCTGAGCGGCTCCGCCGTCTCGCGCCCGCAGACCGCCCCGTTCAGTCTGCTCGGCGTGACGTGGTCGGACCCGGCGATCAGGATGAGCGGCGCGGTGCGGGTCCGGACCCGGGCCATCGACACCGGCCACTGGTCG
Organism: Actinoplanes sp. NPDC000266; assembly: GCF_042899005.1. Taxonomy (NCBI): domain Bacteria; kingdom Bacillati; phylum Actinomycetota; class Actinomycetes; order Micromonosporales; family Micromonosporaceae; genus Actinoplanes; species Actinoplanes sp. NPDC000266. Next base: position 700,528 of record NZ_JBIAZI010000004.1, read on the forward strand.
AACTGGCAGACCCTGGAGGCCGACAGCGTCTCCCCCGCCGATCGCCGAGGCTCGACGGACCCGCTGTGGGTAGGCCCGTCGAACGGCCTGGAGGCCCAGGTGGTCGGCGCCGACGCCCCACTTCCGGCCGACCTGCGAGTAGACCTGCTCAACCCGGGCACAGCGCCGTCGCCGCCCGCGACGGAGAGCGCTCCTCGGGTGGCGGCTCGGAGGGGGGCGGCGGTGGTGATTCCCGTTCGGCCTGTGCCTCGTATGGTCACTCGGGCTCAATGGGGGGCCAACGAAGGGATCGTGCGCGGGAAGCCCGAGTACACGGGGGCCATTCAGGAGTTCTTCGTGCACCACACCGCGACCGGGAACAGTTACTCCTGTTCGCAGTCCGCGTCCATCATCCGGGGGATCCAGGGCTATCACATTCGTAGCCGGGGCTGGGATGACATCGGGTACAACTTTCTCGTCGACAAGTGCGGGACGATCTACGAAGGGCGTGGGGGCGGCATTCAGATGCCGGTGCTCGGCGCTCACACCATGGGCTTCAACACTGACGCCAGTGCCATCGCCGCTATCGGTACCTATGGAGGGTCCGGTGTTTCGGCGACCGTGCGCCGGGCCATCGCTACCGTCGCCGCCTACAAGCTCGGGGCCGCCGGGAATCTGCCCAGCGGGCGGGTCGTGCTCACCTCCGGCGGCAGCAACCGCTACCCCAAGGGGGCGCGGGTCGAGATGTGGCGGATCTCCGGGCATCGCGACGCCGGGCGCACCGACTGTCCCGGTGATGCCCTCTACCGGCAGCTTCCCGCCATTCGGGCCGTCGCCGGTGGTGCGCCGGCCGGGTTCCGGCTGCTGAGCATGGGCGGGACCTGGCCGTACGGGGGAATGTGGTTCACCAAGGGCACCATCACCCCCCGCTGGGACACGCGCACCGCCAGCGCGCTCATCAATCGCTTCGAGATCTACGTCGACGGAGTGCTGGCCGCGGCCGTGCCGGGCACGCACCGCACCACCTCGCTCACCGTCGCGCCCGGCAAGCACACCGTCTCGATCCGGGCGCTGCACCTGTCGGGCCGCATCGCCGGGATCACCACCAGCGTGTACGCCGACTCGGTGGCGCCCGTCTTCGACAAGGAGCCGGATCTCGTGCTGCGGCCGGGGGCCGTCGGCGCCACCGTTCCCGTACGCCTCGACTGGAAGGCCACCGACCCGGGCGGCCTGATCTACGTCGGGCTCACCAGGCCCACGCGGACGAACCTGCTCACCACCACGACCAGCCGGAACTTCACCATTCGGGCGGGCGCACCGGCCACCTACGCGATCGTGGCCGGTGACCGCGCTCGTAACACCGTGAACGCGTCGGTCACCCGTACGCCTGTGGTCCTCTCCGAGGCCGCGTCGCAGCGGACCGGAACCTGGCGTCTCCTGAACAACCCGGCCTATCTGGGCGGCACCGCGCTCGGCGCGTCCACCGCCGGGAGCAGCGCCAGCTGGACCTTCAGCGGCAGCTCGGCCGCGGTCGTGTTCAGCCGGGGGCCGAAGGCCGGGAAGGTGCGGATCTTCGTGGACGACCAGGCGCAGGGCACCGTCGACCTCAAGGCGACGGGCCCGCTCAACCGCCAGGCCGTCTGGTCGCGCTGGTGGGCCGGCAGCGGCGAGCACACCGTACGGGTCGAGGTCGAAGGCACCGCCGGACGTCCCGGTGTCGCCGTCGACGGTCTGGCCTATCTGAAGTGACACAGCCCGAAGAGACACAGCCTGAAGTGATAACTGACAGAAGGTGTCAGGCACGGCGGGAAGGATCCTTGCCATGAGTGGATTCGCGACGTTGGCAATGATCAACCTGGACGCGGCCGACCCGGCCGCGCAGGCCAGGTTCTACTCCGAGGTGCTGGGCTGGAAGGTGCTGCACAGCGCGGACGAGTACGCGATGATCGGCGACGGCTCGGCCAGCCTCGGCTTCGGCCGGGTGCCCGGCTATTCCGGGCCGGGCTGGCCCCAGGAGAGCGCGCCCAAGCGCTACCACCTCGACCTCTACGTCGAGGACCTGGACAAGGCCGAGGAGCAGGCGCTCGCGCTGGGCGCCACCAAGCCGGCCGAGCAGCCGCAGCCGGACCGCTGGCGGGTGCTGCTCGACCCGTCCGGTCAGCCGTTCGACATCTGTATCAAGAGCTAGTTCCGTGATCACGGGCCTGGGTGACCAGGCCCGTGATCATCCAGGCCGCCAGGCGCTCGAAGCTCGGCTCCCGCGCCGGCGCGCCCTCGGCGAACGCGGCCACGAGGTGGGGGAATTCCGCCGCCGTCACGGGTTCGGTCACCTGCGGGACCCCGGCCGACAGTTCGGACGTCACGAACGACGCCACGAAGCCTGTCACCAGGGCGATCAGCTCCAGCCGGGTCGCTCCGTCGAGCCCGGTCGGCGCGAGCGCGGCCAGCCCCCGCTCCAGATAGGCGAGGGTGTTGCGACCGGTGAGGCTGCGGTTCGGCAGGGCCGACGGCAGCCACGGATGTGCCAACATCAGCGCCCGCTGCGATCCGGCGATGGCCAGCAGATCGGCTCGCCACTCTCCCGTCAGCTCGGCCCGCGCGGCCGTGCCGCCGACCCGGTCCACCATCAGGTCGATCAGGAAATCCCTGGTGGGGACGTACGTGTAGAGCGACATCGCCCCCGCCCCGATCTCCGTGGCGACCCGGCGCATGGTGACCGCGGACAGCCCTTCCGCGTCGGCGATGGCGACCGCCGCGTCCACCACCTGGTCACGCGTGTGCGACGGCGGTCTTCCGCGAGCCATCGATGCCTCCTATTATTTCTAGTACGACGTACGGAAATGAGGGTCGCCCGATGGAAAGATTGCCACTGTTCCTCCGCCTGCTGCGACGGCGGACCCGCAACGGACCACCCGCCCTCTACGACGTCCGCCGCGAGACCGGCCTGGCCGTGCCCGCCGCCGACGGGAGCCCGATGCTGACCGACCACTACGCGCCGGTCACCGGCGAGCCCTGCCCGACCGTGATGGTTCGCGCCCCGTACGTGCGCAGCGGTTTTCCCTGGAACTACTTCTACGGTGCGCTCTTCGCCGAGCAGGGCTTCCACGTGCTGTTGCAGAGCACCCGCGGCGCCGGCGGCTCGGGCGGCACGTTCCGCGCCTGGGGCCACGAGACCGCCGACGGCCGCGCCACGGTCGAGTGGCTCCGCAAGCAGGACTGGTTCACCGGGGAGCTCTACACGGTCGGGGCGAGCTACATGGCGTACACCCAATCGGCCCTGGCCCTTGATCCTCCGCCCGAGTGGCGCGGCGCCGTGCAGCAGGTCGGCCACAACGACCCGTACGACTTCTTCTGGAAGGGCGGCGCGTTCGGGCTGGAACGGGCCCTCGTGGGCGGCCTCGCGCTGTTCCAGTCGTCCGCGCTGACCAGCGGCGATCTGCTGCGGGCGGCGCTGCGCCTGAAGTTCCGGCTCCGCCGGGCCACACACGACCTGCCACTCCTCGACGCCTATCCGCGGGTGCTCGGGGGCCGCCGGCCGGCGTTCGAGGAGTGGCTGGCCCATCCCGAGCCCGAGTTCTGGCGCGACACCGACATGACCGAGGTGGCCGGCGCCATGGAGGTCCCGGTCAGCCTCTGCACCGGCTGGTGGGACCTCAGCATCGGCCAGACCCTCGACCAGCACGCCCGCCTGCGCGCGGCCGGCCGCGACACCGACCTGCTGATCGGCCCCTGGACCCACACCTCCAGCCTGGAGAAGGGCTGGCCGGAGATCTTCTCGCAGGCTCTCCGCCGGCTGCGCGGCGAGCCTTCCCCCTATGCCGTACGGGTCCACGTAGGAGGCGCCGGCGAATGGCGCGACCTCCCGTCGTGGCCGCCACCGGGGGTGTCCACCTCCGCCATCGAGATGGTCACCGAGCCGGCGACGTTCAGGTACGACCCGGCCGACCCGACGCCGTCCATCGGCGGCCCGCTCCAGTCACCGACACAGGGCCAGGTCGACAACGCCGACCTGGAGAAGCGCACCGACGTGCTGCTGTTCACCGGGGAGCCGCTCGAGGGCGCGTTGACAATCATGGGCCCGGTGACGGCTTCCGTCGACGCGACCACGACGTCCGCGAGCGGCGACCTGTTCGTCCGCCTCTGCGACGTCGACCCCACCGGCCGCTCGATCAACATCTGCGACGGCCTGACCCGCATCCCACCCGGCGACGGCCCGGCACCGGTCGACATGGGCCCGGCCGCGCACGTGTTCCGCCCCGGCCACCGCCTGCGCCTGCTGGTGGCGGGCGGCGCCCACCCCCGGTTCCTGCGCAACTACGGCACGGGCGAACCACCCGGCCCGGCCACCCGCATGGTGCCGACCGAGACGACGATCCGCGCGGCGACCCTGAACGTGACCATGGTTTAGCGCTCACGGCCCGTGGGGTATCTCGCCGCCGCCATCCCCACGGATCGAGGAGCATTCATGTCCATCCAGGGCGTCTTCTATCTCATCGCGGTCATCCTGCTCGTGCTGGCGGCCTTGCCGATCAGCTCCCGCGGGGTGAGTCTCGCCCTGTTGGGCGCGGCTTTCGCCCTGCTCGGCTACTCGTGGGACACGATCACCAGCTGACATCGCAGGGCTCACCATTGCCGACCGCCCATGGTCGACGGCCGTCAGTGCCGTCGGCCCGCTGACGGTCACCGGGCCGAGCTGTCCACAACGACCGCCGCGGCCGGGAGAAAGCCGAAGAGCGGCCCACGGGCCGGGAGGACGCACGCGAGCCAGTGCGCCGTGGTCCACCGGTCAGGACGATCGTCGAGTCCAGTCCGTCCGGCGCGCCGGCGATCAGCTCGGAACTGAACGCTGCTGCGCCGGGACTCCCCACGACAGACCCCGCCCTCCCTTGGGGCCCCCGTCCTGCGACAGTCTGACGGAAAAGCGCGAGATCGCGCGGGCCCCCTGTGGACAGCAGACCGCCTGTGGACAACCGCAGGCGATCGCCGAAACCGTGCTGTGCGGCTCCGGCGAAGCACCTCGACGGGGCAGTCGGCGCCGGTGCTCGCTAGACAGTCCGGCGATAGACCACGGCCTGCCACGGCGCCAGGGTCAAACTCCCCGGCGCGGGAGCCGGCAAGTTTGTCAGGATCAGCTCGGCGCCGGACCAACCGTCGATCTCCGCTGTCACCTCGGCGCCCGAGAAGTTGCCGATCACCAGGAGCTCGGTGGAGCCCCAGCGCCGTGTGAACGCGTACAGCTGCTCGTCGTTCGCCAGCAGCATCGTGAAGTCGCCGTCCACCACGGCCGGCTCGTTGTGGCGCAGCTCGATCAGCTGGCGGTAGTAGTGGTAGACCGAGTCCGGGTCGTCGTGCTGGGCCTCGGCGTTGATCTCCGGGTAGTTCGGGTTCGCCGCCAGCCATGGCGTGCCCGTCGTGAAGCCCGCGTTCGGCGAATTGTCCCACTGCATCGGGGTCCGGGCGTTGTCCCGGCCCCTCGCTCTCAGGACCGTCAGCACCTCCTCCGGTGTCCGGCCCTCGCGGTCCACCGCCTGCGCGTAGTGGCCCAGCGCCTCGATGTCGCGGAAGTCGGCGATCGTACGGAACGGGAAGTTCGTCATTCCCAGCTCTTCGCCCTGATAGATGTAGGGCGTTCCGCGGTGCAGGTGCAGCACCGTGCCGATCATCTTGGCCGACGCCACGCGGTGGGCGGGGCTGTCGTCGCCGTAGCGGGAGACCGCCCGGGGTTGATCGTGGTTGTTCCAGTAGAGGCTGTTCCAGCCGACCTCGGCCAGGCCCGCCTGCCAGCGGTTGAAGATCGCCTTCAGCTTGGTGAGCTGGAGCGGGACCAGCAGCCACGGGTCGTCGCCGCGGTCGGCCCACACGTGGTCGAACTGGAAGACCATGTCGACCTCGCCGCGGGCCGGGTCGGTGAACAGTTTCGCCTCGTCGACCGTCACCCCGGGCATCTCGCCGACGGTCAGCATGGCGTCGCGGCCGGCGAAGACCTTCGCGTGCATCTCCTGGAGGAACTCATGAATGCGAGGACCATTGATGTACGCCGGTGAGCCGTCCCCGTACGACGAACCGGCCGTGAGGCGGCCGTCCGGAAGGGACGTGTCTTTGGAGATCATGTTGATGACGTCCATCCGGAAGCCGTCGACGCCCCGGTCGAGCCACCAGTTCATCATCTCGTAGACGGCCGACCTGACCTCGTCGTTCTCCCAGTTCAGGTCGGGCTGCTTCTTCGAGAACAGGTGCAGGTAGTACTCGCCGCTCTTCTCGTCGTACTCCCAGGCCGAGCCGCCGAACGCCGATCCCCAGTTGGTCGGCTCGGCGCCGGGGGTGCCGGGCTCCAGGCCCTCGCGGGCGGGACGCCACCAGTACCAGTCGCGTTTCGCGCTGTCTTTACTGGAACGACTGTTGACGAACCACTGGTGCTCGTCGGAGCTGTGGTTCACCACCAGGTCCATGATCAGCTTCATGCCGCGGGCGTGCGCGCCGGCCAGCAGCTCGTCGAAGATCTCCAGGGTGCCGAAGATCGGCTCGATGTCCTGGTAGTCGCTGATGTCGTAGCCGTTGTCGTCCTGCGGGGACGGATAGATCGGCGAGAGCCAGAGCACGTCGACGCCGAGACCGGCCAGGTGGTCCAGGTGTTCGATGATGCCGCGCAGGTCGCCCATGCCGTCGCCGTCGGCGTCGGCGAAGCTGCGCGGGTAGATCTGGTAAACGACCGCGCTCTTCCACCAGAGATCCGTCATGCGTGTTGTCTAACACGAGAACGCCGGCTCCGACCGCTGGGCATACTAAGCACGTGTTAACTACCAAAAAGTGGCCTTTGTCGTGAAGGTCGCCATGCTGGGGCCGATCGCCTGGCGTACGCCGCCGCTGCACTACGGGCCCTGGGAGCTGATCACCAGTCTGATCACCGAGGGGCTGGTGGCCCGCGGGGTCGACGTCACGCTGTTCGCCAGCCTCGACTCGATCACCAAGGCCACCCTCGACGGTGTCGCGCCGAGCGGGTACGAGGAGAACGACGAGATCGACGGCCGCGTCTGGGAGGCCCTGCACGTGGGGCACGCGCTGGCCCGCTCGGGCGAGTTCGACCTGGTCCACAACCACCTGGACTGGCTGCCGCTGGCCTTCTCGCAGCACTGCGCGGCCCCGATGGTCACCACCATCCACGGCTTCTCCGGCGCGAACATCCTCCCGGCGTACCGCCGGGCCCGGTCGCACTTCGTCGCGATCTCGGACAGCGACCGCTCCCCCGACCTCGACTATCTGGCCACCGTGCACCACGGCATCGACCTGGACGGGCTCCCGGTCCAGCTCGAGCCACGGACCGACCTGATCCTGTTCGGGCGCATCCACCCGGACAAGGGCACCGATCTGGCCATCGACATCGCCGAGCGGGCGGGCCGGCGGCTGATCATCTGCGGGATCGTGCAGGACCGGCGCTTTTTCACCGAGCGCGTGGAGCCGCGGATCGACGGGGACCGGGTCGTCTATCTCGGCTCGGTCGGCCCGGACGAGCGCGGCGCGATCCTCGGCTCCGGACTGGCGCTTCTCCATCCGATTCGCTTCGCCGAGCCGTTCGGCCTCTCGGTCGTCGAGTCGATGGCGTGCGGGACGCCCGTCATCGCGTACCGCAAAGGATCCATGCCCGAGGTCATTGACGAGGGCGTGACCGGACAGCTGGTCGCAAACATCGACGAAGCGGTCGCAGCAGTCGGACAGATCGGAAGTTTCGACCGCGTGGCGTGCGCGAAACGGGCGCGTGAGCGCTTCTCGGCCGACCGGATGGTCGAGGACTATCTGACCATTTACCGCAAAATCGTCAGCTGAATGTTAACGTCAAATTGCGAATTGAGCGCAATCGGGGGTTATTTCCGGAAAGGCCGACCATGCCCGCGAAGTTTGGCTTCTTGAGCACCTACCCGCCCACCCAATGCGGTTTGGCGACCTTCAATGCCGCACTGGCCACGCATCTGAACTCCGGCGGCGCCGCAGGCGTCGTCCGGCTGCTGGCCGGCGACAGCGTGAGCGGCGGCATCGAACTCGACCGGGCGGCGCCCCGCGTCGTGCACACCTGGCACACGGACACCCCGGGCGGCTGGCAGGCCGCCGCCAACGCGCTCAACCGCTTCGACGTGGCGATCCTCCAGCACGAGTACGGGATCTATCCCGGCGACGCCGGAGACGAGGTGCTGCCGCTTCTGCGCGCCCTGCGGATCCCGTCCATCGTCGTGCTGCACACCGTGCTCAGCAACCCCGACCCGCTGCAGCGCCGCGTGCTGGAGAGGATCGGCGCCTCGGCCGACGCCCTGGTCACCATGACCGACACCGCGCGGCAGCGGCTGACCGGCGGCTACGACGTCGACCCGCGCAAGATCTCGGTGATCCCGCACGGGGCCGGCAGCCGGTCCGGCACCCCGCGCGAGGGCCACGACCGGCCGCATCTGCTGACCTGGGGCCTGCTCGGCCCGGGCAAGGGCATCGAGTGGGCCATCCGCGCCCTGGCCCAGCTCGGCGACCTCGACCCGAAACCGCTCTACACGGTGGCCGGGCGCACGCATCCCAAGGTGCTGGAGCATTTCGGCGACGTCTACCGGGACTCGCTCAAGGAGCTCGCGGCCTCCCTCGGCGTCGCCGATCAGGTGGTCTGGGCCGACGCCTACCTGGAGGAGGCCGAGCTGACCCGGCTGATCCGCTCGGCCGACGTGGTGGTCCTGCCGTACGACTCGACCGAGCAGGTCACCTCGGGTGTGCTCATCGAGGCGGTCGGCGCCGAGATCCCGGTCGTGGCGACCGAGTTCCCGCACGCGGTGGAGCTGCTGGCCGACGGCCCCGGGCTGTTGGTGCCGCATCAGGATCCCGAGGCGATGGCGGTGGCGATCCGGCGCGCGCTGGCCGAGCCGGGCATGCCGGGCCGGCTCACCGGGCTGGCCGGCGGCCCGACGCTGCGGTGGCCCGCGGTCGCGGCCCGCTATCAGGCCCTGGCCGGCCGCCTCCTGCCGATCGCCACGCCGGTGCCGGCATGACGGTCGGACTCCGGCTGGTCCCGCCGCCCATTCAGCTCGCCGACGCACCACCGCCCGACTGGAGTCACGTCGTACGCCTCTCCGACGACACCGGCCTGCTCGAGCACGCCCGGAACGCGATCGTGCGGCGCGAGCACGGCTACTGCGTGGACGACGTCTCCCGCGGTCTCCTGCTGATCAGCCGGGAGCCCCGCCCGACCGCGCAGCTGGCCGGCCTGGCCGAGCGTTATCTGGCCTTTCTCACGCACGCGCAGGGCCCGGACGGCGCGTTCCGCAACCGCATGGCGTACGACCGCCGCTGGACCGACGAGCCGTCGACCGGCGACTGGTGGGGCCGGGCCATGTGGGGCCTGGGCACCGCGGCCGCCCGCTCGGCCGTGCCGTGGATCCGCCGGGAGGCGATGACCTCGTTCCGGCTCGGCCTGCGGCAGCGCTCGCCCTGGTCGCGGGCCATGGCGTACGCGGCCCTGGGCGCGGCCGAGGTGCTGCGCGCCGACCCGCGCGACACCGAGTCGGCCCAGCTGCTGGCCGACGCGGCCACGGTGATCGGCCTGCCCACGGCCGGCCCGGACTGGCTGTGGCCCGAGCCCGAGCTGACCTACGGCAACCCGGCCCTGCCCGAGGTGTTGATCGCGGCCGGCGACCTGCTCGGCGACGAGCCGCTGCTGCGGGCCGGCCTCAAGTCGCTGGCCTGGCTCTGCCGGCAGCAGGACAACGACGGGCACCTGTCCACGGTGCCGGTCGGCGGATGGCGGCCGGGCGTGCCCAAGCACCGCTTCGACCAGCAGCCGATCGAGGCCGCGGCCACCGCCGACGCCTGCGCCACGGCGGCGGCGGTCACCGGCGACGACCGCTGGGACGAGCAGCTCTTCCGGGCGGTGGCCTGGTTCCTCGGGGACAACGACTCACAAACCGTCATGTACGACCCCCTAACCGGCGGATGTTATGACGGATTGACGGTAGAAGGTCCTAATGTGAACCAAGGAGCCGAATCAACCCTCGCGCTGGTGTCCACGCTGCAGCATGCCCGCACGCTTGTGAGCCGGAGCGCGACCCGACCGTCAGGCGGCCTAGCATGACCGCAGTCATGAATGAGCAATCGCTGATCACGCGCCACGACATCGTCATGGAGCCGGACGGCCGGCGCGTCGTGATCAAGCTGTTCGTGCCCGGCGAGGACGCCCAGGGCGTGAAGAACCGCACCCAGAGCCTCATCGAGCGCATCCTTCAGCTCGACGAGGCCGAGATCGCCCGGCTGCTCGACGACGTGCTGACCCGCTTCGCCGGGCGCCACCACGATCTGCTCGGCGTCTTCCAGCACCACTACGAGCTGGTCCAGCACCGGGTGCCCAACGGGCTCGACCTCTCCCCCACGGCCCGCACGCTGATCGGCGCCTACTTCAGCCACGAGTTCGCGGTCGAGGCGGCGGCGCTGTGCAACCCGTCGATGGTGCCGCACCCCGACCAGACCGGGCTCGACGCGGGCGAGCTGCGGGTCGCCATCAGCCTGCGCCAGATCGGCGAGGGGCACATCTCGTCGATCGGCTTCTGCTCGGCCGTGCTCGGCCCCGGCGACCGCATCCGCATGGAGGACCGCGACGGTCCCCTGATGATCGGCCAGCGGGTCGGCGCGCAGCACTGGAAGAACCAGCTCGAGGCCGCGCTCCTCGACGCCGGCATCGACCACGAGGCAGCCGCGTACGTCGTCTGCTCGCTGCCCGAGCGCTACACCGACCAGGACTTCGAGGACGTCATCGGTCACATCCCGGGCGAGCTGCTGGCCCGGCCCACCTCGCAGGAGACGATCGACCGGATCCGGCACATCGTCACCGACGAGTACGCGGTGCAGTTCCCGCCGGCGGTTCCGCTGCACCAGCGGGTGCTGTGGCCGGCCACCCCGGCCGAGAGCAACGGCATGGAGGATGCCCGCTTCGTCCGCGTCCTCGACCCGGACGGCCGGCACGTCTACCAGGGCACCTACACGGCGTACGACGGACGGCAGATCTCGGGCCGGGTGATCTTCTCGCGCGACCTGCGGCACTTCGAGGTGACCCGGCTGCACGGACCGGCCGCCCGCAACAAGGGCATGGCCCTGTTCCCGCGCTACATCGGCGGCCGCAAGATGGCGCTGTGCCGCTCCGACGGCGAGACGCTGGGCCTGGCCGTGCGCGACGACCAGCACCGCTGGCAGGCGGCCGAGCCGCTGCTGGTGCCGCACCGCGGCTGGGACCTGATCCAGGTCGGCAACTGCGGCTCACCGATCGAGACCAGCGAGGGCTGGCTGGTGCTGACCCACGGCGTCGGCCCGATGCGCCGCTACGCGATCGGCGCCATGCTGCTCGACCTGGAAAACCCGGCCCGCGTCATCGCCGATCTGCCCGAGGGCCTGATCGACCCGGACGAGATCGAGCGCGAGGGCTACGTCCCGAACGTCGTCTACTCGTGCGGCGGCCTGGTCCACGACGGCAACTTCTGGCTGCCGTACGGCGCGAGCGACGTCCGCATCGGCTTCGCCAGCGTCCCGGTCGAGCAACTCCTGTCGCGGATGGTTCCGACCGGCTACTGATTCTGCCTTTAGTCCGATCAAGGGCGGTGGTGGGGTGGTTGGATTGGGGCATCGTGCACGATCAGGGCGATCTGCACCCGGTTCGTCACCGACAACTTCGTGAAGATGCGTGAGACGTACGCCTTGACGGTGGCCGTGCTCATCAGGAGCTCATTGGCGATCTCCTGGTTGGTGCGGCCCTCGGCGACCAGGCGCGCCACGTCGCCCTCGCCGGGGCTCAGCCGCTGAAGGGCGGCCCGGGCCCGCTGCCGCCGCGGGTCGGCCGGCGCGCCCGCGACCAGGCCGATCATCTTGCGCAGCACCTCGGGCGACATCATCGGCTCGCCGGCTGCGACCCGGCGTACGGCCTCGGCGATCTCTCTCGGCGGTGTGTGTTTGAGCAGGAAGCCCCCGGCGCCGGCGCGCAGGGCCCGGAGCACGTGGTCGTCGGTGTCGAAGGTGGTCAGCACGATCACCTCAGGGGCGTCGCGCCGCTGCCGCAGCGACTCGGTGGCGGTCAGGCCGTCCATGCCCGGCATGCGGATGTCCATCAGCACGACGTCCGGCTTGTGCGTGTTCACCGAGGCCGCCACCTCGGTGCCGTCGACCGCCACACCCACCACCTCGATGTCGTCGAAGGCGGCCAGCATCATGGTCAGCCCGGCCCGTACGAGGGCGTCGTCGTCGACCAGCAGCACCCGGATCACGTCGGCCACGGTAGCCAGGCCTTGAGATGGAACTCGCCGCCCGGGGTCGGCCCGTGCTCCAGCCGGCCGCCGACCAGCTGCACCCGCTCCCGCAGACCGGTGAGCCCGGCTCCGGCCCCGGGCAGACGGCCGCCGCCGGCGGCGAGGGGGTTGCCCACCTCGACGGTGAGGCCCGGTTCGGCGGTACGGCTGATCGTGACCTCGATGGGCGCGCCCGGCGCATGCTTGCGGGCGTTGGTCAGGGCCTCCTGCACGATCCGGTAGGCGCTGCGGCCCACCTGGTCGGGCACCCCGTCGGCGCCGTCGAAGGTGAGGCCGACCTCGGCGCCGGCCTCGCGGGACTGCTCGACCAGCGCCGGCACGTCGCCCAGGGTCGGCTGCGGCCGGTCCTCGCCCGGCGTCCGCAGCATGCCGATCACGGTGCGCAGGTCCTCCAGGGCGTCGTGGGCCGACTGGCGGATGGTCCCGGCCGCCTTCTGCTCCTCGGGTGAGGCGTCCCGGCGTACTTCCAAAGCCCCCGCATGCACCGCGAGCAGCGAGATGCGATGGGCCAGGACGTCGTGCATCTCCCGGGCGATGCGCTCGCGCTCGGCCAGGCGGGCCTGGTCGACCCGCAGCCGCTGGCCCTCCTCGGCCTGCCGGGCCCGCTCGGCCCACGAGGCCACCAGCTGCCGGTGCGACCGGATGAGCATGCCGACCGCGACCAGGCTGACGTTGAGCAGCACGATGAAGGTGACGCTCTCGTAGTAGACGCGGGTGAGGCCGAGCGCGAACCCGTAGACGACGGCGACCGTCACCGCGTGCAGGGTGGCCAGGGCCACCGCGAGCCGGCCCGGGCGGTGCAGCGCGACGCTGAACAGGGCGATCGGCAGGGCGCCCATCGGCATGGCGAAGAAGATGCCGAACGGGATCAGCACGAGGGTCAGGGCGGCCGGGCGGCGGCGGCGGAACAGGACGAGGCCGGCCACCGCGATCGCGCCGGCCACGGCTTCGGCCTCGGCCGGGAAACCATCGCCCTCGCCGATCGAGTTGACCGTGAAGAAGACGCCGAGCACGACCGCGACGGCGGCCAGTGTCAGCTCCACGAGCCAGCGGCGCATCACCTCTCCGACGCTACCGGTGACGCTTCTGGAGGGGCAGTCGACTTTGGTCTACGTCGCGTCGCCCTCGGTCGGTATTCGCCGGCGCTCCTTTTTTGAAAGATGAGGACGTGACGACGACTGTGCCCACCCCGTGGTGGCTTCGCACCCTGGTGTGGATCACGGCGCCCGCGCTCGGCTTCGGCGCGGCGCTCCTGCTGCGGCTGCTGGGCGGCGTCGAGTGGCTGCCAGGGCCGTTCGGGCTGATCGAGGAGCTGCCCTCGGTGGTGACGACGTACGTCACGCCGGGTCTGGGGGTGATCCTGGGGCTGGTGCTGGCGGCGATGGTCGACGCCGAGTCGCTGAAGGTGCGGGTGTCGACGGCCGAGGTGGAGCTGACCCGGCCCGGCCACCGGCGGGTGGTGCCGCGAGCCGACATCGCGGTGGCCTTCCCCGACCGCGACAAGCTCGTGTTACTCGGGCGCACCGGCCAGGAACTGGCCCGGGAGCCCACCCTTCTGATGTCTCGGCACGTGCGAGCCGCCTTCACCGAGCACGGCGTGCCGTGGGCGGACGAGGACCCCTATCTGGCCGCTTATCGCCGCTGGGTGCCCGATCTACCGGACATTTCGCCCGCCGCCAACGCGATCCTGGCCGAGCGGCAGAAGGCCCTGAAGTCGGGCGACGAGGACGAGCTGCGCGACCTGCGCGAGGAGCTGGGGCGGCTGGGCATCGTGGTCCGAGACGTCAAGAAGAAACAGTTCTGGCGCCACGCTTCCTAGACCGTGCCGGTGACGACCCAGATCGTCAGAACCGCGAGGAAGTCACCGCGGGCGCCCGCGGCCTCGACATGCGAAAACCACTTTTCCCGTACGCCCGGGGCCGTCATCCAGGAATCCTCGGGCACACCCGGGTTGAGCATGGGCAACACCACCGCGGCCGACTCCGGGTCGGGGAACAGGCACGTCACCGGGATCGCGCCGACCTCGCGCAGGCCCTTACCGACCAGGCGCCGGCGCAGCGTGCGGCCCATGTCGGCCCGCCGGGGCGTGAGCCGTCCGTGCATGTCGTCGATGACCGTGCGGGCCAGCGCCGGCGGCACCCCGTCGAAGGCCAGCGACGTCCAGTCGGTGTCGATCAGGCACAGCCGGCCGCCGGGCCGGGTCACCCGGATCAGCTCGGCGATGGCCAGGTCGGCGTCGTCGACGTGCTGGAGCACCCGCTCGCACCAGACCCCGTCGACGCTGCCGGCCGGCAGGTCGATCGAGGCGAGGTCGCCGACCGTGTAGCGCACCTCGCTGCCGTCGTGGCGCTCGACGGCGGCGGCGATGGTCGCGGCCGACACGTCCAGGGCGATGACCTCGCCCCCGGTCTCGCCGGCCAGCCGGCGGGCGACGTCACCGGCGCCGCAGCCGGCGTCCAGGATCCGCCAGCCCGCCTCGGGGCGCAGCGCCTCCCGGGCCGTACGACGGACCCGCCGGATCTCCGGGTGGCGGCCCATCGCCTCGAGCGCGGCCAGCAGCATCGCGGTCAGCTCGCGAGGCTGGCCGTCGAGGTCGGCCCAGGGGGTGCGCTCCATCTGCTTCATGCGGCAAATGTTGACGCATGAAACGCTTCGGAGCCGGGTCCCGGTCACTCATCCGACAGGAAGGATCACGCAACGTACTCATGTCGTCGCAGCGCCGGTCGATGGTGTCGCGGTGAGGATCCCCCGGGACACCCTGAAACGCACACGGCTCGCCGCGCTCGCCGTCGGATCGGCCGGGCTGCTGTCCCAGGCCACCCAGATCGGCAACGCCGGTCACTCCCCCGGCTACCTCGGCCTTTCGGCCGGCGCGATCGTCGCGCTTCTCGTCGTGCTGCTGGCGACGTACGCCCGTGAGCGCTCCAGCTGGTGGACGCTGCCCCTGGTCCCCGTGCTGATCACGCTGGGCGGCTCCGGCCTGAAGGATCCGATCGGCGGCCTGGCCCTGGCCCTCGCCTCCACCGTCGTGTTGTCGCTGTACGGCTCACGAACCCTGTGGGCGCTGCGCCTGCTGCTCGCCTCGCTGGCCTACCCCGCGGCGGTGGCGATCTCGCCACAGTCGCTGGGCCGGGAGCTGACCTGGCATTCGGGCAACGTCCTGGTCCTGATTCCGCAGCTGCTGCTCATGGCCTTCCTGACCCGCGGCATCTACGTGACCCTGCGCCGCCAGGAACGGGCGGTCGCCCGCGAGGCGCTGCTGGCCCGCGCCGGCTCGTCCATGCTCGGCGTCACCGACATCGCCCGCATCCGCGAGATCGGCCGCGCCGCCTCCGAGGAGCTGATCGCCCTCAACCCCGGCGTCGCCATGCTGGTGGTCCGCCGCGACACCGATGGCCTGCGAATCACCAACCTGGCCGGCGTCCCGGCCGGCCTGCGCGGCCACCGTCTCGGCCACGTGGACGACCTGAAGTCCCTGCTCCCGGGCTTCCGCGCGTGGCACGTCCACACCATCGACGCCGACCTGGCCGTGGCCGTGGCCGGCCGCCGCGCGGTCCCGCCCGAGGTGCTGGACGCCTTCCGGACCCTGTCCCACCAGGTGGTGCTGGCCGAGGGAGGCTGCCGCACCCACGCCGAGCTGGAGCACAGCGCCCACCACGACCACCTGACCCAGCTACCGAACCGCGCCAAGTTCCTGCGCGCGGTCGCCGCGGCCCTGGCCGGCCCGGGCCCGGTCGCCCTGCTCAACATCGACCTGGACGACTTCAAGAAGGTGAACGACTCCCACGGCCACGCCGCCGGCGACGAGCTCCTCCAGGAGATCGCCACCCGCCTGTCCACCGCCCCCGGCGTGGCCGGCCGCTTCGGCGGCGACGAGTTCGCCCTGCTCTTGACCGGCCCTTATGAAGCCACCGAGATCGCCGCCGACCTCTGCACCCTGCTCTCGGCCCCCATCACACTGAGCGCGGCCACGGTAACGGTCGGCGCCAGCATCGGCGTGGCTCACAGCGAGCCCGGCATAACAGTCAAGGAGTTGACCCGCCGAGCCGACATGGCCATGTACGCCGCGAAGACTCTGGGCAAGAACCGCATCGAGACGTACTCACCCCTGACCCACCCGGTCGCCGCGTGAGACTAATCTGATCGTCGGACAACGTCGATCCATGCGGACCATGACCGCCACCGAGGCGTCCCGGAATTTCTCGGACCTGCTCGACGCCATCGAGCGGGGCGAGACTGTGGTCATCACCCGGGGCAATCGTCCCGTGGCCGAGATCGCCCCCGCGCGCCGGCGCGCCGCCGGAGCGCCGCCTGATCTAGCCGCGGCGCCGCCGGTCCAGCAGGGAAGCTATCTCCAGCTCGAACGGAAACGGCTCCTCGGAGACGAGCGCCTGGCCGGGGCCCGCGATCACGGCCGGAACATAGTGAGCGCCGGCCAGCCGCTCCAGGTGCAACTCGACCGAGTCGCGCGGCTGCTCCACGCGCAGATACCAGCCGATGCCGGCCGCCGCGTAGAGCTGAGGCTTGAGCAGCCGGTCCGTCCCCGCGTTGCTGGGCGACACCACTTCGACGACCAGCTTGGCCTCGGCGGCCTCCACGGCATTTCCGGCGTCATCGGTGTCGGCCACGACGAGGTCCGGCTGAAGGATGCGCCCACTGGCAAGTCGCAGATTGACGTCCTGCAGAACCAGGAGACCGGCTCGCTCGGCGGCGCCATAGAGGCCCCTCGCGAGCAGAAAGGCGATGTGCTGATGGCGTTTGCTCGGCGCGGGGCTCACCCACAGGCTCCCATCGACCAGCTCCACCCGGTTCGCCGTCTCGCCGAGCGCGAAGTATTCGTCCTCGCTCCACGGCTCCGGGTGCTCCAGCATGGCCACGCTCATAGGATCGCCTCATCTTTCGGCAGATGCTGCCTTAAGCGTGCCATGCCAGGCCCTGCCGATGCGACGACGACGCGATCCCATTGTCACGAAGCACCCTGTCATACGACTAGGATGGCCGTCAAGCCGATGACCGAGCGGACCGAGGGCCGGGCGCGGAGGGGGATGTGGCAGGCTTTTCCGTATGAGTGACGCGGTGCGGTTCGGGCTTGTCGGGTACGGCTCGGGTGGGCGGATCTTCCACGCCCCGCTGATCGCGTCGGCGCCGAACATCGAGTTTCTCGGTGTGGTCACCACCAACGAGGAGCGCCGGGCCGAGCTGGGTAAGCAGCACCCGAAGGCGGCGGCGTTCGACTCGATCGCCGACATCGCGGCGGCCGGGGCCGAGGCGGTCACCATCTCGACGCCGGTGAGCACGCACGCGCCGCTCGCGCTCGAGGCGATCTCGCACGGGCTCAGCGTCGTGGTCGACAAGCCTTTCGCGCTCGACGCCGGGGCCGCCCGTGAGGTCGTCGCGGCCGCGAACGAGAAAGGCGTCAAGCTCAGCGTCTATCAGAACCGGCGCTGGGACTCCGATCTGCTGACGCTGCGGCGGCTCATCGCGGACGGGCAGCTCGGGCAGATCCGGCGGTTCGAGTCGCGCTTCGAGCGGTGGCAGCCGCAGCGCAAGGTCGGTGCGGCCGGCGGCGGCACGCTGATGGACTTCGGATCCCATCTGGTCGATCAGGCTCTGCTGCTGCATGGTCCGGCGGTTCGGGTGTACGCCGAGATGCGCGGCAACGGGGAACTCGACGACGACATGTTCATGGCGCTGCATCACGTCGGCGGCGTGGAGTCGCACCTGTGGGGCAGCTGGCGTCAGCCGGCCCCGGGACCCCGCTTCCGGGTCGTCGGCACCACGGGCGCCTTCATCACCGGCTTCGACGGCCGCATCGACATCCAGGAAGACCTGCTCAAGGGCGGCCAGTCGCCGGCCGAGCTGGGCGACCAGTGGGGCGCCGAGCCCCTCCAGGGCAAGATCTTCCGCGGCGACGAGGGCACCGAGGTGCCGACCGAGCGCGGCCGCTGGGACACGTACTACCCGGCTTTCGCCGCCGCCGTCCGCAACGAGTCCCCGGTCCCGGTCGACCCCGAGGACGCCGTACGGACGATGACCGTCCTGGACGCCGCCCGCCGCAGCGCCCGCTCCGGCGAAGCCGTCCGCCTCTAGCCCCGGATGCCGTGGAGGGCGAAGCCCAGCACCCGCTCGCGCTGGGCGTCGTCGACGAAAGCGCCTCCGGTCAAACCCGAGATCATGCGCAGGACGTCGTCGAAGCTGGCGTCGGGGCGGACCTGGCCCGCCTCCTGAGCGCGGGTGAAAAGGGGCTCGCCGGCCGTGTACATCGTCGCCCGGCAGGAGCGGAACATCTCCGACTCGCGGTTGAGCGCCTCGATGACCGCGCGCTTCGTCACGGCGTACCGGACGAATTGCTCCAACCAGGCGCTCAGCGCCTGCCATGGCGGCAGTGACGACACCTTCTCGGCCACCTGGCGCAGCTGGTCGATCTCCTCGACGTACACCGCCTCGAACAGGTCCTGCCTCGTCGGGAAGTTGCGGTAGAGCGTGCCGATGCCCACGCCGGCCCGACGGGCGATGTCCTCCAGCGACGCGTCGGTGCCGTGCTCGGCGAAGGCGTCGCGTGCGGCCGCGAGCAGCGCGTCGAAGTTGCGCCGCGCGTCGGCACGCTGCGGCCGGCGCACCGCGACAGGCACGTCAGTCATGGAGACCCTCCTCACACCCTCCGGCGGTTGCGAACCGGAGGCACCCCTCCGCTAATCTGGAGGCATGCCTCGACTTTATCAGAGCACACCGCGAACGACCTTCGCGGTGCTGGCCGCCGCCGCGGCGGCCTTCTCGCTCATGCAGTCGCTGGTGACGCCGGTTCTGCCGACGATCCAGCAGGACCTGCACACGTCCGCCGGCACGGTCACCTGGGTGCTCACCGCCTGGTTGCTGTCCGCGTCGGTCGCCACCCCGCTCATGGGCCGCATCGCCGACATGCTCGGCAAGGACCGCACGCTGCTGGTCGCGCTGGCCGCGATCGCCGTCGGCTGCCTGATCGCCGCGATCGCGCCCAACGTCACCGTGCTGATCATCGCCCGCGTCCTCCAAGGCCTCGGGGGCGCCGTCTTCCCCGTCTCGTTCGGCATCATCCGCGACGAGTTCCCGGCCGAGCGCGTCTCCTCGGCCGTCGGCGTCCTGGCCGCCGTCATCGCCACGGGCAGCGGCCTCGGCATCGTGCTGGCCGGCCCGATCGTCGGCGCCCTCGACTGGCGCTGGCTGTTCTGGATCCCGATGTTCGTGGTCACCGTGGTCGGCGTCGCCGCCTGGCGGTTCGTGCCGCCGTCGCCGGTGCGCACCCCCGGCAAGGTCAACTGGGTCGGCGCGGCCCTGCTCTCGGCCTGGCTCGTCGCCCTGCTGCTGCCGCTGAGCAAGGCCACCAGCTGGGGCTGGACCTCCGGGAAGACCCTGGGCCTGCTCGCGGCCGCGGTGGTGCTGTTCGCGGCCTGGCTGCTGGCCGAGGTCCGCTCGGCCAACCCGCTGATCGACATGCGGATGATGCGCCTGCCCGCGGTCTGGACCACCAACCTGGTCGCCCTGCTGTTCGGCGCGGCCATGTTCGGCGTCTTCGCCTTCCTGCCCCAGCTCGTCCAGG
The DNA here is from genome assembly GCF_042899005.1 of Actinoplanes sp. NPDC000266. NCBI lineage: Bacteria > Bacillati > Actinomycetota > Actinomycetes > Micromonosporales > Micromonosporaceae > Actinoplanes > Actinoplanes sp. NPDC000266. Next base: position 720,394 of record NZ_JBIAZI010000004.1, read on the forward strand.
TCCCGAAGGCCTCCGGCTACGGCTTCGGCGCCTCGGTCACCGAGGCCGGCCTGATCATGCTGCCGATGCTGGTCATGATGGCCGTGTTCGGTTCGCTCAGCGGTCCCCTGACCCGCTGGCTCAGCGGCAAGGTGCAGCTTCTGATCGGCTCGGCGCTGGGCGCGCTGGCCGCCCTGTCCTTCGCCCTGGAGCACGGCGACCGCTGGTCCCTGTCGATCGCGGGCGCGGTCTTCGGCGTCGCCCTGGGCCTCGTCTACTCCTCGATGATCAACCTGATCGTCCAGGCCGTCCCCCGCCACCAGACCGGCGCCGCGAGCGGCATGAACACCAACATCCGCACGATCGGCGCCTCGATCGGCACCGCGGTGGTCAGCTCCATCGTCACCAGCCACCCCGGCCCGGCCGGCCTGCCCGCCGAGTCCGGTTACACGACGTCGTTCCTGATCCTGGCCGCCGTGGCCACGGCCGCGCTCCTGGTCGCGTTGCTGGTTCCGACGGGCCGGCGCGCCGTGGTCGAGGAGAAGCGCGAGCCCGAGGTTCTGCCGGAGTTGTCGCCCGTGGAGGTTTGAGGGCTGACGCCGGAGAGGGCAAGGGCGTCGCCCCGAGGTAACGGATGGCGCCCGAGAGGGCGACCACATGAAAGGGCGGCCGGATAGTCCGGCCGCCCTTTCGCATGCCTGCGCGGGGCGGTCCGGAAAGGGCGGCGTCGATAGGGTGTGGACAGTCGGCCGTCGATGAGGAGGCGCGTTGTCGTTGCTTGCGGAGCTGGACGGCTGGATCGGGGAAGCCGCGAAACGGCATGGCGTTCCCGGGGCGGCGGTGGCCGTCGGGCATCGGGGTGAGCTGGCCGAGGCGGCCACCGGCGTGGTCAATGTGGACACCGGGGTGGCCACCACGCCGGACACCCTCTTCCAGACCGGGTCGGTCGGCAAGATATGGACGGCCGTGCTGGTCATGCAGCTCGTCGCGGACGGGCTCGTCGAGCTCGACCAACCGGTTCGGCGCTATCTGCCCGAGTTCTCGGTCGTCGATCCGGAGGCCACCGAGACCGTGACCGTGCGGCATCTGCTGACGCACACCGGCGGCTTCGACGGCGACCTGTTCGAGGACACCGGGCGCGGGGACGACGCGCTGGACCGATACCTGGCTCACCTTGGCGGGCACGCGGAGCAGATCGCTCCGCCCGGCGCCCTCTTCTCGTACTGCAACTCCGGCTTCAGCGTGCTCGGGGCTCTGGTCGCCCGGCTGCGCGGCTCGACCTATGAGGCGGTCGTCCGCGAGCGGATCGTCGAGCCTCTGGGCGCGCGGCATGTTGCCCTGCTGGCCGAGGAGGCGATCCTCTTCCGGGCCGCGGCCGGTCACATCAACGGCAAGCTGACCCCGCAGTGGCAGCTGCCCCGCTCGATCGGGCCGGCCGGCGGCGCGCTCTTCGTGGCGCCGCGGGAACTGGTCCGCTTCGGGCGGCTGTTCCTCGACGATGGCCAGAGCGCGTTGGTGAAGGCGCAGCTCGACCTGCCGGGCGTTCCGGAACGAGGTGCGAAGCAGCGCGGGCTCGGTCCGATCCTGTACGACTGGGACGCCACCGCCGTCGTCGGCCACGACGGCGAAACGATGGGGCAAGCGACGCAGTGGCGGGTCGTGCCCGGTCACGATCTCGTCGTCGCGATGAGCGTCAACAGCTCCTCCTACCGGAGCTTCTTCGACGAGGTGCTCGACCGGATCGTCGGTGAGCTCACCGGTCTCACCGTCCCGGCCCGGCCGACGCCGCCGGTCCACCCACCGCAGCCCGGACCGGAACAGTTCGCGGGACGCTACCGGTACCCGCTGGCCACCTACGACGTGGTGGTCGCGGAGGACGGCTTCGACGTGACCTCCACCCCGCACGGGCTGGCCGCGCGGTTCGGCGACGTCGTGTCCACCGACCGGTACGTCGCCCTCGACGGGGACACCTTCATCACCGCGGAACCGGACGGCGGCTCCCACTCGACGCTCACGTTCCTCGAGGGTGGCCGCTATCTCTACGGCGGCCGGGTGGCCAAGCGGGTCAGTACCGGAACTGCCTGACCATCTGCTGGAGGTCGTCGCTGAGCCGGGTCAGGTCGGCCGCGGCCTCGTTCGTCGCGTGGGCGGCCCGGCGGTTCTCGTCGGCGACCTCCGTCACCTGGCTGATGCCGGAGCCGATCTGGAAGGCGCCGTCGGCGGCCGCCGTCAGGTCGGCCGCCATCCCGCTGGTGACCGCGCTCTGCTGTTCGACGGCCGAGGCGATCGTGGTCTGGAACTCGTTGATGCGGCCGATGATGCCGGCGATCGTCGTGATGGCGTCGACCGCCGTTCCGGTGTCGGCCTGGATGGCGGCCACCCGCTGGCCGATGTCCTCGGTGGCCTTCGTGGTCTCCTGGGCCAGGTCCTTCACCTCGCCCGCGACCACCGCGAAGCCCTTGCCGCTCTCCCCGGCCCGGGCCGCCTCGATCGTCGCGTTCAGGGCGAGCAGATTCGTCTGCTCGGCGATCGAGGTGATCACCCGGACCACGTCGCCGATCTCGGTCGAGGAGCGGCCCAGGCGGTTCATCAGCTCCTCGGCCGTGCTGGAGGCGCTGACCGCCTCGTGGGCGACGCTGGCCGCCTCGGCCGCGTTGACCGCGATCTCGCGGATCGCCGCCCCCATCTGTTCGGCTCCCGTGGCGACCGCTCCCACGCGGGCGTTGACCTCGTCGACCGCGCCACCGATCGAGTGGACCTCGCCCGACGTGCGGTCGGCGCCGTTGACCAGGGTGGACGACGCCTCCTGGAGGTGGCCGGCCCGGGTGGCCAGGGCGTCGCCGCCGCCGGCCAGGGCGCCCACCGCCGCGCGCATCTTCTCGGTGGCCCGGCCCAGCGCGCTGCCCATGTCGCCGAACTCGTTGCGGGTGTTGATGTCGGCCTTGCGGGTCAGGTCGCCCTCGGCCACCGCGTTCAGCACGTCGCGGAACTGCCGCAGCGGGCGGATGACGCCGTTGGCCATGAACAGGGCGAGCAGGACGGCCACGATCAGGCCGACGGTGAGCACGACCAGGACGACCACGCGGGCCGCGTTGTAGTTGTCCTCGGCGTGGGTCAGAGCCGAGTCGGCCGCGGCCACGTTGACCGAGCTGAGCGTCTCCAGATATTCGAGCGACTCGACGACCTTCGGCGCCAGCTGGTTCTTGCGCAGCTCGTACCATTCGGCGGTCTTGCCGGCCGCCTGGAGCGTGTCGGCCTGACTCCGCAGGCCGAGATATTCGCCCCAGGCCGTGGCGAAGGAGTTGAGCGCGGTCAGCTGCTGGTCGTCGACGTCGCGCGCCTTGTAGGCGGTGATCGTCTCGTCGATGACGTCCTGGGCCGCGGTCATCCGCTTCTGGGCCGCCGTCTTCAGCTCGGCGTCGGCCGAGGTGGCGGCGGTGAGCGCCTCGAAGCGTACGGTCCAGACCTTCTCCCGGATCGTCGCCACGTCCCGCGAGGGCAGCAGCGCCTCGTAGTAGATGTTGCGGCCGCTCTCGGCGACGGTCGACATGCGGCTGAGGCTGAGCAGGCCGACCGCGATCGCCAGGATGCCGGTGAGCACCACGAGCAGGGTGAGGCTGGCGCGCACGCTGAGGTTGCCGACCAGACCGGAGATCCGAGACATATTCGGATCTTTACTGAGCGCCAGGGAAAATAACGGAGAAATCAGGAGTTGCTGTGCGCGAGCAGGCTCTCCACCACAGCGTCGATGCCGGCCAGCAGCGACAGGTGTCCCTCGCCGGGCAGCAGGTGGGCCTCGGCCCCGGGCACGTGGGTGGCCAGCCACTGCCCGTGCGCGGGCGGCACCATGCGGTCCTCGCCGCCCTGCCAGACCGCCACCGGCACCTTGATGTCCTCGACGCGGAAGCCCCAGTCGGACAGGAAGGCCAGGTCGTCCTCGCGCCAGCCGGCGATGCCGGCCGACACCGAATAACGCGACGACTCGGCCAGATAGTCGGCGAACTCGCCGGTCAGCGCGCCCTTGTCCACACCCGACAGCAGGTCGCCGAACGCCTCGGCCACGTCGGACCCGGTCACCCGGGCCAGGCCTTCGGCCATCTGGGTCAAAAGCCGATCGAGTTCCGGTACGCCCTGAGCGGCCGCCCCGAACTCGGCGATGTTCTCCTCGCCCATGCCGGCCTGCCAGTCGAGCCCCGGCGCCTGGTACGGGGCCACGCCCGCGATCAGGGCCGCGCCCAGGCACCGGCCGGGCAGCCGGGCCGCGCAGGCCAGCGCGTGCGGCCCGCCCCCGGACCAGCCGATGGTCACGAAATGCGCCGCCTCGAGCCCGTCGAGCAGCGCGGCCACGTCGCCCGCGACGTCGGCCACCCGCCGGCCCGGATGGGGCGACGACCCGGCGTATCCGGCCCGGCTCGGCATGATGATCCGCAGGCCGTGCCGGACCGCCGAGGCGAAGACCGGTTCGTAGCGCACCGCCCCCGACGGCGTGCCGTGGTGGAAGACCAGCGGCAGCCCGCCGGTCGGCCCCTCGACGAGGTATTCCATCGTGCGCCCGTCCGGCAGGTCGATTCGCTCCACATCCAGAACATACGCATCAAACGGCCGGAATGGGGCCCGCGGGGGACGGATCGCGGGCCCCAAAGGGAGAGGGTCAGTTCCGGATGATGGTGAAGGTGCTGGTGGGGTTCTCGATGTCCCGGTAGTTGTTGCTGAACTGGAGGTTGGTGAAGGTGGCGGAGCCGACCGCCGGGCCCTGCCCGGACTCGGGCATCGGGTTGGCCCAGATGCCGTATCCGGACTTGGCGTCGTAGGCGTCACCGCTGCGCTGGGCGCCGCTGATGGTCACGTTCGTGAAGACCGTGTCCTGGACGATGTTCTGCGGCTGCCCGCCCACGTAGTTGGTCTGGAACATGATTCCCGAGTACGTGGGGTCGACGATGTCGACGTTCGAGACCCGGATGCCCTGGAACACCTTCGACGCGCTGAACACCCAGATGGCCGGGAAGACCTGCGCGCCCCAGAAGTGACCGCCGGCCCGGACGATCGAGATGTTGTCGAAGACCGTCGGCGGGTTGGCCCCGAACCCGTTCATCGGATAGCCGAAGTCGAGCGAGCTGATGGTGATGCCCGAGTAGACCAGGGTGTCCGCGATGTAGATGTTCTTGAACGTGTTGGCGTAGCCGCCGTAGACCGCGATGCCCGCCGCGCGCCACGTCAGGATCGACGTCAGGTTGCTGTAGACATTGTTGATCTCGTCGGCGCCGCCGGCGTCGATCGCCGAGAACAGCGCGAAGCTGTCGTCGCCGGTGGCCCGGGCCTCGTTGTTGTCGACCAGGTTGCCGGTGCTGCCGTTGGTCATGTTGACGCCGTCGGCGAACGTGTTCCGGATCCGGGCGTTCTTGATGACCATGTTGTCGGTGTTGGCGCCCCAGTAGAGGCACACCACATGCTCGGCCCAGATGTTGTCGATCGTGATGTTGGCCGTGTTGGCGAAGTCGAAGACCTTGCCCGGCCCGTCGATCCGGATCGTGTAGTTGCCGAAGAACGCGAAGTCGGCGAACGTCGACCCGTTGGCCGTGCTGTCGGCCCGGAAGCCGGCGTCGGTCTCGCTCTGGGTGGACGGGGTGTAGAAGCGCGTGTACCAGGGGCCGGCCCCGACCACGCGGACCGACTTGCCGTACACCTGGAACTTGTTGGAGGTCTGGTAGTCACCGGCCGGAAGGTAGACGCCCAGCTTGGTGGTGTCCTGCCGGGCGGTGTCGAGCGCGTTCTGCACCGACTGCTGGTCGAAGCCGGCCGGCACCACGTACTTCGAGGCGTCCGGGTTTGCCTTGGGCGCGACCTGCTCCAGGTTGATGAAGTCGATCGCGATGGCGCCGCTGTTCGACGAGTCCTTCTGCAGCTTGATGGTGCTGCCGGCCGGGAACGAGCCGGTGAGCAGGATGTTCGCCTCGTCGTAGATGTGCCGCGGCCCGGTGCCCGAGTTCTGCGGCGCGGTCTCGTTGCCGTAGAGCCAGGCGTACTTGGAGGTCAGCGGCAGGGTCTTGTTGAGCGACCCGTTGACGTACACGTTGATCGAGCTGGTGGTGCCGTCCGGGATGGAGAACCGGGCGACCAGGGTGTTGGTGGCCGCGCGGGTGGTCCACTGGACGTACGCCCCGGTCTGGTTGAGCGTCACGGCCTTGCGGCCCGACGCCTCGCCCGCGAGGTCGCCGACGGTCCGGTTCGGGCCGACCACGGCCGCGCCGCCACCGGTCTGACCGTCCTCGGCCTCGTAGTAGTCGTACGGCATGTTGGCCCCGCGGCCCACGAAGAACGACTTCTCGCTGGTGTTGTTGGCCTGCTTGACCGGCAGCTCGTTGCCATCGTTGGCGACGACCGTACGGACCGTGTAGCGCCCGTTGACCGCGGTCCACGTGCCGAGGTTGATCGCCGGCGAGGAGGCGCCGGCCGCGAGCGTGCCGCTGTACGAGCCCGTCAGCGTCTTCACGACGGACGAGCCGTTCAGGATCGTCACGGTCACGCCGTGCGCCCCGGAGGCCGACGCCGCCGAGCCCTGGTTCTTGAGGGTGACCGAGAAGGTGGCCGTCTGCCCGGCCGTCGGGTTGCCCGGCGACCACGAAACCACCGAGGCGACCAGGTCGGAGCTGCTGACCGGGGTCACGGTCAGCGAGCCGGTGGCCGAGTTGTTGGCCTCGTTGGTCTCGAAGACCGTGTTGGCCTCGTCGACCTTGGCCACGACCTGGTACGTGCCGGCGTCGCGAGCGCCGATGGACGCGGTGACGGTGGCCGACGCGCCGCCGGCCAGAGCACCGACGTTGGCGGTGCCGACCTTGGTCGTACCCAGGTAGAAGTTGACGTTGGTGGCCGCGCTGGACACCGTGCCCGCGTTGCGCACGGTCGCCGACAGCGTGACCGTGTCGGTCTCGACCGGCGAGGCCGGCGAGGACGAGACGCCCGTGACCGTGAGGTCCGGATTCGGCGCCGCGGTGCCGATGACCTGGAGCTCGGCCACCTGGCCGCTCGGCGCGCCGCTGTTGGCGGTGAAGGAGAGGCGCAGGTCGGCGGTGGTCGCGCTGACCGGGATGGTCACGCTGTTGCCACTGGCGGGATTGAAGGTGTACGCCGCCGCGCCGGCGATGGTCGTGTAGGACGACGAGCTCTGGTCGCGACCGAGGATCGCGAACGTCTGCTGCCGGGTGCCCCACGAGCTGTCCGGGTTGAGCTTGACCACGACCGACGACACGGCCGCGTTCGCGCCGAGCTTGACCGTCAGCGTGGCCGGATAGCCGCTGCCCTCCCAGTAGGTGGCGGTGTTGTCGTCGTTAGCGTTGGTGGCCACGAAGGTGTGCACCACCGACGACGCCTCGATCGGCTTGCCCACGGCCAGGTTGCTGCCCGGCGTGGACGTGCCGTTACGGGTCACCGTGTTGCTCGCGGCCGACACGTTGCCCGCGGCGTCCTTGGCCCGCACCTGGTACGAGACGGTCGCGCTCGCCGGCTGCGTGTCGGTGTAGGTCAGGACGCTGCCGGCGACGCTGGTGCGCAACACGCCGTTGGCGTACACGTCGTACCCCGTGACGCCGACGTTGTCGGACGACGCGCCCCAGGTGAGCCGGATCTGGCCGGTGGCCGGCTGCGTGTAGGCGAGGTTGCCCGGAGCGGACGGCGCCTGCGTGTCGGCGCCGGACACCGGCCCGTACACCTCGAGCTCGGAGATCTGACCGGCCGACCAGCCGGTGTTGCCGGTGATGCTCAGCCGGACGAAGCGGGCCGCGGCCGCGGTGAAGTCGATGGTCACGGTGTTGCCGGTGGCCGGGTTGAAGACGTAGCCGGCACTGGCCTTGAGCGTGCTGAACGAGGATCCGTCGGTGCTGCCCTGGACGGTCAGGGTCTGCGTGCGGGTCGCCCAGGCGCTGGCCGGGGGCAACTTGAGCACGGCCTGGTTGACCTGCGTGGCCGTGCCGAGGTCGACCTGGAGCCACTGCGGGAAGGCGTTGTTGTTGCTCTCCCAGTACGAGTTGGCGTTGCCGTCACCGGCGTTGCCGGCCGGGTAGACGTCGGTGTAGCTGCTGGCGCTGAACGTCTTGCCGGCGGCCAGGTTGGGGCCGGCGGCGCTGGCGGGGGAAGGTGCGATGAGGACGGTGGCGACGAGGCCGGTCGCCGCTAAGGCGGCCAGGAGCCGTTTCTTCATCTCGGGAGCGAACCTTTCATCCGTGAAAGGCCCCCTTCTTCTGCTCGCCGGTGGCTGCCGAGGGGGTGGATCCCCCGGCAGCCGACCGCCGGGGATTTAGCGCAGGCGCAGCCAGACGGCGGTATCCGGGGGGAGGCGGTCACCGTCGAGAGGGCCACTGGCGAGCAGAAGGGTCTCGTGGTCCGGCAGGGCGATCGGGGCGCCGGACATGTTGACGACGCAGGCGAACCTGTCGCCGCGGGTGTAGGCGAGCACGTTCTCGCCCGCGTCGATCCAGGCCATGGCCGGCTGGTGCAGCCCGGCCTCGGCGCGGCGCAGGGCGATGGCCGACCGGTAGAGCTCCAGCATCGAGCTCGGGTCGCCGGTCTGTGCCTGTGCGGTCCGGTCCTTCCACTCGGCCGGCTGGGGAAGCCAGGGGGTGCCGGTGGTGAAGCCGAACGGCTCGGTGTCGCCCGTCCAGGGCAGCGGCACCCGGCAGCCGTCACGGCTGTGCCCGCGCCGGCCCCACATCGGGTCCTGGTACTGCTCGGGCGGGATGTTCTCGTTCTCCCAGAGGCCGAGCTCCTCACCCTGATAGATGTAGGTGGCGCCGGGCAGCGAGAGCGACAGCAGGGCGGCGGCCCGGGCCCGGCGGGTGCCCAGCTCGAGGTCGACCGGGGTGCCGTCGAGGTTGTTGTCGAAGCTGAAGGTGGTGTCCTGGCGGCCGTAGCGGGTGACGTGCCGGGTGACGTCGTGGTTGGACAGCACCCAGGTGGCCGGGGCGCCGATCGCCTCGTGCGCGTGCAGGGTGCGGTCGACGCACTCGCGCATCAGCGCCGGGTCCCAGGCGCAGCCGAGGAAATCGAAGTTGAAGGCCGCGTGCAGCTCGTCCGGGCGCAGGTAGTTCGCGAACCGCTCCACCTCCGGCATCCAGACCTCGCCGATCAGGGCGCGGTCGCCGCCGTACTCGTCGGCGACGCGGCGCCAGGCCCGGTACACGTCGTGCACGCCGTCAAGGTCGTGGAAGGGATGGGGCTCGCCCTGGCGTACCTCGGGAAGGCTTGTGTCCTTGAGAAGCAGGGCCGCCGAGTCGATGCGGATGCCGTCGACGCCGCGGTCGAACCAGAAGCGCAGGATGCTCTCGAACTCGGCCCGCACGTCGGGGTGGTCCCAGTTGAGGTCGGGCTGCTCGGGGGTGAACAGGTGCAGGTACCACTGGCCGTCGGGGACCCGGGTCCAGGTGGTGCCGCCGAACTCGCCGACCCAGTCGGTGGGCATCTCGTCGCCGTTCGGCCCCCGCCCCGGACGGAACCAGAAGTAGTCGCGCTCCTTCGCGTCCGGCGAGGCCAGGGCCGCCTTGAACCACGGGTGCTCGCTGGAGATGTGGTTCGGGACGATGTCGACGATCATCCGGATGCCGGCCGCGTGCGCCTCGGAGACCAGCGCCTCGGCCTCGGCCAGCGTGCCGAAGGCGGGGTCGATGTCGCGGAAGTCGGCCACGTCGTAGCCGGCGTCGGCCATCGGGGACGGGTACCAGGGGCTCATCCAGATCGCGTCGACGCCCAGGTCGGCCAGGTGTCCCAGGTGGGCCCGGATGCCCGCGATGTCGCCCACGCCGTCGCCGTCCGCGTCGGCGTAGCTGCGCGGATAGACCTGGTAGATCACCGCGTCGCGCCACCACTGGGAGTCTTGGTGAGACACTTTTTGCCCGCTTTCTGTGCATGCAGGGTCCGACGGCCGTTGATCCCAGCCGCCCGTTGTCCGTTTTGTGAGGATTAGCCCTTGAGGCTGCCGGTCGTCAAGCCGGACATGATGTTCCGCTGGAAGATCAGGAAGATGATCACGGTCGGGATCGCGGCGATGACCGAGGCGGCGATCACCACGTTCTGCGGGGTGCCGCCGGCGAAGGCGTAGATGCCGACGCTGAGCGTGCGCGTCTCCGGTGACGGCATGACCAGCTTGGGCCAGAGGAAGTCCTTCCAGACCGCGGTCACCGCGAAGATCGACACCACGCCGAGGATGGGCCGCGACATCGGCAGGATGATCGACCACAGCGTGCGCAGCGGCGACGCGCCGTCCACCTGGGCCGCGGCGATCAGATCCTCGGGGATCGAGTCGAAGAACCGCTTGAGCAGGAAGATGTTGAACGCGTTGGCGACCAGCGGCAGCCAGATCGCCCACGGCGAGTCGAGCAGGTTGACGTGGATGATCGGCAGGTCGATCACCGTCACGTACTGCGGGACGATCAGCACCATGGCCGGGATCATCAGGGTGGCCAGCATCGCGGCCAGGATGACGTTGCCGAAGGCGGGCCGCAGCTTCGACAGGGCGTACGCCGCCGCGGTGTCGAAGACCAGTTGGAAGAAGACCGCGCCGGCCGCGTAGTAGAAGGTGTTGAACATGAGCTTGCCCAGCTCGAGGTTGTTCCACGCGTCGGCGTAGTTCTGCGACTCGGGATCGCGCGGCCACAACGTGGGCGGCGTCTGCGCGATCTCCTGGCCCGACTTGAAGGCGCCGGTGACCATCCAGTAGAGCGGCCCGAGGAACACCAGGGTGAACCCGAGGACCACGACGCCGAGGACCGCCCAGTAGAGGAACCGGCCGCGGCCCCGCCGGAGCTGCGCCTGCGAGATGAGGGTACGGGTCATCGTCTCAGTCCTGTTTCGTGGTCAGTCGCACGTAGACCGCGCTGAAGGCGGCCAGCACCAGCAGCATGATCACGCCGAGCGCGGCGGCGCCGTTGAGGTCGTTCTGGAAGAAGCCGTGCTGGTAGATCAGGTAGGCCACCGAGGTCGCCGAGTCCTGCGTGCCGGCGCCGTTGGCCAGGATCAGCGGCTCGATGAACAGCTGCATGGTGGCGACGATCTGGAGCATCGCCAGCAGGGCCAGGATGAGCCGGGTCTGCGGGATCGTCACGTTCCAGACGCGGCGCGCGATTCCCGCGCCGTCCAGCTCCGCGGCCTCGTACAACTCACCCGGAATATTCTGCAGTGAGGCGAGATAGATGAGGACCGCGCCGCCCATGTTCATCCAGGTCGACGCGATGACCATGGCCGGGATGGTCATGCTCGGCGACTGCATCCACTCCGAGGTGGGCAGGTGGAGGAACTTGAGGATGGCGTTGAACAGGCCGGCTTCGCTCGGGTCGTACGCGTAGTACTTGAACAGGAAGAGCGCGGAGGCCGGCGGCAGCATCACCGGCAGGTAGACCAGGACCCGCAGATAGCCCTTGAAGTGCCGGAACTCGTTGAGCAGGATCGCCACGAAGAACGGCAGCAGATAGCCCAGGACCAGGGCCAGCAGGGTGAAGACGAACGTGTTCTTCCAGGCGGTCCAGAAGCTCGGGTCGGCGATGATGCGGGTGTAGTTGTCCCAGCCGACCCAGGTCGTCTCGCCGCGGCGGGTGCGCTGGAAGCTCATCACGATGCCGCGGATCATCGGGAACCACATGAAGAGGGCGAAGCAGACGACCGCCCCGATCAGGAACGCGTGCCCGGTGAGGTTGTCTTTTAAGCGGCGGCCTCGTTTTGAGGGTGCTTTGGCGGCGGCGGGGCTCTGCTGCCTGGTCTTACTCGGCGCAGTCATGATCGCCAAGGAAAGCTCCTGCTTGGTCGGTGTACGGGGGCCTCGCGGCCCCCGTACACGGTGGATCAACTACCGGCGGCCTGGAGCTGGTTGACCTTGGTCTCGGCCGTCTTGAGCAGCTCGTCGATGTTGGCGTTCGGGTTGGTCAGCACGCCCGACATCGCCGAGTCGAGCACCGCGTAGATCGCCTGCGCGTTGCGCGGCTCACCCTTGATCGCGACCGGGTTCTCCTCGAAGGGCGCGAAGTTGGCCGTGTCGAGGTTGGCGTTGGCCTTACGCAGATCGAGCTCCTGCTTCTGGGCCTCGCTGCCGTTGGTGAACAGCAGCGGCTGGGGCAGGCCGACCGGGTAGTTCTGCGGCTTGGCCCGGGCGTAGTCGAACTGGCCCTTGCCCGGGGTCAGCTTCTGGTACGCCAGCCACTTCAGACCGGCCTTGACCTGGTCGTCGGTGAGGCCCTTCTTGAAGAAGTAGCCCTCGCCGCCGCCGAGCGTCGCCTTGGCCGCGCCGTCCTGGCCGGGCATCGGGCCCATGGCCCAGTCCTCGTACTTGCCCTGGAACTGGCTGACGATGGCCTGGGTCGAGTCGGGCGCGCCGATGAACATGCCGACCTTGCCGGCGCCGGCGTTGGTCAGCAGGTCGCCCCACTGGAGCAGCTGGCGGCTGCCCATGCTGTTGTCGCCGTAGCGCATGTCCTTGAGGTTCTGCAGGACCTGCTTGCCCTGGGCGTTGTTGAAGTCGGCCTTCTTGCCGTCCTCGCTCAGGACCTGGCCACCCTGCGAGTAGATCTCGGCGGTGAAGTGCCAGCCGCCGGTGTTGCCGGCGCTGTACTCGGAGAAGCCGGCGATGCCGCCGCCGAGAGCGGAGATCTTCTTGGCCGCCGTACGCACCTCGGCCCACGTCTTGGGCGGAGCCGCCGGGTCGAGGCCCGCCTTCTTGAACAGCGCCTTGTTGTAGACCAGGCCCATCGAGTAGTTCTTCACCGGCACGGCGTACAGCTTGCCGCCGTCGGTGAAGACCTCCTTGAGCGCCGGGTCGACGCTGTCCCAGGTCGGAATGGTGTCCTTGTTCGCCAGCGACGTGATCTCCATGGCCTGACCGGAGTCGAGCACCTGCGACAGGTCGGTCATATATCCGTAGAAGACGTCCGTCATCGTGCCGCCGGCCAGGCGGGCGGTGAAGTCCGGCGGGTTGTTGCACTGCTCGCCGACGCTGACGCTCTTGATGGTGATGTCGGGGTTGTCCTTCTCGAACGCCGCGACATCCGCGTTCCAGTTGGCCAGCAGCTCCTTCTGGGCGCCGACGGGCTGGCAGTCGACGGTGATCGTGGTCTTGCCGGCGGCGTCGGTCCCGGAGTCGTCGTCGCCCTTCGTGGAGCAACCCACCAGACTGCTGAGCCCCAGGCCGGTCGCGAGCGCCAGGGCCGCGACCTTCCGGTACTGCGGTGTGGACATCTGTCCATCCCTTCGGGAACGGGTGTATCCATGGCTATCGATAAGTTGCATGTGCGGGAAGTGAGTGGAGTCACTGTAACTAGGCCGACCTGTTTCGGCAAGGTTTCGATCGTTCACTGAAAAAACACGACTGCAAGACCGGCAGATGTCGAGATTGTGAGCCCAGACACTTCCGGGCACACAAAAGGGCGAGCCCTCACGGGCTCGCCCTTCTCAGTTCTCGAGTTTCAGCGCTTGGCCGGCGCCGTCGACCCCCGCACGACCAGCTCGGGCTCGAAGAGCAGCTCGTCCGGCTCGACGCCGCTGCCCTCGATCTGGTTGACCAGCAGGTCGACCGCGGCCTGCCCCATCATCTCGATCGGCTGGCGCACCGTCGTCAGCGGCGGATCGGTGCAGGTCATCAGGGCCGAATCATCGAAGCCGACCACCGACACGTCGGCCGGCACGTCGAGCCCCAGCCGGCGCGCGGCCCGGATCGACCCGAGCGCCAGCACGTCGCTCGCGCAGATCATGCCGGTCACGCCGCGCTCGATCAGCTTGGCCGCGGCCAGGCGGGCGCTCTCCATCGAGAAGTTGGTGCGCTCGACGAACCAGTCCTCACCCTCGGACCCGGCGATCTTCACCAGCGCCCCCAGCTTGCGGCGCGACGGCATGTGGTCCTCCGGCCCCATCACCATGCCCACGCGCTCGTGACCCAGGGACTTCAGATGGCCGTACGCCTGCTCGACCGCCACCGCGTCGTCGGTGGAGATGTGCGGGAAGCCCAGGTCGTTGACGCCGGCGTTGACCATGACGACGGGCATCCGCCGGTCGGTCAGCGCCTTGTAGTGCCCGTGCTCGGCCTCGGCCAGCGCATAGGACCCACCGGCGAACACCACACCGGAGACCTGGTGGTCGAGGAGCATCTCGATGTAGTCACGCTCGGGCACGCCACCGATGGTCCGGGCACACAGGGCCGGGGTGAACCCGCGCTGAGCGAGCGAGGCGGTCACCACCTCGGCCAGCGCCGGGAAGATCGGGTTCTGCAGTTCGGGCAGCACCAGCCCGACTAGCCGCCCCCGCTCCCCCCGCAGCTTGGTGGGCCGCTCATAGCCCAGGACATCGAGCGCCGTCAGCACCGACGCGCGGGTGGCCTCGGAGACGCCGCTGCGCCCGTTGAGCACCCGGCTGACGGTCGCCTCGCTGACGCCCGCCTTCTTGGCCACTTCGGCCAGACGTTTGGTCACGCCCGACAGCCTACGTCAGCAGCCTGCAATTTCTGAACGGGCGCTTGCAGATTTTTCAGCCCATGACGTCGAGAATTTCAGATCCCGTCATCGAACGAGTCGATCATGTTTCGAGATTGTTGCGCCGCGTATCGGCTTCTTCCGACGTGAAGCGGTTAAGTGATCGCTCTCCGCGACGAATGAGCAGTCATCTCTTACACCACGGTTCCATAACGCCCGTCCGCCGAAAACCAGCGCACGGCCACCTCGCCCATGCGCCACCATGGCGCGGTGACCGAGACCGCGCTCTCCTCCGACGAGATCATGCGCCGAGCCGCGAACCGGGGCGGCGAGGCCCTCGACGCCCTCCTGCCGGCCCTGGCCGACGGGCGGGTCGAGCCGGCCGAGCTCGTCCACCGCCCAAGGCTGCTGGCCGACCTCGACATCCGTTCCCGCCGGGCGTATGGGCACTCACCGGTTCTCGTCCCCGAGTCCTTTTTCCTCGACCGTCCGTCTCCGCTCACCGCCGCCCTGGCCACCATGAGCCGCGACGGCCGAGTCCGAGAGCGCGCGGTCGTCGCACTGGCCCGGCCGGGCGCCGCGGCCGTGTTCCTGTCCTTCATCGTGCTGCGTTGCGGCGATTGGGTTTCCCAGGTCCGGGAGCCCGCCCGAGTCGCCGTCGCGGAGCTCCTCGCGTCGGATCTCGCTCGTCATCTGCCCCTCGCGCTGCCCATGGCCGCCTATACAGCCGCGCGCCATCGGGGCGGCTGGGTGATGACGCGCCTGCGGCAGGCGCTCGCTGAACGCTTCGACGAGCTCGGGCGCGTCCTGGTCCGGTCGCGCGACCAGCGCGAGCGACGTCTCGCCTTCGAGGTGGGGGCCGACCTCGGGCGTTGGACCCACGACGAGCTCGTGCACTTCGCCGTGCACGCGAAGGACCCGCTCATCCGGCTGCGCGGCGTCGACGCCGTCAGCGCCACCGCCGACGTCGCCGCGCTCCGGCTCCTCGTGCGGTCGCGTTACTCCGGCGTGCGCCTCAGCGCGCTGGTGGGCCTGGCCCGGCTAAGCCTCGACGACGAGGTGGCCGCCCTCGTGGACGACCCGGCCCCATTGGTCCGGGCCTACGCTCGGAGCCGGGCCACCGACCCCGTCGCCCACTACCGCGCCGCGGTCGCCGCCGGCCCCACCCCCGCGACCGTCGCCGGCCTCGGCGAGGTGGGCCACTACGCCGACGAGGCCCGGCTGACGCCGCTGCTCTCGCACCACGACCCGCGCATCCGGGCCGCCGCCGTGCGGGCCCTGGCCGCCGTCGACAGCCTGCCCGTCCCGGCGGTCACCGCCCTTCTGCGCGACCTGTCACCGACGGTCGTCCGGGAGGCTGCGAACGCCCTGCGCGGACGCCACCTGTCCGGGGACCTCTGGCTCCTGCTCGCAGAACCCCGCGTGGAGGTGCGCCGCGGCGCCTACCGCGTGCTGACCGGGGGCGACCTCCGCACCCGGCTGCGCGCCGCCCTGCTGCTGGCTGCCGACGCCGACCCCGGCCTGGCCCGCCGCGGCCATGCCGACGCCGGCCGCTTGGTCCGCCACGGCCTGGCCGGGCTCGGCCACTACCAGCATGACCTCTCCGCCGGCGACCGCGCCGAACTGGCCGGCCTGGCCGCCCGCCTCTCCCCATACCTGGCCGACGGTGTCCGCGCCCTGCGCTGAACGCAGGGGGCCGTCGGAAGACGCCGATCACGCGGAATGACGGACGGACCGGGGCCGACGATGAGACCGTGGAGGTGCAAGGGGAGGCGCGATGACCGATGCGGATCAGCGGCTCGCCGGAGATCTGGCGAGCGCCACCGAGGCGGCGGTGCGTGCTGCGCGGGCCGCCGCCTCGGTGATCGAGCGGCTGGCCGCCGGCAGCGCCGAGATCGAGCAGGTCGTGCAGCTCATCGCCACCATAGCCAAGCAGACCAACCTTCTCGCCCTCAACGCCACCATCGAGGCCGCCCGGGCCGGCGAGGCCGGTAAGGGCTTCGCTGTCGTCGCCGGCGAGGTGCAGCAGCTGGCCAGCCAGACCGCCACCGCCACCAACCGGATCGACGCCGAGGTCGAGGGCATCCGCACCGGCACCGCGACCGCGGTCGAAGCTGTCGAGAAGACGATCGCCGAGCTGGAACGTTGCCGGAAAATGATCAGCGGTTAAATGGAGCCATGGCGAAGAAGACGACCACCGCGTGCCCGTGCGGGCGCGGCCTGCCGTACGCGGAATGCTGCGAGCCGATCCACCGGGGCGGCAAGCCGGCCACGGCCGAGGCGTTGATGCGGTCACGGTTCTCCGCTTTCGCCCGCGACGACGAGGCGTACGTGCTCAGCTCCTGGCATCCCAAGACCCGCCCGGAGCGCATCGATCCCGACCGGCACCTGCGCTGGACCGGCCTGGAGATCCTCGAGACGGAGCGGGGCGGCATGTTCGACGCCGAGGGGATCGTCGAGTTCCGGGCCCACTACACCGATCGCGGCAAGCCCGGCGACATGGTCGAGCGGAGCCGTTTCGTCCGCCACGACGGTCAGTGGGTGTACTGGGGTCCGATCCTTACCAACGGGTCACTCGCCAATGTCTGAGGTCGTGTGATTCCCTTCAGGGATGGCACCTGACCAGCGACCGATGGAGGACGGCATCGTCCGTGACTTCAAGGTCAACCTTTCGTACGGCCGCTATCTGCACCTGGACGAGATCCTCGGCGCTCAGCACCCGGTCAGCGTCCCCGAGCACCACGACGAGCTGCTGTTCATCCTGCAGCACCAGACCTCCGAGCTCTGGCTCAAGCTGGTGCTGCACGAGCTGCGCGCCGTCCAGCGCCATCTGGCCAAGGACGATCTGCGCCCGGCCCTGAAGGGCCTGGCCCGGGTCAAACACATCCAGCGCACCCTCACCGAGCAGTGGTCGGTGCTGGCCACGCTCACCCCGAGCGAATACTCCGAGTTCCGTTCCTTCCTCGGCACGTCGTCGGGCTTCCAGTCGTACCAGTACCGCGCGGTCGAGTTCATGCTCGGCAACAAGGACCGCCGCATGCTGTCGCTCTTCGACGACGACCAGACGGCCCGCGACCTGCTCGTCGAGGCCCTCGAGACCCCCAGCGTGTACGACGAGTTCCTGCGCTACCTGTCGCGTCACGGCCACGACATCCCGGCCGAGCAGCTGCACCGCGACGTCGCCGACCCGCACCACTTCGACGAGGACCTCGTGCCGGTCTTCGTGCGCATCTACAGCGACCCGGAGCGCTTCTGGGAGGCGTACGAGGCCTGCGAAGAACTTGTCGATCTGGAGGAGAACTTCCAGCTCTGGCGTTTCCGCCACCTCAAGACGGTCGAGCGCACGATCGGCTTCAAACGGGGCACGGGCGGGTCCAGCGGCGTCGATTTCCTGCGCAAGGCGCTGGATCTGACGTTCTTTCCCGAGCTGTACGCCGTACGTACCGAGATCGGAGCCACAAGTTGACCGACCCTCTCCCCCTGGACGCGGCCGACCCGCTGGCGCACTTCCGCGACCGCTTCCTCCCGGCCGACGGCCTGGCCTCCTATCTGGACGGCAACTCGCTCGGCCGGCCGCTGGCGGCCACGGCCGAGTTGATGGACGAGTTCATCCGTACGCAATGGGCGAACCGCTTGATCCAGGGTTGGACCGACGGCTGGCTGGAGTGGCCGATCACGCTGGGCGACCGCCTGGGCGCGATCGCCCTGGGCGCCGCCCCGGGCCAGGTGGTGGTGGCCGACTCGACGACGGTGCTGATCTACAAGCTGGCCCGGGCCGCGGTGGACGCCCGCCCCGGCCGCCGCCGGGTGGTGCTGGACACGGACAACTTCCCCACCGACCGGTACGTGCTGGAGGGCATAGCGGCCGAGCGTGGCCTGGAGCTGGTGTGGATTCCGACGGATCCCGTTGCCGGTGTCGAGCCGGCGCAGGTTGCGGAGGTGGTCGACGAGCGCACGGCCCTGGTCCTGTTCAGCCACGTGGCGTACCGCTCGGGCTGGCTGGCCGACATCGAGGAGATCAACCGGATCGCCCACGAGGCGGGCGCCCTGACCATGTGGGACCTGTGCCATTCGGCCGGCTCGGTGCCGATCGCCCTGGACGCGTGGGGCGTCGACCTGGCCGTGGGCTGCACGTACAAATACCTGAACGGCGGACCGGGCGCGCCCGCGTTCGCTTTCATGAGGGCCGACCTGCTCGACGAGCTCCACCAACCGATCCAGGGCTGGATGGGCCACCGGGCGTCGTTCGAGATGGGCCCGGGTTACGAGCCCGCGAAGGGTTCGAGATCCCTGCTCAGCGGCACCCCGCCCATCTTGGCCATGGTCCCGCTGCACGCCAACCTGGACGTCCTGGAGGAGGCCGGTATAGAGGCCGTACGGGAAAAGTCCCTGCTCCTGACCTCGTACGTCCTAGACCTGGCCGACGAGTGGCTGACGCCGAGGGGCGTCGAGGTGGTCAGCCCGCGTACCCCTGCCCGCCGGGGCGGCCACATCACGTTGAAGCGCCCCGGCTTCGAACAGCTCCTGGAGCCCCTCTGGTCGGCGGGAGTGATCCCCGACTACCGCCGCCCCGACGGCTTGCGCATCGGCCCGGCCCCGCTGAGCACCAGCTTCGCCGAGGTCCACCACGGCCTGTCAGTCCTGCGCGACCTCCTGTGACCCGCCCTCTGACCGCCGACTCCATCTGGTGGGCGGGCCACCTCCACATCGGAGCCGCCCTCCACCGGTGCGGCACCATGCGGCCGCCCCAAGACGGCGCCATCCCGCGCTCCGCCACGGCCCCACATCCAGACATTTACGATTTGCGCCCAGCCCCTTCTCCTTCCGATCCATCCCGCCCCACTCCATCCCGCCCCACTCCACCCCGTTCCCCCCAACCGGATATTTCGGATTTGTCGCCTGGAAGGAGCACTGGCGCGGCGCACGAAGCCGGCGCAGCACACGAAGCCGGCTCAGCACACGAACCCGGCGCAGCACACGAACCCGGCACGGCGCACGAACCCGGCGCGGCGCACAAAGCCGGCGCGGCACACAAAGCCGGCGCGGCGCACGAACCCGGCGCGGCACACAAAGCCGGCGCGGCGCACAAAGCCGGCGCGGCGCACGAAGCCGATGAGGTTCGGCGGTTGCCAGGGACGCTGTTGCCAGGGCTTGTCGACGCGCATGTGCACTCTGCGCTGGTTGATCTCGCTACGGTGCGGGCCGGGGGCATCGCCGGCGTCTGGGATCTCGGTGGTGAGCCGTCCACTGTGGCCGCCCTCGCCCAGGAATCCGAGCGTCGCAAAATGCCTCATATCCGATATGCCGGAGCGTTCCTTATCGCGCCGGGGGGCTATCCGAGCGATCGCTCATGGGCGCCCCGGGGCAGCTGGCGTGAGCTCCGCTCCCCCGCCGACGCCGTCGAGGCGGTGGCCGAGGCCAAGGCGCTCGGCGCCACGCTCGTCAAGGTCACCGCCCACGCCGGCGGGCCGCTGCTCTCGCCCGCGATCATGGCTGCCGTCGCCGAGCAGGGTCTTCCGATGGTCGTTCATGCCGAAGGGCCCGGCACCGTTCGCCTCGCCCTCGACGCCGGCGCCTCCTTTCTCGCGCACACCCCCTGGACCGAGCCGCTCGACCCCGGGCTCGCCCGTGACTGTGCCGCCCGCATGACCTGGATCAGCACCCTCGACATCCACGGCTGGGGACAACCAACCCCCGCGTCGGTCACCGCCGTCGCCAACTTGCGGCTCTTCCGGTCGTACGGAGGTCAGGTGCGCTACGGCACCGACCTCGGCAACGGTCCTCTGCCACCCGCGATCAACCCCCGGGAGGTACGCCTCCTCCAGTCGGCCGGCATGACCCCGGACGAGATCCTGTCCGCCATGGCCGGGCCCGGCCTCTCCTGGGTTCCCGGCGGGCTCGACCTCGACCCCGCCCGCTTCGCCGACTCGCTGGCCACCGCCCGGGTCCTCGACGACTCCGTACACCCTGCGGTTTTCCCCAGGTAAGACGAGGGCCGCCCTCATGGTCCGGGGGCTGCCCGATTTCTACGGTCGTTCCATGACTTCTTTCGTCACCGACCTGGTCGAACGGTTCGGCGGGCCCGGCGCGGGCCTCGCCGTCGCCTTGGAGAACCTGTTCCCGCCGATCCCCAGCGAGGTGATCCTGCCCCTGGCCGGCTTCATCGCCGGGCAAGGGCGCATGAACGTGGTCGCCGCGATCGCCTGGACCACGCTCGGCTCCGTCGTCGGGGCCGTCGCCCTCTACTCCATCGGGGCCGCGCTCGGCCGCGACCGCGTCCGGGCCGTCGCCGCCCGGCTGCCGCTGGTCAAGGTCGGTGACCTCGACCGTACGGAAGCCTGGTTCGCCCGCCACGGCGCCAAGGCCGTCTTCTTCGGACGGATGATCCCGATCTTCCGCAGTCTCGTCTCGGTGCCGGCCGGCGTCGAACGGATGCGGATGCCCACCTTCCTGCTCTGCACCACGCTCGGCAGCCTCGTCTGGAACGCCACCTTCGTGCTGGCCGGCTACGCGCTCGGCGCCAACTGGACCGCCGTCGAGTCCTATGTGGGCATCCTTCAGAACCTGGTGATCGCCGCCTGCGTCCTCCTGGTCGTCTGTTTCGCCGGCAGTCGATGGCGGCGCGGGCAGAATGGCTGACGTGGCTCTCGTCCGACTGATCCGCACCGTCACCGCCGGGGCGCTGAGCGGGGTCGTCGAGGCCCTGTTCCTCGCGGTGGCGGTGGTCTCGGGTTTTCGGCCGGCTCTTCACCCGTACGCCGGAAGGCTTGCCGATTTTGAACGCCGGCGCCTCGGCGCCGGACCGGTCCGCTTCGACGCGCGGCACGCCTTCCGGTTTCTCGCGGCGCGGCTGCTGCCGGCGGTCCTCGGCGTGCTGACCGTCGGCATGCTGCTGGTCGGCGTGGTGCTGGCCGGCATCGTGGTGCGCGCGGTGGCCACCGGCGAGATGTCGCTCGTGGAGCTGCTGGAGCAGATCCTGTTCGGCTCGGCGCTGCTGCTGCTCGACCTGCAGGCGATGGCCAGCACGGTGGCGCTGGACCGGCGGCTGCTCCGCACGCTGCTGGCCGCGGGCACCCGGGAGGAGCTGGAACAGCGCATCACCGAGCTGACGGTCAGCCGGGCCGGCGTGATCGCCGCGGTCGACGCCGAGCGCCGACGCATCGAGCGCGACCTGCACGACGGCCTCCAGCAGCGGCTGGTCGCCCTCGGCATGCTGCTGGGCCGGGCCCGGCGTTCCCCCGGCCGCGCCGCCGAGCTGCTCGCGCAGGCCCACGACGACGCCCAGCGGGCCATCGACGAGCTGCGCGAGGTGGCCTGGCGGGTCTATCCGTCCGCTTTGGAGCACGGCACCCTCGACGACGTGCTGACCATGGTGGCCCAGCGCTCCCCGGTGCCCGTCCGTGTCACGTACGACCTGGCCGAACGCCCGCCGCGCCCGATCGAGACCGTCCTGTACTTCGTGGCGTGCGAGGCCATCACGAACACGGCCAAGCACGCCGGCGCTACGGTGATCACCGTGCGGCTGACCCCGGGCGTGGAGATGGTGATCGTCGACGACGGCGTGGGCGGCGCCTCGCTCGACGGCTCCGGCCTGCGCGGCCTGGCCGACCGGGTGGCCGCGCTGGACGGCCGTTTCGAGCTCGACAGCCCGCCCGGCGGCGGCACCACGATCCGGGTCACGCTGCCGTGCGCATAGTGCTCGCCGAGGACTCCACGCTGCTGCGCGAGGGCCTGATCCGTCTCCTGGCCGACGAGGGTCACGTCGTGGTGGCCGCCGTGGCCGACGCGCCGGCGCTGATCGACGCCGTGGCCGCCGAGCAACCGGACGTGGTGATCACCGACGTCCGCATGCCGCCCACCGACACCGACGACGGACTGCGCGCGGCCCTGGAGATCCGGCGGCGCTGGCCGTCGACCGGGGTGCTGGTCCTTTCCCAGTACGTCGAGAAGCGCTACGCCTCCCAGTTGCTGGCCGACCGCTCCGACGGTGTCGGCTACGTGCTGAAGGACCGGGTGGCCCAGGTCGAGGATTTCCTGGACGCCCTGGACCGGGTCGCGGCCGGCTCGACCGCGCTCGACCCCGAGGTCGTACGGCAGCTCATGTCCCGGTCTTCGGGTCTGACCCGCCTCACCCCGCGCGAGAACGACGTCCTGCGCCTGATGGCGGCGGGCTGCACGAACGCCGCGGTGGCCGAGCGCCTGCACGTCTCGCTGAGCGCCGTCGAGAAGCACGTGAACGCCATCTTCGACAAACTCGACCTGGCCGCCGCCTCCGACTACAACCGCCGGGTCCTGGCCATCCTGCGCTACCTGGACTCGTAGGCTGACCCCATGATCGTGGTGACGGGAGCAACCGGCCGCCTCGGCGGCCGAGTGGTGCGGCGCTTGACCAACACTCCCCTGCGCCTGCTGGTGCGGGACGCCTCCCGAGCTCCGGCCGGCCACGAGGTCGCGGTAGCCACCTACGACGACGGCGAGGCCGTCCGGCGCGCGCTGACCGGCGCCGGCACGGTCCTGATGGTCTCGGCCGCCGAGACCCCCGGCCGGGTCGCCGAGCACATCGCCTTCGTCGACGCGGCGGCCGCGGCCGGCATCGGCCACCTGGTCTACATCTCGTTCGCCGGCGCCTCACCGACGGCCACATTCACCCTGGCCCGCGACCATTGGGCAACCGAGGAGCACATCCGCGAAAGCGGCCTGCCCTTCACATTCCTGCGCGACAGCCTCTACGCCGACTTCCTCCCGTTCATGGTCGGCGACGACGGCGTCATCCGCGGCCCCGCCGGCAACGGAAGGGCCGCTTTCGTGGCCCAGGACGACATCGCCGACGCCGCGGCGGCCATCCTGAACGACCCCACCGGCCACGCCGGCCACACGTACACCTTGACCGGCCCCGAATCCCTGACCATGACCGAGGCCGCCGCCGCCCTGACCGCCGCCGGCCATCCGGCCCGCTTCCACAACGAGACGATCGAGGAGGCGTACGAGTCGAGGCGCCCCTACAACGCCCCCGACTGGCAGCTCGACGCGTGGGTGAGCACGTACACCGCCATCGCCGCCGGCGAGCTGGCCGAAGTCACCACGGACATCCCCACCTTGACCGGCCACCCCGCGACTTCCCTGGCCACCCTGCTCGGCCGGCCTACTCGTACTGGTACCGACAGGAAATGATCGTGAGCTCCTTCGGCTCCACCGCGTAGATCAGGCGGTGCTCGTCGTCGATGCGACGGGACCTCAGGCCGGCGAGGTAGTTCCGGAGAATCTCGGGCTTGCCGATTCCCTGACCTTCTGGATCTCGCTTGATGTCGGCAATCAGCACGTTGATCCGCTTGAGTGTCTTGCGGTCCTGAGTCTGCCAGTAGAGATAGTCATCCCAGCCGCGGTCGGTCCAGCTGAGTTTCACTCGTCAGGACTCAGCTCGTGCTCTGTCGCCCGACCGGCCCGCCACTGCTCGACGCTCTCCGCCAGCCACTTGGCATTCGCCGGTGATCGGAGCAGGTAGTTGGTCTCCACCATCGCGTCCCAATCCTCCTTGCTCACCAGGACGGCGTTGCCACGCTTGGAAACGATCTCGATGGGGGTGTGGTCTGCGTTGACCCGCTCGATCAAGGGGAACAAGGTCTTTCGTGCCTCGCTGGCGCTGATGGCGGCGGTCACGGAGCCTCCCAGGAATTGTACTCAATACGGTACCACTCGACGTCTCACGTCACCGCTCCTCCGTGACGCGACTACAGGGCCGGCGGCCTACCGGCTCGGCCGAAAGTCGTAGAGGGGTGGGGAGGTTTCCGGCTCTGAGCGGATGTGCGGGCCGGTGGCCGTGCGGGACTCTCGAACACGATCACGGAGAGAGAGGGTCGCGATGACCATCGAGGATGACAATCTGCCCAGCCGGAGCCGGGTCGTGCTGACGGGGATCAGTTCGCGGGCCTGGGAGCATCCGGCCGACCGGGGGGCTCTCACCGC
The DNA here is from genome assembly GCF_042899005.1 of Actinoplanes sp. NPDC000266. Lineage (NCBI taxonomy): Bacteria > Bacillati > Actinomycetota > Actinomycetes > Micromonosporales > Micromonosporaceae > Actinoplanes > Actinoplanes sp. NPDC000266. Next base: position 744,771 of record NZ_JBIAZI010000004.1, read on the forward strand.
CCTGCGGGAGCTTCGCGGGTTCGATGATGTGGTTCGTGGGCTGTTCGGCATGTGGAACGAGCGGGGGTTCCGCCTGTCGTATCTGGCCGGGGCCATCCGGGTCGGTCAGGGGCAATACCCGCGGGTTCACGCGCTTTTCGGGGAGGCCGCGGCTTCGCTCGACGTCGAAGAGCTTCCCGAGGTGTACGTCAGTCAGTCGCCCATCATCACCAGCAAGGCGATCGGCATGGACCGGCCGTTCGTCGTGATCAGCACGGCGGCCGTGGAGAAGCTCGACGACGAGGAGCTCCGCACCCTGCTCGGGCGGGAGATCGGGCATGTGCGCAGCGGGCACGCCGTCTACCAGACGATCATGACCGTGCTGACCCGGTGGGTGACCAGCGTGAGCTGGCTGCCGGTCGGGGCCATCGCCCTGCGGGCGATCATCGCGGCCATGTACGAGTGGTGGCGTAAGGCCGAGCTGTCGGCCGACCGGGCGGCGCTGCTCGCGGCGCAGGATCCGGCCGCCTCTCTGCGGCTGTTCATGAAGCAGGCCGGTGGTGGCGACCTCTCCCAGATCGACACCGCGGCGTTCCTGGCGCAGGCCGCCGAGTACGAGGGCGGCGGCGACCTGCGGGACAGCATCCACAAGATCGGCATGACGGCGTTCAGCGCCGAGCCGGTTCCGGTGGCCCGGGCCGCCGAGCTGCAGAAGTGGGTCGACTCGGGCGACTACGGACGGATCCTGGGCGGCGACTACCCGCGCCGCGACGACGACCGGGACGCCTCGGTCACGGCCGACGTCAAGGCGGCGGCGGCCAGCTACCGCGACGGCTTCCGGGACTCCAGCGACCCGCTCGTCACCTTCGCCCGCAAGGCCGCCAACGGCGCCGCCGACCTGGTCGGTTCGGCCGCCCGCGGCGCCCGGGGCTGGGCGCGGGGCAGCGACAACTGAGATCGTCCGGGCGGCGGGGAATCGAGGCCGCGCCGCCCGGTCATCACAAAAGCCCGGTCAGAACAGATAGGTGGTCAGCCAGTCGACCGTCTCACGCAGGTAGTCGGCGCGCGACGAGCGGTGCAGCAGCTCATGACCTTCGTCGGGGAAGAGCAGGAACTTATGGGGTACGCCCCGGGCCGCCAGCGCCTGCACCACCTGCTCCGCCTCGATGAGCGGGACGTTGCTGTCGTTCTCGCCGTGCACGACCATCAGCGGGGTGCGCAGCCGGTCGATCCGGGTGATCGGCGACAGGTCGGCCAGCAGGTCGCGGTCGGCCACCGGGTCGCCGTACTTGGAGACGGCGGCGGCCGCGATCCACGGCTCGGTGTGCTCGTAGAACGTGGCGAAGTTCGACATGCCGCAGACGTCGATGCCGGCCTCGAACAGGTCGGGGAACCTCACCAGCGCGGCCAGGGTCAGATAGCCGCCGTACGACCGGCCCATGATGCCCAGGCGTGAGGCGACGCCCGCGCCGGTCAGGTACGTCGCGCAGGTGCGGACGTCCTCGATCGCGTCGTGGCGGAGCCCGAGGTTGTCGGCGTTGACGAAGGCGCGCCCGAAACCGGAGGAGCCGCGGACGTTGGGGGCGAAGACCGCGATGCCCCGGGCCACCAGCGACTGGAAGAGCGGCCCGTGTCCGGGCCGCTCCTGGGCTTCGGGACCGCCGTGGAACCACAGGACTGTCGGGTGCGGCCCCGGGCCGGCCGGGCGGAACAGCCAGCCGGTGAGCGTGAGCCCGTCGTGGGCGGCGAAGGTCTCGAGCGTCGGCCGGACCGCGTCGGGTGCCGCCGGTTCGGCCGAGACGGGGACGAGGCCATCGGTGGAGGAAACCCAGACTCCGTGCGGCTGCCCGGGTCCTTCCGCCGTGAAGGCCAGCGCCGAGCCGTCGTGACTCCAAGCGAGGCCGCCGACCACCGAACCGGGAAGCGGGGCCAGCCGCTGCCACGATATTTCCGTCAGATCGACCAGGGACACCTCGGACTCGCCGCCCCGCACGTTCCACAACACCGCGGCCCGCAGGCCGTCCGAGGTGATCGTGAACGACTCCGCCTCGGCGTTGGCGGAGGTGGCGATGACCTCGACCGCGCCGTCGACGACCCGGATCAGCACCGGGAACTCGCCGGTCTCGCTCCGCGCGTAGATCGTCGTGCCGTCCGGCCCGAAGACCGCCTGTTCCCCCGCCGTCACGTACGAGTCGACGCCGGTGGCCAGGTCGCGGACCGCGATGTGCCGGCTCCCGCGCGGGCCCACCCGGAGCAGCGCGCGGTCACCCGCGACGTCGAGCAGCGAGATCAGCTCGCCCGTGCCGACGACCGCCCGGTCGCCGGTGACCGGGTCGACGAGCAGGGCGGTGGTCAGGTTCTCGGTGAGCGCCAGCAGCGAGCGCCCGGGCAGCCACCGCATGTTGTCGGCCGTGTCCGCGCCGAACCCGGCCACCTGGTGCAGCTGGGAGCCGTCCGGCCGGACCAGCCACACCTCGTGCCGGGGCGCGCCGCCGGGCGCGACCGAGCAGGCCAGCCAGCCGCCGCCGGTCGACCACTGGACGGCCGCGACCGGCGCCTCGCCGGTGTCGACGAGGAACGCCAGGTCGCTGCCGACCGGCTGCACCCACACCTGCGGGCGGCCGCCGCGGTCGGAGACGTACGCGCAGTGCCGCCCGTCCGGCGACAGCGTGGGTGACCAGCTGCCGGACACTTCCGACGGGAACGGTTTCGCCAGGGGAGAGAACCCAACGGGTAGCACAGTGACGTCGACACGGTTGAGCTGACCGGTCATACGGTTCCTCCCTCGAATGGCTAGATTCCCTTGTCCTGCAACCACATCTCCAGCAGTGCGAGCTGCCACAGCTGGTTGGCCCCGAGTGTGGTGCGCGGGGTGTTCGGATCGGCCAGCAGGTGGTCGACGTACTCCTGCCGGAACAGCCCCCGTTCCCGGGCTGCTTGCGCTGTGAGCGCTTCACGTACCTTGTCGAGCATCGCTCCCTCGAGGTGCCGGATGCCCGGTACCGGGAAATATCCCTTGGTCCGGTCGATCACCTCGTCGGGCACGACCCCGCGGGCCGCCTCTTTCAGAACCCCCTTGCCACCGTGCGCCAACTTCAGAGCGGGCGGGCAGGCCGCGGCCAGCTCGACCAACTCGTGGTCCAGGAACGGTACGCGGGCTTCGAGGCCCCACGCCATAGTCATGTTGTCGACCCGTTTGACCGGATCGTCGACCAGCATCACCTGCGAGTCGAGCCGCAACGCCGCGTCGACCGCGGTGTCGGCCCCGGGCCGTCCGAAACTGGCCGCCACGAAGTCACGGCTGACGTCCGCGCCGACCAGCCAGTCCGGGTTGAGCTGCTGGGCCAGGACGCTGTGCGGACGATCGAAGAACTCTCCGGCGTACGCGTCCACAGCTCGATCGAGAGGCACGTCCGCGAGTGGCGGATACCAGCTGTAGCCGGCCAGGATCTCGTCCGCGCCCTGCCCCGATTGTACGACCTTGACCGACTTCGACACATCTTCGCTGAGCAGGTTGAACGCGACACAGTCGTGGCTCACCATCGGCTCGGACATCGCCGACACCGTCCGGTCGACCGCGGGCAGGAACCGGTCCCGGCCGATGCGGATCTGGTGGTGCTCGGTGTCGAACTGCTTGGCGATGATGTCGGAGTACGCGAACTCGTCGCCGGTCTCGCCGCCCGCGGCCTCGAAACCGATGCTGAACGTGGTCAGGCCGCGCTGACCCTGCTCGGCCAGCAGCGCCACGATGTAGCTGGAGTCGATGCCGCCCGAGAGCAGCACGCCGACCGGCACGTCGGCCACCATCCGGCGCTCGACCGCCACCTTGAGCTTCTCGTGGATCAGCTCCGGCCACTCGCCGTCGGCGATGTCCGGGCGGCGGGTGTGCGACGCCTCCCAGTAGACCCGGTCGGTCGACGACCCGTCGGCGCGGATGACGCGCACCGTGGCCGGCGGGAGTTTCCGTACACCCGAAACGATGGTCCTGGGGGCCGGCACGACAGAATGGAACGTCATGTAGTGCTGGAGCGCGACCTTGTCGATCGACTTGTCGACGTCGCCCGCGGCCAGCAGCGCCGGCAGCGTCGAGGCGAACCGCACCCGGCCCGGCTTCTCGGCCAGATAGAGCGGCTTGATCCCGAGCCGGTCGCGGGCCATCATCACGGTCCCCGAGTCGTGCTCGACGATCACGAAGGCGAACATGCCGAGGAAGCGCGTCACGCAGTCGGCGCCCCAGCGGTGGTACGCCTTGATGATCACTTCCGTGTCCGACGTGGAGAAGAACTTGTAGCCCTCGTCGATCAACGCCGACCGCAACTGCTTGTAGTTGTAGATGCAGCCGTTGAAGACCAGGGTCAGCCCGAGGTCCTCGTCGGTCATCGGCTGCCCGCCGGCCTCCGACAAGTCGATGATCTTCAGGCGGCGGTGGCCGAAGGCGACCGGCCCGCGGGCCCACAGCCCCTCGCCGTCCGGACCGCGCGACTCCAGGCACGGCAACATCCGCCGGACGGCCTCGACCTCCGCCGCCCGGCCGTCGTACCGGAGCTCACCGGCGATCCCACACATAAATTCCTCCCCTGTCGTTAGCTGAGCAGCCACGTGTCCTTGGAGCCGCCGCCCCGCGACGAGTTGACGATCATGCTGCCGGCCGGGGCCACCCGGGTCAGAGCGGCCGGGGCGACCACCGATTCGCGGCCGGTGAAGATGAAGGCGCGCAGGTCGACGTGGCGCGGCGCCAGCTGGTGGCCGTCGAAGACCGGATGCGTCGAGAGCTGCACGACCTCCTGGGCCACCCATCGGTGCGGCGCGGTGCGGATCTGACGCCGTACGGCCGAAAGATCGTCGGCCGTCGCATGGGGACCGATCACGATCCGGTCGCCGCCGTAGCCGTCCACCGGCTTGCACACCAGCTGGTCGAGCCGGTCGAGGACCTCGGCCCGCTGCTCCGGGATGCCGCACAGATAGGTCGGTACGTCGGCCAGCAGCGGCTTCTCCCCCAGGTAGTACTCGATCAGCTTGGGCACGTAGGCGTACACGGCCTTGTCGTCGCCGATGCCGTTGCCGAGCGCGTTGGCCAGCACCACGGTGTCCGCGTGCAGCGCCGTGATCAGGCTCGGGCCCAGCGGCATCCCGTCCGCGCCGGGCGAGTGCACCAGGCTGTCCTCGCCCATCCGCAGATAGATGACGTCGACCCGGCGCCGCTTGCCGTCGCGCATCCGGTAGACGAAGCCCTCGTCCACGAACAGCTCGGTGCTGCGGACCACCGGCACGCCCATCTCCTCGGCCAGCATCCGGTGCTCGAACCAGGCCGAGTCGTCCGGCCCCTGGCTCAGCACGACGACCTGGGGATCGTCGCCCGCGGCGGGCCGGGCCGACTCGATCAGCGCCCGCTTGAGCAGCGCCGGCGTGTCCTCGACCGAGATCAGACCGGGCGGCTCGGGCAGCTCCGGGAGCACGCTGTGGGTGAGGCGGCGGTTCTGCATGGCGTACGCGATCCCCGACGGCACCCGCAGGTTGTCCTCGAGGACGCACCACTCGCCGCTCTCGTTCCGTACCAGGTCGACGCCGGCGACCTGGGCGCGAACGCCCGCGTGGGCGACCAGGGCGCCGCTGGGCCGCAGCTCCGGCGACCCGTCGATCACCCACTCGGGAACCACACCGTCGCGGACGACCTCCCTGTCGCCGTACACATCCTGAATGAAGAGATCGAGAGCCCGCACCCGCTGGACCAGCCCGCCACGCAGCGCGCTCCAGTCCTCGGCCGGCACGATCCGCGGCACCAGGTCGAACGGGAACAGCCGGGTCGCCGCCTCGCCGGCCACACTGAACGTGATGCCCCGCTGGCGCTGCTCGTCGTCGCGCGCGTCCTCGCGGCGCCGCAGACCCGCCGAGCCGAGGGCTTTCAAGACATTGACCACTCCGGCGTACGCCTGCGTGGGCTCACCGTCCGCGAAAGCCTCATCGCCCGTACGGGCGTACGGGAAGAGTCCCGCCGGAACCGACTGGCCCTCCGGCCCGATGCCGGTGGCCCCGCCCCGCGTGTCGGCCACGAGCAGGTCGACCACGTCGGAGATCCGGCCGCGCCGTGTCATGGCCCGGCGCTGGCGCGCGGCCGAGCTGCCCCGGCTCAGCGCGCGCACCGACAGATCGAAGACCTGCTCCCAGTCGCCCAGCCGCTCCAGCTCGGGACGCAGCTCGCCGACCAGCCGCTCCACGGCCAGCGCGGCCGGCACCGGCTCCGGCCCTCGGCGCAGGTCGAGCAGATCGCCCTCCAGGCCGGAGCGCGCGGCCCGCCACATCGCGGCCCGGTGCAGCGGCGGCTGGGGTTTCTCATTTTCAAGGCCGGCCCGGTAGTCCTCGCGGGCGCGCAGCACCAGCGCCCGGAACAGCCCGGCCAGCAGCACGACGGTGTCCACGTCCGGGCTGGAGTCGGTGACGCGCAGCTCCACGGTCGGCACGTGAGCCGACGGGCGCACGTCGAAATAGACCATCTTGGGGTCGGTGATGGTGCCGGAGGCGATCAGGTCGGCCACGAGCTGGTCATGCTCGGCGGCCGAGTTCAGCACGCCCGGGTCGCCGGCCGTCGGCCAGCGCAGCCACACCAGCGAGCGCACGCTGGCGTACCCCGAGTCCTCACCCATCCAGTACGGCGAACTGGTCGACAACGCGAGCAGCGTGGGCAGCGCCGAGGTGACCCGCTGGGTCACGGCGACCGCCTCGTCCCGGTCCGGGACGCCCACGTGCACCTGGGCCCCGCAGATCAACTGCTCCCGGGCCAGCAGCTGGTAGTCGTCCAGCATCCGCCGATAACGCGACGTCGGCGTCACGGGGAGTGACTCCAGATCGACCAGCGGAACCGTGCCCGCCGCGACCAGGCCCAGCCCGAGCGACTCGGCGACCGTGATCGCCTCGCGCCGGCGGCCCGCGATGCCCTCGCGCAGATCGTCCAGAGTGTCGCTGACCGGGGTGTTCGTCTCGACCACGGAACGATGCAGCTCGGCCGAGAACTTCGACGGGTCGAGCTGGTCGAGCACCTCCTGCGCCCGCGGCACCAGCTCCCGGGTGACCAGGTCGACGACGTGCAGCTCTTCCTCGGCGCCGAGAGTGAGCTCCCCGGACCGGGGCGCCTCGCTCGCCGTGACGCTCAGAGATTCTGTCATGAGACCGCCTTGTTCCTAGCCCGACTTGACCCCGAGCCTCGCCATCACATGTGCCGATCCTGTTCCGTGCCCATTTCCAGCTCGCGCCGAACATCCCCCGGGCGGTGCCCTCAGGTGATGCGCACACCCTGTAACCTCGGGCCGTTCTCACACCGGGAGGTTTTGATGAGCAATGTCGTCGTGGTGACCGGCTCCGCCGGCCTGATCGGCTCCGAGTCCGTCCGGCACTTCGCCGGTCTCGGCATGGACGTGGTCGGCATCGACAACGACATGCGGCAGTACTTCTTCGGCACCGACGGCTCCACCCGGTGGAACCTCGACCGCCTGGTCAAAGAGGTCGGCGAGCGCTACACGCACCACAACATCGACATCCGCGACCGCGACGGCATCGCCGCCCTGCTGGCGCGATACGGCAAGAACATCGGCCTGGTGATCCACGCGGCCGCCCAGCCCAGCCACGACTGGGCCGCCAAGGAGCCGTTCACCGACTTCGACGTCAACGCCGGCGGCACGCTGAACATGCTCGAGGCGCTCCGGCAGCACGCACCGACCGCGCCGTTCATCTTCACGTCGACCAACAAGGTGTACGGCGACACGCCCAACCGCCTGCCGCTGGTCGAGCTCTCCTCTCGCTACGAGCTGCCTGAGGACCATACTTTTTATGACGGCATCACCGAGGAGATGTCGATCGACCAGACGCTGCACTCGGTTTTCGGCGCCTCCAAGGTCGCGGCCGACGTGATGGTCCAGGAGTACGGCCGCTACTTCGACATGCCGACGGCCATCTTCCGGGGCGGCACGCTGACCGGCCCCGGCCACTCGGCGGCGGAGCTGCACGGCTTCCTGGCGTACGTGATGCGCTGCGTCATGGAACAGCGGACGTACCACATCTACGGCTACAAGGGGAAAATGGTCCGCGACGCCATCCACTCCCACGACCTGGTCACGGCGTTCGAGGCGTTCCACAAGGCTCCGCGGGTGGCCGAGGTCTACAACATGGGCGGCGGCCGCTTCTCGAACTGCAGCCACATCGAGGCCTTCCAGATCGCCTCCGAGATCACCGGCCTCGAGGCGAAGACGGACTACGTCGACCAGGCCCGCACGGGCGACCACCAGTGGTGGATCAGCAGCACGGCCCGGTTCGAGCAGCACTACCCGGACTGGAAGCTCACGTACGACGTCCCGGCCATCCTCCGCGAGATGTACGAGGCGAACCAGGACGTCTGGAAGCCCACCGCCTGACGCGCTCACCCACAGAGCCCGCTCACCCACAGAGCCCGCTCACCCACAGAGCCCGCCCTCCCAGGGGGACCCCCGTCCAGCTCCAGTCTGACGGAAAGCGCAAGATCTCGCGGATGGCCTGTGGACGACGGCGCGCGCTGTGGATAACTCACGCGGCTGAGCGCTCCCGGGCAAGTTCCTGTGGCTTACCTGGGGGTGCTCGTGCCGTAACGGCGGGTTAACCATTCGTCGGTACATTTCCGGCATGTCCGTCTTGAAGGTAATCCGTCATGACGTGCCGGCGTCGATCGTGGTCTTTCTCATCGCGATTCCGCTGTCCCTGGGTATCGCCGCGGCCTCCGGGGCCCCGCTCCTCGCCGGCCTGGTGGCCGCCGTGGTCGGCGGGGTCGTCGTGGGGGCGCTCGGCGGGGCTCCGCTCCAGGTCAGCGGGCCCGCCGCGGGACTCACCGTGATCGTCGCGGGCACCATCGCGAACTACGGGTTCGCCGCCACCGCCGCCATCGTGGCGCTGGCCGGAGGCGTACAGGTCCTGCTCGGCCTGGCCCGTCTCGGCCGTGCCGCCCTGGCCCTCTCGCCGGCGGTGGTGCACGGCATGCTCGCCGGCATCGGGCTGGTCATCGCGCTCAGCCAGATCCATGTCGTGCTCGGCGGGGCGCCGCAGAGCGACGCCTGGCACAACCTGCGGGAACTGCCGGCCCAGATCGCCGGCATACACGGCGCCTCGGTGCTGCTCGGCCTGCTCACCATCGGGCTGCTGCTGCTCTGGCCTCGCCTCGTCCGCACGTCGCTGCTGCCCGCCGCCCTGGTCGCCGTCGTCGTCACCACCGTGGTGGCCTCGCTGATCGGCGCCGACGTGCAACGGGTCGACCTGCCCGGGAACCCGCTGTCCGAGCTGGTCCTCCCCCACTGGCCCGACGCCGGCCTCGGCGAGATCGCCCTGGCCGTGCTGACCATCGCCCTCGTGGCCAGCGTCGAGTCCCTGCTCTCGGCCGTGGCCGTCGACCGCATGCACGACGGGCCGCGAGCCGACCTCAACCGCGAACTGGTCGCCCAGGGCGCCGGCAACACCGTCTCCGGCCTGCTCGGCGGCCTGCCGATCACCGGTGTGATCGTCCGCAGCTCCACGAACGTCGGCGCCGGGGCCCGCACTCGCGCCTCGGCCATCCTGCACGGCGTGTGGGTCGCCCTCTGCGTGCTGCTGCTGGCCGGCATGCTCGAGATGATTCCGATGGCCGCTCTCGCGGCGGTGCTGGTGGTGGTCGGTCTCCGGCTGGTCAGTCTCGCTCAGATCAAGACTTATGTACGCCATCGCGAGCTGCCCACCTACCTCATCACCGCGGCCGGCGTGGTCGCCACCGACCTGCTCACCGGGGTGGCGCTGGGCCTGGCCGCCGCGGTCGTGGTGATGCTGTGGCGGGTCGCGCGCTGCGAGATCCGTACGGCCGAGCCCGGCCCCGGCGAAACGGTCGTCACGATCACCGGCACGCTCGCGTTCGTCGGCTCGGGGCGGGTCGCACGGGCCCTGTCCGCGATTCCCGCGGGCCGGTCGGTGGCGGTCGAGCTGCACCTCGACTATCTGGACCACGGCGCGTTCCAGGTCATCGACGACTGGCGCGAGGCGTACGGGAAAGCGGGCGGAACCGTCAGTGTCAGAGAGACCCACGACGGCTGGTTCCACCGGGCCACGAGCGGCCGCCTGGGCGACGGCAAGACCACGCCGCGGCGCTTCGGCTCGTGGAAGCAGTGGCAGGACCTCGACCGGCAGAAGCGCGACGCCATGGCCGCCGGCATTCAGGAGTTCGAGCGCAGCGTGGCCCCGCTCGTGCGCCCGCAGCTGGCCGGCCTGGCCCGTGACGGCCAGTCCCCGGAGCAGCTCTTCATCACGTGCGCCGACTCCCGCCTGGTCCCGAACCTGATCACCACGAGCGGGCCCGGCGACCTGTTCTGCGTACGGAACGTCGGAAATATCGTGCCACCGCACGGTAAGGGCGACGCGTCGGTCGGCGCGGCCATCGAGTTCGCCGTCGGGGCACTGAACGTCGGCAGGATCACCGTGTGCGGCCATTCCAGCTGCGGCGCCGTCCGAGCCCTGATGAGCGGGGGTTTCCCGGCCGAGAGTTCCCTGGGCCGCTGGCTGCGCCAGTCCGGCGCCGACTTCACCGACTGCGACGACGAGGAGCACTGCGTCACCGCCAACGTCGCCCAGCAGCTGGCCAACCTGCGCACCTACCCGGTCGTCCGTGAGGCCGAGGCCGCCGGCCGCCTGACCCTGACCGGCATGTACTTCGACCTGGCCGAGGCCCGCATGTACGCCGTCGACGAGTCGGGCCACGCCCGCGCCCCGGTGCCGGCCACGACCTGAAAACTGTCGTACCCGGCTGGGACCATCCCGGGATGAGGCCCTTGCTGGGCAGAGTGGCCCTGGTGGCCGGCGCGACCCGGGCCGCCGGCCGGGGCATCGCCGTGGAGCTCGGCGCGCTCGGCGCGACCGTCTACGCCACCGGCCGGAGCACTGCGGCGGCCCGGTCCGAGTTGGACCGGCCCGAGACGATCGAGCAGACCGCCGAGGCGGTCACCGCCGCCGGGGGCGATGGCATAGCGGTGCGGGTCGACCACAGCGACCCGGCCCAGGTCGCCGCCCTCGCTCGGCGGATCGAGGCCGAACAGGGCCGGCTCGACCTGCTCGTCAACGACGTGTGGGGCGGTGACATGTTCACCGAGTGGGGCCGGCCGGCCTGGGAGCACGACCTGGACAAGGGCCTCCGCCTGCTTCACCAGGGCGTCGACACCCACCTGATCACCAACCACTACGCCCTGCCGCTGCTGATCCGCCGGCCGGGCGGTCTCGTCGTGGAGATGACCGACGGAAAGGACGACGAATACCGCGGTTCGCTCTACTACGACCTGGTGAAATCGTCGGTGATCCGCGTGGCCCGGGCCCTGCACGCCGAGCTCCGCCCTCACGGCTGCGTGGCTGTGGCGGTCAGCCCGGGCTGGTTGCGTTCCGAGCGCATCCTCGACGGCTTCGGCGTCACCGAGGCGAACTGGCGAGCGGCCATCGCCCGAGATCCGCATTTCCGGGCGAGCGAGTCACCCCGTTACGTCGGCCGGGGAATCGCCGCGCTGGCCGCCGACCCCGGCGCCGCCCGGTTCGGCGGCCGGGCCCTTTCCAGCGCCGACCTGGCCGTCGAATACGACCTCACCGACGTCGACGGCAGCCGGCCCGACTTCCCGCGCTACTACCGGGAGAAGATGGCCGGCGGCCGAAGCTGACGCCGAAAAATCGGCGGTGGTCGCTGCAGTCCCCGCCTTAGTCTCACGATCGTGGACCGCCTGGATGAACAGCGTGAGTACTACCGTCAGCGTGCCCCCGAATACGACGAGTGGTGGCAGGCTCGGGGCCAGTACGCGAAATCCCCCGAGGACGAGGCGCGCTGGTTCGCCGACGTGGCCGAGGTCGAGCGGGCACTGGACGATTTCGGGCCGGCCGGAAACGTCCTCGAGCTGGCGGCGGGCACAGGGTGGTGGACACGGCGGCTGGCCCGGCACGCGCGGCAGGTGACCGCCGTGGACGCGGCCCCGGAGACGCTCGCGATCAATGAAGCCTCGGGGCATTCCGGGAACGTACGGTACGTGACCGCCGACATCTTCTCGTGGGAGCCACCGGCCGCCGCCTTCGACGTGGTCTTCTTCGGTTACTGGCTCTCGCATGTGCCCGCGGACCGGCTGTCCGGCTTCCAACAGCAGGTCACGGCCGCGCTGCGGCCGGGTGGACGGGTCTTCATGGTCGACAGCTACCGCGCCGAACGCCTTCCCGGCGACGTGCAGCAGCGTGTCCTCAACGACGGCCGGCGCTTCGAGGTGATCAAGCGGTTCTGGCAACCCGAGGAGCTCGAGGCGATCCCGGAATGGCGGCTGGCCGCGCGGGTGACGACCGGCCGGTCCATCGTCTACGGCTGGACGAACTTCTGAAGCTGCTGGTAAAGGACCTTGTCGGAGACGGCGCTGGGGATGGTGGGGCCGGCTCCCACGGGGACGACGTTGGGGCAGGTGGCGGCGTCGCCGAACAGCTGTTTCCGCAGGAGGCGTCGGCCGGTCGCCACCTCGTACAGGGAAAGGGTGTAGACGCCCCGGGCCAGCTCGTGGGTGTCGCACTTCCTGATCGGGGTGCCGTTCTTCGTCAGGGTCAGGCAGGCGACCAGCTGGGACTTCGTGGGATCGCTGGGCAGCCAGGCGTCACGGACGGGCTTGGTCAGGCTGTACGGGATGTCCAGCGCGGCCCTGATCCGATGAGACCCGCCGGTCGTCGTGTCGGTGACCCCGACGCTGATCTGGTGGGGTGCGCGGCCGGTGTACCGCGGGGACTTCGGGTAGTACAGGCCCTCGCAGACCAGGGCCAGGTCGTCGGCGCGCCTGACCGGGGAGGCGCTCGGGTGCGGGCCGGCCGGGGAGGCCGAGGCCGTGGCCGGCGGGCTGGTCCAGGTGGCGGGGAGCGCGTCGCCGCCACGGCCGCCGAGGACCTTCCCGCCGGCGATGACCGCGACCAGGACGACGGCGACGGCCGAGACCGGGATGACCCAGCGTGGCGGGTTCGCCCACATGCGTGCCGTCGCCTGCGCCGGTGGTGAGGCCGCCGCCCGGCGGCCGGCTTCGAAAGCGCCGGTCTGCCACCGCGCCCACAGGGGCTCACCGGGCGCCGCCGCCGGGGTGGCCGGCGGCGGCGCTTGCTTGTCGTCCATGCGCGTCCCGTCCTGGTTACTACCGAGTAGGACGGTGACTGTACCTAATTCAGTGACGCACGTCTCAGAACGGGGTCAGGGTGATGCCGGCCTGGCGCGGGTCGCCGTCGTGGACCAGGGACTCCTGGTTCTGCACGTCGTCGAAGGCGAACGCGTACGCCTTGCCGTCCACCATGTTCTCGTGGATCACCTTGGCGTACAGGTTGGCCGGGCTGCCCTGGTAGAAGTCGGCCGCCGTGCCGCTCGGCTGGGTGTCGAGGCGGCCCAGCGTGGTGCGGGTCAGCGCCGCGCACAGGGTGCGGGCGATCGGGCCCACGACCTGGTCGTTCGGGGCGGCCAGGGCGCCGTCGCACCCCCACACGTTGGCCGTGGAGGGCTTGGTGAACGACGCGACCGTCTTGCCCGAGGTGTCGGTGAAGTTCATGACGTTTCCGCTGGTCCGGCCGGTGAAGCGCACCGACGGCTGGTCGGTGAAGGGCACGACGGTCAAATTCTTCGAGGTGTACGCCGCCCAGGCGCCCGAGATGTAGGAGTCCAGATACGTGGGGCTCATCAGGCCCGCGTCGGCCGCCTTGCCGGGCGCCAGCACGCGCAGGACGGTGCCGTCGGCGCGGGTGACGACGCTCTTGGCGAAGTCGGGGGACGCCTTGACCGCGTTGATGACCGCCTGCCGGCCGCCGCTCTTGAGCTCGCCGGTCTTCGAGGTGACCCCGCTGCCGCCGGTGACGCTGACGATGTGCGGGACGGCGAACATGTCGACCTGCGAGCTGTTGAGCCACAGGCCGGAGTCGTTGAGGGTGAACTCGCTCCAGTCGAACAGGATGTCCTTGTTGGGGTCGCCGCCCGCCCACGGCGCCGGCTGGACCAGGCCGTCGGTGGTGAGCCGGAAGTCGAGCTTCTGCCCGAAGGACATGTAGAGCCGGCCCGACAAGTTCTTCGGGACCTTGATCGTGGTGCTGGCGCCGTTGCCGGGTCCGGTGATGGCCACGTCGGGCGCGGGCACCGGAACGGTGCCGCCCCCGGTCCAGGCGGTGAAGGCGCCGGCGCCGTTGACGTAGCCGAGCTTGCCGGTCGTCAGGTTCACGCCGAGCACGTACAGGAACACCGAGTCGCCGCGCCCGGTCTTGTTGCTGACCGTGACCGGAAGGAGGTTGCTCGCCGGGGGCACAGCCGGGACCGACGTCGGCGCGCTCGCCGAATCTCCACCCGCAGAATTCGTATTTGTCGGATTTGTCGAGGTGGTGGAGGTGGCGGAGGGAGCGGAGGTGGAGGGCGAGGTGGGGGCGGTGCCGCCGGGGACGGTGCCGTCGGGGGCAGCGTCGCCGGAGGCGGTGCCGCACGGCAGACCGTTCAACTTGCAGTTGACCGGCTTGCCGCCCGCGCCGACGAAGCCGAACGTCACCTTCGCGTCGACCGCCACGCTGCCGTTCCAGGAGCGGTTCGTGAAGGTGCGGTGGCTGCCCGACGCCGTCATGTCGGCGTCCCAGTAGCTGCCGATCGTGGCGCCGGCCGGCAGGTCGAACTCGACCTTCCACGAGGACAGGGCGGACGCGCCGGTGTTGCTGATCGTCACCTCGCTCTGCCATCCGGTGCCCCAGTCGGACACCGTCTTCACGGCGGCCGTGGGGGCGGCCGCCGAGGCGGGCAGGGCGAACCATGCCGTCGCCGTGGCCGCCACCACGGCGACGGTGGTCAGGATCAACGTTCTCGTGCGGCGCATCGTCGGACTTGCCTCCGTCATCGGGGGAATGGGGACGATGCCCATCCTGGGAAGGGGCGCCGCGATCCGCCCGTACGCCCAAGATCTTTATGGTTCCTTTAAGGGTCTTCTGCCCTTTTTTCGCGAGGCGGTTACCCGCGACGCCATTTCTGGTTGGCGCCGCCCGTGCAGTCCCAGAGGATCAGCCGGGCGCCGTCGTTCGCGTTCCAGGCGTCGATGTCCACGCACTTGTTGGCCTGCGGATTGACCAGGTCACCGGCGGCCGACAGGACGAACTGCTGTGCCGCGTTGCCGCTGCAGTTGGCGATCTGGATGACCGCCCCGTTCGCGGTCGAGCCCCACGCGACGTCGAGGCACTTGTTGTTCGACGTCTGGAGGGTGCCGTTCACGAAGTTCCACTTCTGGGCGCCGGTGCCGTTGCAGCCCCACATCTGCACCGGCACGCCGTCCGAGAAGTTCGAGTTCGGCACGTCGACGCACTTGTTGTTGAGACTGCTGATCAGCGAGGACCCGGAACTGCCGCCGGTGGTGGTCAGCGACAACCCGTACACCGAAAGAATCTCGTTGACCGGCTGGAACCACATGGTGCCGCCGCTGGAGCAGTTGCCCGTTCCGCCCGACGTGACGCCCTGGGCCTGGTTGCCCGAGATCCACGAACCGCCGGAGTCGCCCGGCTCGGCACACGCGTTGCTGCGGGCCAGACCGGAGACCGCGCCCTGGGAGTACACGATCGTCTCGTCGCGGTCGAGGATCGTGCCGCAACGCCAGCCGGTGGTACGCCCGGAGCGGCAGACCGAGCTGCCGATGGCCGCCTCCTGCGAGCCGGCCACGGTCACGTTGCCGCCCGAGTAGTTGTTGACCCACGGCTGCGAGGTCCAGTTCCCGTTCGTCCGGATCCAGGCGTAGTCGTTGCCCGGGAAGGACGAGCCGGCGAAGGTGCCCTGGGCGACGTTGTTGTAGCCGAGCGTCGGGCTGCCCGTGCCGCCGCAGTGACCGGCGCTGACGAAGCCGCCGGCCACGGCGAAGCCGACCGAGCAGAGCGTGTTGCCGTTGATCACGTACTGGTCGCCGCCCCGGGTGTCGTAGAGGGGCTTCGGCTGCTCGGCTTCGACGATCGTGACACTGCCGGCGCCACTGCCGGCGGCGAATTTCGAGGCGGCCGAGGAGGCGCCGGGCGCGGCCATCACGACGACCCGGTTGGCGGCCGTGTCGACGTACCACCCGCGGACGACCGACGGCCGGGCCGAGGAGGCGTGCCGGTCCAGGGCGGCGCGCGAGGAGGACAGGTCAGCGGCGCTGCGGGACACGAGCGCCGGGTTCGCGCCCTCCGCCCGTACGGCCGAATAGGCGGAAGAATCGGTCACCGCGACCGTCAGACGGTCCGAACCGGCCGGAATCCAGGCACCGGCGAAGGCGGAACCGAGGCGGGTCCTCAGGCGGCGCTCGATCACCGGCGCCGCGGCCTCCGTGCGCAACCGGACCGCGATCTGGGCGTCGGTGAGCTTCAGATCCCGCTTCATCGCGGCCACCATGTCCGGCGGCAGGTTCGGGTCGTCGGCGGGCGCGGCCTGGGCCGGCACGGGGGTGAGCAGCGTGATCGCCGAGGCGGCCACGGCGAGCCAGCGTTTACGCATAGCAGGCTTCCTTTCGCATGGGGATAGATCGGAGGCTGTCTATGCATGACAACGCTGTCAAGAAACAATGAAGAAACCTGCCCGTATGAACCACGTGGCCTCCGTCGCCTCCTCTCGCCGACTCCGCCCCGGTCGTGCAAGGCTGTGTTCTTCAGGAGTCGTTCGCAGCAGACGGGGTGTACGGGCAAATGGGCATGGTCAAGGTGGTCGGCCTGGTGCTGCACCCGCGGCGCGACTGCGGCTCCGCGATCGACGCGATCACGCGATGGGCACAGCGGCGCGACGTCACCGTGCTGGGGCTGCACGAGGAGATCGACCGGATCGACTGCCAGGCCGAGGCGGTGAGCCCCGAGGAGATGGTCGAGCGGGCCGGTCTGCTGGTCAGCCTGGGCGGCGACGGCACCATGCTGCGCACCATGCGGCTGGTCGAGGGGCGCAAGACGCCCGTCCTGGGGGTGAACGTCGGCCGGCTCGGCTTCCTGGCCGAGGTCGACCTGCCCGATCTGCCCGAGGCGCTCTCCGCGATCGACGAGCACCGGTTCACCATCGAGTCGCGCACCGCGGTGCGCACGGTGCTGCCCGACGGCAAGGCCGTATCGGCCTTCAACGACATCGCCATGGTCCGGGTGCCCGGCGACGGCCTGGCCGCGATCGGCATCTCGGTCGAGGGCAAGAACTTCGTCAATTACGCGGCCGACGCCGTCATCGTCTCCACGCCGACCGGCTCCACGGCGTACAGCTTCTCGGCCGGCGGCCCGATCGTCTCGCCGAACGTCGAGGGGCTGATCGTCACCGCCGCCGCCGCGCACTCCTCGTTCAACCGCCCGCTGATGCTCGCCCTCACCGAGCGGCTCGAGCTCGACGTGCTGGCCACCAGCGGCCGCCTGGCCATCGAGGTCGACGGCATCATCGAGGGCTACGCCCGCCCCGACGACCGGCTGGCCATCGAGCCCGTCCCGTCCGCGGCCAACGTCATCCGCCTCGGCGGCACCTCGTTCTACGAGCGGGCCCGGCGCAAGCTGCGGGTCGAGGGCAGCGCCCAGGTCGGCGTGCCCGACTCGGCCGACGCCGTCGTGGTCGACAGCTTCGAGCGCCAGCGCTACGAGGTGCTGCTCGGCGGCGAGGTGGCCGGCGTGCTCAACTACCGCCGCCACGGCGACAAGATCGAGCTGATGCACACCGAGATCGAGCAGTCGTTCTCCGGGCGCGGGCTGGCCAGCCGGCTCGCCTCGGCCGCGCTCGAGGACGCCCGCGGCCGCGCCACCCCGGTGGTCGTCTCCTGCCCCTTCGTCATCGGATATCTGGACCGCCACCCCGAATACGCCGACCTGCTTAGCCAGAGCTGAGGTACCGACTCATGGGCCATCCCACGATCCTCACCGTCGACGACGACCCCTCGGTCTCCCGGGCCATCGCCCGCGACCTGCGCCGCCGTTACGGCGACCGCTACCGGATCCTGCGCGCCTCGTCGGCCTCCGACGCCCTCGACGCGCTCAAGGAGCTCAAGCTGCGCGGCGGGCGGGTCGCCGTGATGCTCGCCGACTACCGGATGCCGCAGATCAACGGCATCGAGTTCCTGGAGCAGGCGATGGACCTGTTCCCGAACGCCCGGCGGGCCCTGCTGACCGCGTACGCCGACACGGACGCCGCCATCTCGGCCATCAACGTCGTCGACGTCGACCACTACCTGCTCAAGCCGTGGGATCCGCCGGAGGAGAAGCTCTACCCGGTGATCGACGCCCTGCTCGACGCGTGGCAGGCCACCGGCGACCGCGAGATCGAGGACATCCGGGTCGTCGGCCACCGCTGGAGCGAGCCGTCCTATCAGATCCGCGACTTCCTGGCCCGCAACCTGGTGCCGTACAAGTGGTACGGCGCCGACGAGGCCGAGGGCCGCCGCCTGCTCGAGGCGGCCGGGGTCGGCCCCGAGGCCATCCCGCTGGTGGTGACGACCGACGGCCGGGCCCTGGCCCAGCCCAGCACCACCGAGGTGGCCGAGGCGGCCGGCCTGTCCACCGCGCCCAACCGCGACTTCTACGACCTGATCATCGTGGGCGGCGGTCCGGCCGGGCTCGGCGCCGCGGTCTACGGCGCCTCCGAGGGCCTGCGGACCCTGATGGTCGAGCGCTCGGCCGTCGGCGGCCAGGCCGGCCAGAGCTCCCGCATCGAGAACTACCTGGGCTTCCCCGACGGCATCTCGGGCGCCCAGCTCACCGATCGGGCCCGGCGGCAGGCCGGCAAGTTCGAGGCCGAGGTGCTCAACACCCGCGAGGTCACCGGCCTGCGCGCCGACGGCTCGGCCCGCACCCTGACCTTCGCCGACGGCGGCGAGGTGTCGGCCCACTCGATAGTGCTCGCCACCGGTGTCGCCTATCGCCCGCTGGTGGCCGACGGCATCGCCGACTTCACCGGCTCCGGCGTCTACTACGGCTCGGCCTCGACCGAGGGCCCGTCCTGCGCCGGCACCGACGTCTACATCGTGGGCGGGGCCAACTCGGCCGGTCAGGCCGCGCTCTTCTTTTCCCGGTACGCCCGGACGGTCACCCTGCTCGTGCGCGGCGACTCGCTCGAGGCGTCGATGTCGTACTACCTGATCCAGCAGCTCAACCAGGTCGAGAACATCCGGGTGCGCACCCGCTGCGAGGTGATCGGCGCCCAGGGCAACGGCCATCTCCAGGCGATCACGATCTGCGACAGCAAAGAGGGCATGAGCACCACCGTCGAGTGCGGCTACCTGTTCGTCTTCATCGGCGCCGAGCCGCGCACCGACTGGCTCGGCACGGCCGTCGCCCGTGATGAGAAGGGCTTCGTCTACACCGGGCCCGACCTGCTCTCAAATGGGTCCCGCCCGAAGGGATGGGATCGGGACCGCGATCCGTTCTACCTGGAGTGCAGTGTTCCCGGCATCTTCGCCGCCGGCGACGTCCGGGCCAACTCGGTCAAGCGGGTGGCCTCGGCGGTCGGCGAGGGCGCGATGGCCGTCACGCTGGTCCATCGCTACCTGGAGGCGCAGTGAGATGACCGAACCCCTTCTCGTGCCCTGCGATCCCGGCGCCCTGTCGCCGGACGAGCTCCGCACCCTCTTCCTGTTCGAGAAGCTGACCGGCGAGCAGCTTCAGTGGATCGCCGATCACGGCTGCACCATGCACATGCCCGCGGGCGGCGTGGTGATCCAGGAGGGCGATCCCGCCGAGAAGTTCTTCATGCTGCTCAGCGGCACCATCGCGCTCAGCCGCAAGGTCGGCCAGGACGACGTGCAGACCTCCCGTACGGAGCAGCGCGGCGTGTACATGGGCGCCACCAACGCCTACCTGCGCGACGACGGCGTCCCCCGCCGCTACATGGCGAGCATGCGGGCCCTCGACGACTCGGACTTCTTCGTGATGAGCGCCGAGGACTTCGGCCACATCATGCGCGAGTGGTTCCCGATGGCCGTACACCTGCTCGAGGGTCTGACCCTGGGCATGCGCAGCTCCCAGGCGGCCATCAGCGAGCGGCAGCGGCTGACCGCGCTCGGCGCGCTCTCGGCCGGCCTCATGCACGAGCTGAACAACCCGGCCGCGGCCGCCTCCCGGGCCACCGCCTCGCTGCGCCAGCGGGTGGCGGGCATGCGCCACAAACTGGGCATGCTGGCCGCCGGCAAGGTGCCGCCGGACCGCCTGGTGGAGCTGGTCGCGCTCCAGGAGGACGTGATCGAGCGGGCCGCGAAGGCGCCCGTGCTGACCGCCATGCAGGTGGCCGACCGCGAGGACGAGCTCGGCGACTGGATGGACGAGCGCAACGTGACCGGCGCCTGGGATCTGGCCGCGGTCTTCGCCCAGGGCGGCCTCGACCTCGACTGCCTCAACGACATGGAGGCCCGGGTCGGCTCGCCCGAGCTGCTTGACCAGGCCATCCACTGGATCGGCTACGCGCTCGAGACCGAGCAGCTGATGACCGACATCGAGGACGCCACGAGCCGGGTGTCGTCGCTGGTGGCCTCGGCCAAGCAGTATTCACAGATGGACCGGGCGGCCCACCAGTGGATCGACGTGCACACCGGCCTCGACAGCACCCTGGTCATGCTCACCCACAAGATCGGCACGGGCGTCAAGGTCATCAAGGAGTACGACCGTACGCTCCCGCAGATCCCGGCCCACCCGGCCGAGCTCAACCAGGTCTGGACCAACCTGATCGACAACGCGGTGCAGGCCATGAACGGCGCCGGCACCCTGACGATCAAGACCTACCGCGAGGACGACCACGTGATCGTCGCGGTCGGCGACACCGGCCCGGGGGTGCCCGACGAGCTGAAGAAGCGGGTCTTCGAGCCGTTCTTCACCACGAAGCCGGTCGGTGAGGGAACGGGCCTGGGCCTGGACATCTCGTACCGCATCGTGGTGAACGGCCACGGCGGCGACATCAAGCTCGACTCGAAGCCGGGCGACACGAAGTTCAAGGTGCGGCTCCCGCTGAACGAGCCCGCCTCCGCTTAACTCGGATAGCGCAGGCCGTTGACGGTCAGATCGATGATCGTGGCGGCCTGCGCCTCCAGACCGGCCGCGTCGTTGGCCAGGCTGATGCCGCTCAGCGCGTTGGCCAGCACGGCCGCCTCGACCCGCGAGGCGAAGATCCCGTCCCGGTAGCCGGCGTCGAGGAACTTCTGCAGGGCGGCGTAGACCTCGTCGTGCGAGGCGGCGAGCCCTTCGGCGTCGGTGGCTTTGACGACGGCTTTGAGCGCCAGCGCGATGCCCGGCTTTCCTTGCGTGTTGCCGATGAACCGCCTCATCCAGGCCTTCAGCGCCTCATCGGCCGGCAGGGCGGCCAGCAGCTCGCCGGCGCCGGCGCACAGTCGCCCGATCTCGTGCAGATAGGCCCCCGTGATCAGCGCTTCCCGAGTCGGAAAGTGCCGATAGAGCGTGGCGATGCCGACATTCGCGCGCCGAGCCACCTCATCCAGCGCGATCTCGACCCCACGCTCCCCGAAGACCTCGACAGCGGCGGCGATGACCGCCTCCCGCTTACGGCGAGCATCCGCCCGCATCGGCTTCTCTTGCGTCACTCTCGCCCCCTTCCCGCCCGGCACTGGCTGAGACGGCTCTCAGGCAATCTTGCGAATCGGAGGAATCCTCCATATCTTAGGTGGAGTAATCCTCCACTTACCCTAGCAGGCAGGTTGCGATGTCTTTGCTGTCGGAATTTCTCCGTCGCCCGTGGGAAGTCGGCGCCGTCGCGCCGAGCGGGGCCGCCCTCTCCGAACTGGCCGTCGCGCCGATCCCCAGCACGGGCGACCCGGTCGTGGTGGAGCTCGGTCCCGGCACCGGGCCGTTCACCGAGGCGATCCAGCGCCGCCTGGGCGGCCGTGGGCGGCACCTGGCCATCGAGATCAACCCGCGCCTGGCCGAGCAGCTGGCCGCCCGCCATCCCAAAGTCGAAGTGATCACGGCCGACGCCGCCGCTCTGCCCGACCTGCTGGCCGAGCGGGGCCTGGCCGGCGCCGACGTGATCGTCAGCGGGCTGCCCTGGGCCGCCTTCGCCCCCGACCGTCAGCGCGACATCCTGGCCTCCGCCGTCCAGGCCCTCGCCCCGGGCGGCGCGTTCACCACGTTCGCCTACGTCCACCTGCGCTGGGCGGCCCCGGCCCGCCGCCTGCGGGGCGCGCTCGATAGCTGGTTCGACGAGGTCCTGCTCGGCCGCACCGTGTGGGCCAACCTGCCACCGGCCCTCGTCTACTACTGCCGCCGCCCGGCGCTCGCCCCGGTCGTCCGCTCCGCGCCCCCGGCCCGGCGCCGCTGCCGCCAGCTGGCCCCGATCGGCATCTGACGGCCGCGCCGCTCCACCAGGCCGCGCCGCGCCCATCAGGCCGCACCACGCCCACCAGCCCGAGCCGAACCCGACGGCCCGAGCCGAATCCGACGGCCAA
This sequence comes from Actinoplanes sp. NPDC000266, assembly GCF_042899005.1. Lineage (NCBI taxonomy): Bacteria > Bacillati > Actinomycetota > Actinomycetes > Micromonosporales > Micromonosporaceae > Actinoplanes > Actinoplanes sp. NPDC000266. The sequence continues at coordinate 767,147 of NZ_JBIAZI010000004.1, forward strand.
GCCGAGCCCACCAGCGGAACCCGGCCGCCGATCGAGCCGGGCCAGCCGGCGGTGCGGGTCAGCGTCAGAGGAGGCCGCGGACGTAGGCGGCCTGGCCCGCGTGCTGGGCGTCGTCGTCGTAGACGCTCACCAGGCGTACGCCCAAAGTCACCGGAGGGTCCCAGCGCTCGTCGACCACCCGGTCGAGGTCGGCCTCGGAGAGGCCGGCGAGATAGCCGATCGTCCGCTCGTGCACCGCCGTGTAGTAGTCCACCAAGGTCTGTACGCTCTCCGGCGCCACCGCGGCCACCTGCACCGCGTCGTGGCCGTAGCCCGTGTCCTCCGCGTCCTTGAGACCGAAGCGCGGGGCCCAGTCGCCCGTGGCGTAGATCTGGCCGGCGCCCATCACCTCGGCCACGTGGTCGTCCTGGACGCGGGTGAGGTGCCAGATCAGCCAGCCGATCGAGTTGGCCTCCCCGGCCGGACGATGGCGCAACTGCTCGGGGGTGAGGCCGTCGACCGCCGTGTGCACGAGCTCGGGCAGGCGCCCGAAAGCCTCGGTGAGGATGTCCTTGGCGTCCATCTACTCTCCCTGTGAGGTGGAGGTGTCGCCCTGCTGCTGCGGGGCCTGACCGTCCTGCTGAGTCTCCCCGTCCTGGGGCTGCTCGTCAGCGGGGGCCGGCGCCTCGGTCGTGGGCGCGTCGGTCGTCGGGGTGTCCGTGGGCTCCTCCGTGGACCCGTCGGCCGGCGCCGGCGACTCGGTGGGGGTGCTTGTCTCCGACTGTTCCGGCGCCGGCGACTCCTGGTCCTTCTGATCCGGCGACTCGGAGGGCGACGACGACGCCGTCGGCGCCGGTGCCTCATCCGACTTGTCAGATTTGTCGGAGTGGGTCGAGCGGAGCGGGATGCCGATGGTCGAGCTCGAACTGGCCTTGTTCTGCACCACGTCGGCGGCGCTCCGGCCGGCGATCACCTCGAAGGCGGTCAGCGAACCGATCGCCAGCACGAAGAACGCGCCCGCGATCATGGCCACCCGCTGCCAGCGGATCTTCGGCGGCGGGCCCGACGGGCTCTCCTCGGCCGCGGCGGCGACCTCGGGCGTGCCTATCGCGGCCGGGGCCGTCACGAAGCTCGACTTGATCTTCTCGGTGCCCCGGTTGAGCCAGCGCTGGTAGAGCTCCGTTCCCACGGAGCCGACGATGCTGGCCACGGCGGCCCCGATCAGGGTGCCGGCCACGCCCAGGAACGATCCCAGGAAAGCCGCGGAGACCGCGGCCAGCGTGCCGGCGATGGTCTTGGTGACGTCGATGCCGGGCCGGTGGCCCGGTGCGTGCTCAGTCATATCCTCCTCAGTCCGTCTCTCTCCTGCTTTGTCAGGTCTTCGCCTTTACCTCTCGGCCGATCGCTAAACCCCGGCGCTCGGCGATCACCTGACGGAGCGGACGGACCACGATGCCTTCCTCGGCCATCCGCAAGCGCGCCAGCCTGCGCGTACGCAGGATGCCGGCGAGACCGACCGCGATGAATACGTACTGCACCGACATGGCGATTTTGAAGTCGGCGATGTCATAGTTCGCGGACCCGCCGGTGCGGGCGTCCAGGATCAACCCGATCAGCTCGATCGAGAGCAGCGAGGCAACGAAGCCGCCCACGTTCACCACGCCGGTCGCCGTGCCGAGGCGGTGCGGCGGGTTGAACGTACGGGCGTAGTCGAATCCGATCATCGAACCCGGGCCGCCGATGCCCAGCGCCAGCACGAGCAGCACCAGCACGGCCATCGGCGCGTGCCCCGGCCAGGCCAGCACCAGACCCCAGCCGGCCGCGTTCACGAAGACGATGCCGAGCACCAGGTTGGACCGGCGCAGCGGGTAACGCTGCACCAGCACCCCCAGCAGGGGTCCGGCCGCCATCCCGACCAGCACGAACAGCGTGAGCAGGGCGCTCGCCGTCTCGCGGGCCAGGCCCTGACCGGCGATCAGGAACGGAAAGCCCCACATGAGGGCGAACACCGTGCCGGTGAACTGGGTCGTGAAGTGCGTCCATAGCCCGAGCCGGGTCCCCGGGTGCCGCCAGGCGCTGCTCAGGTCGGCCCGCAGCTGACCGAGGGTGAGCGCCTCACCGCTGTTTATCTTGCGTTCGGGGGTGTCGTGCAGGGCCGCGAAGGCGACCACCGCGACGAACAGGCCCAGCCCGGCCGCCGACAGGAACGCCGTGGCCCAGCCCGGACCGGCCAGCAGGGCGGCCAGCGGCACGGCCGAGAGCACCTGCCCCGCCTGCCCGACGATGCCGGTGAGCTGGGTGACCACCGGCACCCGCTTGGCCGGGAACCACTGCGGCACCAGCCGCAGCACGCTGATGAAGGTCATCGCGTCGCCCGCGCCGACCAGGACGCGGGCCGTGATGGCTCCGCCCACGCTGTCGGTGGTGGCCATCAGGGCCTGGCCGGCCGCCATCAGCACGCCGCCGGTGACGATCAGCCGCAGCGAGCCGAAGCGGTCGAGCAGCAGTCCGACCGGCACCTGGAGGCCGGCGTAGACGAGAAGCTGGAGCACGGCGAACGAGGCGAGCGCGCCCGCGCCGATGTGGAAGCGGTCCTGCGCGTCGAGGCCGGCGACACCGAGCGACGTACGGTTGAGGACCGCGAGAACGTACGCGGCGAGGCCGACGGCCCACACCGCCCAGGCCCGGGCTCCGGGACGCAGGGCCATGGTCCGCCTTTCATTCGCTACCTTGCACGTACGTCATCAAGACAACTCCGCTCCAGCCGCATCGACAACGTGTGACCCGTCACTAGCAGCACGAACGTCAAATGCATTTCCAGCATTCGGTCCTTCTGTGAGCACTATTACGGGGCGGAAGAATTGGTGTCCCGGGCAACTTGTCACTAGTCATGCACTCTCCTGGTGATCTCCTGCCCGCCGGCCGCAGGCTCCGGATCGTTCTCGTTCTCGGATTCCTGTCCGCGCTCGGGCCGCTGACCATCGACATGTACCTCCCGTCCCTGCCGACGATCACCACCGACCTGCACACGACCGAGGCCGCCGTGCAGCTCACGCTCACCGGCACCCTGCTCGGCCTGGCGCTCGGGCAGCTGGTCGTGGGCCCGCTCTCCGATGCCATCGGCCGCCGCATGCCGCTGCTGGCCGGCGTCGCCGTGCACATCCTGGCCTCGGTGCTCTGCGTGATCGCGCCCAACCTGGCCGTCCTCGGCACGCTGCGCGTCCTGCAGGGTCTGGGCGCCGCGGCCGCCGCCGTCATCGGCATGGCGATCGTGCGCGACCTGTTCACCGGCCTGGCCGCGGCCAAGCTCTTCTCCCGCCTGATGCTGGTGATCGGCGTCGCGCCGATCCTGGCACCGACGATCGGCGGCACGGTCCTCAACTGGACCTCGTGGCGCGGCGTCTTCGTCGTGCTCACCCTGGCCGGCGCGGCCATCATGACGGCCACCGCGCTGGTGCTGCCCGAGACCCTGCCCGTCGAGCGCCGCCGCAACGGCGGCCTGACCGGCACGCTGCGCGACTACGGACGGCTGTTCACCGACCGGGCGTACGTCGGCCTCATCCTTGTCGCCGGGCTCGCGTTCTCCGCGCTGTTCGCCTACGTGAGCGGCTCCTCCTTCGTGGAGCGCTGTAAAGTGCACAGGTTCGCTTAACAACCAAGGCAGTAGCTTTCTGGGTGGATGAGCAGCGAAAACACAGCTGGCCCCTGCCGAGTTTGCCACTGAGGCCGCCGTGGCGAGCGCTACCGCGTCAGTCGTCGCCCCACTCGGATGGCCTCCAACCGTCCAGGTACTTGTCGGCGAGTTCGATCGTTGGCTTGAGGTCGTCGTCCGCGATGGCGCGGAGCGCATCGACGGCTTCCTTGACAGCTGGTTCACCGCCGAACACTTCTACGAGGGCGTCCCAGCGCAATCGCACTGATTTGTGAACCGCCCGTGCGCCCATCTGCTGCATGCGGACGAGGGATTGCGCATCAAGCAGTAGCGAACGAGTGAGCTGGGTATCCTGCGGGTCCACATGCACAGCCTCCCCGTCTCCCCCGAAGAACTTGGGTGAGTAAAGGAGTCGGAGCAGGTTCTTCTCACCGGCGAGCTCGCTGGACGGCGCCGCGGCCAGCTGCTCTCGGAACTGTTTCTCAAGCCCCGTCGCGTCGGCCTCTGTGACTAGGCGGTGGCCGGCGCCCTCTCGGTGGCCGACGATGGTGATGAGCTCGAACCTGGACGCGAAGGACGGCACCTCGTTCAAAATCTGACCGGCTGCCTCCATCACCGAATCAGGCGATTCGAGTCGGCGTAGGAGGCGTAGGACGACGCGCAACACGACCAGTCTGGCATCAACAAAGGTCATCATGCCGCGTGGCCGTTCCGGCATATCGGGCAAGAGGTTCAGCAGAACTCGTGATGCTGGCACGACTGCGTCTGTCGGGAATTCGGTTTCGAACGCTTCAAGGGCGTTAACGACATCCTCAAGTTCGCTGATTTCGCAGGTGCGGAGCAGAGCGTTCAGTGCAGTCTCGTCATCGAGCACGGCGAATGCCTTCTCGGCGTTGCTGAAAGCGCGCATGCTGTCGTTGCTGACCTGTTCGAGGTAGAGCGCGAGCACGTCTGGGTGGGCGACTCGACGTGCCCTGAGCCAGCTGGGCTGCCACGACGAGTCATACGTGTTGGAACCTATATGCCGCCGCGCGGCCGGGAAAACTCGTTCGATGAGGGCTTTGACTACGTCGGGCTTGCGGCTACCCGCTGCCACGATGGCCTCGATCTGCTCTTTCAAACGAGAGTCCTCGTATCGCTGGTCGAAGCTTGCTGACGCCGCGGCGGTCAGTCCGTCGCGGCCTGCCACGATCAGCTGGAAGAGGTCAGGGAGAAAGACTCTGACGGCCTCGAGCGCCAGTACGTCCACGAGCTCAACCTGGTTGCCTAGCGTGTGGGATGTAGCGCGAACCGCGGCGCAGTATCGGGCGACGTCGCGCATGTTGTTCACGAGTGGCCTGACGATCTCCATGAGCACGTCCGGCCAGGCATGTTCGTTGAACCTCTCCGGTATGTCCAGATCGGCTAGGGCATCCTGGAGTGACTCGCCCAACAGCCGCAGCAGAACAGAGTTTGGGACCGACGGCACGTCGATGCCGAGTTGGACGATCTTCTCCAGATAGGCGCGGCCATCGAATCCGGATTGGGTCAGAGCGACCTCTACACGGGTGCGGTCGAAGGCGAGGACGTAGACCACGTTCGGGAAGCTCGCTGTGAGCCGCACGAGCTTGAAGATGTCACGGATCTCAGTTGACTCAAGCCGGTCGATGTCATCGATGATGACAACGATGGGCTGGTCGAGCTCCGCGAGCTGGGCGGATAGCTTGTGGCGTTGCTCAGCGATACTGCCCTTACGCTTCTCCTGATACTCCGTGATGGCCTTCGTGGCACCCCTGAACCGGGCGAACCATGCTCCGACAACGGGCAGCGCTTCGAGAGGGCTGAGGAGGTCGGCGTAGGTGTTCACCGACTCAGCGATGGCCGCCACTCTTGGTTCTTTCAAGCGCATCTGAGCGGCCAGCTCGCGGAAGAATGTCTGGACCAGCTCGTTGGTGCCCGAGAACATCCAGGGGTTGAACTCGATGATCGGCACAGCCGGCTCCCGGCGGAGGGCTTCGCTGATCATGTTGACAATCGAGGTTTTGCCCGATCCCCACGGGCCGATGATCCCAACGACGTATCCCGCGGATGCGTCGACGGCGCGGATGCCGTCCGCGACGTTCGCCGCGCCCATGCTGCGCTGGAGTAGATCTCGTTCGGCGCGATCGATCGGATTGTCGTTGAGACTCACCATAGGTTCACTGTGCCAGCGGGCCCCGACAGTCCTCCGACGACACACGCTGCCACTTCGCGAATTTCACTCAGTTCCCCAGCACGCTGACGCCGGCCGTACACATCTCACGGTGGTTGAGAGGCTTGAGTCGCATGGTTGTGAACCTTTTGCCAAACGGGCCAGGGCGGTCAATCGACCAATCGATGGACCGCCCTGCAAAACAGCATTAGTGCGCGACGGAGACGACAGCATCCAGCTTCTGGACTGGGAGGCGGTGCGGTTGGACGACGAGGAAGCAGACGAGGGTAGCGGCGAGCATGCCGCCGAAGACCACGATGGCCATAGCAACGGCTCCAACGCCGAGGATGCCGACCAGGGGTGCGGCCAGGGCGCCGACGCCGAACTGCACGGCACCGAGCAGGGCGGCGGCGGTGCCGGCCGCCTCACCGTGGCGGGACAGCGCGAGGGCGGGGGCGTTCGGCATGGCGAGCCCGACCATGGCCAGGACCAGCCAGAGCGGGATCAGGATGCCAGCCAGACCACCGGTCTCGGTCACGGCGAGGAGGAGCAAGACGAGGCCGAAGCCGAGCCCAGCGACGAGGGAGGCGGCCAGGATTTGCTGGGGTGTCCACCGGCGTAGCAACCGCACGTTGAACTGGGTGGCGCCGATCAGGCCGACCGCGCCGCCGGCGAAGACGAACGCGAACTGTTGTTCGCTGAGGCCGAAGTCGTCCTGCAGAACATAAGAAGAGCCACTGACGTAGGCGAACAAGGCCGCCATCGCCAGGCCGGCGACCAGGATCAGGCCGACGTATACCCGGTCGCTGAACAGACGGCCGTAGTCGCGGATGGTGCCGGCGATGCCGCCGTTGCGGCGGCGTTCGGCAGCCAAGGTCTCGGGCAGCACGATCGCGGTGGCTGTCATGATCGCGGCGGCGGCGAGGGTGAGCACGACGAACACGCCACGCCACGAGGTGAACTGCAGGGTTTGCCCGCCGATGGTCGGGGCGAGGATCGGCGCGACGCCGACCACGAGCATGAGCCGGGAGAACAGCCGTGCGGCGGCGAACCCGGAGAACAGGTCACGGACGATCGCCATCGCCACCACCGCGGCGGCGGCCGCGCCGAGGCCTTGCAGCACCCGCAGCGTGCCGAGGATCGCCAGGTTGGGTGCGATCACGCACAGCAGGGAGGCGATCAGGTGGACGCCGACGCCGGCGAGCAGCGGAACCTTCCGTCCAACCGCGTCGGACAGAGGGCCGATCAGCAACTGTCCGAGGGCGAGGCCGACCAGGGTGCCGGTCAGGGTGAGCTGGACGGCGGCGGCGGTGGCGCCGAAGTCGTCGGTGATGGTTGGCAGGGCAGGCAGGTACATGTCGATGGTGAGCGGACCGAGCGCGGTCAGGAAACCGAGCACGAGAACAATCCGGAAACGCCGGCCCGAGGGCAGCAGCTCTCCAGGAGAGAGGTCGTCTTCGGGCGGGGTTACAGTGCGAGTTTCGGCCACAACTGCGACAAGCCGCCGGGCGCCCCGGATCTTCCGCCTGAAGCCCGGTTGGTAATAACGGTCACAAGACCGGGATTTAGCCTCCTAGCAGCTGATATTCCGCTTGCGCTCGTGCCGCGTAACCGGTCGTCTCGCGCTGTCGAACGCTCCGCTGTTAGGGCGCAAGGTCGATCTCAGGCTGAGCCCACCTTCCGACCGGCTGGATCTTGCCCGGCGCGTACGGGCCGGGCATGACGAGCACGTGGTGCAGCACGGCGGCCAGGGCGTCGCGGTGCTCTGCCGGTGGCAGCTGGTCCCAGTCGGCTTGCAGCCGTATGAGTGCCTGGTCGAGGTTATCGGCGGCGGCTGGTTGCTGTTCGAGGACGGCGACCGCACGCTGGCCGAGGTGCTGGATCGCGGCTTCGATCTCGTCTTTGATCGCCCGGAACTCGGTGCGGGTGATGTCGCCGTCGGTGTAGACGTCGGTCAGCCGGTACCGCTCCTGCCTGAGCCGCTCGATCTGCGCGTCGAGGTCCTCCACCGTTTTCGCGGCGTCGCGGTAGACGGTCAGCGCACTGTTCTGCTGGGTGATCAGCCACGCGCGTACGGCAGTCATCGCCCGCCGGTTCGAAATCGAGTTGAACGCGTGGGCCCGTTGGTCTCGAGCGCGGGGACACACCCACGAGTGGGTCTTGTTCCGGCCCGCGCGTGTGGTGACCATCCGGGTACCGCATCCGTCGAACCCGCAGCGCAGCAGCCCGGACAACGGATACGTCACCGCCGCGGCCCATACGGCCACCGCAGGCCGGGCGGAACGGCGTTGCTGGTATCGCTGCCACAGGGCGAGGTCGATGATCGGCTCGTGCACTCCGATCCGCCAGGCGAACGCGGCGATACCCCGGCGCGCGTCCGTGCTCGTGCCCGGGTCGGCGCGTTCACGGATGAGGCCGGCAGCGAATCCGGTGTCCATCATCCGCGCCAGCGACTGGCCGGTCCACAGGTTGCCGGCGACGGTGCGCAAGCCGGTCTCGTTCCATCGCTGGGCGAGGGCCCGGTGAGACACCCCGTCGGCGTAGCAGGTGTAGGCGTCGAACAGGTGCACCACCGCGGTTGGGTCGATCTCGTACCGGCCGTTGCGGTAGTGGTAGCCCCAGCGCGGGCCGCCGGTGTGCGGCAGACCGGCCCGGCGGCGCCGCTCATGGACTTCCTTCCAGCCGTCCGCGATCAGATCTGATTGCAGCTCAGCGATCGACAGCAACTCATCGCGGGTGAACCGGCCGAACCCGCCGCGTTGATCGACGTCCTCCGTCACGGCCCGCACGACACCACCGGCCGTCTCGACCCGGTCCAGGTAGACCAGACTGTCACGCAGGTTGCGGCCCCACCGCGACCACTTCCAAAGCAGCACACACGACCACCGCCCCGCCGAGACACCATCGACGATGGCATCGACCCGGCGGTTCGGAACACCCGGCCGGACACGTCGAGCTCGACGACCGTGGTCCCGTGTCGGGCCGCGTACTGCTCGATCGCGTAGCGCTCAGCTCGGGCGACAGCAACCCATCGCCACGACCACGGACATCTGATACCCGCACGTAGCCGAGCGCCGCCGTCATGTCGTCGACGGGATAGCATTCGTGTTTTTTGGGCTGCTCAGCGCCGGCAACAACGGCAGCGGCTTCAAGACACTCGAGTCGATGCATCGGGCCCGTCTTCAGCTTAAGAAGGGTAAACCAACAGAGCCCGTGATCGCGGTGCGTAGCGACATCAGGATTCCGGCTGATCCCGTGGCCAGGTCGGTTGAGAGACGGAGTAGACGCCGGCCTGGGAAGATCAGCTGATTTTCTCGCCACAGGGCATGTCGGCCGAGCCAGGCGATATTTTGTTTCAGAGATTCCGGGCTGGGCTTGCCGCTTCTTGCGCGAGCGGACAGGTAGTAGATCATACCTGCGCGCCCTTCGAAGAGACCTGGTGCGAAGGTGAATTCGACGTCGCAAATCCGGTCGGTCATATCGAGGATGCCTTGCAAACGGGCGTCGGTGCGGTGGTGAAGGTATCGCTGAGCGACCAGCGCTAGTCCGATGGTGCCTTCCGCGAGGTAGGGCAATAGTCGGCCGGCGCCGTCGGGCAAGGCCATCAGGCCGTGCTGATACTGGGCGAGATCCACATCTTGGTGAAGAGCCTTGACTGCCGTGTCCAGCCACCGCTCGTCTGCGGTTCGCTCGTACATGTGGGTGAAAAGAAGTGCCGTTCCGGCGCCTCCGGCCATGAGGCCGGCGCGGCGTGGGGAGATTCTGTCTTGCTCGAAGCCGTCGCGTAGTCGGTGAGCGATCTGCGTTCCTCGGCGTCGGAAGTCGTCGTCGTTGTGGATGTCGGAGAAGTGTAGGAGATTCAGCGCGATGCCGCTCAGTCCGTTGCTGAAAGCGGGGCTTCGGACCGTATCATCGGTTGCGGCGTGGCTTTTCATGAGCGTGTACGCGTGTTCGGTCTGGCCGAGCTCCTGCATCGCCCAGGCGACGCCGTGTATCCCGTCGATGAGTCCTCGTGCCGGCCCGTTCGGTTCGGTGGACCGGGCGTGCAGCCAGTTGAGGTGTACGGGGTCGATTTGCCGGCCGAGGGTTTGTAGTACCCACAGCACGCCGGCGGCGCCGTGGGCCAGGTTGATCTGGCCCATCCCGGTGAATTGCCGGGGGTCTCCGGGGAAGAGTCTGTCGGTGCGGTGTGGGGTGGCGGCGGCGAGGATGCCGTCGGCGATGGAACCGAAGGCCCGGTGCCAGGCGGTTACCGAAGCGTCCATGCTGGGCCAGCGATGCCTCGTGTCCGGGTTTGAGGACACCGTTCCGTTGAGCGGCGAGCCGCCCGAAGCCCGGCGAAGCAACGCGATGGTGTCCTGGGTGAATGTGGCGGGCAACGGGAATCGCTGCTCGATGATTTTCGTCAGGTCATCGAGGCGGCTCGCATCCATGCTGATGAGGTCATGATAGGGAAGAAACAAATAGATTCGCAGCATCGCGAGGGCATATTCGTCGACTTCTCGTCCATGTTTCACGTTGGAGGATGTAAATCCTGGCGCGCCCAAGGCTACCGGTGTCGAATCCTCTGTCGCCTGCGACACCTCGAAGTCCACGAGCACGATCCGGCCGTTGGGCTGGACGATGATGTTGTTTGGGTGCAGGTCTGCGTAGACGATGCCCATATCATGCAGGCGGGACAGTAGATTCGTGACTTGCGTAATGACATCAAGGGCCCACGTCGTGTATTGACGGATTACTTCAGACGAGGGATGGTGCCGGGCTAGGGGGTAGCGAGCGGTGAATTCTTCATCGAGAGTTCTGCCGTCGATGTGCTCTTCGATCAAGAAATGGTGTTCCCAGGCGGTGCGATACTCGATCAGCTTCGGTCCGATGTCGTGCCCGTTGATTTTGGTGAGTGTCGCTTGTTCTGCGAGGAGACGTTCGACCGCGTCCTTTCCGGACCGGTCGAGGCCTGCGTACGGACGGGCTTCTCGGAGCACGACGGAGCGTCCGTTGCGCTGGTCCGTGGCGCGGTATAACCCTCCACCGTTCGAGAATTGTAAGGCTTTGTCGACCGTGAACGGAAATTCGACTTCAGCCTCGGGCTGCCCTATTGCCGCTGCGATGAAGTTGGGCACGTGGACCCAGTCGGGGACTCGGAATTGGACGCCACGTTCGTCCGGGACAAGACTTCCATTCGGGTGCTCGATGGCGGGAACATGGTCGCCGGATTCATCGATGCACCAGCGTTCGACGAAACCTCCGTATCTGAGGTAGAGCGGGCCGTTGCGCCAGCGAAGGTCGCTGAGGATGTACGGCCCTCGGGCGCCATCGAGGGTGTCGCCGAGTTCGTGGAGCAGGTTCTCGAGTACCTCTTCGCTGCTGGGGTAGATGGCGACGAGTTTTCCGCTCGATCGCCGGTCCGCGTACTTGGCGTTCATATGGAAAGCAACGCGCGGGCTTCGGGCGTACTTGAATGCTATGCCGCGCGGGATGCAGTGGTCCCATACTTTTTCTATGGTTAACGGCGCGTCTTCCATCGTGGCGGATACATGCACTTTCCACCCTTGTTTGCTGAGCGGGATATTTAAGGGCCGAAGCACGGCCCACGGTCCTTGCGCGTGCCGAGTCCAGCCTTCAGGTGTCGAACGGGCGACCGGGTGGTATGCGGGCTCCTCGGCATCGCCCCTCAACGGATCTTCGTAAAACTCGAGACCCGGAAACGCATAAAACTCGGGACGATCCGTCATGTCAACCTCTGTTCTGTGCAGTGCAGTGAAGGCGTTTCAGCTAGCACGACGGGGCGATGCAGAAGTTCCGCATCGCCCCGCCTTTCGCGCGGAGGGTGGCATTCTTACCCAAGATCGACGTTGATCATGGGTATCTCTTGCCGCATCAGTGAATGATGCTGCTGACCCAGCTGTTCCGCACGGACTTCGGCTCCTCCATGATGGTCTGGAGTGACAAGATGCGATTCATGACTGCTCCTTTCTCAATGAGGGGCGGGACACGCACGACGCTGCGGCATCCCTATCAACGACGACGACGCGCGCCCGCGGAAGTTCACTCTGCGATGGCATGGCGTCGGCACCGACCGCGCCTTGCAAGCCATTTAAGCGGCGGATATCAGCGGTAGAGGCGGTTTGCTGCTGTGTTGCCCTGTCGTTGCCGGCCCGTCATCACATATGCGGAGAGGGCAGAACTGCCAGTCCTGTCGGCAGTACGACAGAGCCGAGCTATCTGGCGGCATTCGTGATGTGCGCCGCGGTCCGCCGAGGTCAGAAATCAGCCGCGACATTTCGGTGAACTTGAGCGACCTTATCGCGTCGACTCCTATTGAGACCTAGGAAAGGACTGCCAATGCGACGTAACAGAAGAACCACGCAGGCGCACCACGGCGGAGCCGCGACGGTAGCTGTACGGGAAGAGGCCGAGCACGACAGGTCGCGGCCGGCGCCGCCTGGTGGCGAGCGGGACGATCAACCGTCGCGTCCGCCACGCGCTTCGACGTCAGCTAACGCCGTTGGCGGGTTTGTCAACAGAGGGCGCCGAGAATCGGCCTTTTACTACTGGCATGAGGTCAATATCCGGCGTGGTACCAACATCTGAGCTGCATGGCACGCCAGCCTGCGCATGGCGATTCGAGCGGTACGTCAGCGGCCGGGTGGCGGCGACCCGTCGCGCTAGTCGGCATGGCCGGCGTACGGCAGAAGTGGACGCTGGAGCCGTCGTACCGCCTCGACGACAGTCGCGCGTTGCGTTTCCAGGACGGGGCCGGAGCTCGGCGGCCAGGCCGAGACCACGGCGGCGATGATGGTCAGCAAGGCGGCGGGAGGCATGCGCTCGTCGGGCGGAATAGTTGCTTCAATGGCGGCGTGCTTCGCTTCGGTGGAAGCGATTTCTTCCGCGGTTACGGTGGGGCCTTCGAGTTGGCGCCACAATGCGAGCCGTCGTCGTTCCGGATGTGCCACGAGGTAGTCGAAGAGCCGTCCGGCGTAGCCCGGAAGGTCGCCCGGGGTGATGGGGACTGTGTCGACGAGCTGGACAAGCGAGTCGTGGATCACTCTCTCGAAGAGTTGCTCCTTGCCTCCGAAGTAGGCGTAGATCATCCGTTTGTTGATGCCCGCTCGCTCGGCGATGTGGTCGATGCGGGTCGCACCGAAGCCGTGTTCGACGAACTCCGCGGTCGCTGCTTCCAGCAGCTTCGCCTTGGTGCGCTCGGGATCCCTGACCATGCCGCCAGCATAAGTAACGGCATCGTTATTGACGTCAGCGCACCCGGATTCTAAAGTAACGCCACCGTTACTAACGGAACCGTTACTTACTGGAAGGACATCATGAGCAAGGTTTGGTTCATCACCGGCACCTCGCGAGGCTTCGGGCGGCAGTGGGCCGAGGCCGCCCTGGAGCGGGGCGATCGTGTGGCCGCAACGGCTCGGGACATCGATACGCTGCGCCCGCTCGCTGCGCGGTTCGGCGACCGCGTCCTACCGATTGCCTTGGATGTCACTGATCGCAACGCCGTGTTTGCCGTGGTCGCGAAGGCGCAGGAGCGTTGGGGCGCGCTCGATGTCGTCGTCAACAACGCGGGCTACGGGCTCTTCGGCATGGTCGAGGAAGTCGATGAAGCGCAGGCGCGCGCCCAGATGGAGGTGAACTTCTTCGGCGCGCTGTGGGTAACGCAGGCGGTGTTGCCCGTCATGAGATCGCAGCGTTCCGGCCACATTATCCAGGTCTCCTCGGTCGCTGGTGTCTTCTCGCTGCCCGGCCAAGGTCTCTACCACGCGTCCAAGTTCGCGCTCGAGGGCCTCAGCGGCAGTCTCGCCATGGAGGTCAGAGACTTCGGCATCGCCGTCACCCTGCTTGAGCCCGTTGGCTACGCGACCGACTGGATGGGTTCCTCCGCCGTCCACTCGGCCGAGTTGTCCGAGTACGGCGATTTCCGGGCGGGCATGCTGCGGCCGTCCGCCAAGCGAGGTGACCCGGCGGCCACCAAAGAGGCGATCCTGACGATCGTGGACGCGGACACTCCACCGCTGCGCGTCTTCTTCGGCGCTGCGGCCCTACCGCTGATGCGCCGTGACTACGAGAACCGCATCGCCGAGTGGGAGCGCTGGGACCACGTCGCGAAGGCTGCCGCCGGCGCGTAAGGCGGTCATCGTTCATGCCGGCCGCCGGGCGCGCGCCAGGCGCGTTCCTGCGGCCGGCAGCGAACTTTTTCCGCTGCCATGCATCAAGCAAGTGCACAAGCCGCGCGCTGTAGGCGTCGGCACGAACCGGGAGACCCGCATGAGCATGATCTTCACACCGTCGGACGGCAGCGATCACAGGATCGTGCACACACAGGTGGTTGCGTGAGCACTCCATCGGATCGAACCGCAGTCGTCATCGGCGCCTCCATGGCCGGGCTGATGGCTGCGCAGGCGCTGCACTCGTCGTTCGACCACGTCGTCGTACTCGATCGGGACTCGCTGCCCGACGAACCGGTGCCGCGGCACAGCGTCCCGCAGAGCGCTCAAGTGCACGGTCTCCTGGCTCGCGGCAAGATCGAACTCGATCGACTCTTCGCCGGTCTCAGCGACGAGCTGTCGCAGCTGGGGGCGCCGAACTTCGACATTCAAGATGATCTGCAATGGTGGGTCGACGGTCGCCCCCTGATGAAGGCGCTTTCTGGGGTGAGTGCTCTGGGTGTCAGCCGGCCCCTGCTCGAGGTGGCGATCCGCCGCCGCGTTCGAGGGCTGCCGAACCTTGAGGTCCTGCCCGAGCATGTCGCGCTGGAACTGCTGACGACTGCCGACAACCGGCGGGTGACCGGGGTCCGGGCTTCGAGCGGTGACGGGATGACCACAACGTTCAACGATGTCGATCTGGTGGTGGACGCATCGGGTCGCAGCTCGCGCAGCCGGCATTGGCTGCGAGCCATGGGGTACCCCGAGGTCGAACAGGAGACTGTCGAAAGCCAGGTCACGTACGTGTCCAGGCGGTACCGGCGCGAGCCGGATCAGCTCGACGGCTGGACCGGTATCGCCGCCTCGGTGCACCCGGGCACCGATCGCAGCGGCTTCGCCCTGGCCCAGGAGGACGACTCCTGGATCGTCGGAATCACCGGCTGGTTCGGCATCGTGCCACCGACCGACGACGAGGGCATGGCCGCCTACGCTGACACGCTTGTCAGCCCTGCTCTTGCTGCGTTGATCCGCACTGCCACGCCTCTCGGTGAGCCCCGCAAGATGCGATTCCCGTCCAGCACACGACTGCGCTTCGACCGGCTGGCGCGAGTCCCGCAAGGACTTGTGATCATCGGCGATGCGATGTGTTCGTTCAACCCGGTCTACGCGCAGGGCATCACCGTGGCTGCATTGCAGGCCATCGCCTTGCGTCAGCTCGCGCAGACCGCTGACGACGACGTCAGCGAGCGTTACTTCGCCGAGACAGTCGGCGTCGTTGATCAACCGTGGACGACGATGCTCTCCAGCGATCTACGCTTCCCACAGGCGATCGGCGATCGGTCGATGCTGGACCCCGTCCGCGGCGCCTACATGGCCCGGCTGCGCGCGGCCGCCGCCGAGGACGCGAAGCTAGCAACCGCGTTCCTTCGTGTGGCCCACATGATCGATCCGCTGAGCGCACTCACCGCCCCGGAGGCCGCCGCCCGCGTTCCCCGCTGAGACCGGGATGCGGGGCTCGGCACGACGTCGGTCCTCGCCGGCCGGTGAACACCTGCGCATCGCCGCCGTCGACATTGATGTGGGCAAAAAGATATCGCTGGTCGTCTCCCGCGTCATTGAAACGGGACTCATCATTCTCGGCATCTCCATCATTCTTTCCGACACCAACAAGATGGACGATCCGCTGTTCTGGTGGGACAACCTCGCCGTGATCTATCTGCTGATTCGCATCACACGGTTGCGGCGCAGCAAAAGCGCCGAGCGTACCGAGTGGTTGGATCACGGACTGGGCGGGCCAGCCGGCCTGATCTTCACCGTGTTCACCAGCGTGGTCGGTATTCTCGCAGGCCTGTCCATCGCGATGGCTGAAGACCCTGCGGTCAGATACGACCTGTCGTTCACCGGCCTGCCGACGGTCTTGTTTGCGTGGGCAATCCTGCACTTCGGGTATGCGGAGCGTTACGCCAGGACGTACTACTCGCGGACCTCGGGTCGACCTCTGTCATTCCCGGAGACGGATAGACCGACCTTCATCGATTTTGCATACTTCTCGTTCACACTGGGCACCACATTCTCGGTTTCTGACGTCGACACACTGACTTCCAAGATTCGCCTGCAGATCCTGTCCCACTCCATTCTCAGCTTCATTTACAACACGGCAACCATCGGCATTGCGGTAAGCGTCATAACAGGCTGACAATCCTGGACGTCAGCCGTGCTCAACATCCGTTCCCGGCTCCGTGGAAACTGAACTCGCTGCCACGCCTCACGTCGTCTTAGGTATGGTCTTGGAAGCGGTCATTGTTGGCGCCGGCGCGGCTGGTCTCGCCTCGGCCCGGGAGCTGCAACGGGTCGGCGCGGATTTCGCTGTGCTCGACGCCGCAGAATCACTTGGGCAGTCCTGGCAGCGCCGTTACGACGTATTGAAACTGTTCACCCCAGCGCGCGACTGCGCCCTTCCGGGGATGGCCTTGCCATGTCCTTCGGGCTCGTACCCGAGTAAGAATGACATGGCCCGCTACCTCGCGGCCTATGCCCAGCGGTTCGCTATCGCCGTGCGTACCCGGGCGACGGTGCTGCGGCACGAGACCGTCGCCGGTATGCACGTCCTGGAAACCACGGCGGGACCGGTCACCGCCCGGAACCTGATCGTCGCCACCGGCACCTGTCACTACCCGTCGCTGCCCGACTTCGCCGCGAAAGTGACACCGGCGGTTCACCAGGTGCACTCGGCTCGATATCAAAGGCCGAGCGATCTGCCCGCAGGGCCTGTCCTTGTTGTTGGGGCGGGCGCGACCGGCGCCGACATCGCACAGCAGCTTGCGGCCGACCGTGACACCTGGTTGGCGGGCGCGTCCACCGGTCACGTTCCCTCGTCCATCGTCCGCAATCGGCTGGTCCGATCGGGAATCTATCGCCTACCGGTTCCGGGCGGCGCAATCGGCCGGACGCTCGTGGACCGTTGGGGACGACACGGAGGGCCGCTCATCTGGCAGAAAGAGCAAGATCTGCTCGACCGCGGTGTGCGCCGAGTGCCAAAAGTCGTAGGCACCGACCGCGTCGGCTGGCCACTACTCGCTGACGGGCGCACTCTTCGCGTCGCGGCGATCGTCTGGTGCACCGGGTTCGACGAGCGGATTCCCTGGCTCTCACGTGCGGTGCTCGATGTGGAGGGCCGTCCACGGCACCGCCGGGGGATCTCCACGCAAGCCCGTGGACTGGCGTACGTTGGCCGGCGGTGGCAGCGGGCCTGGAACTCGGGGTTCCTGGGCGGCATGGCGGGAGACGGCAAGCACGTCGTACGCGCGTTGCTGAGCTGCTGACCTCGCACGCGTCCACGCCAGCTGGTCCGGCCTGCCCCGTCCCTCAGTCGTGCGGGGCCGGGGCAGGTCCGCGCTGTGCCGCGCGGCGCTCTTATGCGTCGGGCATGGCGGTATAGATCACCCTGAAATCACCTCACCGCTCGTTGATTTCCAGGGCAACCCGTACCGCGGACTCGATCGCGCCTTCGATCCAGGAATGCTTGAGTGAGGTGTGTTCCCCCGCGAAGTGCAGCACACCCTCGGTCTGAGAGATCACCGGATGGTGCTCGGTGAACTGGCCCGGGGCGAAGACCGCAGCCTCACCGAAAGCGTAGTCATCCCGCGACCAGCTTTGGGTGGCGCCGCGACCGGTCCAGAACGCCTCGATCCGGTCACCGTGCAGGTCCTGAAGACCGCGCAGGGCGTAGGCGTACCGGTCGTGATCGTCCATCGAGTCCCAGCGCCGGGCATCGTCCGCCCAGGTGTAGCTGGCGAGCACGACGCCACCGGGGCTTCCAGGAACAGGGCGCGACGGGTAGTAGACGAATCGGTTGGGGTTGTCGGTCACCGAACCGCCGCCGAAGATCTGATCGCCCTCGCCGGGACCGTACTGGTCGTACAGGCCCGGCCGTTGAGCCTCGAGCTCTCGCTTCCAGTCGTCCTCGCTGAATTCCCACCATCGCCGCGTGAACTCGAGCAGGACCTTGGTGGCGGAGTCGTAGTGCAGTTCGATGATGGCTCGTCGCTTCGGGTACGGCAGGAGCGGTTCGATGGTGACGTGCCGCAACGAGGAGAACGGCACGGTGATGACGGCGACATCGCCCTCGAAGCGCTGTTCAGTGCCGCCGTCCTCCGTCTTCGCAGTGATCACGACGTGCTGTGCCGCCGCGTCCTGGTGGATGGCGGTCACCCGCCG
The DNA here is from genome assembly GCF_042899005.1 of Actinoplanes sp. NPDC000266. Taxonomy (NCBI): domain Bacteria; kingdom Bacillati; phylum Actinomycetota; class Actinomycetes; order Micromonosporales; family Micromonosporaceae; genus Actinoplanes; species Actinoplanes sp. NPDC000266. Next base: position 785,316 of record NZ_JBIAZI010000004.1, read on the forward strand.
GTCGAACGAGATGCTGTCGGCCAGCAGCGGCTCGAACGCGTACGGCAGATGCCAACTGCCGCCCTCGAGCTCCCAGAACCTGGCACCCGGGTTGATCATCGAGCGAGCCAGGAAGCTGTGGATGAAGGCCAGGGGCAGGCGGGACGTGATGTTTTCCAGCGTGCCGATCGCGTCGACCGCGCCGACCCCGAGGCCGGCGATCTGCGTGAGGAATTGGCTCATCGACAGGTGGTCCATGTCGTAGATCAGTCGAGCCCAGCCCTGGACGCGCTCCTCGATCGGCAGGTCCTCGCGGCCGTCCGCCGTGCGGCGGGAGTAGTAGTCGTGGGCGGTCGCGAGCGCGAGGTCGTAACTGTCACTGGCGGTCCGCAGCAGGGGCACGCCGAGGCTGAAGCTTTCGTTGATCGGCCGCGGGTCAGCGGCGTAGTCGGCCCGTCGCAACTTGATGCCGTTCACATCGATCCAGGTCCGGCCGGCGGGAGCACCTGTCGCCGGATCGACGTCGACGTTGCGGAACGGACGACGGCGCAGGCCGAACTTGTCGATCAGCGACAAGCTGAGGACATGGTTGTCCGGGATGCGCATGGCGCCGGCCTCGGCGTACTGGGCTGGATCCTGGAACGGGGAGATCATTCCGCGGTCGGGGTCGTTGCGGAAGGTTTTGATCCGGCCGCCGATCCGCTTGGTGTTGGCCTCGATGAGGCGGACGTCATGACCCGCCTGTTTGAGCAGGTGCCCGGCGGTAAGCCCGGCGATGCCTGCTCCGACGATGAGCACTCGCAAGGGCCGGCCGGTTTGCGGCAGCCCGTCGTCGATGAGGACGCGACGGTATCGCTCGACCAAATCCGTGCCGTCGTCCGCGACCAGCAGGAGGTCGCGGGCCAGGCTGACGCAAATTTGCCAGCGGGCGTGGTCGATGCCCTCAGGAAACTTCATCGTTTTGAATGCTCCTTACATGATGGGCCGGGCGCAGGGTCTGTCACCGTCAAGCGCCAAAAGGACGGCCGAAGTGCGGCAGCGCGCGGCAGCGGTGTCGGGCATTCGGCTCGGTCGAGCGTCAGCGGAACCGACAGGTGGCGAACCCGTGATGCAGCCGTCGAGGAACAACACGACGTCGACCACATCGGGGCTCTACTTTGGACGACGTGAGACGCCCTCCCGAGTTCCGACGCAGAATGTCGCCCAAGCGGGCTTGGCCCCCGACGGGTCCCAATCGGAGGCCGAATTGTCGAGGACAGTCGGTAGAGCCGTGCAGCAGCACCGGCCTTCGTCGCACGGCCCGTGGATGCGCAGGGGCAGGCCAACGGCACTCCGGCTGGATGGTGGTGACAGCGGTCTGCGTGCCGGCCATAGCCGCAACCTCGTGAGTGGTCGCCGGCGAAAGTCGAGGACGTGGCCGGGAGGTCGCTGGTCGCATTCGCAGGTCGCCATATGTAGAGCCGTGCCACAGCGATTACCAGCGTGGACACGATTACCAGAGCGACTCTTCAAAACCGGCTCATAACCGTGGAGACGGGTGGCATCGCGGCCACGGGCAGGGTGAAGAAGCGCAGAATTTCCGTCTCGGGAGCGAACTTCGCGTCCTCCTGCTCGATCTAGCTAGAGAGACCCCGGCTCGGCAGAGAGACCGCCGGTGTAACCCCGATCGGAAGGACCTGCGCAGTGATGGGCCGAGGCACACCGCCATCGACAAGAGGCCGCGTAACGGACAAAGCCTATCGCTACATCGAGAAGTCGGACACGCTGATGGTTCTGTGGATCATTGGAGGAGTGACCGTGGGCAGCGTGGCACGCACCTTCGCCTGGTGGCTCTCCGATCGTGTGGGCTCGGCTCGGCGCCGCGATTGATTGGCACTGGCTTGCCGGGCCCGGCGGGGCCCGGCCCCGCGCTTGCCAGCCGAAACGTCTGCTCTGCGATCAATCCATCTCTTGCTCGACCAAGAGCGTGCCCTCCGGCATGCGCTGCTGGCAACACAGGAAGCACAAGAGGTCGAAGATCTCTGACGGACGGACCGACAAAGTGGCGGCCTCAGCCAGGCCGACGCCGCTGGAGCGCTCGTATGGCAGATCGCTCGACACGATGCAGGTAGGCGCCGTCCTTACGATGAAGGCCTGCCCATCCATGTGGACGAGCATTCGGGAGACGGTGGGATGCCCGACGAGGAACTGCACCATCAGTGGTTGGTCGGAGCGGGGACGCACGGGCCACAGGTCAACTTCGCAGGCCATGTGGCCGAATCGGGCGTCCAGCTCTGCGCTGTGCAGAAGTCGGCGTAGGTCGTCGGTTGCTTCGACTTTCTCCTCAACCGTCCTGACGGCACTGCTGCCCCACCGAATGAACAGAGGAAGCTTCACTTCAGGACCTCGTTGTCAGGCAGGTGGCTGGACGATGGCTTCGTTTAAGTCGACGGCCGGCAGCTTCGAAAGTTCTCTCAACGTCGTTCCCATGACTGAACCGGGACGAGCGTTTTGAACGGAGGTCTAATTGGATAAGTTCGCCCCGGTCCGGGCGTGACGCGAGGTTATCGGCCTCGTGAACGGCAAGTAGGCAAGCCGCGGAGGAGACAACAATGACCGACGCGGGCGGCCACAGCGATGAGCTGCGGTTTGAGCTTCTGGGTCCTCTGCGCGTCCGCCGTGGCGAGGAAGACGTCGACCTCGGGCCCCGCCAGCAGCAGGCCGTACTGGCGCTGCTGCTAGCTCGCGCCAACGATCCCGTTTCACCCTCGGAACTGGCTGCCATGTTGTGGCCGAACGATCCCCCGGGCAGCGCCGCCAACATCGTTCACCGTTACGTCAGCAAACTGCGCCGGCTGCTAGAACCGGGTCTGCCGGCGCGGTCCGTCGGCCGTTGGATTGTCCGGCGCGCGACCGGTTACAGCTTCAGCGCCGAGACGCAGCATCTCGACCTTCTGAGGTTCCGCGACCTGACCGCATCAGCTCGACGTTGCGCCGGTGACCCGGCCGAGGTGCTGTCACATTTGGTTGAAGCCCTGCAGTTGTGGCGCGGGCCAGCCGCAGCAGGGCTGGAATCACTGCTCGAGGCGCAGCCGTTGTTCGTCGCCCTGGCCGAAGAATGCCTCAATGCCGCCGTCGATGCCGCTGATGCCGCTATGGCGGCAGGCGAGCCGCGCAGGGCACTTCCCGCCGTACGCTCGGCCGCCGAGCGGAATCCGTGGGACGAGCACATCCATGCACGCCTGCTTCTCCTACTCGCTGCCGCCGGTAAGCAGGCCGACGCCATCTCCGTCTATCAGGGCTTGCGCCGGCGGCTCGCCGACGACCTCGGCATCGATCCCGGCCCGCAACTCGCCCAGGTCTACGAGCAAGTTCTCAGACAGGACGCAACGGCGGAAACCATGGGCCCCGCGCCGCAGCCACCACCTCCCGCTGAACTCCCGCCCCGTTTGCCCCGCTTCGTCGGCCGGCACGATGCGACCGCGAAGGCGTTACGCTACCTGCAGAAGAAGCAACAACAGCAGCGTCTGCCGATTCTGGTGGTGCAGGGACCGGCTGGTATCGGGAAGACCGCCTTCGGCAATCACATCGCGCACCTCATCGCGTCGAGATTTCCCGACGGCCAGCTGTATGCCGCCATGGGCCCTCGAGGCTCAGAGGACGGGTCACTGTTGCGTCGCTTCGTGCAGGCGTTGTCGTGGTCAAGCGCACCCGCCGGCAGTGTTGCTGCGCTGACGGGCGCCTACCGCACCCTTACGTCGGATCGGAAGCTCCTGCTGTTCTTCGACGACGTCCGCGACAACGACGAACTGGCGCACCTGCTCCCGAGCTCACCGAACTGCGCCGTGATCATCACCAGCAGACACAACATGACAGCGTTCGTCGCGGCGACCGGCGCCGCCGTCGTGACACTGGGCGAGCTACCCGTGGACGAAACGCAGCAAATGCTGGTGTCACGAGCGGAGGGTCCATGGTCCCGCGACACCGCTCTAGTGGCCGCGATCGCCGACGCATGCTCAGGGCTGCCCGTAGCCATCGCTGCCGTGGCCGCGCGCATCGCCGGAGGCCCGGATTTCGCCGCGGAGTCGATTCGGGCGGAGCTGATCGACGGGACGAAGCCCTTAGATCTGTTCGGCACCGGGGCGAGGCCCAACGACGTGCGAGCTGCCCTGGCAGAGGCTTATGAGGGCCTGAGCGCCGGAGCGGCGCGCCTGTTCGCACTCTGGCCGGCCGCACCGAAATCTGATCTGCCGATCCGCTTGTGTGCCAGCTTCGCCGGACTACCTCTCGAAAGCACCCGCATACTTCTCCACGAAATGTGCCGGACCGGCCTACTGCGTGAACAACGACCCGGTCGATTCGAAATGTCAAGGATCGTTCACTCATACGCACTGGAGTGCGCCAAGGGAGACGGGGCGGAAAAGGAACAGGACGAAGCGATCCACCGACTCCTTGACCATCTATACCAAACCGCATCAGCGGCAAACAGGAATATCCATTCGCAACAACCTACAGAAGACCCTGCTCCGCCTCTCCCCGGCGTAATTCCTGAGCATGTCGACGATTCCAGAACCGCGATAGAATGGTTCTCCGCCGAACTTCGCACCATTGTCGCCGCAGTAAGACTGGCGGCCGCTAACCAGCTGGGCGGGGTTACATGGAAATTGCCACTGGCAGCGTATCAGTACTGCCAGCGCGATGGACGTTACGACGAGTGGCGAGAATTGTCTGAACTCGCCCTCGAGGCGACGATCCACGCCGGGGACGGCTTAGCAGAGGCGTTCGTGCGACGCTGCCTATCGGGCGCCTATCTTTTCCTCGGCCGCAGTGCCGACGGCGAGGAGGAGCTGTACCGGGCTGGCGCATACTTCGAACGCGAGGGGCGAACGTTCGAACTCGCTTTGGTAAAGACGAATCTTGCGACAGTAGCCTCAAGCAGCGGCCGCCTGAGCGAAGCCTTGAGCTACGAGCAGGCCGCAGCCGACCTTTTCCGCGATGCGGGCCATCTCAAAGGGCTGGCAGGCGCCTTCTGGGGCATGGGGGATGTCAGCCTGAGAATGGGACGCCTCGAAGAGGCCCGTCGCTTCTGTGACCAAGCGATGGAAATCTACGAGAGGCTCCGTGACCCAGACGGTCAAGGCGTATGTTGGCTGCTGAACGCAGTGACGCGCGAAGTCAAGGGCGAGTACCGGGAAGCCGAACACTGCCTGCAAAGAGCCATCCCGCACTTCGAGACCGCCGGCAGCCGAGACAATTTGATCGAAGCTCACATCCGGCTCGGTTTCGCCGCCTTAGCTCAAGGCAAGCGTCCCGTAACCCGCAAATCACTAGAGGAAGCACTTGCTCTCCTCGATCTAGATAAGTCAGTGACACAGCTCCCGACAACTGACTAGTGAGCGCCCTCCCGCCCATCTGACAGCCACGTTGCCGTTCCACCTCACCACACACCGTCGCCTAAATTCAATTACCGGGTCGCCCGCTCTATGCGCGAGTGTTCGCCAGCACCTCTTCGAGGCCGGCCGAACATTGCAACGGGTATCCACGCTCAACTCCCCTCGCAGCAAATAATTCATAACCCTGAGAACAGCTTCGATCACATACAGCTTGCGTCCCCTCCTGGTTGCGCAATCACCAGCAGCCGCGGGAGTTTGAGCCAGCCCGCTGGAACCGTTCAGATCCAGGTACATACATGGTCAAGAATGAGTCCCGACTACCAGACTAACGTGGTCGCCGGAACGTTCATCACCGGAAACCAGCGGCAAATATCCGGCCTTAACAGCAGCCCCGGCCTCTCACCAAACCGGAGCTCATCGCCTATCAGGCCACTCTCCAAATTTCGGTCCGAGGATATCGCCTCGACCGGCTCTGCCGCCATTGCTAGCTCTGGGAAGGTGTCACCAGCATGACTAACAACGCCGTTGCTATGGCCGACCAGCACGCACCAACGCTGGGCGGCCTGTCGTCCCACAGCGTGTCCGCTAGTGACAGCATCGAACGTTTGACACGACTGCACACCGAGCACGCTCGGTCTCTTCAGCGATTTCTTGTCAGCCTCACCGGCGACAGGTCCACCGCAGAGGACATGCTGCAGGAGACCATGTTGCGAGCCTGGCGTCACATTGAATCGGTACCCACCGAGCCGGAAAACGCCCGACGCTGGCTGTTCGTCGTCGCCCGGCGTCTGACCATCGACATCAGGCGCATGCGACAGTCCAGGCCGATCGAGGTCAGCTTGGCCGAGGCCTTCGACGCCACCGCCGAGGACTCCATCGGCATGGCCATGGCTGCATACGACGTCTGCTACGCCTACACCAACCTCAGCGACATGCAGCAGCACATCCTCGCGGAACTGCACTTTCGGGGTTCCACCCTGGAAGAAGCCGCCTCACGCCTCGGGCTTCCCGTCGGAACCGTCAAGTCCCGCGCCCACTACGCACTCCGGTCGCTCCACGAAATCTTGAACCAGTGCCGTGACACGAAGCCGGCCGAACGGCCGGTGTGACCGGCGCCATGCCAGACCCAGCGAACTCCCCCGTACCTGACTGCATCTCGCTAGCGGACCGTCGACCCAAGGAGTAGACCGTGACCACCGAAACCCCAGACTCTCTGTCGCCAGGCACGCACACCGTCACGATCGGCGGAATTCCTCAGCGCTACCACGTGTACGGCTCCGGTCCTGTGTGCCTGGTGCACCCGGGAGGCCCAGGTTTTCATTGGGAGTACCTCCGTATGCCGCTCGTCGAGCAGAACATGACGACGGTGTACATCGAGCCGATCGGCACCGGAGCCTCGGGGCAGCTGCCCTCGCACCCTAACGGCTACACCCGTGAACAGTATGCGCAGGCAATCGACGGGATCCTCGACCATCTCAACGTCGGCCGAGTGCACCTTCTCGGGCACTCACACGGCGCCTTCGTGGCCCAGTACTACGCCGCGTCTCGCGGACCCCGGCTCGCCGGAGTCGTCCTTTACGAAAGCGCCGTCGCAGTCGGCCTCGACCACTACACCGAGGCCGCCAAGAACCTGGACGACTTCGCCGGGCGTCACGCCGGCGACCCCCGGCTCGACGACGTGATGAACGCGTGGCAAGACATCCCCTCCATCAAAGACAACACGGCGTTCACGAGCGTGGCGCGTCGTCTGTTCCCCGCCTACCTGGCCGACTACTGGGCCCACGAGACACGTTATGATCCCATCCGGTCAGCGGTCAGCGGCTCCTACATCTCCGGCCTGGACGACTGCCTGGCGCCCGAGACCATCGACGACCGGACCCTGCTTCCGTCGATCACCGTCCCGACGCTGGTCATCGTAGGGCGCGAGGACTTCATCTGCGGGCCCCGCTGGGCCACGGAAATCCACGCGCTTGTTCCCGGCTCGACGCTCGAGGTGATGGAGCACAGCGGCCACTTCGCCCACTTCGAGGAGCCGGAGGCTTTCGTCGAAGTCGTCTCGTCGTTCGTCAAGGGCACCACGCCGGACGGCGCATGACCGAGGCGTCGGCATGGCGCCGCCCATCTCACAAGGGCCGGACGGCGCCATCCGGGGTCGTAGAGGAGGCACGGTCGGCATCGGTGTACCAGTCCCTTGCCAGCTGGCAGAACGGCGCCCACGCCTTGGCACTTCTGCACGCGGCGCTGCGACGCGGATATCTCCACTTTCTGACCGACCCCCGATCAGCCACCGAGGTGGCCCAGTTCGCCGGCTACCCGGCTGACGATCTGCTCACGGCGTTTGTGGCACACGGCATCGTCGTCCGCGAGAACGACAGCTACCGCCTCGATCCGGGGCTGGCGGCAGGCCTTTCCCCAAAAACAGGGGTACGCCTAGACGCCAAGATCGAAGGTGCCGTCCTCACGGCGCGGCAGATATCGGAGGCGGTCCGCACCGGATCGGTGTCCCCGGACGGCACGGACAGCTTGGTGTCAGCCAGGTCGGTAGCGTTCAATCCCAGTGACGCCGCGCGCCTTGCCGTGGGGAAAGTCCTCAACGCCGTTCCGGAGATGCGTGACGCGATTGCCCACGGGCGGCTGCTCGATGTCGGCAGCGGCGTCGGCGGTTTCGTTCTCACAGCAGCCACGCTGCTGCACGACATGCGAGCGACCGCCTTGGAGGTAGTTCCCCAGGTCGCCGCCGCTGCTGTGAGGCGGGCGCAGACGCTCGGCGTGGCCGATCGCGTCGATATACGGGCAGTGGACGCCCGGAACTTCGAAGCACCGGCGCGCTACGACGCGGCCTTTTGGGCCCAGCCGCTCTTTCCGGAGCCGGTTCGGCCCGCCGTCCTCGCCATGATGCTGCGCAACCTGCGCCCCGGCGGCGTACTTCTTGTTCAACAGTTGTACGCCGCGCCTGCTCGGGATGTCGACCAGGGCGCTTACGCCCTGCTCCGCTTGGTCAACCACGCACAGGGCGTGCCCTTCGATCGGCCGCTGCTGGACTTGGTGCAGGAGTGCGAGGCCGCCGGCTTCGCGCTCGTCCGCACGATGCAGATCGACGTTGGAAGACTGGCGCTATTCCGCCGCCCCGCCACCGAATCGCATCGGCACGAATCCGTCTGAATCTGCATCACATTTTCGCCGCCTCACCGCCGAGTCGACGGCATTGTCCGGTATTAGCTCTTGTTGAGCGCTTTATTCATGCGCAAGGCAGCTCGGCTCAATTTTGGCGCAACCTACGTCATCTGACGCAATCGCTTTCGAGCTGAGATGCCTATCGTCATTCGTGAGAGGTCGCCTTCCCTTTCGCCGACATGGCGCGATCCCTCTCGCCTGTTCACCCACAACTCCCACAAAGAGTGCCGCTTTCCGGCGGCCCAAGAAGAAAGAAAGTTACATGATGATTCCTCGGCTACTGCGCCCGGCCGCACTCGCGACGTGCGCTATCGTCACCGCGGGCCTGCTCGGCGTCACTGGCCCCTCAGCCTCGGCCGGCTCCCACGAGAGCAAGCCGCGCCAGAAGCCTACCGTGGTTCTCGTGCACGGAGGCTTCGCCGACGCAACGGTGAGCTGGAACGACGTGGTGAAGAGCCTGCAGCGCAAGGGCTACCCGGTGGTTGCACCAGCCAACCCGCTGCGTGGTCTGCCGACCGACGTGCCCTACCTGCGCAGCGTGCTCAACAGCATTAAGGGCCCGATCGTGCTGGTTGGCCACTCGTACGGCGGCGCTGTCATCACCAACGCGGCCGCCGGCGACAGCGACGTGAAGGCACTCGTCTACATCGCCGCGTTCGTGCCGGACGTCGGTGAGGCACTGGGCGAGCTGATCCAGAAGTACCCCGGAAGCGAGATTCAGGCCGCCTTGAACGAGGTGCCGTTCCCGCAGGCCGATGGCACCACGGGCACCGACCTCTACCTGCAGCCGGACAAGCTTCGCTCCGTCTTTGCGGCAGACCTGCCGACTGCGGACACCGCAGCCCTGGCTGCAACGCAGCGGCCGTTCAGCGCCTCATCGTTCACCGACCGGACCACGGCCGCGGCCTGGCGAACCATTCCTTCCTGGGGTCTGGTCGCCACGCAGGACAAGGCCATCCCGGCCGATCTCGAGCGGTTCGAGTATCGGCGTGCGCACGCTCGCAAGGTTGTGGAAGTCAAGGCTTCGCACGTGGCGATGGTGAGTCATCCCGAGCTGGTGACCAGCTTGATCGTCGACGCTGCCAAGGCGACGGCCTGATAGACGGAAGTTACCGTCGATCAGTGCATCGGGACGGGCTGAGCCGGGAGCTTATGCGCCGGCTCAGCCCGTCCCGGCGTGCGTTCGACGGGATCAGTGGCGGCTATCGTGCCGGCGCAGGTAGGACCGTACCGTCGCCACGTACGCCCGTTCTTCCTCAAGCATGGCGAAGTGAGCGCTGCGAGCGAACTCGACGCGCTCGGCGTGGGGAATCCTGCCCTCGAGAACGTCAGTGCATTGCACCTCGAACTCGTCGTACCGTCCTCGGGTGAGCAGGATCGGCAGATGCAGCTCTCGTAGCCGGGCCGTCCTGTTCCAGGTGGCCAGGCTGCCGGTGATGGAGAACTCGTTGGGACCATTCATCGTTGCGTAGACCTGGTTGCCGTCGACGTTGGCCATGCTGCGCAACAGCGCATCGGGCACCTCTTTCTGACGGAACAGGAAGTTGTCGTAGAAGACCTGCACCGCGGCCAGATATGCCGGTGCGGTGAACTCGCTGCGCGCCTCGTAGTAGTCGAGCGTCTTCTGCACGTCGCGTGGCAGGCGCGCCCGCAGCCGCCGTGTGCCGGCGACGAACTCCTGGGCGCTTCCGGAGGTGCTGGCGAGTACCCCGCTGACAACGCCGCGAGAACGACGCAGCAGGTAGTCGATCGCCAGCCAACCACCCCACGAATGCCCGTACAGGTGGATCTGGTTGAGACCGAGAGCTTTACGCACGGCGATGAGTTCCGCGACGAAACGCTCCACGGTCCATAGGACAGGGTTGTTCGGCTTGTCGGACTTCCCGCAGCCGAGCTGGTCGTAGAAGATCACCTGACGGTCATTGCCCAGCGCGGCGAGCGGCTCGAGATAATCGTGTCCGGCGCCTGGGCCACCGTGCAGCAGGAGCAGTGGCACTCCAGGGCCGGAGCCGACCACGTTGGCCCAGACCCGGCCGCCGGGCACATCGATGAAGCGCTCTCCCGGTTCGAGCGGGCACCGATCGGCGGCCTCCGCGGCGGCCGGGCCGGCACCGGCCGCCGCAGCCGTGACGATGCCGGCCGCAGCCAAGCTGAGACCGCCCTTCAGCAAGGTTCGACGCTCGGTCGATGTCTTCTGCGTTGTTGTCACGACATTCTCCTGGCTGTAGTGGTTACACGGGGAAGTGACGCCGTTTACGCGGATGGGCATACCGGTTTCCGGGGCCAATCCCTCTCGTTTTAGACGACGGTGGAAGCGATCGCTGGTTCACCTTTCAATGGGCTGCTCTACATGCCGCCGCGCCGGCTGCTGACGATTCCGGCGTGACGAATGTCACCGCAGCGCGGCTTGAATGCATCCGTCGTCGTAAGTATCGGCCCGCTTTATGTCATCGCCGGAATAGAAAACACCGTCTGGAATCCGAGCAGGTTCAGCTTGTCCTGTTTCCGGCCCGTCGCGCGGGTCCGCAGGGCACATTGTCCGGCAGCGGTCGCGTCCTCTGAGGTCCAGAAATCGCAGCCATTCATACCCCTTTGCGAGAGAAGAACCTTCCCTGGACAGCCGAGCAGCTGGAACGCCCACGCGGCGGACCGCGCTTGGGCGGTACGGCGTGTGGTCTCGCGACAATCGCGCACCGGCGCAGGAGCTGGCGGGCGTCGTTGCCGGAATGCGGTGAGTTCCGTCGGCGCCGGTTCCTGTGGGTGCAAAGCCAGGAGATAGTGCGGCGACCTTGCCTGCCCGGCATGCAGCACTCGCGAAAGGCAGGCCGCGCGACCGTAGGCGCCGCGAGCCGCCGCTCGAGGCCGAGCGGCGGCTGGCATAATCACGCGTTGCTGGCGGCGTTTACTGTGCGGCTACCGGTGTAGGTGCCGTGGTCACCGGGTGAAACAGCGTCAGCCGACGAACGCGGCCCTGCTGCAACGCGTACATCCACACAACGCTCGGCGGGCAGTGCTGTGGGTCGTACGACGGATTGATGAGGTCGGCCTCCCACAGCAGCACGTCATTGCTACCGACGACGCTGCGCAATCGCTGGCGGACGCCGGCCGACAAGTCACCGTCCATGGCCCGCACGGCGTAATCGCGGTCGCCGCGGACCGTGCCTCCTGCGACGAGCTCCGCGTCTGGCAACCATCGGTCTCGGACGAATTCCTTGAACTGACCGCGCATAGCGGCGGAAAGAACGTCTCGCGCGTCGCTCCACCGAGCGGTGGCGGCCGCGTTGGCGTCGCTGTGCGCCGCCCCTGCCGTTGCCCGGAGCCGACTGGCGAGCGAGCGTCTGGCATGGCTGAGGCGGCTGCGAACGGTACCGACCGGGATGCCGCACAATGCCGCAATCTGTTCGTACGCGGTGACGCCCGTGAAGTAGCGCAGAACCGTCACTAGTCGATCCGGCTCGGACAACCCTTCGATGGCATGCCATACCCAGTCCTGCAGCGCAGCATCCTCCAGCACTTGCTGCGGGTCCGCGATCTCAGCCGGTAGAAGCTTCCACTGTTCGTCGTCGAGCAAGGCTGGGCGGGTCCCGCGCACCTTCATGCGGCAGGCGTTACGGACGATGGCCCGCAGCCACGGCCCGACCGCCGTCGGGTCGCGTACGTCACCGATGCGCGGCACCGCCTGGACCATGGCGTCCTGCACGGCGTCCTCGGCGTCAGGACCGTGGCCCAGTAGAGTCAAGGCCACAGCGCGCATGCTCGCCTCGTGCCGCATGAGCAGCAGGCCAAGGGCTCCAGCGTCTCCGGCCTGGGCGCCTCGTACGAGTTCGGTGTCGGTCGGCTCACCGTCCATGGCTGCCTGCAACCTTCCTGGTTCTGCGCAACGGCAACGGCGTGGGCTCCGTTGCAGATCCAGGCTAGGTTCAGGAGGGTTTGCCGTATTCAGTCAAATGACTTGGTTATGGCGGCGCCGCCCGAGCGACGAGGGTGACCTAGTTCTTAGCCGGGAAGCATCGCCTCGCATACCGCTTTGGCGAACTCCTCGGGTTGTTCGATGTGCGCGAAGTGACCGCTGCGCTCAAACACCACTAGGCGCGACCCCTTGATTTCGTTGTGCAACATGACGGCGAAACGCGGGCTGCAGATAAAGTCATAGCGTCCGACGAGGATCACCGTCGGCACATCGATGGTTCCGAGCTTGCCACGCACGTCGAAAAACTCCTGTGCGGGTGCCCGTCTCGGATCGAGGGTGGCCTTGACGCCCGCCTGCATGGGGGCGTACTCGGAGCGGCGTGACCAAAAATCGGCGAAATAGATCGGTACGGAGTCGCGCAGCGCCGTGCTGTATGCCACGTCGTCGGTGGCGGCATCGAGCCTGGAAAATGCTGCGGGCAACTCGGCCGCCTCGGGCTGATCCGGGTAGCGGCGAAGATAAGCCTGCACGTTCGCGGCGTTGTCCTCGTCGAACTCGGGTCCGGTGGTCGGTGACGTGTCGTACAGGACGAGTCCGGCCAGCCGGTCGGGGAAATCCAAGGCGTAGCGTTGCGCGACGAAGCCGCCGTGGGAATGACCAAGGACGAAGGGCCGGCGGACACCCAGGTGCTCGGCCACCGCTGCGACGAATCGAGCGTAGGTGCTGGTGGTGTAGCCGTGGGGGTCAGAGAGCCGGCCTGATGCACCAGAGCCCACGGGTTCCAGATACACCATGGTGAAATGTTTCTCCAGCTCGGGTGCGCGCAGATAGCCGTAGGCAATTCCCGGGCCGCCGGAATGGGCGATCATCACTGGCCCTTGACCGTGAACGTGGTAGACCTGACGCACGTCATCGACAAGAAACGCGTATGTTCCCGATTCGACGACCGCGCTGTCGCTTGTGGAAGTCATCAGTAGTTCTCCTGGCGCATATCTATCTGGAGCAATGCGTACCGACGTGGCCTTACTAGACGCCAATCGGTCGACGAGCCGTTTCACTTTCGTACGGGGAGGGCGGCGCCCCAGACGGGGGACGAATGGGGCGCCGCCCGCGAAGGCGCATCCTGCACGGGGGCACGCACGATGCGCTTGGTCAGGGATCAGGCGTCAGCCGGGTCGCTGGTCCAGCGCCAGTTCTGCCGCTCGTAGAGCACGCGCAGGCCGGCGCGGCGCAGATTGTCCAGAGAGGTGTTCTTCTCGCCCGGCGTCGGCAGGCCGGTCTCAGCGACCACCCACGTACAGCCTGCTTGCCGCGCGGCGTGTGCTCGCGCCGCGATCAGAGCACTTTGAGCGCCGCGGCCTCGATATTGCGGCAGCGTAGCGCCGGTGTTGATCGAGGCGGTATCACCGTGCACCAGCAGGTTGCCGCCCGCAACCATGGTGTCGCCATCCCACGCGGCGAAGGCGTGAAAGGCCGGGTTGCTGACACTGTTAGCGATCATCTCGGACAGCGCCGTTCCGGGGGCGCCGAACCCTGCCAGGATCACCTCGCCCCACTCGGCGGCGTCCCGGGGTTCGACGCGGCCGATTCGAAGGTCGGTGGTCGCGGCCTGGACCTCGCCGACTTCGCATCCCAGCTTCACGAACGAGCCTTCTGCGGACAGGCCCTTGTCGGCCGCCAGCGTTGTGAACGAGGAAGGCAACAGTTGCGGCGCGAACTGCAGGACCGCCGTCGTCGCGTTGCACTTGCGGTAGAAGGTGAGGATCTCGTCGATCAGGTCAGGCGTGACTTCCGACCCGAAACCGAGCGCTTTGCTCCAGTACGAGATCGGGTCGTTGCGCATATGAAGCAAGACCCCACCGGCCAGTCTGGCCGGTGTCACGCCGAGAGATTCGGGTGCGCTGGCCCCGTACTGGTACATGAATTCGGCTTCGGCAGACTCAGTTCCGTGATGCATGTAGTTCAGATGCAGCAGAAGCCTCGAAAGTTCGCTCCGTCGCCTCAGTTTCCACCGCTCCGTCGTGACTCGGATTCATGGCGGTCGGCGCCGGTAATGCACCGCGGCCGCACCTCGAGTCAGGTGCGGCCGCGGTGGTGTGGCGGAGTTACTGATTGTGGGCGGCGCGGGTGATGAGTGCGGCAACCGCGTCCGGCCGGGATTCGTAGATCGCGTGGCTGCCGGGTACCTCGGCGACGACGCTGCCGGCGCGCTCGGCCATGGCCCGCTGGGCGGGCGGCGGAATCATCTTGTCGTCGGTGGCGACCAGGTACCAGCTGGGCTTGGCACGCCAGGCGGGTTCGGTCACCGGACCGGCGAGAGCGTCGACACCCCAGGGCACCTGGGAGTCTGCGAGGAAGGCGGCACGCCCGGCAGGCACATCGCCGGCGAACGAGTCGTGGAACTTCTCGCGGTCCAGGAACAGGAATCCGTCGACCGGCGGCAGGATCGGCGGGACCGGAGCGCCCGGCGGCGGGTCGGCGATCAGGGTGTTGACCGACTCACCCTTGTCCGGGGCGAACGCGGCGATGTAGACGAGCGCAGCCACGTTGTCGTGGGTGCCGGCCTCACTGATGACGGCGCCGCCGTACGAGTGCCCGACCAGCACGGTCGGACCGTCCTGGCGTGCCAGGATCTGCCGCGTCGCCGCGGCGTCGCCGGCCAGTGACAGGGTCGGGTTCTGCACGATGCTGACGTTGAAGCCGTCGGCGGTCAGATGTTCGTACACCGCCTGCCAGCCCGCGCCGTCGACGAATCCGCCGTGCACCAACACGACGTTGCGAATCACATTATGGTCGGACACCATGTCCTCCTTCGTAGGTGGTTTCACCAGGTTAGACATCGTGGCTGATTCGCCGATTCGGTCAAATGACTTGGTTTAGCGGAAGGACCGTTATCCACGACCGACACAAGTGGGCAAAAGCGTTTCTAGCGGGTGACCGGAACGAGGATGAACGCTCATCTACGTCAAATGACCGAAGCCACCGTGCGCCTTTCCTCGTACGGTATGCAGGGGAAGTAGACGATCAATGCGGTCGTGCTTGAAATTGCGGCGCTCAAGGTCCGTATACGGGCCGCACGGGTGGGACCGCGGCTGGCGAGGTGCTGTCGACCACCTCGCCAGCCGCCAATGCGCTACCTCGCGGCGCGGCACGTCACCGCGAAGTGGCATCTGCCGGGTCTACCGACCCGACACTTCGATGGACGGAGCGGACAGCCGGCCGTCAACCCGGACGACAGAGCGGCATCGAGCCGGCTGGGACCGGCCGTCCTACCAGTCGCTGACGGCGATCGGCACGCCGATGAGCGAGCCGTACTCGGTCCAGGAACCGTCGTAGTTCTTCACGTTCTGCTGGCCGAGCAGCTCCTTGAGCACGAACCACGTGTGCGACGAGCGCTCGCCGATGCGGCAGTAGGCGATGGTGTCCTTGCTGCCCTCGAGGCCGGCCTCACCGTAGATCTTGGTGAGCTCCTCGTCGGACTTGAAGGTGCCGTCCTCGTTGGCCGCCTTGCTCCACGGCACGCTGATCGCGGTCGGGATGTGGCCGCCGCGCTGCGACTGCTCCTGCGGCAGGTGGGCCGGCGCGAGCAGGCGGCCGGCGAACTCGTCGGGGCTGCGCACGTCGACCAGGTTCTTCACGCCGATGGCCTGCACGACCTCGTCGCGGAAGGCGCGGATCGACAGGTCGGGGGCGGAGGCGGTGTAGGTGGTCTTCTCCCGGACCGGCACGTCCTTGGTGTACGGGCGAGCGTCGAGCTCCCACTTCTTGCGGCCGCCGTCGAGCAGCTTGACCTGGCGGTGGCCGTAGAGCTTGAAAGTCCAGTAGGCGGACGCGGCGAACCAGTTGTTGTTGCCGCCGTACAGAACCACGACGTCGTCGTTGGAGATGCCCCGCTCGGACAGCAGCGCGCCGAACTGCTCTTGGTCGACGAAGTCGCGGCGGACCGGGTCCTGCAGGTCCTTCTTCCAGTCGATCTTGATGGCGCCGGGGATGTGGCCGCCGTCGTAGGCGGTGGTGTCCTCGTCGACCTCGACGAAGACGATGCCCGGGGTGTCGAGGTTCTGCTCGGCCCAGTCGGCCGAAACGAGTGCGGTGTCGCGACTCATCAGTTCACTCCGTTGAATCCGACGAGTCCGCTGATGCGGTCATCGGAGAGGTAGGCGACGTCGTAGCCGGCGGAGGCCGGCACCGACGGGGTGGCCGCCAAGGACCAGCCGAACAGCACCGCCTCCGGGTGGACGCCGATGATGCCGGTCAGCGTGAACCGCGCACCGTCGTACCCGGAGTGGAACGCCTCGACCAGAGCGTTGATTGCCTCGAAGCCGCTGACCTGGTGTACCCGCGGGTCCTGATAGGTTGCGTCAGGCGTGAAGGTCGAAGGAAACGTCGCTTTTCGGATCTGTTCGTCCCGCTCATTCCAGAATGAAATGTATTGTTCGAGCAAAGCCTCAGCTTGGTGAGCCATGCCTTTCCCCTTTCTTTTGTTCCCTACTAAGGTCGACGAAGTCAGGCAGCCAAGGTTCACGGAACTGGCGGACGCCGGCTCGAACGTGAGCCTCGTCAAGTTCCGCGGTACCTACGTCATCTGACGTAATGCCTGCTCCGGTGGAGGGCCTACCGTGGGGCCAGCCTGCGAAAGAGGGCGTGGGCGGCGGCCCGTCGTGGACTGAGCTGGCCCGGTTTGGTTGAGTGTCACGGAGGTCGGAGCGAGCCTGAGGTGACACCCTTGCACTGCGAAAGCGTCAGGTCTGAAGACTCGGCTGCCCTACCGGCTGGGGCCATGGATGATCTAGAAATCGTGATGACGAGCCGAATCGGGGAGGGGTGGCAGCATGAGCATCAACGGGTTCCTGTCTCTCGTTGGCCGGGAAAAGGAGCTCGTTGCTATTGCCGAGTTTGTTCGTCAAGCCCGATCATCGGGCGGCTTGTTGTACGTCTACGGCGATGCTGGGTTAGGGAAGAGCGCCCTGCTCAATACTGCGGCGCGGGAGGCAAGCGCGGTCGGGCTCCGCGTTTTGCAGGCGATCGGCGTGGCGTCGGAGCGCGATGTTCACTTCGCCGGTCTGCACCAGGTGATCCACTCGCTTGCCGCCTTCCTCCCCGATCTCTCCCAGCGCCATCAGGGCGCCCTGAGCGTCGTGTTCGGTGTCGGAGCCGGCCCAGTGACGCCGGTGACGGTCATCGCTGAAGCCACTCTGGCACTTGTTCGGCACGCGGCCGCTAGCCGGCCACTGCTGATCGTCATAGACGAGTTCCCGCTGCTCGATCAAAGTAGCGTGTCTGTCCTGCGGAACCTGCCGCTGGACGGCAGCGGCGTGGGCATGCTGCTGGCGGGCTCGGCCGAGCAGCTACAGCAGCTTGCGGACGGCACGCTGAGGTATGAATTGCTGCCGTTGGCGGCGGAGGCAGCCGCAGAACTGCTTGCCCGCAACTTTCCTATGCTCGCGCCCCCGACACGCCTACGAGTGCTTGCCGAGTCGGCCGGCAATCCGTTGGCCTTGCTGGAATTGCCGACAGCGCTGTCCTCCGCCCAGCTGTCGGGCATAGATCCTTTGCCGGATTTCTTCCTGCTGACACCACGGCTGCGATCCGCCTTCGTGCCTAGAGTGGCGGCTCTTGCGCCCTCGACACGGCGGCTGCTGCTGATAGCGGCACTCGAAGGCAGCGGCGATATGGTTCTGCTCCGGTCCGCGTTTGGCGATCAGTCCTTCCGCGAGGACCTGCGCCGGGCCGAGGACGCTCGGCTTGTTGATATCGACGCCATCACCGGCAGGCTGGTATTCCATCATCCGCTGACACGCTCAGCGGTGGCGGAGCTGGCTACCGACGGAGAGCACCGCCGGGAGCATGAGATTCTCGCCCGCCACCTGATCGGGAATCCGGAGCGGCACGTCTGGCACTTGGCGCGCGCCACAGCCGAGCCGGACGAGGAGGTAGCCGTCGCGCTCGAGCAGATGGCACATCGACGAAGGCGGAGCGGTGATGTTGCCGGCGCGGTCACGGCGTTGACTCGGGCGGCGACCCTGAGCCCTGGCCCGGCAGATCGCAAGAGGCGCCTTGCTGGCGCCGCGTATTTGGGTGCAGACGTCACCGGACGGCTACTCGAAGTGCCTCGGCTTCTGGATGCCGCACACGATGATTCTCCGGCCGAGCCGATTCCGTTGGCGACCGCCGTGGCCATCGCCCATCACATGCTGCTCAGCGGTGAGGGCGATGTCGACAGCGCTTACCGGGTACTCATCGGCGCGGTTGAGCGGTACACCGGCGACGAGTCGATGTCGCGCGAGGTACTGGTAGAGGGTCTGTACACCTTGGTGTGGATCTGTTTCTTCGCCGGACGTGAAGAGCTGTGGGAGCCGTTCGAAGAAGCCTTCACGCGACTTACGGATCTGGCGCCCGAGTCGCTGTCGCTGCTTAAGGCGTGCTTCGGTGATCCAGTTCGCCAGGCCCTGCCAATGCTGGATCGCCTTGATCGGGCCGTATCACGCCTCACCGCCGCAACCGATCCGGTGGAGGTGATCCGGATCAGCATGGCTAGCGGATACGTCGACCGGTTGCTCGGTTGCCGGGCTGCTCTGCAGCGCGTGTTCGAGCAAGGACGCGACGGAAACAACATCACCCTGCAGATTCACGCGTCAAACCTGCTCAGTCGCTACGCCTACGAGGTGGGCGATTGGGATGAGGTCGTTCATCTGGCCGAGACCGCGCTGCACCTCAGCGAGCAGTTCGGGTACCGGCTGCTTGCCTTGACCTTCCGCCATCGATTGGCGCTGGTGGCCGCGGCGCAAGGCCGGCACGAGCTGGCCGAGAAACTCGCGAATGAGATCCTGCAGTTCGCGGCGCCACGCCGTATCCAGATCTTCACTACGTTGGGCGCTCAAATAAAGATTCTTGCAGCGCTGGGCCGTGGCGAGGCGGAGGAGGCGTACCTTCAAGCCACATCGATCATCCGCGCCGGGACGTTGCCCGGCCACAACGCCACGGTTGTCTGGATGCTGCTGGATGTGGCCGAGGCGGCGGTTCGTGCCGACCGCCGCGATGAAGCGCTAGCGCTGGCCGACGCGCTACGTCAGGCCGAGGTGGCCGCGCTGTCGTCGCGGCTCGCGCTGGTCACTTTTGGCGTGGCCGGGATGGCTGCGGCCGACGGGCAGTACGCGACGTGGTTCGAGCAGGCGTTGAGCGTCCCTGGTGCTGAGGTATGGGCGTTCGATCGTGCCCGGATCCAACTGCACTACGGCGAGCGGCTGCGGCGGGCGAAGGTGACCGTCGCGGCTCGGCAGAACCTCACCGCGGCGCTGGGAACCTTCCAACGGCTTGGCGCCACACCATGGGAGAACCGGACCCGCTCCGAGTTGCGTGCGTCAGGCTTGGCCGATGACAATACGGATCTGGCGATACTCGCCGATCTCACGCCGCAGCAACGCGAGATAGTCCTGCTGGCCGCGTCTGGCCTGACCAACAAGCAGATCGGTGAGCGGCTGCGCTTGTCACCGCGGACGGTAGGCTCCCACCTCTATCAGGCATTTCCCAAGCTCGGGGTCACCTCTCGAGCGGCGTTGCGCGATGCGGTGAGACGAGATATGGACGAATGACCACGCCGGTAAGACCGGTTGAGCTCAGGATTCCCCCGTCTGCCAGATTGCGTCTGCTCGTGAGGGGGAACGCCGCGCTCGATCAGCAAGGTAGCGTGCGAGCTGTGAGTGCGTTCGAAGACCCGGCTGCGACATGGTCCCGGCGCACAGGTGATAAGCCGGCCGGCACCGCCGCCCTGGTGGGCCGCGACAACGAAATTAAGGTGTTGGAACGGTTCATCTCCCGCTTGGCCGCTGATGGCGGCGCGCTGCTGCTCCATGGTGAGGCGGGTGTAGGCAAGACGGCGTTGCTGGACGCAGCCGAGCAAAAGGTCCTGCTTCAGGGCCATCAGGTCATCCGGACCGTCGGCATCGAGTTCGAGGCGGAGGAAGCCTACGCGGGCCTGCTGCGGGTGCTGACGCCGGCGCTGTCCAGCCTGTCCGAGTTGAACCCCGCGCATCAGCGCATTCTGAGTACTGCGTTGGGCCTTGATGGCGGTCCGCCTCCCGAACGCCTGGCCGTGTCCACGGCAGCCTTGTCGCTGCTGAGCCATGGCCGCGGCGACGCACCAATGCTCATCATCGTCGACGACTTGCCGTGGCTCGACCGAGTCAGCGCCGCTGTTCTCGCCTTCGTGGCGCGGCGCCTGGCAGGCAGCCACATCGGCTTCCTGGGCGCTTCGCGAACCGGCGAGGCGAGCTATTTCGACTTCAGCGGAATCGACACGCTGGAGGTGACGGCGCTTGATCCCGCCTCGGCCGCCGGGCTGATCGACAGCCGCTATCCGCGGCTTGCTCCCCGAGCTCGTCAGGAGCTGCTCGATCAGGCCGCCGGCAATCCGCTGGCTCTGCTGGAGCTTCCCGCCTCGACACAAAACCAGCAACACCCGGCATTCAACGCCCCGCACGCGGTGACACCGATGACCGATCGTCTACAGAATCTGTTCGCTGCCCGCGTCAAAGCCCTGCCGGATAGCGCCCGCCGTGTCCTTCTGCTCGCCGCACTCGACGCTACCGGGGACTGGTCCGTACTTGCGGGGGCATCAGGCATGCGTGAACCACTGGACGAGCTGGCAACAGCTGAGCAGGCGCATCTGATACGCGTCGACCGGGGCATGCGGCGGGTGAACTTCCGTCACCCTCTCACCCGGTCGGCGGTCGTTGCCATGGCCGGCCCGCAAGCGCGGCGCCAGGCGCATACCGAGCTGGCAGCCCAGCTACAGCATCAGCCCGATCGGTACGCGTGGCACCTCGCCGAAGCCGCCACCGAGCCCGACGAGCGGGTTGCGGAGCTGCTCGAGCGCGCGGCTGAGCGCGTGCAGCGTCGCGGCGATGCCGTCGGCGCCGTCGCGGCGCTGCTGCGGTCCGCCGACCTGACTCCCCACGAACGCGACCGCACGCGCCGGCTCGCGCTCGCCGCGTATGTCGGCGCGGAGATCACTGGCGACGTCAGCCACGTTCCCGAGTTGCTGGCGACCGTGCAACCCGGAGCCTCGCAAGGCGCAGCTCCTTTGACGTTGGCCGTCGCCGCATCGGCGTACCTGCTCAACGGCGAAGGCGACGTCAATGCCGCACATCGGGTGCTACTAGGGGCCATCGAGAATCGCAACAACCACGACTTCGGCGATCCCGCTCTGGAAGAAGCCCTCTGGTATCTCATCGCCATCTGCGCCTTCAGCGGCAGAGCAAAACCCTGGGATGCCTTGAACGCCATGGTGGCCCAGTTCCGGCCGGAGCCACCGCGCTACCTGACGGTGATTGCGAAGACCTTCGGCAACCCCGCGCACGAGGCGCTGCCGGTTCTCGGAGAGCTGGACGACATGCTGGCACAGCTGAGCCACGAGTCGGATCCCGCTCACGTCGCCAGGGTCGGCATCGCCTCCGCATACGTCGACCGGCTGGTGGCATGTCGCGGACCACTGCAGCGGGTACTCGACCACGGCCGCGACGGCGGAGCCGTCACCTCGCAGCTGCAGGTCGCAGTCCTGGTCGGTGAGGACTACTTCTTCGGAGGACAGTGGGACGAGGTGGTCGAGAACTGCGAAGAGGCGGTCCGGGTCGGCCGCTCGCACGGCTATCCCCTGCTGACATGGACCATGATGCACCAGCGGGCGCTGGTCGACGCGGCACGCGGCAATTCGGGACCGGCTCGTGAGGTCATCGACGGCATGACGGGGTGGGCGGCCCCGCGAGGAGTGGATCTACTCGTCCAATACGCCCACGGCATCGAGCTGCTGCTCGCGCTGGGGCAGGAGGATTATCAAAAGGCGTGGGAGAACGCTTGCCGACTCACCTCCCCAGGGGAGCTCGCGCACTACGTCCCCTACGTGCTCTGGAGCCTGTTGGACTACCTCGAGGCGGGAGTGCGCGCTAACCGGAGTGCGGAGGTCGCACGTCACGTCGCGACCCTGCGGCGAATGAACATTCCCGCCATC
This sequence comes from Actinoplanes sp. NPDC000266, assembly GCF_042899005.1. NCBI lineage: Bacteria > Bacillati > Actinomycetota > Actinomycetes > Micromonosporales > Micromonosporaceae > Actinoplanes > Actinoplanes sp. NPDC000266. The sequence continues at coordinate 807,757 of NZ_JBIAZI010000004.1, forward strand.
TCACCTCGGCTTGCCATGGTCACCGCTGCGGCCGAAGGAATGGTCGCCACGAACGACACCTTCGCCGACGCCTTCGACGCGGCACTGGCTGTGCCCGAGGCGACCCGGTGGCCGTTCGAACTCGCCCGGATCCAACTGTTCTACGGCGAGCGTCTACGCCATGCGCGCGCCACGGTGGAGGCCCGTCGGCACCTCAACGCCGCCCTGGACACGTTTCAGCGTTTGGACGCACGGCCGTGGACGACCCGGGCCGGCAACGAGCTACGCGCCACCGGCCGGGTTCCTAGCAAGCGCCCAACAGCAGACTTGACCAAGCTCACGCCTCAGCAACGCGAAATTGCTCTGCTGGCCGCGGCAGGGCTGACCAACAAGCAAATCGCGGAGCGGCTGTTTTTGTCACCGCGGACGGTGGGCACGCATCTGTATCAGATCTTCCCCAAGCTGGGTGTCGTCTCGCGCGCTGGACTCCGCGACGCGCTCAACGATCAGAGCCCTTAGCGGCTCAGGCGGTCTATGGCCGACGTGTTCAGCGGAGCCGGCGCGCTGACTCGGCGACACGCGCTTGAGCCTCCTGGCGGTCGACCAGGACGATCTCGCGGCCGCAGACCACCCTCTTGCCGGCGACCCACACATCCGATACCGCGCGTGATCCGCCCGCCCACACGACGTTGGCGATCAATTGGCCGTCCGGCGCGTCCAAGCCGGTAGCGAAAGCAGGAACGTCCACGTCGAGGTGGATGAGATCCGCCCACCGTCCGCTCTCCAAGACTCCGATGTCATCGCGTCCCAGCGCGGCGGCACCACCGCTGGTGGCCAGTAGGAGAGCCTGGGCCGCGGTGATGGCGGCGGCGTCACGATGGAGGCTTCGCGCGAACAGAGCTGCGATGCGCGCCTCACCGAGGAGGTCGAGAAGGTCGTTGCTCGCCGGTCCGTCGGTGCCCAGTCCCACCGCGACGCCAGCCTCCAGCAGGTCGACGAGGGGCATCACACCAGAGGCGAGCTTGGCGTTGGAGGTAGGGCAATGCGCTACCCCGATGCGGTGTCGCGCATAGATGCTGATGTCGTCGGCATCCACGTGAACGGAGTGAGCGAGCAGAAGCCGGTTGTCGGTCAGCCCCAGTCCGGCCAAGAGACGGGGTACCGATCCGTGCCGGGCACGTATGTGCTCGTCTTCGGCCGCTGACTCGGCGACGTGCAGGTGGATGAGGGCGCCTCGGCGGCGCGCTTCCTGCCCGATCTCCACCAGAGCGGCCGCGGGCAGCAGGTATGCCGAGTGGGGACCGTAGGCCATCTCGACTCTGAGGTGCTCGCCGTAGCGTAAACCTTGGGCATCGATGGCCGCATTGACGTCTTCGACCATCGTCTGCCATGTTGCGGCCGGCAGGCCGTCCATGATTGCCGGTGCCAACACGGCCCGGCTGCCGGCCCGAAGTACGGCCTGGGCTTGCGCATCGGCGTGAAAGTACATCTCGGTGCTGGTGGTTATGCCGTGCTGCAGCATCTCGACGGCTCCCAGCACGGTGCCGCGGAAGACGTCCTCGGCTGTCATCCGCGCTTCGGCGGGAAACATGGCCTCGCGAAGCCAGCGTTGGAGAGGCAGGTCGCCCCCGATGCCACGTAACAATGACATCGCACTGTGCGCGTGCGTGTTGACCATCCCCGGCATGAGGATCCCCGTCAGATGATGCTCGGGGCCGGTCGCGGTCGGCGCTTGCGCCGCGGCGCCGACATAGTCGATACGGCCGGCATCGTCGACGTCGACTACAGCGTCACGCAACACGGTGCAGGACTCGTCGCAGAGCAGGGCAACCGGCGCCCGGAAGCGGGTGGTCATGCGCGTGCACCGGCATTCGTCACGAGTGCTGCCGGATTGGGAAGTGCACCACCGAAGCGTCGATCCCGGTCGGCGTAGAGCTCGCAGGCTTGTCGGAGGTGATGGCGGTCAAAGTCCGGCCAGAGGACGTCCATGAAGATCAGTTCGGCGTATGCCGACTGCCACAGCAGGAAATTCGACGTGCGAAGCTCGCCCGATGGGCGCAGGAAGAGATCAACGTCGGGCACCTCCGGGTGATAGAGATAGCGCCGGAACGTCTTCTCGGTGATCCGGGCGGCGTCGATCTTTCCCGAAGCCACCTCCCGGGCGATTGCCGAAGCCGCGTCAACGATCTCCGCTTGTCCGCCGTAGTTGACACAGAACTGCAGCGTCAGAGTTCTGTTGTGCCGCGACATTTGCTCGGCCGTGCGTAGCTCTGCCTGAACGCTTCGCCACAGCCGGCCGGCTCGTCCCGCCCACACGACGCGCACCCCACGGTCGATCAACTCGTCGCGACGGCGGCGGACGACGTCGCGATTGAGGTTCATCAGGAAGCGCACCTCGTCGGGTGATCGCCGCCAGTTCTCGGTGGAGAAGGCGAACGCCGACAGGTAGGGGATGCCGAGCTCGATCGCGCCGTCGATGGCTTCCATGAGCGCGTGCTCGCCTTGGGCGTGCCCCTTGCTGCGGGGCATGCCGCGATCCTTCGCCCATCGGCCGTTGCCGTCCATGACCACGGCGACGTGCTGCGGTACCGCTTCGCGCGGTAGGTCGCGTGGTGGCGTGGCCGAGGCCTGCGGCCCGGACGTTGTGCGGTTGAACCTCATGTGCTGTGCTCCTGATGGTTGCTGGTCGCGCGATCGGCCACGTCGCGCAGTCAAAGAGGCGGGCGTATGCCGCCGCCCTCTAGGTCGACGAGGCGGCGCGCCGAAAGTTCTCGCCTGAGCCCTCGAGATGTTCGCGCCAGCAACCAGGCGCTCCCCCGCAAAAACGGTGCGCGTGACGGAAAGACCGACCTCGCCCTGCGGCCCACACTTGAGTGGCCGGGCAGACGGCTCGGCGAGAGGCGCCGGACAGTAGGCAACCGGCGTTGCCCGCGATCCGGTCAGATGGGACGACTGACGTGAAGTATCAAGTGGACTACCGTGGCCGCACGGCCCTGATCACGGGAGCATCCGCTGGGATCGGCGCCGCTTTCGCGCGAGGGCTGGCCGCCCGTGGCTGCGACGTCGTGCTGGTGGCCCGCCGGGAGGACCGGCTCAAGGCACTCGCCGCGGAAGTTGAGCAGAACAACGCCGTGACCGCTACCGTGGTCGCCGCCGACCTGAGCGCGAACGACGCGCCGGCGAGGATCTTCCACGAGGTTCAGGCGCAGGGTATCCAGACCGACATCCTCGTCAACAACGCCGGCTTCGGTATCTACGGGCGTTTCGAAACGTTCGACCCGGCGCGCGACCTGGACCTGGTCATGGTCAATGTGGCTGCCTATGTCGGCATGACGCACCAGTTCTTGCCCGGCATGATCGAGCGGGGCGACGGCGTGGTCATCAACGTTTCGTCGGCGGCAGCGTTCCAGGCGTTGCCCTACCAGATCACCTACGCCGCGTCGAAAGCGTTCGTGCAGTCGTTCAGTGATGGTCTTTGGGCGGAAAATCAGGGCTCGGGGGTACGCGTGGTCTCCTGCGCGCCGGCCGCGACCGACACGGAGTACTTCGAGGTCATCGGCAACGATGAGGAGGCGCGTTTCGGACCGAAGCGCCCGCCGGAAGGTGTAGTGGCCGACACTCTCCGAGCCCTGGACCGTGGCCGCATGTACACCGTCGTCGGCGCCCCGTGGAAGGTGATGGCGAACGTACCGCGGCTGCTGCCGCGGACCACGTACGCCAAGATCTGCGAACGGATGACCCGCCCCCGCAGGGCGGCAGCCTAGACCTGCTCCTGCTGAGCTGTCACGGTGACGGTTCCACTCTTGCCGATCCGCGCGGATCGGCAAGGGTAGAAAATTCATAGGATCGTCGCATCTCTCGCGGAGTCATGCCGAATTCCTGGCGGAAGGCCGTCGAGAACATCGAATGTGTGGCGAAGCCGCACGAATGAGCGATGTGCGCAACGCTTGCCGTCGCCCATTCAGGGCTGCGTATCCGTGATCGCGCCAAACTCAGACGTTCCTGTCGGATGAGTTCACGAGAGGTAGTGTTGGCAGCGGCTAGGACCTTCTGGATGTACCGAACGGACCAGCCCAGCGCAATGGCGATCTGGTTGACATCGAGACCACTCTCATGAGCATGCGTACGCACGTATTCGCGGATCGATCGCTCGACTGCAGCGTGGTGGCCCGCGAAGGCCGTATCGGCACCCCCCTCGGCCGCGATGCAGACCAAATCGAGGAGACTGTCGACTGACGCCTCGAATTCACGGTGGTTCAGATGCTGGCGCTGTTCGAACAAGGTCCACGCCATCTGCCGGACTAGCACCCCGATGCCAGTTGACCCATTCATGAGGTGGGAACCTGCTGCCGTCATGGTATTGCGCCGCGCGATCTCGTCCTGGGGGACGATCAACGATATCGATCCGAAATCGGCGCCATGCCAAAATTGAATCGGTTTGTCGATCTCACACAACGCAACAATTCCAGGGGCCAGAGAACCCGTGTCGCCGTTCTGCGTCGCCTCCGCTCCTCCTTTGAAAGGCACGATGAGCTCGCAGGTCCCTCGCGGATCTACCCGGATATGCCGCGCGTCCCGAACAACGCCTTCTTCGCGTCCGGAGCACCACACGAGCCCGTATGTACGGGTTTTTTGCCATTGGAGCTGTCCCGTTGTGAGACCGCAGGAGCCAGACGACACCATTCGTGTCGCGCCGTGAAGATCCTGGAAAGCCGTATCCCAGTTCGGCTCGGCGATGCCATCGTCGAGAGCACCCACGACATACATAAGAATGAGTCTACGCGCCGCCGCCATGATGCCAGCCACTTACGCGCTGAGGCCGTTGTCTCATAAACCTGTCAAACGGTGCGGCGGGCTCGGTAGCTATCGGCTCCAGCACATCACGATGCCCACTCTGGCGATCGCGGGTCGACATAGCCGGTCGTGTCGATGTCGAGGCCGGCGTGTAGGCGGGACCGTCAGGAACCGGACAGATTCTGATGTTCTTCGCATACGAGCGAACCAGATGCCCCCTCGCCGCATCGTGCATCTAACTGTTCGCTTCGGGAAGGCATCGATCACCGTGACCAGGCGCACCACCACAGCGGCTTACACACCACGATCCGCGACGACCGATGCAGAGCCCGTGACCGACGCCGCCGAACGTCTCGGGCAGCTTCACGTCGAACATGCCCGGTCCCTTATGCGTTTCCTGATCAGCCTTGTCAACGGCGACAAGCAGGCTGCGGAAGACCTCTTCCAGGAGACGATGCTTCGCGCTTGGCGCCACATCGGGTCGGTGCCAACAGACTCCGAACGAGCGCGACGATGGTTGTTCGTCGTTGCCCGCCGCGTCACCATCGACGCCGTGCGCATGCGCCAGGCCAGGCCAAACGAGGTGAGCCTCGCCGAGGCCAGTGAGGTTTACGCCCCTGACGATGCCATCGGCATGGCGCTGGCCGCCCACGCGGTCTGCCACGCCTATGTCCAGCTCACCGAGAACCAGCAAACCCTGCTCGCCGAGCTGCACTTTCGCGGGAACAGCATCGATGAGGTAGCGCGGCGGCTCGGCATCGCTGTCGGCACAGTGAAGTCCCGGGCGCATTACGCGCTTCGCACCATCCACGTCACCCTCGCAGCAGAGGTCTGAGGACGCCGACGCCGCGATGCCGCCGGGTGCGGCGGCGTCATCCGCCGGACGAAACGAGAGCTGATGAGAAACGAGCCTTCCGATCACCCTGGAACGGGACGTGGGTACCGCGATGACCGCATCCCGACCGTCTCAATAAACGCGGCATTCAAGGCGGACTCACCGCGCCTGCTGGCCGCGTTGCTTGTGCAGGGCCCGATTCACCGCGTCGAGTTGGCCAACGGACTGCACGCATGGATGGTGCTGACCTACCAGCAAGCCCGTGAAGCGCTGACCATGTCGGCGTTGTCCAAAGATCCGTCGCCGGCACAGGATGCTCTGGCCGCGCTCGGCTACACGGCCCATCTACGCGGCGCCGGTTTCGGCGGCAGCATGCTGGAGTCCGATCCGCCGGCACACGCTCGGCTACGCGAACCGGTGGCATCCGCCTTCAGCCCTCGCCGGAGCCGCGAGCTGGCGTCGCGCATCCAGGTGATCACCGACGATCTGCTCGACACCATGGCAGCACATTCCGAGATCGACTTGGTCGAGGCTTTCTGCGGGCCTCTGCCGGTGGCAGTGATCTGTGAGCTTCTGGGCGTGCCCGAACATGGCAGGGCGAACTTCCGCTCTTGGACCTCTGCCGCCTTCGGCACACCGTCGGCCCGCCAGCGGGCGGGAATGCTCAACATCAACCGCCACCTCGCTGCCCTGCTCGAGCACAAGCGGGAACAACCTGCCGACGACCTGCTGTCAACCCTTGCGGCCTCGGGACGCTCCCCAGACGGCTTGTCCGACAGCGAACAACTGGCCACGGCCATGCTGCTGGTGACTGCCGGGCACGACACCACCGTGAACCTGATCAGCAACATGATGCTGGGCCTGCTTCGGCATCCCGAGCAAGCTGATCTTCTGCGCGCACGCCCCGACCTGATGCCCGGCGCCGTCGAGGAGTTACTGCGCCACGATCCGCCGGTCGAATACACCACCTACCGCTATGCGGCGAAGGACCTTCTCCTGGCTGGCCGGTGGATCCGGCGAGGTGACATCGTGATCGTCATGCTGGGCTCAGCGGGCCGGGATACGCCTCAACACGAGGGCGGGCGGGCCGATGCGCTCGACGTCAGCCGCCGGGAGCCGCGGCACTTGGCGTTCGGGCACGGCATCCACCATTGCCTGGGAGCGCCCTTAGCGCGCCTCGAGGCGAGGATCGCGGTTGGCTCCCTTCTACGGCGATTCCCGGAGCTACGACTTGCTGTGCCGCTGGACCAATTGGCGTGGATCGGGTCAGGCCGGATGCGCGGGCCTCTCCGCCTGCCCGTGCGCCTCGCCCCATAGGCCGATCCACGGATTGCGGCCGGCATCGTTCGCCGGGATCACGAGTTTCAACGATTAACTACGGCACATTGATGCTTAGGTTAGGCTGCCCTAACCTGACATAGCGACAAACAAATAACCATGTCAAGGAAAGAGGACGGTACCGTGCGTGACCTTTCAGTTCTGATATCCGGAGCGAGCGTGGCCGGCCCGACACTCGCGTTCTGGCTGAGCCGGTACGGAGCGACGGTGACAGTCGTCGAACGAGCCCCGCAGCTGCGATCCGGTGGCCAGATCATCGACCTTCGGGGAGTCGGCAGGGAAGTCGCCCGCCGGATGGGATTGCTCGAAGACATGAGGGCCGAGCGCACGAAAACCGACGGACTACGGGTGATCAACGACGACAACGACGTACTGGCCACGATCCCCGTCGACGGCTTCCACGGCGACGGGCCCATCGCGGAGCTCGAAATCGGGCGGGGAGCCCTGTCGCGCATCATCTACGACGCCGCCCGCGATGACGTCGAATACCTGTTCGGCGATCGCATCAGCTCGCTCACCCAGGACACGAACAAAGTGCATGTCTCTTTCGAACGCGAAGCCGCACGTTCGTTCGACCTCGTGATCGCCGCGGACGGTTTGCACTCTGGCACCCGAGCGATGATGTTCGGGCCCGAGAAGCCCTTTCTTCGGCATCTCGGCTCGTACATCGGGCTGTGGACCGTGCGCAACGATCTAGGTCTGCAAGACATCGCGCAGCTGTACGGCGAACCCGGCCGTTCTCTGATGCTGCGCTCGGTTGCCCACAACACCCGCGCGCTCGCGGCCTTCACCTTCAACGCGGACCCGTTGGACTACGACTACCGCAACACTGACCTGCAGAAGAACATCATCCGATCCCGCATGGCGGACATGGGCTGGGAGGCCGCCCGAGCAGCGCAGCAGCTCGACGAGACGCCCGACTTCTATTTCGACTCGTTCTCACAGATGGTGCTGGGAAGTTGGTCGCGTGGACGGGTAGGGCTGGTCGGCGACGCGGCCTACTGCGCGTCACCCCTGTCCGGACATGGCGCAACCATCTCGCTGGTCGGCGCTTACGTTCTCGCCGGCGAACTGGCGCAGTGCGGTGGTGATATCCCGGCCGGCCTTGCGGCCTACGAACGACGGCTACGCCCTTGGATCAACCAGGTGCAAGCCCTCGGGCGTACGCAGGGAGCACGAATGATGACTCCGCACAGCGCCTTCGGGATCTGGGCCCGTAACCGTGCCGCCCAAATGACCGAGCTCCTGCCGCAGCCCCTACGCTCGAGCCTTCTGCGTCCGCAGATCAAGGTGTCCAACGGCTTCAGCCTGCCGCAGTACCCGGTCGCATCGGATGCCGGCGCTTGGACGTGACGGTTGAGCCAGTACGGATAGCGGCCGAGAAGTGCGCGCAGTAGGCCAGAATTTCTCCCTGCGCCACTATGCACATGTGAACTGAGTCCACGTCTGCGTGACGTGAAACCCCATTGCCTGATACATCGGCTTGCCGGACGCGCTGGAAAGCAGGTACGCCGTCCCGGCGCCTCCTGCGAACCCGTCCTCGAGTACTCGCGACGTAATCGCCCGGCCCAGCCCGCGTCGGCGCAACGTTGGGACCACACCGATGTTGTAGATCCCGACCATGTCACCACTGCTCACGCCGAGGCCCGTGGCCACCGGGCGGCCCGACCCGTGCGCGAGATAACCGGTAAAGCCTCCGGCATCAAGCACATCGCCGCTGGCCAGCAGGTCAAAGGCATCTCCCGCCGTTTCGAAGCTCGTCGCGAGGGTCTCGGCATAGATCGTGCCGAGTTCCGCGCCGATCGGGTGTACCCGCTCACGGTGCACACGATCGGCGTCGAGCAGCGCGTCGCCTGCGGCGCACGTCATCACCTCGATCGCGTGGCGGCGGTCGGCGCCGCGGCGGACGGCCAGGTCGGCGACAGCGCCGGCTGTTTCGACCGGCACGATGATTGACCAGGGCCGACCGAATGCGACCACCTCACCCACGACGCGGTCCAGAGAACTCAAATCGGGTTCGCCGGCAAAGCTGTAAGCCGCGTTGAGCGGCGCAAGCGGTGCGCCGGTGACGAACGCCCCGACATCCGCTTCTCGGGTGTACCACCCGCCCGGCACGTGACCAGCAAGTTGCCGCATGGCGTCGGACCAGGCGTTGCCGACCTGGCCGGACGCAGGCGCATCAAATGTCCCCACGTATGGACGACGCGGCGGAACCAAGTAAGTTCAGGACTCCAGCGCGGCCGCCACGCGCGCCATCAGCGCCGGCTCGGTGAGCTCCTGCGGCGGTTGCATCCCTTGCATGACCCGTAGGAACGCGGCCGCGACACTCGGGTCCTTCGACGCAGCCGCGCGCAGCCGGGCGATCGGGTCGCTCAGTGGTTCGTACCCGCCCAGGAACTGCCGGTCGAGGGAACCGGCGATCTGCCAGGCATCAGCGATGATCGCGGCCGACTCGGCGAGAAACCGCGCGCTGAAGGGGGTACCGTCAGGCCTGCCGAGGAGATCACGCAGCCGTAGCGCCTGCAGAGCGGCGACAGTGACCCCTTGGCCGTAGGTGGGATTCAGCGAGCAGATCGCATCGCCGATCGGCAATAAACCCGCAGGGTAGCGTTCCGCTTGGTCAAATCGCCGCCACCTCTCGACGGGAAAACGCATGAGCTGCGGCCGGCCCAGTGCGACGCCGTAGCGCGCCAGGTCGTACAGCGTATTGCCAGCAAATCTGCGGCAGACCGCCAAGAAGTCGTTCTCGTCCACGGGCGGGGCTGCACCAGCCGCCGCGATCACGAGGGAGCAGCGATCCTTCCCCTGCGCCAAGACGCAACCGCCATACGGCATGCCGGGATGGTTGAGCACGACAGTGCCGAGCCGGCCACCGATGTCGTGACCACTTCGCCGGTACGACCTTGTCACATACGTGAGATTGACACGGAGAGTAACGGTCGGTGGTGGCGGGTAGCCGAGTTCGGTAAGCCAGCGCGGCGCGAGTGTGGCCCGGCCCGAGGCGTCGACGACGAGTTCCGCATCCGTCAGCTCCTTGACACCGCCCGGGGCGAGGAGGCGGACGCCGGTCACGCGGCGATTGTCAGCGGTAGTCAGCAAACCATCTACCAAGGAGCCGGGCACGATCTCCACGCCCGGCATGCGGGCGACCCGTGCTCGGATGGTGTGCTCCACAAGAGGATGGCTACCGACCAACGCAAGAAGCCCGCTCGGCTGGCGGGGCAACACTGCACCATCGACGATCCATTGCGCGTCCTGCATGACGTCTCCGACAGCCGCGCCCGCCGTGACCAGCTCCTTCGTCAGACCGGGAAGTAGTTCCTCTAGTGCCGCCACACCACGGCTGAGCACCATGTTCGCCTGCCTGCTCTGCGGCACGGCATGGCGAGGGCGCGGACCGCTGGGTAGGGCGTCTCGGTCAAGCAGTACCACGCGGTCGAAATGTTCGGCCAAGACCCGAGTAGCAAGGAGTCCGGCGATCGAGCCGCCGATGACGTAGGCGACACCCGATCTGTTCATGCAGTTGATCCGATCTTGCGGGCGACGGTGAGGCGCGGGCTGATGCGACGGGGCGTGGCCCTCTATGAGGAGAGACGAACAGCCGCCCGCAGTGTTCACCTGCCGCCGGAAATGAACCCATACGTCAGGGCATGGGGTCACCTCAACTCTCTTCAAGCGCAATTCATCGCTCAGCCGGTTGAACGTTCTTGCACGTCAACCGTCCGCATAAAAGAGGGCTATCTACTGGCGAGTAATGAATAGGGACGGTCTTGGTGGTGGCGGCGTCGATGGTGCGGACATTGGCCGGTGTCCTGGGTGCAGACGGACGGATCTTCACGGCACGGGCCGCGATGCTGCCGTACGACCGCGACTCCCTGGCGGAGACGATCGGCGGCCTTTGGCGGTTCATGGCTCTGGTGGATGCCCAGCATCCGCCAGATTTCCTCTTTGCCGCTCGCGTCGAGGCCCGCTGGGTGGAGGAGATCAGGATCGGCGCGCTCGATCTGCCGCTGGTCGACGTAACGGAGCGTGGCGGCGAGCCGCCGACCATCGGCCGTCTATGCCTCTTTGACCCGGCAAGCCTTCAGATACACGTGTATTCCAGGACCATCTACCGATGGTGTCATGACCAGAGCATCGATATCGACGTGCAGTTGTGAACACCCTGCAATCCGCCAGCCTCGCCGCGCCGGATGCCCACTAACCTCGCCGCCGCGGCCCCCGACGAACACTGCTGACCCGCCGGATTGCCCGCCGCGCCGACAGATCCCCTGCTGCCTTGAGCAACGGGTCCGGCCATCAAGGGTTCAGCCTTGGTTCGCGGATCCGCGAACCATCGGTGGTCCGTCCCGTCGTCCTCAAAGGAGGGAGCGTGCCTCAGCACGCTCATGTAGGACCATCAAAGGAGAACCATGTCGGGTGGAAAGCATGTGCCGTCGACTGGCAGGAACTGGGTCACAACTTTCCGAGCCAGCACCGCGATCGTGGCCGCAGTCGTGATCGCTCTCTCGGCGAGCTCACTCATCGCCACCGGCAGTGCCAACGCGGCGCAACAGCGCCCCGCAGTGTCACACGACACCACCATCCCCAACCTCGGCCTGGTGCGTCAGCAGATCCAGGTGTACTACGGCGACAAAGGAGATCACGTCCCCGCACCCGACTCCGCATACGCGGCGGACGTCGCTCGTGTCCAGCACGAGCTGTACAGCTGGCTGTCCAGGAACACCTCGGTGCAGCGCCGGGCGCTGGTTCTCGACGTCGACGACACTGTTCTGAGCAGCTACACCTACGGCGCGACACATGAGTTCGGCGGATACAGCTCAACGGGTCCGTTCCTCGACTACGTGCTGGGCAAGCGGCTCACCGCGGTGTTCGGCATGACGACGTTGACCAAGTGGGCCGCCGACCATGGGTACGCGATCTTCTACATCACAGGACGCCCCACCGAAGCACGGGACATCACCCTGCAGAACCTCGCCGAGCAGGGCTACAACGCCCCGACGGAGTTGTTCACCAAACCGGGCACGGCCAATCTCCCGCCGTACTTGCCATGTGCCGCGTCCTGCTCGACGATCCAATACAAGGCCGGCACACGAGCGCACCTTAAGTCGCTGGGCTACGACATCGTCGCCAATGTGGGCGACCAGCTCTCTGACCTTGACGGCGGCCACGCCCGGCGGTCATTCAAGGTGCCCAACCCGATGTACTACCTACCGTAGGGTCGCTAGCCGGTCATACAACGACCGGGATTGCACCACCGGGCGTCGCGGCCCCGGAACGTGAGGTCTGGACCACACATCTCCGCACGTCAACGACTCACGGAAGCCCGTGAACGCCATCGCAATACATAGAAGATGATGGATGTCGATCTCCGATCGTGGCCTCGCACGTCCTTCCCCTTTTGCGTGACGCGTTGCCGCTCGCGGGCGACAAAATGGTGCCGGCCTCTCCTTTGAACTGTGCGGATATGCGTGCCGAGGCATAGTGTCTCCCGAAAAGGTCATCAGAGCTATTTACCCCGAACCAACTGAGTAATCCACGTCTTTCTAGGTAGAGGTGTAAGCCCTCGCCTACAACAAGACTCGGCCTGCCACGCGGCGGCCTATCGCATGAATGAGGAGCAGAAATGAGTAAGCTAAATATCCGGAAGTCCTGGTGGCGAAGCGGAGTCCAGCACCGGGCGCCGGGGGCTAAGACGGTCGCTGCGATCATTCTGTCACTTTGCATGGTGACGGCGGCTACGGCTTCCCCTGCCATGGCTTCCCCTGTTTCCGCCACCGCCTGTTCCGGGCGGATAGTTTTTGACGGAGCGCAGGTCGAGTTCGACAATTGCCCCGGACAAGGTGTTGGTTGGCTGTGGATCGTAGGTACTCCCAATTACGGTTCAAGCGCCTGGACCACCGTCCACGTCAAATTCGTTGAAGGCGGCACAGCCTCGCTGGAGGCCAATGCCGGCTACTCAGCGAAAAACGATTGGGGTAAACACATCAAGACGCTTCTAGTGTGTAACACCTGGTATGTCGGTAAAGCCTGTACCCAGGAGAAAACCGTATGGTAGCGTCCGTGGCTGCTCCCAGGCGCTGAGATCGCACCCAATCATAAGCCGCCGCCCAACTGGACCACCACGGCACCACAGCGGCCTTAACGGCAGCTGCTCACCGAAACGTCGCAGCGTATCCCTCTCACGCGAATCGGACCTGTGGACCCAAATGCCGGACGCCGCGACGGGGAAGCTCTCATCGGCCGCCCTGGCCGCACTGATGCCCGCCACCTGATCCGGGCGGTAGAAATTGCGATCCATCTACGAATCGACGCGCCTCTAAGGTGTGCCCGCCGCGACCTGTTCAGCGGCGGGCATCTCCTTGTTAGCACGGCGGCTGCCACAATTGCACACATGGTTCAGCTGTTTCCCAAAGACCATCTGACCCACGCCATGCCTGCTAACCATCGCGAATGTAGACTAAACGCCGCCACGATACCGAACCAGGCAGGACCATTGGCCCTATCGCACTTACTCGCCAACACCGGGCAGGGTGAGTTGCTAACTGAAGCGCATTGATCGCAGGCCGGGATTTACCCAGATTTCGCTCTTGTTACTGCGGCTCGATCCTGACCACGGCTCCATGGGCTAGCCAGGGTCAGACGACGCCTACTGTGTAACTTGACACCGACTCACCTGCCGGCCAACACGAAAGTTCATCTCTTTGTAGCGAACTAGCCGACGCAGCAGCCGTCGGCAGAGATAGGGCGGAAGTTGATGTCTTGCCCAGAAGCCGACGGAACCGGTACATCGTAGAGGCAGGTAGAGAAATGGGATTCATCTCCTTAACGAGAGCATTGGGAGTCGCGACGGCAGTATTTTCCGTGGCGATGTGTCCGGCGCAGCCTGCCCTCGCCGCGGCATCGGTGAGGTACCACAACACGGAGGCACAGGTTGACAACAGCCCGGGAGCTGGAAGCTCATGGGTCTGGGTGTATGCCGGGTACGAGTATTCCGCGACCGGCGGATCCATTCAGTATGAGTTGACGAACGGCCACAAAGGGTCGCTGTGGGTAAATATTGGTAAGAGTTCATCCAAGGATCCGGGCAGTGATATCAAGAGGTTCCGGGCCTGCACCGACTATTACGTCGATGGCTACTCTTTCACGGCCTGCTCCGACTGGGCTTCCTTCAGCTGATTCAGCGACACGGACGGCGGATACGTGCAAGCCGTACGCCGTCGGCACGACGCACGACGCACGACGCGAAGCTGATACTGCCAGCCATTAAGAAGGCGTCGCCCGCGACGCCACTCGCGAACGAAACTGGCGCGGTCCGGTATCAACCGGACCGCGCCAGTTTCAGATTTCCGATGGTCAGACGAGAGTCGCGCTCAGGTTGATCTCGGCACCCGACGAGAGCAGTCGAGAGATCGGGCAGTTGGTCTTTGTATCCTCGGCGATCTTCTGGAAGGTGGAGTCATCGACGCCGGGGACGACCCCAGTGGTCTCCAAATCAATACGGGTCACCGAAAACCCTGCCTCAGTCTGATTCAGCTGAACTTTGGCCGTTGTCTCCACCGAGGTCGCAGTAAATCCCGCTTCCTGCAGTCCGAGCGAAAGGGCCATCGAGAAGCAGCCGGCGTGCGCAGCACCGATCAACTCCTCCGGATTGGTGCCTTCACCCTCCTCGAATCGCGATTTGAAGGAGTAGCCGCCGCGTAGGCCGCCGCCCGTCTCGATAGTGCCTGCACCATCGGTAAGGTTCCCATTCCAGCGGGCCGAAGCCGTTCTGATTGACATGGCAAAATCGTACAACTTTCGAAATTCAAGCCGCCCCATACCCTGGCTCCGAACGTACATTTTCCGCACGCTGGCGGCACGTCGGAGTGGGCTGTGCCGCGCTCTCCAGCGGAGACGACGTCGTTCCTATCAGGAGAATAGCGATTTTCCGGACAACCATTAATGCCCAGATCTGGACTTGCACCCAAGCCGTCTACAACGATTCCGGAGGTCGCGAGTTCGACTCTGTTACGATCATCATGGTCACTAATTCAGCCGCCAGCCTGGGGCCGAACCCACGCTGAGACGACGAACGTTCTGCCTGGTACTCCAACGGCGCTTCGTGATCTATCCGGTGGCGAGGTATTGGCGGTAGTGGGAACGGCCGGGCGGTCGCTTGGACTTTCCGCCGCCAGAGTGAGGCTCGCAGGGTCTTGGCGGGGTCGCCGGTCACGACGTTGACTAGGTGTTCTGCCCTGAGAGGTTGGGCAACCGGCTGGCGGGTGGTCCGCCGATCGCGGTGTGGTGGCGATGGACTCTTCTATGTCTGTCAAGTGGTCGGCGTAAGGGTGTTGGGCTCGGTGTGGAGCCTTGAGTTCCCCCCGGTTTGGTGGAGCTTCTCAAACATGATCGACTGATCATGGGGAGGAAGCATCCGTGGCAGCACCGAAGAAGTACCCCGACGAGCTCAGGGCGCGTGCTGTGCGCCTGTATCGCGAGTCGGACCCGAAACCGACGATCCGGCGGCTGGCCGGGCAGCTGAACGTGCATCACGAGGCGCTGCGTAACTGGATCCGCCAGGCGAAAGCCGACGCCGGTGAACGGCATGACCGGCCGACGAGCGAGTTAGCCGAGGAGAACCGGCGATTGGCCAAAGAGAACGCCGAGCTGCGCCGGGCCAACGAGATCCTCAAAGCCGCGAGCGCGTATTTCGCGGCGGAGCTGTGCGCCATGTAGCGCTGACTGATCGAGGAGGGTGAGAGACCTTTCCACCGGGTCGTCGCAGCGGCGGCGCCGGCCGGGGGCGCGGAGCGGACGACGGGAGCGAGCGCCGGGCGGCGGCAGCCGCGAACAGAAGGCTGACTCGCGCGAGAGTGGCGCTCGAACTCACCGACATTGATCTCGTCGGTCACCCCGAAGCGGCTCCGAAACTCGCCCACAAACGGCTCCGGTTCTCGCCGGCACAATCACCCTGGGCAAGCGGTCATCAAAGACTCGCCACCAGCCGCTGATCTCGGCGATGTCGGAGCTAGCGGCGCCGGTAAGCCATGTGAAGGGTCTATGGGTGCCCAGCCAGTGGAGTCCGCGGATGATCCGTGCGTCGGCCATGACCCGTGAGAGCACTGCGGCGGAGGCAGGGACCGCTTGCTGCGCCGCCGTACCGTCCCCAGGCCGGACAGCAGAACGTCCTGATCCGCGTTTCCGCAGTTCAGGCCCAGCTAGGTTTGTGCGCTCGAAGGGACTTAGGCCCTTCCTTCTGGTCCGTAGCTCGGTTGCAGGTGAATTGCTCTGACCTCTTCGTCGTCGTGATCGTTAAATATCTGCAGCCTCAAACCGGACCGGTCTGCGACCGAAGGTGGGTGGGACGGAGCGGCAGGGGTCGTTCTCGGAAAGGACGATGAATGTTCGGCGCGCGTAGCACCCAGACGGTCTCGAAGCTGCACGAGGAACTCAGCGAGGCGGGCACCGATGTGCAGACTGTAACCGAGATCGTGCGTGCGATGGAGAAGGCAGCCTCGCCGGAGCAGGCAATCGGTGCCGCTCTGCGGTTGGTGCGTGAACGTTTCGGCTGGCAGTACAGCTCGTATTGGCAGCTGGACAACACCACGCGCACGCTGCGTTTTGCCCAGGAGAGCGGCTCGGTCAACGACGAGTTCCGCACGGTGACGCTGCGGGCAACCTTCGCCGAGGGAGTGGGCCTGTCCGGCCGGGCCTGGCGCAGCCGTGACCTGGTCTTCGTGCCTAACCTCGCCGACGTCAGTGACTGCATGCGCGCGCCGGCCGCGACCCGGGCCGGTGTGCGAAGCGGAATCTGCTTCCCGATCATCGAGAACGGTGCCGTCGTGGGCACCATGGATTTCTTCGCCACGACCGAGATGCAGCCCTCGGACAACCGGCTGGCAGTCCTGCGAGCGATCGGCGTGCTGGTCTCGGGCACGCTGATGCGCCTGCGTGAGGCGGTCAAGCAGGAAAAAGCCGCGCAGGACACCGACGCTGTGTCCACCGTCATCCGCCAGATGACCCAGGCCACCAGCCGCGACCAGGCGCTGCGCTCAGCGCTGGAGACCATCCGTAAGGAGTTCGACTGGCAGTACGGCTCCTTCTGGCATCTGGACGAGCAGGCCCAAGTTCTGCGCTTCGCCCTGGAGTCAGGCGACGCCGGCGCGGAGTTCCGGCAAGTCACGATGTCCGCGTCCTTCGCCCGCGGGGTGGGCCTGTCCGGCCGCGCGTGGGACCGCGGCGACCTGGTTTTTGTCGAGGACCTCGGCGAGCTGACCGACTGCGTACGGCGCCCAGCCGCCCAAGCTGCCGGCGTCAAGTCCGGGGTGTGCCTGCCCATCAAAGTCGGCGGCCGGATCGTAGGCACCATGGATTTCTTCGCCACCCGGACGCTGATCATGTACTCGGGCCGGGAAAGCGCGCTGCGAAACACCGCGTTCCTCGTCGGGCAGGCACTGGAACGGTTCGTCTCCGCTGAGCAGCTGCACAGCGCCGGCCGGGAGCTGCTGGACTCGATCGGCGAGGTGGAACGCAACGTCAACTCGGCTTCGGCGGTGGCCGTCCGCGGCGAGCAGCTGGCTATGCAGGCTAACGAGCAGGTGGCGGCTCTAGGACGGGCCAGCGCCGAGATCAGTAGTGTGGTCCAGGACATCCAAAGCATCGCGGCGCAGACCAAGCTGCTGGCGCTCAACGCCACGATCGAGGCGGCCAGGGCGGGCGAGTCCGGTAAAGGATTCGCCGTCGTCGCCGGCGAGGTCAAGGAGCTGTCCACCGAAACCGAACGTGCCACCGATGAGGTCAGCGCCAAGGTGAGCGCGATCCAGACCGCAGTCGAGGCCGTCACCGCGTCGCTGGCTCAGATTCACACCGCTGTAGAGGAAATTAACCAGACCCAGCACCTGATCGGCGGGGTCCTGCAGGACCAGGTTGCCGTCACCGACGCCATTCTCACCTGAGTCATGGATACCGCCAGTGTCAGGCCAGCGGTGAGTCCACGCTGATCGCGGGCAGGTTATTCGCCCCGTCCGGCGCCGGGGAAGGGCGCTGAGTGCGCCGGAGAAGAACCCTTGGCGGAGGCGACGCCGCGCAGCGTGTCGTGCTCGGCGGGGGTCTCGATGTCTTCGGCGATCAACTGCGCGCCGGTCTTGGCGGCGAACATGGTCAGCGACCGTGGCAAAGCGCCGGACCTGGTCACCGCCAAGGTCCCGGACCAGGCAAATATCGGTTCGATATGGTCGGGCGGAGTTCGACGATGTGGCTGAGGCCGGCGAACCCGGCACCGGCGTCGTCAACGAGGATCTGCACGCCGTGCTTCCTCAGCATCCGGATGGCCCTGGATCGGCAGGGTGTAGTCGCTGCTGTGACCGATGTTCGGTGTCATCACTCACGGGGCCCATCTCGCTGGACCTCGGTCCGGCGTGCCGGGTCAAAAACACCGCTGCCGGCATAGTCCCGATGGATCGCCCGTAGCGGCGTTGACTTGCAGGCACGGGTGGTAGCTGGCGGGTCATGGCCCGCTGGGCACGTGGGTTTCTCGTACGGAGGCAAGTTTTTGTAGGAGGTCGCCGGCGGTGAAGGGTTTTTCGATGAAGCTGATGTCGTCGTCGACGACGTGGGCGGTGGCGAGTAAGCCGTTGCTGTAGCCGGACATGTAGAGCACGGGCAGCCCGGGGCGTTTGGTGGTGAGCAGTTCGGCGAGGTGACGTCCTGACATGCCGGGCATGATGACGTCGGTGAGCAGCAGGTCGCAGTGGTGCTGGTCGAACAGGTCCAGTGCTTCGGCGCCGTTGGCGGCGGCTCTGACGTGGTATCCGGCGCCAGTCAGAATGCGGGTGATCACGCGCGCGAGAGCGATCTCGTCTTCGACGAGCAGGATGGTTTGACCGTCACCGTGTTGTGCGGCTGCGGCTGCGGCTGCGGGTTCGGCCGGTTTGCCGGTGGGCGTGGTGGCTAGGGGCAGGTAGACGCGGAATGTGGTGCCGATGCCTGGTTCGGAGTAGAGGTTGATGCTGCCGCCGGCGTCGGTGACGATGCCGTACACGGTGGCGAGCCCGAGGCCGGTGCCTTGGCCCTGCGGTTTGGTGGTGAAGAAGGGCTCGAAGATGCGGCTCATGACGTCGGCTGGCATGCCTTCGCCGGTGTCGCTGACGATCAGGCGTGCGTAGATGCCAGCGGGTAGCGGTGGTTGCATGTTGGTCTCGGTGCCGTCGAGGGTTGCGGTGTCGGCCTCCATGACGAGGGTGCCGCCGGTGGGCATGGCGTCGCGGGCGTTGATGGCCAGGTTCAGCAGCACCTGTTGCAGTTGCCCCGGGTCGGCGTGCACGGTCAGCGGTTCGGCCGATGGTTTGCTGATCAGCTGGATGTGGGTGCCGAGGGTGCGGGTGAGCATGGTCTCGGCTTCGGCGAGGGCGGTGTTGAGCTCGACGTCCTGCGGCTGGACGGTGTCGCCGCGGGTGAAGGTCAGTAGTTGGCGGGTGAGGTTGGTGGCGCGGTCCGCGGCGGTGCGCACCGCGCGCAGGTCGGCTTGGACTTCCGCGTCGCCGGCGGTCTGCTCGAGGGCGAAGTCGGTGTAGTTGGCGATGATGGCGAGGAGATTGTTGAAGTCGTGGGCGACCCCGCCGGCGAGCCGGCCGAGGCTTTCCATGCGCAGTGCCTGGTTCGTGCGTTCCTGCACGGCCTGCTGGCGTTCGGCGGCCTCCTTGGCGGCGGTGATGTCGCGGGCGACCGCGGACACGCCGATCACTGTGCCGGTGTGGTCCTCGATGGGGGTGACGGTCAGCGACACGTCGACCGGTGTGCCGTCCTTACGTAGCCGCCTGGCCTCGTAGCTCAGGCCCCGTTCGCGGCGGCGCAGCCGAGCCAGGACCTCCTGCTGTTTACCGAGGCCGGGGCCTTCGGTGAACATGGTGGCGGGCTTGCCGATGACTTCGTCGGCGGTGTAGCCGAAGATCCGGTGTGCGCCGCTGTTCCACGCGGTGACAATCCCTTCGGGAGTCAATCCGACGATCGCGTCGTCGCTGTGCTCGACCACGGTCGCCAGCATCGCTCGGTGCGCCTCGGCGCTCTCCCGGGCAGCTCGTTCCCGCTCGTCGGCTTCCTGCAGGCGGCGCTGGCCCCACGGGTCGACGTAGATGGCGCCCTTGCCGAGCAGCACGCCGTAGCTACGGCGCAAACTCCAGTAGTAGACGCCCACGGCTGCGGTGAACAGGTCCCATAGCGCTGACGTCCACGACCAGTGCGGCGAGACGGCGTCCATGCCGTGCGACAACGTCGGCTGTACTGCCATCCGGTACGCCATCACCGCGTGTAAGCCATGCCCCACGGTACAGCTGAAGAAGATCAGCGCCGTTGCCGTGGCCAGCTTGTTGGTCCGCAACTGCCCGGCCTTGGCCACCGGCACCACGATCGCCACCATGATGGACGCATACGCCACCATGATCACCAGATTGCACAGCAGGAAGAGCTGATCCGCCACGATCTACTCATCGGAGCGTTTCCCACGCGCCTGAGTCGTTCATGCCATCGGGCCAAGGCCCAACCGTAGGATCCCGCGTACCGCGGGACGTAGATCAGGGGCATCTGGCCGTGGCCGAGGAGGCTCGAGCGCCCGAGCGGACCCCGGGCCGATGCTGCTGATCGATTTTGTAGACCAGGGTGGTCGAGCAGGTCTTGGTGGCCGCCTCGGACGCGGCCAGAGTCACTCGTGCCTCGAAGGCCGAACCCGGTCCCAATTCGCAGGCCGCGGCGCATCTGGCGTCGCTTTCCAACGACCTGCGGAAGCTGGTCGGCGTCGGCCACAGCTGACCACCATTGCATTTCGGCTTCGCCGGTAGGCCCCGAGTTTGGCCGTTATGGGCGGGTCAGGGGCACTGGCTGGGTTCTTGACCTGGCTCATGGCCCGAGGTGAGGGCCTTGTCCAGGCAGGCGAGCAACTCTGCCGGCTTGAACGGTTTACGCAGGATAGCGGTGGCTTGGGCGGCGGCCGGCCGGGCGTCGCCGGGAAGCAGGCTGCCGCTGACGAAGATGACCGGAAGGTCAGCAGTGGTGGGGTCGGCGCGGATCGCTTGGCACAGTTGAACACCGGACATGCGGGGCATGTCGATGTCACTGACGACTACGTCTGGCTGAACTTGACGTACCAGTTCGAGGGCGGCTTGTCCGTCGGGTGCCTCTTCGACGGTATGCCCGGCCCGGCGTAGCAGCCGAACGGTGATCATCCTGATGTCGTCGTCGTCTTCCGCAACCACTACTGCTGCCACTCGTAGCCCCATTCTCGGCGATGCCGCCGACGTTACGGCGCGTCAGCGGCCCGTCGAGCGCTCCATCGTTCAGCCGAGCCGTGTTCCCCCGAACGGACTATCCCATCGGACGGAAACTGCAACGTGCGGCGGTGTGGTGCGCAGGTGCACGCGACCGCTCGGCAGTCGTCCCGAGCTCGGCGGTCCGCAGACGTCCAAACGGCGTACCTGATCCCCACATGTCCGGCCTGATCAGCTCCTGTCCGGGCACTGACGATCAGCGCGGCAGGCGGATCAGGATGGTGGTTCCGGGCTGGTGCTGCGGCAGCAGCCGGATGCTGCCGTGATGACGTTCGATGATGGCCCGGCTGATCGCCAAACTCAGGCCGGCCCCGGGGATGCGCTGTTCGCGGGTGCGGCTGGAGCGGTAGAAGCGATTGAACAGCTGGGGCTGTTCCGGTGCGGGAATACCGATGCCGGTGTCGGCCACGGTCAGCTCCACGGCGTCGGGCATCTCAGCCAGGGTGACGTCGATATGCCCGCCGGGCGTCGTGTGCAGCAGGGCGTTGGACAGCAGAGCGTCGACGACCTGCCGTAGCCGGGCCTCGTCGGCGAGAACGACACTTTTTCGGCGATCGGCACGTGAGTGTCTGGCCGTCACGCTCGGCTTCGCCGGCTATCCGGGCGACGGCGTCGCGGGTCAGGGCGGCCAGGTCACTCGGCTGGCAGGTGATGGTGGCGTGGCCGTTGTCGAGCGCGGCCAGGTCGAGCAGCTCATCGACGATCCGCCGTAGCTGATCGCTGTTGCGTTGCACGACTCGAACGAGGTCGCGGCCCTCGGTGTCGAAGTCGTCGCTGTCAAGTTCGAGCAGCAGGTCGGTGTAGGCGGAGATCGACGTCAGCGGGGTGCGCATCTCGTGGCCCATCAACGCCAGATATTCCTCTTTACTCGAAAGCAGTGCCAGCTGCAGTTCCTGCGCTCGGCGGCGTTCCAGGAACTGCCCGATCTGCGCGACGGGGCCCCGCAACAGCTTGACCAGCAGGTCCTGCGGCTCCTGCACGACGTCGGTGGACAGCACAAGCACGGCCAGGGTGTGTTCACCGCTGGCGACCGGCACCGCCAGCGCTGTGCGCCGGCCCGGCTGATCACCGGCGCCGGTCGCCGGCGTCACCGCCTCCCGGCTGACGTCATGAGCCCACACCGGCTGCCCGCTCTGCCATGCCTGCCCAGCCAGGCGAAGGCCGTACGGCAGCTGCTCGGCCTGCGGCTCTGAGCTGTCACCGTCGGCATCGTAGACCGCTGCCAGGCGCGGCACATCGGCGTCGTCGTCGATCAACCACAGCTGGGCGTGCCGCCAGCCGAGGCCGTCGACGAGGGCTTCGAGCACGTGCGCGGCCGCGTCTGGCACGGATGCATCACCGGCGAGCACCCTCGACACTTTCAGCTCGCACTCGTGCAGACGTTCGACGCGGCGCCGTTCGGTGACGTCGCGGGCGACGACCACCGCGCCCCGAACGCTCCCGTCCTGGCCGAGGATCGGCTGCGCGTCGGTCAGCAACGTGCGCCTCGGCAGGCCCGGCTGCTCAGCACTGACCTCAACATCGCGTAACCGTTCCCCGCGTAGGGCGCGCAGCAGGGGAACCTCGTCTGGCGCCAGCGGCTGCCCGGTGCCGGCCGTCAATAGCCGTTGTCGCGCCCAGGCCCGCAAGTCACCGTCGTCAGGAAAGTCGCCGGACAGCTGGCGAATCATCGGGTTGGTCACGACCAGCCGCCCGCTGGCGTCGACCGCGGCGACACCGACCTGCAAACTGTCCAGCAGGGCGTCGAGGAACCGGCGTGAATGCTCAGCGGCCTGTGTGGCGTGTTGCTGCTCGACGAACGCCGCGCAGGCTCGCGCGCCTTCGTCAACGCCGGACAGCTGTGCCGCCTGCCACCTGCGGGCCTTCAGGTCCAGTACCGCGCAGACCCCGACGACCACGTCATTACGGTCACGGATCGGGAATCCCGCATACGAACGGAACCCGGCTTCGCGTACCGGCGCTTGCGGCGGCACCCGTACGTCGGTATCGATATCGTCGACGATCAATGGGCACTGCCCGGCGAACACGGCACCGGCCAGCGTCGAGGACACCGGAACACGTCGCGAAGAATCCCAGCCCTCCGGTAAACCCACTCCAGCGGCCAGCCGCAGATGGTCACCGTCGACCACATGAATCATCGCGGTCGGGACGCCGGCCGCTCGAGCGGTCACGGCGGCCAGCGCGTCGGCGGCGTCCTGCGTCAGCCCACCCGCGCCCAGCTCCATGACCTCGACCGCTTCACCGTGCACCACAGGAGCACCCGCATCGGCAACACATGAAGGTCGTCCGGCATGGCTCACCAGCAGAGCCTACGAGCACCAGCCACCGCGCACCGGCGAAACGCAACAGGCGCCCGCACCGGTGCCGGCCAGCGGTTGGGCCGGACTGTCGAGCGCGAATCGATCCCTATGTGCGTCCGAGGTTTCTTGCTGTGGTGCAAGGGTCGCGGGTACGGCGATAATCAGTCCCGTGCCGGCATGACGGACGGCCGGCATGGCATGCAAGAGTCAATGACGGTGCCGCCGATTTACGGTGCTCGGGTACTGCTGCGCGATACGTTCACCGAGCGGTCGCTGACCCGTTGCCGATCAACCAACCTGGCGGTTGGGGTCTGTGACTGGCGCACCATCTGACCGGGTCGCTGCTGCTGACCTGCCGTCCGGACGGCGTCACCGCCACTGTCAGCGCCTGTCTCGCCGCACCACCAGGTGCGCTCGCACGGCAGTCACTCCCACGCACGATCAAGGACAGCGCCCGTCCGCCGTTGTGAACCCGTTGGGTGGGCTCCGCCCCTTGCCTGGCCAGCCGCAATCCCGGCATTCGCTACCGCGGCTCGACCGTCGGACAGGCCCACGTCGGTAGTAGATCGGTAAGCGCCTTGCCCTGACGGCCGTCATGCCACCGAACATGGGCATGGCCGGATCCGTCCGGCGTCCCGGCGGTGATCGAGCCCCGCCGGTCGCGTGAACTGGCGCCGGGTCGCATCTTACGGCCGGGCCATCGTCGACCGGCATGCCGGTCCTCAGTTCGCCGTTTCCCGTTTCCGTGCGAGCCCGTCCGCTTGCTGACATCGCTTGGTCGTTGACGCGTCTGACCGCAAGCTGTCGCCTGCCGCAGGGAAGGTGTGGTCGCGGCTCATCGGGATCGGGAATCCGCCGAACAAACCGGTGGGATGGAAGCGGCGTCGAGGTAGCGAGTCTCGGCGCGCGGGCGGTATGGGAGTGGCGGATGGGTTTCCGGTTGTCGGTGATGCGAACGTTCGCATTCGCCGCCGCGTATCTGGTGGCGACGTACGCCGGGCGGCTGACCGTCATGGACGAGACGAACCTGAGCCTGGTCTGGCCCGCAGCCGGAGTTTCCGCTATCTGGTTCCTGGCGCAGTACCGGTCGCGGTGGCGGCTGCTCGACGTGGCGGCGCTGGCAGCGGTCACCCTGGTCATCAACACGGCTACTGGGGCGCCGATGGTGCTGGCGTTGTGGTTCGTGGTGGCCAACACGGTGCAGGCTGGGGTATTCGCCTGGCTGTTCTCCCGCTGGCTGCCGCATCTGTCTGGCGGTGGCAAGCGGTCGTTGACTCGGGTGAGCGATCTGTGGCGGCTGATCGTGGTCGCGTTCGTGGGGACCGCGTGCGGGGCGGCGATCGGCCCGACCGGGGTGTGGGTGGTCAACGGCGTCTACTCCTGGCCGGCTACCGCGGTCTGGCTTACCCGTAACACGGTCAGCATTCTGCTGATCGGCGCTGCCGGCATCCGGTTGGGCTACCTGGTGCAGACCTGGATCAGCGGTGATCGTGGCCTGCGGGCGGGGTGGTCGGCGCTGCCGGTAGGCCGGCGCTGGGAGTATGCCGCCGTCCTGCTCGCCTCAGCCGCGACGTACACGGCGGTGTTCGGCCCCGACCACGGATTACCGCTCGCCTTCACGGTGATCGCGTTGACGGTCTGGGCCGGGACTCGGCTGCACACCACCTTCGTGGTCCTGCACGACCTGGTGTTCGGCTCGGTCGCGGTGCTGTTCACCCTGCACGGCAGCGGGGTGTTCGCCGTCATCGACTCGCACCCGGTACGGGCCCTGGTCGCGCAGGCGTTCGTCGGGATGATCGCCGTGGTAGGGCTCGCGCTGGCCCTGGGCCGCGACGAACGGACCGCCCTGGTCGAGCAGCAACAGGCCACCCAACTGGCCAGCGACCGGCAGGCCAAAATGCTGACCACCATCGTCGACTCGATGACCGAAGGCCTCGCCGTCATCGACGAGCAAGGCCGCTTCCTGCTGCGTAACCCGGCCGTGCGACGGCTGGTCGGCGGGCAGGCCAGCAGCAGCGGGCAGATGGCCAAGCCGGACTTCTACGGCCTGTTCCACCCCGACGGCCGGCCACTGGCCCCGGAGGAGATGCCGTACCGGCGAGCGCTGGCCGGCACCGATGTGCGCGGCATGGACGTTCTCATCCGCAACCCTACAGTGCCAGAGGGCCGAATCTTGAGCGTGAGCTCCACCGCACTGCCCGCCGACGACAACGGCCACCGCTACGCCGTCAGCATCTACCACGACGTCACCGCCGAACGCCGCCACCGCGGCGAGCTCGCCTCCTTCGCCGGCGCCGTCGCCCACGACCTGCTCAACCCGCTGACCACCATCGAAGGCTGGACCGAAACCCTGTCCGACACGCTCGGCGCCACCTCCGAGCATCCCGGCCCGGCCGGGGCCGACGCGGTGCAGCGCATCGGCCGGGCCGCCGCCCGCATGCGCAACATGATCAACGACCTGCTCGACTACACCACCGTCCGCGACGCCGCCCTCGCCCCGACAGTCGTCGACCTCGGCGGCGTGGTCAACGACATCGCCATCGCCCGCATCGACCAAGCACAAAGCGCCGGCACCCCGGTGCCCACCTTCACCATCGGCGAACTGCACCCCGTCTACGCCGACCCCGTCCTGACCCGCCAACTCCTCGAAAACCTGATCAGCAACGCGATCAAATACACCGCCGCCGGCGTGACCCCCCACATCAGCATCAGCACCACCGAAACAGACCGGCAGATCACCGTCGTCACGGGCGACAACGGCATCGGTATCCCCGACGGCCAGCACGATCTGATCTTCGGCAACTTCCACCGCGCCCACCACGGCGCCGGGTACACCGGCACCGGCCTCGGCCTGGGCATCTGCCAACGCATCGTCGAACGCCACGGCGGCACCATCCACGCCACCGACAACCCCACCGGCCAGGGCTCACGATTCACCTTCACGCTGCCCGCCGACGCCGCGAGCGCACCAGCACTCGACGCGCCGCAGCCGCCCGACGAAACCACCGACTCCAGGGCCGTCCCGTCTGATATCACCGAGTCAGGTGCCGCCGGATCGGTTACAGAGGCTGCGCCGGCACCGTCGGCAGCCGTGTTCGAACACATCTCGCATCTGGTGTTGGACTTTCTGGCCGAGCAGATGCCGCTGGCGTTCTGGGCGGTCACCCGCGTCGAGAACGGCCGCCAAACCTACCTGTACCTCGACGCCGACAACGGCTACGGCCTGCGCCAAGGCGGCAGCCACCCCTGGGAGGACAGCTTCTGCATCCACATGGCCGCCGGGCACGCCCCGACCGTGGCCCGTGACGCGCAAGCCGTCCCGGTCTACGCCGCCGCGGGTGTCAACACGGCCATCGACATCGGCACCTACGCCGGTGCGGTGATCAGCGAACCCGACGGCACCCTGTTCGGCGCCATCTGCGGCCTCGACCCTCAGACGCACACCAACGACCCCCGCATGGCCGCCGCCGAACCGCTGCTGGCCCTGCTCGGTCAGGTCCTGACCGCCGCCCTGGCCGCCGACCGCGTGCAGGACCGCTCCACCAATGCCCTGCTGCGCGAGCAACTCAGTGCCGAGACTGACGCGCTGACCGGGCTGCCGAACCGGCGCGCCTGGCAACGCCTCGTCGACCAAGCCCAGCAGCAGCTCGAGCGCCTCGCCGACCCGGCCGTGGTCGCGATGCTCGATCTGGACAAGCTGAAGGTGATCAACGACAGCCAAGGGCACGCCGCCGGCGACGCCTACATCATCACGGCCGCCACCGCGGCCAGGCGCGCGCTGCGCGACACCGACGTGATCGCCCGGCTCGGCGGCGACGAGTTCGCCATCCTGCTGCCGAAATGCACCGAAGCCGGCGCGCACGCCGTCATCGACCGCGTCTACCAAGAACTCGAAGCAGCCGGCGTCGAAGGCTCCATCGGCTGGGCCGGTGTCAGCGTGGCCGACGGCTACACCACCGCCATCGACCAGGCCGACGCCGCCATGTACGCGACCAAGCAACACCGCCGTCAACACCGCGACCAGCAACTCACCGGCCCGCACACCGCCGGATGACAGCGCCGCGAGCTCAGGCTCCGCGGGCGGCGACAAGCCGGCCAACCCGTCGGCCCGGATCTTCCGGCTGAAACGGCTTCACGACGTAGTCGTCGGCGCCGACGGTGAAGCCCAGCGACACATCGATGTCACGGCCACGACTGGTCAGCAGCAGCACCGGGATCCGCGACGTACGCGCCAAACCCTGCAACTGCTGGCACACGCTCAACCCGTCCACACCGGGCAGGCCGATATCCAGCACGACCACGTCCGGCTGCCGGCTTTGCGTCATCGTCAGCGCGGCGGTCCCGTTGCCGGCCACCACGGTACGGTAGCCGGCAGCCTCGAGCTTGAACACCACCAAGGTCGCGGACATCGTCGTCATCCTCGGCCACCAACACCGTCGCCGCGTTCTTAGGCGCCGCTGCCGGAAGCGCAACAGGTGCAGTGCCGGCGGCCCGCCGTCGCTGTAGCTGGCCCGGCCCAATCACCGTCATGGGAGCCTCCGAAGGTCGCAGGGGGCGGCAAGGGTCCGCAGCGGCGCATGGCGACGGGCGGACCCGCCGGTGTGTTTGGCATTGATCAAGGACGTGGCCGTCGAACGAGGCTTCTATTGGGTAGCGACCTCGACGGTGTACCGCATCGCGACATGGAGAAGTTCTTCACCGCGTCGGCGTCGTCGAACAGCCGCTGATGTGTGGGGAGGTGCCGTTCGCAGGCGGCGGTCTCCATCGGGCCGAAGGCCGTCTGCGCCGCGGCCGGGACGGTCGTCGTCCTGATAGCTCCTTGGCGGCGCTGGGGTGACGGCAGGTCCTGGCGCGGTTGCTGAAGGCGTCGGGGCGAGCGCTGACGTTGGGCGGGGCAGGTATGCGGGGTGCCGGCCTGCCCGGGGTTCAGGAACGCAGGTCGCGGTGGCGGTAGCCGCCCAGGCCGATGATGGTCAGCACGGCCGCTGCGGCGATCATGATCGTCGCAGCGGTGAGGTTGGGGCCGGTCAGCGGCACCGGTGCCAGATGGGCGAACGGGGAGATGTCTTTGGCCCAGCCTGGTGCGGCGGTGCTCTCGGCGATGACGAGCAGCAGGAACCCGCCGACGCTGGGCAGGGAGCCGAGGAGCCCGGTCAGGCGTGGCAACCAGCCGGCGGCGAAGACTGCCGCGCCGAGGCTGAGCAGCACGATCGGCAGGACGTTCCAGACACCGCGCAGTGCCGCGCCGACGGCGAGTTGCCCGCTCATGGCGGTAACACCGGCCCAAGTGAGCAGGCCGGCACCGGTGACCAGGATGGCTGCGGCCGTGGCGGTGACGGCGGTTTCGGCGCCCAGCAGCCGGATGCGGGTGACGGGGCCGCTCGCGAGCGGGGTCAGCCGGCGGTCGGTTTCGGCAGTGACCAACTCTGCGATGCGGACCGCGGTGAAGACCCCGGCGGGCATGGCGAGCAGCGCGAACAGGGTGGCGGTGAACCCCGTGGTGCTGCCGAGAGCGTCGAAGCCGGCCTGTGCGGCTTGGCCGGCCAGGGCGGGGTTGTCGCGCAGGAATTCGGTGACCGACACCGCCGTCAACCCGATCAGCAGGTAGTAGGCGCCGATGCCGATCATCCAACCGGTCAGCGGCCGCAACACCCTGCGGACGGCGAAAGTCTCCACGCTGGCCAGCAGACGTGTACGTGGGCGCCGCCCGGCGGCGGGCGCGAGCAGACCGCCCTGAACGTCACGCCGGCAGGCGGCGGCCAGTGCTGCGGCGGTGATCAGAGCGGTAGCCGTCGCCAGCAGCGCCAAGGGCAGGACACGGTTGTGGACGTAGGGGCTGCTGAGCGCGAGCAGCCCGAACGGTGACAGCCAGTGCAGCCAGCTGAGGGCGGCGACGCCGTCGCCGATCATGCGGGTCAGCAGGCTGACACCCACCACCGCGACCGCCGTGCCGGTCGCCGGGGAACGGGCAGGAAAGACTTGAGCGGTCAGCGTGGCGACCGCAGCGAAGAACATGCCGAGCAGCCCGGTGCCGGCGCCGTGGATGATCGCCCCGGTCGGCGGGGTGCCTGCTATCAGCAGGACAGCCGTGATGGTGGTCGCGGTGGCGGCCGCGACCACCATCACGGCAGCTAGGTGGCGGATCACCGCGTCGCGCAGCGGCAGGCGACCGGACAGCAGCACATCCCAGCGGCCGGCGTCCTCCTCGCCACGGGTGATCCGGGTGACGGCCAGGACCGACCAGATCCCCAGCAGGACGGCGAAGACGGTGCCGATCCGCCAGACTGTGAAACCGCCTGCGGTGTCCAGACCCATGGGCGCGCCGAACAGCGTACGGATCGCCGGGTTCGCGGCCAGCGACTGAAGACCGCGGGCCGCCGCCGGGTCTGCGATCACCTGCGCATAGCTGGCAGCCACCACGGCCGTCATACCAGCAGCCAGGCCGGTGACGATCAGGCCGCCGCGCCGGACCTGCCGTACCGCCAGCCACCAGACGGCGCGGCCCGGCGCCGGGTCGGTGACGATGCTGACAGTGGTCGATGCGGGCAGGGCGTTGGTTTTCACCGGGACGCCTCCTGCCGGCCGTAGTAGTCGAGGAAAATCTCCTCCAGGCTCGGTTCCCGCACCGCCAAGGCGGTGACCTCGACGGCGGCGAGCGCCTGTAGCGCCGGGGCCGGTGTTCCGGTGAGGGTGAACCGCAGATGACCGTCCCCGGCGGGTTGAACCGCGCTGATCCCGGCGATCGAGGTCAGGTCGGGTGCGGAGCCGGTGTAGGAGATCGTCACCTCGGAACGGTGCAAGCCTCGAAGCTCGGCGATCGTGGACACCTCGACCAAGTGGCCGGCGCGCAGGATCCCGACCCGGTCGCAGACAGCGTCGACCTCGGCCAACTGATGGGAGCTCAGAAATACCGTCTGCCCGCGGTTGCGGGCGTCTCGGACAGCGTTGCGGAACTGCTGTTCCATCAGCGGGTCCAGGCCGCTGGTCGGCTCGTCGAGCACCAGCAGCGGAGCCCGCGTGGCGAACGCGGCGATCAGCGCGACCTTCTGCCGATTGCCCGTGGAGTAGGTCCGGGCAGGTTTCGATGGGTCAAGGGCGAACCGTTCGACGAGTTCGTCGCGGTAGGTGATGTCGGTGCCGGGCCCGGTCTGGGCCTGCAGGTGCAGGACTTCGGCGCCGCTCAGTTGGGGCCACAAAGCCACATCGGCCGGCACGTAGGCCAGGTGCCGGTGCGCTTGGGCCACGTCGGCGGCGTTGACGCCGAACACCTCGGCCCGCCCGGTGCTCGGCCGGGCCAGGCCGAGCAGCAGCCGGATGGTGGTGGACTTGCCGGCGCCGTTGGGGCCGAGGAACCCGAACACCTCACCCGGCACAACATCCAGATCCAGGGCGTCGAGGGCGGTAAGGCGGCCGTAACGTTTCGTCAGCTGGACGGCGCGCAGCGCGGGAACGGTCATCGCGGGATGCCTTCCGTGTCGGGGCGTGATTCAATGACCGCCGACCAGACTTCCCGGCACACCTACAGCTCACCGTACGCCTGTCCCGCCCTGGGTGGGAAGGCCCTGCGGGTCAGCGGCGTACGGGGTCGTCGTCCCACACGTCGGGAATGCCGTCGGCGTCAGCGTCGACCGCCTCCGCCGCACACTGCTGCCGGTAATGGCGGTTGCGGCCGCGTAGCACCACCATGGCCAGCAGCGCCGAGATCAAGGATCCGACGAGGATGCCGATGCGGGCGTGTTCGTCCTTCTCACTGCCGACGCCGAACGCGAGCTCGCCGATCAGCAACGACACGGTGAACCCGATCCCCGCCAGCAGCGCCAGACCGAACACATCCCACCAGCTCACCCCCTCGCCGAGGGTCGCGCGGGTGAACCGTTGCACCAACCACGTCGACCCGAGCACGCCGACGCATTTACCGACCACCAACCCGAGGACGATTCCAATGGTGACCGGGTCGCGTAGCGTCTCGCCGAGCCCGCCGGCACCGGCGACGGACACTCCGGCGGCGAAAAAGGCGAAGACCGGCACCGCGAACCCGGCCGAGACCGGCCGCCACCGGTGTTCGAAGTGCTCCGCCAGACCGTGCCCGTCGCCGGGGAGGCGGCGGATCACTGGCACCATGAAGCCGAGCAGCACCCCCGCGACCGTGGCGTGCACCCCGGAGGCGTGCACCAGCGCCCACGTCGCCGCGGCCAGAGGCAGCAGCAGCCACCAGGAGCGGACCCGCCGCTGCACCAGCATCGCGAACAACCCCAATGGCGCCAGGGCGGCGACCAATGGCAGCAGGCTCAGGGAACTGGTGTAGAACACCGCGATGATCAGAATCGCGAGCAGATCGTCGACCACCGCGAGAGTGAGCAGAAAGGTGCGCAACGCAGCAGGCAGATGCGTGGAGATCACGGCCAGCACGGCGAGCGCGAACGCGATGTCGGTAGCGGTCGGCACCGCCCAGCCCCGCAACGACCCGCCCGTCATACCGCCGTTGACCGCCACATAAATCAGCGCCGGTACGGCCATGCCACCGACCGCGGCAGCGACGGGCAGCACCGCGCGTCGCGGATCACGCAGGTCCCCGGCCACGAACTCGCGTTTGAGCTCGAGACCGGCGACGAAGAAGAAGATCGCCAGCAGCCCGTCCGCGGCCCACTGCGCCAACGTCAGATCGAGGTGCAGCGCATGCGGGCCAACCTTGAATGCGACCAGGTCCTCATAACCCGACGACCACGGCGAGTTCGCCCAGATGAGCGCCAGCACCGCGGCGGCGAGCAGCAGCGCCCCGCCGACGGTCTCGGTGCGCAGGATGTCGCCGATCCTACTGACCTCCGGCCAGCTACCCCGGCCGAACAGATGACGGTGAGGAGGCGGTGTCGAGATCACAGGAGCTCCTTACGGAAAGACGGGCACGGCGAAGACATCGCCGACCAGGCTTCCCGGCACACCTGACTCAGAACCTACCGTGCCGCGCCAATCACGGCAGCGATTGACCTCACCTGCCACCCGAGGTTTACCGACGGCCGAGCACTTCCTGCTCCAGCAAGTCGACCGCGGCCTCGGCCCCGTTCTCAGCGCGGACGTTCTCGCCCAATCGGCGTGCCGCGTCGCTCACCGTCGGGTCGCTGACGGCGCGGCGGATCGCGGCGGCCAGCGCGGGCACGGTCAGGCGAGCCTGGGCGATCGGTGCCTGAGCGACACCGAGCCGGCGGCAAACACACCGCGAACCACGGCCATCCGCAACGCCTGCCCGACCTCCCCGGCGGCGGCCGCCGGATCTGGGCCGGCCATGCTACCGAAACCGACGAAGACCAGCGGCTCACCGCCGTCTGCCACAGGCAGCTCGCGCTCCGGGTGCGAACGTCCGCGAGGACCCGATCGAGGCTCGCGCTCCTCAATGAGAGGAGCGGATGTTGCCGGAGTCGGCTCGATCCCGCAGCCGGCCACGCAGGAGCCCTAACGCAACGCCGTACAAGGGCAAACCGGCGAAGTACAGATGCGACGGCGTCGCATCGAACAGATAGCTCATAGTGAGCAGCGCCATGGCGTAGACGCATCCGACGCCGACGAGGATTCCCCACAGGACGCGCGATCGAGTCACACGCCTCAGTCTATGCGCATACTGCTTCCCGCTGCGCCGATCGATTTCCGTGAGCGTCGATGGCCGTGTCGTCTGTCCCCTCCGCTCTCGCAGCCAGGCTTTGAACCTCTGCTGTCGGCTGACTGCGACACGTACGCCCGGTGTCCAGGACGTCCGGTGGCGCCGCCCGGGGGTGACCGCGCTGACTTCACCGGTGCTCCACCGCAGCCGGGGATGCAGATACGGCCGCCGTCCACCGAGGTCTCGCCATATCCCTCCAACGGGCGAACCCCGAGCCTGACTCCTTACGCCACCTCAAGAAAGCGAACCGTCGGCGGCGTTCTTGTTGATCAATGATGGCGAGTGGGCGACATAGATGACCTGGTCGGCGTGGACGCGGTCGTCGGGTACCGCGAATTTCTCCAGTGCCCGTACCAGGTCCCGCTGGCTGGAGTTCGACAGGTAGGCGTCGTGTTCGTCCATGAGCAGGAGCTCGTCGCGGTCCTCGGCCGGTCGGTGGGCTTTGAGCGGGACGAAAGTGAGCGAGTGGATCGAGCTCAAGGCGTTACTGCACTACAGCCAGCCGCGATATTTGAATGCTCGGTGCAGAGCCACGCCGGAGGCGACCATGAGCAGCAGCGCGAACGGGTAGCCGAGCATCCAGTGCAGTTCGGGAATGTGGTCGAAGTTCATCCCGTACACCGCGGCGACCAGCGAGGGCGCGAAGAAGATGGCCGCCCACCCGGAGATCTTTTTGACCTCCTCGTTCTGGGCGTAGCTGGCTTCGGTGAGCTTCTGCACTTCTTCGTTCTGCGCCTGTGCGGTCGCGGTGGCCTGAATCGTCAGGATGCTCTGGTAGAACTCGATGACTCCTTGGAGGTACTCGCGTTCGCCGTCGGCCAGTCGCCGTACCCGCACGAACTGGTCCTCGGTGTCGGTGACGAACTCCCGGTCGTCGGCGGGCAGGCCCGCCAGCGAGGTCATGCGGGCGTAGATCGCCCCGCTGAGCGCGGCCATCGTGCGTACGGCCAGCAGACCGTGCCGGGCCTGGAACAGCTCGGTCAAGAACGCCTCCGGCTCGCTCACCTTGCCGCCGGTGACCTGCTGCTCGAGACGCCACACGTCCGCGGTGATGTGCTCGATGTACTCCTCCTGGTTGCGGGCCATCGCCGCCACGATCGCGTGCGACAACGCGAACGGCGACGCCGGTTGTGAGCGCCCCTTGGCGATGCGGCCGAGCGCCGAAGCGGTCTCGCGGTGGGCCGCCTCCCGGCTGACCGCCGGGTTGTTGGGCCCGTGCACCGTGACCAGGTAGTTGTGCCCGATGAATTGGTCGAGCTCCAGGTAGTGCACGTGCCCGCGCGCGCCCCGTTCCGGTGCGTGCAGCACCACGAACACGTGGTTCTCGTACGCGTGCATCTTCGGCACCCGGTTGCGCTCGAGGCAGTCCTTGACCGCCAGCGGGTGGAACCCGAACACCTCCGAGAGCACCTGACCGGTGTGCGGGGTGCCGGCGTCGAGGTCGACCCAGACGAACCCGTCGGTGCGGGTGAGCAGCCTCCCGATGTCCTGCGGATCGTGCTTCTCGATGCCCTCGGCGGTGATCATGTGAACGTCCACGCGGTCAGCATGCGGCATAGCGGCTGTCGCGTCCTTACCGGCCCGGGTTGGCTGGCGGGCCGCGTCAACACGTCATCAACGTCGAAGCCTCCCGCATATTCAGGCCGTCAACAATCCTGGGCGCGCTCGCTCAGCGCAGCTGTGATGACGGTTTCCGGCCGTACTGCAGCCGTTACCGACGTCGATGTATTGCAGCTCGGGAATGAGCTGGCGGGCGCTGGGGCGGGCGACGTTGTCCAGCAGGTCGTCGGCGTACCAGCCGGCGCGGCCGCAGCCGGCCTGGATTGGCCACGGCCACACCCGTGCGGGGTCGGCTGTGATGGTGATGGCGCGGGTGGTGCGGTACTGGGCGGAGGAGGCAGTGCGTCGCCGGGCATCGCGGCGGCGACCTCCGCCGGCGTCGCGCCGAAGTGCGATGCCCGCGGCACGGCAGCGGCGCTGTGAGGAACTGCGATGACGTCGCGCAATTGGCAAGCCAGATCGGCCGCGGGGGTGTCCAGCGAACGCTTGCCGGGCGGGTGTCGGGCATCAGAGGTCACCGCCGGGTTGTCCGCCGGCTGCAGTCCGGGCGAGCCGGTCGCGATAGCGGGTCAGGGCGAGCTCGGTTGAACCTGCTCCCGGGCGGGCTCAAGCCGGCCGGTTCCGGGCCGCTTCTCTTCCCGTGAGAGTCCCGGCGCAGTGCCATTGGATCCGGGGCAGGACCGCGCGGACATGCCCAAGGTGCTTAGAGGAAGCGTTTGATGAAAGTGAGCGCGGTGTCGCAGACCTCGCGCCAGCCGTGGTCGATGGTCAAGGAGTGTCCGCGGCCGGGGATCTCGATGATCTCGGTGTGGCCCGGGTTGTTCTTCTGCTGTTTGTAGGAGGCGTTGGCGATGGCCCAGGGCACGGTGTGGTCCTTCTCACCGGAGATGATCAATAGTGGGCCGCGGTCGGGGTTGCCGGTGTCGACTTTGACCTCGGTCCACGGGTTCAGGTTGGCGGTGGCGGCCTGGAACAGCGGCTCGCCCGAAGCGGGCACTGCGAACGTCTCGTACAGTGGCCGCGCTTCGTCTTCACTGACGGCGTTGGCGAAGCCGTACCGAAATTGGTCGTAGGTCAGCGGTACCGCGCGGTGGTAGTTGGCCGGGTTACCGATCACGACGCGGGCCACGCGGAGCGCGGAGATGGGCTGGGGCAGCACGCCGCGGAACGGGGCCGGGTCGATCGCCACCGATGCGGCGGACAGGCCTCGGCCGGCGCTGATCTGGGTGAGCAGGCCGCCGAAGGAGTGGCCGATGATCGCGGGTTTGCGGTCGAGTTTGCCGATGAGGTCGCAGAAGTGGTCGGCGACCTGGCCGACGCTCTTGTTGGCGAACACCTCGGGATGGGCGTTGGCTTGCTCGACGGTGTCCGGGTCGTCCGGCCAGCCGGGCACGATCGGCGCGTATCCGGCGGCGAAGACGTCGGCCCAGCGCTGCCAGCTGCTGGGCAGTAGCCACAGGCCATGGATGAACAGCACCGGCGGCTTTCCGCTGGCGTTGGCGGCCTCGATCTGGGCCAGGTCGCTCTGCATGCTCATGTCGATTTTCCCCTGTAGCGGTGGTGGGCGGGAGCAGATTAGGCAGCGGACGGACGCAGGGAGTTGGCGTGGGCGCACAGTTCATGACCGTCCGGGACCGGTTCCGGTGAGCCGTTGTGCGCGGGCGCACCCCGTGTCACCGTGATGGCGTGCAGCCGACGCTCGATACCCGCGCGCTGGCCCCACCCGAGCGTGCGGAGGCGATCCGTTCGCTGGTGTGGGGCAACGTCGTACGAGTCGAGATCGACCATCATGTGCCGGCGCCGGACATGGTGGTCTCGCTGACGCTGGGCAACTGCGGTGATCTGGGCGTTTGCGCGACCCGGGCAACGGCGACCACAGTTCGCCGTACGCCCAAGTTGGCACGCGAGGACACCGAACCGATGGTGTTCCTCAGCCTGCAACGCTCCGGCTGCAGCATCGTCGTGCAGCATGGCCGCGAAGCGGTACTCGGGCCCGGCGATTTCGCCGTCTACGACACCGCATCGCCGTACAGCCTGCTGTTCGCCGCTGGCATCGATGCCACCTTCTTCCGCCTTCCCCGCTCGGCCCTCGCCCTGCCCGATAACTCGGTCCGCGACATCTCAGCCGTCCGCATCGGCAGCACCAACCCGCTGGCGGGACTGACCTCGCAGTATCTGGCTCGTCTCGCCGACGATCCGGTCATCCTCAGCGGCGGATACGGCCCGGCTGCCGCGACGGCGACCATTGAACTGATCCGGGCCGCACTGACGGTGCAGCTCGGCAACGATCAGCTCAGCCGTGACCCGCTCGGCAACAGTCTCGCGTCCCGTGTCCTCGCCGACATGCGATCTCACCTCGCCGACCCGGAGCTGTCACCGGCGGCCGTCGCCTCCCGGCACCACATCTCCGTGCGCTACCTGCACCGCATCCTGCAACGCGAGAACATCCGCTTCGGTGAATGGGTGCGCCACAATCGACTGGAAAGGGCTCGCCGCGACCTCGCCGTCTCCGGCCACAGTGACACCCCGGTGGCCGTCATCGCTCGGCGCTGGGGCTTCACCGACGCCGGCCACTTCAGCCGGGCTTTCCGCGCCGCCTACGGCCTGAGCCCACGCGAATGGCGCTCCACCCACCAACAAGCCGACGCCCCGGCCAGCGGCCCGCAACGATGCGACTCCTGCTTCCTCGCCGGAACCGGCCGGCTCGCTATCCGCCGGGGGACGCCGTCTCAGTTGTGACACTGAACGTGGTCGCCAGCGGCTACCGACGGTTTGTGCGCACCTCGCGGATGACGCCGTGACACTCATTTCGGCCATCTTCCCGCCGATTTCCTTCCCGTGAGCCTTGCTGGCTCGCCAGGTGGCTGGCGTTGATCAGGAGAGATGCGGATGCGTTCCACCGCTGGTGCGACACCGTTGCCGCTCCTGGGCGAGGTGGCCCGCCCGATCGTGGTGGTCGATGTCGATACTCGTATCGAGCGGGTCGAGACGGTGCTGCGTGACGACCCGGCGGTCACTGCGGTGCTGGCGGTCGCCGGCGACGACGTCTTCCTGATCGATCGCGCCTACCTCGACGCGGTGCTGACCGGCCGGCTCGGTTTCGGGCGGGCACTGCTGCACCGCAGTACCCTTCGCGCACACCTGCCACCACCGGCACTCGTGCTGCCGTCGACGATGACCTGGGACGACGCCGCCCGGGCGGCGCTCGCCCGGCCGACCGGCCGCAAGGGGATCCCCGTCGTGGTCGCCTTCGACGACAGCCGGCTGGGCGTCGCCCCGGTCGGCCCGCTCGTCGACTTCCTCAGCGCCCGCACCCTCGGGCACGCCCACGGCGACGCCCTGGTCCAACAGGTCGCCACCGCACTCGATGGCGCCTGCGTACCCGGCACCGCGTTCCGGCTCGGCGGCGACGAGTTCGTCGTCCTGTTCAACCACATCGACGACCTCCCGGGCCGCGCCCGCCGCACCACGACGGCCGAACGCTTCACCGACGCCGCCCGCGCGGGAGTTCGTCGCGCAGTTCGATGTCGTCGCGGATATCGAGGTCGGCTCGCCGGTCAGCGGCCGCGCGGTCGTGGCCGATGCCGGCCATGGCGGGTGACGCCCTCGGAGATGAGCGGAGCGGCCTCCTTGGGCAGGTAGCCGAGACAAGCCCACTCGGCGGCATCAGTCTGCGGGGTGCCGGCCAGGATCCATTCCATGGCCAGTTCGGGGCTGTTGAGGTGAGGGGCGTGGGTGCGCAGGTGCTCGGCGTAGGCCGACCACTGCGCCAGCGTGATGTCCTGGGCGGCGAGCAACGGGCGACGCTGGGACCGATCCCGGCGGCGAGCCACGCCGCGGCCTCAACGGCAGGCATCGACATGTCGGAGAAATCGCGGGCTGCGCGAGGATATGTCATCGCTGGCGCGTCAGGGCGGTGTGCGCCCAGCCGGCGCAGCTCTGTCCGCATCTCGGTGAGGTAAGCCGGCAGCTGTTGAAGCAGGCCCATCACCGGTTGCCTCTCGGCGGACGGGCGGTGCGATCTTCCGCGATGAAGGGCTGCGGGCCTTGTGCCGTTGTGATCGGGTCGGCGTAGATGTCCGGGCCGTAGGCGGCGGCCTGATCGCGCAGAAAATCGGAGATCCACTGGTTAGCGGCCGCGAGCGGGTCCTGTCCCTGCTCGTAGGAGTAGATCACGACGTACGACATCATCTGGTTGTAGAAGCAGTCGTCGGTGGTGCGGCCGGACCGCCACGCCGCGGCCGCGTTCGCGAGGTGGGGCATGGCGTCGAGGAGCGCCTGCACACCGGCGCGTGCCTGCTCCCTGGTGAGGTCGACGGCGCCCATCGTGATGCGCAGGCGGCTGCCCTCTGAGGCGTACGGGATGTCGAACTGCAGCCAGCCCCAGAGCTCCAATGTCAGCATGACGGCCAGGCTAACCCGCTGCGGCATCAAGTTCTCCCCTGCCCGCCGGCCTACGCCGTCCGGCGACGGCAGTCCCCAAGGGACGGCCGAATTGCATGCCGTCGAACGGGAGGCACCGGGCGGGCGGGAACGCCGGACGCCCTTGCTCGACTCCGCCAGGATTCTGATTGGCGGCGATCACCGAGCATCTGACCGCGTCGACCGCTCCTACCGGCAACGCGCCGTATGCGTTCGGGCATCATCACCGGTAGGCGCGCCGCCCCTCAAGCTGCAGCTTGACTAGTCACAGGAATACCTGTCACACAGCTACCCCCGGTGGATCAGGTGCGCGAACGGCCCGATATCCTGGGTCGGCAATCCCATCTGCCACTTCGGAGCGGCGGCTCTCCCCTCAGAGTCGCTAGAGCAGCTAGCGCTCACCTTCGAAATGGTTGAGGGGAGGTGGTTACACGGTGCGTGAAGGGCCAAGGAGCGTCGCTCAGCCCGATCCGACGCCGGGTGATGAACTCACCTGGCTGGTGGCCGGTATAAATCTGGCGACGCTGCTACTGGAGCTCGCTCGTGCCAGCGGCCTGGTCAACTAGCTAGCCGACCAGGCCACCGACCACCAAAGGGGGCGCTTCCGGCCTCGCCTGCCCAGGTGATTTCGGCCGGGGGCGTCCCATCTACTCCGAGCACCCAGCGGGCCGGAGAGCTTGACCAAATACGTGCTTCGGGTCTGAGGCGCAGAATACCCGATCGAAAAGGGCTTACAGATTCT
The DNA here is from genome assembly GCF_042899005.1 of Actinoplanes sp. NPDC000266. NCBI lineage: Bacteria > Bacillati > Actinomycetota > Actinomycetes > Micromonosporales > Micromonosporaceae > Actinoplanes > Actinoplanes sp. NPDC000266. The sequence goes on from NZ_JBIAZI010000004.1 coordinate 847,679, forward strand.
GTCGGTACTCGTGATCGGGTAGTAGCCACGAAGCCGGGGCGCCCGCGCTTTCGCGCCGAGCTACACCAGCAATCCCGCAACGCAGGCCCGCGTTACGCAGCCGGGTCGATCTGGCGCAGTGTCTCCATTCGGATGCCGCGGCCGCCCAGTAGGTCCTCGACGCCGTTGAGGTCCAGGCCTTCCACCACGTTCTCGCCGTTGAGCACGCGGAACGACTCGCCACCCGCGCGGCTGATCACCTCCACGCGCCATCGTCCGTCTGGTGTCACCATCGCGCCCTGCACCTCAGTTCCGAGCGAGCGCGGCGCAACGTAGACGGCCCGATGGACCGGTGGAGTGGCAATATTTCGTAAGCTCGTATTCCCGGGTGCGCCCGCGTTTGGGATGGGAGTCGGCTGGTCGCCCCGGCAGTTCAGCTGCCGACGGTTCGGGTCCAGGCGGCTGTAGCGGTTTGGACAGCGTCCCAAGGGCTGCTCAGCGGTGGGGTGTAGGAGAGGTCGAGGTCGGCGATGTCCGCGACGGTGGCGCCGTAGCTGATCGCGGTGGCGTAGGTGTCGACGCGCTTGGCGATTTCGGCGCCGTGACGGCCGAGGACCTGCCCGCCGAGGAGCCGCCCGGTGGTGCGGTCGAGGGCGAGGTAGCGGCTGACCGAGCTGCCGATGTCGCCGCCGGCCACCCCGAACGCCGGGTAGCCGGCCACGGTCATCAGCTCGGCGAACAGCCCGGCCACCGCGACGGCGTCCAGCGGCGCGCCGACCGGGCGGTCCGAGTGCCCGAACCCCGGCATGTCCGGCACGACCACGTCGAACGCGTCGGCCGGGTCGCCACCGTGCGCCCCGGGATCGGTCAGCAGTGGCAACACCTTTCTCGTAGCGCCAGGAAGAGTCCGGCCAGCCGTGGCAGAGGATCAGCGGCAACGCGGGACCACCCGACGCGACAGACCGAGCATGCAGGAACACGATGCCCAACCCGTGGATGGCTGACCGGAAGCGCGGCAACCGGGCCAGCGCCTGCTCCTGGGCCGGCCAGTCGAACTCCTCGGCCCAGTATCCGACGAGCTCCCGCAGGTAGCTGAGATCGACCCCAGTGACCAGCCGGCGTCCTCGGGTGCGCTCGATCATGACGATCTGGCCGCCCGTCCGATAGTCGCTGGCACCGCCGTCTCTCCTCTGCGGCGACGCGCAGCAGAGGAAAAGAGACGAGTCCATCGCGGCGCGCGCCGTCCGCTGCGGCCCCCGCCCTACGGCACCTCACTCAACAGACACAGGCGTCTGAACCCCGAGGCGCCCGCTAGCTGCCAGGACAGATGTACTTTTTCACGACCAGGTTGATCTTTTTTGCGGTGGCGTTTCCAAAGCCCTCCGGATGGTCCGGGGACGTGAAGCGGGAGTTGGCGAACTTGAGCACCTTCGCCTCGTCGTCGGTGAACTCTTTGATAGATACGCACTGGTCACGGCCACGGTCGATGATGCGGTCCAGGTCTTTGTCGCCGACGATGTCCGGGTTGATCTTCCTGAGAGCTGCAATGTAGGCAGCTGCCGTCTTGTCGTCCGGCTTCGGCGGGATCCCAGCGGCCTTCTCGGCAGCGGCGATCGCGTTGGCCTTCGCCTGCGGTGATGTGGTTGTAGGGATCGCCTCAGGTGCCTGTTCGGTGTCCCCGCATCCGGCCAACACGCCAGCAGCCATCATCGCGGCAGCACTGAACCAGATCCGACGTACTCGCACACCCGTCCCCCGACTCCTTAGTGGACAACAGCTGAGCACGGTACGGCCCAACGGCAAGGAATGGGACGGACAAACGGTCCGCTGCCAAGGACCGCATGACGCCCGCAAGTACCCGAATGCACGGCGCCGCATGCTCGGGCGGGCGCTCGTGGCTCTACCACCAGCCGCAACTCGCTGTGCTGGTCCATGGCGGCGCATACGGCGCCTGTCGCGCACCCGCACGCTCAGCGTTCGGCTTGGAGAAGGCGAGCACCTACCAGCACCGCTTGATCACTTTCGACCAGCTCGCCGCCGACCTTGGCTGCCTGACGCCGGCAGGTGAGCCCGCCGTGTATCGAGATCCGTACCGACCTGTAGTCCGCTGGCTTCAGCCACCCGTCCGGCCCGCCTGCTCCCGGCGACGGACTGATCCGGCCACCATCGCTGCCGCTGAGGGCAGGCAGCACAACCAGGGCCCGCTGTATCGCCTGTTCCGCTACGGCAAGTCGTTCGGGTGCGGATCCGGTTTGCTGCGTGGGAGTTGAACGGTGAAGCAGGAGCCGGGTCCGCTGGTGTCGCTCAGGGCGATGCTGCCGTGGTGGCGTTCGATGATGGTGCGGGTGATGACCAGGCCGAGGCCGGTGCCGGGGATACGCCGGTCCAGGGCGGTGGAGGCACGGTAGAAGCGGCGGAACAGGTGCGGCCGTTCAACCTGCGGGATCCCGATGCCAGTGTCGGTGACCGTCCAGGTCACCGAGTCGGTGGTGGCGGTGATCGTGATGGTGCCGCCGGCCGGGGTGTATTTGATGGCGTTGGACAGCAGGTTGTCGGCGACTTGCCGCAGCCGGTGCGGGTCGGCGTAGAGCCGAGGAAATCCGGCAGCAGCACCGTCATGGTCAAGTTCTTCTCGGCGGCGGCGAGCTGATGAGCGGCCAAGGCCTCACGGAGGATGTTCCCGACGCGCGGCCGCCGACCTGCAACAACTCGTCGGCGTCGCACGGACCTGACAGGCAGTCCCTACCATCCGGCCGGTGCCACCGGGCACGGCCGCCGCAACCACCCACCCCAACAGGGTCGCGACCCGTGCCCCGTGGCGCAGAGCCCGGCCCGACGCCAGCCGCACGCGCATGATCCTCAGACTGTTGACGCAATCAGACGTGCTGGCCGCAGCGCCCCCGGCCCGAGGAACCCCTTTCGGTGCGGCATGGCCGATGTCTGGGCTTGGACTGGTAGCGGGCGTAGCGTGACGGTATTGCACCACGTCGGGTCCCGGCCCTCCCCAGGTCGTCTTCTCGGCCACTCGCCTGCACATGCGGGCGGGTCAGCGAGACGATCAGCGCCCGGAGGACCCATGACCGCGATCCGAGATCCCCAGAGACCGTCTCTGACCATTGCCCTGCAACAACAAACCGGCAGCCTGACCGTCATCACCGTGGCCGGGGAGATCGACTCAGGCAACCATGCCGAACTGCGGCGACAACTCGAAGCGCTGTTGCCCTCGACCGGTGGTGGCCGGGTCAGCCTCGATCTCAGCGACGTGACTTTTATCGGCTCCGCAGGCGTCCGAGCACTGCTCGAATGCCGCGACACCGCCGCGAGCCGGCAGATGCCGTTGACCATCAGCCTCGCCCACCACAGCGTCCGCCACGTCCTCAACCTTTGCGACCTCACCCACGAGTTCGGCCTACCGGCCACGCCCGAAGACAAGCAGGATCGTCCGCGATTCTGGGCGCCGTGGTGGAACCCCACCGCCCAATAACCATCAGCCCAGCGTACGGCCGCAGCCGGCAAGCCACGCACGCGGCCGCGTCGACCGCGCCTGATCGAGCGCCCGCGCCCTCCAGGTGAACAACAGGGACCTGTGGTTTGCCCCGGCCCTTGCGGCGGGCAGTAGGAGCCGGATCACACCCAGCCAGCCACCACAGGCCAGGAGCCGCTCCATGACGGTCATCACCGAGACAGCCCGCACCACCGACACCGGCACGATCACCGCAGCCGGCACGGATCCCAGCGAGCTGATCACGGCGATGGCCTGTCTGCCCGCCGACCACCCGGCACGGCCCGCCCTGCGCGACCGCGCTATCGAGGCCTGGCTGCCCATGGCCCGCCATCTCGCCCAGCGCTACTCCGGCCGCGGTGAACCCACCGACGACCTGTACCAAGTCGCCGTCGTCGGCCTGATCAAAGCCGTCGACCGGTTCGAACCCGAACGCGGCATCGACTTCGCCGGCTACGCCATCCCCACCATCATCGGCGAAGTCAAACGCCACTTTCGCGACCGCACCTGGTCCATCCGCGTTCCCCGCCGCCTGCAAGAACTCCGGCTGTCCATCACCGCCGCCAACGCCGCCCTCACCCACGACCTCGGCCGCTCCCCCACCGTCACCGACGTCGCCGCCCATCTCGGCATCAGCGAGGAAGACGTCCTCGAAGGACTCGAAGGCGCCCGCGCCTACAACGCCACCTCGCTGTCCACACCGGTCAATGCCGAAGGCACCACCGAACTGGGCGACACCCTCGGCGGCGACGACCACGAGTTCGAACTGGCTGAATTCCGTATCGCTCTCGGCCCGGCCCTGGCCACGCTCGACGACCGCGAACGCAAAATGCTGCACCTGCGCTTCTACGGCAACCTCACCCAAACCGAGATCGCCGAGCAGATCGGCATTTCCCAGATGCACGTGTCCCGGCTACTCGCCAAGGCCCTGACCAAACTCCGTGGTCAACTCGACGGCTGACAAGCAGTCTCTGCACGAAGCCACCTTGGTTCGGCATTGGCAACTCGCCCGTCCCATGCCATGACAGGCGCGGCCTGGCGCCGACGCGCTGTTCAGAAAATCCAGACGCCGCCCCCTGGGCCGCGCCCGGATGTCGCGAACCTCGCCCGCGGGCAGCAGGCGCCGGAGCGGCATCACCGGATGGTAGGTCTCAGAAGCGCCACGCGGATGGTGTCCAGGCTGGAATCGGCCGGGTCCGGTAGGACCATGCCGGCGTCCAGTCCGGAGCGCAGGTAGTCGAGGATGTCGGCGCTGATTCGCTCGCCGGGCAGCAGGGCGGGGATGCCCGGCGGGTACGGGGTGATCTGCTCCGCGCAGACCCGGCCGACCGCCTCGCTGATCGGCACCGTCTCGGTCTTGCCGAAGAACGCGTCGCGCGGGGTCAGGACGGGGTCGACGTCGAAGCTCGCCGGGTGAGGTAGGTGTACGAGCTTGGCCGTCGGCAACGTTGGTGCGGCCTCGGCCAGCCGTCCGATCGCCTCGACGAGCCGCTGGACGGTGCTCTGGTCGTCAGCTATCGACAAGGTGGCCAGGACCCGCCGATGGTCCGACAATCCCATGTCGATGCGGCAGTGCTCGCGTAGCCAGTCGGCCGCCTGGTAGCCGTTGATGCCCAGGCCGCTGACATCCATCAGGATCTGCAGCGGGTCGAGCTCGTGGCTGGCCTCGGCGCCGAGCAGCTCGCCGGTGACAATGTGTATCCCGTCGACGCGGTCCAACTCCTCGCGGGTGCGGCCGGCGAGCTCGATCGCCGCGGACAACAACCGGTGACCGTCCTGGACCATCTGCCGCCGCCAGGCGTCCAGGCCGGCATAGACGATGACACTGGGGCTGGTCGTCATCAACAGATCAGCGCACGCCGACAGATGATGGGCGTCGACCAGAGCACCCTGGGAATGCAGCACCGAACCCTGCTCGAAGCCGGTGCCCATCTTGTGCACGCTCACCACGCACACGTCGGCCCCGGCGCCCAGGGCCCACGACGGCAACCCCTCATGGAACGGCAGGTGCGCGCCCCACGCCTCGTCGACGATCAGCGGCTTGCCCCGGCGATGGCACACCTCAGCCAGCCCGGCGATGTCGGCGCACGTCCCATACGGGGTCGGGCTCACGATCAGCGCCCCCGACGCGCTCGGATGCCGCTGCCAGGCTTCCTCGAGCTGCTGCGGCGACGGCGGATGAGCCAGATGCAGGTTCTCGTCGTACTGCACATCCACCCAGCGCGGTTCCACACCGGTGAACACCAGCCCCGCCGTGACCGACTTGTGGGCATCACGACCGATCAGCAGCTCACCCTGCCCACCGGCGACGGCGAGCATGGCCGCCTTGACCGACAACGAACTACCTGCGGTCGAGAAGAACGACTGCTGCGCGCCGACCGCATCGGCCATCAACTCCTCCGCCCGGGAGAGGTAGCCGTGCGACGAGGACCGGTCGTCCAGCCCGGCTGAGGCCAACATGTCCGCCCGATAGGTAGCCGCGCCGAGGACCTCGAGAGCCCGCGGTTCGGCGCCGCGGCCCTGCCGGTGCCCCGGCGGGGCGAAGCCGTACCTGTCCTGCCGGTGGTAGTCGGCGACCGCCTCCACCAGTGGCGCCCGGCTGTGATCCAACGTCCGATGGTCCATGATCTCTGCACTACCACCCCCGCCGCCGCGCTAAACGATCAGCAGCCGAAGGCCACTCGATCCACGCCACTTCGACGTCACGCTGCTATCCGTTCAGTGATCTCGATCGCCGCGCTTGCCGTGCGGGGGCATCACCGGAACTTTGCAGATCCCGGTGAGGGTGGCGAGCAGACCATACGAGGTGGTCCAAGCCCGACGCTGAATCGGTCCGCGACGAAGGCGACCGGATCAGGTCCAGTGAGATGGGATCAGATTCGATGAGAGCCCACACCAGTGACCCTCACAGAAGACCGCGGCGCAACCCGAAAGAGAGAACGGTCGGAAACTACAGACATGTAGTTCACCTGCGGCTTCGCGCAGGTGACGGCCCTTAGGTGACGGATGCCCACAGGTCCGGGTTCGCGTTCGCGGTCAGGCCCGCCCACGCGTCGGCCTCCCTGACTGGCGCCCGCAGGTCGCTTGGCGGCGGCTCGAGCGAAGGCGGCGGGAGAGGAACGGGCACGGAGGTGTCGCCCACCACGATGTCGGCGGTGCGAGGCCGGGCGGCTTTGCCGCGGCCCCCGGCCGTCACCGTGAGACGCTGCCGCTTAAGCCGGCCACGGCCCCGGCTCAGGCCTTCCCAGCGCCGGCCGGTCACCTCCAGAACGACGTCCGCCCCCGGCCAGCGCCGGGTCGGGACCAAGACCGCACCACGGTCTCGGGCGCGCGATTGCAACGAGCGGATCGTGCGCTCCGAGACATCGGCGGGGGCGTTCACCACGACCAGGGCGACCCCGTCGAGTAAAGCGCCCACCACGGTCGGCCAGTCCGGGCCGGGGTCGGGGACCAGCGCCAGCCGGTCCAGCGCCATTCGATGATCCTGCCCGGCTGCCAGCAGACCGAGACCGGGCAGCCCGCAGACCGCCGCGTACGCGCCGCTGCTCACCACAGCGGCGAGTAGCAGCAGGATCAAGCTGTGGGAGCCGACCGTGGCGACCGTGGCGCCGCGCCGTAATCCGGGCCAGGGCAGCAGCGGCTTGAGCCTGTCGTCAATCGGGAGCAGCCGCGAGGCGTCCTCGGTGATCTCGGTCTGTTCCGCCGGCTGCACGGCGTGGGCGAGCGCTGTTGTCGTGGCCCGGTCGAGGCTAGCCCGGTTGACAGTGTCGAGTACCCGGCGCACGTCGTCGGGGGTGGCGATGGCTCCGGCCCAACGACTACTCACGGCTGCTCCCCTCGGTTGATCTGCGAGGGGAAGACGCAGTAAGGCGGCGCCCGTCCGGGTTCGTGTCTCGCGAAAACACGGTATCGAACAAGCGTTCGAATCAAGTGTAGCCTGTTACTGGCGTGTCGGCCGCCAGCACGTCAGCGTTGGAGGCCTACGCTGCCTCTCACCACTTCATCTAGTGGGTCGAACCCATTGAAACTACTACTGATTGTGATCTGCTGATGTCGACCGAGATTCCGAACACCAGGCGCGCCTCCTCCGGACCGGTCTCGGACCGGCCGTCATCGGCGCGCCCCGCCGTTACCAGGTCCTTTCACTTAGGCGACGCCACGGGGACGCTCACTGTGGCCGGTCACGGCGATGGGACTCTCGCCGAGATCGGTCTGCGGGTCGGCAAGCACGGCTCCACTATCGCGGGGCTCAGCGAGGCGGTCGCTACTGCAGCGTCCCTCGCGTTGCAGCAGGGCGCGCCGTTCGCGGAGCTCGCCGCGCAGTGGCAAGGGATGCGCTTCGATCCGGCGGGCCCGACCAGCGACCCCGACATCCGGCATGCCGTCTCCCTGCCGGACTACCTCGCCCGCCGGCTCATCCACGACTTCCCCGCACCACCGGCAGACGCGTTCTAGAGCGGGGCGCATCCGGAGGCCGGTCGCGCTCGTGAGGGCCGGTCAGTTCATTGCCGCATGGCCCCGGTTCGCGCGTTTGGGGCGGCAGACGTTCGCGAGTGGCGGCATCGCGTCGTCGGCACCGCACTCGGTACTGGTGGTGAGAACCAGCACCACTGGCAGATCCTGACGGCGCTGGTCCAGACGATCACTCGCCTGCCGTTCAGGCAGCGTGCGGCATCAATCGGCTATGGGGCGTGAGCGCACGGGATCCGATAAGAATGCCGCCGCACAAAGAAATACGGTCGGTCAGTTCCAGTCCGCGGGCCTTGGCCTCGGCCACCATCGCCGCGGCCGCGGCCTGTTCGGGCGACAGCTGCCGCCCGTCACCTTCGGTTTCCTTCCGTTGACTCATAACGTTCAATGTCATCACTCACGGTGCCCATCCCGCCAGGTCTTCAGCCCGGCGTGTCGGGCCGGAAACACCGCTCCTGGCACAGTCCCGCCCAGGCAAGATGCGCGGTGGAGATCGTTAGCGAGTCGCGGCGGAGCATGACGAAGGCGAACCGGCTGCAGTCGGGGCAGCCTCAACCCGCCTTACCTGGAGATCCCGTCCAGCACCTCGGGTGATGGTAGATGACCATCTCGTTTCTCCAGCTCCCGGTGTGGCGGCGCACGCTCATGCCGATGTGAGTGCGTACCCCTTACCGCCCTTTGCGGTCTGTCTGAAACAGTCGGTACGCGGCTGCGATTCTATCGGGACTCCAGCGTCGAGATTCATCACGAGTAGTGGAGCTCATGAGCGTATCTCTCCTCGCAGGTCGCCAAGGCGTCTTTGCTGAGGGGGACAGGCGGTCGCACCGCATCGACAGGAAGTAGGGTCGCCGTATCGATGAGCGCACATTGCAGTTGCCAAGTTTCTATATCCGTATGCGTAAGGTCAGCGCCTCGCAAATCAGCGAAGGGCAGTGCGGCGTCCTCGAAAATTGTTCCGCCGAAATCTGCATCTCGCAGATCTGCGTGTGCGAGGTTCGCGTCGGCAAAGTTTGTCTTCTCCAGTTCTGCTTCCGTAAAGTCAGCCCTATATAGATTTGCGAACTGTAAGTCCACGTGCTCGAGCGATGCCATCGTGAAGTTGGCGTAACGCAGGTTTGACCGCCGCAGAATGGCGCTGTCTAGTTCGGCCCAGTGCAGGTAAGCTCCGGGCAGTGACATCCCAGCAAGATTCAAGCCCTGAAGAGCGGAGGAATGAGGCGGAAGTGCAAGGAACGATCCGGCCGTGTCTACCGAATGCTTCGGAGTGTTCGAGTTCGGGTGCTCAGTACGCTCCCCGATCACCACAACGGCTGCAATGACGTCTGGAGGCGAAGGCAGAGCGACGAGCTTGGCGGCGGGTCGCGTCGCATGTGTTCTCACGAACGCCGCGAGTATCTGAAGTATCGCACGTTCATCCTCCGGGAAATCGGTCATTAATCGCTGCAATGATACAATCGCTCCGATACGAACACTGAGCTTATCATTATCCTTCTGATCCTCTTGTCCCAGTTGTTCGACCGCATCGGTCAGTCGCTGCGCAACTTGCTGTTTTGTGGCGAGTTGCAGTTGCCTTGTGGCGGCGTTCTGGGCGGCATTGTTATTCCTATTGGTCTCGTATAGACCAACAGCAAGTACGAGAACGGTCAATATGCCGCCCACCGTTGTCCACCTCTGCCAAATATCCGGATTGCTGTTTGTTCTCGATACCCGCCGCTGTGTGGCTCGTCCTTGGACACGACTCTTTCGGCGACCGGCCGGGGGTGACCATGGCGAGTTGGATGTGTCGGCGCTTCGCCGCGCTGCTCGGGAGGCGGCTAGACGCTTGGTGAGACTGCGCATTCTTGATTGAATGTCTCCGCAGCTCTTCAGTCAGTCGATATCCCGACACCACCGAAGGTGCATGCTGAATCTCTTCATGCGCTGGTTCTCACGCCAGAGCCAACCGCGAGAAGTTTGCGTGTGTTTGTAAGAAAAGCTCGTTTTGTGTAGCGATTGAATCGGGCTGTCACAGTTGCTTAAACCGTATACTCACATGCCGCGATCCGCTCGCTACGGCGCGCGACGTCCCGTGCCGCAGCTAGACGTCGCGGACGTACCCGATGGGCGGGCACCCGAGCCCTGCCCCACGGCGATACGGGCTACCGCCTGAAGGTCTGCACCTGGCCCGCACCTGCACGACGTGGCGGGCCACAGATGATCGCACGCTGAGGCACGATCTCCTATCGGTGTGGGTGAGGACCGGTTATGGTGCCGGACTTTGTGTTGTACTCCACGTCTGATGGAAGGTTCAGTTGCGCTTGCTCCGGCCGTGCGGAGTCGGACGTGGCTTTGAGTCGGGCTGCGATCGTGACTCCATGTTGGTCAGACGTCTACCCAGAGTCCGCCTTCTCAGCCATGATGAGGGGCATGACGATCCCGCGGCAGATCCCACGGGACTTCGCCACGCTGTCTGCCAACGGATCGAAAGCGCGGTTCGGCGTCGCGTACATGAGAGCCATCTGTAGTCAGGCCGGCGTCGGCTTCACGGAGACTTCGATCGATGAGGACGTCCTGGCGGTCGATGGTGAAGTCAACTTCGAGCTGGCTTCGGCTCGGGTGCAGGTGAAGTGCACCGGTGGGTTCAAGATCCATAGTGGTCCGACTGCCACCTGGCCCTCCGAAGGGTCGTGGTGGAACAAGTGGAATCGGTCCGGTGTGCCGGTGTACTTCGTCCTTGTCGTGATGGACCCCGACGAGCAGACAACGTGGCTTGATCATCGAACCGACGGGACACTTCACCGAGCTGCGGGCTTCTGGGTACGGGTTGATCGTATGCAGCCATCATCAGGTATCACAGTTCCGAAGGACCAGCGGCTGACGGCAGAAACAATTCGGCGCTGGGGTGCCGACGTTGATGCGCTTTTCAACGATCCTGCCAACGGGTGGTCAGGATGAGCGATGTCCAGGACCTGCCTACTGTCCATGATCTCCGGGCTTACTTGCGCGTCAACGGTTGGGCTGAACAACCACCGGGGCCGGTCGGCGCAATTTGGATGCGGGCCGATGCGCGGCTCGGAGTTCCACACGAGCCAGACGCGGCGCTAATATCCGGTGTCGTCCAAAGAATCGCTGCTGCTGAGCGACGGCCACCTGAGATAGTCGCAGACGAAGTACGTCACGTTCTCTTCGACGTGACGAATCTGAAGGCGTCCGGAGTTCGCAGTGAGACAGACGCTATCCCGCTTGAGACAGGCGCACGAATACTGGTGGGCGCCAGAGCGATGTTCAGAGCTACCGCGACTACAGCACGGCGCGAACGGTCGCAGATCGGACAGAGCTACTCGAAGATAGGCGACGAATTAATCCGAGAAGCTTTGATGGGCCATACTAAGCATGGCTCGTACATCATTCCGGTGCTAATGCCCCTACCCGAACCGGAAGGTCCAGATCTACACCAGCAGACGCTTGAATTCCATATGGGTCCGGAACTGCATCGGGCTCCACCCGAGCCGTTCGCCCGGCGCGTAGTCAGAACCTTCGCGCAGTCAATGCAGGCGGTGCGCGAGCTGGTAGTCGAGCCAGCGCGGGTTCCTCTCGCTGATGGAATTCACGAGCTGGTTTATCGGGGAGTAAGTCGGGAGTTCTGCTCGGCACTCGTGGGTGTTCTGAAGCAACGCGCAATCGGGGCCTTCGAGGCATCGGTGACTTGGGCTCCAGCGATCCGTCCTCCCGAGACTATGCCGCACCGAGTTGCTATCGAAGCAGAGGCGGCCAGCCTAGTAGCCAAGACCGCCGAGAAGCTGAGGCGTCAACGCGTCGACTCGAGTAGCGTGTTTTCCGGCACAATCGTACAGCTTCGCCACGAGAGTCATGACGACCCCTATGGCGAAATCGCCGTTTCTACAGTCCGGCGCGGCCGTCCCTCAGAGATTCAGGTGCGTTTACGCATGGAGGATTATCTTAGAGCTTGGGAGTGGCATTCCAGGGGGCAAGCCGTTTTGGTCGAAGGATCAGTAAGGCGAACTCCTGGCCGTCCGCTTCGCGTCGATAATCCCATCCGATGCCACCCCCTCGATGAGGTTGCACTCTTTGGGGTCCAATGAGGCCCAAACCTGGTCGCGCCGCGCGAGGTGGCCTCTCAGGACCGCCTTCATAGATGAGGAGAAGGGTGCTTTCCGGCCCACGAGACCGGTCCCGAGTTTGCGGGCAGTCTTGGGCGTTCGGGCGGTGGCCGACATTCAGGGATACCGGCCACTCCACCTGAGGCGCGGAGGATCGCCAAGATCGATCTTACTCTCATGCCGCCAAGCGTGCGCCGTGGCTGGCGGAGACCGATCACGCTGTGTGATGCGGCCGAGGCAGCTCCGAAGTCCCGTTAACGGTCGAGGTGGCGGATACTTCTTTGACCAGGCGAGGGGGCATACCCGTTTGCCCGACCTCGGTGGGAGCCAGTTCGGCGTCGGGACCGACTATGGCCCACCAGCGGTTGGCCGCGGGCGAGGCGAACACCGACGCTGCGGGATGTGCCGTGCAGGTTCCGCTGAGGCAATTAAATACCCCACCGCCAGGGCGCAGTCTGTGGCTGAGACCGCGAAAGTGCGAAAGGGCCCAACGAAGAGAAACGCTTTGCGAGCCTCAGCGGCGACGTGAGAAGATTAATGTGGACATTGAGGCGAAACAGGAGGGACGCTCAGTATGGCGTTCAAGCGGCCGTCGGGTCCCACTCCGGTGCCGGCCGATCCAGAGCAGCTGTACCGACAACTAGCCTTGATCAACAAGGGGCCGGAGGCGTTGTGGCTACACCAGGGCGACGTGCTGCGGTCGTGGCATCACGATCACGCCGACTCGGCGGATGTGGCCATCGAGCTGCCGACCGGGGCCGGAAAGACTTTGGTCGGCGGCCTGATCGGAGAGTACCGACGCCGCAAAGCCCAGGAGCGTGTCGCGTATTTGTGTCCGACCCGGCAGTTGGCCCGGCAGACCGCGGCTAAGTTGACCGAGTACGGTATCCCGAACGTCCTGCTGATCGGCAAGGTCCGCGCCTGGAACATGGCCGACCGCAGCCGCTACAGTTCCGCGGACGCTATCGCGGTCAGCGTTTACAGCCACGTCTTCAACACCAACCCTGCCCTCGGCGACGCCCAAATGCTGCTTCTTGACGATGCGCACGCGGCCGACAGCTACGTGGCTGGCCCGTGGAGCCTAGATATCCAGCGGGATCAGAACAGCGCGTACGAGGACGTCTTGTCCGCGTTGAACGCCGCCGTCGACCCGCTGGTACTGGCTCGCCTGCGCAGCGCCCCGGACACACATTTCGATCGCACTGTGTACCTCGCCTCTCCGCTCGGGGTGGCCGCAGGTTCTGCCCAGCTGGAACAAGTGCTGACCACGGCCGCTGCTACGGGCAAGCTCAGCGAGGAGGCAGCGTATGCACTGCAGTTTCTTCGCGGGCACCTCGACCAGTGCCTGGTCTACCTGTCCTACTGGCGCGTACTGATCCGGCCGCTGATCCCACCCACCCAATTCCACCCGGCCTTCGAGAACCCGGCCCGCCGCGTCTATATGAGCGCGACCCTGGGGGCCGGCGGCGAAATGGAACGTATCTTCGGCCGCCGAGCGATCAAGCGCATCCCCATCCCGGCCGGGTGGGAGAAGCAGGGCACCGGACGACGACTGTTCTGCTTCCCACAGTTGACCGACGACCTGGCTTACGATCCCACCAAGACCAACACGTGGGTCGCTGACGTCATCGCTCGGCACGGTCGTGCGGTCGTGCTGACCCCCGATAATCGAACCGCCAAGGCATTCATCGAGACCCGGCTGCCGGCTGGCTGCCCGACACTGACGGCGAAGGACGTTGAGGACGAGCTGAGCGCCTTCACCGACAGCCCGGCGGCCGCGCTCGTGCTAACCAACCGGTATGACGGCATCGACCTTCCGGACGACGACTGCCGACTCGTCGTGCTCGCCGGGCTCCCCTCATCGGGCGACCTCCAGGAACGCTTCCTGAAAGAGTCGCTGGGCGCTACCGAGGTCCTGCAGGAGCGCATCCGGGCACGGATCATGCAGGGTGCCGGGCGGGCCACCCGCAACGCCCGTGACTTCGCCGCCGTGCTACTCCTCGACGACGACCTGATCTCCTACGTCCTGCGCCGTGACGTGCAAGCCGCGATGCACCCAGAGATCCAGGGCGAACTCGCGTTCGGGTACGAGAACAGCATCGGCATCCCCTCGAGCGACATGCTCGAGCAGTTGAACATTTTCGCCGCCCACGACGAGGTATGGCGCGACATCGAGCAGGACATCGTCGCAGCTCGCGAGAAGTATGCGCGGGTAGATGCCCCAGGCACAGAAGCGCTGCAGAAGTCGGTGGCACACGAGGTAGCCGCCTGTGACGCTATCTGGCAGGGCGAGTGGGCCCGCGCGCTGGACCTGATCCGGCAGGTCCTCGACGGGCTGCGTGGTGGCCGCACGTCGCAGCGCTACGCGGCGCTCTGGAACTACCTGGCCGGCTGCGTCGCACAGCGCTTGGCGGTCCAGACTGGTGACGCTGCGCTCCAGGCGGCCTCCCTGAAGTTCCACAACGACGCCCGAGCCGCCGGACGCGGGACCACCTGGTTGATGCACCTCGCGGCGCCGGCCGATAAGCCGATTACGGCTGCGGCTCCGGTGCTGGATCTACTTGACGCCAACGCGATGGACGGTGTGCGGGTCAACACGGCTCGACTCGCCAAGCCATCGGTCTTCGACGAGGAAGTCGTCGCGGCACGCACCGCGCTGACCTCAATGGCGAGCAAGCCCTACGAGGCAGCGTTGGTGACCTTGGGACAACTCGCCGGCGCCGTGCCTACCTACGGCGACCACGGACAGACTGCGGCCCCCGACGCCACCTGGATCTTCGGCACCCACATGTGGGTGGTGTGGGAAGCGAAGAGCGAGGCCAAACCCGACGGAGAACTTGGCGCAGACGACGTCCGGGAAGCTGGAGCCCACCTGCGCTTCGCCGCCGACGAACGGCGCGAGGCCGCCCCTGGCGATTCGGTAGTCCTCCTTGTGGCTCCGCAGGCCCGTATTCACTCAGCCGCGCATGCCGTCGCAGAGGAACATGTATACCTTGTACGGCCCGAGGAAGTTATCGACCTGTTCGACCGACTGGTTCGTGCCTGGCGAACCGCGCGTAGCCGCGACCTCAGTGTGATCTCCACACCTGACCTTGCCGCGATTTTCTCCACTGAAGGTGCTCTGCCTTCGCAATGGCTTCCCCGGGTGCGCACCGCACCGCTATGCGAGCGGTCGAAAACCGCTAACTGATGACAAGCGGTTCCGGCATTCGCGCGGTCGGTTGGTGATTAGATGCCTCCGGACCAACCAGCGCGCGGCAGGCGTGCAAGTCGTCATCCGGGAGCCCGATCTGGCCCGACTGAACAGCCGCCAAGCACTCGTCGGGACCAGCGGCAACGACCCGACACCAAGTTCCCGGGCCGCCGGATGCGGACCGGGAACTCGCCCTCACAGACGGCCCTACCCGAAGCCGCTGATGGCGGTCAGTGATTCGGGATCACGGTTGGCGGCGCTGACGCGGTTAGCGGACTCGCAGTCCATCGATTCTGCTCGGGCGTGACGGTGCCTCCGCGGCTCGTGCCCTCGGTCACGCCTGGAGTGACCCTCCGCAATGGCGTTTAAATTCCAAGGCGTTGCCGAGTTAGCCGAAAATTTCGACGCGAGATCAAAGAGCGAACATCGTAGGTAAACCCATAATTCGGACAGCCATATTCCTAGACCCCTACTTTCTCGGGGAAACAGGAGTCCATCGCTGTCACTTGGCGGCGGAACAACTGCCGCTGCGGTTCAGATCCGCCCTTGAGTAGCGATGCACTGTCATGCCGCGATCCGGGCGTCGGCTTGCCTCTGCCGATTACGCCCTGTGAGCGGTGGTGGGTCAGCGGGCTCGCCGCCGTCATGGCGCTTCGGTCGCGGGCCTCTGCAGATTTGGCGTACGCGCCTTTGCACTCTTAGCCGTACGCCGACACCAGGTCGATTTCCCCGGCGACGCAGATGCGTACCGCACCGTGGCGGCAGTGAGGTGACACGGAGATCGTCAGCGGCACGCTTAGGTCTAAAACTGCCAGAGGTTGTTAACACATCGGGGTCTCCGATCGTTGGAGACTTATGCCCCCGTCGATGGACCAGAAGCTGGACCGCCAGG
>NZ_JBIAZI010000005.1:0-297276 GCF_042899005.1 Actinoplanes sp. NPDC000266
TGTTGGTTCCCCGCCACAGCGTCCGGCGGGGGGGGGGGGGGGGGGGCCGGCCCGGGGGGGGGGGGGGCGCGGGGCCGCCCCCCCCCCCAAACCCCCCCCCCCCCCCCCCGGGGGCCGCGCCCCTTCCTGCTGAAAGGGCTACTTGTACTGCTGGTCGATCCCGGCGACCGGGCGGCCGTTCGGCGAGAACTGGCGGTGCTCGTCGATCGGCTCCTCGTGCAGGCGCGGGTCCTCCGGGGCCGCCGTGGTGGCGGCGACGGGAGCGGGCTTGGGCCGCTTGTTCGGCTTGGCCTGCGCGAAACCGGCGTCGGCGGCCGGGACGATGGCCATGCCACCGGCCGGGAGGCCGCTGGTGTCCGCGGGGTCGCCGGTCGCCTTGCGGGCGATCGGCCGGGTCAGGCCGGCCGACGGCTGTCCGTCGGGCATGAGCAGGCCGCCGACCAGCGGCAGGCCGCCGGAGTTGTTGAGCAGCGGGAGCTGCTGGAGCGGCAGCTGCCGCAGGGGGAGCTGCTGAAGGGGCAGCTGCTGAAGGGGAGAGCCCTGGAGCGGGAGCTCCTGGACCGGGACGTCGCGCAGCGGGCGGTCGAGGGCCTGGCCGCTACGGGTGCGCTGCAGCGCACCGCCGACCACGTCGGCCGCCGGGAGCTGCGGCTTGGGCTCGTTGGCGGCGTTGCCGGGCAGCAGCGGGTTCAGGTCGGGCGTGCCTGTCGGCGCCTTGAAGCCCACGACCGGGTTCTGGGCGAGCGGGCTGTCGTTGAGCGAGCTGTAGCGCAGCGGATTGTCCACATTGACGCCGTTGCTCTGGCCGAGCACGTCGGCGAGACGCTGGTCGAGCTGCTGCTCGGCGGTGTCGGTACCCGCGCCCGGCAGCAGATCGGCCTGCGCGGGGGTGGCCCCGAACAGGAAGATCCCTCCGGCGAGCACCGCTCCGGCGACGATCGTTTTGCGCACTGAACTCCTCCTGGCGACTGGGGGATGCTGACCTTTAACCCAATTCGGACTTAAGGCTCGGATGGGGCAACGAGCGGCCCCGGCGGCGGGTTCCGGCTGGTTACGATCGCGGCGTGGCAACCGATCAAGGCAGATCCCTCATGGCCCGGCTGCGCGAGCGCACGAACGACGCCCGCCCGCACATGGTGATCTGCGGATCGGACGCCCTGGTCTACACGCTGGCCGAGGAGCTGGCGCGCTCCGGGCACCGGGTCCGGCTCACCCTGATCACCCCACCCGAGCTGAAGACGGCCGTCCCCGATCTGGGTGACCTGCGGGCCCGCGGCGTCAAGGTGATCACCGCGACCCGGCTCGACGAGCGCACGTTCCGCGACGCCGGCCTGGCCGGGGCCGACGCGCTGGCCCTGGTGATGCCCGACGACATGGTCAATCTGCACGCCGCTCTCTGCGCCCGCGCCGTCGAGGGCGACCTGCGGCTGGTCATCCGCATGTTCAACACCGGTCTGGCGTACGGCGTCCGGCGGCTCTTCGCCGATTGCGCGGTGCTCTCGGATGCCGCGATGGCCGCGCCGGCCTTCGTCGCGGCCGCGCTCGGCGAGGTCGCGCCGACCCACTTCCGCTACGCGTCCCGCACCATGAACGTGGCCCAGCGGGCCGACGTGCCGGACGACGCTGTCCTGCTCACGCTGGCCACATCGGACGGCCGGGGCAAGACCACCGTGCTGCCGCCGGCCTCGGAGGCCAAGCCGGCCGATCTCGTGCTGGCCGAGGCCGGCCGCCGCCCGGCCGCGCAGGCGGTGGCCGCCCGCCGGCTGTCCCGCGAGGGGCGGCGCCGGCGGCCGTGGCTGTCGATAGGCCGGGCCATCCGGGTCGGCCTGAGCCGCAAGCTCGGCATCGCCGTGCTGGTCGCGCTCGGTCTCACCCTGGTCTCCGGTGTGCTGCTGAGCCACTTCACCGGCGTGCAGGGATTCTGGAAGTCGATCTACATCACGTTACTGACCGTGGTCGGCTCGTCCGATGTGGAGGAGAACAACAAGCCCGCGGCCCAGGCTGCCCAGCTGGTGCTGACCCTGGCCGGGGTGGCGCTGTTGCCGCTGGTCACCGCAGCCGTGGTCGACGGCGTGGTCAAGACGCGGCTGGCCCTCGACCGGGGCGAGATCCTCAAGGTCTACTCGGGTCACATCGTGCTGGTCGGGCTGGGCAACGTCGGCACCCGGGTGCTGCGCCAGCTGATCGATCTCGGCCTCGACGTGGTGGCGATCGACCGTAATCCGGAGGCTCGCGGCGTGAAGGTCGCCGAGGACCTGGACGTCCCGGTGATCATCGGCGACGCGGCGCTGGAGGCGACGTTGCGCTCGGCGTCGATCGCCAACTGCCAGGCGCTGGTCGTGGTCTCCACCGACGACTCGGTCAACCTGCAGGCCGCCCTGCACGCCCGCCAGGCCCGCGACGGCATTCGGGTCGTGCTGAGGCTCTACGACGACGACTTCGCGCGGCGGGTGCAGGACGCGTTCAACATCGACATCTCCCGCAGCGTCTCGCGGCTGTGCGCGCCGGCCTTCGCCGCCGCCATGCTGGAACGCGAGGTGCTGGCCACCATCCCGGTCGAGCGGCACGCGCTGCTGGTCGCGGCGGTCAAGGTGATGCCCGGCTCGGCCCTGGACGGGGCCGCCGTGCGGAGCGCCGACCGCCCCGAGAGCGCCCGGGTGATCGGGATGACCGCGGCCGGCTCCGAATGGGTCGACTGGCTGCCCGACGCCCGGCGCGTGCTGGCGCCGGGCGACGAGATCGTGGTGGTGGCCCGCCGGGCCGGCCTGCGGGTCCTGCTCGAGCAGGCGGCGCGGCCGCTGGACGAGCTAGACGCCGCCGGCGAGTGAGCCGACCTCGACGCCGAGGACGGCCTGCTCGTCGGGCTTCTTGGCCAGGATGTCCTTGAGGTACGACTGCACGGCCGCGGCCATACCCACGTCACGGCCGGCCTGCTCGGAGAGCAGCCACTTGTGCTGGATGACCTGGGTGAAGATCTCCTGGGGCTCCAGCTTGCGGCGCAGGTCGGGCGGCACGGCCCGGACCACCGGCTCGAAGACCTCGGTGAGCCAGCGGTGCGCGGCCTGCTGCTCGTCGGTGAGCAGGCTCTCGGCGCGGTAGGTGTCCAGGTCGTTGAGCAGCTGCCGGGCCTGGTTCTCCTCGGCGTCGAGGCCGGTCAGGCGCAGCAGGCGGCGGGTGTGATAGCCGGCGTCGACGACCTTGGGGCGCACCCGGTAGCCCCCGTCCGTCGTGGACATGGCCACCTCGGCCACGTCGAAGCCGAGCTCGTTGAGGCGGCGGATGCGGCCCTCGATGTCGTGCCGGGCGTCGTCACGGGGCACTTTCTGCTCGTACGTCACCTCGTGCCACAGCCGTTCGTAGCGCGCCACGATGTCGTCGACCACGGCCTCGGGGTCGATCGACTCGTGCAGCAGCTCGGCCGCCTCGAGGTCGAGCAGCTCGCCGAAGATGTTGAGCCGCAGGATCTCGACGTCCTCGCTGCGCTGGCCCTCGGAGAGCTTGGGGTAGAGGTTGCCGGTCTCGGCGTCGACCAGATAGGCCGCGAAGGCGCCGGCGTCACGGCGGAACAGCGTGTTGGACAGTGAGCAGTCGCCCCACGAGAAGCCGGTGAGGTGCATGCGCACCACCAGGGCGGCCAGCGCGTCGAGCAGGCGGTTGAGCGTGTTCGGCCGCAGCACGTGCGAGAACAGCGCGCGGTAGGGCAGCGAGAACTGGAGGTGCCGCGTGATCAGCACGCTCTCCAGCGGCTCGCCGTTGGCGTCCTCGCGGTCGGTGACGATGCCGACCGCCTCGACCGCGGGGAAGTCGATGCGCTCGAGCGCGCGCAGCAGGTCGTACTCCTTCTCGGCGATCCGTTCCCGGGTCTCCTTGAGGGCGTAGACGACGTTGTTGAGCTTCACGAACCGCACGATGTGGCGGGAGATGCCCTGGGGCAGGGCAACCAGGTGATCCGCGGGCCATTCCTCCAGCGGAATGCCCCACGGCAGTTCCAGCAGCGCTGGGTCGACGACGGCGGAAGTGATTCGCACCGAACCAGTGTGCACGGTCTCCCCGGCGCGTCGCTGCCGCAGGTGGCTCGTTACACACAAGCGAGAACGCCTGATTAGCACATATGTCCCTGATATGACGTGAATGGCGGGTTGAACTAAATGCGACGTAAGGCAGGCATAGCAGTCGCGGCCTGCGCGGCTCTGGCCCTGACCGGCACGGCCGGCGCGACCGCGTGGAGGGCCGCGGGTGACAAACGGCCCGTCGGCACCTGGCAACAGGCGCCCGCGCCGGTGGAGCGCACGCCCGTCGCAGCGGAACAAGCGGAACAAGCGGAACTCGCGGAACAGGCGGCCCAGGCCGAAGCGGCGCCGATGGCGGGCCTGCCGGGCGCGGCGGTGGCCCCGGCGCCGTCCGCCTCATCGGTCACAGTGGCCCCTGGGGCCGCCGAGGAAGAGGCGCTTGATCAGGAGGGCCGGCACGAGTCGGCGTCCGCGGTGAAGGGCGACGGCCGGCAGAAGGTCGGAGAGCTGCTCAACGTGCGCCGGCTGCTCGGCTATCTGGGCGGCCAGCCGAAGAAGGAGACGTTCCGCTATCCGGGCGCGTCCTATGTGAAGCTGCACTTCTCCCGCATGGAGATGCTGCCGGGCGACTACGTGACCGTCTCCAACGCCGACGGCACCGAGTCCTACCGCTACGACGCTCCCGAGCTCAGCGACCACGACAGCGACCGCTGGGCCATGTCGGTCACCGGCGACACCGCCGTGCTGGAGATGCACCGGGGCCCGGCCGATCCGCTGCGGCTCGGCGAGCTGCTGGGCACGCTCGGCGTCGACGTCGACCGGGTGGCCAAGGGCTTCAGCCGCTCCGAGCAGCGGGCACAACCCGAGAAGCAGCTGACGGCGCCCGGGCGTACGGGCAAGGAGGAGTCGGTCTGCGGCAGCGACACCTCGGCCGACGCGGTCTGCTACCGCTCGTCCGACCCGGTCGCCTACACCAAGTCGAAGGCCATCGCCCGGCTCCTGATCAACGGGACCGAGCTGTGCACCGGCTGGCGGATCGGCGCCCAGAACCGCATGCTCACCAACAACCACTGCTTCACCAGCACGGCCGAGGCCCACGACACCGAGGTCTGGTTCAACTACCAGTGCGCGCAGTGCGGCGGCTACGACGTCTACAAGCCGACCAAGGTCTGGGGCGCCAGCGTCCTGACGACCGACCGGGTCTACGACTACACGCTCTTCTCGGTCTCCAACTTCGCGGCCGTACGGAAATTCGGCTACCTGACCCTCGACACCGCCCGCCCGGCGAAGAACCAGGAGCTCTACGTCCCGCAGCACCCGGCCGGCGAGCCCACCCGGATCGCCGGGTCGCTCGGCGAGAAGGCCGGCAACTGCTCGGTGGTCGATCCCGGCTACAACGGTTACGCCACCCAGTCGGACGTCGCGTACTACTGCGACACCGAGGGCGGCTCGTCCGGTTCGCCGGTGCTGTCCCGCAAGACCGACAAGGTCGTGGCGCTGCACCACTTCGGCGGCTGCCCCAACTCCGGGGTTCGCGGCGACCTGCTGGCCGCGAGGCTGGGCAAGTACATCTAGTTTTGAAGGCGTGCGTAAACCGAAGAGCTGGTGGCCCGACGTCGCGTTCCTCGCGGCGTTCGTCGCGCTCACCGTCGCCCTGATCAACGGCCACCTGCTGACGCTCGATCAGCGGGTGGCCGACTGGGCGTTCGCGCACCAGCCCGATCCGGTCTACTGGACGGCCCGGGTGCTGAACTACTTCGGGCAGGGCGGTCAGGTGCTGATGCCGGTCGCGCTGATCCTGACCGGGGTGCTGCTGTGGCGGACCCGGTCGGTGCGTGCGCTGCTGCCATTTGTGGCGGGCTTCGTTCTGACGTACGTCACCATCGGGCCCCTGAAGATCTGGGCCGACCGCGCGGCGCCGCGTTTCGACGGGCCCGACAAGACGGTCATGCACAATCCGTACGCCTCCGGGGCCGAGGCGATGAGCTATCCGTCGGGGCACCTGGGCAACTCGCTGGTCTGGTACGCGGTGCTGGCACTTCTGATCGCGGCGCTGCTCCGGCGGCCCCTGACGGCGGCTCAGACCGTTCTGATCCGTTTCGTTCCGGTGGCGATCGTCTTCTGCACGACCGTCTACACCGGCTTCCATTGGCTGACCGATTCCGTGGCCGGGCTGCTGCTCGGGCTGGTGCTGGCGCGCATCGTCGAACGGGTCCCCTGGGACTCGGTGCCTCTGCCGCGGCTTGGAGGCTGGGAGCGCCCTTTAAATCCACACCCCGCGCCGCATGACGCGCTTCACCGTTAAGTCCGGATTCAGTACGACGAGGTCGGCGCTCAGGCCGGCCTCCAGCGCGCCGGTCTGATCGGCGAGGCCGAGGACCCGGGCCGGGGTGGTGCTGGCCATGGCGGCCGCGTCCTCGAGCGGGATGCCGGCGGCGACCGCGTTGCGCAGGGCCACGTCCATGGTCAGGGTGCTGCCGGCGATCGAGCCGTTGCGGGCCAGCCGGGCCACCCCCTCGGCCACGGTGACCTCCTGGCCGCCCAGGTCGTAGGTGCCGTCGGCCATGCCGGTGGCGTCCATGGCGTCGGTGATCAGCGCGGCCTTGTCCGGTCCGGCGGTCCGGGCCGCGAACGACAGCATGCCCGGGTGCAGGTGGATGTTGTCGGCGATCAGCTCGCACACCACCGGCGACGACAGCAGGCCGATCACCGGGCCGGGCTCGCGGTGGTGCGGCGGGCGCATGCCGTTGAACAGGTGGGTGCCGACGGCGGCGCCGGCCCGGACGCCGGCCAGGGTCTGCTCGTACGTGGCGTCGGTGTGCCCGACGGCGGCGGCGACCCCGTTCTCGCGCAGGAAGGCGATCGCCTCCAGGGCGCCCGGAAGCTCGGGGGCGACCGTCACGAGACGTACGGCCGCGGTCTTGATCAGCTCTTGCAGCTCGTCGATCGAGGGGTCGCGCAGATAGGCCGGGTTCTGGGCGCCGCAGCGGGCCTCGGAGAGGTACGGGCCCTCGTAGTGCACGCCCGCGATGACGCCCTCGTCGATCAGCGGCAGATAGGCCGCGGTCGCGTCGCGCATCAGCTCGAAGGGGGAGCTGACCAGGCTGGCCAGCATGGTCGTGGTGCCGTGGCCCAGGTGGAAGGCGGCCGCGGCCCGGGCCGAGC
Organism: Actinoplanes sp. NPDC000266; assembly: GCF_042899005.1. Taxonomy (NCBI): domain Bacteria; kingdom Bacillati; phylum Actinomycetota; class Actinomycetes; order Micromonosporales; family Micromonosporaceae; genus Actinoplanes; species Actinoplanes sp. NPDC000266. Next base: position 7,176 of record NZ_JBIAZI010000005.1, read on the forward strand.
CGGCGTCGCCGGTCGTGAAGGTGTGCCCGCCGCCGCCGTGGCAGTGGATGTCGACGAAGCCGGGCACGATCACGTCGTCGCCCGCGCCCCCGTGAGCTCCGACCTCAAGGATCGTCGGGCCGTCGACCTCGACGTAGCCCTCGACGACGGCGCCGGGACGGACGATGCGGCCGCCGATGCGGGTCACAGTGACTCCAAGTGGTCGAGGGCGAGCAGGGCCGCGCCGATGCAGCCGGCCTCGTCGCCGAGCTCGGCCCGGACGATCCCGGGGATCCGGTGGAAGGTGACCCGCGCGGCGAACGCCTCTCGCAGCGGGCCGAGCAGCGCCTCGCCCGCCTCGGCCAGGCCGCCGCCCAGCACCAGCACGTCGACGTCGTACAGGGCCTGGGCGATGAGCAGGCCGTCGGCCAGCACGTCGATCGTCTCGCGCCACACCGTGCGGGCCAGCTCGTCCGTCTCCAGACGGCTGACCACGTCGAACGCGGTCGCGCCGGGCCGGCCGGACAGCTCCGCGTAGCGGCGGCCGACCGCCTTGGCCGACGTGTGCGCCTCCAGGCAGCCGTTCTGGCCGCAGCCGCACGGGTTGCCGCCGGGGCGGACCACGATGTGGCCGAGCTCGCCGGCGGCGCCGTGCGCGCCCGAATATCCGGCGCCGTCGACCACCAGGGCGGCCGCGATGCCGGTGCCGATGGCCACGAAGAGCACGTGACCACGGCCGCGGCCGGCGCCCAGCCGTGCTTCGGCGATGCCGCCGACGCGGACGTCATGACCCAGCGCGGCCGGAAGGCCGAGCCTCTTCTCCAGGGGGTCGCGCACCGGGACGTCGCGGAAGCCGATGTTGGACGACCAGACGGCGACGCCGTGGGCCTCGTCGACCACGCCGGGAACGGCGATGCCGGTGGCGACGGGGGTCAGGTCCTTGGCCCGGGCCGTGGCCGCGAGCCCGTCGGCGATGTCGACGATGTTGTCGAGGACGGCCTCGGGGCCGCGCTCGGCCAGGGTGGGGTGGCGTTCGGAGTGGTGGACCGTGCCGTCGGCGCCGACCAGGGCACACTTCATGCCCGTGCCGCCGACGTCCAGCGCGACGACGACGTTCGTCATCCCAGGATCACGGAGCGGGTCAGGTTGCGGGGGTGGTCGGGGTCGAGGCCCTGGCTGGTGGCGAGCAGCACGGCCACGCGCTGGGCCACGACCAGGTCGGCCATCGGGTCGAGCGGGGCCCGCCCGCCGCACCAGCTGCCGAGGGCGGCGTAACCGCCGTGGTGGCGGCTGTGCACGAACGAGGCGCCGGTCGCCTCGACGTCGTCGGCCAGGCCGGCCGGGACGTCGCCGAAGGCCCAGACGACGCGGCGCGGGGCGGCGATCGCGATCGGGCCGTGCCGGTAGTCCATGGCCGGGTACGCCTCGGCCCAATATCCGGCGGCCTCCCGGCACTTCAGGGCGGCCTCCTCGGCCAGGCCGACGGTCCAGCCCCGGCCCAGGAAGGTGATCTGCTCGGCCAGCGCCGGGTGCACCGGCAGCGGCAGGCGGATGGCGACCTCGGCGTCGGCCGCGACCGGGTCCATGTCCTCGCCCAGGTGGGAGCGCAGCAGCGCGAGGGCGCTGGTGGCGAAGCGGGTCTGCACGACCGACTGCTCGTCGGCGAAGTCGAGCACGATGGCGTGGGCCGCGGCTTTCGCCGCTTTTTCCTCCGCCACGGCCGTGATCACGGTGACGTCGTCGAGTTCCTTGATCAGGTCAAGGACCTCGGTCGTGGTACCCGAGCGGGTGATCGCGACAATCCGGTCATACTTTCTTCCCGGCGGGAACTCCGACGCCTGGAACGCGTCGGTCTCGCCGTGGCCGGCCCGCTCGCGCAAGGAGGCGTACGCCTTGGCCATGAACCACGACGTGCCGCACCCGACGACGGCGACCCTCTCGCCCCGCTCCGGAAGGCCCGGGGAGCCGGCCAGCTCGGCGGCCTTGCGCCAGCACTCGGGCTGGCTGGCGATCTCCACCTTGACGTAGCTCATGGGTCACCCTTCACACCGTGCGTCGCTGCGCATATGCGCTCGGTTTTAGGCACTTTCGAGCGCCATTCTGCGTGGAAGGCCGCCGTGGATGCAAGCATTGTTTGACGTACCGCGCAGAGCCGAGGTTTGCTTCCCGGGCTTTCGCTCACTAATGTGCACACTCTTATCATGGAACGCTCATCGGGGAGTCTCGGTGGACCGGTACGCGCGGTGGAATGCCCTGCTCGAGTTACTCGCGGAGAGTGGCCGGGTCAGCGTGGAGGACGCGGCTGAGCGCCTGGACGTCTCGCAGGCCACCATCCGCCGCGACTTCGACCAGCTGGCCCAGCAACAGATGATCACCCGCACCCGTGGCGGCGCCGTCGCCAACGGGGTGTCGTACGACCTGCCGCTGCGCTACAAGAGCGCCAAGCACTCGGCCGAGAAGCAGCGCATCGGCGAGGCCGCGGCCCGCCTGGTCACCCCCGGGACGGTCGTCGGCCTCAACGGCGGCACGACGATGACCGAGGTGGCGCGGGCCCTGGCCGTACGCCCCGACCTGAACGCCGGCGGCGAGGGCGCCCAGCTCACGGTGGTGACCAACGCGCTGAACATCGCCAACGAGCTGCTGGTCCGCTCCCGCATGAAGATCGTCGTGGCCGGCGGCGTGGTCCGGCCCCAGTCGTTCGAGCTGGTGGGGCCGCTCGGCGGGGCGCTGCTGAAGGAAGTGACGCTGGACATCGTGCTGCTCGGCGTGGACGCGCTCGACGTGGAGCTGGGCGCGGCGGCCCACCACGAGGGCGAGGCGGCCATGAACAGCCTGATGGTGGCCCGGGCGAAGAGGGTCGTGGTGATCGCCGACTCGTCGAAGCTGGGCGGGCACGCCTTCGCCCGCATCTGCCCGATCGGCAAGGTCGAGACCCTGGTGACCGACTCCGGCGCCCCGCCCGAGGTGGTGGCCGCGCTCAGGGACGCCGGAGTACAGGTCATCTGCGCCTAGAGCTGTTGCTTGATCGCCTCGACCAGGGTCTCGTCGTCCGGAGTGACCCGCGGCGAGAACCGGCCGACGACCTCGCCCGTGCGCGAGATCAGGAACTTCTCGAAGTTCCACTGCACGTCAGCGCTGCCGTCCTCGTGCTGCCGGGCCGCGGTCAGAGCGGCGTACAGGGGATGCTGCTCCTCGCCCTTGACCGAGATCTTCGAGAACATCGGGAACTGAACGTCGAAGGTGCTCCGGCAGAACTCGGCGATCTCCTCATCGGTCCCCGGCTCCTGCCCCATGAAATCGTTGGCCGGGAAGCCGAGCACACTGAAGCCGCTGTCGCGGAACCGCTCGTGAAGCTTTTCCAGCCCGTCGTACTGGGGCGTGAGCCCACACTTCGAGGCCACATTGACCACGAGCAGAACCTGCCCGTCATACGCCGCGAGCGAGGTGGTCTCCCCGTCGATCGTCCGCAGCGGAATGTCCTGAACAGCAGTCATCTAGCCAGCCTCCGGCCTCGCATTTATCGCATCCGCCCGCAAGTCTCCCCCAGCGCGCCGCCCGGCGTCCCGCTCCCGGGCCCATTCACCGCATGAATTTGATCAACGTCGATATTGCGTGTGAGGTCTAGCCTCGCGGGAGCGACGTTCGACGGACCGCCGACATGGGGTGAAGGCAGGCGAGAGACGATGGACGGTCTCGGGTTTCACGTGGAGGTCGAGGTCCTGGAATCGGCCTCGGCGGGCATCAGGCAAAGCGTGGCTGACCAGCGCGACTCCGCTCTGGAAAATCTGGACGGGGCGGCCGGTGCCTACGGGCACGCGGGATTGCACCGGGCGATGGAGAACTTCTGCGACCGGTGGAACGAGGGTCTCGACATCCTCGTGGAGGACGCCGAGGCGATCGGGAAGATCCTGGACGAGGCGGCGAGGGCCTACCGGTCGGCGGACGCCGCCTCGGCGGGACGCCTGACCACCGACCCCGCCGAGGGAGTCGTCGATGACTGAACTCGGGCAGACCCACGATCCGCTGGTGTTGGTGCCGGGTGATCCGGGGGCGGTGGAGAGCAACGTACGGGCGTTGCAGAACAGGGCGGCGAACGCGGAAAAGGCCGGCGACGGCCTGGTTGACATCGACACCGGCGCGTGGACGGGTGCGGCCGGCGACGCGTTTCGGGAGAAGTTCAGTTACGAGCCCAACAAGTGGTACGAAGCGTCCAACTCGCTTGCCACCGCCGCCGACGGTCTGGCCGTCTACGCGGGCACGCTGCGATGGGCGCAGGGCCAGGCGGCCGAGGCGATCCGGCTGTGGGACGAGGGTGAGGCCGCGTCGGCGCGCGCCCGGCAGGCGTATGACCAGCAGGTGGCACAGGCGGTGCCGGGGCAGGTCGTCGCGCCCTTCGTGGACAGTGGTGAGGCCTGGCGGCAGGCGGCGCGGGGACACCCTGCGGAACGCGCGTGACCAGGTCGTTCAGGAGGGTGACACTGCGGCGCGGTTCCTCGATGCGGAAGCGGACGCGGCGCCGGAGGAGTCGAGTTGGCTGGATGCTGTGGGCGACTTCGCGCTCGATGTGGGCGCGGACGTCGTCAACGGGCTGGCCTCGTTCGGCAACGCGATGATCCAGCATCCGGGCGAGACCGCTGCCCTGGCCGGCGGGCTGCTGCTCACCGCGGTCAGCGCGGGCGGGGAAGGGCTCGGATTCGCGCTCGACGCGACTGGCGTGGGAGCTGTTGCCGGCGTACCTCTCAATGTGGTCTCCGCCGCCGGGATCACCACTGGGGTGGCCATCACAGGCGCCGCCACCACGTCTCTCATGCAGCACGCCGCCGGCGAGGACGCGGTCTCGCCGATGAGTGGGAGCCAGCCGTCGCGGTCGGTGCCGACGAAGACCGACCGGATGAAGGAACACCTGACCGACCGGGACCTGGATGCGGCCCGCCGGGAACTGAACGGAGAGGTCGTCGCCCGGAAGCCGTCCGGTCAGCCGTGGGATCACGTGGACGAGGTACGCAACGCGCAACGCGGTCTCACCCGCCGGATCGATCAGCTCAAGCGGTTGCTCGGCGACTCACGGACGAGTGAGGCGGAACGCGCCGCCTATCAGAGCGAGTTGTCCGAAGCCAGCCGCCTGCTCGATCATTCGGAGCAGTTCGTACCCCGTATTTAGGAGACAGACGTGCAGCAGTCGCTGGAAGAGATCGAGGGGAAGGCCTGGGGCGAGCCGCCGGCGGATGCCTCACGGCTGATGGCGACGGTCTATACGTTGCGGAGGCAGCCGGTGGGGACGCTGGGCGTGGAAGGGCTGCGCGTGCTCATCGGGCAGAAGGAGGGGCTCGAGACGCTCGTGCCGCTGGCCTTGGACGAGCTGGAGCGCGATCCGCTGGCCGAGGGCGACTTCTACCCCGGCGACCTGCTGGCCGCGGTGGTGCGGGCGCCACACAGCTATTGGGAGCGGCACACCGATCAGGCGGCACGGCTTCGGGCGGTGGCCAGAGCTGTGGACCTCGAAGAACTTGACGAGGCGACCAGGAACGCAATCGGCGCCTTCAGGGCGTGACGGCCGGCGGTCGCCGCTACGAGCCGAGGGTCAGGAGGTCGTCGCGCCACTGAGCGAAACGCTTGGACGGCGAAGCCGCCAGCCAAGGCGAAGCCATACTGGGCCGCCACCTGGAGGCCGAGCTCCGCCAGTTTGAGGAGGCCCGGCTCCATCCCTCAGCCGGCCAATTCGGGGAAATGGGACTGCCACAGCGTTCGCAGACGCACGGGAAGCCACAGGCTCGGCCAGATTTGGCGCAAAATGTCGCCGCTGAGCCATCGGCTCAGATCGTCAGTGGTTGACGCCTGGTTCAGCACGGTCTGGTACATCACTTGGAGGTCGCCGGCATCTTCCAGGTCGTAGGTGCCGTCACCGGACCAGTCCAGCCCTCGGTCGAGGGTGACGATGCCCCTCATCGGGCCGCGCAGGCTGTCCAGGCTCGCCGCGACCACATAGTGCCGCTGGTCGGCGTACCGGGAACCGGGCGGTGCGCTGTTCGACGTCGCCGTCTGCTTACCTCCCCGCTCTGATCGTACGACCCGGGCTGTCGGTGCTCAGGAAGTGACGTCCTTGCGGGTGAAGCGCCAGAACGCCAAGGACCAGCACACCGTGGCGTAGCAGACGGCGGCGATGGCGCCCTTCACCAAGTCGTCTATCTGGGCCGGGGTGGAGAGCAAACCCATCCAGGCGTCGCTGTAATGCGTGGGCAGGATGTTGCGGATGCCGCCCAGGGCCGTGATCTGGTCGAGGATGCTGGACAGGATCCAGAGCATCACCGCTCCGCCCACCGCGGCCAGCGGGGCGTCCGTCAGGACCGTCAGCAGGAAAGCTATGCCGGCCACGATCAGCATCGAGACGGCCAGGTAGGCGGCCACGCCCAGGATGCGGAGCAGGCCCTGGCCCGGTGGGATCTCGGCCGCCACCGAGCTGCCCAAGGGGTGCCAGCCGTAGCGGATCGTGCCGGCGATCAGTGCCGTCACCGTCAGGGTCAGCAGGGCGGCCAAGGAGTAGAGCAGGGCCACGATCAGCTTCACCGCCAGCAGGCGGGCCCGGGGGACCGGGATGGCCAGCAGATATCTGAGGCTGCCCCAGCCCGCCTCGCTGGCCACCGGGTCGCCGCAGAACAGGGCCACCACCACGACCAGCAGGAAGCCGGCCGACACGGCCAGGCAGAACAGGGCGAAGTTCAGGCCGCCGGAGGTGGCCAGGTCGACCAGGCTGCCGAAGGCGCTGCCCTCGGATTCCTCGTCGCTGTTGCCGCCGAAGGCGAAGGCGATCAGGACGATCAGCGGCAGCAGGACCATGAAGCCGAGGGCGCCCTGCGTGCGGCGGCGGGACGCCTGGCGGCGTACCTCGGCCCAGATGGGCAGGGTGCGGGACGGCCGGTAGCCGGTCGCACCGGGGTTCGCGAGCACGCTCATCGGTCTCCACTTCCTGCCGAGCTCTCCCCGACCAGGGCCAGGAAAGCGTCCTCGAGGCGCCGGCGGGGCACCACCCTGTCCACGTCCACCCCGGCCCGCACCAGCGAGGCGACCACCTCGGAGCGCGGGGTGCCGTTCACGTCCACGATCAGGCCGCTCGGGCCGTCGGGGGTCACCGAGCGCACGCCCAGGTCGCTGAGGACCCGGGACGCCGCGGGCACGTCCGAGACCTCGATCTGCACCGACGGGGACTCGCCGACGATGTCCTCGACCGGGCCCGAGGCCACGATCCGGCCCTTGTTGACCACCACCGCGTGGGTGCACGTCTGCTCCACCTCGGCCAGCAGGTGGCTGGAGACCAGCACCGCCCGGCCGTCGGTGGCGTAGCGCTTCAGCACGCGGCGCATCTCGGCGATCTGCGGCGGGTCGAGGCCGTCCGTCGGCTCGTCGAGCACGAGCAGCTCGGGCAGGCCCAGCATGGCCTGGGCGATGGCCAGGCGCTGGCGCATGCCGTGGCTGTACTTGCGGGTGCGGCGGTGCACCGAGTCGCCCAGGCCGGCGATGGCCAGGGCCTCCTCGAAGTGCGCGTCCTCGGCGGGTCGGCCGGTGGCTTTCCAGTACGCCTGCAGGTTCTCCCAGCCCGTCATGTGCGGCATGAAGCCGGGGCCCTCGACGAGCGCGCCGACCCGCGACAGCACCGGCGAGCCGGGGACCAGCCGGTGGCCGAAGACCAGGGCCTCGCCGGCGGTCGGCATGGTCAGGCCCATCAGCACCCGCAGCGTGGTCGTCTTGCCGGCGCCGTTCGGCCCGAGCAGGCCCACCACCTGGCCCCGCGAGACGGTGAAGCTGATCTCCTCGACGGCCACGAACCCGTCCCCGTACGCCTTGCGCAGCCCCTTCACCACGAGCGGCGTGTCCGCGTACTCCTGCGACGTGGGGGTGTGCTGCCGGCGGAGCCGGCGGCGGCGTACGAGAAGAACCACGGCCAGGCCGAGCGCGATGACCAGCAGGAGCCCGGCCAGGACGTAGCGCCACACGGTCTGCGGATTGGCGATCGGCTCGCCCACGACGGTCGGCAGGGTCAGCGCCGGCTCGACCGCGACGGTGTACGTGGCGGGCTCGGTGGGCGAGAGGAACGCCTGGTCGGTGGTGGCGACCACGACCCGTACGGAATGGCCTTTGTCGATCTGGCGGACGATCGCGGGAAGCGTGACCGTCACCGGTTGCGCGGCGTCGATGCTCGTGGGCAGGCCGGTGAGCCGGACGGGGGCGATCAGGCCGGCGCTGAGCGTCTCGGCCCCCTGCTGATCCACGTCGTAGAGCTTGACGAAGAGCGTGGCCTCACCGGTCGGCGAGGCGGCCCGGAGCCGGATCGTGGGGGCTCCCGCCACGTCGACGGCCTGGCCGACCGGCTGCGACTCGAACGAGGCGAACTGGCCGGGGATGTCGGCCGCGACACCGGCCAGCAGCGTGCTGAGCCGGCCGCCGGTGCCGGGCAGCGACGACAGCGCGCCCGGGTTGCCGTTCGGCGGGTTGGCGATCGGCTGCGCCGATCCCTCCAGGGAGATCTGGGTGCTTCCGGTTCCGCCGAGGCCGGGGTACGAGTCGGTGGAGTACCCGTTCGTCACCAGGCCCCGGTCGAGCGCGCTGAAGCCGGCCACCCGCGAGTACGTGAAACTGTCGGACGGTTTGTCGCCCTCGCCCTTCACGTAGTGGTCGAGCCACTGCACGGTCAGGAACTTCACCCTGTCCTGGTCGGTCTGCGGTCCGGCGCCGCCGTCGTGGCCGCCGGTGAACCAGGCGACCCGCACCGGGGTGCCGGCGGCGGCGATGCCCTTGGCGTTGGCGTCGGCCTCGGAGAGCGGGAAGAGCGTGTCGACCTCGCCCTGCACGAGCAGCGTGGGCGCCTTGATCTTGCTGAGGACCGGGGCCGGGCTCGACTTACGGAGCAGGTCGAGGGTCTTCTGATCGGGTACGCCTGTGGTCGCGACCTGGAGATAGGCGGCGCAGACGTCGGCCGCGAAACGGCCGCAGGCGGGGTTGGCCGTCTCGGCGGCCGGCGGCGGGCCGTCCGCGGACTCGAGGGAGCCGCCGTTGCCGAAGAAGACGCCGGCCCAGCCCTTCTTGAAGACGCCGGTGGTCCCGGTCGCGGCCGACTGTTGCAGGAAGACGTTGCTGAGGTCGTTCCAGGTGATCGACGGAACGATCGCGTCGACCCGCTGGTCCTGGGCGGCGAGCATCAGGGCCAGGGCGCCGCCGTACGAGCCGCCGACCACCCCGACGCGCGGGTCTCCCGTCGCGTCGGTGCGGATCTCGGGTTGCCCGGCCAGCCAGTCGAGCAGGCCCTGGGCGTCGCGCACCTCGTAGTCGGGGCTGTCCAGGTGGATCTGGCCGCCGCTGCGGCCGAAGCCCTGCGCGGTCCAGGTCAGCACGGCGTAGCCGCGGTCGGCGAGCGACTCGGCGTCGTCGCTGACCGACTCCTTGGTGCCGCCGAAGCCGTGCGCGAGCAGCACCGCCGGGACCTTGCCGTCGTGGTCCTTCGGCAGGTAGAGCCGGGTGTCGAGGGCGACCGAGCCGCTGCCGCCGGCGCCGGTCGGCACGGTGATCATCTGGTCCTTGGAGGTCCAGTTCCTGCTCTCCGGCCACGCGGCCCACCCGACCAGCCCCGCGACGAGCACGAGGACCACAGCGCCGGCGATGACGCGGCTGCGGGTGAGCCGGGGCAGCCGTGATGACCAAGACATGCCGAAACGCTATCCGGCCGCGTCTGAGCGGCGGCTGTGAAACCTCTCAGGAGCAAACGGACGATAGCGTTGTCCCGGTGGACGAAGAACTCACGCTGACGGCGACCCTTCGGCTGGCCGGTCTCGACAACCGCCGTGGTGTGGTCCGGCTGCATCCGGCGGTCATGACCGCCTTGACGATCAACCCCGGTGATCCCGTACGCCTGAGCGGCGGCCGGACGACCGCGGCGCTGGCCGCCAAGGCCGAGGCGTCCGCGAGCCGCGAGTTCCTGTACGCCGACGATCTCACCCTGGGCAACCTGGGCATCCGCGACGGCGCCCGGGTCACCGTGGCCAAGCTGCCGGCGGTGGCGGCCCGCCGGGTCACGCTGGCCGGCCCGGCCGACGTGGTCGCGCTGGTCTCGCCCGAGATCCTGCGCCTGGCGCTGCTCGGCAAGGTGCTCAGCGAGGGCGACAACGTCTCGCTCTATCCGCAGGACGTGCCGCTGCGCGAGGGCCAGCGCATGCCGGTGCAGGACATCGGGCGCAACCTGCGCAACCGGCTCGGCTATCAGTGGACGACGGCGCTGCTCACGGTCACCGCGGTCGAGGGCGCCGCGTCGGCGGTCGTGACCATGGACACCGTGGTCGGCTGGCAGGACGGGCAGAGCTCGTCACCGGTGCCGGGCCCGGCCGCCCAGCCGCACGCGCCGGCCTCGACCGATCCCGACGTGCCGCCGCCGAGCATCGACGACCTGCCCGGTCTGCGGGCCCAGGCCAAGGAGCTGGAGGAACTGCTCGACCTCGGCTTCCACCACGGCGAGGTGCTGGCCCGGCTGAACACCAAGGTCTCACTGGGGGTACTGGTGTCAGGCCCGGCCGGGTCGGGCAAGTCCGCTCTGGTCCGGGCGGTGGCCGCGCAGGTCGGCGCGCGGGTGGTGCAGGTGTGGGCGCCGGAGCTGGCCGCGCTCGCCGCCGACTCGGCCGCCGCGCGCCTGCGCGAGTTGGCCCGTGACGCCCGTACGGGGAAACCGACGGTCCTGCTCTTCTCCGACGTCGAAGCGCTGGCGCCGCGCGATGAGCCCAAGCCGATCGCCACGGTCTTCCGGCAGGTCCTGGAGGAGGTCGTGCGGTCCGGGGCGGCGGTGGTCGGCACGACCAGCCGGCCCGAGTCGGTCGACCCGTCGCTCCGCTCGCCCGACCTGCTCGCCGTGCAGCTGGCCGTGCCCCTGCCGGACGCGGCCCTGCGCCGCGAGCAACTCGGCGTGCTCACCCGCGGCGTTCCCCTGGCCGAGGACGTACGCCTCGACGAGATCGCCGGGCGCACACCCGGCTTCGTCGCCGCCGACCTGGGAGCGCTGGCCCGCGAGGCCGGTGTGCGGGCGGCCCTGCGGCAGAAGGAGGCCGAGTCGCCGACCGTGACCATGGCCGACTTCGAGGGCGCGCTCGACGTCGTGCGGCCCACCTCGATGGCCGACTCGACGCTCGAGGTGGCCGCCGTGACCCTCGACGACGTGGGCGACCTGGCCGACGTCAAGCAGGTGCTCACCGAGTCGGTGCTGTGGCCGCTGACCTATCCCGACACGTTCGCCCGGCTCGGCGTCTCGCCGCCGCGCGGAGTCCTGCTCTACGGGCCGCCCGGCTGCGGAAAGACCTATCTGGTGAAGGCGATCGCCGGCACCGGCAAGGCCAACGTGCTGTCGGTCAAGGGCGCCGAGCTGCTGAGCAAGTGGGTCGGCGACAGCGAACGGGCGGTCCGCGAGCTGTTCCGCCGGGCCCGCGAGGCCGCGCCCACGCTGGTCTTCCTGGACGAGGTGGACGCGCTGGCACCGACCCGGGGGCAGGCCACCGACGGCGGCACGGCCGACCGGGTGGTGGCGGCGCTGCTGACCGAGCTCGACGGGGTGGAGGACCTGCGCAACGTGGTGGTGGTCGGCGCGACCAACCGCCCCGACCTGATCGACCCGGCCCTGCTGCGGCCGGGCCGCCTGGAGCGCCTGGTCTACGTGCCGCCGCCGGACGCGGCCGCGCGGGCCGCGATCCTGGAGGCCTCGGCCAAGGCGGTCCCGCTGGACGAGGCGGTCGATCTGAAGACGCTCGGGGCCGAGCTGGAGGGCTTCTCGGCGGCCGACTGCGCGGCGCTGATCCGCGAGGCGGCCCTGGCGGCGATGCGGGACTCGCTGGAGGCGACGACCGTGACCGCTTCCAACGTGGCGACCGCGCGGGAACGCGTACGAGCGTCGCTCGATCCGACTCAGGTGGCGTGGCTGGAGGCGTACGCCGAAACGCACTAACGCCTTCTCGTACGGGCCCTCGTCGATCGGAGACGCCGGAGGCGGCCCACGAGCACGGGATCGTGCTCAAGGGCCGCCGGGTTGTCCAGCAGGGCGTTCAGCAGCTGGTAGTAGCGCGTCGAGGAGAGTTCGAACGTGTCGCGGATCGCCTGTTCCTTGGAGCCCGCGTGTTTCCACCAGCGGGCCTCGAAGGAGAGGATCTCGCGTTCACGTTCGGACAATTCCACAGAACTTGCTAAATCCGAATCCGGCTCGCGGGGCGCCGGGATGGGCGGCTGCTCGTCGGACATGGTCGTCAGCATAGGCTCTTACGTCACGTGATGTCTCGACTACGCATCGTCCACATTGCGGCGCCGGTGATGACCACGAAGAGACCGCCGAGCAGGGCGGCCGCCATCGGCCAGGTCAGCGTCAGCTGGGCCGGCTGGCAGCCGTTGACGGAGGAGAAGTCGCAGGAGTTGTAGTCCTCAAGCGTGATCTCCTTGTTCATCCAGGCCGAGATCCAGGCCGGGATGAGATAGGCCTGCACGAACTTCACCTTGGCCAGCTCGAGCACCACGCCCAGTCCGAACTGGAACACGATCACGGCGCCGATCGTCACGCCCAGCGCCATCGCGGTGTGCCGGCCCAGCGAGGCCAGGCCGAACCCGACCGCCCCGGCCACCAGCACCAGGGCCAGACCGCGCACTTCCATGATCGCGAAGGACTGCCAGGCGCCCGACGTCATGCTGTCGGTGCTGCCGCGGGCCTCCGCGATCAGATAGAAGACGCCGGTCCAGATCGCCGAGGCCACCACCGTGATCACGGTGAAGGACAGCAGGACGGTCAGCAGTTTCGTGCCCAGCACCTTGAGCCGCTGCGGCCGCCACAGCAGCAGGTTCATCATGCCGCCGCTGCTCCACTCGGCGCCCACGAAGGACGCGCCGATGATGAAGGCGGCCAGCGCCAGCAGCGCCGCCAGGGTGGTCGCCATGTCCGGGAAGCTCTCCCGGAAGATGAACGTCGGCGGCATGTACCACTCGTAGTTGTAGTTCTCCTGGCTCGGCGGGGTCAGCTGCTCGCAGTCCGGCGGCCACTGGTTGGCCTGCGGGGTGCCCTTGGCCGCCTCGCAGGACGCCTTGTCCTTCTCCACCTGCTGGGTGTCCCGCTCGAACTGGGCCTGCGCGTCGGCCTTGGCCGCGGCGATCTGCTCCGGGCCGACCGCCTCGTTCGAGAAGAAAATGCCGATGGCGACGGCGGCCAGCACGGCCACGGCGCCGAGCAGGAAAAGCTTGGTGAAGCGGCGCTTGAACAGCCGCCGGGTCTCCGCCTTGTAGAGGCTCACTGTCCCCACCCTCCGACGCTCGCGGTCTGATCCACCTGGCGGTTCTGGCCCTCGACCGGCGCCGTGCCGGTCAGCTCCAGGAAGACGCTCTCCAGGTCGGCCGAGACCGGGGTCAGCTCGCTGACGTAGATCTGCCGCTCGGCCAGGATCCGGGTGATCTGCGCCGGGTTGCCGGCGTTGCCGACCGTGAAGTGGTCGACCTCGACGGTGACCTGGGCGCCGTTGGCCCGCAGGATCTCGACCGCGGTGCGCGTGTCGACACCCGGTTCGAGCCGGACCTTGACGGTCGAGCTGGTGTGGCTCGCGAGCACGCTGGCGACCGAGCCGTACGCGACCCGCCGCCCGGCCGAGATGATGGTGACCTCGTCGCAGATCAGCTGGATCTCACCGAGGATGTGGCTGGACAGCACGACGGTCATGCCCGACTCGGCCAGGTTGCGCATCAGCGACCGCATCTCCCGGATGCCGCCCGGGTCGAGGCCGTTGGCGGGCTCGTCCAGGATCAGCAGCTTCGGCTCCTTGAGCAGAGCGGAGGCGACGGCGAGCCGCTGTTTCATGCCGAGCGAATAGGTCTTGACCCGGTCCTTGCCTCGATCGCGGAGCCCGACCAGCTCCAGCACCTCGGTCACCCGCTGCCTTTTCACGTTGCCGGCGTCGGCCAGCAGCGACAGCGTGTCCTGGGCGCTGAAATTGCCGAAGAACTGAGGGCTCTCGACGATCGCGCCGACCAGCCCGGCCGTCTCCGGCAGATGACGCGGAACCTCCTTGCCGAGAATCGCCATGCGGCCGCCATTGGGCTTGATCAGCCCCAGGAGCGTTCGCAACGTGGTGGTCTTCCCCGACCCGTTGGGCCCGAGAAAGCCGTGCACCTGACCGGCCTCGACGACCATGTCGAACCCGTCGAGCGCCTTCCGCGTCCCTTTGCGGCTGCGATAGGTCTTCTGCAGCCCGGCAATCTCCAAAACGGCAGTCACCCGCGAGACTCTAAACACTCCCGTCAATATCCACAGCCAATGTCCCTCGGTGCCGCTGTGCTTTCCTTTCCGCTTTCCACCGATCCGGTGACCGTTCGCAATCCGCGAACCACACCGGGTGGTCGCGCCGGCTCTTTCGTCAGGTGGGCCCTCGATCTTCGCGGCAGGTCGTCAGCTCAGCCGCCGAAGGCCGTCGGCGATCGCCGCCCGGAGCTGATCGCCGTATTCGCCGGCGGGCAACGCCGCGCCGTGTTCGGCCGCCCGCTCGTAAGCGCCACGGGCCGCGGCCGGATCACCCAGTTGCTCATGGGCCATGGCCACACTGATGTGAAGCGAGGGATAGAAGGTCGCGACCCGGTCGTCGCCGACGGCGTCGGCATGCCGCAGGGCCTCGGTGTTCCACCGTAGAGCCGCCGAGGGGCTGTCCTGCTGCCGAGCCAGATAGTGCGCCACCACGCAGGCGTCGTAGTCATCGGCCCGGGCCGCCCAGGCCTTTTCGTACAAGGCGCGCGCCTCGGCCGGCCGGCCCCGCGCCTCGGCCCGCATCCCGTCCTGGCAAAGCTGGAGCACCCGGTTTCCGAGATCCATTCCCGCTCCCTTCGACGATGGGAGCTTGCGGCCTCGACCAGGTCGAGAGTCAACCGGACGTTCGCTGAGTCAGTCCGCCGTGCGGCGAGTTACGTAGGTGCCGCGCTGGGGCGCGGTGGTGACCAGGCCGCGCTCGCGCAGGACGCGGATCGCCGAACGGACGGTGCCGCGGGCCAGTCCGTGCTCCTGCTGGAGGTAGGACTCGCTCGGGATGGTGTCGCCCTCCTTGAGGTCGCCGCGTTCGATCATGGCCGCCAGGAGGTCGGCCAGCTGGAGATAGAGCGGGGTCGGGGCAAGGGGCTTCCGCCTGTAACGGGTGGCGTGGAGTGCGGGCGGTCGTCAGGATCGAGGTGTGATCGCTGACCTCTGGCCTCCGTTCGGGCTTCGTCTTGCCGTGGCTCGGGTGGAGTTGCGGCTTCCCGATCAGGACGAGCTGGCGGAGCTGGCGCGGCTGGCCGGCAAAGGGGTTCATCGGGCCGGGGAGCGGCCGTTTCTGACGCCGTGGACCGAGGGGAGCGCCGAGGACCGGGCGCGGGCCGTCCTCAAAGGGCATTGGGGTGCTCTGGCGTCGTGGCGGCCGGACGACTGGGAGATCGGGTTCGGGGTGTTCCGGGGCGGGGAGCCGATCGGGCTGGTCGGGCTCCGGGCGGTGGACTTCGCGGTCGTCCGGGAGGTGAAGACCTGGTCGTGGCTGGGGCTCGAGCATCAGGGGCAGGGATACGGGACCGAGGCGCGGGTCGGGCTGCTGACGTTGGCCTTCGATCATCTGGGGGCCCGCGCCGCGCTGACCGAGGTGTTCCAGGACAACCATTCGTCGCAAGGGGTGTCGCGCAAGCTCGGCTACGTTCGGGACGGGATCTCGGTGGATGCCCGGGACGGGGAGGCGCTCGTGTCCGATCGGCTTCGGCTGACCCGGGACGGGTGGCGTGGGCAGGCTCGGCCCCCGGTTGTGGTCGAAGGGGTGCCGGCCTGTCTGGAGATGCTCGGGCTCAGCGGGTGAGTCCGGGAAGGTGACCTCGGCGAGGCGGCTCACGCGCAGCCAGTCGGCCAGGTGGGTCGGCTGGGTGATGGTGCCGGGGTTGCTGTGCTGGTTGAGATCGGCCACGACCTCGGTGAAGACCCGCCGGCGCTCGTCCGGATCGGTCACCGGGCGAGCGTGGGCCGGCAGGTCGGCCCGTACGCCGTTCTTGAGGTGGAACGTGAAGTCGGGGTGGGCGAGCAGGTTCGCGTACCAGCTGGGCGGCGGAAGCAGGCCGCTGTTGAGGTAGAAGCGGCCGTGCACGCGATAGAAGAAGATCTCGATGCGCCGAGGGCGGCCGGTGCGGCGGCCGGTCGTGGTGATGTCGACGATGCGGGCCCGGGTGGGTGACGCGGGGGTCAGGGCGAGCGCCTGGGCGATCGCGGTGCCGGTGGCCATGTCAGAGGGCCGGGCCGAGCAGGAGGCCGCCGTCGACGACCACATCGGTGCCCGTGGTGAAGGGGGCGCCGGCCAGGTGGAGCAGCGCCGCGGTGATGTCGGCGGGGTCGCCCAGGCGGGGGATCGCGTACGGGGAGGGGTCGTAGAAGTCGGCGATC
This sequence comes from Actinoplanes sp. NPDC000266, assembly GCF_042899005.1. Lineage (NCBI taxonomy): Bacteria > Bacillati > Actinomycetota > Actinomycetes > Micromonosporales > Micromonosporaceae > Actinoplanes > Actinoplanes sp. NPDC000266. The sequence goes on from NZ_JBIAZI010000005.1 coordinate 23,584, forward strand.
GGGCGGCCGCCGGGCTCGGCCGGCTCGGTGATCAGCTTGGTGGCGATGACGCCGGGGTGCAGGGCGTTGACGCGGATGTTGTCGCGGCCCAGTTCGAGGGCGGCGCTGCGGGTCAGGCCGCGCAGGGCCCACTTCGCGGCCACGTATGACGCGTAAAGGGGCGTTCCGCCGTACGCCATGGTCGAGCCGACGTTGACGATCGCGCCGCCGCCCGCGCGGCGCATCGCGGGGGTGACGGCCCTGATGCCGAGGAACTGGCCGGTCACGTTGACGGCGAACGTGCGGTCCCACATGGCCCGGCCGGTCGCCTCGATCGCGGTCGGCGGGTTCTGCGCGCCGGCGTTGTTGATCAGAATCTGGAGGTCTCCGGCGGCGTCCACGGCGGCCGCCCAGTCCTCTTCGCGGGTGACGTCGAGGCGTACCGGAAGAGCTCTGTCTCCCAGCTCCTCGGCGAGCTCGCGGGCCCGGGGCAGGCCGGACGGGGTGCTGCCGATGACGACGTGGGCGCCTTCGGCGTGGAAGGCGCGGACGTGGCTCTCGCCCATCCCGCCGGTGCCGCCGGTGATCAGAACGGTGTGGTCGGTGAAGCGCATGGTGATTCCCCCGGAAAGGTGAGCTGACCGGCTCACCTCACCATGCGACGCGTTGGTGAGTCAAGTGACTCACCTCGCCATTGGGCATACTGAGAGCATGAGCACGTACCACCGCGAAGTCGCCGAGCGGAAGCGCGCCGCGATCCTGGAGGCGGCGACCGGGCTGTTCCTCGCCTCCGGCTACGACGGGACCTCGCTGGCCAAGATCGCCGAGGCGGCGGGCGTCTCCAAGGCCACGCTGTTCAAGCAGTTCCCGACCAAGGCCGCGCTCTTCGACGCGATCGTCACCGCGTCGTGGCAGGCCGAGGACGACGGCGGCCCCGAGTTGCCGGCCGGCGACCTGGAGGCCGGGCTGACCGCGATCGGCCGCCGCTATGTCGAGCTGCTCACCCGGCCCGGCATGACCGCGCTCTTCCGGATCGTCATCGCCGAGCTGCCGCGCTTCCCGGAGCTCGGTGAGGCCCAGTTCAGCCGGGGTAAGATGCCCTACTTCGAGTCGGTACGCCGATATCTGTCCGACGCCGCGATCGAGGATCCCGAGACGGCCGCCACGCAGTTCCTCGGCATGATCTCGAACTTCGTCTTCTGGCCGTCGCTGCTGCTCACCGACTGGGCGCCGGGGGCCGCCGCCAACGACAAAGCGGTCACCGAGGCCGTCCGGACGATGCTCGCCCGTCACCGCTAAGGGCGTGGCTCACACCTCGGGATCCCGGGAGCCGGATCCCGGGATTTCGTCGTAAGGTGTTGGAAACAACTGAATACCTCATCCAGAGGGGCAGAGGGAACGGCCCGATGAAGCCCCGGCAACCACCACGCAGTCTCGACGACGAGGCCGAGCGCGGCAGGTGCTAATTCCGTCCCTGATCGGCAGGTCGCCGCGGGGAAAGATGAGAGGGAAGGCCTCGATGACGTCTACCGTCAGTGCACCCAGCGCTACCACCACCTCGCCCGCCAAGGGCCTCGTGTGCCGTGCCTGTGGCGCCGAATACCCGCTGGTCGCCCAGCACGCCTGTTACGAGTGTTTCGGCCCGCTCGAGGTCGCCTACGACCAGGCGGCGCTCGCGCGGGTGACCCGGGCCGACATCGAGTCGGGCCCGCAGAACATCTGGCGCTACGCGGCGCTGCTGCCCGCCGGGCAGGACCCGGCCACCCGGGTGACCCTCGACCCCGGCCTGACGCCGCTGGTCAGCGCCCCGGCCCTGGCCGCCGCGATCGGCCTGCGGGCGCCGCTGTACGTCAAGGACGACTCGGCCAACCCGACCCACTCGTTCAAGGACCGGGTCGTCTCGGTCGCGCTCACCGCGGCCCGCGGTCTCGGCTTCACCCGCTTCGCCTGCGCCTCGACCGGCAACCTGGCCAACTCGGTGGCCGCGCACGCGGCTCGGGCCGGCGCCCCCAGCATCGTCTTCATCCCGCACGACCTCGAGCAGGGCAAGATCATCACCACCGCCGTGTACGGCGGCGAGCTGGTGGCCATCGAGGGCTCCTACGACGACGTGAACCGGCTCTGCGGCGAGCTCGTGGAGACCGACGAGTTCGAGGACACGGCGTTCGTGAACGTCAACGTGCGCCCGTTCTACGCCGAGGGCTCCAAGACGCTGGGGTACGAGGTGGCCGAGCAGCTCGGCTGGCGCATCCCGGCCCAGGTGGTCATCCCGATGGCCTCCGGCGAGCTGCTGACCAAGGTCGACAAGGCGTTCAGCGAGCTGGTCGAGATCGGCCTGGCCGAGGCCCCCGAGGGCGGCTGGACGGTCTTCGGCGCGCAGTCGGCCGGCTGCAACCCGATCGCCACCGCGCTCCAGAAGGGCACTGACGAGATCATCCCGGTCAAGCCGACCGGCATCGCGAAGTCGCTGAACATCGGCGACCCGGCGGCCGGCGCGTACGCGATCGAGGCCGTCAAGCGCACCGGTGGCTGGATGGACTACGCCGACGACGACGAGATCCGCGCCGGCATCCGGTTGCTGGCCGAGACGACCGGCATCTTCGCCGAGACCGCCGGTGGCACCACTGTCGCCGTACTGAAGAAGCTTGTGGAGAGCGGAAAGCTCGACCCGGAGAAGGAGACCGTCGTCTACAACACGGGCGAGGGACTCAAGACCCTGGACGCCGTCGCCGAGCAGGTCGGGCCGACTCACACGATCAAGCCGTCGCTGAAGGGCGCGCGCGAGGCCGGCCTGCTCGGATGACGCTCTGTAGTCGGCAATCTGCCAGCAAGTGAGAATTCCATCCCGCGAGGACTTGCGAACAGATCTCCGGGTCGGCAGGATGCTCTCTGCGGGAGGGCGCGACGCCGTACGCGGTCCCTCACTCTCGAGCTTGGCGACAATCTCTCGAGGGACCCAACGACCCACTGCCGGAGGCGGTGTGCGTCCGTTCTCCCGACCAAATTCGTTCGCGTTCATGGCCGTCACCCGGAAGGGTGGCGGCCATGCGTGTATCTATCGAGACTTCTGACTCTCCGGACATCGCGTACAGGATCCGCCGGGCCGTGCAGGCGTACGAGGTTCCCGACATTCCCTTCATGACCGAAAAAGCGTTCAAAGCGGGGATTCTCCATCCGCCACCGGGCCTGGTCATCGAGCGCTATCTCGGCCTGCTCGACGGCGAGCCCGTCGGCTACCTCGAGTTGGAGCTGTTCCAGCTCGACAACCTCACCAACGCGCACGTCGAGATCGAGGTGCTGCCCGAGCATCGGCGGCGCGGGGTGGGCCGGGCCCTCTACGAGCTCATGCTCGAGCGGGCCGCCGCGCACGATCGCAAGCACATCATCGGCTCGACCGTGGACACACACCCCGACGGCGCCGCCTTCGCCCGCGCGATGGGCTCCGTCGCCGGCCTGGAGGACACGCGCAGCCGCCTCGACCTGACCGGCCTCGACGAGGCCCATCTGGCGAAGCTGCGGGCCGACGCGCTGTCCCACGCCGAGGGCTACCGCACGATCGAGTGGCTCGGCGTGCCGGCCGACGACATCATCGACGACGTGGCCTATCTGGAGGGCCGGCTGCTGGCCGACGCGCCGACCGGCGACATCGCCTGGGAGCCGGAGAAGATCGACGCCGACCGGCTCCGCGCGGACGAGGAGGCCCGGCAGAAGAGGGGCCGGCTCAGCTACTGCGCGGGCGCGCTCCAGGGCGACAAGCTGGTCGCGTGGACGGCCATCGCCGGTGAGCTGGCCCAGCCGGCGCACGCCTGGCAGCAGACCACACTGGTCGATCCCGACCACCGCGGGCACCGCCTCGGCATGCTGGTGAAACTCGCCAATCTCGACAACGTCCGCCGCAACCGGCCCGGCATCCAGGCGATCGACACCTTCAACGCCTCGCAGAACGAGTACATGCTGCGGATCAACCGGGCGATGGGTTTCCGGGCGGCCGGCATCGAGACGGAATGGCAGCACGACCTGTGAGCGTGCGGGTCGAGCCGCTCGGTGACGCGGTCGAGAAGGCGTACGAGATCGCTCGTGCCTGTCAGGAGCACGATCAGCCGGACGTGCCGTTCGCGTCCCTGGAGGGCTATCGGGCGGTCCTGGCCAACGGGTGGCCCGGATATACGTACGAGCGCCGCCTGGGCCTTCTGGACGACGCGCCGGCCGGCCTGATGAACCTCGCCATGCCGCAGGACGACAACCTCGACTCGGTGATGGTCGAGATCGGGGTGCTCCCCTCGGCACGGCGGCACGGCGTCGGCCGGGCACTGTGGGACCAGGCCGTCGAGCATGCCCGCGCGCTCGGCCGCCACCACCTGATGGGGCCGACCGTGCAGAAGCATCCGGACGGCGCCGCGTTCGCCACCGCGATGGGGGCGGTGGCCGGCCTCGAGGAGACCCGCAGCCGGCTCGACCTCAGCACCCTCGACCAGCCGCGCCTCGACGAGATGCTGGCCGGGGCGCGGGCCAGGGCGGGCGACCACCGGCTGGTGCAGTGGACCGGGGTGCCGCCCGGCGACGTCATCGACGACGTGGCCGGCCTGCACAGCCGCTTCAACGACGAGGCGCCCACCGGCAACCTGGCCCTGGAGGCGGAGAAGTTCGACGCCGAGCGGGTCCGCGAGGACGAGGAGTCGCGGATCCGGCGCGGGCGCACCAGCTACAACACCGGGGTGGTGCGCGGCGGCCGGCTGGTGGCGATCACGGCCATCGCCGTCGAGAACGAGAAACCGGCACAGACGTGGCAGAACATCACGCTGGTCCACCCGGAGCACCGCGGCCACCGGCTCGGGCTGCTGGTCAAGCTGGAAAACCTGCGGTACGTCCGCGAGAACGAGCCGAAGGTCGAAGTGATCGACACGTTCAACGCGTCCAGCAACGAGCACATGCTGCGGATCAACCAGCAGGTCGGTTTCCGTCCGGTCGACTCGGTCGTCGAGTGGCAGGTGACCCTCGCCTGACGTGCCGCTTGTATCCGCCCGCCTCCAGGCCGGCCATCCGCTCGAAGACGTTGCGCGACCCCCAGTTGCGGGAGGTGGCGTACGAATATCCGCACGCCACCCAGTAGGCCGGCCAGAACAGGGGTCCGAGCACCGCGTACTGGGTGGCGTGGTTGGCCTCGTGCCCGAAAAGGGCCGCCTTCTCGGGCGAGAGAAGCCATTCGGCCGTACGCCTCGTCATGATCACTGAGCCGACGGTGAAACAGCTGGCGGGCGGGATCCGCAGCCGGTAGCCCTCGGCGATCAGCACGCCGTCACGCCCCCGGCGCAGCGTGGCGCCGCCCAGCTTGGCGACGATCAGGCCGACCGCGGTGGTGCCGTTCACCGCGGTGATCAGGCTGCGTGCGACATGCCGCCGGGCCATCAGATCCGCCGGCGCATGCGAAGCTCGGTGAGGGCCGGGAGAACCGGATGGGGCACACGCTCGCCGGTGTCCTCAAAACCGAGTTTCTCGTACGCCCGGACGGCCCGGTCATTGCCGACGACCACTTCGAGCATCGTGCGGCGTCGCCCGGCCCGCCGGGACCAGTCGAAGACGGCCTCCATCAGCTCCGGAAGCACCTTGCCGCCCCGATAGGCGGGGGTGACATAGACGGCGAAGACCACGGTCTCGGGCGAGGAGTCATGGGCGACGGTGCCACCGGCATGCCCGATGAGCCGCCGCCCGGGCCCGGGATCGGCCACGAACTGGGCGAGCTCGTCCCCGGAGGCGGCTTGGGCGATGCGCTGCCGGTAGCCCTCGTGCGACCGGGCGGCGGCCTGGGCCAGGGTCTCGAGAAAGGCGAGCGGGCTGTCGGCCAGCATCTCCAGCCGGAGGGCCCGCATCCGAGCCGCGTCGCCGACGGTGACCCGGTGCACGCTCCAGCTGTCCATGCCGTCCTGACTACCCGTTGACCTTCGTCGCGGCAACCCGGTTGGCACTAATCGGACGGGCGCCCACGGGTGGCGGGAGCGGTGGGTGCTGGGGCAAGGTGTTTCGATGGATCAGGTCGAGGGTGCTCTGCATGTGGTCGGAGAGCCGGTGGTGGTGGCCGCGGACCCCTTCGATCCGGAGTCGCGGACGGCTGAGCTGCCGCGTGGGGGCGTACCCGAAACGGTGAATCCAGGGGTGCGGGACGCGCTCGTGCCTGTGCCGGGGTCGGGGCTGCGTGGGTGGGCCGGGCGGGTTGTGGCTGTGCTCGGGCGGGACGGGGTTCGGCTGCTGCCGGGGATGGCTCTGGCGGCGCTTCCCATGCACTTCTTCGTGGGGCGGCTTGACGACACCGTCATCGCGGCGCCGGCGCTCTTCGATCTGGCCGGTGGGTTCGGGCTGCTCTTGTTGCCGACGATGTGGCTGGCCTATCTGACCGTGTCGGCGCTTCCGCTGGTGATCTGCCTGGCGGGGGCGGTGGGGGTGGCCGTGCCTTCGGCCGCCGACGGGGTGCGGCCCCGGCTGCGCGTGGTGTGGGGGCTGGTGGCGAACCGGCTGCGCGGGCTCTGGCTGTGGTTCGCGGCGGTGGGGCTGGTGACGGGTGGGCTGTCGCTGGTGGCGCACGAGGCCGTGGCCGTGGTGGCCTCGACGGGGCTGCTGGCCGTGGCGGGGGTGTTCGGGTGTGTGGTGCTGATCGAACGCGGTCATGGGATTCGGCGGGCGGTGCATCTGCTGGGGTCCGGGCCGGCGCTGGGGATGGTGGCTGTGTCGGCGGCGGCGTCGGGGCTGCCGCTGGTGGCCGACGAGGCGTTCGGCGGGCTGGCGGCGACCGCGGTGGGAGTGGTCACGGTCCAGGTGTGGGCGGTGGCGGCGCTCGTGGCGTACACCCAAGGTCGTCGCTCGGAAGGACCGGTGACGAGCCGGTCGTTGCGCGCTGAGCTGAACGTGCCTGAAGACTGACTTGAGGAGCCCGGGGTTTCCTTGCACTCGCCACCTGAGAGTGCTAAACAAGTCATTGGCACTCGCTATCGGTGAGTGCCAGCAGGTCGGGACGGTGGGGTCTCGGTCACGGTGTCGCCATCGGCGCCGGGGCACGGGGCCGGTCGTCGCGGGCTATCCGGCTCGGCCTGAGGACGTCACGACGCCAGGTGGTGACGTCCGCAGAGGTTCGCAACGGGCGGGGCCGACGAGGCCCGGCACCGCGTATGTCCAGGAGGACAAAGCCGTATGGCCAAGATCATCGCATTCGACGAGGAAGCTCGTCGCGGCCTCGAGCGGGGCATGAACCAGCTCGCCGACGCCGTAAAGGTGACGCTCGGCCCCAAGGGCCGCAACGTCGTGCTCGAGAAGAAGTGGGGCGCTCCCACCATCACCAACGATGGTGTGTCGATCGCCAAGGAGATCGAGCTCGAGGACACCTTCGAGAAGATCGGCGCCGAGCTGGTCAAGGAGGTCGCCAAGAAGACCGACGACGTTGCCGGTGACGGCACGACGACGGCGACCGTCCTCGCCCAGGCGCTGGTCCGTGAGGGTCTGCGCAACGTTGCCGCGGGCGCCAACCCGATGGCCCTCAAGCGGGGCATCGAGGCCGCCGTGGCCAGCGTCTCCGAGGGCCTGCAGCAGCTGGCCAAGGACGTGGAGACGAAGGAGCAGATCGCCTCCACCGCCTCCATCTCCGCCGGTGACACCACGGTCGGCGAGATCATCGCCGAGGCCATGGACAAGGTCGGCAAGGAAGGCGTCATCACCGTCGAGGAGAGCAACACCTTCGGTCTCGAGCTCGAGCTCACCGAGGGCATGCGCTTCGACAAGGGGTACGTCTCGGCGTACTTCATGACCGACGCGGAGCGTATGGAGGCCGTCTTCGACGACCCCTACATCCTGATCGCCAACAGCAAGATCTCCGCGGTGAAGGACCTCCTCCCGATCCTCGAGAAGGTCATGCAGGGCGGCAAGCCGCTCGTCATCATCGCCGAGGACGTCGAGGGCGAGGCCCTGGCCACCCTGGTCGTCAACAAGGTGCGCGGCACCTTCAAGTCCGTCGCCGTCAAGGCCCCGGGCTTCGGTGACCGTCGCAAGGCCATGCTCGAGGACATCGCCATCCTCACCGGTGGCGCGGTCATCAGCGAGGAGGTCGGCCTCAAGCTGGACGGCGCCGACCTGAGCCTGCTGGGCACCGCCCGCAAGATCGTCATCACCAAGGACGAGACCACCGTGGTCGACGGCGGCGGCGACGCCGAGCAGATCCAGGGCCGGGTCAACCAGATCCGCGCCGAGATCGAGAAGTCGGACTCCGACTACGACCGTGAGAAGCTGCAGGAGCGCCTGGCCAAGCTGGCCGGCGGCGTTGCGGTCATCAAGGTCGGCGCGGCCACCGAGGTCGAGCTCAAGGAGCGCAAGCACCGCATCGAGGACGCCGTTCGCAACGCGAAGGCGGCCGTCGAGGAGGGCATCGTGCCCGGTGGTGGCGTCGCCCTGGTGCAGGCCGGCAAGACCGCGTTCGACAAGCTCGACCTGGTCGGCGACGAGGCGACCGGCGCGCAGATCGTCAAGCTCGCGCTCGACGCCCCGCTGCGTCAGATCGCCGTGAACGCCGGCCTCGAGGGCGGCGTCGTGGTGGAGAAGGTGCGCAACATCGAGGCGGGTCACGGCCTCAACGCCGCGACCGGCGAGTACGTCGACCTGCTGGCCGCGGGCATCATCGACCCGGCCAAGGTCACCCGCTCGGCGCTGCAGAACGCCGCGTCGATCGCCGCGCTGTTCCTCACCACCGAGGCCGTCGTGGCCGACAAGCCCGAGAAGAACCCGGCTCCGGCCGGCGCCCCGGGCGGCGGTGACATGGACTTCTGAGTCCAGTCTTAGTTCGGCGGGTCCGCTTCGGCGGGCCCGCCGTTCTGCTTTCCAGGAGCGGTCAGGGGCGGCGCTTTCCGGGGCGCGGGTTGCCGGAAGCGCCGATCCAATAGAGGGTGGCGCCGATCGTCAGGGTCATGCCGCCGGCGGCGATCACGGCCAGCACGTTGTTGCCCGTGGCGGGGAGCGGCAGGATGCCGGGGTCGGGGTATTTGTCGGGTTTGCCGACTGTCACGGTGATCGTCGCGGTGGCTATGTTGCCGTTGGCGTCGATCACCTCGTAGGTGAAGCTGTCGATGCCGGCGAAGCCCGGGGGCGGGGTGTACGTGACTGTGCCGTCGGCGTTGAGGACGGCGGTGCCGTGTGCGGGCTTGCCGACCGATCGGACGGTGACCGGGCGGCCGTTCGCGTCGGTGGCCGGCAAGGGGATGCCGATGGGGCGGCCCGGCTGGGCGGCGGCCACCTTGTCGGGGACCAACGGCTTGTAGGGGCTCGAAGAGGGCGACGCCGCGGGGCTGGCGGTTGCCGTGGGGCTCGCAGGTGGGCTGCTCGGACTGACTGGGCTGCTCGGACTGACTGGGCTGGTGGGGCTCGGGGAACCGGGATCGGTGGTCGGGGCCGGCGGCGGCGGGATCACGGCCTGGTCGACGTGGACGGTGATCTGGGCGCTTGCGGTGTTGCCGGCCTGGTCCCGTACGTCGTAGGTGAAGGTCTCGATCTGGGCCGAAGCCCCTCGGGGCAGATAGCGGACCTTGCCCGACGGGAGGATCGTGGCGGTGCCCCGCGGCGGCGTGCCGATCGCGGTGACCGCCAGCGGTTGGCCCTCAGGATCGGTGTCGTTGTCCAGCACGGCGATCTCGATCGGCGTGCGCGACGGCGTCGTCACCTCGTCGTCGACGGCCAGCGGGGGCCAGTCGACGGTGATGTGCACGGTTCCCGTGGCGGTGCGGCCCCAGTCGTCGCTGAGCACGTACGTGAAGGTGTCGGCCCCTGGTGAGTCGGCGTCGGCCCGATACGTCACCGTGCCGTCCGCGGCCAGCGTGGCCGTGCCCTCGGCCGCCGGGCCGACCGACGACACCTCGAGCGGCTGTCCGGTGTTCGGGTCGTGGTCGTTGAGCATGACGTCCACCGGTGTGACGATCTCGGGGCGGACCACGAAGGCGTCGTCCTCGGCGATCGGGGCGGCGTTGCGGACCGTGATCGTCACCGTGGCCGAGACGGCCAGGCGGTCGGTGTCCTCGATCGTGTACGTGAAGGCGTCGATGCCGTAGAAGCCGCTGTCCGGCGTGTAGACGACCGTGTCGTCGGAGTCCCGGGTGAGCGTGCCGTGCGCCGCCACCGTGAAACCGGTAAGGCTCAGGGTGTCGCCGTTCGGGTCCTCGTCGTTGGCGAGCATGTCGATGGTCAACGCCGTGTCGGTGTCGGTGGCGACCGACTCGGGGCGGGCGATCGGCGGCGAGTTGACCACGCCGACCGTCACGGTCGCGGTCGAGGTGTCCAGGCCGTCGTCGAGCGTGTAGTCGAAGGCGTCGGTGCCGTGGAAACCCGGGTCCGGTGTGTACGTGATCCGGTTGTCGGCGCCGACCGTCGCCGTGCCGTTCGCCGGGGCCGCGCTGACCGTGATGGTCAGCGGGGTGCCGTTCGGGTCCTCGTCGTCGTTGGCGAGCACGTCGATGGCCTCGGGCAGGTTGGTCCGCACGGTGACCGAGTCGTTCCGGGCCACCGGCACGCCGTTGCCGACCGTGACCGTGACCCGGGCGGTGGCCGCGCCGCCGTGGCCGTCGCCGACGGTGTAGTCGAAGAAGTCGGTGCCCGAGAAGTGGGCGTCCGGGGTGTACGTCAGGGCGCCGCTGAGGGTGCGCGCGACCGAGCCGTGCGCCGGGTCGGTGGTGCCGGTGACGGTCAGCGTGTCGGTGGGGTTGGGGTCGGTGGCCGAGGAGAGCACGTTGATCACGGTGGCGGTGCCGTACGGCGTGGTGGCCGTCCGGTTCACGACGGCCGGCGGGGCGTTGCCCACGGTGACGGTGACCGTGGCGTACGAGCTCAGCCCGCCGTTGTCCTCGATGTCGTAGCGGAACGTCGCGACACCGGAGAAGCCCACCGGCGGCTGGTAGCGGATGCCACCCGGCTCGGCCGTCGCCGTGCCCGTACTGGCCGGGCCGACCGCTGAGATGTGGATGGTGTCGCCGACGTTGGGATCCCGGTCGTTGCCGAGCACCGGAATCAGGATGCCGGTGAGATACGGCGTCGTGGCGTGGTCGTCGGCCGCGGTCGGGGCCGCGTTCTCCACGTCGACGTAGACCTGGCCGGTCGCCTGGCCGCCGCGGCCGTCGCCGGCGACGTACGTGAACGAGGCCCGGCCCGAGAAGCCGGTCGCGGGCTGGAAGCTGACCAGGTCGCCGGTCCGGGTCGCCGTGCCCGCCGAGGCCGGCGAGACCGCGCCGAGGCCGGTCACGTGCAGCGTGTCGCCCGGATTGGGGTCGGTGTCGTTGGCCAGCACAAGCAGGGTCACCGGGGTGTCGGTCGGGGTGCTGGTGACGTCGACGTTGGCTGTCGGCGGGGCGTTGGCCGTGGTCACGGTGGCCGTGCCGGTCGCGGTGCCGCCGTGGCCGTCGGCGATCGCGTACTGGAACGGGTCGGGGCCGGCCCAGCCGATGGCCGGGGTGTAGCGGACCGTGTTGTCGGCCAGCACCACCGCGCTGCCGTGCGCGGGCGGCGTGACGATCGTGACGGTGAAGCCGGTGTTCGGGTCCTCGGGGTCGGTGTCGTTGTCGCGGACCGGGAAGGTGACCGGGGTCGCGTGGCTGGTGGTGGCCGTGTCGGCCACGGCGACCGGCGGCGAGTTCACCCGCAGCGCGGCCGTGGCGGTGTTGTTGGCCGCGCTGGTGTCCTGCCCGGCGCCGGACACGCGCACGGTGGCGAGCGCGGTCGCGGCGGCGCCGGACGAGGCGGTGGCCGGGATGGTCACGGTGGCCTGGCTGCCGCCGACCAGTTGCCCGGCCGGGCAGCTGACGACCGGGGCGTTGGCGGTGCAGCCGGCCGGGAGCGTGCCGTGGGTGACCCCGGCCGGCAGGGTGAGCTCGACCCGGGCCGCGGGCTCGGGGTCCGGGCCCAGGTTGGTGACCGTGGCCGTGTAGGTGACCGGGTTCGGGGCGGCCGCGCGCTGCACGTCGGCCGGGCTGACGGCCAGGCCGGCCGACAGGTCGTCCCGGGGCTGCTGGACCGTCGTGGCCAGGGTGCCGCCGACCGCGGCGACGCTCACGTTGGTGGTCCGGCCGGTGTACGTGACGTTGACCATGTTGGCGATCGCGTAGAGGGCCGGGGTGTCGAGCGCGACCCGGACCCGGAACGTGACGGTGGTGGTGCCGAGATAGGGGATGCTGCCGAGGTCGAACGTGACGGCGCCGGCGGAGTACTGTCCGCCGCTGACATAGGCCGTGTACGTCGGGATCGCGTCGGACAACCGCACGCCGTCGGCCGTGTCGCTGCCCTCGTTGCGCACGACGATCCGATATTCGATCTCGTCGCCCGGCACGAGGTCGCCGCCGTTGACGTCGGTGCCGGTCATGGTCGTGGTGATCTTGGGGGCGTAGAGGTCGATGGCGACCGTGAGGACGCCCGGGTAGTACACGTCGCCGCTGGTGGACATGGTCAGCTCGGCCTGGGTGACGCCGTGCCCGAGCTTGCCGCTGGCGTCGAACTGGTCGATGTCGACGCCGAGCAGGTTGCGGTAGTTGGGGTCCCGGCCGCCGACGATGGCGCCGTTCTCGCTGACCGTGCTGTTGAAGATGTTCACCGGGCTGGGCGGGTTCGCCGCGTCGCTCAACGGCTGCCCGTCGATCTTGAGGCTGTCGCCGGTGGTGCCCAGGTCGCCCTCGAAGGCGACCGCGCCCACCGAGGTGTGCACCGTCCCGGAGTGCGGCGTCTCGAAGCCGGACAGCGGGATGTCCACGTCGTCGTCGCTGATCGAGCCGAAGCCGTCGTACACGCGCAGGCTGCGCAGGGCCTCGGCGGCGTTCCCGTACGCGATGACCAGCGCCCATCCCGCGTACTGCCCCGAGCCGGTGCCGGCCTGGATGTTGGCCACCGAATAGACGCCGTTGCCGGCCGCCGCGACCTGGGCGGTCACATCGGCGAAGCCTTCGTACGCGCTGTTGGTGGTCGACGAGTACACCTCGCCGGCGGTGATCGGGTTCCAGGTCGCGCTCGCCGGCGTACGAAATCGGACCTTGTCTTTGTCGTTGGGAGAGGGCGCGGGCAGGCCGCCGAGGCCAAGGGCGGTGAGAGCACCCCAGTAGAGGCCGGCGAAGAGCACGGTGCTGCCCGGCGGCAGGGTGACCGTCGAACTGCTGTCGTTGAAGGTCGTCAGCAGGTCGCCGTCAGTGTCGGTGTAGACCATCGAGTAGCCGTTGTTGTTCAGCGCGTTGCCGGTGACGCCGCTGCCGTTGCGGGCCGAGGCGCAGGTGAGCACGAGCGACGAGCAGGTCAGGTTCGAGTTGCCGCGCAGCATGATCGCGCCGTTGGCGTTGACGTCGAACCGGCTCGTGAACTGGTCCGAGATCGCCGCGTCGGCCCGCCCGGTGACCAGTGTGGCCAGAGTGACCGCGATGGCGAGGAGAAGAGCCGGTCCGCGCACCACATCACGCTAGGCGCGCCCGGCACCCAGCGTGATGTGAATGCGCTACGACATCCGGTGACGTCCGGGGCGGTGCCGTCCGGGGCCGCTGGTCTGGCCGGCCATCAGCAGGAACCCGCCGACCAGGACGATGGCGCCGCCCGCGGTGACCATCGAGACGATGTCGAGGCCGGTCTTGGCCAGATTGCCGTCGCCGCCGCCGGAGGCCGGCGCGTTCACCGTGACCGTGACGATCGCGGTGGCGACGCCGCCGTGCCCGTCGCTGATCGTGTAGGTGAACGAGTCCACCCCACCGGCGTAGCTCTCGTACGGCGCGTAGGTGACCGAGCCGTCCTTGTCGAGCACCGGCGTGCCGTGCCGCGCGCGGCCGACCTTGGTGATCGTCAGCTTGTCCTGGTTGGCGTCCTTGTCGTTGGCCAGCGGGTGGATCACCACGGAGTCGCCGGCGTTCACCGCGACCGCGTCGTTCCGGGCCGCCGGCTTGGTGTTGACACCGGCCACCGTGATGGTGATCGTGCCCGCGGCCTGGTTGCCGGCGGCGTCGGCGGCCCGGTAGGTGAAGCTGTCGGCGCCCGACCAGCCGGCCGTCGCCGTGTAGGTGACGGTGCCGTCCTTGTTCAGCTTGGCCGTGCCGTGCTTCGGCTTGCCGATCGAGAGCACGGTGATCGGGTCGCCGGCCTCGTCGGTGGTGGGCATGACGATCCGGACCGGGGCGCCCGCCTTCGCGGCGAGCTGCCGGTTCGGGACAACCGGCGGCGTGCCGACGGTGATCGTCACGGTCGTGCTGGTCGTGTCGCCGTTGCCGTCGGTGGCCGTGTAGCCGAAGGTGGCGACGCCCGAGAAGCCGGACGGCGGGGTGTAGACGACCTTGCCGCCGCTGATCTTCGCGGTGCCGTGGTCGGGCGTGGTCACCGCGGTCACGGCGAGCGAGCCGGCCGGGTCGAGGTCGTTGGCCAGCACCGCGACGGTCGCGGTCTCCTGGTAAGCCGTGGTGCGCTTGTCGGGCACGGCCACGGGTGAGCCGTCGCTGACGGTGATGGTGACGCTCGCCTGGGCGGTGCCGCCGTTGCCGTCGCTGATCGTGTATTTGAAGGTGTCCGTCCCGGTGTATCCGGCGGCGGGGGTGTAGCGGATCCTGCCGTCGACGACGGTCGCGGTGCCGTGGGCGGGCGCGCCGGCCGCGGTGACGGTCAGCTTCTGTCCCGGGTTGGCGTCGGTGTCGTTGGCCAGCACGTCCACGTCGACGTGCTTGCCGGCGAGCACGGCGGCCGCGTCGCCGGCGGCGACCGGGGCGGCGTTGCCCACCGAGACGGTCACGGTGCCGGTCGCCGTGCTGCCGGCGGCGTCCTTGACCACGTACGTGAAGGTGTCGGTCCCGGTGTATCCGGCGGCCGGGGTGTAGCGGATCTTGCCGCCGACGACGGTCGCCGTGCCGTGGGCGGGCGCCCCGGCCGAGACCAGCGTCAGCGCCGAGGAGCCGGGGTCGGTGTCGTTGGCGGTCACCGCGATGTCCACGGCCTTGCCGGTGGTGGTCGTGGCCGTGTCGGCCACCGCGGTCGGCGCCGCGTCGATGGTGACCGTGACCTTGGCCGTGTCGGTGCGGCCCAGGTCGTCGGTGACCACGTAGTCGAACGTGTCGGTGCCGCTGGTCATCGCGTTCGGCCGATAGGTGACCTGGCCGTCGGCGGTGATCGTGACGACGCCCTTGGCCGGCTGCGTCACCGAGGCGACGCTGAGCTTCTGCCCGGTGTTCGGGTCGACGTCGTTGGCGAGCACGTCGAGCGTGGCGGTGACGCTGGGGTGCACGACGAACTGGTCGGCCACGGCGATCGGCGCCGCGTTGCGCACGGTGATGGTGACCAGCGCCGAGGCCGTCTTCCCGAAGGCGTCCGTGATCGAGTACGTGAAGGTGTCGGTGCCCTGGTAGCCGGCCGCCGGGGTGTAGGCGACCGTGCCGTCGGCGGCCAGCACGGCGGCGCCGTGGGCCGGCGTGGTGATCGCGGTGAGCTGGATGTCGTCGCCGTTCTCGTCGGAGTCGTTGGCCAGCGGGTGCACGGTCACGGCGGTGTCGGTGTCGGTGGTGGCCGCGTCGTCGAGGGCCGTCGGCGCGGTGTTGACCACGCCGAGGGTGACGGTGGCGCCGGCCGTGCCGCCCTTGCCGTCGGTGACGGTGTAGTGGAACGAGTCGGTGCCGCGGTAGCCGTCGGCCGGGGTGTAGGTGATCGTGCCGTCGCTGTTGACGGTGGCCGTGCCGTGGCCCGGGGCGACGTCGACCGTGACGGTCAGCGGGTCGCCGTTGGGGTCGGAGTCGTTGGCCAGGACGTCGATCGTGGCCACGGTGCCGGCCGGGACGGTGACCGGGTCGGGCTTGGCCACGGGCACGCCGTTGGCCACCGTGACCTTGACGGTCGCGGTGTCGAAGCCGCCCTTGTCGTCGGTGATCGTGTAGTCGAAGGTGTCGTCGCCGGAGAAGCCGGCCTTCGGGGTGTACGTGATCCTGCCGTTGGCGCCGAGCACGGCCGTGCCGTTGGCCGGCGTGGTCAGCCCGCTGACACGCAGCGCGTCGGAGACGTTCGGGTCCCGGGCGTCGGCCAGCACGTCCACCACCACGGCGGTGCCGTACGGGGTGGTCACGGTCTCGCCGGCGGCCACCGGCAGGGCGTTGGCCACGGTCACGGTGACGGTGCCGGTCGCGGTGTCGGTGCCGTCGCTGACCTTGTAGGTGAAGGTGGCGTCGCCCGAGAAGCCGCCCGGCGCCTTGTAGACGACCTTGCCACCGCTGATCGTGACGGTGCCGTGGTCGGGCGTACCGACCGAGTCGAGGCTCAGGGCGTCCTTGTTGCCGTCGGTGTCGTTGGCGAGCACGTCGATGGTCACGGTGCCGGCGTACGCGGCGTCGGCGTGATCGGCCGCGGCGACCGGCGAGGCGTTGCCCACGGTGACGCGGATCTGCCCGGTGGTCTGCTTGCCGGCGCTGTCCTCGACCGTGTAGGTGAAGGTCGCGGTGCCCTTGTAGGTGGCCGGCGGCACGTAGGTGACGACATCGCCGTTGAGCGTGGCCGTGCCCGCGCCGGACTGCGGCTGCGTGATCGAGTCGACGTGGATCGGGTTGCCGTTGGGGTCGGAGTCGTTGGCCAGCAGCGAGATGTCGATCTTCGTGCCGGGCGCGGTGGCGACCACGTCGTCGGTGGCCACCGGGGCCGCGTTGGCGGTCGTCACGGTGACGGTGGCCGTGGCGGTGCCGCCGTCGGAGTCGGTCACGACATAGCCGATGGTGTCGGCGCCGGCCCAGCCCAGGGTCGGGGTGTACGTGATACGGCCGTCGGACTCGACGACCGCCGAACCGTGCGCGGGGCCGGTGCCGATCGTGACCTTGAGGGCCGAGGCGGGGTCCTCGGTGTCGCCGTCGTTGGCCAGCACGTCGATCTTCACCGGAACGCCGTTGCTGGTGGTCGCGGTGTCGGCGGCGGTCGTGGGGGCGGTGTTGACGGTGAGGACGGCGGTGGCGCTGTTGTTGGCGGAGACGGAGTCGAGACCGGTGCCCGAGACGTCGAGCGTGGCCGAGGTCGAGCGGGCGGCGCCCGCGGCGACGGTGGCCGGGATGGTCAGCGTGGCCTGGCTGGACGCGACCAGCGCGCCGACCGGGCAGGTCACGACCTGGCCCGAGGCCGAGCAGCCGGATGGGAGCGTGCCGGCGGTGACGCCGGCCGGCAGGGTCAGCTTCGCGGTGGCCGACGGCTCGAGGTCGGAGCCTTTGTTGGTGACCACGGCGGTGTAGGTGACCGCGTTCGGCGCGGCGGCCCGCTGCACGGTCGCGGGGGAGACCGTCAGCGTGGCGGCCAGGTCGGCGTGCGGCTGCTGCACGGTCATGCTGTCGGTGGCGGGCACGCCGTCGACGTCCATGCCGGTGAAGTGGGCCGTGAACGACGAGCTGGCCACGTCGGTCACCGCGTAGCCGGCCGGGGTGTCGTTGTCGACCTTGACGCGGAAGGTCACCCAGGCCGGGCTGCCGTTGGTGATCGAGCCGAGGTTCCAGGTGGGCGTGGCGCCGGTGTCCGCCACCGGGCTGCCCTTGACCGTCATCGAGCCCGGGATGTAGGTGGTGTGCGTCGGGATCGCGTTGCTGATCACGGTGTTGTCGGCCGGGTCGCTGCCGTTGTTCTTGACGTCGATCCGGTATTCGATCTCGTCGCCGGGCAGCAGGTCGCCGCCGTCGACGTCGGTGCCCTTGGCCGTCGTGACCAGGTCGGGGGCGAACAGGTCGGTGGTGAAGGTGACCACGCCCGGATAGAACGTCTCGCCGCCGGTGGTCAGCGTCAGCTTGGCGGTGGTCGCCTTGTTGTTCAGCTTGCCCGAGGCGTCGAACTGGTCGACGTCGACGCCCATCAGGTTGCGGTTGCCCGGCGAGCGGCCGCTGTTGAGCAGCGTGCCGTTCTCGCTCACGGTGCTGTTGAAAAAGTTGGTGGCCGGGTTGGCGGCGTCGCTGACCGCCACGTCGTCGAGCTTGAGGTTGTCGCCCTCGAGGCCCAGGTCGCCCTCGTAGACGACCGTGCCGATCTTGGCGTTCACGGTGCCGTTGTCAGGGGTCTGAAAGCCCGTGACGGGAATGTTCACGCTGGTGTCGTTGCTGGTCACGACGCCGAAGCCGTCGAAGACGCGCAGGCTGTGCATGGCTTCGTTCGGATTCTGGTACGCCACCACGAGCGACCAACCGGCGTATCGGTCCTTGCCGGTGCCGGCCTGGATGTTGGCCACCGAGAAGTCGCCGTCGCCGGCGCCCGAGACCAGCGGCGTCACGTCGGCGAAGCCCTGATAGGCCGAGTTCGACGGATTGGTGAAGACCTTGGTCGCGGTCACCGTCTGCCAGGCCGCGTTCGACGGCGTACGGAAAAGGACCTTGCCGTTGTCCCCGGCCGCCTTGGCCGGGTTGCCGCTGTTGCCGGCGCTGGTGTCGGCGCCCCAGTACAGGCCGGCGAAGAGCACCTTGCTGCCGCCGGTGGGCAGCGTCACCTTGGCCGTGCTGACGTTGAAGGTCGCCGGGTCGTTGTCCGCGTCCGCGTACTCCATGACGTAGTTGTTGTTGTTCAGCTCACCCTTGGTGGAGCCCGTTCCGGCCTGCGCGGTCGTGCAGGTGGTGGACGCCGGGCAGAGCATGTTGGTGTTGCCGCGCAGGATGATCGAGCCGTTCACGTTGGCCGAGAAGCGGGCCTTGAACTCGGTGGTGATCGCCGCGTCGGCCTTGCCGCCGACCAGCGCCACCGCGACCGTGAGGGCCACGGCGACCACTACCACCAGGACAAGTGCTCGGTACGGCCTGGAACGCAGAACGGCTCTGTGCATGCGGGTCCCCGTCGTCATCCGGCGGCGGCGGACTCCTGCGGTCCGGGCCTTCACTGACGCTAGGAATTGCCAAGTGCGGATCGGGTGCAGCGGGGAGCTACTTCGGTAGCGGGCGCTACCGTGGGGGACGTGCGCGATCCCTCCGTTTCTCGCTACACGGCCGGCCGGCTCTCACCGATCCGCCGCGTCGCCGATCTCCGGCGCCTCCGCGACGAGCAGTTCGACGTCCTGGTCATCGGCGGTGGGGTCACCGGCGCCGGCGCCGCCCTCGACGCCGCCTCCCGCGGGCTCAAGGTGGCCCTGGTCGAGGCCCGTGACCTCGCGGCCGGCACGTCCAGCCGCTCCAGCAAGCTGATCCACGGCGGCCTGCGCTATCTCGAACAGCTCGAGCTGCACCTGGTGCACGAGGCGCTGACCGAGCGCGGCCTGCTCTCCACCCGGCTCGCGCCCCACCTGGTCCGCCCGGTGCCGATCATGGTGCCGTTGCCGGCCGGCAACCCGGCCGCGAGGGTCGGCCGCCGCGCCTACTACGGGCTCGGCGTGGCCGCGTACGACGTCTTCGCCGGCCTCTTCGGCACCGGCCGCGGCATGCCGCTGCACCGCCACCTGAGCCGCGACGGCGCCCGCCACCTGTTCCCCAGCCTGCGGGCCGACACGATCAGCGGCGCCATCCGCTACTACGACGGCCAGGTCGACGACGCCCGCCTCGTGGTCACCCTGGCCCGCACGGCGGCCAGCATGGGCGCGGCCGTCGTGACCAGCGCCCGCGTGGTCGGCTTCCTGCGCGAGGCCCGCGAGGTGGTGGGCGTGCGCGTCCGCGACCTCGAGGCGCCCGACGAGCCCGAGTTCGAGGTCCGCGCCCGCACGGTGGTCGCCGCCACCGGCGTGTGGAGCGACGACATGTCACGAATGCTCAGCGACGTCGGCGTCCGCCCCGGCCTGCGGGTCCGCGCCTCCAAGGGCGTCCACCTGGTGGTGCCGCGCTCGGCCATCACCGGCGAGGTCGGCCTGATCCTGCGCACGCCCACGTCGGTGCTGTTCGTCATCCCGTGGGGCGGCCACTGGATCATCGGCACCACCGACACCGACTGGAAACTCGACCGGTCACATCCGGCCGCCTCGGCCCGTGACATCAGCTACATCCTCGACCAGGTCAACGAGGTCCTCGACCGCCCGCTGACGACGGACGACATCGAGGGGGTGTACGCCGGACTGCGCCCCCTGCTCTCGGGCGAGGCCGAGTCGACGTCGAAACTGTCCCGCGAGCACGCGGTGATCGAGCCGATGCTCGGGCTGATGCTGGTGGCCGGCGGCAAATACACGACGTACCGGGTGATGGCGGCCGACGTGATCGACCGGGCGGTCCGCCGCCTGGGCGGCTCGGCCCGCGCCTCGTCCACCGCCGACCTGCCGCTGCTGGGGGCCGACGGCTATGCGGCGGCGTGGCGCGACCGGCACGACATCGCCCGCCGGCACGGCGTGCCGGCCGGGGTGGTCGAGCATCTCCTCGAACGGTACGGGTCGATGACGGTGCACCTGCTGGCCATGATGAAGGCCGACCCGTCGCTGGCCGTCCCGCTGCGGGGCGCGCCGGAATATCTGGCGGCCGAGGTGGCGTACGCGGCCCTGGCCGAGGGCGCGCTGCACGTCGACGACGTGCTCACCCGCCGCACCCGCATCTCGATCGAGACCCCGCACCGCGGCAGCGAGTCGGCCGAGCACACGGCCGAGATCATGGGCGAGGTGCTGGGCTGGGACAAGGCGGTGCGCGAGCGCGAGGTCGAGCACTACCTGGCCCGGGTGGCGGCCGAGCGGCAGTCGCAGACGATGCCCGACGACCTGGCGGCCGACGCGGCCCGGGTCGGCGCGCCGGACGTCCGCGGCTTCGCGGCCGACCGCGGGGTCGACCTGCTCCAGATCGACCTTTGATCCTCGTCGACGAGCCGCTCTGGCCGGCGCGCGGCCGCCTCTGGTCACACCTGGTGAGCGACCTCTCGTACGCCGAGCTGCACGCCTTCGCCGAGATGCTGGGCGCGCCGCGCCGGGCCTTCGACCGGGACCACTACGACATCCCGGAGACGCGCTTCCGCAGCGCGATCTGGCTCGGCGCGACGCTGCTGCCCTCCCGCGAGCTGGCCGCGCGGCTGCGCGCGGCCGGCCTGCGGCGGCCGAAGCATCTGTCTATCCGTTGAGCTCCTTTTCCAGGTTGGCCCGGGCCCTGGCTTCCCACTGCTCCCGCAGCGGGGCCAGCCGGTAGATCGACGGCAGCTCGAGCAGGGCCTTGAGCACCTGGGCCCGGCCGTCCTTGAAGGCGTCGTCGGGCACGTGCGCGTACTCCCGCCGGATGGCCGCGGTGTACGCCGCGTACTGCTCGTCGTCGCCGGCCAGGACCGCGAGGTCGGCGTCGCAGAGCAGCTCGCCGTCCGGGTCGTCGTCCCCGGTCGCGTGCCCGGCGGTCAGCCCGACCAGCCGCGCCACCTCGGCCGCGTTCGCCTCGGGCACACCGAGCGTGGTCAGCAGCCCCTCGGCGAACTCGGCGCTGTCCCGCTCGTTGGCGTCACCCAGGGCCCGCGGATCGTAGACGGCGTCGTGCATCCACGCGGCCAGCCGCACCCGCTCCGGATGACGGGCCAGACCAGCATGCAGATCAACAACATTGAGTACGTCGGCCAGGTGCTCGACGGTGTGATATTGCCGCTGCGGCTCCGACCAGCGCGTCAGCAGGTAGCCGCCGGCGGCGTCCAGATCGCCGTCGGCGGCCGTCGCGCCGGCGTCACGGGCCGCATGCCGGAAACGTTCCACGAGATCTTCCACCCGACTAACTTAAGGTCACTGAGGTGACCACGAGCATTTCGGGAAGCGTGACCACCGGCGCCCGCGCCGGGCTCCGGCGCGTCCGGGGCGGCCTGGCGCTCGCCGTGCAGGCCGGAGTCGCGGCCGGGCTGGCCTGGTTCGTGGCCCACGACCTGTTCGGCCGGCCGGCGCCGTTCTTCGCGCCCATCGCCGCCGTGATCACGCTGGCCTCGTCGGTCGGCCAGCGCGTCAAACGCACCAGCGAACTGGTCCTCGGCGTGGCCATCGGCATCGGCATCGGCGACGCGCTGATCCTGCTCATCGGCAGCGGCCCCTGGCAGATCGGCCTCATCGTGGTGCTGGCCGTGCTGGTCGCCACGGCCGTGGGCGGCGGAACACCGCTGGTCGTGCAGTCGGCCTCGTCCGCGGTGCTGGTGGCCACCCTGACCTCGAGCACCGGCCTGCCCTGGACCCGGTTCCTCGACGCCCTGGTCGGCGGCGGCATCGGCCTGATCGTGATGACCCTGCTGCTGCCGCTCAACCCGCTCAGCGTGGTCCGCAGGGCCGCCGACCCGGCCCTGCAGGCCCTGGCCGACGGTCTGCACCGGGTCGGCGCCGGACTGGGCGAGAAGGACCGCGACGAGGTCCGCGACGCGCTCGCCAGCCTGCGGGCGGCCGAGGGCACCTTCGCCGCCTTCTCTGCGGCGGTCACCGCGGCCCGGGAGAACGTGGCCTTCGCGCCGGCCCGGTGGCGCAACCGGGGAGCGCTGGCGCTGTACGTCGACGGCGCCGACCAGATCACGTACATGCTCCGCAATGTCCGGGTCCTCAGCCGGCGGGTCGACACGGCCCTCGGCGACGACGAGCCGATCCCAGCGGTGCTGCCGGTGTCGGTGGCGCTGCTGGGCGACGCGGTCGAGCTGCTCAAACAGGAGTGGGCCAAGGGGGTCGAGCCGGTGGCGGCCCGGGAGAGGGCGCTGCGGGCGGCGACGGAGTGCGGACGGGCGTACGAGGAAGGTGTGGGCTTCTCGGGCGGCGTCATCGTGGCCCAGATCCGGACGGCGGCCACCGACCTGCTCCGGGCCAGCGGGGTCGACTACGCGGAGGCACCCCGGCTGGTGCGCCGGGCCGTCGGGTGGCACTTGCGTCCCCGCCGCCGACGTTCCGGCCGGTCTTGATCCTTTCCGGCGTCCTCGGGGCGGCCACGCGTTGTCCGGGTGACTACGCTGGCGGACATGGCCGACGTTTCGCCGGGCGCCCCCGTGCCGCCCGACCAGCTGCCCGTCTTCAGCGAGCAGCCGGCCGTCCCCGGCCCGCAGCAGCCACCCCACCCGACCGCCGGCAAGCCCCGGACAGGCTGGCGCCGCTGGCTGCCCATCGCCGGCGTCGTCGCGTTCCTGCTGGCGGCGGCCATCGGCCTGCTGCTCTACCTCGGCTACAACATCGGCGTCACCAGCCTGCTGGTCGGCCTGGCGGCCGCCGTGCTGCCGGTGCCGCTGCTGGTCTCGGCGTTCCTGTGGCTCGACCGCTACGAGCCCGAACCCATCCGTTACCTGGCCTTCTGCTTCGTGTGGGGAGCGGCCATCGCCACGTCGGTGGCCCTGTTCGTCAACACGGTCACGGCGTCCCTGTTCGAGAAGTGGGGCCTGCCCGAGGCGCTGGTCGCGGTGCTCGTGGCCCCCTTCATCGAGGAGTCGATGAAGGCGCTGGGCCCGTTCCTGCTCTTCTGGCGCCGCCGCTCCGAATGGTCCGGCATCACCGACGGCATCGTCTACATCGGCCTGTCGGCGCTGGGCTTCGCGATGGTCGAGAACATCCTCTACCTGGGCGGACACGGCTACGCGTCGGGCGTCGAACAATACGGCCCGGCCACCGGCCTGCAAAACCTCTTCGCCATCTTCATCGTCCGCATCCTGTTCACCGGCTTCGCCCACCCGCTGTTCAGCTCGATGACCGGCATCGGCCTCGGCCTGGCGGCCCGCTCCGGTGACCGCCGGGTGCGCTGGCTGGCCCCCATCGCCGGCCTGCTCCTGGCGATGATCCTGCACGGCACGTTCAACCTGCTGCCGACGCTCTCGGTCAGCCTCGACCAACCCCTGATCATGTTGTACGGCTACCTCGGCTTCATGGTGCCGTTCTTCTTCGCGGTCGTCGGCTTCGCCATCGCGCTCCGCAGCTGGGAGGGCCGCCTGACCGAGAGGATCCTGCCGTACTACGTCCGCACCGGCTGGTTCGCGCCGCCGGAGGTGGCAGCCCTGGGCAGTCTGGGCCGCCGTTATTCGGCCCGCCAGTGGGCGAGGCGCGTGGCCGGAATGACAGGGCAGAAGGCGATGCGCAGCTTCCAGTTCGCGGCGACGCAGCTGGCCCTGCTCCGCGACGGCATGCAGCGGGGACTGGACCGAAAGCCGGCCGAGATCGAGCGGGCGGCGGCCGAGGAGCAGCGCCTGCTGACGGAGATCCTGGAGTACAGGGCGGCTTTCACAGGCCGGGACCCGGCGACGCCGAGGGCGTTCTGGGACGGGCAGTCCTACCAGATCGCCTTCCCGGACGGGGTGACGCGCACGGTCCAGGCCCCGTCGGAGCCGGTGGTGCCGATTCCGGTGCAGGCGCCGCAGCCGGTGTTCGCGCCGGCTTTCCCGGGGGTGCCTTATGGTGCTCAACCGGGGTACGGGGCGCCTGGCTATAGCGTCCAGCCTGGATACGGTGCTCAGCCCGGTTATGGCGCTCAGGCCGGGAGCGCTCAGCCTGGATACGGTGCTCAGCCTGGATATGGCGCGCAGCCTGGATACAGCGCCCAATCTGGCTATGGCGCCCCGCCTGGAAGCGCTCAGCCTGGATATGGCGCTCAGCCTGGATATGGCGCGCAGCCGGGTTATGGCGCTCAGCCCGGGTACAGCGGTCAGCCCGGCTATGGCAGCGGCTACGGTGCTTCCCCGGGTTATGGCACCCCGCCCGGTCACGGCAATGGCCAGCCCGGCTATGGCAGCGGCCAGTCTGGCTATGGCGGCCAGCCCGGCATCGGGCAGCAGCCTTTCGACGGTCGGCAGCCGACGTCGGGGGCGCAGCCGGCCTATGGAGCCCAGCAGCCGTACGGCGCTCAGCCCTACTACGGCCCGCCGCCCGGCCAACCCGGCTCGCAGCCCACTCAGCCCGAGTCCTCCGCCGGGTCGAACCCGGCCGATCAATCCGGGTCTGCCGCTCAACCGGGCTCGGCCGGCCACGCTCAGCAGACGGAGAACCTCACGCCGCCCGACTCCGGGCAGCCGACCTTGCCGACGCCGGCCGTGTCTCCGGCGCCGAGCACGCCGTACAGCTATCCGAGCCCGCCTCCGTTCGCGCCGGTGCCCACCGAGCCGGCTCAGGCGCCAGAAACGGCTCCTGACAAGCCGGAGCACACTCAGCCGTAGGCGCGCCCGCTTTCCACAGGCCCCGGGTTGTCCACAGGCCGGGTACCCGATCTTGCAGGTTTTCGAGAGGATTCACCTGCCAGAACGGGGTCCTTGGGGAGACATCCCATGGGTTGGTCGTGGCCGGCGCCGCGGGTGCGTTGTCGCTGGTAGTAGGCGTAGGCGCCGGGTGATTGGGTCAGCGCGGAGAAGGCTTGGAGCATGAGTGCGTCGACGAGGCGGTCGTTGTGGACGTATCGGGCGAGGACGGTTGTCTTCTTGCCTGACGCGCGGGTGATCGGGCCGGTCGCGGCTGGATCAAGCGGGGGTGCCGTTCCAGCGCCACGAAGTCTGCAGCTCGTGGCCTGGCAGTTCGGCGCGGCCGGTGGCCCATAGCAAGGTCGGCCACGGGGCGGTGTCGTTGGGAGCCCACGGGAACAAGCGGTGCAGGGCGGCCGCGCACAGCTCCGCCGGCGGTGACCACGGCACGTTCAGGCCGGCCGCTATGTCGTTCGTGTGCACCAATGTCTCGACCACGCCCATCGCGGCGAAGCCGGAAGCGTTCGAAGCTCCGTAGTTGTGGAAGGACAGCTTCTCCGGCGGGGCCGTGGCCAGCACCGCCGCCAGCATCGCGCCGCAGGACTCGAGGACGGTCAGCAGGGCCTCCGGGCCGTCCTCCGGGTCCACGAAGACGGTCAGGCCGGGGCCTCCGGGGCGGCGATGTTGCCAGCCGAAGCGCACATACGTGGTGGTCGACGGGGTCGCGGGGGCCAGCTGGGCCGCGTACGTGAACAGGTCGTCGGCCATGTGCTCGGCCGTCTCCCAGCATGTCCACGTCAGCGGGCCCGCCGGGACCGTCCAGTCGGACGTGGTGGCCTTGGACAGGGTGTCGATGGCCAGGGACACGGCTCGCGTTACATCGTCAGATCTCATTGCCTGAGTTGTAGAGCGAGCCGTGCCCGTACGCCAAACGATTTATGCGGCGCCGCCGGTGACCACCACCGCGTCCGGGGGGATCTCGGGGCGTCGGCGGGCCAGGCGGCGGATGCCCGTGTTCAGGACGGCGATCAGCGGGACCGCGATGAGGGCGCCGATGATGCCGGCCAGGACCACGCCGGAGGCGATGCCGATGATCACGGCCAGGGGGTGGATGGCCACCGCGCGGCCCATGATCAAGGGCTGGAGGATGTGGCCTTCGACCTGCTGGACCAGGATCACCGCGCCGAGCACGATCAGGGCGACCACCCAGCCCTGGTCGACCAGGGCGACCAGCACCGCGACCGCGCCGGAGACGCTGGCGCCGACGATCGGGATGAAGGCGCCCAGGAAGACCAGCGCGGCCAGCGGGAACGGGAACGGGATGTCCAGCACGACCAGGGCGATGCCGATGCCGACGGCGTCGATGAAGGCGACCAGGACCGTCGCCCGCACGTACGAGCCCAGGGTGGTCCAGGACGCGTCGCCGGCGTCGGCCAGTGACCAGCGGGCGTTCACCGGGAAGAGGCGTACGACGAAACGCCAGATCTTGCGGCCGTCGCGGAGGAAGAAGAAGGTCGAGAACAGGACCAGCAGCATGCCGGTCAGCACCTCGAAGACCGTGGCCGCCGTGGAGATGCCCGTCGACGTCAGCTGCGCCGTGTGCGCGTTCACCCAGGTCTGCGCGTTGTCGATGGCCCGGTTGACCTGGTCGTCGGAGAGGTGCAGCGGGCCCGTCTTCAACCATTCCTGAATTTGGCGTACGCCCTCACTCGCGTTCTTGGTGAGCTCGGGCAGGCCGTTGACGAACTGGTTGATGACCAGGGTCAGCGTGCCCGCGACCGCGGCCAGGCCGCAGATCAGCACCAGGAACGTCGCCAGCGACGCGGGCAGGAACCGGCGCAGCATGGCCACGGCCGGCGACAGCAGCGCCGACAGCAGCAGTGAGATGGACAGCGGGATGACGACCACGCTGATGATGCCGATGAAGCGCAGCAGCGCCCAGCCGACCAGCCCGACCACGATCAGCCGCCAGCCCCAGGCGGCCGCGATGCGCAGCGAATGCGGCACCTCGGCGTCGTCGCGGCTGTTCGTCGAGTAGTGCACGTCCTCCGGGTCGGGCGGGGGCGGCGCGAACTCGACCTCGGTGTCGGAGTCGGTCGCGCTGTCGTTGGTGCGCGCCTGGCGCACCGACTCGCGACCGGAGTCGTACGCCTTCCGGAGGTTCTCCCGGACTCGCTCCAAGCGGCTCAACCGCCTACCCCCTCGCGATTGCTGTAAGCAACCACCACCGTAGTAGTCCGACGCAGCTTGATCCCCGCAGGCGGCACCGGCAAAACCAGGCGTACCGTCTGCATTCGTGAGCACCGACACCCGAACCGAGAGCGGATTGCCGATCCGCATGCTGCACGATCGCGTCCTCGTCCGCCAGGACGGGGGTGAGGGGGAGCGCCGGTCGACCGCCGGCATCGTGATCCCGGCGACCGCGTCGATGGGCCGCCGTCTCTCCTGGGCCACCGCCGTCGGCGTGGGGCCGAACGTGCGCTCGATCGTCGTCGGTGACCGGGTCCTGTTCGACCCGGACGACCGGTCCGAGGTGGAGTTGCACGGCCGGGGCTACGTGCTGCTGCGCGAGCGGGACGTGCACGCGGTGGCCGCGAGCCGTGTCGAGTCCGACGGCACCGGTCTCTATCTGTAAATGAAAGCGGCCCCCGAAAAACGGGGGCCGCCGGAAAACGAAGATCAGGCGGGCGCGACGCTCAGGCCGACCTCGTTGACGCCGACCGTGGCGTCGACGACGACCTCGCCGTTGCCGCCGCGCGACAGGGCGCGCAGCGTCCACGAGCCGGGGGCGGCGAAGAACCGGAACGCGCCCTCGGGCGAGGTGACGACCTCGGCCGTGAACTCGCCGGAGCCGTCGAGCAGCCGCACGTAGGCGCCCGCCACGGCCTCACCCGTGGCGGTGCTGACGATGCCGGTGATGACGGTTTCGCGGGTCAGGTCGACGCCGGCCGGCAGCGGGGCCGACTGGTCGGGGGCGGCGCAACCGGCCGCCGTGTTTGACGGAGAAGTCATGGTCACGCCTTCCCGGGCTCGTCGCCGAGGGCGATCGGCACGCCGATGAGCGAGCCGTACTCGGTCCAGGAACCGTCGTAGTTCTTCACGTTCTGCTGGCCGAGCAGCTCCTTGAGCACGAACCACGTGTGCGACGAGCGCTCGCCGATGCGGCAGTAGGCGATGGTGTCCTTGCTGCCGTCGAGGCCGGCCTCACCGTAGATCTTGGTGAGCTCCTCGTCGGACTTGAAGGTGCCGTCCTCGTTGGCCGCCTTGCTCCACGGCACGCTGATCGCGGTCGGGATGTGGCCGCCGCGCTGCGACTGCTCCTGCGGCAGGTGGGCCGGCGCGAGCAGGCGGCCGGCGAACTCGTCGGGGCTGCGCACGTCGACCAGGTTCTTCACGCCGATGGCCTGCACGACCTCGTCGCGGAAGGCGCGGATCGACAGGTCGGGGGCGGAGGCGGTGTAGGTGGTCTTCTCCCGGACCGGCACGTCCTTGGTGTACGGGCGGGCGTCGAGCTCCCACTTCTTGCGGCCGCCGTCGAGCAGCTTCACGTCGCCGTGGCCGTAGAGCTTGAAGTACCAGTAGGCGTACGCCGCGAACCAGTTGTTGTTGCCGCCGTAGAGCACCACGACGTCGTCGTTCTTGATGCCGCGCTCGGACAGGAGCGCGCCGAACTGCTCCTGGTTGACGAAGTCGCGGCGGACCGGGTCCTGGAGGTCCTTCTTCCAGTCGATCTTGATGGCGCCGGGGATGTGGCCGCCGTCGTAGGCGGTGGTGTCCTCGTCGACCTCGACGAAGACGATGCCCGGGGTGTCGAGGTTCTGCTCGGCCCAGTCGGCCGAAACGAGTGCGGTGTCGCGACTCATCGGTTCACTCCCTGTGAGAGTTGGGGGAGAGTCAGCGCACGGGGTTTCAGTCGCACCGCGCGCGGGACCCAGTGGAAACGGAGAATGGATCTCGTGCTGTACGTGCGACGGCGCCACTGCCGATGGAGAAAGAGCTAGAAAATGCTCAGCACTAGTGGCTCCGTCAGAGGACGGAGCAACACAGGCAGGCGGCCACGCGGCACAGGTCGACCGCGCGCCTCTTGGTGAGCAAGGGGCTCATGAAATGTGACCCTACCAGCGGTTCACGGGGTGGTAACAGACTCGACCACCATCCGGGAACATGGCCGGGCTCACAGCCCGCCGGTGTTCAGCGGCACGTTGGTGGCCCCGGCGGTGAAGCGGAGACCGTCGGCCTGCGGCTCCACCTTCTGCACCTTGAGGTTGAGCGGCAGCGCCGGCACGCGCAGGTCGACCGCGAGCTTCTGGACGTACGAGGCGATCAGGTTCTTCACGATGGGCACGTCGGGCAGGCCCTCGGCGGTCACGTCGGAGAACCGGATCTGCACCACGTCGCCCTTGACCTCGACGGTGGCCGCGCCGGAGACGTTGAAGGTCTGCCCGAGCGCCTGCACGGGCGCGGTGCCGACGAGCTTGCCGTTCTGCTCGGCGAGCTTCAGGCCGGGCTGGTTGATCAGCTGGGCGACCTGGTCGTAGTCGATGGTGCCGGTGCCGGTCACCGCCCCGGCCACGATGTCGCCGTTGCCGGTGCGGAGCGTGTCGAGCGGGGCGTTGACGTCCGTGGCCCGTACATCGAGAAGATCGGTCTTGATCGTGCCGCCGTTGCCCGCGGGGCCGGAGAAGTTCGGCAGCTTGATGTGGATCTCCTGGTAGTTGCCGTCGAGCACCTGGGTCAGGAACGGCACGCCCTCGATCGTCACGTCCGGCTT
This sequence comes from Actinoplanes sp. NPDC000266, assembly GCF_042899005.1. NCBI lineage: Bacteria > Bacillati > Actinomycetota > Actinomycetes > Micromonosporales > Micromonosporaceae > Actinoplanes > Actinoplanes sp. NPDC000266. Next base: position 53,330 of record NZ_JBIAZI010000005.1, read on the forward strand.
CTCGCTGGTCGCCTGCTGCTGGGTGACCTGCTCGGCCACCCGGTCGCTGATCTCGCGTTCCGCGTAGGACGCGGCCACCCGGTCGGCGACCACCAGGAGCACGCCGATCAGGAGAAGAAAGACGACAAGGACGATGAGCAGGCGGCGCCCACGCCGTTTGCGGGGCCGCTGCTGCGTCCCGTACACCTCGCCCACCGGACCTCCCCATCGAAGCGACGACGAAAAGGTACATGCCCCGTTCCACCGAGCCGTGAAACGGTCAGGTGAGGTACCAGTGTGTCACCGCGTACGCGATCGGGGCGATCACGGCGAAAGCGCCCAGCGGCCCCTGCATGTGCCGGGCCACCCAGAAGGTCGGCGCGTCACCGGCCAGGCGGCGGCCGGCCTGCCCGAAGTTGACGGCCAGGTCGACCAGGTTGGCCGCGACCACCGCGATCAGGCCGATCACGGCGCCCTTGGCCGGGGTGAAGGGCAGCACCAGCACGCTGCCGAGGGCGGCGGCGGCCAGCGTGCCCAGCATCGCGCCGAGCACCACCCCGCCCGCGCCCCGGGGCACCTGGGCCGCGATGCGCGGCTTGGGGAGCACGGCGTCGGTGGCCCGGGCGACGACCAGAGCCACGCCGGCCGCGGTCGCGCACATGGTCAGTGTCTGCGTGCCGGACTCCTGCCGGGTGAGCAGGATCGGGATGGCGTACGCGACCACGCCGGCCACGATGGCCAGGGTGGCCCGCCACGAGTCGCGGGCCCGGGCCCGGTCGTCGGACCGGATCAGCTGGCCGATGAAGGCGGCCACGAACCCGCCGGCCAGCACCCACACGAGCGGGAGCAGGGCCGGCTCGGCGCGGGTGACGGCCAGATAGTCGGCGGCCAGCGCGGCCACTCCGCCCACGCCCAGGGTGACCATGGCCGCCGGCGGGCGCAGGGCCATGATCCAGGCGATCAGGTAGAGAGCCTGGACCCCGAACAGGACGATGGCGTACGGCAGTCGCGCGTCCGGTGCGGAGGTCTGCGCGCCGAGGATCAGCCCGATCGCCAGGAGGCCGGAGAACCCGGCGATGGCCAGCGCGAGCTGCCGCCGGACCGGGACGACCTCGATCTCCTCGAACTCTTCGCCGTCGAGATCGTCGCCGTCGGTCTCGGGCTCGTCGTCGGGACGGACGCCGGAGGGCGGCCTCTTGCCGCCGGAGCGCGCGATCTCGCGCGACGCGTCGGCGTCCCAGGGGTCGTCCTGCGGCATGGAGGGGAACACGCAGCGATCGTGCCAGACCCGGGCCCCGAAGGTAAAAGGCCGGTTACACGGCCACCTCGTGAGCGTTCACTACATCACTCACGCAAACGATCGAGGTGTTCGAGGCGATGGATCGGTTAAGGTAAGCGCAGCCCACCCGTCGGTGACGCCGGGAAAACTACGCCGATGAGTCACCCTGTGCGGCCTGGAGCCGCAAGGACGGAGGTGAGTGTGGAAATCCTTCTGTTGGTGACGGCACGTGCCGGTGAGCCTTCCGCCGTGCTGCCCGCGCTGGATCTGCTTCCCCACTCCGTACGCACCGCCCCCCGCGATGTCCGCACCCTGGTGTCCGGCCCGAGCCCCGACGCGGTCCTGGTCGACGCGCGCTCCGAGCTCTCCGAGGCCCGTGCCACGTGCCGCATGCTGCACGCGACCGGCATCGGCGTCCCGCTGATGGCGGTCGTGACCGAGGCCGGCCTGATCGCGCTGAACGCCGACTGGGGCGTCGACGACGTCATCCTGGCCAGCGCGGGACCGGCCGAGGTCGAGGCGCGGCTGCGCCTGAGTGTCGGCCGCCTGAGCAACGCGACCGCCGGCGCCGGCGGGTCGATCCGGGCCGGTGAGCTCAACATCGACCCCGACACCTACGCGGCGAAGCTCAAGGGCCGCCCGCTCGACCTCACCTACAAGGAGTTCGAGCTGCTCAAGTTCCTCGCCCAGCACCCGGGCCGGGTCTTCACCCGCGACCAGCTGCTGCGTGAGGTCTGGGGCTACGACTACTTCGGCGGCACCCGCACGGTCGACGTGCACGTGCGGCGCCTGCGGGCCAAGCTCGGCTCGGAATACGAGTCGATGATCGGCACGGTCCGCCAGGTGGGCTACAAGTTCGTGGTCCCGCCGTCGGGCCGCCAGCTTCCGGACAACGAGCCGGTCTCGCTGCCGGTCTGATCGACGACATGACGGAGATCCGGTCCACGGACCGGCTGAGCGCCGCGGACGCGGCCGGCGTGGTCACGCTGGCCGCGGCCGCCGACGAGGCCGACGGTGTCTATCCGCTCTCCGAGGATGTGGTTCTCCGGGTGCGCGGCGGGGGTGGCCCCGCGGCGCACCGGCATCTGCTGGCCTGGCACGACAATGAGCTCGTCGGTTACGCGTTCGTCGAGGACGCGTCCGGCGAGCTTTTCGTTCATCCGGCCCACCGCCGGCGCGGCCACGGCACGGCGCTGCTCGCGGCCGCCGGTGACGGCCCGCTGACCTTCTGGGCGCACGGCGACGAGCCCGGTGCGCGGGTCTTCGCGGAGAAAGCCGGTTTCGAGCGGGTGCGCGTCCTGTGGCAGATGCGCCGGTCGCTGCTCGAGCCGCTGCCCGACATTCCGCTGCCGGCCGGCCTGACCCTGCGCGGCTTCCGTCCCGGCTCCGACGAGGACGCCTGGCTGGCGGTGAACGCCCGCGCGTTCGCGCACCATCCCGAGCAGGGCCGCTGGACCATCGACGATCTGCTGCTGCGCGAGGCCGAGCCGTGGTTCGACCCGGACGGCTTCCTGCTCGCCGTCGACATCCAGGACGAGCTGGCCGGCTTCCACTGGACCAAGGTGCACCCCGCCTCCGGCGACGATCCGGCGCTGGGCGAGATCTACGTGCTCGGCGTCGACCCGAGCGGACACCGTAAGGGCCTGGGCGCCGCGCTGAGCGTGGCCGGCCTGCGGCATCTGGCCGCCCGAGGGCTCACTGTCTCGAACCTTTACGTCGACGAGTCGAATGCCGCCGCGGTCGCTCTTTACCGCCGTCTGGGCTTCGAAATCTTCAAGACGGACGTGAGTTATCAGCGTCACTGACTCACATTCTCACGAGTCACGAACAGGACAAGGCCGTATCTCAGGGCGGTAACCACCGCCCGTATAAGTCGGATATTTCGGTCTCTAGTCACTCAGTTCACGCAACGGACAACTCGCCCTCAGGGGAAGGCCATGTCCCGGCGGAAACGTGTTCACCGCCAGTTCACCAATGGCCACTTAACCGGCTACCTCGCCTGCTTAGCTTTCGTTGTGTTGCCGGTGAGAAGCCGGCCAGCACCCACCCCTGAAGGGAAAACTGTGAAGCTCCAGCGGTCCGGTTACATCGCCGGCATTGCTCTGACTGCGACGCTCGCTCTCACCGCGTGCGGCTCGGACAACAACGAGCCGTCGGGTGACAGCGGCGCTTCGGCTGCTTCCGCCAACTGCGTTGCGGGCAGCCTGACGGCCCAGGGTTCTTCGGCTCAGAAGAACGCCATGGACGAGTGGATCAAGAAGTACCAGTCGCAGTGCTCCGACGCGAAGGTCGACTACCAGGCCACCGCCTCGGGCGCCGGCATCCAGGCCTTCATCGCGGGCACCGCCGACTTCGCGGGCTCCGACTCGGCCCTCAAGGAGGAGGAGCAGCCGCAGGCCGACGCCAAGTGCGCCGGTGGCACCGCCCTCAACCTCCCGATGGTCGTCGGCCCGATCTCGGTCGTCTACAACCTGGACGGTGTCGACAACCTCCAGATCGACGCGCCGACCCTGGCCAAGATCTTCGACAGCAAGATCACCAAGTGGAACGACCCGGCGATCGCCGCGCAGAACTCGGGCGCCAAGCTCCCGGACACCGCCATCACCGCCGTGCACCGCTCGGACGAGTCGGGCACGACCGACAACTTCACCAAGTACCTGAGCAAGGCCGCCGAGAAGGACTGGACCTACGGCAACGCCAAGGCCTGGAAGGCCAAGGGCGGCACCGGCGCGGCCAAGTCGGACGGTGTGGCCAGCGCGGTCAAGAGCACCGCCGGCTCGATCTCGTACGTCGAGCTCTCCTACGCGGAGAACAGCGACCTGCAGAAGGCCAAGGTCAAGAACGGTGCCGGCGAGTACACCGAGCTGACCGGCGAGTCGGCCGGTAAGGGCATCGAGGGCGCCAAGATCACGGGCACCGGCAACGACCTCAAGCTCAGCATCGACTACAACGCCACCACCGCCGGCGCGTACCCGATCGTTCTCGTGACCTACGAGATCGCCTGCAGCAAGGGCAGCGCCAAGGCCGCCTCGCTGAAGAACTTCTTCGCCTACACCTCGAGCACCGGTGGCCAGGACGCCCTGGGCGACCTCGGCTACGCGCCGCTGCCGGAGACCATCCGGGCCAAGGTCGAGACCGCCGTCGCCTCGATCTCCTGACCGTCACCAGATAGTCAAATCCCTCCGAGACGACAGCGAGCGAGCAGATGGGTGACTACCCCTCCCGCTCGGAGAACGCCACCGCCGGCGACCTGGGTGTGACAGAAAGCCACACCCGGGCCGCCGGCCTCGGCGTATCCCCGAGCAGTTACGAAGAACCCCCGTTCGGCGGCGGTGGCGCCCTCCCCAGGAAGAAGCGCTTCTCGATGGAGAGCGGCTTCCGGGGCCTCTCCGTCGGCGCGGGCGCGATGGTGCTGGTCATCATCGTGGCCATCGCGGTCTTCCTGATCTCGAAGGCCGCGCCGGCCATCAGCGCGGACAAAGAGAACTTCCTGACCTTCAAGCAGTGGTTCCCGAACGAGACCGAGCCGCGGTTCGGCATCGCCGCGCTGGCCTTCGGCACCGTGCTGACCTCGGTGATCGCCCTGCTCGTGGCGGTGCCGATCGCCCTGGGCATCGCTCTGTTCCTGTCGCACTACGCGCCCAAGCGGCTGGCCACGCCGCTGGGCTTCGTGATCGACCTGCTGGCCGCCGTGCCCAGTGTCGTCTTCGGCCTCTGGGGCCGCGACGTCTTCATGGAGCCGGTCCGCAACTTCTCCGAGTGGCTCAACAAGTACTTCAGCTGGATCCCGATCTTCGGCGGCGACGGCCCGTTCGGCCGCTCGGTCCTGCTCGGCAGCCTGGTGCTGGCGATCATGGTGCTGCCGATCGTCACCTCGCTCTCCCGCGAGGTCTTCCTGCAGACCCCCGGCATGAACGAGGAGGCCGCCCTCGCCCTGGGCGCCACCAAGTGGGAGATGATCCGCACCGCGGTCCTGCCGTACGGCAAGCCCGGCGTCATCGCCTCCGTGATGCTCGGCCTCGGCCGCGCGCTCGGCGAGACGATCGCCCTGGCGCTGACCCTCGGCGTGGTCTTCAACATCTCGTTCAACGTCATCGAGAACGGCGGTAACTCGATCGCCGCCAACATCGCCAACGCCTTCGGCGAGGCCAACGAGACCGGCCGCGGCGCCCTGATCGCCTCGGGTCTCGTCCTCTTCGCCATCACCCTCGTGGTGAACATGGCGGCTCGGGCGATCATCTACCGTCGGCGCGAGTTCCGGGACAGTGCGGCATGACCCTTCTGCAGAACGAGGCGTCCGACGTCGTCATGACGCCGGACAACATCCGGACCAGGAAGCTGCCGGTCGCCTACAACATCGGCATCGCCGTGGCCGCCCTGGCCATCGCCGCGGCGATCGTGTTCCCCACCGGCATCGGCAACTGGGTGCTCGTCGTCGTCCTCGGCGTCGTGTTCTACCTGGTCGGCCTCCAGATCGTGGCCGGCCGCATCGAGGGCCGGCGCGCGGCGCGCAACCGCATGTGGCAGGCCGCCATCTACTGCGCCTGTGTGCTGGCGATCCTGCCGCTCGCCTCGGTCGTGTGGACGCTGGTCTCCAAGGGCGTGTCCCGCCTGGACGGTGACTTCTTCGGCAGCTCGATGAACAACATCGGCGCCCGCGACCCGAACGGTGGCGCCTACCACGCCATCATCGGCACCCTGGAGCAGGTCGGCATCGCCACGCTGATGGCCGTGCCGCTCGGCGTGCTCGGCGCGATCTACCTGGTCGAGTACGGCAAGGGCAAGTTCGCCAACACGGTCCGCTTCTTCGTCGACGTCATGACCGGCATCCCGTCGATCGTCGCCGGTCTGTTCGTCCTGTCGTTCTGGGTGCTGATCGTCAGCCCCTGGTTCAACAACGGGACGCCGCGCTTCTCCGGCTTCGCCGCCTCGCTGGCGCTGACCGTGCTGATGCTGCCGACGATCGTCCGGTCCACCGAGGAGATGCTGCGGTTGGTGCCCGGCCCGCTGCGCGAGGGCGCGTACGCGCTCGGAGTGCCGCAGTGGAAGACGATCGTCAAGGTCGTCCTGCCGACCGCCCTGCCCGGCATCGTCACCGGCGTCATGCTCTCCGTCGCCCGCGCGGCCGGTGAGACGGCTCCGGTGCTGCTGGTCGCGGGTGGCGCCGCGGCGATCAACTTCGACCCGTTCGCGGGTGGTCAGCAGTCCCTGTCGCTGTTCGTGTACCAGCAGGCGGCCGACGCCTCGCGGTACGCACCGGCCCGGGCCTGGACCGCCGCCCTCACCCTGGTCGCTCTCGTTCTCGTCCTGACGATCGCGGCCAAGCTGCTCGCCCGCCGCTCGAGTCTCCGTTAAGAGGTATCCCCCATGGCCAAGCGCATCGAGGCGAGCAACGTCAGCTCGTACTACGGCAACTTCAAGGCGATCGACAGCATCTCGATGACCGTCGAGCCCAAGACGATCACCGCCCTGATCGGACCGTCGGGCTGCGGCAAGTCGACGTTCCTGCGGTCCATCAACCGCATGCACGAGGTGCTGCCGAACGCCCGCATCGAGGGCCGGCTCACCATCGACGACCAGAACATCTACGACCCGGACGTGGACGTCACGGCGGTCCGCCGGCTGATCGGCATGGTCTTCCAGCGGCCCAACCCGTTCCCGACCATGTCGATCTACGAGAACGTGGTCGCCGGTCTCAAGCTCAACGGCGTCAAGAAGAAGTCGGTGCTGGACGACGCGGCCGAGCAGTCGCTCAAGTCGGCCAACCTCTGGAACGAGGTCAAGGACCGGCTGAGCCGGCCCGGCGCCGGCCTCTCCGGTGGTCAGCAGCAGCGTCTCTGCATCGCCCGCACCATCGCGGTCGAGCCCCAGGTCGTGCTGATGGACGAGCCCTGTTCGGCGCTCGACCCGATCTCGACGCTGGCGATCGAGGACCTGATGTTCAAGCTGAAGGACCGCTTCACGATCATCATCGTCACGCACAACATGCAGCAGGCGGCTCGCGTCAGCGACAAGACCGGCTTCTTCTCGATCGACAAGACGGGCGACCCGGGCCGTCTGATCGAGTACGACGACACGCAGAAGATCTTCAGCAACCCGTCGGAGAAGAAGACCGAGGACTACATCACCGGCCGCTTCGGCTGAGTTCGTCTTTTTATGGAAGGCGCCCTGCTGCTAAGGAATGTGCAGCAGGGCGCCGCCGTCTTCGGTGAATTCCACGCGAGGCTGGACGGGCGTCGCGGCATTGCGGCGGCTCGAGGCGGCGACCACTTCAGCTATTTTTTTGTACGGTCGTAACGAGTCAACGGTCGAGCGCGTCGGTGGGAGCATGGCCAGGCCGTACGCGGCTTCCGGGCCGGACCATTGGGTGCCCTCACTCTCTCCGGAGACGTCGCGGGCCGTCTGGCCTTCCGGCAGGAGAGAGACGAAGAACCAGGTGTCGAACCGCCTCGGCTCGAACTCCGGCGTGATCCAGCGGGCCCAGGGGAAGAGCAGGTCGTCGCGCAGGCGCAGGTGGTGACGGTCGAGGAGCTCGGTGAGGGTCTGCTCGCGGGCGGCCAGGGCGACGCGCTCGGCTTCCCATTCGGCGGTGCTGACGTCTCTGATCGTGCGGTCGGGTTGCTCGACCGGACCGGCCAGCAGGACCCCGGCCTCCTCGAAGAGCTCGCGGGCCGCGGCGCCGACCACCGCGCGGGCCTGCTCGTCGGGCACGCCGAGCAGCCGGGACCAGTCGTCGCGGATGGTGAGAGGGCGGTCTGACGGATCCACGCCGCCGCCGGGGAACGCGTAGAGGCCGCCGAAGACCATCGTGGTGGCGCGCTTCAAGACGTACAGCTGGAAGGAATCGCCCGAAGGGCGCAGAAGCACGACGGTGGCCGCGTCGCGGACGGAAGCTGGAGTGCCGCTGAACTCGCGTGCCCTTTTGACCATTGCGGGCGGAAGGCTGAATGGTGTCGAGTCGGTCACCGTTCGATCCTCCCCCATCCAACCACCCCACCCGCCACCCAAAAGCGGACTGAAGGCAGTCCGCTTGCGGGTGCGGACGATACCGTAAGGATCATGACCGCACAGAAGGTTCGCTGGGGCATTCTCGGCCCCGGCGGGATTGCCGCCACGTTCGCCGCCGACCTGCCGCTCGTGCCCGGCGCCGAGCTCGCCGCCGTCGGATCGCGGTCGGCCGAGACCGCCACCGCGTTCGCCGAGCGGTTCGGCTTCGCCCGCGCGCACGGCTCGTACGCCGACCTCGCCGCCGACCCCGACGTCGACGTCGTCTACATCGCCACGCCGCACGCCTTCCACGCCGAGGCCGCCCTGCTCTGCATCGAGGCCGGGAAGCACGTCCTGGTCGAGAAGCCGATCACGCTCGACCTGCTGACCGCGGCCGAGGTGGTCACCGCCGCGCGGGACAAGGGCGTCTTCCTCATGGAGGCCATGTGGATGCGGCTCAACCCCGCCATCCGCAAGATCGCCGAGCTGGTCGAGGAGGGCGCGATCGGCTGGGTCAGCGCCATCCACGCCGACTTCGGCCTCCAGGGCCCGTTCGACGCCGAGCACCGGCTGCGCGACCCCAAGCTCGGCGGCGGCGCCCTGCTCGACCTCGGCGTCTACCCGATCAACCTGGTCCACCTGATCCTCGGCACCCCAGCCTCGGTGCAGGCCTGGGCCCACCTGACCCCGGAGCGGGTGGACGAGAACACCGGCGTCCTGCTCGGCTACGAGCCGGGCGCGGTCGCCGCGATCACGTGCAGCATCAACGGCGAGAGCCGCAACAACGCGACGATCACCGGCACCGAGGGGCGCATCGAGCTGCCGCCGGGCTTCTTCGTGCCGCGCTCGTTCCAGCTTCACCGGGCGGGTAAAGAGCCGGAGACCTTCGACTTCCCGTTCGAGGGCAGCGGCTATCAGTTCGAGGCGGCCGAGGTGCAGCGCGCCATCCTGGCCGGCGAGCAGGAGAGCCCGCTCATGCCGCACGCCACGACTCTGGAGATCATGACGCTGCTCGACACGATTCGTGAGGAAATCGGTGTCGTCTACTAGCGACTAGTGTGATCGGATGCCGTCGAAAAAGGTCGGCGGCAAGCCGACGTCGAGCGATGTGGCCAAGGCCGCTGGTGTCTCCCGGTCCGCCGTCTCGTTCGCCTTCAACAACCCCCAGCGCATCTCGTCGGCGACCCGCGAGCGCATCCTCGCGGTCGCCGGCGAGCTGGGATATACGCCCAGCCCGCTGGCCAGGATGCTGCAGTCCGGGGCCACGAACTCGATCGGCGTGCTGCTGCCGCAGAAGCTGGCCCAGGTGCTGGAAAATCCGTACTACGCCCGGTTCCTGATGGGTGTCGGCCAGGTCTGCGACCAGGAGGGCTACACGCTCCTGCTCAGCCCGCCGCTGCAGGACTCGGTGCTCAAGGCCATCCCGGTCGCCGCGGCCGACGGCTTCATCGTCTGCGGTCTGCAGACCGAGGGCGCCGAGGTGGCCGAGCTGGAGCGGCGTGGCGCCCCGTTCGTGCTGATCGACAGCGACCGCTACGAGAACGCGCCGAGCGTCGAGGTCGACGACCGCGGCGGGGCGTACGAGGTGGCCCGCTACCTGCTCGAACTGGGCCACCGGCGGCTGGCCGTGCTCTCCATCGACCCGGGGCCGTTGACCGGCGGCCACCGCGGGCCGCTCGGGCGCCGTCTGGCCGGCATCGGCGAGGCCCTGGCCGGCGTCGGGCTGAGCATGAACGACGTGGCCCTGGCCGAGGTGCCGGTGTCGCGCACCGAGGGATACAAGGCGGCCCGGGAGCTGATGGCCCGTGACCCGCGGCCGACCGCGATCCTGGCCCTGTCCGACGTGCTGGCCTACGGGGCGGTGGACGCGCTGGCCGAGCTCGGGCTGGACGTGCCCGGTGACGTTTCGGTGACCGGGTTCGACGATCTGGCCGAGTCGGCGTGGTTCCGGCCGCGGCTCACCACCGTACGGCAGCCGATCGTGACGAAGGGCCGCACCGCCGCCGACTTCCTCATCTCGGCCATCCGGGGCGAGGACCAGCATCCGCGCCAGGTCCTCGGTACCACGCTGATCGTCCGCGATTCAACGGCTAAACCGGTGATGTAACACGAGTTAGTAACCCTGCTACCGTCACGATCATGAGTGATTCGTGGTGGCGGTCCGCTGTCATTTATCAGATCTACCCGCGCAGCTTCGCCGACGCGAACGGCGACGGCGTCGGTGACCTGCCCGGCATCCGCAGCCGGCTGCCCTACCTGCGCGACCTGGGCGTCGACGCGGTCTGGCTGTCGCCGTTCTACCTGTCCCCGCAGGCCGACGCCGGCTACGACGTGGCCGACTACCGGGTCGTCGACCCGCTGTTCGGCTCGGTGGACGACGCCCGCGACCTGGTCGCCGACGCCCACGACCTCGGCCTGCGGGTGATCGTCGACCTGGTGCCCAACCACTCGTCCGACCAGCACGCGTGGTTCCAGCAGGCTCTCCGGGAGGGTCCGGGCTCGCCGCTGCGCGAGCGCTACCACTTCCGCGACGGCCGGGGCGACCTCCCGCCCAACGACTGGCCCTCCATCTTCGGCGGCCCCGCGTGGACCCAGGTGCCCGACGGCCAGTGGTACCTGCACCTGTTCGCCCCCGAGCAGCCCGACTTCAACTGGGACCACCCGGCGGTGGCCGACGAGTTCCGCACCATCCTGCGGTTCTGGCTCGACCTGGGCGTCGACGGCTTCCGCATCGACGTCGCGCACGGCCTGGTCAAGGAGGCCGGCCTGCCCGACATCGGCCGCGCGACCGAGTGGCACCTGCTCGACGTCGGCGAGAGCCCGTGCTTCGACCGCGACGGCGTGCACGAGATCTACCGCAGCTGGCGGCGCATCCTCGACGAATATCAGGGCGAGCGGATCGCCGTGGCCGAGGCGTGGGCGCCCACCCTGGCCCGGGTGGCCGATTACGTACGCCCCGACGAGCTCCACCAGGCGTTCAACTTCAGCTACCTGGCCACCCCGTGGAACGTCGCCGACCAGCGCGCCGTCATCGACGCGTCGCTGGCCGCGATGGGCGAGGTCGGCGCACCGGCGACGTGGACCCTGTCGAACCACGACGTGGTCCGCCACACCAACCGCCTGCTCCAGACTTCCGAGGGCGACGTGGCCGGCCGCAGGCCCACCGAGGTCGACCCGGTGGCCGGCCTGCGCCGCGCCCGGGCGGCGTCCCTGCTGCTCCTGGCCCTGCCCGGCTCGGCCTACCTCTACCAGGGCGAGGAACTGGGCCTGCCCGAGGTGATCGACCTGCCGCCGGAGGTCCGCCAGGACCCGGCCTTCCACCGGGCCACCGGCCAGGACGGCTACCGCGACGGTTGCCGGGTGCCGCTGCCGTGGTCGGGCACGACGGCCCCGTACGGCTTCGGCCCCGAGGGCGGCCCGTCCTGGCTGCCCCAGCCCGACGCGTGGGCGTCGCTGAGCGTCGAGGCCCAGGACGGCGTGGCCGGCTCCACGCTGACCCTTTACCGGGACGCTTTGGCCCTGCGCCGCAAGCTCCTGTCGGGCGACGACCTGACCTGGCAGGAGGCCCCCGAGGGCCTGCTGGTCCTCGACCGAGGCCCGAGCTTCCGCTGCACGGTCAACATGGGCGTGGCCCCGGTCCGCTTCACCCCGCCGGGTGAGCTCCTGCTCACGAGTGGCCCGGTCGGCGGCACCCCCACCGAGATCGAGCTCCCACCCGACACGACGGTGTGGTGGCAGATCTGAGAATGCTCGCCAGGCCGGGGGACGGTCCCGGCCTGGCGCTCTCTCACCTGCTCTGCGGCCGCGCCGGCCAGGTCCTCCAGGGCGGCGCGAGCGGCGGGGAACGAGACTTCCAGCAGACGCTGCGCGGACTGCGCCGTGGCGACCGGCGCCTCGGGCAGGAGAGGCAGCAGGCGCATGACCGCCGAGTCCGCGCGAGGTTGTGGCTTCGACCCGCTTCGCAGACGATGCGGCGAGTAGCGGCTCGACCAGTGATCCTGCATTTCGCTGAGCTGAGTGACGAACTGCTGCGCCTGCTCGACCGCGACGGCCACCGCTTGGAGGAAGACCCGGAACCACTCGGCGGTGCCGGTCACGGCGGCCTGCCCGTCGATGGGACCGAGATAGCGATAAGCCGTCAGGCCTTCGACGTATTCGCGCGACCGCGTCAGGAGGACGAGGCTCACTGGAAGCACCGCAGCCTGGGTCAGCCCGCGACCGGTCAGGACGGTGTGGATGAGAGCGCGTCCGACGCGTCCGTTGCCGTCCGCGAACGGATGGATGGTCTCGAATTGAGCGTGGGCCAGGGCGGCTTGCAGTAACGGGGCGTGGACCGCTCCCGTGATGTAGTCAGCCAGATCCTCGATCAACCTCGGCACCTCATCGGGCGGCGGCGGCACGAAATCGGCATCGAGCGGATGCCAGTCGCTGCCACCGATCCAGTTCTGGCGATCACGGAGTCCTTGCTGGGGGTGTTCCGGAAGTAGCGCCCGGTGCAGATCACAGAAGGCGCCGGGTCCGATGACCTCGCACACGGCCAGTTCTCCCGCGGCCTGCCGGAGCGTCACGTTGTTGTTCGCCACGAGCCGGGCATTCTCGGTGAAGCCCGCGACTGGCGCCTCCTTGACCGACGCGAACTCGGCCGGCGCCTCCTGCTGCGCGGAGACCTGAAGGCCTTCGATGCGTGAAGAGGCCATCGTCTCGGACCGCAGAAGGAACCGTCCGAGGCTCTCGAGACCCATCGAGCCGCGGGCGCCGGTAAGGCCGTGGACGGCCATCTCGGCCTCGGCTGCCCTGCGAGCTCCTGCTCGCGAGCGGCTCGGTCGGTCCCGGCCTGGCGCCCCTCACTGGCCTGATCCGGTCCGGCGGACGAGCATGTACCCGTACGGCGGCTCCGATCCTCCGGGCTGCGGAGTGCGACCCTCGAAGATCAGGGCGAACCCCGCGGCGGCGAAGCGGTCCTCCATCTCCTGGGCGGAGAGCCAGTACCGGTCGAAGTCGATGCCGAAGCTCTCGACGCGGCTGCCGGGAGCGTTACGGTGCCGAGCGCCGTCGCCGTGCTTGAAGGCGGCCACCAGATATCCGCCCGGCTGCACGACCCGGGCGAGTTCGGCGAAGGCCGGAACCCGGGCGTCCGGCGCCAGGTAGATCAGCGAGAACCAGCACACCACTCCGGCCAGCGACGCGTCGTCGAACGGCAACGCGCGCACGTCGGCGACCTCGTAAGGAAAGCCGGGGTTGTCCCGCCGGGCGACCTCGATCATCTTGGGCGAGAGATCCACGCCGCGCGGCGACAGGCCCCGGCCCGCGAGGTAGGGCAGAAGGCGGCCGGTGCCGCAGCCCACGTCCGCGACGTCAGTGCCCTCGGCCGTGGTGAGCTCGGCGAACAGGTCGAGCATCGCCCGCTCGATGGGCATGCTCTCGAGTACCCCGGTCAGATTCTCGGCGTACCACTCCGACAGCACGTCATGCGCGTTCCGCAGTTCCTCAGTCCCGGTGTCCATCCGGGTAACTTACTGGTGCGGTCGTTAGCCGGCTATCGGGTTGTGCTGCGGCAAGATCGTTAGCTGGCTATCCTTCGATGGTGAAGAGCGTCGAGGTCATGCGCGTCAATGCGGCGCTGAACAAGATGGGCCAGCTTTATCGGGTGGCCAAGGCCCGGCGGCTCGGTGAGCTCGGCCTCCACCCCGGGCAGGACGTCCTGCTCTGGCAGCTGGCCCAGGAGCCGGACGGGATCACCGTGACCGAGCTGGCCGCGCGGCTCGGGGTCGAGCCGCCGACCGCCACCCGCAGTCTGGCCCGGCTCGGCGCCGGTGGGTGGTTCCGGCGGGAGCCGGTGCCGGGGGATCGGCGGCAGGTGCGGATCGTGATCACCGAGAAGGGGCTGAAGTTGATCCCCCGCATCGAGGACGCCTGGAACGACCTGGCCGAGCAGATCATCGGGTCGGCCACGGTGGCCGAGCGGGCCATCGTGCTCAGCGCCCTCGAACGGGCCAACGACCGGCTCCGGGCCGATCTGGGCGACGACGCTCCCGCCGAAAGTTAGCCGAACAACGGGCGCACCAGCAGGTAGATGCCGCAGGCGATCAGGCCGGCGGCCGGGAACGTGGTCACCCAGGCGATCACGATGTTGCCGGCCACGTTCCAGCGGACCGCGTTCAGGCGCTTCGTGGCGCCCACGCCCATGATCGCCGAGGTGATCGTGTGGGTGGTCGAGATGGGTGCGTGCAGCACGTACGCGTTGAAGAAGAGCACCGAGCTGGCGACCGTCTCGGCGGCGAAGCCCTCGGCCGGGCCGAGATCGATGATCTTGCGGCCGAGCGTACGGATGATGCGCCACCCGCCCGAGTAGGTGCCCAGGGCCAGCATCGTCGCCGTGGTGATGTAGACCCACCACGGGATCTCGGTGGGGCTGTCCTGGAAGCCGCCCGTGTAGAGGGCCAGCACCACGATGCCCATGGTCTTCGCCGCGTCCTGGATGCCGTGGCCGACGGACATGGCGGCGGCCGAGAGCGTCTGGGCGTGGCGGAAGCCCCGGTTCAGCTTGCCCGGGTTGCCGCGCCGGAAGATCCACATGATGGCGACCATCACGACGAAGCCCAGCATCAGGCCGACGATCGGCGAGGCGACCATCGGGATCAGCACCTTGTTGACGATGTTGCCCCATTGGACGCTGCCCTGGGAGGAGGCGAGCAGGGTCGCGCCGACCAGGCCGCCGAACAGGGCGTGGGACGAGCTCGAGGGCAGCCCGAAATACCAGGTGATGAGGTTCCAGGCGACGGCGCCGACGACTCCGGCGAAGACGACGCCGAGGCTGGCCACGCCCGGTTCCAGGGTGACCAGGCCGTCGCCGACGGTCTTGGCGACCTCGCCGCCCAGGTGGGCGCCGATGAAGTTGCCGATCGCGGCCATGGCCAGGGCGACCCGGGGGGTCAGGGCCCGCGTGCTGATGCTGGTGGCGATGGCGTTGGCGGCGTCGTGGAAACCGTTTGTGTAATCGAACGCCATCGCGGCGATGATGACCGCCAGGACGGCGATGAGCTCGGGCGACAAGGTCTAGGACTCCTTGACCGCGATGGTCTCGACCGTGTTGGCCACGTGCTCGAAGGCGTCGCAGGCGGCCTCGAGCTCGTCGGCCACCTCCTTCATCTTCAGGACGGTCAGCGCGTCGTACTCGCCGGAGAAGAGCCGGACCAGCAGCATGCGATAGGCGCGGTCGCCCTCGTTCTCCAGGCGGTTGATCTCGATCCAGTACTCGTCGAGACCCTTCATGGCGCGCAGCTTCGGCATCGCCTCGGCGGTGATCTTCGCCTGCTGGTCGAGGACGTTGACCAGCTCGTGCATCTCGCGCGGCAGTGACGGGAGCTCGGTCAGGCCGTACAGGTAAAGAAGATTTCCGACGGCCTCGAGGTGGTCCATCACGTCGTCGAGCTGTGAGCCGAGCGAGTAGATGTCCTCGCGGTCGAACGGCGTGATGAAGGTGGAGTTGATCTTCTTGTACAGATCGTGGGTGATCTGGTCACTGTCGTGCTCGACATCGGTCAGCCGATCGCTGACCGACTGCACGTCCACACCGGGCAGCGCCAGCTCGTTGAGCAGCTCGGTGCCCTTCACGAGGTTGTGCGCCGCCTTCGTGAAGAGCTCGTAGAAGGCTCCCTCGACGGGACGGAATGAGAACTTCACGGGGCGACCTCGATCGGCAAGCTGGGGATGGATCTCCAGGAATGCTAAGGCCTCCCGTGGTTTACCTTTCGTTCGCCTGTTAAACGGGCTCGCGGCGACGATCGCCACGGGGCGCGGTGGGCCTCGGTGAGCCGCGCCGGACGGCCCGGGTCGGCAGCGGCTCGCGGGCCACCCACTCGCTGACCGGATGGCGGCGCAGGTGCCGCGCCAGGCCGCGCTGGTCATTGTCGGCGATGACGTCGACGCCGGCGTCACCCAGCTCCGTCCAGATCGCCTGCCGGGCCTTGCGCGTTCCTTCGGGCAGACCGGAGATCCGCACCGTACGTCCGTCCTCGTGGGCCGAGCGCACCAGCGCGTGCAGCAGATGGCGTTCCTCGGCCGGGATCGGCTCGCGGCCGTCCCAGCCGAACCGGCGGCTCCACGACTCACTGATCATCGGGACGAGCCCCGGAGGCGCGGCCTGGGAGCCGATGTCGTCGAAGGTCCCCTCGGCGAACGCGTACCGCACCCGGTCGGCCGCCAGCAGCTCGCGCACGTCGACGATGCCGGCGATCGAGACCGTGACCGCGCCCGGTGTCAGCTCGTCGCCGTCGCCGTGGCTGAGGAGGGCGGCGTGGTCCCGCAACTGCTGATCGAGCATGCGGTACGCCTGCAGGAGTGTCTCGGCGTCACGGATGGCCCCGGTGAACTCGACGGCGAGCCGGAACGGCGCCTGCTGCCCGCGGGCGAGCCGGCCGCCCTGGGCCCGTGCCCGCGCGAAGAGCGGGGACAGCACCAGCCGGCGCAGCGTGCGGCCGGGCTGCGGCGCTCCGGGGCCGAGGAACAGCTCGCCGTGCGGCCCGGGGGTGACCGGCACGGTCAGGCCGCCCAGGCCGTGCCTCAGCACCGCGGGGAGCGGGTCGAGGTCGGCCGGCCGGGCGATGGCGTGCCCGGCGGCCTGATAGGGACTGGGCCGGCGGACCCGGACCGCGGCCGCGACCGCTCCGGCCACGGCCGCGACCCCGGTGAGGCCACTCACGATCGTCACGGCGTCGTTCACAGCGCACCATCCGTAATAGTCCTAAATGTGCGTTTTCACTGTGTCACATGTGCTACCCACGGCCGGGCAATCTCGTTCAGAATTCCCCCATGCCGTCCGTCGAGGAGTTCGAGGTCCACCGCCCGCACCTGTTCTCGGTGGCCTACCGGATGCTCGGCAGCGCGGCCGAGGCCCAGGACGTGGTGCAGGAGGCCTGGCTGCGCTACTCGAAGAACGCGGACGACGACATCCGCGATCCGCGCGGCTGGCTCACGACGGTCACCGGGCGGCTCTGCCTCGACGTGCTCAAGTCGGCCCGGGTGGCCCGCGAGGCGTACCCCGGTCAGTGGCTGCCCGAGCTGTTCGTCGACCCCGACGACGACCCGGCCGGCACGGCCGAGCGGCGCGACCAGGTCGGCCTGGCCCTGCTCGTGGTGCTCGAGCGGCTCACCCCCGAGCAGCGGGTCGCTCTCGTGCTGCACGACGCCTTCGCCGTGCCGTTCGACGAGATCGCCCAGGTGCTGGGTGGCAGCGAGGCGACCGCGCGCCAGCACGCCTCGCGCGGGCGCCGGGCGGTCGCCGACGGGCAGGTGCGGCACACCACCGACCAGGCCGAGCAGCGCCGCGTGCTGGCCGCCTTCCTCGAGGCCGTGAACGGCGGCGACGTCCGCGAGCTGGCCGCCCTGCTGGCGCCCGACGTGGTGTCGATCAGTGACGGCGGCGGCTGGTTCAACACGGCCCGCCGCCCGGTCGTCGGCGCCGACAACGTGGCCCGTTTCTTCCTGGGCGTGATCACCGGCAAGCGGCTCGGCGACGACGCCGTCTTCACGCCCGCCCTGGTCAACGGGATGCCCGGGGTCTACGCCTCCGGCCGCTACGCCGACGGGCGGCCGCTGCGCGCCGCGCTCGGGCTCACCGTCGAAGGCGGCCGGATCACCGGCATGTTCCAGCAGCTGAACCCGGTGAAAGTGCTAGTCAGCGACCTTCTGTAGGTACTTGTGGAAGTGGCCGGCGAACGGCTCGCTGCCGTCGCCCAGGGCCACCAGCAGCTTGTCGGCGGCCGCGCGGGCCTCCCGTACGAGATCGTCGGGATATCCGAAGAGCTCGCGGTGCTCGGCGAACTCGTCCTCGTCGCGCAGCTCGACCACGCCGGTCGAGCGCCGGCGCACCACGTCGAGGTCGAGGTCGACGATGTGCACCGTGTCGCCCTCCCACCGCGCCGGCGTGGTGATGTCGCAGTAGACCTCACTGGTCCGCGGCGGCGGGTTGAACATGCCCGTCCACCAGGCGTGATGGGGGATGAGCAGGACGAACGGGATCTGCTCGACACTCGGCCGGCCGTGGTAGACCGACGACGTGCCGCGGGTGACACCCACCCACACGCCGAGGTCGTCCTCGTCGAACCGGCGGGCCGGATAGTCCCGGTGGGCCGAACCGTCGTACTTGGTGTAGACGACCCGGACCGTCTCGTTCGGCATGCGAGAACCCTAACGGTGGTCGGCTTCTGTCGGTGGTGGCGGGTACCGTCTCCGCGTGCCCGCAGCTACGAAGAAGAAGGCCACCGCCGAGCAACTCCTCGCCGCCGCCGTCGGGGCCGTCCCCGGCGGAGCCGCCCGCCCCGGCCAGCAGGCCATGGTGGCGGCCATCGACAAAGCCATACGCGACCGTGAGCATCTGCTCGTCCAGGCCGGCACCGGCACGGGCAAGAGCCTGGCCTACCTGACCCCTTCGCTGCTCGTGGACGGCCCCGTGGTGATCTCCACCGCCACCCTGGCCCTGCAGAACCAGCTCGTCGAACACGACCTGCCCCGCCTGGCCGCGGCGGTCGAGCCGGTCCTCGGCCGCAAGCCCACCTTCGCCGTGCTCAAGGGCCGCCACCACTACCTGTGTGTGGCCAAGATGGAACACGCCGACGAGGAGGCGCCGACCGACACGCTCTTCGACGACGCGCCGCCGCAGCGGGCCACCCAGTGGCTGGGCGAGGCGGGCAAGCTCGGCAAGCAGATCCAGCGCCTCCAGGCCTGGGCCGAGAAGACGAAGACGGGCGACCGCGACGAGCTCGACCCGGGCGTCGACGACACCGCCTGGCGCCAGGTCTCGATGCCGGCCCGCGACTGCGTCGGAGCGGCCAAATGCCCGTACGGCGCCGAGTGCTTCGCCGAGGCCTCCCGCGCCCGGGCCCGCGAGGCCGACATCGTGGTGACCAACCACAGCCTGCTCGCGGTCGACATGCTGGCCGAGCGCCACATCGTCCCGCCGCACAAGCTGCTGGTCATCGACGAGGCCCACGAGCTGGCCGACCGGGTCTCGGCCGCCTCGCAGGCCGAGCTGACCCCCGACGCGGTCGAGCGCTCGGCCCGCCGGGCCCGCACCCTGATCCCGCCCGCGGTGTCCGAGTCGCTGGCCGAGGCGGCCGACGCGCTCACCGTCGGCCTGGCCGACGTGCCGGCCGGCCGCATCACCTCGGGCCTGCCCCAGCCGCTGCGCCACGCGCTCACGCTGCTCGAGTCGGCCACCCGGGCCGCGCTCACCGCGATCGGCGACGTCAAGTCCGACGATTCCGACCCGGTCCGCAAGCAACAGGCCAAGGCCGCGATCGGCGACCTGAGCGACACCGCCCAGCGCCTGCTCGAAGAGGACGCCTTCGACGTCGCCTGGGTCGAGAAATCCGACATGGGCTCCGGCCGCCGCGCGCTCGTGGTGGCCCCGCTCTCGGTCGCCGGCACGCTCTCCCAGGGCCTCTATGCCGATCGCACGGTCGTCGCCACCTCGGCCACCCTGACCCTCGGCGGCCGCTTCGACACGGTCGCCCGCTCGCTCGGCCTGCCCGTCGCCGCCTCGGCGCCGACACCGGCCACCGAGGCACCCACGGCCTCGGGCGACGGCTGGACATCACTCGACGTCGGATCACCCTTCGATTACCCCAAACAGGGCATTCTGTACGTCGCCGCGCACCTGCCCCGTCCGCAGATGTCCGGCCTGCCCGACGCCGCCGGCGAGGAACTGGTCAAGCTGGTCGAGGCGCTCGGCGGCCGCACGCTCGGGCTCTTCTCGTCCCGCAAGGCGGCCACCCAGGCCGCCGAGCTGCTGCGCGCCCGCACCGACCTGCCGATCCTGCTCCAGGGCGAGGAGTCGCTGCCGCTGCTGGTCCGCAAGTTCCGGGAGCAGAAGGAAAGCTGCCTGTTCGGCGTGATGTCGCTCTGGCAGGGCGTCGACGTGCCGGGCGATTCCTGCCAGCTGGTGGTGATCGACCGCCTGCCGTTCCCCCGCCCCGACGAGCCGCTGGCCGCGGCCCGCTCGGCCGCCGTGGACGCGAACGGAGGCTCCGGCTTCGCCTCGGTCAGCGTGCCGATCGCCGCGGTCCGCCTGGCACAGGGCGTCGGCCGCCTGATCCGCGCCACCGGCGACAAGGGCGTGGTCGCGGTGCTCGACTCCCGGCTCGAAACGGCCCGGGGCTACGGCGCGTTCCTGCGCAAGTCACTGCCCCCGTTCTGGTACACGACCCGCGCCGACGTGGCCGTCGGCGCCCTGCGGAGGCTGGCCGGCAAATGATTCAGATCGCCTGCACGTTCGTCGTCGACGCCACCGGCGCCCTGCTGCTCCAGCTGCGCGACGACAAGGCGCCGTACTACCCGAACGTCTGGGGCCTCCCGGGCGGCTCCGTCGAGGAGGGCGAGACCCCGGCCGAGGCGTCGGTGCGCGAGCTGTGGGAGGAGGCGTCGATCGGCCCGTCCGAGCCGGTGCGGTTGTTCGCCCGCCAGGAGCTGCCGTCAGAGGGCAGGGTGAAGAATTACTTCTACGCCCCCACCGACGCGACCCAGTCCGACGTGGTCCTCGGCGAGGGCGCCGCGATGCTGTTCATCCCGCCCGCCGAGGTGCCGGCCCGCCCGTTCACCCCCGGCACGGCCGAGATCGTCGACCGCTTCCTGGCCTCCCCCGAATACGCGGCCCTCCGCCGATGACCGACCAGCCACCGACAACGAACTCCCCGCCCGGGGCCGGTTATCCGTCTTCCGCGGGTGGCTTTCCGCCGGAGGCGCCGACGAAGCGGCGATGGTGGCTCATCGGAGTGGTCGGGGCGTGGATCGTGGTGGTCGCGGTCCTGGCGGTCTGGTCGGTCGGGCATGAGCGGCCCACCGTGCCCGAGCAGCGTGACATCGGGCTGGCCGTGGCCGACCTTCAGCGGGCGGCCGGTGCCCTGGTGGCGGCGGCCGAAGGGCCGGGCCGGGCGGTCGTGCTCGGCGAGCTGGAACTGGTCGACGGCTGCCGGGTGACTCCCGTGCGCGAGGGTGTGGCCGGGGCGCGGGACGTGACCGTCTACGTGCCTCGGGGCGACATGAAGACCTCGATGGAGGCGATCAGCAAGGCGCTTCCCGGCGGCTACCAGACCGAGCTGGGGGAGGGGCGCGGCGGCACGCGGCTGTCGTTCCACTCCGATGCCGGTGACTTCATCGGCGTCGACGGCACGGCCGAGGCGACCGCCCAGGTGCTGACGCTGCGGCTGTCGACGGGTTGCCGTCCCCGCGCGGACGATCTCGACCGCGAGGATCCGCGGGCCGGCCCGGCTCCGGCCATCTTCCAACGGGCCGTGCGGGCTCTGGGGCAGGGCGACACCCCGGAGACCTTCGCCGCCCTATGTCCCGATGAAACGGTCGTGGCGACGTACGTCGCGGCTGGTGTGCCTCTGTCGAAGGACCTGGCCGCCGCTCTGGCCACGGTCAGCGACGGCGCCGAGGTGATCCGGGCCGACAAGTCGGTGCGCGCCTATCGGATCGGCTCCGACTCGCTCGTGGTCAGCCCGGACGGGGACCTGTTGAGAGTCAGCGTCACCACCGGCTGCGCCGCTCAGTAGACGAGAGCCTGGGCGCCCTCGCCCATGATCTCCTCGACGAAGGCGGCGGCGCCGGCTATGCGGATGCCGGGGAGGACGTCACCGGGAGTGATGTCGCGGCGGGCCGCGCACTGCGTGCAGACCGTCACCCGGCCGCTGGACAGCAGCAGGTCGAGCAGGTCGGGCAGGGGGGCCGCGTGCGGGAGCTCGAACTCGGCGGCCCGGCCGGGCAGGGCGAACCAGGCCGACTCGCCGGTCAGCCAGAACGACACGTCCACGCCGGACGCCGCGGCCGTGGACGCCACCGTGAATGCCTGTGAACAGCGCTCGGGGGCGTCGGCCCCGGCGGTTGCCTTGACGACCAGCAAGCGTGCCATGAGGGCCAGCATAGGATGGGCCGGTCATGGTTACGGAAATCGGGTTCGTGAGCCTGCTCGTCGCCGGTCTGGGCGGCCTGGCGGGCGGTTTCGGCTATTTGGCTATGCGCGTTTCTAGGGGGCGTTGGTGAGTGAGAATCCTTTGGGCCCGCCGCCCTGGCTGAACGCTCCTCCGGTCGAGGCTTATCCCTACGAGGACACCCACGACCTTCGTTCCGGCCCCGATCTGCACCCGGCCCTGCTGGGCCTGCTGCCGTTCATCGGCCTGTGGCGCGGCCGCGGGCAGGGTGGCTTCCCCGAGGAGCAGGACTACGACTTCGCCCAGGAGGTGCGGATCAGCCACGACGGCCGTCCGTTCCTGCGCTGGGACTCGCGCTCGTGGCGGCTCAACGAGGCGTCCGAGGCGACCGGCGAGTGGATCGTCGAGTCGGGCTTCTGGCGGCCGGTGCTCAACGACGGCCGGGCCACCGACGAGATGGAAGCCACGATGATCACCGCCGACGGGGTGGCCGAGCTCTACGTCGGCAAGGTCATCGGCACCACGCGGCTGGAGATGGAGGCCGACGCGATCGCGTACGTGCCCTCGGGCCTGGCCGTGACCGGTGGCCAGCGGCTCTTCGGCATCGTCGACGGGGCGCTGCTCTACGCCCATGAGCAGGCGGTGGGCCAGAGCGGCCTGCGCCCGCACATGTCGGCGCGGTTGCTGCGCATCGGCGGCTGAGTAAAAGAGCGTAATCTTCGTTACGTGTCCGCCACTTCGCTAGCCGCCATGCTCCGGGAGCGTGGCCTGCGGCTCACCCCGCAGCGCCAGCTCATCCTCGAAGCAGTGCACGAGCTCGGCCACGCCACGCCCGAGCAGGTGCACAACCACGTGCGTGAGCGGGCGGCCGGCGTCAACATCACGACGGTCTACCGCACGCTCGAGCTCCTCGAGGAGCTCGGGCTGGTCAACCACACCCACCTGTCCCACGGGTCGCCGACCTACCACACGGCGGGTGAGGATCAGCACGTTCACCTGGTCTGCCGTGGATGCGGGTCGATTTCTGAGGTAGACCCGTCGGTGATGCAGCCGGTCACCGACCGGCTCCTCGCCGAGCGGGATTTCCGGGTCGACGTCGGCCACGTCTCGCTCTTCGGGGTCTGCGGGGACTGCAAGGAGCTGTGAGATGACAGTCGTGATGGCCGAGGATCTCGACCCCACGTCCACCGACGCGGGTGTGCCGGTGCACTACGGCGACCCGATGCGCGAGCAGCGCACCCTGGCCACCGCCGTGGGCCTGGTCGACCGGTCCCACCGGAACGTGATCGCCGTGCCGGGCGAGGAGCGCGCCTCCTGGCTCCACACCCTGACGACTCAGCATTTGTCGGATTTGTCGGAGGGCACCGGGACCGAGCTGCTCGTCCTCTCGCCCAACGGCCACGTCGAGCAGCACGCGTACGTCACCGAGGACGGCACGACCGCATGGCTCGACACCGAGCCCGGTGCCGGCGCCGGTTTGCTGAAATATCTGGAAATGATGCGGTTCTTCACGCGAGTCGAGCCGCGCGACGCCACATCCGAGATGGCCGTCCTGTCACTCGTGGGCCCGGGCGCGGCCGACCTGTTCCCCACGCTGGCGGCGCCGCGGATCAGCGAGGTTCCAGGAGCGAAATTCGCCGCCGGCGAGGTGCCGGGTCATTCCACGAGTGTGTACGCCGTGACGCCTTACGCCGGGGGCCTGGCTCGACGCGTACCCCTGGGAATTGATCTTCTGATTCCGAGGGCCGAGAAGACGGCCGTCATCGAGAAGCTCGGGGTGCCGCTGGCCGGCCTGTGGGCCTATGAGGCGATCCGCGTCGAGCACCGCACGCCCCGCCTCGGCTGGGAGACCGACCACCGCACGATCCCGGCCGAGGCCGACTTCATCGCCGCCGCCGTCCACCTGGACAAGGGCTGTTACCGCGGCCAGGAGACGGTCGCCCGGGTGCACCACCTGGGCCGCCCGCCGCGCCGCCTCGCGCTGCTCCACTTCGACGGCGTCGCCACCGACCAGCCGCCGGCCAAGGGCACCCCGGTCGTCCTCGGCGACCGCGAGGTCGGCTTCATCGGCACCGCCGTCCGTCACCACGAGTTGGGCCTGATCGCCCTGGCCGTGCTCAAACGCAACGTGGCCGACGACGCCGAGCTGAAGGTAGGGGAGTCCGCCGCCGCGATCGATCCGGCCTGAGGCAGGATCGGTGCCATGACCGGTACCGTGATCACCGTCGCTCCGACCGGCGCCGAGAGCAGCAAGGCAGCCGTACCCGCGCTGCCCGTGACCCTCGACGAGCTCGTGGCGACCGCCAAGGAGTGCGAGGCGCTGGGCGCCTCGATCATCCACGTGCACATCCGTGACGACCGCGCCGAGCCGACCCTCGATCAGGGCCGGCTCCGCGCGACCGTCGCCGCGTTGCGCGAATCGACCGACCTGATCGTGCAGCTGTCCTCGGGCGGCGCCGTCACCGACCCCGAGTCCGGCCGGCTGGCCGTGCTCGACGCCGGACCCGAGATGGCCTCCTGCACGATGGGCACCGTCAACTTCGGCGACGGCGTCTTCCTCAACCGCTGGGAGTTCATCGTCGACCTGCACACCCGGATGCAGGACCGGGGCATCGTGCCGGAGTACGAGATCTTCGACCTGGGCCAGCTCGCCACGCTCCAGCGCCTGCTCGGGCAGCACGGCCTGCCGTTCGGCGGGCACGTGCACGTCGACCTGGTGATGGGCGTGCCGGGCGGCATGCCGGGCACGCTGGCCGCGCTGGCCGCCTGTGAGCAGGCCATCCGCGATCTCCCGGCCGGCACCACCTTCTCGGCCACGGGCATCGGCCGTACGGCGATCCCGGTCATCCTGGCCTCGCTCTCGGCCGGCGGCCATCTGCGGGTCGGCATGGAGGACACCGTCACGTACGCCAAGGGCCGCCCCGTCGAGTCGAACATGCAGCTGGTGGCCCGCGCGGCCGGCTTCGCCCAGCTCGCTCAGCGCCCGCCGCTGACCACCGCCGAGACCCGTGAGCTGCTGGGAGTCCCCCCGTCCAACCACCCCGCCGCCGCCCTTGATCGGACTAGAGGCTGAAATGATCATCGCTGAGGTGGTGCGCTCCGGTTTCGTCGAGAGCGTGCACCACGGTTCGGTCGCTGTCCTCGGCGGCGAGAGCCGCGGAGACGTCACCAGCCCGGTCTTTCCCCGGTCGTCCAACAAGCCGATGCAGACCGTCGGCATGCTGCGCGCCGGCCTGGTGCCCCGCGACGCCGCCGACCTGGCCCTGATCAGCGGCAGCCACTACGGCGAGCCGTTCCACGCGCGGCGGGTCCGGGAGATCCTCGAGGGCGCCGGCCTGGATGTCGGCGCCCTGCGCTGCCCCACGGCCCTGCCCCTCGCCGAGAAGGACCGGGACGCCTGGGTCCGCGGCGGCGGCGGTCCCGAGCGGGTCCTGATGAACTGCTCCGGCAAGCACGCGGGCATGCTCGCCACCTGCGCGGCCAACGACTGGCCGCTGGAGACGTACCTCGACCCGAAGCATCCTTTGCAGGTGGCGATCGCCGAGGCGGTGACCGATCTGACCGGCGAGCCGATCGCCGCGACCGGGGTCGACGGCTGCGGGGCGCCCGTGCTGGCGATGTCGCTGACCGGCCTGGCCCGCGCGTTCCAGCGGCTGGTCGAGGCCGATCCCGGCACGGAAGAGCGCCGGGTGGCCGACGAGATGCGGGCGCATCCCGAGCTCGTGGCCGGCACCGGGGCCGACGACACCGTGCTGATGGGCGCGGTGCCGGGCCTGCTGGCCAAGGGTGGCGCCGAGGGTGTCGTGGCGGTGGCCGTGCCGTCGGTGGGCGCGATCGCCATCAAGGTCGACGACGGTGGCATGCGGGCCCGGACGCCGGTACTGCTGGACGAGCTGCGCCGGCTCGGCGTGACCGTGCCGGTGATCGAGGAGCTGGTGCTGGGCGGCGGGGAACCGGTCGGGGTGGTCCGCCCGGTCCGGTGAGACGTCTCACGCTAGCTCTTGTTAGCACTTTGCTTGCAAGAGCTAGCACTCCGCGCTACCTTCGAACGCATGGCCGCACCGAAGGATCTGCCTCAGGACATCGGTGGTTTCATCCGTGACCTG
Organism: Actinoplanes sp. NPDC000266; assembly: GCF_042899005.1. NCBI lineage: Bacteria > Bacillati > Actinomycetota > Actinomycetes > Micromonosporales > Micromonosporaceae > Actinoplanes > Actinoplanes sp. NPDC000266. Next base: position 79,609 of record NZ_JBIAZI010000005.1, read on the forward strand.
CGGCAGACCGCCAAGATCTCGCTCCGCCAGCTGGCCGACAAGGCCGGTGTGAGCAACCCGTACCTGAGCCAGATCGAGCGCGGCCTGCGCAAGCCCAGTGCCGAGGTGTTGCAGCAGATCGCCAGCGCGCTGCGGGTGTCGACGCCCGCGATGTACCTGCGCGCCGGCCTGCTGGACAGCGAGGGTCAGCAAGGGGTGCTGGCCGCCATCGCCGCCGATCCCGAGCTCACGATCGCGCAGAAGCAGTCGCTGTCACAGATCTACGAGACGTTCCGTAACGAGAACCTGCGCAACCAGCCGGCCGACGAAGCCCCGCAGACCGTCGAGGAGACGACATGACCGAGCAGACCAACACCCGCTTCCCCGCCCCGATCTACGCCGCCGCCGGCGCCGGTGACCTCGCCTACCAGCAGCTCCGCAAGCTGCCGGCCGTGGTCAACGTGCTGAGCGAGCGCGCCGCCGCCTCTCTGCGCACCTACAACGAGCAGGCCGGCACCAAGGCCGCCGAGCTGCGCGACAAGGCCGCCACCACCGACTTCGACGCCCTGCGGGGCAACGCGGCCAGCGTGGCCACCTCGTTCGCCCAGATCGCCCAGGACCGCGCCCTCGCGGCGTACACGGCCCTGGTCGCCCGTGGCGAGCGCGTCGTCGGCACCGGTGTCGTCGAGGCCGCCGACGTGGTGAACGCCGACATCGAGACGACCGAGGAGACCAAGGTCCTCGAGGCCGCCGACGCCACCAAGGAGGTCGCGGCCGCTCCCGCGACGCCGAAGCCGCGCAAGCGCGCCCCGAAGTCCGACACCAAGTAGTCATGATCCGCGGGGCTCGGCAGTCGCTGGGCCCCGCGGCATAGACTTCTCCTCATGGCCTCTTCCGCGCCGATCTTCTACGACGACGTGCTCGTCTATCTCGGCCTGCTCCTGCTCATCCTTTCGCTGGTCGTGCAGGCGGTGGCGCTGATTCACTGCCTGACCCAGCGCGGTGACGGGTTCCAGGCCATCGGGACCTTGCCGAAAGGCGCCTGGGCGGCGATCCTGGCCGTCTGCATCGTGCTGACCCTGCTGCTCGGCAGCGGCGCGACCGGCATCTTCAGCCTGATCGGCATCGCCGCCGCCCTGATCTACCTGCTGGACGTCCGCCCCGGGCTCAAGGATCTGTCGGACGGCAAAGGCTTCTGGTGAGGCGGTTCGGCCCGCCCCCGCCCGATGGCGGGCCTCGCCTGCTGCGTGCCGATTCCACGGGTCCGCGTTCCGGGCGGCCCACGCTTCCCGGTCCGCCGACCGAGATCATTTCAACCCCTTCCGGTGTACGCCTGGAGATGCTCACGACCGGGGTGGGTGAGCCGGTCACCGTGTTCGCGCATGGACTGGCCGGTGACATCTCGGGCACCCGTCCGCTGGGCTCGGCCGTCGCCGGCCGGCGGGTCTTCTTCCACTTCCGCGGCCACGGGCGGTCCGAGGCGCCGGCCGGTCCGTGGAGCTTCGGCGACCTGGCGAGCGACCTGCGCTCGGTGGCCGACCTGACCTCGGCGACCCGCGCGGTCGGCGTGAGCATGGGCTCGGCGGCGCTCTGCCGGCTGCTGAGCGAGACCCCTGACCGTTTCGAGCGGGTGGTCCTCTACCTTCCCGCGTCGCTCGACGGCACCCGCCCGGCCGCGGCCGAGGAACGGGTGGAGCGGCTCCTGTCCGCCGTCGAGTCCGGCGAGGCGGCGTCGATCGCCGCGGCCGCCGAGAGCGAGCTTCCGCCGTCGGTGCGCAACACGCCGACCGGCTGGTCGTACCTTCGCCAGCGGGTCGAGCAGTTGCAGCGCGACGGCCTGGCGGCCGAGCTGACGACGCTGTGGCACGAGCCGGCGGTCGCCTCTCCCGAGACGTTGCGCGCGTTCTCCGGCCGGGCGCTGGTGATCGGCTGTCTCGGCGACGAGGTGCACCCGGTGGCCTGGGCCGAGCAGGTGGCCGGCCTGCTGCCGGGCGCGGAGCTGCACGTCTACGACCGGCCTGCGGTGTTGTGGAACAACCGTCGCGAGCTGCGCGAGCGCGTCTCCCACTTCCTGAACGCATAGAAAAGGGCCCGCGTGAGCGGGCCCTTTCTCGCGTCGAACTCAGCTGTTGAGCGTGATCTGGCGCCAGTTCAGGCCGCTCCAGTTACCGACCTTGTCGGCCGCCTGGTACTGCGGCTCGATGATCCAGCCCTTGGTCAGGCCGGTGACCGGCACCGACCAGGTGCCCGAGGCGGAGACCGCCGACATGCCGAAGACGCTGTCCGGCAGCGTGTTCAGGTTCTGGCCGGTGTAGCGGACCCAGCTACGGGCGCCGAAGTTGTAGTAGTACTCGACGCCGGAGGTGTTGTACTTCCACAGGAAGACGGCGGCGATGTCCGCCCCCGACTGGCTGTCGCTCGCGGTGCCCCGGATCGTCGACCACGAGCTGGCCTTGTTCGGGCTGGCCGGATAGGTCAGCGCGACCGACGGCGCGGTCGCGTCGGTGACCACCGACAGCGGGGCCGTGGTGACCGGAGCCGCCTTGCCCTGCTTGTTCTTCACCGTGATCTGGGGACGCCAGGTGCCCGGGCCGAACCAGTGCTCGACCGTGGTCGAGGTGCCGTCGCGCAGCAGCGTCCGGGTGCCGTCGCCCCAGCTGGCCCAGGTCGCGTCGGAGTTGGCCGGCACGCCGCCGGCGTTCCAGACGGCGAGGTTCTCATAGGACTCGTACGTCCAGACGGTGGAGTTCTTCCACGAGTACGTGCCGGCTGGCGCGGTCACGGCGACGGTCGAGCCGGCCGGGAACGTGCCGGTGCCGGCCGCCTCGCCGTCGCTCAGCGCGACCTCGATCGGATAGCTCCGGGCGGTGGTGTACTTGTGGGTCCACGACGTCACGGCGCCGGTGGCGACCGTCGTGGTGTTGTCGCCCCAGTTGATCGTCTGCGTGAGCAGCGCGGGGTCGGTGACGTCGTCGTCGGTGAGCGCGGTCTGCGTGAGCGTGACCGTCTGACCGGGCCAGATCGCCAGACTGTCCAGGGTGTAACTGCCGACGGGCGCGGCGCCGGCCGCGAGCGCGGGAGTGGCCACGCCGACGATGCCGGCGGCCAGGGTCAGAGAGAGGAGTGATGCGAGCTTCATGGTGTACCCCCGTGGGCGTGCTCTCCCGTCCCGACAGAGGGGAGCCAGCGGACAGTACCGGCACCGACCGGAATTGATCAACCCCGTTCTGCCCGCCGGGCCGTAACCTTTCGCGCCTGTGCGGCTGTTGTTCACAGCGTGCGGTTATCCCCTAAATCAGTTTTTTTCGGACTCGTGGCGTTGGGCCTGCCCATCGCGGTGTCGATCGGATGGTCGCTGGCCGCCCCGGCCAAGCGCCCGGCGGCGGTCGGCCTCCCCGGCGGTGAGGGCGCCCTCGGCTCCGCTCCGCGGCCCGCGGACACCACGCCGATGACCACGGTCCGCTACTCGCCCCGGCCGGACCGCCCGGTCCCGGCCACGCCGACGGTGACCCCGTCCGCTCCCGTGACCTCCGCGGCGGCCACGCCCAGCGCGACGGCGACCGCCGTTCCGGCCACGACGACGACCCCCGCGCCCGCCACCACCACGTCGGAGCCGCCTCTGCCGCCCCTGACGCTGCCGCCGGTGCCGACCCCCACCGAGATCACCACGACCGCACCGCCCAGCGAGCCGGCCGACCCGAGCACCGGACCGAGCCCGTCGGCGACGTGATCCCAGGCCCTAAAATGCCGGGTTGTGAACGTTGACGCCAAGCCGCTCGGGGCGGCCCGCAGGTTCCTGATCGGGGCCGGGCTGCTCGCCCGCGGGCTGGGCATCCTGCTGCGCCGTCCCAAGCTGCTCGCGCTCGGGCTGATCCCGGCCCTGATCGCGGGCGTGCTCTACGCGACCGCGCTGTTCTTCCTCATCGACTTCCTGCCCGAGCTCTCCGACGCGGTCACCTGGTTCGCCGACGACTGGGGCGAGACGTGGGGCGACCTGGTGCAGGTGCTGGCCGGCGCCGGGCTGCTCGGCGTGGCCGTGGTGGTCGGCGTGCTGTCGTTCACCGCGGTCACGCTGCTCATCGGCGACCCGTTCTACGAGCGCATCTCCGAGCTGGTCGAGGATCAGCTGGGCGGTGTGCCGGACGCCGTGGAGACCGGATTCTGGCCGTCGCTGGGCCGCAGCCTGGTCGACTCGCTGCGCCTGATCGGACTGTCCATCCTGGTCGGCATCCCGCTGTTCCTGCTCGGCTTCCTGCCCATCGTCGGCCAGACCGTGATCCCGGTCCTGGGCGGCGCCGTCGGCGGCTGGCTGCTGGCGGTCGAGCTGACCGGCGTCCCGTTCCAGCGCCGCGGCCAGCGGTTGCGCCACCGCCGCGCCGTGCTGAAACAGAACAAAGCCCTGGCCCTGGGCTTCGGCGTGGCCGTGTTCTGCTGCTTCCTGATCCCGCTGGGCGCCATCCTCCTCATGCCCGCCGCCATCGCGGGCGCCACCTTGCTCTCCCGCGAGGTGCTGGGTCACCCGACGGCGGCCGGGCGGGCGAGTGCGGCGGCGTCAGGCGGAGTCGCGGACCACCAGCTCGGTCGGTAGGACCACCGCGTCGGGCAGGCCCGGGTCGCCGTTGATCAGGCCGAGGAGCTGGCGGGCCATCGTGCGGCCCATGTCGGCGATGGGCTGGCGGACCGTGGTCAGCGGCGGGTCGCTGTATCGGCTGATCTCGAAGTCGTCGAAGCCGATCACGGCCACGTCGCCGGGGACGCGGCGGCCGGCCTGGCGCAGGGCGGCCAGGGCGCCGTGGGCCATCATGTCCGAGGCGGCGAAGACGGCGTCGATCGCCGGGTCGGCCTCGAGCAGCGAACGCATGGCGGCCAGGCCGGATTCGCGGGTGAAGTCGCCGAAGGCGGTGCGCTGCGGGAGGCCGGCCTCCTCCAATGTGGCCCGATAGCCGGCCAGCCGGTCGATGCCGGCCACCATGTCCTGCGGGCCGGCGATGGTGGCGATGCGCTTGCGGCCCCGGGCGACCAGATGACGTACGCCCGCGGCGACGCCCCCGAAATGGTCGACGTCCACATAGGGCACCTCGGCGCCGCCGATCGGGCGGCCGCTGCAGATCACCGGGATGCCGAGCCGGACCAGCGTGCCGGGCAGCGGGTCGGCGCCGTGCATCGAGGCGAACATGACGCCGTCGACGTGGCCGGCGACCGCGTACCGCTCCACCCGGTCGTGGCTGCGGGCCGAGCCGGCCATCATCAGCACGAGCTGCTTGTCGGCCGCTTCGAGCTCGACGCCGGCGCCGCGGATGATCGCCGGGAAGAACAGATCGTCGGAGAAGACCCGGTTCGCCGTCTCCGGCAGGATCAGCGCGATCGATTCGGTGCGCTGGGTGACGAGGCTGCGGGCGGCCTGGTTGGGCACGTAGCCGAGCTCGTCGACGGCCCGGTTGACCGCCTCACGGATGGAGGCGGCCACCGAGGTCGATCCGTTGACGACGCGGGAGACGGTCGCCCGGGACACCCCGGCGCGGCGCGCCACTGCTTCCAGGGTCGGCCGCTCCCGCGTCACCACAAAAGATCACCCTTCGTCAGAACCCGGCGCCGCGATGCCGTTGCGCCGGATCACCTCCCGGTACCACTTCGCGCTGTCCTTCAGCGTCCGCTGCTGGGTGGCGTAGTCGACGTGCACGACCCCGAAGCGCTTGCGGTACCCCTCGGCCCACTCGAAGTTGTCCATCAGCGACCAGACGAAGTAACCGCGCAGATCGACGCCGGCCGCCAGGGCATCATGGCAGGCCCGCAGGTGGCCGTCGAGGTACTCGACGCGGCGGGTGTCGTGGACCTCGCCGTCGGCCGACGGTCCCTCGGGATAGGCGGCGCCGTTCTCGGTGATCATCAGCGGCGTGCCCGGGTAGTCCTCGTGGATCCGCTTGAGGTGGCTGGTCAGGCTGGCCGGCTCGATGAGCCAGTTCATGTCGGTGACCGGGCCGTTCGGCGCGCGGTAGGCGATGCCCTCACTGCCCGGCTGGTCGAGCGCGGCCGGGGTTCCGGGCTTCGCCGAGACGTACGCCGGCTGGTAGAAGTTGATCCCCAGCACGTCGATCGGCGCGTTGATCGTCTCGAGGTCGCCGTCCTTGATGATCGAGGACGGGTCGACGAACCGGGACATGTGCTCGAGCACGTCGGCCGGATATTCGCCCTTGAGCAGCGGGTCGTAGAAGATCCGGTTGGAGAGCCCGTCGATGATCCGGGCCGCGTCGCGGTCGGCCGGATTGTCGGCGTCGACCGGGAAGACGACGGCCGGGTTGATCGTGATGCTCACGCTGCGGGCGCCGGCCGAACGCAGCGCCCGGGCGGCCAGGCCGTGGCCGAGTAGCAGGTGGTGCACCGCGGTCAGGGCGGCGGCCGGCTCCTGGCGGCCCGGCGCGTGCACCCCGCTGCCGTAACCGAGGTAGGCCGAGCACCACGGCTCGTTCAGCGTGGTCCACGTGCCGACCCGGTCGCCGAGGCGGCCGTACACGATCTGGGCGTACTCGGCGAAGGCCTCCGCGGTCTCACGGTTGGGCCAGCCGCCGCGGTCCTCGAGGGTCTGCGGCAGGTCCCAGTGGTACAGGGTGACCGTCGGGTCGATGCCCTTGCCGAGCAGCTCGTCGGTGAGCCGGTCGTAGAAGTCGAGGCCCTTGGCGTTGACCGGGCCGTTGCCGTCGGGCTGGATCCGCGGCCAGGCGATGGAGAACCGGTACGACTTCAGGCCCAGGTCCGCCATCATCGCCACGTCCTCGACGTAGCGGTGGTAGTGGTCGCAGGCGACGTCGCCGGTGTGCCCGCGGTAGACGCGTCCCGGCGTACGGCTGAAGGTGTCCCAGATGGACGGGCCGCGACCGTCCTCCCGCGCCGCGCCCTCGATCTGGTACGACGCCGTGGCGGCGCCCCAGATGAAGCCGTCGGGGAAGGTGATCCCGGCGAGGGCCGGCTCAGCCGACGTGGAGGTGACGGTTGCCGTCATGCGTTCCCCGCTTCCTGGGTGTGCTGCTCGTAATCCGAACTTAACCGGTTCATCATAGGGACGGAATCGGTCCCGGGATGGTCCGTAAGTCGAATTTAAGCCGTTACCCAGCCTGCAAGGCGGCGATCAGCCGAGGGTCTCCGGTGACGACCAGGCGGTCGGTGCGCTGCCGCCCCATGAGCACCAGCAGCAGGTCACTGGCGGTGCCGGTGGCGTGCGCGCGGGCGTGGTGATCGTCGTCGTCGAGGATCGTGCTGGTGTCGAGCAGCGCCACACCCATGCCGCGCAACCGGACGAACCACTCATGTCCGACGTCGTTGGCGACCAGGTGGACCACGCCGCGCAGATCGGTCGGCCCCGTGCGGCGGCCCGCCGGCAGCCAGGTGTCGAGCACCTCGCCGATGCCGTCGGCGGCCAGCTTGGTCTCGATCGGGGTGGGCCGGCCGACGGCGGACTCGGCGTCCCAGCGGCGCAGCGAGATCTCGTGCGCCGTGCGGCGGTGCCAGAAGCCGGCCGTCTTCGCCTGTGGCGCCCAGTTCCAGGCCGGGATGTCGGCCTCGAGCGCTTCGAGGGTCTCGATGGTGCCGGTGAGCTCGCGGCGCAGGCCGTCGAGCTGGGTCTCCCAGTCGGGGCGCGGCGGCACCGGCAGCTCCTCGGGCCGGGTGGTGACGCCCCGCGGCGTGTAGTCGCGGACGAAGCGCAGGAACGAGGTCACCTGCTCGACCAGCGGCGCCGCGGCCTCCGGACCCGCCTGAGCGACGGCGTCCTGGAGCGCGGGGCTGTCGGCCCGCAGTGCCGCGAGCCAGAAGTCTTTCGTCGCGTGCAGCCTGTTCATCGCGATGCTCTCCGCTCCACCGGACCGCCGATGAGATGCCCCGAACCCGTTGAGCCTAGGGTTGGTGCCGTGCATGACCTTAGTGCCGCACCGCAAACCGACCTGTCGGCGTACACGACGCTACGCCTCGGCGGGCCACCCGGCGAACTCACGATGGCCACCGAAACGGACGAACTGCTGTCTTTGGTGCGTAAAGACGCGCCGATCCTTCTTCTGGCGGGCGGCAGCAACGTCGTCATCGGCGACGAGGGCTTCGGCGGCAGCGTCGTGCTGATCCGGACGCGGGGGATTCGCGAGGTTTCGCCGGGCGTGCTGCGGGTTGCCGCGGGCGAGCCCTGGGACGATTTCGTCGCGTACGCCGTGACGAACGGTTATTCGGGTGTGGAGTGCCTGTCCGGCATCCCGGGCTCGGCCGGCGCCACCCCGATCCAGAACGTGGGGGCGTACGGGGCGGAGGTCGCTCACACGATCGTGGCCGTCCACGCGTACGACCGGCGGAGCGACACGGTCCGCGCCATGACGCCCGAGGAGTGCGGCTTCGCCTATCGGGCCAGCGTCTTCAAGCACAACGACCGCTACGTGGTGCTGGAGGTCGACTTCCGCCTGGAGCGCTCGGACGAGTCGGCGCCCATCCGCTACGCCGAGCTGGCCCGCAACCTGGGCGTCGAGGCGGGTGACCGGGTGCCGCTGCTGCAGGCCCGCGAGACCGTGCTGAAGCTGCGCGCGGGCAAGGGCATGGTGCTCGACCCCGACGACCGGGACACCTGGTCGGTCGGGTCCTTCTTCACCAACCCGGTGGTGAGCGCTCAGGAGTGGGCGGCGCTCGGCCTCGAGGCGCCGCACTGGCCCGGCGCCGGCGGATCGGTGAAGATCCCGGCGGCCTGGCTGATCGAGAACGCCGGCTTCCCCAAGGGCTTCGCCGGCGACGGCGTCGCGATCTCGACCAAGCACACGCTGGCCCTGACCAACCGCGGCACGGGCACGACGGAGTCGCTGCTCGCCCTGGCCCGCACGGTCCGCGACGGTGTCCGCGACCGCTTCGGCGTCGAGCTGCACCCGGAGCCGGTGCTGGTCAACTGCCAGCTCTGAATCACTCCCAGCCGAAGACCTGGGTGTAGTACGGCACCCCGTTCGCGGCGTAGACGACGCCGGTGCCGATCGAGTGGGCGCCGCAGTTGAGCATGTTGGCGCGGTGCCGCGGGCTCGCCATCCAGGCGCCGACGACCTCGCTCGCGGTCCGGTAACCCCAGGCGATGTTCTCGCCCGACGGCTGCTCGTATCCGGCCTGGTGCGAGCGGCGCACGAAGGTGGTGCCGTCGTTCCAGACGTGGCTGAACCGGCCGGTCCGGGCCATGTACCAGCTCTGCCGCACCGAGGCGACGATCAGCTCCTGGTCGACGGAGAGCTGTCCGCAGCCGTTGGCCGCCCGCTGCTGGTTGGTCATGGTGACCACCTGGGACATCAGAACCGCCGGGGCCACCGCGCTCGGTGTCAGTGGGGGCGCCGGCACGACCGCCTGGGCCGCGCCGGCCGTCGCGAGCAGAAGAGCCGGAGTGACGGCGAGCGGTAAGAGACGTCGCAGCACAGGTGCCCCCAATCCCCGAATGCGCGGGCCGAGTCGCCCACCAGGCCTATCGCATCCGTTTATCGGGCGTACGTCCCTTCTTTGCCCGAAACCGGAATAGACGTCGGTTTTCGTGTCACGCTGAGGGGATTCAGGCGTGACCGGGGGCCGAGCAGGTCCTCCGGGTGGCGCGGAGAACCCGCCCCGGCGGGCGATTAGCCCGCTAAACTGTCACTGTCCGTAAATAGGCCGTGACATCACGCTATCGTGGGTTTGCGCGGTTGGTTCCGAAGCTCGCGGTCGCGAGTGACGCCGAGCAAGACATCGATCTTCCACCGGACGCCGAACACGGCGTGCCCGGGCGGACGGTCGTGCCCGGACGGCAGTGCGCGAGCGAGGGGTGGGGGCAGGGTGAGCACAGCATGAGTCGCCTACTCGTGGTCGAGGACGATCCGGACATCGCGCTCGCCCTGCGGTTGCTTTTCAGCCGTGCGGGTTACGAGGTGGCGCACGCCGGAGACGGCCGGACCGGTCTCAAGGAGGCGTACGCCGAGCACCCCGACCTGGTGGTGCTCGACGTCGGCCTGCCCGAGATGGACGGCTGGCAGGTGCTCGAGCGGCTGCGTGACGTCTCCGACGTCCCGGTGCTCGTGCTGACCGCGCACGGCCAGGAGGCCGAGAAGGTGCGCGGCCTGCGCGGCGGCGCCGACGACTATCTCACCAAGCCGTTCGCCAACAACGAGTTGCTGGCCCGGGTCGAGGCCCTGCTGCGCCGCTCCTCCAGTGGGCAGAACAGCTGGGCCAGCCAGGTCTACGACGACGGGCTGGTGCATCTCGACCCGACCAAGCGCCGGGTCTACGTCAAGGGCGACGAGAAGCGCCTCACGCCGACCGAGTTCCGGCTGCTGAACGCGCTGGTCCGGCACGCCGGCGCGGTGCTCAGCCCCAATCAGCTGCTGACGCAGGCGTGGGACGACCCCACCGGCATCGGACAGGAACGGGTGAAGTTCGCCGTGCTGCGGCTGCGCCGCAAGCTCGGCTGGTCCGATCCCGACGACTCACCCATCGAATCCGTCCGCGGGTTCGGCTACCGCTACCGCCGTCCGGGCGGAGAGGGCTGAAATTTCCCATTCGGTCGACCTCCGGGTGTCCTCAGATGTCGCGTTCAACCGTCGATGAGGGCTGTGGGAAGGCGAGCAGGAGGTAGTAAGCGTGGAAGACCTTGGTGAAATCGTCGGCGAATTCCTTATGGAAAGCCACGAGAACCTGGACCAGATCGACCGTGACCTGGTGGATCTGGAGCAGGAGCCCAACTCCCGCGATCTGATCTCCCGAATCTTCCGGGCGATCCACACGATCAAGGGCACCAGTGGCTTCCTGGCGTTCACGCGCCTGGAGACCCTCGCCCATGCCGGCGAGTCGCTGCTGTCCAAGCTGCGCGACGGCGTCATGCCGGTCACGCCGTCGACGATCACCACCCTGCTGGCCACGATCGACGGTGTGCGCTCGATCCTCGCCTCCATCGAGGAGAACAGCAACGAGGGCGACGTCGACATCGAGAGCATCATCGCGCAGGTCCACGCGCAGATGAACGCGGGCGCCGAGCCCGCGCCCCCGGCCGAGCCGGCGGCCGCGGCCGAGGCCGAGGCCGAGGCCGAGGAGGCGCCCGAGCCGATCGCCGAGACGCCCGCCCGGCCCGCGCCGGAGCCGGTGGAGAACCAGCGCAAGCCGGTAGGCGAGATCCTGGTCGAGTCGGGCGCGGCCCAGCCGGCCGACGTCAGCTCCGCCCTGCAGCAGCAGATCGAGGGCGACGAGCGCAAGCTCGGCACGATCCTGCTCGACGAGGGCAAGGCGCAGCCGGCCGCGGTCAACGAGGCGCTCCAGCAGCAGGCGCCCAAGCGCAGCATCGCCGACAGCGCCATCCGCGTCGACGTCGACCTGCTCGACACCCTCATGAACATGGTCGGTGAGCTGGTGCTCGCCCGTAACCAGCTGGTCCGCGGCGTCATGGAGATCGGCGACGCCACGCTCGTCCGCAGCGCCCAGCGGCTCGGCATGATCACCAGTGAGCTGCAAGAGGGCATCATGAAGACCCGCATGCAGCCCATCGAGCACATCTGGTCGAAGCTGCCCCGAGTCGTCCGCGACCTGAGCAACTCGCTCGGCAAGAAGGTCGAGCTCGTCATGGAGGGCAAGGAGACCGAGCTCGACCGGAGCCTGCTCGAGGCGGTCAAGGACCCGCTGACCCACCTCGTGCGTAACGCCGTCGACCACGGCATCGAGGATCCGGAGCGCCGGGCCGCGGCCGGCAAGGGGCCCGAGGGCACCCTGACGCTGCGCGCCTATCACGAGGGCGGCCACGTCGCGGTCGAGGTCGCCGACGACGGCGCCGGCCTGAACGTGGACCGCATCGCCCAGAAGGCCGTGGAGAACGGCCTGCTGCGGGCCGAGCAGATCCCCAACATGGACAAGCGCGACATCATGGCGATGGTGTTCCAGCCCGGCTTCTCCACCGCGGCCAAGGTCACCAACGTCTCCGGCCGCGGCGTCGGCATGGACGTCGTCAAGACCAACATCGAGAACATCGGCGGTGCGGTCAGCGTCGACTCGACGCCCGGCGAGGGCACGGTCTGGCGGCTCACCATCCCGCTGACGCTCGCCATCATCCAGGCCCTGACCGTCGACTGTGGCGACCAGCGCTACGTCGTGCCGCAGGTGGCGGTGCTCGAGCTGGTCTTCATCGACGGACAGTCCACCAAGATCGAGTACGCGTCGGGCGCGCCCGTCTACCGGCTGCGCGGCAAGCTGCTCCCGCTGGTGCGCCTGGACAAGGCGCTCGGCTTCGAGGTCGCCGGCGACCAGGGCGTCTACATCATGGTGCTGCAGGCCGACGGCCGGCGGTTCGGCCTGGTCGTCGACCGGGTGCTGAACACCGAAGAGGTCGTGGTCAAGGCCCTCAACAGCAGACTCAAGGACATCGGCCTGTACGCCGGCGCGACCATCCTGGGCGACGGAAAGGTCGGCCTGATTCTCGACGTGTCGTCGCTGGCCCGGCGCAGCCATCTGGCCGCCGACGCCGAGCGCAAGGGCATGGACTCGTCGTCGCGGGCCGCGGGCGTGGCCGGCACGGGCGAGCGCCTGCTGGTCACCGCGGTCGGCGAGCGTCGGGTGGCGATCCCGCTGGACACCGTCACCCGGCTCGAGGAGTTCCCCCGGGACCGCATCGAGCACGCCGGCTCGCGGGAGGTCGTGCAGTACCGAGGGCAGATCCTGCCGCTCGTGCGCTTGTCCCACCTGCTCGGCGCGTACGGCGAAGAGCCCGAAGGAGACACGGTGTCGGTGGTCGTCTACAGCGAGGGCGGGCGCAGCGTCGCCCTGGTCGTCGACCGGATCGTCGACATCGCCGAGAACTCGACCACGGCCCGCCGCGACGCGGAGGAGGACGGCCTTGTCGGCACTGCGGTGATCCAGCAGCGGGTGACCGAGCTGCTCGACGTCCGCCGCGCCATCCTCGCCGCCGACCCGAACTTCTACACCGACCTGGAGAACGACGAGATGTTGGTGGAGGCCTGAGATGGCGAGCCGGCAGTTCGCCACCTTCGAGGTGGCCGACCAGCTCTTCGGCGTCGAGGTGCACACGGTGCAGGAGGTGCTCTCGTACAACGAGTACACCCCCGTGCCGCTCGCGCCGCCGGCCGTCGGCGGGCTGTTCAACCTGCGCGGTCAGGTGATCGCCGCGGTCGACCTCCGGGTCCAGCTGGGGCTGGTCCGCAAGGCGCTGCAGGGCCCGGTCATGAACGTGATCCTGCGGGGTGACGGCGAGCCGGTCAGCCTCGTGGTCGACAAGATCGGTGAGGTGGTCGACCTCGACGAGGCGACGTTCGAGCCGCCACCGGACACGCTCAGCGGCCCGACCCGGGAGCTGGTGGTGGGCACGTTCAAGCTGGACGGCCGGCTGATGCTGGCCCTGGACGTCAACCAGGCCGTCGACACGCACCGCGCCACCACCTGATGTACAGCCTCGTCAGCGCGCCGGTGCTCGGCTTCGACCTGACCCGCCTCAGCGGCGGGTCGGCGACGGCCGAGGTCGTGCTGCGCGGACTGCGGTTGAGCGCGGACGACCTGCCGGTGCTGGCCGAGCGCCTGCCCGACGAGGGGGTCCGCGGACCGCTCTGGGTCGAGGTGGAGAGCGCGGCCCGCCGGATGCCCTCGCTCAAGGGGATGTCCAAGGACGACCCGGCGGGCAGCCTGGCCCTGGTCGAGCGCGCGCCCATCGGCTCGGTCGACGCGCTGCTGACCTGCGTGCGCTACGACGTGATGGCCTGGACCTGGACCGGCGCCGGCCGGGACGCGACGCAGTCCGAGGTGGCCGCCGCGGCCACCGGCCTGATCTGCGACGCCGCCGTGGCCAGCTATCTGCGCGAGGTGCTCGACTCGGACACCCGCCGGCGGCTGGGCGCGGGCTGGGTGGCGGCGATGCGCCGGCTGCCCACCGGCGCCCCGATCGACCTGGGCCCGCACCACTACACGGTCTCGGCGCTGCTCGACCGGTTGCGCTCGTTGCGGTCGGCGGATCTCAGCCGGCTGGTGTCCTCGGCGGAGGACGCCCGCCGCAACGCCGGCGGCTGGTCGCCGGCGGTGCATTCCGCCTCGTGGGCGGCTTATCTCTCGGATCGGGTCCGCACCGCCGCCGCGGCGCAGATGCTGTTGGTACAGGCCGTGGACACGGCCGCGATCCCGCTGGCCGACCGGGCCGGCGGCGTCTGGAACATGCTCAGCGGCGCGGTGCAGGCGCTGGTGGTGCGGGATCTTCTGGATACCTCCACCGCCCATCGCCTTCTCGCACCTGTCGTCGCCGCTCTCGGCCCCGCGTGGCTCGGGTGAGGGGAGGTGGTCAGATGATTTCGGTCCTCGTCGTGGACGACTCCGTGGTGGTCCGGCGTTTGATCGTGGACGCACTGGGCGGTGCGGAGAACATCGAGGTCGTCGGCACGGCTTCGAACGGTCAGCTGGCGCAGGCCAAGATCGACCAGCTCAAGCCCGATGTGATCACCATGGACATCGAGATGCCGCAGATGGACGGCATCGAGGCGGTCCGTGAGCTGCGCAAGCGCCACAAGCACATCCCGGTGATCATGTTCAGCACGCTGTCCGCCTCGGGCGCGACGGCGACGCTGGAGGCGCTCTCGGCCGGCGCCACCGACTACGTCACGAAGCCCAGCAACGTCGGGTCCGTGAACGAGTCGATCGCGGCCGTGCGCAACGAGCTCGTGCCGAAGATCTACGCGCTGGCCGGCCGGAAGCGCCCGGGCGCCGCGCCTCCGAGCGCGCCGGCCCGGCCCGGCGCCGCCCCTCCGGCCCGCCCGGCGGCCACCCGGCCCGGTGCGGCTCCGCCCCGCGCGGGCCTGCCGCCCTCGGGACCGGGACGTCCCGGAGCGGCGCCACCCGGCGCGGCACCGGCCCGTCCCGCCAAGAAGGCGGGCGCGGGCGGCCGGGTCGACATCCTCTGCATCGGCTCCTCCACGGGAGGACCCGACGCCCTGACCAAAGTGTTGCAGGGCCTGCCGTCGGACTTTCCCGTGCCGATCGTGGTCACCCAGCACATGCCGCCCGTCTTCACCAAGATGTTCGCCGAACGGCTGGACCGCAGCACTCCGCTGCGGGTGGTCGAGGCCGGTGACGGGATGGAACTGACGCCCGGGTGGGCGTACATCGCACCGGGAGACAACCACCTGGTGTTCCACCGCCGGGGCACCGCGACGCTGACCCAGCTCAGCGGCGCGCCGCCGGAGAACTCCTGCCGCCCGGCCGTGGACGTGATGTTCCGGTCGGTGGCGGCACTTTATGGCGCTTCGGCGTACGCGACCGTGCTGACAGGAATGGGACACGATGGACGAGGTGGTGCGAAAGTGCTGAGAGACGCGGGCGCCGAGGTGCTGGCGCAGGACGAAGCCACCTCGGTGGTGTGGGGCATGCCGGGCGCGGTCGTCGGGGCCGGGCTGGCGGACGAGATCCTTCCGCTCGACCGGATCTCGGCCCACCTGGTCAACCGCATCAAGAGCGGCCGATCGGCGGCGGTGGCCCGATGACTCTCTCGCAAGCCGAGTTCGCCTTTGTCTCGCAGCTCGTACGGCGTGAGGCCTCGATCGTGCTGGCCCCGGGCAAGGAATATCTGGTCGAGGCCCGGCTCATCCCGGTCGCCCGGGCCGTCGGCGCGGCGAACGTCACCGAGTTCCTGGCCGATCTCCAGCGCCGGCCCAACCCACAGAACCAGCGCAAGATCATCGACGCCCTGACCACGAACGAGACCTCGTGGTACCGGGACCGGGAGCCGTTCTCGGCGCTCACCGACGTGGTCCTGCCCGAGCTGATCAAGTCGCGCGGGGCGACCCGCAAGATCCGGATCTGGTCGGCCGCCAGCTCCAGCGGCCAGGAGGCGTACAGCCTGGCCATCACTCTCTCGGAGAACCTGCCGCCGGGCTGGTCGTTCGAGATCATGGGAACCGACATCTCGACCGAGATGGTCAAGCGCGCCGAGACCGGTGAGTACAGCCAGGTCGAGGTGAACCGTGGGCTTCCCGCCCAGCAGCTCGTGCAGTACTTCGAGCGGGCCGGCGCGCACTGGCGGATCAACGCGAATCTGCGCCGCAACGTGTCGTTCAAGTTGATGAACCTGACCGCGCCGTTCCCGGCCATGCAGCCGTTCGACGTGATCTTCCTGCGGAACGTCCTGATCTATTTCGACGTCGCCACCAAGCGCAACGTGCTGCAGAACATGGCCAAGGTGCTGCGGCCCGACGGCTGGCTCTTCCTGGGCGCGGCCGAGACGACGATCGGTATCGACGACAACTACGAGCGGGTGGCCGCCGGCCGCACGTCCGCCTACCGAGCACGTACCGGAGCGCCCGCGGGCGCCGCGAGAAGGGTGTGAAGCCGCGATGCGCGCCATGGTGATCGACGACTCCCGCGCGATGCGCATGATCCTCAAGCGCATCGTCTCGAAGCTGGACTTCGAGGCACTGGAGGCAGGCGACGGCCGTGAGGCCCTGGACCTGCTGGCCACCCTGGATGAGGTGCCCGAGCTGGCCCTCATCGACTGGAACATGCCCAACATGAACGGGCTCGAGTTCGTCACGAACGTCCGGGCTGATCCGCGTCTGCGAGAGATGACGCTGGTCATGGTCACCACCGAGAGCGAACAGAGCCAGATCGTACGAGCGCTCGCCGCGGGCGCTCACGAGTACGTGATCAAGCCCTTCACCGAGGGCGCGATGATCGAAAAACTGGCCCTGCTGGGCCTCGTCCCGACCGGAGCGAATTCATGAGCGTCGAAGTCGAGGTCAACGAGAACGACCTCGCCGAGATGGTGGAGCAGGTGTGGGAGTCGTACCTGGATCCAGAGGGCATCAGCCCGCTGATCCCGACGTACGACGAGAACCAGCCCTCCGAGGTGCACTCCTCGGTCTCCATCACCGGATCCTGGACCGGGCACATCGTGTACGCCTCCTCGACGCCGGCCGCCCGCCGGGCCGCCGCCGCCTTCCTCGCCATGGAGATGGACGAGGTCAGCGAGGAGGACGTGTCGGATGTGCTCGGTGAACTCGCCAACATCGTTGGCGGCAACGTGAAGGCCATGCTGCCCCCGGGAGCACTGCTCTCCCTGCCGCAGGTGGTGCTCGCGCCCGAATCGACCGCTCGCTTTCCCAACACCGAACGCATCAGTGGCGTCTACGGGGTCTGGGACGGCGAACCGGTGTCCATTTCCATGTGGCAGAGCCGCGGCGACAACAAGGAGGGCGCGGAATGAAGATTCTCATCGCTGATGACAGTCGGGTGATGCGGCAGATCGTGGTCCGCACGCTGCGCCAGGCCGGCTTCGGCGACCATGAGCTGATCGAGGCGGCGGACGGCCAGCAGGCGTTCGACATGGCCAAGTCGGAGAACCCGGATCTGGTCCTCTCGGACTGGAACATGCCCGGGATGACCGGCATCGAGGTGCTGCGGCAGCTCCGGGCCGCCGGCAACGACATCAAGTTCGGTTTCGTGACATCGGAGAGCACGCCTGAGATGAAGGATCAGGCCGACGCCGCCGGTGCGCTTTTTTTCATCGTGAAGCCCTTCTCGGCTGAGCGATTCGATGAGGTCTTCGCTCCTATTTTGGGATGATTACGACATGTCTGATGTCTCGGTTCTTCCAGGCACCCTGGCCGTCCGCAACCTCTTTGAGGACCTGCTCGGCCGGGAAGTGACCGTCAGCCCCGGCGACCCGCTCTCCGCGGACGAGGTCAACACCTCGACGATCGCCATCTTCACTGACAACGCACAGCAGATCTACGGCGTGCTCGGGATGGATCTCACCCTGTCGGCCAACGCCGGCGCCGCCCTCGGCCTCCTGCCGGCCGGCGCCGCGGAGGACAGCATCGACGAGAAGAAGCTCTTCCCGAACCTCGCCGAGAACGTCTTCGAGCTGTGCAACGTGCTGACCAGCCTCCTCAACCGGGAGGGCGGCCCGCACATCAAGATGTACCAGGTGATCTACCCGGGCGATCCGCTGCCGGCCGACGCCCGCGCCCACCTCATGGCGCTCGGGCGCCGCGTCGACCTCACGGTCGAGGTGAACCGGTACGGAAAGGGAAAGTTCAGCCTTTCCCTCGCGCCGTGATCCGACGAACGAAGAAAACGCGGGGCCGCCTTTCGGGGCGGCCCCGCGTTTTTTGTCGCTAAGCAAATCCGCAGACCTGTCGAAGCGTAGTTCGAGCTAGCTATAAGGACAGGAGTGCGTGATGACCTCACCGACTTCCGGCTCCACGGGACCATCGGGAACATTCGGCGCAGGGGCCGCCGCCGCCGCGGGCAAGGCCGCCGTTCCCGAGAAGCCCAAGTCGCTCGGCGACAAGGACACCTTCCTCAAGCTGCTGGTGGCCCAGCTGAAATACCAGGATCCCAGCAAGCCGGCCGACTCGACCCAGTTCCTCGCCCAGACGGCGCAGTTCACTCAGGTCGAGAAGCTGGGTGAGGTCGCCGACATGCTCAAGGGGCAGCAGCTGGTCGGCGCCAGCTCCCTGGTCGGCAAGACGGTCACCTACATGGACGAATCCGGGGCCAAGCTCACCGGAGTCATATCGGCGGCGAAGCTCAACGGCGACAGCGAACCGACTCTGCGGATCGGGAACACGGAAGTGCAGCTGTCCAAGGTCATGGAAATCCAGACGCAGGCGGACGCCGCGGCCCAGGCGGCCGCGATGGCGGCGCCGCTCACGCCGCCGGCGGGAGCACCACCGGCGGCGGCGCCTCCGGCGCCGAAGCCCGCTCCGGCGGCCGCGCCCACGGACAAGACCTCAGAGACACCCCAGCTGTAATCCTCAACCGCGAAGGACCTGACTCATGCTGCGCTCTCTCTACTCGGGCATCAGTGGCCTGCACGCCCATCAGATGATGATGGACGTCACGGGTAACAACATCGCCAACGTCAACACCGTCGGTTACAAGGCCAGCTCCGTGCAGTTCCAGGACACGCTGAGCCAGATGACCGGCGCCGCCGGCTCCCCGCAGGACGGCATGGCCGGCACCAACCCGGCCCAGGTCGGCCTCGGTGTCCGCAACGCCGGCATCACCTCGAACTTCAGCCAGGGATCGGCGCAGACCACCGGCAAGGCCGGCGACATGATGATCCAGGGTGACGGCTTCTTCATGACCCGCCGCGGCCAGGAGGAGCTCTACACCCGGGCCGGCTCGTTCTTCTTCGACGCCAACGGCACGCTCGCCACCGCCACCGGTGACCCTGTGCAGGGGTGGACGGCCGAGGACGGTGTGGTCAACACGGCGGCCAAGCCCGGCGACATCAAGATGCCGCTGGGGCAGAGCATCGACCCGCAGCCGACCAACAAGATCGAGATGAAGGGCAATCTGTCCTTCGACGTGCCCGAGGACGTCACGGACGTCTCGACGATGGATCCGATCGAGATCCCGTTCAAGGCGTTCGACAAGTTCGGCACCCCGGTCAGCCTCTCGGCGTACTTCAAGCGCACTTCCGACGAGGGGGTGGACCCGGGGACGTACGACGTCAGTGTGGGTCTGTCCGGTGACGCCGCCGGCGCCAAGCCCATGACCGAGAACGGCGGCTCGCTGAGCTTCACGGCGGGAAAGCTGGACGCGGCGTCGAAGACACTGTCGTTCACCGGTCTCTCCGACCTCAACAGCAACCTCAGTGACGAGCTCTCCATCGACGGCGGCGACCTGACGATGTTCCACGGCCTCACCGAGGCCCGGGTCTCCGACTCGAACGGCAACGCGGCCGGCACGCTGGCCTCGCTGTCGTACACCGTGTCGGACACGGGCCAGATCATCGGCGCCTTCAGCAACGGCCAGAAGAAGATCCTCGGCCAGGTCGCCCTGGCCACCTTCAAGAACGTGAACGGTCTCGAGAAGACCGGTGACTCCATGTACCGCTCGACGGTCAACTCCGGCCTGGCCCAGGTCGGCACGCCCACCAGCTCCGGCCTCGGCCAGGTGATCAGTGGCGCCGTCGAGATGTCGAACGTCGACCTGGCACAGGAGTTCACCAACCTGGTCATCGCCCAGCGTGGCTTCCAGGCCAACTCCCGGGTCATCACGACCTCTGACGAGCTCCTCCAGGAGCTCGTGAGCATGAAGCGCTAGTCGTAGCAGCAGTCCGGCCGGCGGCCGGGACGAGCCCTTGAGGGTTTCGTCCCGGCCGTTGTCTTTCAGCCGATCGGCTGCACCCGAAGCGCGACCGTATGGATCTCATCGGCAACCGTCAGGTCGCCGAAGTACACGGTGAAGGGCCACGGAGGGTCCTACAGCCCAGGACCACACCACCACCCAAGGACGGATGATCGTGATCCTTGTAACCCGCATCAACGGTGCCGTGTTCGCCCTCAACCCCGACCTGATCGAGCGCGCCGAGTGCACGCCCGACACGGTCATCACCTTGGTCGACGGCACCAAATACGTCATCGCCGAGTCAGTTCCCGAGTTCATCGATTCAGTGCGCCACTACCGCGCCTCGTTGATGTCTCAAGCAAGTCGCCTCGAGGCTCAGCCCGCGGCCGCCGCCATCCCGTCTGACGACGACCACGACGCCCAGGTGCTCTCGCTGCACCGGAAGGACCGCTGAACATGGATATCTCAACGATCGTCGGTGTAGTTGTTGCCTTCATCATCGTCTTCACGGTGCAGATCCTGGAGGGCGGCACACCGACCTCCATCATCCTGATCCCCTCGATGCTCCTGGTGTTCGGTGGAGCGCTCATGGCCGGTATGGCCGGCGGTGTCCTCAAGGACACGACGGGCATCGGCGCCAACCTCAAGAAGGCGTTCCTCGCCAAGGTCACGCCGCCGACGCAGCTGGTCGACAGCATCGTCAAGCTGGCCGAGCGGGCCCGCCGCGAGGGCCTGCTGGCTCTCGAGGACGCGGTCAAGACGGTCGAGCACCCCTTCCTCAAGCGCGGTCTGCAGCTGGCGATCGACGGCACCGACCCGGAGGAGCTGCACGACGTCCTGCACGCCGAGATCGCGGCCAAGAAGAAGGCCGACAAGGCCGGCATGAAGCTCTTCGAGAACATGGGCGGCTACGCCCCGACGATCGGCATCATCGGCACGGTCATGGGCCTGGTGCACGTGCTCGAGAACCTCGACCAGCCCGAGACGCTCGGTCACTCTATCGCCGCCGCGTTCGTCGCGACCCTGTGGGGTGTGCTCAGCGCCAACGTGATCTGGCTCCCGCTCGCCGCTCGCCTCAACCGCCTCAGCGGCATCGAGGCCGAGGAGATGGAACTGGTCGTCGACGGTGTCCTGGCCATTCAGGCCGGCTCCAACCCGCGTCTCGTGGCGCAGAAGCTCCGCAGCCTCCTCCCGCCGGATGAGGCCAAGAAGGCCGAGGCGGCCGCGAACACCAAGAAGGCGGCGTAACGCATGAGCTCAGGCGGGGGAAAGCGGAAGCAGCGTCATGAGGAGCACGAGGAGCACGTCAACCACGAGCGCTGGCTCGTGTCGTACGCCGACATGCTCACCCTGCTGTTCGTACTGTTCGTGGTGCTCTACTCGATGAGCAGCGTCGATCAGAAGAAGTTCGCCGAGCTGGCGGCCGGTCTGTCGGCCGGCTTCGGAGCGCAGAGCGCCGCCTTCTCGGGTCAGACCTCGACCCTGGACGGCGCCGGTCAGAGCACCGAGGTCGTGGCGATCGACCCGGGCGCCAACCCGGGTGACGGCAAGGCCGGCTCGTCCAACCTGACGGCCAAGCAGCAGGAGGCGGTCAAGGCCGCGATGGCGGCGGAGGACCGCAAGGCGGCCTCGGCCAACGCTCAGGCGGCGACCAAGGAAGCCGAGAACCTCAAGAAGATCGAGAACCAGATCTCCGACGTGCTCGCCAAGCAGAAGCTGCTCGGCACGGTCAAGTTCACCATCGACCGGCGCGGCCTGGTGGTCACCGTCCTCACCAACGACGTGGTCTTCGCCGGCAACCGGGCGGAGCTCAAGGCGGGTGGCAAGACGATCCTGGACGCCATCGCCCCGACCCTGAAGAAGCTGCCCAACAACATCGAGGTCGACGGCAACACCAACCAGCTCAAGGTCCAGACGTCCTACTACCCGAGCGGCTGGGAGCTCTCCGCCGCCCGCGCCTCGACCACGGTGCGCTACCTGGTCGGCAAGGGTCTCGCCAAGAACCGCATGACGGCCGTCGGTTACTCCGACACCAAGCCGCTGATCGACCCGGCCGACCCTCGGTCGGTCACCATGAACCGCCGTGTCGACATCGTCGTCCTGACCACGCTGACCGCCGACCAGGCCGCGCTTCTGCCGGCCGCCTCCGGCTCGGACAGCAAGCTGCACACCGGCCAGACCTCGTCCCAGGCCAAGGCGGCTCAGGACGCGGCCACCGCGGCCGAAAGCACGACTGAGTCCAGCACCACGTCTACCGCACACAACTGAGGGGGAGTACCGATATGAGCACCGAGCAGACCGCGGCCGCCGAGGCGCCGAAGAAGTCCAAGAAGATGCTGATGATCATCGTGATCGCCGCAGTCGTGCTGCTGGGCGGTGGCGCCGGAGCGTTCTTCATGCTCAAGGGCGACAGTGCCGAGGCCGCCGAGCCCGAGAAGGGCGTGATCACCGCGATCGACGAGGCGCTGACGATCAACCTGGCCGACGGCCACTACCTGAAGCTGGCCTTCTCGCTGCAGCAGACCGCTGACGCCGCCGAGGCGGTCGACACCAGCGAGGCGATCGAGCTGGCGATCGACGAGTACACCGGCAAGAAGGTCGCCGAGCTCGAGACCGAGAAGGGCCGCACGGCCATCAAGGAAGAGCTGCTGGCGAAGATCGAGAAGGCCTACACCACCAAGGACGACGTCAAAGAGGTCATGGGCATCTACTACACGCAGTTCGTGACTCAGTAAGACGGCACTTCGGGCGGGTTCACTTCGGTGACCCGCCCGAAACGCGTTTAAGGGGACGAAACGGCGCTCCGGCTCAGCCGCTCCGGAAACGAGCCGATGGGGACAACGTGACCACCGCCGCACGCTCCCCGGGCCGGATGTCGCGTCGTGGGCAGGGCGCAGGGCCGGCCCCGTACGACTTCCGCCGTCCCATCAAGCTCTCCCGCGAGCACGTCCGTACGTTGCAGATGGCCTTCGAGACGTACGCCCGAAGTTGCGGAACCCTGCTGACGACCCGGCTGCGCGCCGTGAGCAGCGTCAGCCTGGTCTCGATCGAGCAGCTGAACTACGACGAGTACGTCGCCTCCCTCAACAACCCCACGGTGATCGCGGTCGTGGTCCTCGACCCGCTGCCCGGCTCGGCCCTCATGGAGATGTCCACCTCGGCCGTGATGTCCGCTATTGATCACATGCTGGGCGGCCCCGGCGGTCCACAGCCGGAGCGGCCGCTGACCGAGGTCGAGATGCCCCTGCTGCGCGGCCTGCTGGAGCGGATGCTGAGCGAGCTGCGGTACGGCTTCGAGAATTTGGTCGAACTCCAGCCCAAGCTCAAGGACATCGAGTACAACGCGCAGTTCCTGCGCACGCACCAGCCGGGCGACGCCTGCGTGATCGCCACCTTCGACATGAAGATCGGCGCCGAGGAGTGCCTGGCCAGCATCTGCCTGCCGTTCAACACGATCCTTCCGGTGCTCTCCCGCACCGAGGCGGTGGTGCTCAGCGACGCCGAGCGGGCCACCAAGGACATGGCGCTGCGCAACATCACCGCCGGGCTCTCCGCGGCCCCACTCGACGTGGCTATCCGATTTCAGCCCATTCGCATGCGTACCGATGACATCGTGGACCTACGGCCCGGCGACGTCGTCCCGTTGGGTCACCCGACCAGCCGGCCGCTCGACGTGACCGTGAACGAGACCGTTTTCGCCCATGCAGTTCCCGGTAATCAGGGGGCTCGGCTCGCCTGCCTCGTGGTGCCGTCCCCCAAGGAGTCCTCGCCCAAGGAGTCTGGCCGCCCATGACCGCGCCCACCATCACCGCGCCGCAGCTGGCGCTCGCCCGGACGGCCGCCGAGGCCGCGCTCGCCGTCCTGCCCACCAGCCGCCCGCTGGCCGTCGCCGACCCGGTCACCGCCACCGCGGACATGCTGTCCGAGGGGCAGGCGGTGACCGCCAGGTTCAGCGGCGCGGCCACCGGCGAGGTGGTCGTGGTGGTCGGGCAGGACCTGGCGGACGCGCTCAAGGAGAGCCCGATCGGCGAGCTCGACCTGACCGCCGCCGTCCGGCCCGCGCTCGAGGCCGCGGCCCGGGCCTTCGGGCCGGTGGTGCTCGATCCGGGCACGGTGATGGAGCCCGGCGTCGCGCTCAGCGCGCTCGCCACCAAGGACGACGCCATCGCGGTCCCGCTGGTCGAGGGCCAGGAGATCCGCGCCGTCCTGGCCCTGGCGCTGACACCGTGGCCGACCGACGATCCCGCCGCCGGCGGCGGGGTGGCCCGGCGGGAGTCGGCGTCGCCGGCGATGGCGATCCGCGGCGGCCTGGACATGCTGCACGACGTGGAGATGGAGGTCTCGGCCGAGCTGGGCCGGACCCGGATGAGCGTGCGCGAGCTGCTCTCGCTCACCCCGGGCGCGATCGTCGAGCTCGACCGGGCCGCCGGAAGCCCGGCCGACCTGCTGGTCAACGGCCGCCTGATCGCCCGTGGCGAGGTGGTCGTGGTGGACGAGAACTTCGGCATCCGGATCACCGAGATCGTCGCTCCCGGCGCCGAAGGGTAAGGCCTTGTTCGAGCTGGCCCTGCGGATCGGTTTCTCGCTCTTCGTCATCCTGGGCATGATGTGGCTGCTGGCGCGCCTGATCCGCCGGCCGCTGGGACGCGGGCACGGCCCGCTCGTCGTGCTCAACCGGCAGCAGCTGACCCGGAGCGCGGCGGTGGCCGTGATCCGGGTGGCCGACCGGGCGATGATCCTCGGGGTCACCGACCAGCACGTGAGCCTGCTCGGCGAGGCCGACGTCGCCGATTTCGAGAAGCATCCGCACGAGCACCGCGACCACCTCGAGGTCGGCGCGGACCTGACCCCCGGCGAGCTCGCGTCGCTGGGCGGCGAGCTGCCCGGCCGGCATCCCGGTGCGCCCGGCCGGCTCGAGGGCTCCCTGCTCTCGCCGCGCACCTGGTCGCAGACCATGAGCTTCCTGCGTGATCGGACGACCCGGCGATGATGCGGCGCGCACTCCTGCTGATCTTCGCGAGCCTCGGGCTCGCGCTCGTCCTGCTGCCCGGCCCCACGCCGGCCGCCGCCGAGCCGAGAGTCAGCGAGCGTGCGCCGGCTTCGGTGGTCGTGGCGTTGCCCGAGCGGGCGCCGGCGCCTCCCTCGCCGCCCAGCCGCCCCGGTCAGCCCAACATCAACGTCAACATCAACGGCACCAACCCGGACGGCAGCCGGCCGTCGACGTCGCTGATCATCATGCTGGGCCTGACGGTCCTCTCGGTCGCGCCGGCGTTGCTGCTGCTCTGCACATGCTTCACCAAGATCTTCATGGTTCTGGGCATCACCCGTAACGCCCTCGGCCTGACCTCGATGCCACCCAACCAGGTGCTGGCCGGTCTGGCCCTGTTCATCAGCCTGTTCATCATGGGGCCGACGGTGTCCGCGATGAACGAGCAGGGCGTGCAGCCCTATCTGAAGGGCGACAAGACCCAGTCGCAGGCGTTCGAGGCCGGCGTGAAGCCGCTGCGGGAATTCATGTGGAGCACCACCCGCGAGGAGGAGGTCGCGCTGCTGGTCAAGCTGTCCGGCGAGGAGCGGCCGAGGAACCGCGACGACGTCGAGCTGACCACGCTGATCCCGGCCTTCATCCTCTCCGAGCTGCGGGCCGCCTTCATCATCGGCTTCGTCATCTTCATCCCGTTCCTGTTGATCGACATGGTCGTCTCGGCGTCGCTCATGTCGCTGGGCATGATGATGCTGCCACCGGTCACTATTTCTTTACCCTTCAAGCTCTTGCTGTTCGTGCTGGTGAACGGCTGGGGGCTGATCCTCACGGCGCTCGTGGCGTCGTACAAATGAATCTCGACCTCGCGGTCGCCGACCTGCTCGCGATCATGCTCGGCGCGGCGCGCACCGGGGCCTGGCTGATGATCTGCCCGCCGTTCAACTCGCGGCTCATCCCGGGCCCGGTCAAGGCGCTGCTCTCGGTCGGTCTCACCCTGCCGCTCGCGCCCTATCTGCGCGGCACAGTGCCGTCGCTGGAGACCTCCGACATCGTCTTCAGCGCCGCCCTGCAGGTCTTCGTCGGCGCCGGGCTCGGCTTCGTCACGGCGCTGCTGTTCGCCGCGCTGCAGGCCGCGGGCGACCTGCTCGATCTGTTCGGCGGCTTCACCCTGGCCATGGGGTACGACCCGCTCTCGCAGAACCAGAGCTCGGTGTTCGGCAAGTTCTACAACCTCGTCGCGGTCACCCTGCTGTTCGCCACCGAGGGCCATCAGATGGTGCTGCGCGGCTTCCTCCAGTCGTTCCGGACGGTGCCGCTCGACGTCACCTTCTCACTCGGCACCTTCAGCGAGGTGCTGCTCAAGGGCATCGGCGACATGTTCGTGGCGGCCATCCAGATCGCCGGCCCCCTGGTCGCCGTCCTGTTTCTCACCGACTGCGCGTTCGGCCTGCTCAACCGGGTCGCCCCGGCGCTCAACGCGTTCCAGCTGGGCTTCCCGGCCAAGATCTTCCTGGTCCTCCTGCTGTCCGGCATCGCGATCACCGCGCTGCCCGGCGTGATCGGCAAGGTGGTGGACCGCGCGGTCAGCGCGGTCCTCCAGCTCACCGGCGGCTGAAGGGGGGTGCGCCATGTCGGGCGAGAAGACCGAGCAGCCGACACCACAGAAACTCAAAAAGGCCAAGCGTGAAGGCCAGATCGGCCGTACGCAGGACATCGGCGCCTGGTTCGGCATGCTCGCGGCCAGCATCCTGCTGCCCCGCACCATGGAATCGGCCATGAAGCACGCCGAAGAGGTCATGGTCCAGGTCCCCGACGTCATCGCGAACCCGCAGCCGTCGCAGGCGCTCTACATCCTCAAGGAGGCGATGTTCGGCGCCGCCTGGGCCGTGCTGCCGCTGGCCATGACGATGATGGCGGTCGGCGTGGCGGCGGCCGGGGCGCAGGGCGGCATCCGGGTCGCGACCAAGCTGTTCATCCCGAAGTTCAGCCGGCTCAACCCACTGCCCGGCATCAAGCGGATGTTCGGCCCGCAGGCGCTCTGGGAGGGCACCAAGGCGCTGGTCAAGACCGCGGTGCTGGCGGGCGTGCTCTACACGACCACCAAGGACGTCATCCCGGTGCTGATGACCGCCGGTCAGCTTCCCCTCACCTCGCTGATCGGCGAGGTCACCGACTCCATCCTCGGCCTGATCCGGGCCGCGTCGGTGGCCGGCATCGTGATGGCCGCCGCCGACTACTTCGTGGTCCGCCGCCGCACCAACAAGCAGCTGCGAATGACGAAGGAGGAGGTCAAGCAGGAGTACAAGAACACCGAGGGCGATCCGCTCATCAAGGCGCAGATCCGCGCCCGGCAGATGGCCATGTCCCGCAACCGGCAGATGGCCGACGTGCCGACGGCCGACGTGGTGCTGGTCAACCCGACCCACGTGGCGGTGGCGCTGCGCTACGAGCCGCAGAAGGGCGCGCCCCGGGTGGTGGCCAAGGGCCAGGGCCCGCTGGCGCTCAAGATCCGCGAGCTGGCGGCCGAGCACCGGGTGGCGATGGTCGAGGACGTGCCGCTGGCCCGGGCTCTCTACGGCAGCACCGAGGTCGGCGCCGAGATCTCGGCCGAGTTCTTCGGCTCGGTGGCGAAGGTGCTGGCGTTCGTGATGAGCCTGAAGGCCAAAGGATCGGCGGCAGGCCTGCACCGCAGCCCCAATTCCGCCTCAGCTGCCGCATAACACGAAATACGGAGATTTCCTCACATCGGTACCGCGAACGCGAGAAGATCGGCACGTAAGTGAGGGGACCACTCGGGGGAGGTGCCGTGAAGAACCGCAATCTGAGCCGGCTCGCCGTACCTGTCGGGGTCATCGGCATCATCCTCATGATGGTCGTGCCGATGCCGACCTTCCTGCTCGACCTGCTGCTCGCGGTCAACATCACGGCGGCTCTCCTGATCCTGCTGACCAGCATGTTCGTACAGAAGCCGCTGGATTTCTCGGTCTTCCCGGCCCTGCTGCTGGTGGCCACCCTCTTCCGCCTCGCGCTCAACATCAGCGCCACCCGGCTCGTGCTGCGTGACGGCGACGCCGGCAAGGTGATCCACGCGTTCGGCAGCTTCGTCGTCGGTGGCAACCTCGTCATCGGCCTCGTGATCTTCCTGATCCTGGTCATCGTCCAGATGGTCGTGGTCACCAAGGGCGCCGAGCGGGTGGCCGAGGTCGGCGCCCGGTTCACCCTCGACGCCATGCCCGGCAAGCAGATGGCCATCGACGCCGACCTCAACGCCGGGCTGATCGACGAGGAACAGGCCAAGAAGCGCCGGGCCGAGGTGGCCGAGGAGGCCGAGTTCTACGGCGCGATGGACGGTGGCTCGAAGTTCGTCAAGGGCGACGCCATCGCCGCCATCATCATCACCCTGATCAACCTGGTCGGCGGCTTCGCCATCGGCGTGGCCCAGCAGGGCATGTCGGCCTCCGACGCGATGAACCACTACAGCCTGCTGAGCATCGGCGACGGCCTGGTCTCGCAGATCCCGGCCCTGCTGCTCTCGGTGGCCACCGGTCTGATCGTGACCCGCTCGGCCACCTCCGGCGACATGGGCTCCACCGTCACCGCCCAGCTCAGCCAGAACAAGCTCGCGCTGCGCATCGGCGGCGCCGCCGCCCTCGCCCTCTGCATCATCCCGGGCCTGCCCAAACTGCCCTTCCTCGTGGTCGGCATCGCCGTCCTGGTGTTCGCACAGCGGATCAAGGACCCGGTGCCGGAGGCCGAGGTGGCCGCGGCCGAGGCGGTCGAGATGCCGCCCGCCGACTCGCCGGAACAGCTGCTCGGCGAGATGCGGGTCGACCCGCTCGAGCTGGCCCTCTCACCCGACCTGGTCGACCTGGTCGACGCCAGCAGCGGGGACCTGCTCGACCGGGTCCGCGCCCTGCGCCGCAAGATGGCCATGGAGCTCGGCGTGATCATGCCGCCGGTGCGCACCCGCGACGACCTCGACCTGCCGCTCTCCTCGTACGCGATCCGGATCTCGGGCACCGACGCCGGCACCGGCGAGGCGCCCCCGGGCACCGTGCTGGCCATCGGCGACGGCCTCCAGGGCCTGCCCGGCCGGGCCGGCGTCGAGCCGGTCTTCGGCCTGCCCGGCAAATGGGTCCCGTCCGAGCTGCACTATCAGGCCGAGCTGTCCGGCGCGACGGTCGTCGACCGGGCCAGCGTGATCATCACGCACCTGGCCGAGGTGGTCCGGAGCAACGCGAGCCGCCTGCTCGGCCGCGAGGACGTGCGCGCGCTGACCGAGATGGTCAAGCGCACCCACCCGGTCGTGGTGGAGGAGCTGACCCCGTCGATCCTGAGCCTCGGCCAGATCCAGAAGGTGCTCCAGGCGCTGCTCGACGAGGGCGTGCCGATCCGCGACCTGGTCCGCATCTTCGAAGCGCTCTCCCTTCGAGCGAAAGTCACCGTCGACCCCGACTCCCTGGTCGAGGCCGCCCGGGCCGCGCTGGGCCCGGCCATCGCCGCCCAGTACGCGACCGGCGGCCGCCTCACGGTGATCACGCTCGACCCCATGCTCGAGCAACAACTGCTCGAATCGCTGCGGCCCAGCGAGACCGGCGCCTTCATGGCGATCGACGGCATGCGTGCCGAGGCGATCGTCACCGAGGCAGCCCGGCTCGCCGAGACCGCGGAACAGCAGGGACTGGCACCGGTGCTGGCCTGCTCGCCACAGCTGCGGCTGCCACTGATGCGGCTACTGCGTGCCGGCTCGCGCCGGGTGCAGGTGCTGTCGTACGGCGAAATCTCTGGTTCCACAGCACAGATCGAGACGATAGGGGTGGTGAACGGTGCCTACGCGGGTGCTGCTTGAGGGACCGGCCATCGAGCCGTTGCTGGCTCAGGTGCGCGATGAGTACGGCTCCCGTGTCCGGATCATCTCAGCCGACAAGGTCCGCAGTGGCGGCGTCGGCGGCTTCTTCGCGAAGCAGCATTACGAGCTTTCCGTGGAAGTGCCGGACGGGAACGAGGACGGGAACGACATGCCACAGCGATCGAAGACGGCCGACAACGGCCAGCACAGCCTGGAACGGCTCCTCGAGCGGGCCGAGTCGCAGGACCGGATGGACGATCCGGCCCGGCCGGCGTTCGGCTCGGCCACGCCCCGCTCGGTGACCCCGGCGTCCTTCGCCGCGGCCCGGCCGAAGCCGCCGGCGGCCGAGCCCCAGTTCGGCGCCGACGAGGGCCGGCACGCCGCCATCGGCGACACCGGCGCGGCGTTCGCCGAGCTCATGGCCGGGCTCGACGCCACCGGCGGCGGGACGGCCACCGAGCGGTCGCGGCCCAAGCCGCCGCCGAAGGAGGAGACGCCGACGGTACGGCCGTTCCGGCCGGCCGCGGCGACCGAGTCGGCGGTCAACGCCGGGATCAAGCCGCAGGCCTTCGAGCCCCCGCCGATGCCGAACATCCAGCCCCAGTCGCCGGCCGCGCCACCGGCGGCCCCGGCCCCGGCCGCGCCCGCCGCCGCCTCGGTGTCGCCCGCGGCCCCGGTGGCCGAGGTCGCGCCGCAGTCACCGGCCCACGCGCACAACCTGGCCGAGCACATCGGCGGGTTCGCCGCCACCGAGGTCGAGGTGGACGAGCCGCCGGCCCCGGCTCCCGCCACCGAAAGTTACGAGTTCCGGCAGGTCACGCCGGTCTCCGCGGTGCCCGCCACCCCCGAGCCGCCCTCGGCCTCGGAGCAGGTGGTCAGCAACCTCGTCTCGGTCGGCATGCCCGAGGCGATGGCGCGGCAGATCACCGGCTCCGACACCTACGCCGGAGTGCTGAGCGTGCTGGCGGCCCGCCCGTCGGCGCCGAGCATCCCCGACGGGCCGGGCGAGATCCTGGTCCTGGCCGGCGACATCAACATCGCGGTGCCGATCGCCCGGCAGCTCCTCGAGAACATCGACGTGCCGGAGAACCACCTGCTGCTGGCCGCGCCGTCGACGGCCGGCACCGGGCTGCACTCGTCCCGGCTCATCTCCACCGCCGAGGCGGCCGAGGCCCGCGCCGAGAAGCTGCACCAGGCCGAGCAGTCGTGGGTCGTCGTCCTGGACGCACCGGTCGGCGGCACCGACCCGCTCTGGGTGAACGAGATGTGCGACGCGATCGGCGCCACCGCGCTGTGGGCGGTCGTCGACGCCACCCGCAAGACCGCCGACACCGGCCGCCACCTGCGCACCCTCGGTGAGGTCGAGGCCCTGGTCGTGCACAGCGTCGAGCTCACCGCCGACCCGGGCTCGGTGCTCGGCCTGGACCTGCCGATCTACTCGCTGGACGACAGGCCGGCCACCCCGCACGCGTGGGCCGCCATGCTCTGCGCGCGGATCGCCTCCGACGTGGCGCCGGTCGCGGCCGCGCCCCGCCGGGTCACCCGATCGGTACGCCAGCCGTGATACGCCCGTCGGTCCTGCTGTTCGCGCTCCTGATGAGCGCGCCGGCGCTCTACCGCTACGTGCTCGACGAGGTCGACATCACCCAGGTGCTGATCCGGTTCCTCATAGCGGTGCCGATCGCGGCCCTGCTCCTGGCCGGGCTGCGGTTCGTCACGGCCGGCTACGGCCGTAAGGACGAGGAGAAGGGCACGCCGGTGACGCCGACGCCGCTCGAGGGCCAAGAGGCCTGACCGACAAGGAAAAGGACCGGCTCCCGCCGGTCCTTTTCGTCGTATCCGCTTCGTCGTATCCGCGCCTCGCGCGAGACGCTGTCAGGCGTGGATGTCGAGGCGGCTGTCGCCCGGGACGGCCCGACGGATGGCCGGAGCCGGCTCGGTCGGCAGGGCGGTCTCGGCCGGCTCGGCCCGGCCGGCGCCCGGGAAGCTCGCGGCGAACTGCTGCCGCGCCTGCTCCTGCTGGTTGCCCTGCCGCAGGTCGAGGTTCGTGTTGCCGAAACCGGCGTCGTTGAGCTCGCGGCGCAGGTCGTCCATCGCGTTGCGCAGCGCCTCGTTGCCGGCGTCGGTGCTGCCCGAGAGCTGCACGGTGATGTCGCCGTTGCGGATCTCGGCCACCACCTGGACCGGGCCCAGATCGACCGGATGCAGGTGGACGGTGAGCCGGTGCACGCCGTCGGCGTCCAGCTTGAGAGGGACGATCCGCATCGCGAGCTGGGCGGCGGGCGGGCTGGGCACCTGGGACGGCGGAGGCGGCGGCGCGGCCGGAGCGGCGGGCGCGGCCGGTGCGGCCGCCTGCGGTCCGGAGACACCGGCCATGCCGGCCTGGCCGAGCGCGCCGGGGTTGGCCGCGCCGTCGGGGGCCACACCAGGCGCCGCGGCCGGATTGACCGGATTGGCGGAGGGTGCGGGGGCCGATGAGCCGGCCTCGGCGGTCTCGGTGGGGACCGTCGCGGCCTCCGGCTGATTCTGTACGTCGGTAGGTGCGGCCGCGGTGGCGTCGGCCGGAGCCGGCGCCGTCTCCGTGCCGGTGGCTGGAGCTGCGGTGGCGGGAGCGCCGGTTGTCGGGGCGCCGGTCGCCGGCGCGGTCGCGGTGGCCGTTCCGGCCATGGCCGCCTGGGTGAGGGTCGCGGCGGGGTCCTGAAGGGCGAGCCGGCCCGACCCGTCCGGAGCGGTGGCCGGGGTCATCACCGACACGCCGTCCTGCGCGAGCTGGGCGGCGAACTCGGCCGGAATGGGCGTGCCGGCCTGGCCGGTGGCGCCGGGCTGGGCGCCGGCGACGGCGCCGGGACCGCCGAGGCCGAGACCGAGGGCCGAGCGGCCGGTGGCGGCCTGGGCGGCGGCGGCCTGCGCCTCGGGGTTCAGATGGGCGCCGGTGGGTGGCAGGCCCAGGGCGGCCGGCGTGGCGCCGGCTGTCGGGGGCGCGGCCGGGCCGCCGGCTAGCGCGACTCCGCCGACCGGCATGTTCGGGCCGCTGCCGGGGGCGGTTGTGGTGGTTTCCTGGGCTGTCGGGACGGGCTGGGTGGTGGTGGGCTGGGCGGTGGCGGCGGCCTGGGCCGCGCCCGCGGTGGCGGCGGCCAGGGCTCCGGCCAGAACGCCGGCCGCGGCGTCGGCCGTCTTCACCTCCGGCGCCGTCAACGTCTCGCTGGTCTTCGCCTCGCCGGCCTTTGCCTCGGTGCCGGTCGTCTCGGTGGTTTCCTCGCCGTCGGGACGCTTGGCGCTGCCGGGCGTCTTCGCGGTCTGCTTGTCCTCGGGGCGCTTGCCGTCGGCCCGCTGGGCCTCGCCATCGGGCGTACGGCTGTCGTCGGCCTTTCCGGCCTTTTCTGCCCTTTCAGCTTGGTCGGCGCGGTCAGCGCGGTCAGCGCGGTCAGCGCGGTCAGCGCGATCAGCTCGGTCAGCTCGGTCAGCTCGGTCGGCGCGATCAGCTCGGTCGGGCCGGTCCGCGCGATCTCCCCGGTCCGTTCGCTCGACGCGGTCTGCCTTTTCCGATTTATCGGTCTTATCCGGTCGCTCCGTCCGGTCCGAGCGGCGGTCGGAGGCCGCACGCCGGTCCGCCGCCGCCCGATCGGCGTCGGCCCGGTTGAGGCGGGCCCGGTCCGCGGCCTCACGCTGCAGGGCGTTGCGGCTGGCGGCGGCCCGCTGGTCGGCGGCCTGATCAGCGGCCCGGTCGGCCGCGCGATCGGCCGCCCGGTCCGCCGCCGCGCGGTCGGTGGCGGCCCGGTCGGCCGACCGCCGTTCGTCGGCCCGGCCCTGCGCGGTCCGCTGCCCGTCGTCCTGACCCGGGCGGCTCAGCTCGGCCGACAGCGCGGAGTCGAATTCGTCCCCGCCCTCGCCGCGCTTGGCGCCCGGACGGCGGCCGATGTCGGCGACCGACGCGCGGTCCGCTCCGCTGACGGAATTCGGGCTCTTCATGAGACTTCTCCTCGGTGTGGCTCAGCCGCCCAGGGCGGCCAGAGCCTTCTGGACCTTCGGGACGTACGCCTGGGTCTCCGAGAACGGCGGGATGCCGCCGTACTTGTGCACCGCCCCGCCGCC
Source organism: Actinoplanes sp. NPDC000266 (assembly GCF_042899005.1). Lineage (NCBI taxonomy): Bacteria > Bacillati > Actinomycetota > Actinomycetes > Micromonosporales > Micromonosporaceae > Actinoplanes > Actinoplanes sp. NPDC000266. The sequence goes on from NZ_JBIAZI010000005.1 coordinate 113,592, forward strand.
GGCGTTGTAGGCGGCCAGGGCCAGCGGCAGCGACTTGAACTCGCGCAGGTTGCGGGCGAGCAGCTTGGCGGCGCCGTTGATGGCCTGCTCCGGATCGAACGAGTTCTTGACGCCGAGGCCCTTCGCCGTCGACGGCATGATCTGCATGAGGCCCTGCGCGCCGGCCTTGCTGACCGCCTCCGGGTTGTAGCCCGACTCGACCTTGGCCACGGCGGCCAGCAGCTTCGGCGATACGCCGTACCGGTTGCCGGCCTGCACGAAGAGATCGGCGTAGGGAACGCCGGTCAGGGAACTGCCACCCCGCAGGCTGGCCGGGCGGACCGCCGCGGCGGCGTTCTGCGCGGCCACCGCACCCGTGTCGCCGTCCGACACGACCCTGCGGATGTGAGTCGGCTTCTCGTACACACTCTGGATCTTGACCTGGTCACCCGGCTTGGGCGCCGCGATCATCTTGTTGTCACCGACGTAGATGGCGACATGATCGACGGGGGAGTCGAAGGCCAGGATGTCGCCCGGCTTGGCCTGGGCCAGGTTCGGCACGGCCTCGCCCACCTTGGCCTGCTGGTACGACAGGCGGGGAACCTTGACGCCGAGATCGGCGAAGGCCCGCTGCACGAGCGACGAGCAGTCCAGCCCCTTGGCCGGATCGGTGCTGCCGAAGACGTACGGCGTGCCCAGATATTTCTTCGCCGAGTCGACCACCGACTGCCCGGTCGCGGCACTGTTCAGGCGCATGCCGGGCGCGCCGCCGGTGGCGTTGGCCAGAGCCGAGGCGAAGTTGCTGCCGCCGGCCGTGGTCACGGTGCCGTTCGCGGCGGTGCCGGTGGCACCGGGCGCCGGGTTGACGGGTGTCAGGCCGAGCTGGCCCTGCAACTCCTGGATGCGGTTGAGCACCCCGGCGACGCCCCTCACGCGTCGCTCCCGCCACCCCGGGCGGCGTTGCGCGCCTTGCTCGTCATCGCCAGCTCGTCCAGGTTGGCCTGGTCCTTGCGCAGATCGTGGGCACGCACCATCTCGGCGTGCCGCTCCGCCATCATCTCGACGGCCCGGCGGCGCTTGGCAGCGTCGGCCAGCACGGCCATACGTTCACGCTCCAGCTCCTCGGCCTCGGCCACCATGCGCTGGGCGCCCATGAGCGAGGCGGCCAGAGACTGCCGGGCCGCGATCGACGCGACGATGGCACGGGCGGTGCCCTCGGTCGGAGCCTCAGCGCCGACAAGATCGAGATGCCGGCGCTTGACCAGGGCCTGAGCATCACGAACATCGGCCCGAGACTGGTTCACGGCACCGCGGGCGACATCCTCCTGAGCCTTACGGGCACGCAGTACGGGCGAGAGTCGGAAGAATCGGTTCAAGATCGCCTCCCTGGCACACGGGCATACGGCGCCCTCACCACAAAAGGTCGGCTCGCACACCGTTTCGCTGAGCCGCTGCACCCGAGTCGCAACTCAGCTGCTGGCTGCGCTTCGCTCCGCGGGCGATCGCCTTGTAACCGGTGACTTGGCAGTCGGTTCTCCGCCACCCGCACACCCCGCGGGCGTCGGAGAACCGAATGCCAAGTCACCGGCGGCGATCGCGGGTGCTCCACCAGCTTCACCCGTCACGCGTCGCCCGTCGCCCGTCGCCCGTCTCCGCGCTCCGGCGCGCTGCCTCGCCGCAGCCCGTCAGCCGTCATCGTGCCCAGCGCGCTGTCTCGCAGCTTGCAGCCCACGTTGTCCGTCACGCGCCCGCGTTGCCTCGCAGCCCGTCTCCCGTCGCTCGTCAGCCGTCATCGTGCCCGGCGCGCTGCCTCGCAGTTTGTAGCCCGTCACCGCGCCCCGAGCGGCCCGAAGCCCGTCGGCCGGCCGCCAGCCGCCATCGTGCTCAGCTTCCCGGCCTCGCAGCTTGCAGCCCGTCGCCTGGCACGCGTCGCCCGTCACCGCGCCCGCCCGCTGGCTCGCAGCTCGCAGCTCGCAGCTCGCAGCTCGCGGCCTGCCGGCCGTTGCCGCGGCCGAGCGCTGCCGCGCAGCTTGCAGCTCGTGGCCTGGCACGTGGTTCGGCATCCGCCGTGTGGCTTTGCCGGCTGTCTGATGGTCGGCTCCCGTTGCCGTCAGTTCGACATTGTTGCGCGGTCTGCTGGTGGAGTGGGCTCTGTCCACAGGTGTCGTGGTTGTCCACAGGGATACGCACGATCTTGTGGTTTTCGCGAGGATGTGTGGCAGAGGCGGGGGTCCCCCTGGGAGGGCGGGGACTGCCTTGGTGAGTGGAGTCTGCGGTGGTGGGCGTAGGCCTCTGGGTCAGCTGCCGGCGGCCTGGATCAGGGCGTGCAGCTGGGCCCACGCCTGTTCGGCGGTGACGCGTTCGTCCAAGCCCTGGCGCAGGAAGGCGTTGATGTGCGGATAGATGGCCGTGGCGCGGTCGGCGTCCGGGTTGGTGCCCGGCACGTACGCCCCGATCTCCACCAGCTCCCTGATGTCGCGGTGGGCCGCCATCAAGCGGCGCAGCTCCGTCGCGTCCGACTTCTGCTGCGGGGTGGTGATTTTGTTGGCTACCCGGGAGATCGAGTCGAGGGCCTGGATGCTCGGGAAGTGCCCGGCCGTGGCCAGCTTCCGATCCAGCACGATGTGCCCGTCCAGGATCGAGCGGGCCGCGTCGGCGATGGGCTCGTTGTGGTCGTCGCCCTCGACCAGCACCGTGTAGAGGCCGGTGATGCTGCCTCGCGCTCCCGGCCCGGCCCGCTCCAGCAGTGACGCCAGCATCGCGAAGACCGACGGCGGATAACCCCGGGTGGCCGGCGGCTCGCCGACCGACAGGCCGACCTCACGCTGCGCCATCGCCGCACGCGTCACGCTGTCCATCATCAGCAGCACGTCCGCGCCCTCGTCCCGGTAGTACTCCGCGATCCGGGTCGCTACCGCGCCCGCGCGCAGGCGTACCAGCGGTGGCGTGTCCGACGTCGCGATCACCACGATCGAGCGGGCCAGGCCCTCCTCGCCCAGGTCGTGTTCGATGAACTCGCGGACCTCGCGGCCGCGCTCACCGACCAGGGCCACCACGTTGAGCTGGGCCGACGTGCCTCGGGTGATCATGCTCATGAGGGTCGACTTGCCGACGCCGGAGCCGGCAAAGATGCCGATGCGCTGGCCTCGGCCGCACGGCACGAGGGTGTCCAGGACCCGTACGCCCAAGGGCATCGGCGCGTCGACCAGCTGCCGTTCCATCGCCGACGGCGGCGCCGCGTCGATGCTGACCAGCTGGCCGCGCAGCGGTGGGCCGCCGTCCATCGGGCGGCCGAGGCCGTCCAGGATGCGGCCCTGCAGGTCGGGACCGACCGCCACCCGCAGCGGGCCGCCCGTGTTGACCACGGGAGTTCCGGTGCCCAGGCCGGCGATCGGGCCGAGCGGCAGGCAGGACAGCTTCTCGCCGTCGAGCGCGGCCACCTCGGCGTACACCGCCTCCGGGCCCTCGCCCATCTGCAGCAGGTCGCCGACCCGGGCGTCGATGCCGGCCACCGTGACCCGAAGGCCGACCGCGCCGACCACCTTGCCGCGGGTGAGCGGCCGGGCCGCCTCGAGGGCCGCGCTCATTCGATGCCGGAAGACGTCCGTCATGAAGCTGCCTCCTAGATTCGCAGCGCCTCGCGCGCCCGGTCCACGGCCGCCGCGATCGTCGCGTCGACCGTGCCCATGCCCGTCTCGGCCACCGCGTCGCCGGGGCGCAGCCCGCCGTCGGGGCGCAGGCTGATCTGGCGCCCCTCGTACTCGAAGTCGGCCTCGCCGTTCTCGCCGACCAGGGTGTGGAAGTCGTCCGGGTGCAGGCTGACGACCAGCCGGCCGGCCTCGGGGGCGGCCGCCATGGCCCGGCGCAGCGCGTCCATGCCGCGGCCCTGCGGATCGTCCACGACCCGCCCGATGATCGCCTCGGCCAGTTCGAAGGCGTGCGCGAGCAGCACCTCCTGCAGTTCGGCGAAGGTCGGCATCAGCTGGTTCTCCAGCTCGGTCACGGCCCGGCCGAGAGCATTGACGGCCTGTACGAGGGCGGCCGCGCGCCGCTGCTCGAAGGCCTGGGCGCCGGCCTGGGCCCGGGCCGCCGCGGCCTGCGCCTCGACGGCCGCCTCGCGCTGGCCCTGCGCCCATCCCTCGGCGTAGCCCGCGGTGCGGGCCTGCTGTTTGGCCCGCTCGATGGCGTCGCTGTCGGCCGGTATGCCGGTGCGCAGGTCGACCGAGAAGCGGGCGGCCGCGGCCGAGTCGGCCATCGAGCCCCGCAGGACGGGGCGGCTCTCAGGCGATGAGCTCATCGGCCTCGCCGCCGCGCTGAACCTCGATCTGACCGGAGTCCTCGAGCGAGCGGATGACCGACACGATCTTGGCCTGGGCCTCCTCGACCATCTTGACCTTGACCGGGCCGAGCAGGTCGATCTCCTCGAGCAGGTTCTCGCGTCCACGCTCGGACAGGTTCTTGGTGACCTTCTCGCGGACCGTCTCGGGCACGCCCTTGAGGGCGGTGGCCAGGTCGGCCGGTTCCACCTGGCGCAGCACGAGCTGGATGGCGCGGTCCTCGAGGTTGACGATGTCCTCGAACATGAACATCCGGCGCCGGATCTCCTCGGCCAGCTCGGGGCTGCGGGCGTCCAGGGCTTCCAGGATGAGGCGTTCGGTCGTACGGTCGGCGCGGTTGATGATGTCGACCAAGGGTTGCAGACCGCCGACGGTGGAGAGCTCGTCCGGCTGGAGCACCGTCGACAGCTTGCGCTGGAGCGCCTGCTCGACCTGGCGGATGATCTCCGGCGAGGTGCGGTCCATGACCGCGATCCGGTGTGCGACCTCGGTCTGCACCTCCAGCGAGAGGCCGGCCAGGATCGACGAGGCGAGCGCCGAGGGGATGTGGGCGAGCACCAGCGCGATCGTCTGCGGGTGCTCGTACTGCACGTACGACAGCAGTTGCCGGGGGTCGGCGTGGCTCAGGAAGTTGAAGGGGATGTCGTTCATCGAGGCTTCGAGCCGGTCGAGGATCAGCGCGGCCCGTTCCTTGCCCAGCGAGGCCTCGAGCAGCTCGCGGGCGTAGTCCATGCCGCCCGACCCGGCGTACCGGGTCGTCGCCATGGCGTAGAACTCGTCCATCACGTCGTCGACCTGTGTGGGGTCGAGCTTGCCCAGGCGAGCGATCTCGGCCGAGATCATCTCGACCTCTTTCTCGGACATCTGGGCCATGATGTGCGCGGACTGTTCCTTGCCGAACTGGACCAGCATTATGGCGGCCTTGCGCACGCCCGTCATCGACATGGTGGTGAGCGCCGGTGTGGGTGTGGTCAACGCGTACTCCCTCGGACCGTCGGCAGAAAGACCGTCAGCAGAAAAGGCGGCGACCGGCGATCACCGGCCGCCGCCAAGGCGTCAGTGCGTCGCGTCCGCGGCCAGCCAGCCGCGTAGAAGCACCGCCATCTCGTCAGGTTGATCCTTGACCATCTGCTCGATCTCCCGCTGGCGTTCCTGGCGAGCCTGCACGTTCGTGTCGTCCATGGCGGCGGTTCCCGCCTCCAGCATCTGAGCGGGGATCGCCTGGTTCAGCTCGGCCAGGCGCTGTGCCTCCAGCGCCGCCTGCATGTCCTCCAGGTGCTTGCGCTCCTCGGGGGTGAGCCCGCGGCGCTTCTTGCTCTTGCGGCTGAACCGCCAGGCCAGGAAGAGCAGCGCCAGGACGATCGCGCCGAGCGCGCCCGTCTTGATCAGCGACATCTGCTTGGCCTGCTCCGCGGCCGTCGTCGAGGCGCTCAGGGCGTTCTGCGCGGCCTGGGCGGCGCTGGTGTCGAACGGCATGGCGCTGACCGCGATGGTGTCGCCCCGGGTGGCGTCGATGCCGGCGGCCGCGCTGACCAGCTGCTGCACCTGCGCCGGGTCGATGGCGGTGGAGGCGTTGCTGTTCAGCAGGACCGCGACGGCCAGCCGGTCGATGCCGCCGGGCGCGCTCTTGCGGGTCTCCTGGGTCTCGTTTATCGCGTTGTTCTTGACGCTCGTGCTGTTCTCGTACTGCCCGGCGTCGGTGCCGCTGCCGCCGGTGGTGCAGCCGGGGCCGGAGACGTTGTCCGGGCCGAGAACGCCGCCGGCGCAGTTCTGGTCCCCGTTGTACGCCTCGCGGCTGTTGCTCTCCGACAGGGCCGGGACCGACGGGTCGGCGTTGTAGGTCTTGCTGGTCGTCTGGCTCTGGTCGAAGTCGAGCTCGGCGGTGGTCGTGACCACGGCGTTGCCCTGGCCGACGACGCTGTCGAGCATCTTCTGCAGCGAGCTGTTCATCCGGTTCTGGAAGGCGACGGTCTGCGCCTCGGTGCCGCTGTCGCCGCCGGTGCCGATGGCCGCACCACCACCGGTCGAGAGGATCTTGCCGTCCGCGCCGGCCACGGTGATCTGGGTCGGGTCGAGGCCCTCGACGCTGGACGCCACGAGGTGCACGATCGATTGCACCTGGTCGCTGCTCAGCGGCTGGGTCGAGCTCGAGGCGACCAGCACGGAGGCGGTCGGCACGTCCTGGTTGTCGGCGAAGACGTCCTTCTGCGGGATGACGAGGTGCACGGTGGCCGCCTCGACGCCCTCGATGGACTTGATCGTGTTGGAGAGCTCACCCTCCAGCGCGCGCTGATAGTTCGTGTGCTGCATGAAGTCGCTGGTGGTGATGCCCTGCTGGTCGAGCAGGGAATATCCGGTGCCGGCGTCGCCGGGCAGCCCTTCGCTGCTCAGCGAGAGCCGCAGCTCGTTCACCTGGTCCTGCGGTACCAGGACGGTCTGGCCGTCGTTGGCCAGCTCGTACTTGGTGCCGGCCTTCTGCAGCGATTCGACGATCGCGCTGGCGTCCTTGTTCGACAGGTTGTTGAAGAGGATCGAGTAGTTCGGCTTCGACGCCCACGTGGCGAAGAAATACGCGCCGACGATGAGGGCGACGACTGCCGCGATCGTGACGGCCTTCTGTCCCGGGGTGAAGGACCGGAACGTGTCCGTGACGCGGCGAACCGGAGCGGGAAGGCGGTCGGTCATGTCAGGCCTGCATCCTCATGATCTCTTGGAACGCTTCCACGGCCTTGTTGCGGACGGCCAGCGTGAGCTGCATTCCGAGCTGCGCCTCGTTGGCGGCCATCGTGTACTGCGCCGGGTCCTGCAACTCGCCGGTGGCGACCTTGGTCGCGAGATCCTCGGCGTTGTTCTGGCTGGCCTGCACGCTTTCCAGGCCGCGGGAGAGCATGCTGGCGAAGCTTTCGTTGGGGCCCTGTGCCTCTTGGGCGCGGGTGGCGCCGGTGGCCAGCGACTCGGCGCCGCCGGCGCCTCCGGTGCCGCTGATCCCGCCGGTGACCGCGTCGATGCCGGACAGGCCGGCGACGCTGGAGAACCCGCCGATCGGGCTGATCGCGGAAGTCATGGCCTACCTCACTTCCCGAGGTTGATCGCCGCTGTGTAGGAGTCACGGGCACGGTCCACCACGGCGAGGTTCGCCTGGTAGGCACGTTGCGCCATCATCATCTGGGCCATCTGCGAGCCGAGGTCGATGTCCGGCTTGCGGACGTAGCCCTCCGCGTCGGCCAGCGGGTTGTCCGGCTCGTGCACGAGAACACCCTCGGCGCTGCCGAACTGCACCCCGCCGACCTGGGCGCCGTTGCCGTCCTGGGCCTCCTGGGCGACGACGTAGCGGGCCTGGAACGCCTTCTCCGAGGTCCGGCTGACGTTGTTCATGTTGGCGATGTTGTCGGACACCGCGTCCAGCCACTTGCGGTAGACGGTGACGCCGGTGCCGGCGACACCGAGAGCGTTGAAGGTACTCATCGTCAGGCTCCCTTGATGGCTTCGCGCAGCATCGAGTACTTGTGGTCCAGCGCCCGCATGGTCAGCTGGTAGCGCATCGTCGTGTCGATGTGGGAGATGGTCTCCTGGTCGAGGTTGACGTTGCTGCCGTTGAGCCGGGTGGGCTCGAGCGAGTTCTGGACGTTCGGTGCGACGCCGAGCGGTGACATGCCCTTCGCGACGGCGCTGCGCAGCGCATCCTCGAATTCGACCTTACGGGCCCGGTAGCCGGGGGTCTCGATGTTCGCGATGTTGTTGGCGATGGCGCTCTGCCGCTGCGCGAGACCCGCGACCGCGACCTTCAAGGAATTCGAGGAGATGTCGTCGAACACAGCAGCTCCTTGCTGGGAGAGTCAAGGTGCCGTTCCGTGGCGTTCCGGGGAGCAATCCGTTGCTCGTACCATGCAGTTCGGCCCGACCGCCGATCCGCTGAGCGCGAAACGGTTGCTGACTGGTTGCACGCAAACGTCCCGGGAACCGCTGAGCGGGTTCCCGGGACGTTTGTCTGCTTTTTACATTGCCCGGTCGACGTAGAGCGGCCGTTTGACCGCCTCGCCGGTCTCGATCCGGGTCGTCACCGCGATCTGCTGGCGGTTGGCGGTCAACCGTCGTGCGATCTCCTGAGCTGCTTTGAGCTGCCTGGTGAGGATCTCGTCGGCGCGCGGCTTGAGCTCCAGCGGCAGCGCGCCGAGGTCGGTCGGCGGTTTCCACAGGTTGGCCGGCGGGGTTTCGGCGTGGCGATGCTCGTCGGCGAGCATCGCCTCGACCGAGGCCACGTCGAGCTCCAACTCGTCGAGGGCCGCGCTCCAGGCGCCGTTCCAGCCTCCGCCGGAATCCTCACAGCTCACGGGAAGGCCCTCAGCCCGCGACCGCCGAGGCGGCCGCCTCGCGCCAGGCGTCGCGCAGCGGCTCGAGGAAGCCCCGCACGGCCGCGATCCGGTCGGCGTCCTTGGCGATGTTGGCCCCGATCAGCTCGGTGAGCACGTAGCCGTAGAGGTTGGCCAGGCCGGGCGCGCCCGACCAGGCCTCGACGTCGAGGCTGACCTGGAGCTCGATGACGATCTCCTGGGCGTGCGTGATCTTCTCGTGCGCGGTCTCCGTCTCGCCGGCGCGTACCGCCTCCTCACCCTGCATCAGGTCGAGGATCAGGCGGTCGTACAGCATGATCAGCAGTTTGGCGGGCGAGGCGGTGTTGATCGAGTCCTGAAGGTAGCGGTCACGCAGATTCGGGGCGGCCATGGTTCTCCTCGGTCAGGTGCGGACGGGCTGGTGGATGAGGGCGGGTCAGAGGCCGGAGAGCTGTCCGGCGAGCCAGCTCGACTGCTCCTTCATCTTGCCGAGGGAGACCTCGAGGTCGGAGTACGTCTTCTGGAGCGCCGCCTTGCGTGATTCGAGGCGGAGATCCCAGTTCTCGATCTGGCTCGTGAGGTTGTCGATCTCGTTGTTGCGGCCGGTGATCACCGAGGTGACGTTCTTCGACTGGTCGACCGCCAGCGTCCTCATCTGGTCGCCGAACGCGATGGCGGCGGCCTGGAACGCCGTGGGGTCCTCGCCGTACTTGGCCTTGAAGGTGGCGGTGTTGAAGGTGAGCTGGCCACCGCGGGAGAGCTCGACGCCGAGCTTGGCCAGTGTGGTGTTGAGGGTCTTGTCGACGCCCGGGTTGGTCGTCTCGTCGTACGCCGGATTGTCGTAGGTCAGACCAAGGCTGATCTTGCTGAGGATCGCCTGCGACATGTTGCGGACCATGAAGTCGCCGGTCAGCGGCGAGCCCTTCTTGGTCGCGGCGTCGTACCGGGTCTGGTTCGCGACCTCGGTGAGGGTGCCGTTGACGGCGTCGACCAGGGCCTGCATCTTCGCCGCCATGCCGCTGACGTCCGATTCGGCGCTGATCGTGACGTCGTTCTCCATCTTCGAGACGGTGATCGAGACGCCGGGCATCAGCGTGGTGAAGGTGTTGGTGGCGCTGGTGACGCTGTAACCGCCGGCGACCCCCTCGCCGCCGCCGATGTCGAGGCGGGCGTCCTTGGCCTGCGCCACTTCGACGAGGTCGAGGCCGGACAGGCCGTTGTCGACGGTGAAGCCCGCGGCGGCGCCGGTCTTGGCCCCGCTGAGCTGGAGGATGTTCTCGTTGCCGCCGGTGGTGACCAGGACGGCCTTGACGCCGATGCCGGCCGCGTTGATCGCGTCGGCGACGCCCTGCGCCGTCTTGTCCTCGCCGAGGTTGACGGTCTTGGCGGCGCCGCCGACCGTGAACTCGATCGTGGCGGCGCCGGTGATGTCGCCGTCCTTGGCGACCTTGGCCGTGTTGATCTGGTTACCGGCCAGCGCGCCCACGTTGAAGATCGTGGTGCCGGAGGCGGTGTTGGTGCCGCCCGTGCCGGTGGCCGTGACGGTGGCCGAGCTCGACGTCGGCTTCACCGCGCGCCAGGTGGCGAGCTTGCCGATGTCCTCGGCGGCGGTCTTGAGGGCGGAGAGCTTGGAGTTGACCGATTGGTAGGAGGTGACCGCGGTCTGCGCCGTGGAGACCTTGGTCTTGAGCCGGTTCTGCGGGGCCGCCTCGACCTGCATGAGCTGCGAGATCACGGACGAGGTGCTGAGACCACTGACGAGGCCGTCAACCGAAGTGGACACGGGCGCCTGCCTTCCGGTGCGAAAGAGGTGCGGAAAAACAAGTGGGGGAACCGGCATGTTCCGCCGGCTTCCCCCACCTATTCGGTCGCACGGCCGGGAGATTAGCTCCCGACGGTGGCAATTCGGTTAGCGCAGCAGCGAGAGAACGTTCTGCGCCGACTGGTTGGCCTGCGACAGCATCGACGTGCCGGCCTGGGTGAGGATCTGCGAACGGGTGAAGGAGACCATCTCCTGCGCCATGTCGGTGTCACGGATACGCGACTCCGACGCGGACAGGTTCTCCACCGCCACGTTCAGGTTGTTGATGGTGTGCTCGAAGCGGTTCTGGACGGCACCGAGCGAGGCGCGGCTGTCGGAGACCGACTGGATCGCCTTGTCCAGCACGTCGATCGCGGCGTCCGGGTCCTTGGTGAGGTCCAGAGCGCCGGTGCCGAGCGTCTCGGAGTCGACCGCGCCGATGTTGATGTTGATGCTCTCGGTGCGGTTGGCGCCGACCTGGAACTTGCCGGTGTTGCCGCCGTCGACCTTCTCCATGGTGGCCGAGGTGCCCAGGTCCGCGATCGCGTCGATCTCGAGCCCGCTGGAGGCCGCGCCGATCGAGAAGGTCGACGTGGGCACGTTGGTGCCGGTGTTGTTGCCGTCGTCGGCCATCTTGGTGCGGGCCGACATGGAGACCTCGGTGCCCTGGTAGCCGGCGGCCTTGAGCGCGGTCTGCATCTTGTCGTTGACGACCGCCGCGACGTCCTGAGCCGTCGTGGCGTTGGCGAAGTCGGCCGCGTCGATCTTTACGTTGATCGCCAGCTCGGTCTCGCCGTCGGCCGGGTCCAGAGTCTTCTTGCCGGCGATCGACGTGATGTTGAAGTCCATGCCGCCGGCCTTGACCGCCGCGAGCGCGTCCTCGTCCTTCACGGCGGTCGACGTCGTCTTCTCGGTGGTGCCGAAGGCGCCGCCGAGAAGCTTGGACTTGCCGAACGCGGTGGTCTCGCCGATGCGGTCGAGCTCGGCGTTCAGCTGCTGCATCTCCTTGTTCGAGGCCTTGGCGGCCTCGGAGTCGGTGGCGCCCGAGTTCGCCGTCTGCACGGAGAGGTCACGCATACGCTGAAGGATCGAGGTGACCTCGTTCAGCGCGCCCTCAGCGGTCTGCGCGACGCTGACGCCGTCCTGGGTGTTGCGGACGGCGACCTTGAGACCGCCGATCTGCGAGCGCAGGCCCTCGGAGATCGAGAGGCCGGCCGCGTCGTCCGCCGCCCGGTTGATCCGGAAACCACTGGACAGCTTCTCCAGCGACTTCGACATCTGGCTGTCGGTGACCGACAGGTTCCGGTAGGCGTTCTGCGCGGCGATGTTCTGGTTGATACGAAGACCCATGAGTAGTTCCTCCTTGAGGGGTCTCTATGCCGGCCCGTCCTTGGAGCCGAGGCGTACGCCATTCCGTTCGGCGCGACGCCGACGGTTCATGAAGCAGTGTGCGAGATTTCTTCGCTCTTTTCCGGCGAACCCGGAGAAAGGCCTCGAACCCGTAAATGGGCCGATTCGGGGGAAATCCCTCAGCGGAGTGGGGGACGTGCCGACCTGTCCGAATGAGCGGGCTCGTCAGTGGGGACGTGCCCGACCCGAGGCGAGACGGAGGTCCAGGGGTGAGTCTGACCGACCTGGCCAGCGTCCTGTGGCGGTCACGTGAGCTGCTCGAGATGCTGTTGTTCAAGCTTGAGGAGGAGCAGCTGCTCCTCGCCACCGGGCGCTCGCGCTGGCTGAGCCACGCCACCCGCGAGGTCGAGGTGGTCCTCGACCAGATCCGCCAGACCGAAGTCATCCGGGCCGCTTACGCCCAGGACTGCGCCGTCGAGCTGGGCCTGCCGGCCGAGGCCTCGCTCGGCGAGCTCGCCGACGCCGCCCCCGAACCCTGGGGCGACCTGCTGCACCAGCACCGCAAGGCCTTTCTGCTGCTGACCTCCGAGATCAGCGCCCTCGCCGACGTGAACCGCGACCTGCTCACCGCCGGTCAGCGCGCGGCCCGCGAAACCATGCTCGCGTTCGCGGAAACTGTGGAAACGTACGGACCGCAGGGGCAGACCGTTTCGGGCGGCGTCCGCCGCTCCAGCCTGGTTGATGAGGCAATCTGATGGCTAGTTCCTTCGGCGGTTTGAACACGGCGCTCACCTCGCTCTACGCGCAGCGCCGCGGCCTGGACATCTCCGGGCAGAACGTCGCCAACGCCAACACCGAGGGCTACACGCGGCAGAAGGTCCGCATGCAGTCGCAGACCGGCAGCCTGAACCCGGGCGTCTACGCGACGACCACCCAGGTGGGCAACGGCGTGACCGTCTCGTCGGTCGAGCGTGGCCGCAACGAATATCTGGAGCAGCGCGGGCGTACGGAGCACGCGAACTCCTCGTACATGGCGACCCAGAAGTCGTCGTACGAGCAGATCGAGAGCGTGCTCGCCGAGCCGAGCGACACCGCGCTCCAGGCACGCATGCACGACATGTGGGACGCCTGGAACGACGTGGCCAACAACTGGCAGGACTCGTCGACGCGCACGGCGCTGATCGAGCGCAGCCAGACCGTCGCGACCACCCTGAACGACACCCACGCGTCGCTGGACAACCAGTTCACCGCGAACCGCAGTCAGGCTCAGGCGTTCGTCAGCCAGGTCAACAACCTGTCGGCGCGGATCGCCGACATGAACCAGCAGATCGTGGTGGCGCACGCGTCCGGCCTCGAGGCGAACGAGCTGATGGACCAGCGCGACACGCAGATCATGCAGCTGTCCGAGCTGACCGGCGCGACGACGCAGAGCAAGACGAACGGCGCGATCAACGTCTATCTCGGTACGGCCCCGCTGGTCAGCGATTTCAATACGCGCACAGTGGAACTGAGCGGCCCGCCGTCGCTCGCGGCGTGGACCGAGGACAACCCGGTCGCTCTCAAGTGGACGGACACCGACGCGCCGGTGACCACCGGTGGTCAGATGGGCGCGATGTTCGACACGATGAACAACATCATCCCCACCATCTCGGGCCAGCTCGACGACGTGGCGGCCGCGCTCGCCAAGAACGTCAACGACGCGGTGATGGCCGGCTACGACATCAACGGCGACGAGGGCACGGCGTTCTTCGAGGGCACCACCGCCGGCGAGATCAAGGTGCTGGTCACCACCGCCGACAAGGTGGCGTTCTCGGCCGGCAACCCCAAGGACATCGATCCCGAGAAGGCCGCGATGGACCACGGCGTGGCCGACTCGCTGTCGGAGATGGGCACGTCGCCGGACGGGCCGGACGCCGCGTACCAGAGCATGATCGGCAAGCTCGGCGTGGCCTCGCAGGCGTCCGCGCGGCGCAGCGACATCCAGGACGCGGTCACCGACCAGGTGGACACCGCGCGCCAGGCCGAGTCGGGCGTCAATCTCGACGAGGAGATGACCAACCTGCTGACCTTCCAGCGGGGTTACGAGGCCGCCTCCCGCGTGCTGACCACTATCGACTCGATGCTCGACCAGCTGATCAACCGCACCGGCCTGGTCGGCCGATGACGAGGGGGACAGCATGACGATTCCGAGCCGGGTCACCGATTCGAGCATGTCGCACCGCATGCTCGGCGATCTCCAGCGCAGCATGGGCCGCGGCCAGAAGCTGCAAGCGCAGATCTCCAGCGGCAAGCAGCTCAGCAAGCCGTCCGATTCGCCGACCGGCACCGTCACCTCGCTGCAACTGCGTGGCGAGCTGCGCGCGACCCAGCAGTACACGCGCAACGCGGACGACGCGGTGGGCTGGCTGGGCACGGTCCAGGACAAGCTCGGCGCCGCCTCGAGCCAGATCATCCGCGTACGCGATCTGACCGTGCAGGGCCTCAACGCGGCCTCCGGCGACGACGGCGCGCGTTCGGCGCTGAAATACGAGATCGACAACATCCGGCAATCGCTGATCGGCGAGGCCAACACCAGATATATGGGCCGGCCGGTCTTCGGCGGCACCACACCCGGCGACGTGGCGTTCGACGACACCGGGAAGTACGTCGGCAACACCGCCGAGACCACCCGTACGGTCGGCCCGAACGCCCGGGTCCGCATCGAGTCCAACGGTGTCGACGCGTTCGGCGCCAACGACAGCGACACTCAGCTCTTCACGGTGCTGAGTGACATTTCCAAGGCATTGGACGACAACGATCACGAGGCGCTGGACGATGCGCTGGGTCGACTCGATTCGGCCCACGATTTACTAAAGTCCACCCTTTCGGACGTTGGCGCCCGATATAATCGGATTACGCAGATGAAGCAGTCAGCAGACGACCATCTGCTGTCCGTGACGTCGCAGCTGTCCGATATCGAGGATGTCGACCTGCCCAAGGCGATCATGGAATTGCAGATCCAGCAGACCTCGTATCAGGCCGCCCTGGCCGCCTCGGCCAAGGTGATCCAGCCCTCGCTCATCGATTTCCTGAGGTGACCATGAGTACTCGCACCGCGTACCGACCCATCGAGGCCTCCATGACCGACGCGTCAATGGGCCTGCCGACCATCACCATGGCGGTGCCCATGCCGGGCTTCCCGGCACACCGGGAGTTCGTCCTGGTGCGGCTGAACGAGGACGGTCTGCTCTACGCGTTCACGTCCATCGAGGACCCGGAGCTGCGGTTCCTCGTGGCGCCGCCGGAGCCCTTCTTCCCGGACTACGCGCCGGAGATCGAGAAGGAGGTCTTCGCGGCCCTGAACAGCAAGGACCCGGACCGTCTGCTCCTGCTGACCGTCATCACGGCCGGCCAGAACGAGACCACGGCGAACCTGCTGGCGCCGATCGTGGTCGACCGGGACAGCATGCGTGCCATGCAGGTCGTGCTCAGCGGCTCCGGCCTCCCGGTCCGCGCGATCATGAACCGGGCCTACTGAACCGTCTCGGGCGCGGTCGCGGTCCCCGCGACCGCGCCGTCTCGCGATGCTGTCCGTCCACGGATGGAGGAGGGCACCGACGATGCTCGTACTGACCCGGCGCGCCGGGGAAAGCGTGATGATCGGCGACGACGTCATCATCACTGTGCTCGAGGCGCGCGGCGATGTGATCCGGCTGGGCATCCAGGCTCCGCGTGACGTGCAGGTGCATCGGGAAGAGGTGTACCGGGAGCTGCAGGCGGCCAACAAAGAGGCCGCCTCGCCGACGGAGGACGAGGTCCAGGCGGTCTCGAAGCTGCTGCAGGGACCGGACACGACGGTGTGAGCGTGGCGGGCGCACCGCCACGCTCTCTTCCTGAACTGCAGGACAGTTGCCAAGGGAGATGCGATGTCGCGACTCGCCCACCTCGGGATCGCCAAGCGGCTGACGTTGATCGTGGTGGTCGGCGCCGTCATGCTGGCCGCCCTCGCCACGATCTCACTGGTCGGGCAGGACCGGCTCGCCGACCAGGCCGATCTGGTGTCCCGCCTCCAGCAGGGACAGGCCGCGCTGAACCATCTGGACACCCGGCAGAGCGAGCTCAAGGTGGACGCCTACCGCTCCGCCCTGGGTCAGGACGTCACGCAGGACGTCCTGGACGACGTGCAGTCGTCGACCGAGGCGGCCGACGCCGTGGTGGCCGCGAATCTGCCCGGCGACATGGCGGCCACGTTCGCCGACGACCGTCCGGACTTCGTCGACTTCAGCGCCTTCATCACCGAGTTCACCACCGCGGCCAAGGCCGGCACCGGCTCGGTGACCTCGCGGCTCGGCGAGATCGCCGAGCGGAACAACAAGACCGACGACGAGCTGGGCGCGCTGGTCGACCAGGTGACCGCCGCGGTCGAGTCCGAGCAGGCCGACATGACCACGACGGTCAACCGCATCCGTACGCTGTCGCTGGTCGTCGCCCTCGTCGGGCTGATCCTGCTGGTGGCGCTGGCCATCCCGCTGGCCCGTTCGATCCTCGTGCCGGTGCGCACGCTCGGCGCGGTGATCGACGCGCTCTCCCGTGGCGACCTGACCGGGCGGAGCAACATCACGAGCCGCGACGAGCTCGGCCGCATGGCCGCCGGACTCGACGGGGCGCTCGAGTCGATGCGTACGTCCATGGCCACCATCGGCCGTGACGCCGACGCCCTGGCCGAGGCCGCGGGTCAGCTCTCCGTGGTGGCCGTGCGCATCTCCGAGGCGGCCGAGAACACCGACCGGCAGTCGGCCGCGGCCGCCGCCGAGGCCGAGGAGATCTCCCGCAACGTGCAATCGGTGGCCGCCGGCTCCGAGGAGATGGGCCTGGCCATCCGCGAGATCTCCCGCAACACCAGCGAGTCGGCCCAGATCGCCTCGGTGGCGGTCTCCGAGGCGGCCCGCGCCACCGACACCGTTCGGCAGCTCGGCGACTCCTCGGCCGAGATCGGCAACGTCATCAAGCTGATCACCTCGATCGCCGAGCAGACCAACCTGCTCGCCCTCAACGCCACCATCGAGGCGGCCCGGGCCGGCGAGGCCGGCAAGGGCTTCGCCGTGGTCGCCAGCGAGGTCAAGGACCTGGCCCAGGAGACCGCGCGGGCGACCGAGGACATCGGCAGCCGGGTCGCCGCCATCCAGCAGGACACCAGCGGCGCGGTCGAGGTCATCTCGCGGATCTCCGAGGTGATCGCGCAGATCAACGAGTTCCAGACGACCATCGCGTCGGCCGTCGAGGAGCAGACCGCGACCACCGGCGAGATGAGCCGCAGCATCGCCGAGGTGGCCAATGGCTCCTCACGCATCGCCACCAACATCGCCGATGTCTCGGCCGCCAGCGCCGAGTCGGTGCGCGGCGTCGAGCAGACCCGCCAGGCGTCGGGCGACGTCTCGCGCACGGCCGACGAACTGCGCGACCTGGTCGGCACGTTCCGGCTCTGAGAGCACGCACCCGGACCGCACCGGCCGCACACCGGGGTTGACAACACCGCTGCTCCACTCTCTTGGTCATAGGGAAAGCCCGACCAGCCAGGAGAGAACGTGACCGCAGAGCGGGAATCAGTCGTCAGCGCCGTCGAGGCGCTGGATCTGACGACGGACGCGCATGTGCACACCGGCTTCTCGGCCGGGCGGGACAGCGTCGGCGTGATCGTCTCCGCGGCCGACCAGGCCGGCCTCAGGGCGCTGACCTTCGCCGATCAGGTCGGCCCGGACAGCACCTGGCTGCCGGCGTACGCGGACGCGATCGCCCGGGCCCGCCGCCGCACCGACCTGACCCTGCGCGTCGCCGCCGAGATCGAGGTCGTGCGCCCCGACGGCTGGCTGGCCATGCCGGCCGACCTCGGTCATGTCGAGGCGGTCTCGGTGGCCGTCTCCGGTCTGCCGCTGGAGCGCGGCGTGCTCGGGCCCCGGGACGTACGGGCCCTGATCGCCACCGGCGAGATGACCGCCGAGCAGGTCGCCGAACGCCTGGTGGCCACCACCATCCTCGGACTGCGCCGGGCCTGCCGGTACGCGCCGACCCAGCTCGCCCGGCCGTTGCGCCTGCTCACCGACGTCGGCCTGGACGACGCCGTGCTCTCCGCGGACCTGGTCGCCGCGCTCGCCGCGGCCTGCCGCGAGACCGGCACCCTGGTCGAGATCAGTGAGGCCTGGCGCAGCCCGTCGGGCCGGATCGTGGCCATGCTGCGTGCGGCGGAGGTGGCGATGGTGCCCGCGAGTGACGCCCGGTACGCGGCCGAGGTCGGGCGCTGGCAGTACGTGCGCCGGGTCTGATCGAAACCGACTTCGCTTAGTTATCGCATACGTACTCTCAGTCATGCCGACAGTCGGCACCCGCAGGCATGGGAGAGATGCGATGAGTATGGTTCAGCAGGCCATCGAGGTGAGTGCACCGTTGCACACGGTGTACGAGCAACTCGCCGCGTTCGAGAACTACCCACGGTTCATGAGTGGCGTCCGTGAGGTCACCGCGATCGGCGGCGACCAGACCCACTGGATCATGGATGTCGAGGGCAAGACGCGCGAGTTCGACGCCCAGATCACCGAGCGCCGGGTGGACGAGCGCGTGTCGTGGTCGACCATGGAGGGACCACTGCTGGCCGAGACCCTCACGCTGCGGCCCCTGGGCGAGACCAAGACGCAGGTGGTGGCCCAGCTCGAGGCCGACATCGCGTTCCTCATGCCGAACGACCGGCACGGCCAGCAGTCGCTCACCCGCCGGCTCAAGGACGACCTGACCGCCTTCAAGGGCATGGTCGAGGGCGGCGTCAGCACCAAGCGCCTCACGCCGTCGCCGGCCGCCGTCGCGGCCCGGGCCCGCAACCGGCCGCCGCACCCCGGCGCGGGCTGGGGGACGAGCGCGGCCGAGCGCAGCAACGCCAGCACCATCGACCTTCCGCACCACCGTGGCCTCCCGGCCAACTCGGGCACCAATGTGGACATCACCTCGGCGCCCGGCATCCGCAGCGCCCGCGACCTCGACGACGTGCTTCCGCCCGGCCGCCGGATCGCCGGGAACGGCCCGGTCAGCGGCGCCGCCGGCACCGCCCCGATGGGCGGGCGCACCCCGCAGAAGGACACGTGGGGCGACGGCATGATCAACGAAGAGGACCGGGGCAGCGCCCACGATCGGTAAGCCCGGAACGCTCAGACGGGGGCGAGCTCGAAGGTGACGACGAGCT
The DNA here is from genome assembly GCF_042899005.1 of Actinoplanes sp. NPDC000266. Taxonomy (NCBI): domain Bacteria; kingdom Bacillati; phylum Actinomycetota; class Actinomycetes; order Micromonosporales; family Micromonosporaceae; genus Actinoplanes; species Actinoplanes sp. NPDC000266. The sequence goes on from NZ_JBIAZI010000005.1 coordinate 132,597, forward strand.
TCGCCCCCTGTGGCGTGGCCTGCTCGTAACGGACCGAGCCGCCGTTCGCCTCGACCAGGTGCCGGACGATGAACAGGCCCAGACCGGCGCCGCGCATGAACCGCCCGAACAGGTTGGGCAGCAGCTCGTCGGCGATGCCCGGCCCGTTGTCCCGCACGGCCAGCTCGACCGTGTCGCCCTGGCGCCCGGCGCTCACCTCGATCGGCGGCGATCCGTAGGCGACCGCGTTGTTCACCAGGTTCTGGAGTACGGCCGTGACGTGCCCCCGGTCGGCCAGGGCCGACAGGTCGTCCTCGACCAGGACGCGGATGTCGCACGAGGTGGCCGCGGCCACGGACTCGGCCACCTCGCGCAGCGGCACCGGCGCCCGCCGCGCGGTGACCGAGCCCATGTCGAGCCGGAACAGCAGCTGGAGATCGTTCATCATCTTGATCAGCCGCTGCGTGTTCTTGTCGATCTTCGTGGCGAGCTCGAGCCGGATGTCGTCGGGCAGGTCGTCCCAGTCCGCGCGCAGCAGCTCGGCCAGGCTGGCGATCGAGCTGATCGGCTGGGCCACGTCGTGGGTGAGCATCGAGGTCAGGTCGTTCTTGAAGGTGAGTGCCGCCTCGAGCCGGGTGTTCGCCTCGCGCAGCATGGCGTTGCCGCGCTCCAGCTCGGCCGCGTGCTCACTGAGCGTCTCCTCGGCCCGCTTGCGGTCGGCGATGTCGACATAGGTGGCCACGTACGCCCGCGGGTCGCCCCGCTCGTCGGGGACGGGGGCGACCGTGGCCAGCACGGGGACCGTGCTGCCGTCGACCCGCGGAAGGAGCCAGTCGCCGCCGGCCGGCGGCAGGGGCGGGGGATCGAGGCGGACCGGCTCGTCGGCGCCGTGCCCGGTGAGCTCGCGCCAGCGGCGGTTGACGTCGATGACCCGGTGGTTGGCGTCCATCACCATCACGGCCTCGTTCATCGACTGGAGCAGCGTGGCCGCGAACTTCTCGCGGTCCTCGAGCTCGCCGACGAGCCGTTGTTGCTGTCGTTCGGCGCCGTGCAGCGTACGGATGAGATGGCCCAGCAGAACGAGGGCGGCCACCGCCACGAGGGTGGCGATGGCCGGGCCGGGATGGCCGGCGACGCCGAGCGCGCCGATGGCGGCGGCGAAGATCATCAGAAGGTGGGCGAAGCCGTGCACGACCCGGCCGGCGATCCGGTGTGACACCGGGAGAACCTGGAGCAGCAGGCCCAGTCCGGCCGGGACGAGCGCGGCCGCCGGATCGGCCAGCAGGCCGTCCGGCGGAGCACCTCGAAGGGACATGAGCAGCGCCGCGGCGCCGAAGACGGCGACCGCGACACCGGCACACCCGGCGGTCAGCCGGGACAGCCTGCCCACGTCGTGCGCCGCACTCTGCACCCGATCCCCTCAAGATATGAGGAAACGAGCATATCGCGGCGAAAGAGCATTAAGCGGTTACTTTCCCGCCCACTCGAAGCCCTGCTCGAGCGTGATCCGCTCGCCGACCCGGCTGATGTCCTCGTGGTGCCGGTTCGCGTGGTGCCCGCAGAAGGCCAACTCGCCGCCGCTGGTCAGGGTGACCGTCAGACGGGCGGCCGCGCTGCAACGGTCGCAGCGGTCGGTCAGCGAATCGACGGTGACGATCTCGGGCGACAGCAGGCTGGACATATCGCTCTCCTTGCTCGGTGGCGGTGTGTAGCGGTACTCCGGGTAGATCGGTCCTCCGCCGCACGGCTTTAGCTGTTCTCTTCGATCTTCCTGGGGCAACGCACCGCTCCGGGTGCGTTGCAACCCACGTGCAACCTTGCGGATCCCGGAGCGCCTCGCGACCCACCGCACCCTTTCCCTCAGACGCCCTTCGGCATGCCTTTCACCCCCGGGGAAGTGGCCGAAGCAACTGAGAGGAAGAACCTTTGCGCATCGCCACGATGCTCACCGGCGCCGCCGTCGCGCTCGCCTGCGCCGTTCCGGGAGCAGCCGTAGCCGCACCGAAGACCACCGCCACCTGGGGGCTCGACCGGATCGACCAGCGGGCGCTGCCGCTGTCGACGTCGTACGCCGCGCCGACCGGCGCCGGCGTCACCGTCTACGTGATCGACACCGGCATCCGCACCACCCACAAGGAGTTCGGCGGCCGGGCCGGCGACGGCTACGGGCCCGCCGGCGACTGCAACGGCCACGGCACCCACGTGGCCAGCACCATCGGCGGCGCCACCTACGGTGTCGCCGAGGACGTGAAGCTGGTCGGTGTGCGCGTGCTCGACTGCAAGGGCAACGGCTCCTACAAGCAGATCATCGCGGGCATCGACTGGGTCGCCAAGCAGACCGCCCGTCCCGCGGTGGCCAACCTCAGCCTCGGCGGCACCACCAGCAAGGCGCTCGACGACGCGGTCGACCGGGCCGTCGCCAAGGGGATCACCGTCGTCGTCGCGGCGGGCAACGACAACCGCGATTCCTGTACGCAGTCACCGGCGCGCACCCCGTCGGCGATCACCGTGGGCGCCACCGACCAGAAAGACACCCGGTGGTCGTCCTCGAACTACGGGTCCTGTGTCGACATCTTCGCCCCCGGTGTCCGTATCGAGGGCGCGTCGACCGCGTCGAACACCGCCGTCAAGCTGATGAGCGGCACCTCGATGGCGGCGCCGCACGTGGCCGGGGCGGCCGCTCTCGTGCTCGCCGCGCACCCTTCGTACACGCCGGCGCAGGTCCGTGACGAGCTGGTGGCGCAGGCCGGGACGGGCTCGATCCGCAATCCGGGCAAGGGCTCGCCCAACCGGATGCTCTACACGGGTTACCTCAGTCGCTGAAAGGGCCTTTCGTGCAACCTCGCGCGGATAGCGTGAGGTCTCGGCTCGGTTCGGTTCGTTAGTCACCAGGAGGACCCATGTCGCAGGCGCCCGAAACCGATACGCGACCCACCGTCCTGGTCGTCGACGACGAGGAGGACCTGCGCGACATCATGCGGCGCATGCTGGAACGGCGAGGCTTCGACACCCTGATCGCGGGCGACTCGACGCAGGCCATCGAGGCCTGCCGTCAACATCCCGGCGACATCGACATCCTGATCACCGATCTCGGGCTGCCCGGCGTCTCCGGCGGCGAGCTGTCCCGCTCGGCCACCGAGCTCCGCCCGGAGATGCGCGTCGTCTACATCTCCGGGTTGCCCAAGGAGATCGCCGTCGCCGACGGCCTGATCGCCGAGGACGCCCTGCTGGTGAAGAAGCCCTTCAGCAGCGAGGCTCTGGTGGAGACGTTGCGCTCCGTGCTTTGATCGCCCCGTCCCCGAAGAGGCGCCGCCGTCCCTGACGGCGGCGCCTTTTTGTGCGCTGCTCCCGATCGGCAACCGGCTGGGCACCGCGCCCGCTCCCACGGCGCCCGACTCTTATGGCAGACGTTATTCACCCCCTGGGGTCGGGCCGGTCCGCTGCGGAGGACCGGCCCGGCCTTTATCCAGGCCAGGGCACGGTGAGTTCGCCCAGCCGCCAACGGCCGGGGCCGTCCCGCACGGGCCAGCCCTCGTCGCGCATCCGGCGCACGGTGGCGATCCAGCGCTGGCGCGGGCCGAACGGGGTGGCCTCGGTCTCCCAGGCCCGGCCGAGAGCACGCAGCAGGTCGTGCACCGGCTCGCCCGGCACGTTGTGGTGGATCAGCGCCTTCGGCAGCCGCTCGGCGAACGTCGCCGGATGATCCAGATCGGACAACCGGGCCGAAAACGTCAGCGTGCTCGGCGTCCCGTCCTCGACCACGGCCCAGGTGGCGACGCGGCCCAGCTCGTCGCACGTCCCCTCGATGAGCACGGCCCCGGTCGCGGTCATCTGCCGCCAGGCGGCGCCGACGTCCTGTTCGGGGTACTGCCGGAGCACGTTGAAGGCCCGCACCACGACCGGGCGCAGGCCGGCCAGCTCGAAACCGCCACGCCGAAAGGCGAGGAGCGGGGGATCGGCGTACGGCTGAGCGGCCTCCACCCGTACCGGATCAATCTCCAGACCCACCACCGCGACATCCGCACGGACCGCCACCGCCAGCCGGCCCCGCAGCTCCACGGCCGTGACCGGCGTGGCGCCGTACCCCAGGTCGATGACCAGCGGCTGCGGCGCGTCGCGCAGCAGCGCGCCGCAGCGGAACGCGATGAAATTGTCGACGCGACGCAGCCGGTTGGGATTCGTCGTCCCCCGCGTGATCTCGCCGACCGGCTGCTGAGTCTTCTTAGGCATGCCCTCCTGGCCCTACGCCTCGTTCGCACGCTTCGGTGCAGTCGGTCATGCCGGCCTATTTCTCCCGGTAGACCTTGTGCTGAGCCGCCTGGGCGATCGGCCGGACGACGATGCGGTCGAGGTTGACGTGGTGGGGACGGGTCGCGGCGAAGGCGATGATGTCGGCGATGTCGTCGGCGGTCAGCGGCTCCTTGACGCCCTGGTAGACCGCGTCCGCCTTGGCCTGGTCGCCGCCGAAGCGCTTGAGCGAGAACTCGTCGGTACGGACCATGCCCGGGTCGACCTCGATGATCCGGACCGGCTTGCCCGACAGTTCCAGCCGCAACGTCCCGACCAGCGCCGTCTGGGCGTGCTTGGCCGCCGTATATCCGCCGCCGCCCTCGTAGACCGTGAAGGCCGCGGTCGAGCCGACCGTCACGATCGTGCCCGCGCCGCTCGCCTCCAGAGCCGGCAGCAGGGCCTTGGTCATCCGCAGCGAGCCCAGGACGTTCACGTCGTACATCCACTGCCAGTCACCGACCGACCCGGACTCGACCGGATCGAGACCGGCGGCGCCGCCGGCGTTGTTCACGAGCAGCGTGACCGGGCCGCCGAGTCCGGTCACCGCGGCGGCCAGGGCCGACACCGACTCGTCGGACGTGACGTCGCACGCGACCGCCGTCGCGGCCGGCCCGATCTCCTTGACCAGCTCCTCCAGCCGGTCGGCGCGCCGGGCCGCCGCCACGACGTGGAAGCCCTCGGTGGCGAGGCGGCGGGCCGTCGCCTCGCCGATGCCGCTGGACGCGCCAGTGACCACTGCGATGTTCTGCATGACCCCATCCTTCCCGATGAAATGGGTCACCCCCGGTGGGCTGCATGGTGGTTCGGCCCACCGGGACGGGGAAGATTAATGACTGCGCAATAATCCCCGCGTATATGCCGGACAATGGAGGATAAATCGTGGCAGAATGGCCGACCCCCCGGCGCATCGCCACCCTCTCCGTGCACACGTCCCCCCTCGAACAGCCGGGCACCGGCGACGCGGGTGGCATGAACGTGTACATCGTCGAGGTCGCCAAGCGCCTCGCCCGGCGCGGCGTCGAGGTGGAGATCTTCACCCGCGCCACCCGCGGTGACCTGCCGCCCTGCGTCGAGATGGCGCCCGGCGTGCTCGTCCGGCACATCACCGCCGGCCCGTACGAAGGCCTCGAGAAGGAAGAGCTGCCGGCCCAGCTGTGCGCCTTCGCGAACGGGGTGCTGCGGGCCGAGGCGGCCCGTCCGCCGGGCCACTACGACCTCATCCACTCCCACTACTGGCTCTCCGGCCAGGTCGGCTGGCTCGCCCGCGAACGCTGGGGCGTGCCGCACGTGCACACCGCGCACACCCTGGCCAAGGTCAAGAACAGGCTGATCGCGGCCGGCGACCGGCCCGAGCCGCGCGCCCGCGTGATCGGCGAGGAGCAGGTGATCGCCGAGTCCGACCGGCTCGTCGCCAACACCCGCTTCGAGGCCCGCGACCTGGTCGCCTACTACGAAGCCGACCCGGCCCGCACGGCGGTCGTGCAGCCCGGCGTCGATCTCGAGCGCTTCCGGCCCGGCCCGGCCGACCGGGCCCGCTTCGGACTGCCGGCCGACGGCAAGGTCATCGCCTTCGTCGGGCGCATCCAGCCGCTCAAGGCGCCCGACGTGCTGATCGCCGCCCTGGCCGCGATGCGCACCAAGGACGTCACCGTGGTGATCTGCGGTGGTCCCAGCGGCAGCGGCCTCGACCGGCCGACCTCGCTGATCGAGCTGGCGGCCTCGCTCGGCGTCAGCGCGTCGGTGCGCTTCCTTCCCCCGCAGAACGGCGACGGGCTGGCCGCGCTCTACCGCAGCGCCGACGTGGTGGCCGTGCCGTCGTACAACGAATCCTTCGGTCTTGTCGCCCTCGAAGCGCAGGCGTGCGGCACGCCGGTGGTGGCCGCCGCGGTCGGTGGCCTGGTGACGGCGGTCCGTGACGGGGTCAGCGGGCTGCTGGTCGACGGGCACGATCCGGCGGCCTGGGCCGGGGTCCTCGACGACCTGCTCGACGCTCCGCGACGTCGCAAACTGCTGTCGGCGGGCGCGGTCGCGCACGCGGCCGACTTCTCCTGGGACCGTACGGCGGAAGGCCTGCTCCGGGTCTACCGTGAGGCGGTGACCGAGCACCGCGAGCTGATCAGACAACGCCTGGAGGCTTACGCATGGTGACCGAGTTGATCGAGAAGGCGCTGGCCGAGCGGGAGCTCGAGTGGGACACCACCGGTCCCGGGTCCTATGTGGTCACGCTGCCCGGCACCCACAAGCTGAAGACGGCCTGCAATCTGATCGTCGGCGAGCATGCCCTGCGCGTCGAGGCGTTCGTGATGCGCCGGCCCGACGAGCGTCACGAGGAGTTGTGGGCGTGGATGCTGCGCCGCAACGCCCGGATGTACGGGGTGGCGTTCTCGATCGACGCGGTGGGCGACATCTATCTGACCGGCCGGGTCTCGCTGAAGGGCCTGGACGAGGACGAATTGGACCGTCTGCTCGGCTCGGTGCTGACCTATTCGGACGAATCCTTCGACACGATGCTGGAGATCGGCTTCGGTTCGTCGATCCGCCGTGAGTGGGAGTGGCGCGTCAAGCGGGGCGAGTCCCTGGCCAACCTCCAGGCGTTCAAACACCTGGCCCCACCGGCCTAGCGTGTGTCGGCGTGAATTGTCCGGGTACTGAGAACAGTGATCGGACAATGCCGATGGATTAGTGAGGTGAACCGGCGTGGCTGCCACGAAGACCGCCAAGAGCCGAAACGACACTCCGAACACTCCGGACGTGAGCGAAAGCAAGATCGCCCGGATGAAGGCCGCCGAGCTGCGCCGCGAGCTGAAGAGCCGCGGCGTCAAGAACACCGACGACCTGAAGAAGCCGGACCTCGTCAAGAAGATGGTCAAGGCCGCTCGCCGCGACGCCGGCAAGAACCCGACCAGCCACAACGACACCCCGAACACGCCGGGGGTCGACGAGAGCGAGATCGCCCGGCTCAAGGTGCCTCAGCTGCGGGCACGCCTTTCCGCGTACGGCGTCAAGGGAACCGGGGATCTGAAGAAGCCCGAGCTCGTGAAGAAGCTCATCAAGACGCTGACCTCGGCCTCTGGGAGCTCTGGTGGCAAGTCCGCCGCCTCCGGCGGCAAGCGCACCGGTAAGAAGGCGTCGAAGTCCCTCAAGTACTCGCAGGAGATCACCTCGACCGGCGACAAGCCCGAACGCCTGGGCCGCTCCCTGGTCACCACCGACCACGAGGTGATCCGGCAGTGGGCGAAGGCGCGCAAGGCGGTCCCGTCCACGGTCGCCGGAACCCAGCACGACGGACACCTCGGCGTGCTGCGCTTCGACTTCCCCGGATACGACGAGTCCGACCGGCTCGTCGAGGTCAGCTGGGCGGAGTGGTTCGAGGCCTTCGACAAGCGCCGGCTGAACTTCATCTACCAGCAGCGGCTGACGAGCGGCAAGCGCAGCAACTTCTTCCAGCTGGAGAACCCGGACGAGTGAGGGGCGGCCCATATTGGGCCGGTCAGCAGGACATATGTGTGATTGGTCATCCGCCGATCGGCCAAAAGTCGGTGACTGTGACGGTCCAGACAGATGGCAGACAGCCAAGTGGCTTGTAAGGCTTGACCGGCCCAACTAGCGTAATCAATGGACGCCGGACCGTTAGTTCGGGGAACTGGTTGACCGGAGACGGTCACCGCGGCCGGCGTTTGGGGACGGGTGGCATATGCCGTTGGGGGACGGCGCGACCCGAGACCGGCGGTTAGTGCGGGCGACGCCTATGGGGATGGGCGTCGTCCGCCGCCGCCGGTGCAACAACTCTCGACTCTCTTACTCGCACGCCGTGACCGGCTTGTTAAGGCCCGCGCGGTGTTCTCGCGCCTTGATGCCTCTCGTGCTGTGATCTCGCGCGGGGTTGTCGCCTGTGCGCGCTGGCCCGACTTCTTCGAGGGTGCGCTCTGCGGCGTGGTCTTGACCAGCCACGGCTCCCGCCCTACCAGGCTGTGGTCCCGCGCTCGGTCAGGCTGCGACGGATGCTCGGCCGGGCTGCGACGCGCGCTCACCAAGCCGCGCCCGACGCTGACCATGCTGCGGCGCCGTGCTCAACCGGCTTCCAGGCCGCGCCCCACCTGCCGAGTCGCTGGCGGCTGGTTGTTGGCGGCTGGTTGTTGGCGGCTGAAAGGGCTAAGAAGTGGTCACTGTCTGGGCTGTTTCGGAGCGGATGGCGGCTACGCGGCGTTCGCGGGCTGGGCCGGCTGCCAGGTGCAGGGCCGCGGCTGCTGCGCCTACGGAGCCGACTATCAGCCAGTGGGCGTCGCCCAGGTATTGCAGGCCGGCGCCACCCAAGGCGGGGGCCAGGAAAGACGCGGCGGGGAAGGCCAGGAAGAAGACTGCCTGGTAGCGGCCTCGTAGCTCCAAGGGGGCCAGCTCCGAATTGATCTCGGCGTTGGGTGGGGCGGCCAGCATGCCGCCGATCGTCCAGATCACCGCCGCCAGGAGGTAGAGCGGCAGGTGGTCGGCCAGCGTCAGCACGGCGAAGCCGATGCCGTTGATCAGTAGGGCTACGGCGAGTACCCGGTGTTTGCGGTGGCCGTCGATGATCCGTGGCACGAAGAGCTGGCCGACCACGATCAAGGCCGCGCCCAGCGACACGACCACGCCGTAGGCCGACGGGCTGAGGTGGTCGTCCTGCATCGCCAGCGGGACGATCGTGCTGGCCTGCGTGTAGATCAGCGCCTGGAGCACGGTCAGGCCCACGAAAGCCAGGAAGATCCGGTCGGTCAGCACCACTGCCAGGCCGCGAGGCCGGCCGCGTTCAGGCTTCGAGGGCCGCGGGGGCGGGAAAGCGGCGGCATCGGTGGCTGGGCGGGGGCGGTGGCGCGGGAGGGTTTCGGGGATCTTCCAGGCGATCAGCAGGGCCGTGGCCAAGGTGGAGGCGGCGTCGATCAGAAAGAGGCCTACGTAGCTCCAGGTGGCCAGCACGCCGGCGATCAGGGAAGCCAGGGCCATGCCCAGGTTGAAGGCCCAGAACTGGAGGTTGAAGGCTCGGGAGCGGCGTTCTGCGGGGACCACGTCGATGATCGCGGCCACGAAGGCGGGCTGGGGCATCGACTGGAAGAGGCCCAGCAGCAGGCACAGGGCGGCGATCACGCCCAGGTCGGGGCTGAGGGCCAGGCCGGCCAGCGTCGCCGCCACGATGAAGTGGGACAGCAGCAAGGTGCGGCGGCGGCCCCAACGGTCGGTGAGGACGCCTCCGGCGAGCGTGCCGATGATGCCGCCGATGCCGTACGTGCCGACGATCAGCCCGGCCTGTGCGGTGCCGGCGCCTCGCTGTGCGGTCAGGTAGAGCGAGAGGAACAGGACCGCGAAACCGCCCACGCGGTTGATCAGGATGCCGGTCCAGAGATACCAGTAGGTCGCCGGGAGTCCGCCCGCCGTGTCCCGAAGCCAGCCGCGCACCGTGCCCCCGTTAGGAAACCTTGTTAACAGTTCAAGGGGGAGGCTAGCGCGCGAAACCCGCTCTGTCTTCCTGGTTTCCTATCGGGCGGATGCCTCTTTGATGATCTCGGGCGGAATGTCCGCCACGGGCTCCGCCTCGGCCGGCGGCAAGGCGCCGATCGCCACGGTCGCGGCCGCCGAGCTGGAGGGCTCGGTTATCGCGGCTATGCGACGGCGGCGGCTCGGGGCGGCTACCAGGTGGCCCAGGGCGACCAGGGCGCACACCGCGAAGCAGCCCAACCACAGGGCCGCGTCGCCCAAGTGCTCCTGGGTGAAGCCGCCCAGCACCGGGGCCAGCGCCGTCCCGGCCGACCACGACAGGGAGCTCAACCCCTGGTAGCGGCCCCGCAGTGAGGCCGGCGACAGGCCGGCCACCGTGGCCGCGTTCGACGGGGACTGGAGCATCTCGCCCAGCGTCCAGATCACCACGGTCAGCGCGAAGAACCAGGCCGCGTCCGCGAAGGCGGTCAGGCCGAAACCCACCCCGATGATCAGTGAGGCCACGGCCAGCACCCGGGCGTTGTCGTGGCCGCCGATCAGCTTCGGGATGAAGAGCTGGCCCAGCACGATCAGGACGCCGTTCACGGCGATGACCGCGCCGTACGTGGCCGCCGACAAGCCGTCCGAGGTCATCGCGATCGGCAGCGTCGACATGTGCTGCATCATCACGACGACGCCGCCCAGGGAGACCAGGAGATAGCCGACGAAGATCCGGTCGCGCAGGACCGTGCCGAGGCCGCCGGGGCTTGCCTGCCGCCGTACGTCCGGACGGGCCGGCCTTGTCTCTTTCACGAAGAGCAGGAAGACCGTGGCCGTGATCAGGGTGCTGGCCGCGTCGACCACGAACAGCAGGAGGTAGTCGGCCTTCGCCGCCAGCCCGGCTCCCACCGAGGACAGCGCGAAGCCCAGGTTGATCGCCCAATAGTTCAGCGAGTACGCCCGTACGCGGTCCTTCTCCGGCACGACGTCGACCATCATGGCCGAGAACGCCGGGCGCACCGCTTCGCTGAAGAAGCCGAGCAGGAACGTCGTGGCCAGGATCTGCCCGTAGTCGTGGGCGAAGCCCAGGGCGAGCATCAGCGCCGCCGCCCCGAACTGGGCCACCAGCATCGTCGGCCGGCGTCCCCAGCGGTCGGCGAGCACCCCGCCGGCCGTCGTGCCGAGGGCGCCGCCGACGCCGTACAGGCCGATGACCAGGCCGGCCTGGCTCTGGGAGAAGCCGCGTTCGGCGGTCAGGTAGATCGCCAGGAAGATCACCACGAACGAGCCGAGGCGGTTGATCAGCGTGCCGGTCCAGAGAAGCCAGAACTGCCGTGGGAGACCACCGATGGCCTGGCTGAACCAGCGCTGCACGCCGCACCTCGATCTTGAAGTAAGTAGTGATCAAGCTCCATTCCCTTACAACCTAGGGGTACGCGCAACTCCGTTTCCACGTGGTGGTCGCCACTGGTGGGTACACGCCCGCCGCGAAACCGCCTGCGGCAGGATGGAGCGCATGACAGGGACTTTGGTGCTGCTGCGACACGGCAACAGCGAGTGGAACGCCAAGAACCTCTTCACCGGCTGGGTCGACGTCGACCTCGACGCCAAGGGTGAGGACGAGGCCCGCCGCGGCGGAGAGCTCCTCAAGGCGCAGGGCGTGCTGCCGGACGTGGTGCACACCAGCGTCCTGCGCCGCGCCATCCGGACCAGCGAGATCGCGCTGCACATCGCCGACCGCCACTGGATCCCGGTGAAGCGTTCCTGGCGCCTCAACGAGCGCCACTACGGCGCTCTGCAGGGCAAGGACAAGAAGCAGACCCTCGAGGCGTACGGCGAGGAGCAGTTCATGCTCTGGCGCCGGTCCTACGATGTGCCGCCGCCGCCGATCGAGCGCGACTCGGAGTTCGCCCAGTTCGACGACCCGCGGTACGCGCTGCTCCCGCCGGAGGCGCTGCCCACGGCCGAGTGCCTCAAGGACGTGCTGGTCCGCGCGCTGCCGTACTGGTATGACGAGATCGTCCCGGATCTGCGGGCCGGCAAGACGGTGCTGGTCGCCGCGCACGGCAACTCGCTGCGCGCCATCGTCAAGCACCTCGACGGCATCTCCGACGAGGCGATCGCCAAGCTGAACATCCCGACCGGCATCCCGCTGCGTTACGAGCTGGACGACAACCTGCGCCCGGTCACCGCCGGCGGCACGTACCTCGACCCCGAGGCGGCCAAGGAAGCGGCGGCCGCGGTCGCCAACCAGGGACGCTAGAACAAAGCAAAGGGCCGGGACGCCCCCGTGGCGTCCCGGCCCCCGCGCCGGCCAGGCGAGCGGATCGCTCAGCTCTGGTCGGCCACCTTGTCTCCGGTGATCAGGTAGACCAGCTGCGCGCCGACGTTCACGGCGTGGTCGGCGTAACGCTCGTAGAAGCGGCCCAGCAGGGCGCCGTCGATCGCGGTCTCGGCGCCGTACGGCCAGTCGTCGGCGAGCATGATGCGGAACAGCTCACGCTCCTGCTCGTCGATCTTGTCGTCGTCCTTCTCCAGTGCCGCCGCCAGCTCGGCGTCGGGGCTGGCCAGGAGCTTGGTGATCTCCCCGGCCATCTCGTCGGCCACCTCGGCCATCTTCTTGAAGACCGGGCGGAGCTCGGCCGGGACGGCCGGCGACGGGTGGCGGCGCATGGCGGTCTTGGCCACGTGCTCGGCCAGGTCGCCCATCCGCTCGATGTCGGCCGAGATGTGCAGGGCGGTGATGACCATCCGGAGGTCGGACGCGACCGGCGCCTGGCGGGCGATGGTGTCGGCCACCTTCGTCTCGACCTGGCTGTAGATGGCGTCGATCTCGACGTCGCGCTCGATGACCGACTCGGCGGCCTTGAGGTCGGCGGTCAGCAGCGCGGTGGTCGCGTTCCGCAGCGCGGTGCGCACCCCTTCTGCCATGGTCACCAGCAGGCGGGTGACCTCGTTGAGGTCGGCCTGGAACTCCTCGCGCATGTTGTCTCGTCCCCAGGGGCTCGCGGTCGCCCCGAAACATGGCGCGACCTTGGTTGATGTACAGGCTAGGGGTGCACAGCAGCGGTCACGTGAACGGCAATGAACGACGCTGGGCGCAGTGGTGAACATTATTCGACGTGCGCCCGGTTTGTCCGTATTCCCCTACTGCTCAGGTAAACAATGACCCTACGATCGCAGCGTGGACCTGGTGTACGGCATTCTCCTGACCCTCGTCGCGCTGGCCGTCGGCGTGGCAGCGGGGATCTTCATCGCCCGTGCCCGTAGGTCACCCGGGTCGGACGTCGCCGCCTCCCGGAAAGATGAGGGAGGACGCGCCATCAACAACGAGGATGAGCACACCGGTAAGCACAGCATGAAGGGGCTGGGTCGCAAGAGCCTCGACTCGCTGCGCGTCGGCGTGGTGGTCCTCGACGCCGAGGATCACCCGGTGCTGGTCAACCCGGCCGCCCGAGCGATGGGCCTGCTCCGCTCCGGCGGCGCTCCGGGCACCATCGCGGCCCACCCGATCCTGCGCACGCTGGCCGGACAGGTGCGGCGTACCGGCGTACGGCGGGAAGTCGAACTTGATCTTCCGCATGGCCGCACCGGCGCCGCGCAGGCGCCGCTCGGCCTGCACCTGCGGGCGGTGGCGCTGAACTCGACGCACGTGGCGGTCGAGGCGGCCGATGTCACCGAGTCGCACCGGCTGGCCCGCGTCCGCCGGGACTTCGTGGCCAACGTCAGCCACGAGCTGAAGACCCCGATCGGCGCGCTCCAGCTGCTGGCCGAGGCGCTGCTCGACGCGACCGAGGTGCCGGCGGCCGAGGCCGTCGAGGGCGAGGAGCCCAACGAGGACCTGCTCGCGGCCCGCCGGTTCGCCGAGCGGATCCACCACGAGTCGGCCCGGATGGGCCGCCTGGTCAACGAGCTGCTCGAACTGACCCGGCTCCAGGGCGCCGAGCCGCTGCCCACCCCCGAGCCGGTCGCGCTCGACTGGGTGATCGCCGAGGTCATCGACCGCACCCGCACCACCGCCTCGGCCAAGAACATCGAGGTGGTCTACTCCGGTCCCAAGGGCGCTACCGTTTACGGCAGCGACAGTCAGGTGGCGACCGCGGTGACCAACCTCGTGGAGAACGCGATCGCGTACTCCGGAGACGACACGAAGGTCGAGCTCACCCTGCGTCATGAGGACGACTGGATCGAGATCGACGTGGCCGACCAGGGCATCGGCATCGCGCCGCACGACGTCGACCGGATCTTCGAGCGGTTCTACCGAGCCGATCAGGCCAGGTCACGCTCGACCGGCGGCACCGGTCTGGGCCTGGCCATCGTCAAGCACATCGCCACCAACCACGGCGGCCGGGTCGACGTGACCAGCAGCCTCGGCGACGGCTCGACGTTCACTCTGCGCCTACCGGCGCGTCCCCCGGAAGCCCCCTTGCCGTTACCGACGGCAATTGAGATCGAGTCCGGTGCTGGCGGGCGTTGAGCCTGTGAGCCGGAAGATGGAAGGAACCACATTGGCCCGCGTGCTCGTGGTCGAGGATGAGGAGTCGTTCTCCGACGCCCTGTCGTACATGCTGCGCAAGGAGGGCTTCGAGGTGTCGGTCGCACCGACCGGAACCTCGGCCCTGACGCAGTTCGACCGGACCGGTGCCGACATCGTGCTGCTCGACCTCATGCTTCCGGAGATGTCCGGCACCGAGGTCTGCCGTCAGCTGCGTCAGCGCTCGGCCGTCCCGATCATCATGGTCACCGCCCGGGACAGCGAGATCGACAAGGTCGTCGGCCTGGAGATCGGCGCCGACGACTACGTCACCAAGCCGTACTCGCCGCGCGAGCTGGTCGCCCGGATCCGCGCCGTGCTGCGCCGTCAGGGCACCGAGGCGGCCGAGGTCTCCACCCCGACGCTGGCCGCCGGCCCGGTCCGGATGGACGTCGAGCGTCACGTGGTGACGGTCGACGGCAGCGGCGTCCAGCTCCCGCTGAAGGAGTTCGAGCTGCTCGAGCTGCTGCTGCGCAACGCCGGACGGGTGCTCACCCGCGGTCAGCTGATCGACCGGGTCTGGGGCGCCGACTACGTCGGTGACACCAAGACCCTCGACGTCCACGTCAAGCGGCTGCGTTCCAAGGTGGAGCCCGAGCCGTCGGCCCCGCGCTACATCGTCACGGTGCGCGGCCTCGGCTACAAGTTCGAGCCCTGATCCCCGTCCAACCGCCCCACCACCGCCCTTAAGCGGTCTGAAGGCAGCCTTATAGCGACTCCGGAGGCGCGGCGGGCTCACGTCCGCCGCGCTTCTTCGGCATCCCGGCCTTGACCGTGGCCGGGTGCACCGCGGTCAGGCCCTTGGCCAGGCGGTCGGCGCAGAGCTCGGCCAGCTTGTCGTACGCGGACTTGCCGACCAGGGCGATCAGCTCCGGCGCGTACGAGAGGTACATCGGCTCGGTGCCGACGTGGGCGTCCGGCGACGACGTGCACCACCAGTCGAGGTCGTGGCCGCCCGGTCCCCAGCCGCGCCGGTCGAACTCGGTCAGCGTCGACTGGAGCACCTTCGTACCGTCCGGGCGTTTGATCCAGTCCTGTTCCCGGCGCACCGGAAGCTGCCAGCAGACGTCCGGCTTATAGGTCAGCGGGTGTACGCCGTCACGCAGCGCCTGCGCGTGCAGCGCGCAGCCGCCACCACCGGCGAAGCCGGCGTCGTTGAGGAAGACGCACGGGCCGTCCTCGGACTGGATGGCCGTGCGGCGGGCCGGCTTGGCCCCGTCGATCGTGTCCATCTCGGTGTAGTTCTTGAAGCCCCGGCGGTAGTGCTGCCAGTTCTCCGGGGTGAGCTTGGCCGCGGCCGCCTTCACCCTGTTCTCGTCGTCGGCGTCGGTGAAGAACGCGCCGTGCGAGCAGCAGCCGTCCTGCGCGCGCCCGGCCACGATGCCGTGGCAGGCCGAGCCGAAGACACACGTCCATCGCGACAGCAACCAGGTCAGGTCGGCCCGGACCAGGTGCTTGTCGTCGTCGGGGTCGAGGAACTCGATCCACTCACGAGGAAAATCGAGGTCGACCTCGGCGGCACGGGCGGCTGCCGCAGCGTCGAGGACGATGCGGATCTGTTGACGGCGGCTCACCAGGCTCAGCGTACGCGCGCGGGGGACCGGCACCACGTCGCCGCCCGGTATGGCCGTATATACCCGGTAGAGGAGACGGCGTACGCGACAAACGGGTCTACGCTTGATGACGTGAGTTCCCGCGTCCCCGTGCTTCTGTCCAGCTCGTCGGTCTTTCCCGAGCCGACCGCGGCCGCGTTCGAGCTGGCCGCCACGACCGGCTTCGACGGTCTCGAGGTCATGGTGTGGACCGACCGCGTCAGCCAGGACGCCGGCGCCCTGAAGGGTCTGGCCGATCACTACAACGTTCCGGTGCTGTCGGTTCACGCGCCCTGCCTGCTGGTCACCCAGCGGGTGTGGAGCACCGATCCCTGGGAGAGGCTGAGCCGCGCGGCCGAGCTGGCCGAGACGCTCGGCGCCCCCACGGTGGTGGTGCACCCGCCGTTCAGCTGGCAGCGCGACTACGCCAAGAACTTCTCGGCCGGCCTGGCCAAGATCCAGGCGCGGCATCCCGACCTCGACTTCGCGATCGAGAACATGTTCCCGGTGAAGATGGCGGGCCGCTGGTTCGTGCCCTACACGCCCGGCTGGGACCCGACCGAGACCGGCTTCGACGCCTACACGCTCGACCTGTCGCATTGCGCCGCGTCCCGCATCAACTCGCTGGCCATGGCCGACAAGATGGGCGCCGGCCTCAAGCACGTGCACCTCGGCGACGGCACCGGCGAGGGCCGCGACGAGCACCTGGTGCCCGGCCGGGGCAACCAGCCCTGCGCCGAGCTGCTGCGGTCGCTGTCGGCGCGCGGTTTCACCGGCTCGGTCGCCCTGGAGGTCTCCACGCGCAAGGCACCGAGCCGCGCCGCCCGAGAGGCCGACCTGCGCGAGTCTCTGGAGTTCGCCCGCCGGCATCTCAAGCCGGCGGAGTCACCCACTCCAGCGATTACGCGGGGGTAAGTGTCGCCGCCCGCTTCCTCGCGCGGTGTGCCGCGACGTGGGAACGGGTCGCGCAGCGCTCGGAGCAGAAGCGGCGGCAGTTGTTGGACGAGGTGTCCAGATAGACGTTGCCGCAGCGCTCGTCGGCGCAGATGCCGAAGCGGGCGCTGCCGTATTCGCAGAGCCAGACCGACAGGCCCCACGCGGCGCCGGCCAGATATTCGGAGCTGACCGACGCGCCGCGGCTGGTCACGTGCATGTGCCAGTCGCCGGCGTCGTGCCCGGAGATGCGCGGCTGCACGGGGTACACCTCGAGCAGCGAGTTCAGCTCGGTGACGGCCTCGGCGTCGCGGCCGCTCGTGCCGTACTCGAAGACGTCGCGCAGGCGCCGCTGAGCGCGGCGGAAGACGGCCACGTCCTTTTCCGCGACCTCCTCGCGCATCCAGCCCTGCTCGTCGGTGAACAGGGCCCGCAGCGCGGCGAGATCACTCACCTCCGCGTTGACGAGGTCAACGGCGGTTCGGGCGTACGCATCGAAGTCCACCCGACAAAGGTAGCCGCCCCCGCCGCCCACGAACATGGCCCGCGTGCCACTCCCACGATCGGAGGTGGGCCGGACGATACGCTCGGGACATGCTCCGCTCCCTGTTCCTGGCCGCCGCCGGATCGGACCGCCTCGGGCGTCTCGCGGCCGCCGTTCCGGTCAGCCGAAAGGTCGCCGGCCGCTTCGTAGCCGGTGACGGGGCCGGCGACGCCGTGCGCACCGGCCGCGCGCTGGCCGACGACGGGCTCTACGTGACCTTCGACCACCTGGCCGAGGAGACGCGGAGTGCCGAGCAGGCCGTGGCCGTCCGCGACGAATACCGCGCCCTGCTGTCCGCGGCCAAGGCGGCCGGCCTGACCCCGGCCGCCGAGGTCAGCCTGAAGCTGTCGGCGCTGGGCCTGCGGCTCGACGAGCGGCTCGCCTACGAGCACGCCCAGGCGATCTGCGTGGCCGCGTCCGAGGCCGGCACGACGGTGACCCTGGACGCCGAGGACCACACCACCACCGACGCGGTGCTCGAGATCCTGGCCGAGCTGCGCAAGGACCACCCCGGCACGGGGGCGGTGCTCCAGGCCTATCTGAGGCGCACCGAGGGCGACTGCCGCGAGCTGGCCACGGCCGGGTCGCGGGTGCGGCTCTGCAAGGGCGCCTACGCCGAGCCCGAGTCGGTGGCCTTCCAGTCCGCTCTCGACATCGACAAGTCGTTCGTCCGCTGCCTGAACATCCTGATGTCGGGTGACGGCTACCCGATGATCGCGACGCACGATCCGCGGCTGATCGCGATCGCCGAGGACCGGGCGCGCTGGTTCGACCGCCTGCCGGAGGAGTACGAGTTCCAGCTCCTCTACGGCGTACGTCCGGAGGAGCAGGCCCGGTTGGCGGCCGGCGGCAACGTCGTGCGGGTCTACGTGCCGTACGGGATCAACTGGTACGGCTACGTCGTGCGCCGCCTCGCCGACCGACGGTAGACACCGTGTCCGTCCCCAAAAGCAACAATTGGGGCAGAAACGGGGCACATCCGGCGTGTCGGCCTTGACTTTTTCCGGCCTTTTTCACGGAACGCATCGCGTTGGTCACAGCCGTATCGATACCGTTCTGATGACACGCACGTTCTCCGCCGCGTCGCAAATGCTTTCCACTCCGCGCGCGGCCCGTGCCTGCGAAAGGATCGGTGCGTACGAGATGACGGGTCCAGCCCAGACCGAGGAACGGCTCTCGGAGGTGCGGTTCCTGACCGTCGCCGAGGTGGCCTCTCTGATGAGGGTCTCCAAGATGACGGTCTATCGGTTGGTGCACGGCGGTGACCTCACCGCCGTCCGGGTCGGCCGGTCCTTCCGGGTGCCCGAGCACGCCGTGCACGAGTACTTGCGCGGCGCTTTCTCCCAAACGGCCTAGGCCGTTTTGGCCCGGCGCTCGCCGGGCTTGTACGCTGGTGCGGTTGGCTCCGGACTGCTCTGCGCGCCCGGGACCCGTTCAGCTCGGATGCGGGACGTGCCATCGCGCACGCGCCGGTCCGATCCACCAGTTTCGAGAGGCATGTCGTATGGGCTCCGTGGTCAAGAAGCGCCGCAAGCGTATGGCGAAGAAGAAGCACCGCAAGCTGCTGCGCAAGACCCGCGTCCAGCGTCGCCGTCTGGGCAAGTGATGGTCGGCCGGGCGTGATTCCCGGCCTTCCCGTCGCTTGCCGCACGCATCGCACCCGTACGCATCGGAAGGTGCGCCCGACGTGACCTCTCCGCCCAGCGTTGTCGTGGTCACCGGAGTCAGCCGATATCTCGGCGCCCGGGTGGCCGCGCGTCTCGCCGCAGATCCCCGGGTCGACCGTGTCGTCGGCCTGGATCCGCTCGACCCGCCGGCCGCCCTGCGCGACCTCATGGCGGACGTCGAGCTGATCCGGGCCGACGCCCGTGCGGCCTCGGGCGCCATCGCCGAACTGGGTGCCGAGGCTCTCGTGCACCTGGCGGTCACCAGCGCGCCCGACGCACAGCACGGCGGCCGGGCCGCGATGAAAGAGCAGAACGTCATCGGCACGATGCAGCTGCTCGCCGCCGCGCAGGGCGCTTCCCGCCTGCGCAAGCTCGTGGTGCGTTCGTCGACGGCCGCCTATGGCGCGTCGTTCCGCGACCCCGCGGTCTTCACCGAGGACACCGAGCCCCGGGCCGTGCCGCGGGGCTCGTTCGCGCGCGACATCCTCGACATCGAGGGCTACGTGCGCGGTTTCCGCCGTCGCCGTCCCGAGGTGGCGGCCACCGTGCTGCGCTTCGCGCCGTTCATCAGCTCGACCGCCGACACGACGCTGACCCGCTACTTCTCCCAGCCGGTGGTGCCGACCGTGTTCGGCCGCGACGCCCGGCTCCAGTTCGTGCACGTCGACGACGCGCTGGAGATCCTGCACCGCTCGGTCATCGAGGACCACCCCGGCACCTTCAACGTGGCCGGGACCGGCGTGCTGGCGCTGTCGCAGGCCGTCCGCCGGGCCGGGCGCATCTCGGTGCCGCTGCCCGAGGGCACGCTCTCCACCTTCGCCGGCCTGGCCCGCAACGTCGGGATCGGCCAGATCGGCTTCGACCAGATCGACCTCTTCGTGCACGGCCGGGTCGTCGACACCACGCGGCTGGTCCGCGAGTTCGGCTTCACCCCGCGCACCACGTCCGAGGCGTTCGACGACTTCATCAGGGGCCACGCCGGCGGCTCGCTCACCGACGACCGGCTGGCCGTCGCCGAGCAGGCCATCCTGGACGGCATCAGGCGGGTCCGGGGCAACGCCGAGGCCGCCGCGGTGACCGGCGGGAGCGAGTCATGAGCCAGGACGAGTTTCGCGACATGCTGCCCGGCAACGCCGACTTCGTCCTGCCCCGGCCGGCCGAGCCGGTCCGGGTCAACGGCCGCCGGCCCATCCCGGAGGAGCCGCGGATGAACGGGCACGCCGAGCCGCCCTCGCCGGCCGAGCCGGACGCGGCCCTGGACGTCTGGGACCAGCGGGTGGCCAACGGGCTCGCCTTCCTGCGCCGGCGGCTCGCCGGGACGTACGAGGTGGACGAGTTCGGCTTCGACCCCGAGCTCACCGACGCGGTCTTCCATCCGCTGCTGCGGGTGCTCTACCACGATTGGTTCCGCACCGAGGTCTTCGGCATCGAGAACATCCCCGACTCCGGCGGCGGGCTCGTCGTCGGCAACCACTCGGGCACGCTCGCGCTCGACGCGCTGATGCTCTCGGTGGCGATCCGCGACAAGCACCCGCGCGAGCGCCACCTGCGTCTGCTCGGCGCCGACCTGGTCTTCCGCATGCCGGTGGTGAGCGAGCTGGCCCGCAAGTCGGGCGTCACCGTGGCCTGCAACCCGGACGCCGAGCGCCTGATGAGCACCGGCGAGCTGGTCGGCGTCTTCCCCGAGGGTTTCAAGGGCATCGGCAAGCGTTTCGCCGACCGTTACAAGCTCCAGCGCTTCGGCCGCGGCGGCTTCGTCTCGGCGGCGCTGCGCACCGGCACCCCGATCGTGCCGGTGGCGATCGTCGGGGCCGAGGAGATCTATCCGATCCTGGCCGACATCAAGCCGCTGGCCCGGCTGCTCGGCGTGCCCTACTTCCCGGTCACGCCGACCTTCCCCTGGCTCGGCCCGCTGGGCCTGGTGCCGCTGCCGAGCAAGTGGATGATCCAGGTCTGCCCGCCGATCCCGACCGCGCACCTCACCGAGCTGGCCGACGACCCGATGGTCGTCTACAACCTGGCCGACCAGGTGCGCGAGACGATCCAGGCCACGCTTCTCGAGCTGCTGGAGAAGCGGCCCGATCCGTTCGCCCGCTGACGTCGTCGGTGGGCGGTTTCCGCCTATAATGACAACGAGGGGCGGTCCGGTAACTCCCGGCAACCGCCCCTCGCCATGTCCGTAACCTTCTAGTCGCCGAAGATCCCTTCCAGCAGGCCGCCGAGCGGGCCCTTCTCGCTGGTGTCGCCGGTCGTGTCGCCCGTGCCCGGGTCGATCAGCGGCGTCTCCGACGGCACCGGGGTGCCACCCAGCGGCAGCTCGGGCGTGCTCGACGGGACGACCTGACCGGTCACCCCGCTGTTGCCCTTGACCTTCGTGCCGGCGGTGGTGCCGGGCTCCGCGGTCGGATCGGTCTTCTGCGGAGTGACCTTGGCGTCCTTGCTCGGCTTGCTCGTCGCCTTGCCGGTCTGCCCGGAGGACGGACGCGACGAGGTGGCCGACGGGCCGTCCGTGTCGTCGGCACAGCCCTTGAGCTTGGGGCCCAGCGTGTCCGAGCCGTTGGTGGCCACGGGCGAACACTTGAGACCCGTCCGCAGGCCGGCCGAGCGCTCGCTGACCGTCTCGAGCAGCGCCAGCGAGCGCGTGGCGCGCTCCCGGTTGCCCGTGCTGAGCTGGTCGAGCCTCGGCATGAGCGTGCCGCGCTGCCGGTCGACGAAGCCGTCGATCGTGGTCAGCGGCTTGGCGTCGCGGTTGGCCACGGCCGCCGTGGTGAGCTGCTTGACGCCCTTGCGGGTGTCGGCGTCCATGTCGTCCAGCACGCCGGCGAAACCGCTGTCGCCGCCCTTCATCGCGGCCGCCTCGGCGAGCCGGTTGCGGGCGAAGTCGAGTGACAGCTGACCCCGGCTGACGTCCGAGCCGGCCATGGCCAGCTGGGCGCGTTCGGTCGAGCGCTTGACCCCGTACAGGGCGTCGCCCGGTGATGCGTTCTCGCTTGCCGCGGAGATTCCGGAGACCGCCAGCGCGCCGGCGGCAACGCCGATCACGATCGCGCCGCGGGCCCGGATACGGCCGCCGTGCCCCAGCAGCCCGGCGCGGAGGCCGGTGCGGGCCGTCGACGCCGGGCCGGTGGCGGGCTCGGCGACGGCGGTGGCGGTGCGGCCGATGCCGTCCCGCTCGGCGGTGGCCACCAGCATGGCCCGCAGTCCGGTGCGGAACTCGGAGTCCACCCGGACCCCGGGCCGCGCGCCGGAGAGGCTGTTGCCGATGGCGACCAGCTCGGCGAGCTGCTCATCGGCCTGGCCGCGGCTGTGATGCCGGCGGCCGCCGGTGTTCTCGTCGAGAAGCTCCGCGAAGCGCTCGGCGCTCCGCCGGTCCAGGAATTCGAAATTCACCGCGGGCACCTCCCCTCGCTCGTGAGTGTCTCGTCGGCGGCATCGCCGACGGTCGCGACGAAATCGGGGGCCTCCAGGGCCGCCCGGGGTCGCACTCGGACAAACGCGCGACACGCGTCCCCGGTTACGGGGGCGAGCGCCCGGCATCGGGTAATGGAGGTGGCCCCCGTCACGCTGTGCCGCGGGCGTCGCCGGGCTGGGGCCACGCGCCGCTCGGTGCGGGCGGTCATACCTGGAACCCCTCGGGCAGGAGACGGGCGAGCGCTCTCACCGCCCGGTACTGAAGGGCCTTGATGGCGCCCTCGTTCTTGCCCATGGTCTGCGCGGTCTCGGCCACCGAGAAGCCCTGGAGGAAGCGGAGCACGATGCACTCCTGCTGCTCGGGGTTGAGCTGCTTGACCGCGGTGAGCAGGGCGACGTTGGTGATGTGGTCGACCACCGCCGACTCCGGGCTGCCCTCGGGACCGCGGTCCTCGCGGTCGGCGTCGAGCACGTCGCCGGTGGTGACCTCGAGCCGGTAGCGGCCCGACTTGAAGTGGTCGGCGACCAGGTTGCGGGCGATGGTGACGAGCCAGGCGCCGAGGTCGCGGCCCTGCCAGGTGAAGCTGCCGATGCGCTTGAGGGCGCGCAGGAACGTGTCCGAGGTGAGGTCCTCGGCGAGCTGGCGGTTGCCGACCCGGAAGTAGACGAACCGGAAGACCGTGTCGACGTACCGGTCGTAGATCAGGCCGAACGCCTCGGCCTCGCCGGCCTGCGCGCGCTCCACCAGCGCCCAGACCTCGGCGGCGGCGTCGCCCGGATCGGGGCGGGCCGGATATTTCGGCTGCGACGGCTCGGTCGGCGGGCTGGTGGTGCTCTGCGCCGGCACCACGACCGTCTGCTCGCCGGGCGCCGTCTCGGGCAGCTGGCTGCGCTGACCGGCGGTGGGCTGCGGCGGGGGCATGCCGGGCCGGCCGGGCACGGCCACCCGGCCGCCGCCGGCCATGGGCTTCGCGTTGCCGGTCGGCGGGATCCGGTGCCCGGGCGCCTCGTTGACGTGCGGGCGGTTGCGGGTCCGCTTGGGGCCGTCGCCGCGGATCGTGTTGACGATCAGGTCGTCGAACGCGCCGACCGAGCGGCGGAGGACGGTCAAGCCGTCGCCCAATGCGAGGCGGGCCGCGAACACGTCGCGGTGGTACGGGTCCCCGGCGTAGACATGGCTCACTGCGCCTCCTTCACCCGGCGGGGCTGCTGCTTCGACTGCTGCTGATCCGTCCCGCCAGACGTGGATGCGCAGCATGGGCGTGCATTTTGTGGCACAGCGGCCTCCTCGGGATGAGGGGTGATCACTCATAGCAAAAGGGGTGGGGTGGCCTAAAACGTCAGACCGACCTCACCCAGGGCTGTGGAGTCCGTTACACAGACGCGAAGTATCACGGACGCCGGACACACGGAGTCGCACACCGTGTGCGCTGTGTGCGGCTGCGCAGAAAATAGTACGAAGTGGCGCAGACAAGACACAAGGAACGTCTGCCACGATGGCCGACACGGCTCGGCGCGCGACGGACAACTTGTCCGGCACCCACTTCCGTGGCGCTTTGTGCCAGACTCGTGCCTCGTGGACGAAGCAGCCCGCGACCCGGTCGCCGGAGCCGCCGCGCGCAGGCCCGACGGTCTCGCCCTGATCACCAACGACGCCGAGCTGACCTGGTCCCAGGTCCACGAACGGGTGGACGAGGCCGCGCGCTCCATCGCCGCCGCGACGGCGCCGGGTGACCGCGTCGCGATCGTGCTCGGCAACTCCATCGAGTTCGTGACGACGTATTACGGCGTGCTCCGGGCGGGGCGGGTGGCGGTGCCGCTCAACCCGGCCTACACGGCTGACGAGAGGGACTACGCGATACGGGACTCCGGGGCCGCCCTGGTGATCGCGAGTGCCGGGGGCCCGCGCGAGCCCGTACGGACGGAAACGCCGCCCGATCTCGCCGTCCTCCTCTACACCTCGGGGACGAGCGGGCGGCCGAAGGGCGCGATGCTGACCCACGCCGCGCTGGCCGCCAACCACGATCAGCTGGACGCGATCGAGCCGGCGGTCGTCGGCCCGGACGACGTGGTGCTGCTCGCTGTGCCGCTGTTCCACGCGTACGGCCTGAACACCGGCCTGGGCTCGGTCGTGCACCACGCCGCGACCGGTGTGCTGGTCGACCGGTTCGACCCCGGAGCGTCGCTCGAGGTCATCGCCTCCCGGGCGGTGACCGTCGTGGTCGGCGTGCCCGGCATGTACGCGGCGTGGTCACAGCAGCCCGGGGCCGGCATCGCGATGCGCTCCGTGCGGACCGCCGTGTGCGGCGCGGCCCCGCTGCCCCCGGACGACGCGGCCCGGTTCGCCGCCACCACCGGCCGGAGCGTCCTGGTCGGGTACGGGCTGACCGAGACCGCCCCGGTGCTCACCACCACGGCCGTCAGCGACCGGGGCAAGCCGGGCTCGATCGGGCGGCCGTTGCCCGGCGTCTCCCTGCTGCTGCGCTCGGCGGCCGGCCAGGTGCTGTGGCGCGACGGCACCCCGTCGCCCGACGACGACCTGGCCGAGCTCGACCTGTCGGTGGAGGACTCGGCCGGCACCGACCCCGGCGAGATCGTGGTGCGCGGGGCCAACCTGTTCTCCGGATATTGGCCGGACGGGCGGGGCGGTCCGGGCCCCGACGGCTGGTGGGCCACCGGCGACGTGGCTTATGCGGACGCCGACGGCGATCTCCACCTGGTCGACCGGCTCGACGAGCTGATCCTGGTGCGCGGCTTCAACGTCTACCCGGCCGAGATCGAGCGGGTGCTCGACACCCACCCCGGCGTGGCCGAGGCGGCCGTGGTCGGTGTGCCCGATCCGGACACCGGCGCGCGGCCCCACGCGTACGTCGTGACCGCGCTCGACCCGCCGCCGACCCCGGCCGAGCTGCAGGTCTTCTGTGCCGGGCAGCTCGCCCGGTTCAAGGTGCCGTCGATCGAGCTGGTGCGTGAGCTTCCCCACTCGGCGACCGGCAAGGTACGCAAGAGGGAGTTGTCATCGTGAGCCGCGTGACCCTGATCAGCCGGACCGGCTGCCACCTGTGCGAGGTCGCCGAGACCACGCTCGACCGGATCGTCCCTGGCCAGTGGAGCCGGGTCGATGTCGAGTCGTCGATCGAGCTGGAGCGCGACTACGGCGACCGCGTGCCGGTGGTGCTGCTCGACGGGGACGAGCACGGATATTGGAAGGTCGAGGAGGCCCGCCTGCTGCGCGATCTGTCCAGGCCGCCGGGCGAGCCGCGCCTGTAGGTTGTTCGCCGTGACACGCAAGCACCTGGTCTGGGACTGGAACGGCACCCTGCTCGACGACCTCCACCTGGTGGTCTCGTCGACGAACGAGGCCTTCGCCTCGGTCGGCGGCCGGGCGGTCGGCGCCGACGAGCACCGCTCCCGGTTCCGCCGGCCGGTGGCCGAGTTCTACGCCGAGATCCTCGAGCGCGCGGTCGGCCAGGAGGAGTTCGAGGAGCTCGACCGGATCTTCCACGACGCGTACCGGCTGGGCCTGACGAACATGACGCTGGCCGCGGACGCCTCGGAGGCGCTCCGGTCGTGGCCGGGCACCCAGTCGCTGCTGTCCATGTGGTTCCACAAGGAACTGGTGCCGGCCGTCGAGACGTACGGGCTGACCGGTGTCTTCACCCGGGTGGACGGCCTGCGCACCGAGATCGGCGGGCATCTGAAGGCCGGTCATCTGGCCGAGCACCTGGCCGAGCTGGGCCTGGCCGGTTCCGACGTGGTGCTCATCGGCGATTCGCTGGACGACGCGGCGGCGGCCGAATCCGTCGGCGGGGTTTCGGTGCTCTATACGGGGGGATTCACCGACCCCGTCCGATTGCGGGCGTCCGGTCGCCCGGTGGCGGACACTTTGGTCGAGGCTGTCGAGATCGCCCGGACGCTGGCATAATCAAGTAGCACTCAGTTGGATCTTTGTCCAGCCATCCGATCAAGATCGCGATTTGTGCACGCCTTCACAAGCGCCTACTCTTTGACTTCGAAGAGCCCCGCTAGCACAGCCGGTTCAACCAGGCGTTCGTGGGTTCCCCGCAGGTTCGCAACCTCGTCGGCACGGAGTCAGATGAGTCAGCAGCGTCACGGAAGCACGCCCGGCCATGTCCGTGGCGACAATGCCGTCCAGGCCTTCCCGGATCTGCCGGAGGCCACTATCGCGCGCCTTCCCGAATATCTCCGCGCCCTGCACAACCTGGGTGAGGCCGGCGCGGACACCGTCTCCAGCGAAGGCCTCGCGGCCGCGGCGGGGGTCAACTCCGCCAAGCTCCGCAAGGACCTCTCCCACCTCGGCTCGTACGGCACGCGCGGCGTCGGCTACGACGTCACCCTGCTGATCGAGCAGATCGAGTACGTCCTCGGTCTCGATCAGCGCCGCGCGGTCTGCCTCGTCGGCCTCGGTAACCTCGGTCACGCGCTGGCCGGCTACGACGGCTTCGCCAGCCGCGGCTTCAAGATCGTCGCGCTCTTCGACGCCGACGAGTCCAAGGTCGGCGAGCGCATCCACGGCCTCGCCGTGCGGCACATCTCCGACCTCGGCCGGGTCGCGGTCGAGGAGAAGATCGCCATCGGCGTGATCGCCACCCCGCCCGGCGCCGCCCAGGCGGTGGCCGACGTGCTGGTCGACGCGGGCGTCACCAGCATCCTCAACTTCGCACCCTGCGTGCTCTCGGTGCCGTCGAACGTCGACGTCCGCAAGGTCGACCTTGCCATCGAACTGCAGATTCTCTCATTCCACGAACACCGCAAGGCATCGCTGACCGCGCTGCCGGGCGGCCGGTCCGCCTCACCGGCGGGCAATCAGGAGGCGGTCGGGTCGTGAATCTCCTCAGCGTCGGTGCGTCCTATCGCACCGCCGATGTCGCCACGCTGGAACGCCTCGCCATCCCCGACTCAGCGGTGCCCGACCTGCTCTCCAAGCTCGTCGCCCAGCCGTACGTCGGTGAGGCGGTCGTCCTGTCCACCTGCAACCGGGTGGAGATCTACGCGGCGGTCACCACGTTCCACGGTGGCCTCGGCGACATCTGCAACGTGCTCTCCGAGGTCTCCGGCATCCCGGCGACCGAGCTCGCCGGTCATCTCTACGTGCACTACGACGAGGCCGCGGTCCAGCACTCGTTCAAGGTCTCGGCCGGTCTCGACTCGATGGTCGTGGGCGAGTCGCAGATCCTCGGGCAGCTGCGCGACGCGTACCACGTGGCCACCGAGAACGACTCGGCCGGACGGCTGCTGCACGAGCTGATGCAGCAGGCGCTGCGGGTCGGCAAGCGGGCGCACGCCGAGACCGGCATCGACCGGGCCGGCCAGAGCGTCGTCACCGCCGCCCTCGAGGTCGCGGAAAGTCACCTGGGCTCCCTCGAGGGCAAGAAGGCGCTGGTCGTCGGGGCCGGCGCCATGGGCGCGCTCTCGGTCGCCACGCTGACCCGGGCCGGGGTCGGCCCGCTGCGGATCACCAACCGCAGCGCCGACCGCGCCGAGCGGCTGGCCGAGGCGTACGGCGCCACGGCCGTGGCCTACGACGACCTGGACGAGGCGCTGCGCGAGGCCGAACTGGTGATCACGGCCACCGCCGCCACCGATCCGGTGCTCACCCGGGCCCGGCTCGAGGCGGCGGCGCCGCTCGTCGTGCTCGACCTGGCCGTGCCGCGCGACGTCGCCCCGGACGCCTACGGCGTGCCCGGCGTCACGATCATCGACATCGACAGCCTGGCCGCGTCCCGCCGTTCGGCCCCCGCGGCCGCCGAGACCGCCGCGGTCGAGCAGATCGTCACGAGCGAGGTTGATCACTTTCTGGGCTGGCTGCGCGGGGCGGAGATCGCCCCGACCGTGGCCGCCCTGCGTACGCGCGCCGAGGACGTGGTCAGCGCCGAGCTGCGCAAGCTCTGGGGGCGCCGCCCCGATTTCAGCGAGGAGCAACGGGGCGACATTTCCCGTACGCTGCACCGGGTTGTTCAGCAGCTGCTGCACTCACCGACCGTGCGGGTGCGCCAGCTGGCCGCCGAGCCCGGCGGTGACCAGTACGCGGCCCTGCTGCGCGAGCTGTTCGACCTGGACGTGCCGCACGCCACGCCGGCCAACGCGGTGCCTGAGATCGGAGGAAAAGCGTGAGTACCCCGCTGCGCCTCGGCACACGAGGCAGCGCGCTGGCGCTCGCTCAGTCGCAACAGACCGCGGACGCGCTGACCGAGGCCACCGGCCGCCCGGTCGAGCTTGTGCGCATCGTCACTTCGGGTGACCGCTCGTCGGCGCCCGTGGCCCAGCTCGGCGTGGGTGTCTTCGTCTCCGCGCTGCGCGACGCGCTGCTCGCCGGCGAGATCGATTTCGCCGTGCACTCGTACAAGGACCTGCCCACCGGCCCGCAGGCCGGCCTGCACATCGCGGCCGTGCCCCCGCGCCAGGACCCGCGCGACGCTCTGATCACCAAGGGCAACCGTACCCTGGCCGAGCTTCCGCCGGGCGCGCTCGTCGGAACCGGCGCGGTGCGCCGAATCGCGCAACTGCATGCTTTGGGCCTAGAGTTGCAGGTCACGCCGATCCGCGGGAACGTCGACAGCCGGATCGCCCGGGTCCACGGACCCGAGGCAGATCTGGACGCCGTCGTCCTCGCCCGGGCCGGCGTGGCGCGTCTCGGCCGCACGGCTGAGATCAGCGAGACGCTCGACCCGATGCTCATGCTGCCGGCCCCCGCTCAGGGCGCGCTGGCCGTGGAGTGCCGGGCCGACGACGCCGACCTGGTCGAGCTGCTGGCCGTGCTCGACCACGCACCGTCCCGGGCCGCCGTCGTGGCGGAGCGGGCGATGCTGGCCACGCTCGAGGCCGGGTGCTCCGCCCCGGTCGCGGCACATGCCGAGCTCGCCGAGGGCGAGACCGGCGACGAGATTTACCTGCGCGGTGCGGTGATCAGCCCGGATGGGGTTCGAGCCATCCGGCTGTCGCGCACCGGAACGCCCGCCGACGCGGCGGAGATCGGCAAGGCGCTCGCCGCCGATCTCCTCGACGCCGGCGCCGATACCCTGATGGGGAGCACAGAATGACCACCCGCACCGCCCGCAAGCCAGCCGGACGCATCGCGTTCGTCGGCGCCGGACCCGGCGACCCCGAGCTGCTGACCCGCCGCGCCCACGCCGCGCTCACCGATGCCGACCAGGTGGTCTTCGACCGGGGCGTTCCCGAGTCCCTGCTGACCGCGATCCGGGCCGAGGCCAAGCCGGACGCCCAGTTCAGCCCGGCCGAGGGCGCGCCCGGCGACGTCGCCAAGGTGCTCCTCTCGGCCGCCAAGTCCGGTCTGTCGGCCGTGCACCTCGTGGCCGGTGACCCCTTCGGTCACGAGGCCGTGGTCAAGGAGGTGCAGGCGGTCGCCCGCACCGCCGTGCACTTCGAGGTCGTTCCCGGCCTGGGCCAGGCCGAGGGCGTGGCCACGTACGCCGGTGTCCCGCTGCCCGGCGTCCGCGTCACCGCCGACGTCGGCGACGTCACCACCCTCGACTTCGACGCGCTGGCCGCGGCCGCGCTCAAGGGCTCGTTCGCGGTGGCGGTCGACGCCGGCGACCTCGCCGCCGTCCGCGACGGCCTGCTCGCCTCGGGCGTCGAGCCCGGCACCACGGTCGCGGTGACCGGCGACGGCACCGGCGAGACCCAGTACACGACGACGTCCACGGTCGACAGCTTCGTCGCCGCGGCGCTCGGCTTCACCGGCCGGGTCGTGCTCACGGTCGGCGGCGACGTCGCCGAGCGCGACGCCATGAGCTGGTGGGAGAACCGCCCGCTCTACGGCTGGAAGGTCCTGGTGCCGCGCACCAAGGAGCAGGCCGGCGCGATGAGCGCCCGGCTTCGGGCCTACGGCGCCATCCCGTGCGAGGTGCCGACCATCGCGGTCGAGCCGCCCCGCACCCCGGCCCAGATGGAGCGCGCGGTCAAGGGCCTGGTCGACGGCCGGTACGCCTGGGTCGTCTTCACCTCGGTCAACGCGGTCCGCGCGGTCTGGGAGAAGTTCGACGAGCACGGTCTCGACGCCCGCCACTTCGGCGGCGTGAAGATCGCCTGCATCGGCGAGGCCACGGCCGAGGCCGTGCGCGCCTTCGGCATCCAGCCCGAGCTGGTGCCCGCGGGCGACCAGTCCAGCGAGGGCCTGCTGGCCGAGTTCTCGCCGCACGACGAGATCCTCGACCCGGTCGGCCGGGTGCTGCTGCCCCGGGCCGACATCGCCACCGAGACGCTGGCCGCCGGCCTGATCGAGCGGGGCTGGGAGGTGGACGACGTGACCGCCTACCGGACGGTCCGCGCCGCGCCGCCGCCGGCCGAGATCCGCGACGCGATCAAGTCGGGTGGCTTCGACGCGGTGCTGTTCACCTCGTCCAGCACCGTCCGCAACCTGGTCGGCATCGCCGGCAAGCCGCACGCCCGCACGGTCGTCGCGGTGATCGGCCCGAAGACCGCCGAGACGGCCACCGAGTTCGGCCTGCGCGTCGACGTCCAGCCCCAGCACGCCTCTGTGCCGGACCTGGTCGAGGCGCTGGCGTCGTACGCGGTGGAGCTGCGCGAGAAGCTGGCCGCCATGCCGGCCAAGCAGCGCCGTGGCTCGAAGGTCCAGGGACCCACAGCCCTCCGCTTCCGCTGAGTCTTAGGGGTTGTCATGTCGTACCCGGAGGTTCGTCCCCGCCGCCTGCGCCGCTCGCCGGCCATGCGGCGCCTCGTCGAAGAGGTCCGGCTCTCGCCGGCCGAGCTGGTCCTGCCCCTCTTCCTGAAGGAGGGGCTGACCGAGCCGCGCGAGATCAGCTCGCTGCCGGGCGTCATGCAGCACTCGCGGGAGTCGCTGCGCAAGGCCGCCCACGAGGCGGTCAGCGCGGGCGTCGGCGGCCTCATGCTGTTCGGCGTGCCGACCAACGAGCACAAGGACGAGACCGGCTCGGCCGGCCTCGACCCGGACGGCATCCTCAATGTCGGCATCCGCGACCTGATCTCCGAGGTCGGCGACTCCACGGTCGTCATGGGTGACCTGTGCCTGGACGAGTTCACCTCGCACGGGCACTGCGGGGTCCTGGCCGCCGACGGTTCCGTGGACAACGACGCGACGCTGCCGTTGTACGCCCAGATGGCGGTGGCCCAGGCCTCCGCCGGTGTGCACATGGTCGGGCCGTCCGGCATGATGGACGGTCAGATCGGGGTCATTCGCTCAGCGCTCGACAAAGCGGGCTATCAGGACGTCTCGATCCTGGCCTACTCGGCGAAGTACGCGGGCGCCTTCTACGGCCCGTTCCGCGAGGCCGTGGAGTCGACGCTGCAGGGCGACCGCCGGCAGTACCAGCAGGACCCGCCGAACCTGCGTGAGGCCCTGCGCGAGGTCGACCTCGACATCGCCGAGGGCGCCGACATCGTCATGGTGAAGCCCGGCCTGCCCTACCTCGACGTGATCGCCGCGATCCGCGAGCGGGTCACCGTCCCGGTCGCGGCCTACCAGGTCTCCGGCGAATACGCGATGGTCGAGGCGGCCGCCCGCAACGGCTGGATCGACCGCGAGCGCGTGATCCTCGAGTCGCTGACCTCGATCAAGCGGGCCGGCGCGCAGATCACCCTCACCTACTGGGCGACCGAGGTCGCTCAGAAACTCCGCTGACTAGTCGTCGTTGACGATCGTCCCCTCGCCGCTTCCGTCGATCAGGCGGACGGCGTCGAGGGCGACGATCTCCAGTGTGAGCGTCTCGTCCGACTCGCGCAGCCGGTCACCGCGCACCTGCACTCCGAAGTCGACGGTGACCGCGCCGGCCGGGATCGACCGGCAGCCCAGGTACGGGTCGAAGTCGGCCAGGGGCAGCGTCGTCTCGCCCGGCACGGTGGTCGCGCAGACCGTGACGGCCCGGCTCAGCGGCCGGGTCACGGTCACCGGGAAGACCAGCGCCACCTTGCCCGTGTTGCCCTCGACCACCCGGGCGTCGCCGACGGAGATGCCGGCCCGGGACTGGAACCGGGCGACCTGTGGATCGTGGTCGCTGGTGCCGTCGGTGAAGTCGGCGTTGATGTGGGCCGCCCGCATGTCGACCAGGTCGCGGTAAAAGCCGTCGTTGACGAAAAGCTGGTCGAGCGTCTGAGCCTGGCCCTCGAAGACGTACGAGTAAGCGGCGGCGGGCGTCTTGGCCACCAGGTCGTCCCACAGGTTGTGCAGCCCGGTGTCGTACAGCGGGCCCAGTTGGTCGCCCGGTGCGGCCGGAACCGGGTCGTCGGGCCGGGGGAAGACGTTCAGGTCGCCGCCCAGGATGACGCGGGCATGCGGATCGGCCGCCTCGATGGCGTCGACGATCGCCGCCCCGTACGCCGCCTGTTCCCGCCGTTGACCCACCCGGGTGTCCGGACCGGACGAGAAGTGGTTGCTGATGGCCCAGAGGCTGCCGCCCGGGGCCGTGGTGACCTCGAAGCGCGCGACCTGAGGGGCGCGGGTGTAGACGTTGGCGCCGTCGACGCCGGTCGACACGTCGACGTCGGCCGGGAGCACGGCGTTGAGCGTCTTCGGGTTCGAGACCTCGGCGTTGCTCGGCAGAGGAGCGCCCCGATAGGTGACCTGCGGCATCAGACCGAGCACGGGATCGGTGGCGCGGGGAGTGGCGAGCCGCAGCCGATCCGTACGGTAGAGGAATCCGGAGACGATGCCGCGCGCGTCGGCCCCGCTGCGGTCGAAGGCCGCGTCGTACTCCTTGCCGATCTTCAGGGCCAGCTCCTGCAACGTGTCCGGTTTGCCGTCGGCGGCGTCGCAGGTCAGCTTGCCGCCAGCGACCCGGCAGATGTCCTGGTCCTCGGCCTCCTGCACGAGCAGCAGGTCGGGGCGGTGCAGGTCGTTCCTGATCTGGCCGGCTATTCGGGCCAACCGCTCGTCGTACGCGGCCTGGCCGGCCGGCACGTAGTCGAAGGGCGGCCGGACGCCCGGGCAGCCGGTGTTGCCGGCGAAGTCGCAGCCGTCGGTGGGGTCGTCGCGGAAGTCGTAGAGGTTCTCCAGGTTGAACGTGGAGATCGCCAGATGGTGGCCGCCGCGAGCGGGCGGGTTGTTCCGCGCCGGGTCGGGCCCACGGTCGTACGCGATGGCGCCGACCTGAATGCCGTATTTGCCGAACGCGTAGTAGACGCCGCCGACCGCGTCGTCCCGCACCCGGTCGAAGGTGCGGGCGGCGGGCAGCACGACGCCGCTGTCGCCGGCGGCCGCCTTGACACCCATCGGGCCCAGCATGATCCGGTTGCGGTTGCCGTTGTCGACCGTGCCCGGCAGGTCATCCAGGGGATGCGCGTCGCGGAAAACCCTTCGGCTGTACGGGTCGTCGCGGTCCAGAAGCGCGTCATCACGATCGATGAGCCACGTCTCGGCGTCGTCGGTGGACGCGTACGTCTTGGTGTTGGAGACGGCGGCGGAACCTTTCCGGACCCGCAGCTGGGCGCCCTCGTGCTGCTCCCAGAAGGGGCTGTCGCCGGCCGGCGGGACAGCGTCGTCGATCTGGATCTCGGTGGCCACGTCGAGGCCGGTGGCCAGGGTGGTGACCCATTCGGCGCTGGTCAGCTCGGTGAGGTTGAAGTATTCGGCGACGCGGGCGTTGACGACGATCTCGTCGCCGACCTTGGGGGCGTATCCGCCGATGAGCGTGGTGAACGAGCCCATGTAGACGAAGACGCCGTCGGAGCTGGCCGGATCGCCGTCCGTGTCGGTTTTGCGGCTTTGCAGGAAGAAGCCGTACTGCTCGACGCCGGCGTCGGTGTGCGAGAGGGCGAGCTGGGCGACAACGCCGCGCACCTGATATTTGGCGCTGCTGGAGCCGTTGCCGCTGGCCGGGGCGTACGGCGATCGGGCGTTGACGCCTTGCACCGCACCCACCGTCAGCGGCGGGTCGGCCGCGTGCGCCACCCCGGGCAGGAGCACGCCGAGGGCGAGGATCGGC
Organism: Actinoplanes sp. NPDC000266; assembly: GCF_042899005.1. Taxonomy (NCBI): domain Bacteria; kingdom Bacillati; phylum Actinomycetota; class Actinomycetes; order Micromonosporales; family Micromonosporaceae; genus Actinoplanes; species Actinoplanes sp. NPDC000266. The sequence continues at coordinate 166,931 of NZ_JBIAZI010000005.1, forward strand.
GCCGTGAAGAGCGCGCCCAGCAGGTGAGTCCCTCCACGACGGACCATACGCCCGACAGTAGAGCAGAGGTCGAACCTAGTCGATGGGTTCGAGGCTTTGTACGAGTTGTGACACGTCGGCGCCGTACTCAAACCAGTCGCGATCGGGCAGATAGCCCAGCTCGGCGTTCACCTTGAGCATGGACTCGCTGTGCTGCGCGTTCCAGGTCTGCACCTCGCGCAGGTCGGGCTCGGCCCGGCGAAGCTCGAAGAGCATGCGCGCCTTGAGTGCCCGGTCGATGCCGTAGCCACGGTGGTCACGCACGACGATGGTGTCGTACTGGTCGGCGCGTTCCGGGTGTTGCGCGGGGACGACGACTTCGGTGAGGCCGGCGACGACACCGGTGGACTCGTGGATGGCGAGCACGATGTACGGCTTGAGGCCGCGCTTGTGCAGCGTTTCGAGGGAGTCGCGCAGCCGTTGCGGATCGGAGGAGCGGGGAGCGAGGTCGAGATCGTCGTCGTCGTCCTGCGCTTCGAGCTTGGCTTGCGCGTACGCCTCGAGCAGGTGGTCGGGCGGCCCGCCCGGGTGATATTCGACCCGGTAGCCGCTGCCGATGGCGGTGGCCATGGCGTCGAGGGCCGGCCAGTCCACCCCGGACAGGGTGAGCACGCTGCGCGTTTCGACATACTCCCGCTCGAATCCGAGCGACTCGTAGAAGGCGATGGCCGGCGTCCCGCCGATGGCTTCGACGCCGATGGTGGAGAAGCCTTCGAGATAGGCCCGCCGGGCCGCGACGGCGACGAGTTGCCGCCCGAGCCCGCGGCGCCGCAGCCGGGGATGCACCATGATCTCGAGGACGCCGATGTCGCCCAGCAGCAGCATGCTGACGTGCGCGAAGATCTCGCTCTCACCCTCGGGTAACCGATCGTCCTCGGCGACCCAGCTGATCCGCCGCTCACCGGGCATGGTCTCGGCGAGGTAGTCACGGACCTGAACGTCCTGCCACGGCGGGTCGTCGGGAAGGTCGGTGGCAAGCACCGCGTTCACTGTCTCCACGAGCGACCGGATCTCCGCCGCCGAGGCGGTCCGGGGATCCCACTCACGCACCCTCACCCGTACAGCTTGCCGGTAACGGTGCCTTCTGGGAAGGTCTGGGACCGTAAATGTGTAGGTATCGTCACCGTGCGTGCAACATTTGGCCTCAACCGCGACTGCGCTGCCCGTAGTCGTTGGCCGCCTCGAAGACCTTCTGCGCGTACGGCCGAACGGCGTTGTAGGAGAAAATCGCATCCCACCAGGCATCGGCCCGGGCCAGATCACGCCCGCCCTGGCACAGGTAGGTGCCCGCGGTCAGTGACGCATCGTCGATGTCGTTGGGGTCGGCCACCCCGTTGTTGTCGGCGTCCACCTTGAACTGGTTCCAGGTCGCCGGAATGAACTGGAGAGGCCCGACGGCCCGGTCGTAGGTGGTGTCGTTGTCGAGGGCGCCCCGATCCGAGTCGGGGATGAGCTGCCGCCCACCCTTCCCGTCGAGCGGCAACCCGAAGATCCCCGGCTGAACCACCCCGTCGGCCCCCAGCACGGACCGGTTGGCACTGCCGTGATCGGACTCCACCTTGGCGATGGCGGCGATGGTGGTCCAGCTGAGATGACAGTTCGGCATGGTCTTGGCCAACACGAGTTCGGTGTACGCATAGGCCTGCACCGCCACCACGGGAATGCCGACCTTGGTGCCCACCTGCCCCGCCCACCCAGCGAGAGCATCGGCGGGCCGCCCGCCGGTCTGGGTCGCCACGGTGGGCGCGGCGGTCGCCGAAGTCCCCACGGTGGGCAGGCCGGCCCCCGGAACCCCGCTGGGCACCGCGGCCGGCGCGCTCCCCACGGGCGCACTGCCCACCGGAAGCCCACCCGGAACGGCTGCCGAAGGCACGGCTCCACCACCCGCTTCGAGGGGGAAGCCGGGCGTCGCGCTGGGGTTGGGGGCGGCCTTCAAGGCCTCGGGCACCAGATAGGCCCCCGCGGTTCCCGCCGCCCCGAGAAGCAGAACGGCCACAACCGCCGGCACGACAAGCCGCCCACTGGGCCGCTTGGCCCAGGCGGCGGTGTTGCGCCCGGCCCGCCCCACAAGCCGAACAGGGGCCGCTTGCCGAAGCCCGCCACTCCGCTTCTTGGCGTGACTCCCCGAACGCGCCCCTTCGGCGCCTTTGCCGCCGGCACCAGAAGCCGCCGCCCCACCCGCGCCGTCCCCCTTCGCTGGGGCGTCGCCCTTCCCTGCGCTGTCGCTCTTCCCCGCGCCCTCTGTTGCGCCTGCGCTCTCCGCTTTGCCCGCGCCGTCGCCCTTGCCCGCGCTCTTACTCGTGGCGTCGGCTTTGTTCGTGCCGTCGCTCTTGCCCGCAGTGTCGGCCGCCGCGGAGGCGCCAGCCTTGGTCACGCTGGCGGGTTTGTCGCCGCTGTCGCCCTTGGGAGCGGCTTCCGGCTTGCTCGGACTCTCGGCAGCGCTCGAGCTCGCGGCCTGGCCCGTCTTCGTGCCGGAGGTGCCCGCGGAAGCGGCTCCGGCGACGTCCGCGCCTTCCTTACTGGTCACGTCGGAAGGCTGGGCGGCATATGACGCCGGGTTCGCCCCTCCGGCTTCACCGGCGGGCGGGTCGGTCGGAGCCGCGGCCGTGGTGACCGACGGTGCCGCGCCGATCGACGGGCCCGCGCCAATCGTCGGCGTCGTGCCTCCAGGCGGGGGAGGGGTCGTGCTCCCCGCCGAGGTGACGGCTGTAGCGCTTCCATCGTTCGTTCTGTCCGCGGGGCCGCCCTTGTCGGCCGGCTCGCTCTTCGGTGTGGCGTCGCTCGTGGGCGCCCCCTCGGGGGCCGCGCCGGAACTGGCCAGCGGCCCACCCTGATGCGGCGCCGAGGCGCGCAGCTCGGGCTCGGTCACCTGGTCCTTCTGCCGCTTCACCACGCGGACGACACTACCCAACCGAAGCATGGCCGCGAGAGCCCGATTCGAAGCCTGTGGATAACCCACACCCGCCTGTCCACAGGGTGAATTCCTGTCGGTCGGAGGCCCTACTCTTCTCCCATGCCCCGTTACGATTTCCGCTGCCGCGCCTGCGGCGACACCTTCGAGGTCAACCGCCCCATGCGCGAAGCCTCCGAGCCCACGAGCTGCCCCCAGGGCCACACCGACACGGTCAAACTCCTGTCCACGGTCGCCGTCACCGGCCGCACGAGCAGCACCTCCGCCCCACGACCCGCAGCCGGCGGCGGTGGCGGCTGTTGCGGAGGCGCCTGCGGCTGCTGACCCGGCAGGCCCACCTGACGGCCACCCCACGCCGACCCGACCGACCAGCCAACGACGCCGTCCGGCCCGGCGCCGGCGAACTGCGTGCCGTCCGACCTCGCGCCCAGGACTCGCACAGACCCTCTCGCTGACGCTTGTCTCGGCCGCCTCGTCCCTGCCTCGTGGTGCTCTTCGTCCCGCGGCGCCTCCCTATTGCGGCCGCCGCCCTGGCTGTGCTGCCCGCGTCGACCGCAGTGCCCCATCTGCTGCCTGGGATGACCGCAGTGCCCGCTCTGCTGCATGCGATCGCCCGCGCGCCGACCCTGCTGGTTGAGCTAACCCTGTTCTGTGCGGCTCTTCGCCTCGCCCTGGCCCGTTGCGCGCTGACTTCGCTGTCCACTGGCCGTGGCCTGTGCTGACTGACCCGCCTCCACCTCGCGCCGGTCCTCGTTGCGCTCGTGACGCGGTCTGGCGTTGGTCTGGTCTGGCGCTGACCCGGTCGGGATGCGACCCGCTGCTGCGTCGTGTCGATCCCACTCGGGTCGGCTCCCCACTCGGGTCGGCTCCCCACTCGGGTCGGCTCCCCACCCGCGCTGGACTCCAATCCGCGTTGACTTCGACTCGCGCGGCCCCTTCGGGGATGGCGCCGCGTCAGCTGATCGTGAGCGGTGCGCCTCGATGGTCGTCCGGTTCCGGTGGTCGGCATTTCGCTATGAATGGTCCTTTAAGGTCGTAACACTCGATCGGCTCGGCCGGACGCCATCTGGGCATATGGCCTGGTCGGACGCTTGATTGTGGCCAATTCCACGAACTTGACCTTCTCTGGCGGGTGACCGTGGGCGGGAAATGGTGTGACTGGTCGTCGCAGGGGCTGTTAGCTGGGGAAACGCGGTCTCGGGGTGGTTGGCGGGCAGCGTGAGGGGCGTGTCGGGGGTGTCGCACAAAGTGACTCTTGCGGGGGCGGCCGAACGGGTGGGCGGAACTGGCCGAGAGCGGCGTGTCTTGGCTCGATCCATTTCGTTACGTCACGCGTAGTGCCGTGTGGAAACGTCGATGACCCCTGCGGGTGTCCTCCGTCCGGGGTCGGCCGCAGCGGGCGGATGGTTACCGTCCGTTTCTACGATGGCCGGTGACGCTGTGATACGGCAGCATGAGATCGCGACTTGCCGAAGGGGGCGGAGGTTCCACCGTGTCGGGACGAACCGAGCTGCCGAGTGGGCTGGTGACCTTTGTGTTCACCGATATCGAGGGCTCGACGCGATTGGCCCGGATGCTCGGCGACGACTACGGCGCGGTTCTCAATGATCACCGCACAGTGATGCGCGCTGCTCTGCGTGACTTCGATGGTGTTGAGCTTTTCACTGAGGGTGACTCTTTTTTTGTCGTCTTCCAGGACGCGGCGGCGGCGGTGGCGGCGTGTGTGGAAGCGCAGCGGCGACTGTCCGCACACGACTGGCTCAGTTCGGAAGTCGCACCGCGGGTGCGGATGGGCATGCACACGGGATGGGCTCGGCCGACCTGTGGGGAGCGCGGGGGTGAGTACGCCAGCATCGAGGTCCATCGGGCTGCCCGCGTCTCGGCCGCGGCCCACGGGGGCCAGATTCTGTGCTCCGGCGCCACCGCCCGGGCCGTTCGGCTCACATCCGAAATATCGGTAACGAACGCCTATACGGCACCTATCCTGGCGGCGGCTCCCGCCGGCCCGTCCAGGATCCCGGCCGACATCGGCATCCGAACGCCGGCGCCCGAGACGATCAAAGGGCACGGGGAAAGCGAAGGCAGGGAAGAAAGCGCGAGACGCCTAGGAGAAGCCCTCCGCGAGATCGAGCTGCTCGATCTAGGCGAGCATCGGCTGAGAGGCTTCGACGACTCGGACCGGCTCCTTCAGGTCCTGGCCCCGGGCCTGGACGGGGACTTCCCACCGCCTCGCACCCAGAAAGCGCCCGTCCACAATCTCCCCGCCGAGCTCAGCCCTTTCGTCGGGCGGCGCGCCGAGGTGGCCGAGGTGGCCGAACTCGTAGGCCGCCACCGCGTCGTCACCATCACGGGGAGCGGCGGCGCCGGCAAGACCCGGCTGTCGCTTGCCGTGGCGGCTCAGGTGCTTCAGACGTACCCCCAAGGGGTCTGGACCGTCGATGCCGCCGGCGCCGCGGAAGGCCTCGCCGATGTTCTCGGCGTGCGCAGCGAGCCCGGGCGGCCGATTCTCGACTCGCTGCTCGAGCATTGCGCCGAGCGGCGGATGCTTCTCGTGCTTCAGACCGCCGAGGCCGCCAAGCCCTCGGCGCTCATCCGGCGGCTGCTCGCCCGTTGCCCTGGTGTCAGCGTGCTGGTCACCGGGCGGGCGCCGGTCGGTGTGCCCGGCGAGTTCGTGTGGCGGATTCCGCCGATGTCGCCGGCCGATGTGTTCGCGCTGCTCAGTGAGAGGACTGCGGCCGCTCGGGGCGGGGAGGACGGCGTCGATCTCGCGAAGGTGGCGGCCCGGATGGAGGGCTCACCGTTGATGATCGAGCTGGCGGCGGCTCGGCTGCGGCTGCTCTCGGCCTCGCAGCTCGCCTCCCGGCTCGATGATCCGCTGGCCGCGCTCGACCCGGTGGCCGGGATCGAGGATCGGCACGACAGTCTCGAGGCCAACCTGGACTGGTCGTACCGGCGGCTCACCGGTCAGGCCCAGGGTCTGCTCCGCCGGCTGGCCGTCTTCGCCGACTCCGTCGATCTCGGGATCGTCGAGTGGTGCGGTGTCGATGCCCTCGGCGCGCTCGGCGAGCTTGCCGACCACTCCCTCGTCGATGTCGTTCCCGGGCCCCGCTACCGGCTTTCCGGGCAGGTCCGTGCCTTCGCCTCTCGCCGGCTCGTGGCCGGCGGTGATGAGCGGGAGGCTCGCGACCGGCACACCGCCTGGTCGCTGCACATGCTGGACAGCGTCGCCGTGGACACCGACGGGCAGCCCCGGACGGTGAGCCTGACCGCCTTCGCGCCCTATGTCGCCGAGTGGCAGGCCGCCCTGCGCTGGGCCGCCACCCACGGCAGCGTGCGGTCGGGACTGCGCCTGGCCATCGCCCTCGACCCGTGGTGGCGTGAGCACGGCGGCGCTGGTGAGGGGCGTGACCTGCTGTTCCGGCTCTATCGGCGGCTCGACGGGGCCGACGTCGAGCCCGCCGTCGTCGCCGACGCCTATCTGGTGCACGCCGGCCTGGCCGCCGACAAGGCCGAGCGGACCCGCTTCCTCGAACGGGCCGAGGCTCTGGCCCAGGACGATCCGGCTCTTCTCGTACGGGCCATGGCCGGTCACCGGGCCACGCTGCTCGACGCCGGGCGGTACGACGACGCCGAGCGCCTGTGCCGCGACGTGATCGCGACCGCGGAGCGGCGGGGCGTGGCCGAGGCCGCCATGCCCGCCGTCATCGCCCTGGCCGAGCTGCTGTGGCGCCGTGACGCGCTCAACGAGGCGTCCGAGCTGCTCGGCGGCGCCCGCCAGTGGGAGGCGAGCCGCCCCGAGGACCGGGGCCGGCGCACCGTGGACTGGCTCCTCGGCATGGTCGCGCTGCGCCGCGGTGACCTGGTCGCCGCGCACGATCACCTGGTGGTCGCGCTCCGCTCCCGGCTGCGGCACGGCTTCCGGGGCGCCGCCGCCGACGCGGTCGCCGCCATCGCCGTGCGCTGCTCGCTCGGCGGCGATCCCACCTCGGCCGCCGTGCTGTTCGGCGGGGCCGAGGCGGCCAAGGGCGCCCGCCGCACCGAGATGTTCGGGCGGTTCTGGTCGGCGCGGCAGTTGTCCCTGCGGAGCGCGCTGGGGGATGCCGCCTTCGACGCCGCGTACGCCGAAGGGGTCGGTCTGGGTTTTGACCGGATCGTCGCGATGGCCCTGGCCGTCGAACACCCGGACCTGGAGGACGGCGCGACGAGGTTCGCCCAGGCGAGCGCCTGAAGCGTCAGCGCATGATCCGGGACGCCCGGTCCAGATCGGCGCCGCGGACCTTGGCCAGCGAACCGAAGACGTGCACGGCCTGGTAGTAGATCCACGCCACGCTGTAGCAGGCCGAGCGGGCCACCGAGCGGTACTCGGAGCAGACGCGCTTCATGTCGGCGTAGAAGGTGTCGTCCACCCGGTCCTTGTTCTGGTCGAACAGGCCCTCGTCCTTGTAGTTGCGATAGCCGAAGTCGTGGTGCACGCAGGCGTTGGTGAAGTCGAAGCCGAGCGGCCGTTCCGGGCTGGCCGAGCAGTAGTCGGTGGTCCAGTCGAAGCCGTACGCCGCCCACTTCTCCCGGTCGAGCCGGGCGCTGTTCCAGGCGGCCGTACTGGCCGCGGTCGGCTGGGTCCAGGAAGCGAGGACGGAAAGCCGGTCGACGGTGGCCGAGGCGGGCAGCGCGGGGAACAGCACGGCGGCCACGAGGGCGAGGACTACCACTATGCGTCGCGTCATGGCTCAGGCTGTTCAATCGTCAGTCGTGGATACAACGACGCACCTGCGCATTTTCGGATCCTGCCGATTCGAACCTTCCCGGGCGCCAATGACTATGGTGTGTGACGTGCGGGGAGTCACATGATCCATTTACCTCGGGTCCGTCAGGGGCCCCTTCGGGCGCTCGGCGTCCGGCTTGCGCTGGCGGTCGCGCTCGTCGTCTCCACTGTCGTGGTCATCTACGCCGGTCGCAGCGGCTATCGGGACGTCAACGAGGACGGCCTCACCCTTCTCGACTGCTTCTACTACGCGGTCGTGTCGCTCTCGACGACCGGATACGGCGACATCACGCCGGTCACCCCGCACGCCCGCCTGGTCAACATCCTGATCATCACCCCGGCCCGCGTGCTCTTCCTGATCATCCTGGTCGGCACCACCCTCGAGGTGCTCACCGATCAATACCGCAACAGCCTGCGCGTCAGCCGGTGGAGGCGAAAGTTGAAGGACCACATCGTCATCTGCGGGTACGGCACCAAGGGCCGGGCCGCCGTCGCGGCCCTGGTGGAGACGGGCTACGACAAGTCCCGCATCGTCGTGGTCGAGAACAGGCCCGACGGCGTACGCCAGGCCGCCGCCAACGGGCTCGCCACCATCGAGGGCAACGCCACCCGCTCGGCCGTGCTGCTCGAGGCCGACGTCAAGAACTGCAAGGCCGTCATCATCGCCACCGACAGCGACGAGGCCTCGGTTCTCATCACTTTGACCGTACGGCAGCTGACCGCCGGGCAGGTGCGGATCATCGCCGCCGTCCGCGAGCAGGAGAACTCGGCGTTGCTCAAGCAGAGCGGCGCCCACCACGTGATCGTCTCGTCGGCCACCGCCGGCCGCCTGCTCGGCCTCACGACCACCGCGCCGCCGCTGATCGACGTGGTGGAAGACCTGCTCACCCCCGGTCAGGGCATGGCGCTGGCGATGCGCAGCGCCGAGCGGGCCGAGGTCGGCCGCAACCCGCGCGAGCTGCGCACGCTGGTGGTCGCCCTGATCCGCCGCGGCAAGGTGCTGCCGCTCGGCGGTGAGCAGGCCTTGAGCATCGACACCGGCGACATGCTCGTCTACATAAGGGACGACGAAGCCAGTGTCGACGTCGCGGTCTAGAGGATGGTCCAGGTGTCGGCGGCGTTGAGCAGGTCGTCGAGCATCTGATCGGGCGAGCCGTCGGTGCGGGCGTCGTTCAGCTGCTTGGCGATCAGCTCGTCGTAGGTGGGCCGCTGCACGTCACGGAACACCCCGATCGGTGTCGTGCCCAGGTCGGATCCGGAGAGGCGGGACAGGGCGAAGGCGTACGCCGGGTCGTCCACCGAGGTGTCGTGGACGATGGCCTCGCCACCCTCCTGCACCTTGAGCCCGAAGCCGCCGGCCGGATGGGTCACCGAGAACTGGTTGTCGGCCCCGAAGGTGACCGGCTGCCCGTGCTCGAGCCGGATCAGGTGGTCGTCCCGGCTGCTCGCGTCCTTGATCAGCTCAAACGCGCCGTCGTTGAAGATGTTGCAGTTCTGATAGATCTCGACGAACGCCGAGCCCTGATGGTCGGCCGCCGCCCGCAGCACCGACTGGAGGTGCTTGCGATCGGAGTCGATCGTGCGGGCCACGAACGTCGCCTCGGCGCCCAGGGCCAGCGACAGCGGGTTGAACGGCGAGTCGGCCGAGCCCGCCGGCGTCGACTTGGTGATCTTGCCGAGCTCGGACGTCGGCGAGTACTGCCCCTTGGTCAGCCCGTAGATCCGGTTGTTGAACAGCAGGATCTTCAGGTTCACGTTCCGGCGCAGCGCGTGGATCAGGTGGTTGCCGCCGATCGAGAGCGCGTCGCCGTCACCGGTGACCACCCAGACCGACAGGTCGGGCCGCGACGCCGACAGGCCGGTGGCGATCGCCGGCGCCCGGCCGTGGATCGAGTGCATGCCGTACGTGTTCATGTAGTACGGGAAACGCGACGAGCAGCCGATGCCGGAGACGAAGACGATGTTCTCCCGCGGGATGCCGAGCTCGGGCATGAATCCCTGCACCGCGGCCAGGATCGCGTAGTCACCGCAGCCCGGGCACCAGCGGACCTCCTGATCGGATTTGAAGTCCTTGGCCGTGAGCTTCAGATCAACCATTCTTGACCACGTCCTCCAGCATGTTCTCCAGCGTCGCGGCCGTGAACGGCAGACCGCTGACCTGGTTGAAGGGCAGAACGTCGACGAGATAACGCGCCCGGATCACCTGGGCCAGCTGCCCGAGGTTCATCTCCGGGACCACGACCTTGTCGTACGCCCTGAGCACCTCACCGAGGTTGGGCGGCAACGGTGACAGATGCCGCAGGTGCGCCTGGGCGATCGGCAGCCCCCGCTGGCGCAGGGCACGGCAGGCGGCGCCGATCGGCCCGTACGTCGAACCCCAGCCCAGCACCAGCACACGCGCCGCCTCGTCGGCGTCCTCGACCTCGACGTCGGGCACCTCGATGGCCTCGATCCGCGCGGCCCGGGTGCGCACCATGAATTCGTGGTTCGCCGGGTCGTACGAGATGTCGCCGGTCTTGTCGGCCTTTTCCAGACCGCCGATGCGGTGCTGCAGCCCCGGCGTGCCCGGGATGGCCCAGGGACGGGCCAGGGTCTGAGGATCTCTGAGGTACGGCAGGAAGCGCCCGTCCTCGGCGTTCGGCGCCGTCGCGAACTCCACCGACAGGTCGGGCAGCTCGCTCGCCGACGGCAGCAGCCACGGCTCGGAGCCGTTCGCCACGTAGTTGTCCGAGAGCAGGATGACCGGCGTCCGGTACGTCAGCGCGATGCGAGCCGCCTCGATCGCCGCGTGGAAGCAGTCCGACGGGGACTTCGGCGCGATCACCGCGAGCGGCGCCTCGCCGTGCCGCCCGAACAGCGCCATGTTGAGGTCGGCCTGCTCGGTCTTGGTCGGCATGCCGGTCGACGGGCCGGCCCGCTGCACGTCGACGATGACCAGCGGCAGCTCCAGCGCGATGGCCAGTGAGATCGTCTCGCCCTTGAGCGCCACACCGGGCCCGCTCGTGGTCGTCACACCGAGGGCGCCGCCGTACGACGCGCCCAGCGCCGCCCCGATCGCGGCGATCTCGTCCTCGGCCTGCATGGTCGTGATGCCGAACTTCTTGTGCTTCGACAGCTCGTGCAGGATGTCGGAGGCCGGGGTGATCGGATAGGCGCCCAGGAACAGCGGCAGCTTGGACCGGACGGCCGAGGCCACCAGGCCGAGGGCCAGCGCCTGGTTGCCGGTGATGTTGCGATAGGTGCCCGGGCGCATCTTGGCCGGCTTGACCTCGTAGCGCACCGCGAAGTCCTCGGTGGTCTCACCGAAGTTCCAGCCGGCCTGGAAGGCCGCCTTGTTGGCCGCCACCAGCTCGGGGCGCTTGGCGAACTTGCGCTCCAGGAACCGGATCGTCGACTCGAACGGGCGTGAGTACATCCAGCTGAGCAGGCCCAGCGCGAACATGTTCTTGGCCCGCTCGGCGTCCTTCTTCGAGATGCCGTGATCGGCCAGCGCGCCCACGGTCATCGAGGTCAGGGCGACCGGATGGACCGCGTATTCGCCCAGCGAGCCGTCCTCGAGCGGGCTGGCCGCCCACCCGACCTTGGCCAGGCTGCGCTTGGTGAACTCGTCGGTGTTGACGATGATGTCGGCGCCGGCCGGCAGATCGGCCAGGTTGGCCTTGAGGGCGGCCGGGTTCATGGCGACCAGCACGTTCGGCGCGTCGCCGGGCGTGAGGATGTCGTAGTCGGCGAAGTGCACCTGGAAGCTCGACACGCCCGGCAAGGTGCCTGCGGGGGCGCGGATCTCGGCCGGGAAGTTGGGCAGCGTCGATATGTCGTTGCCCAGCTGGGCCGTCTCGGATGTGAATCGGTCACCGGTCAGCTGCATGCCGTCGCCCGAGTCGCCCGCGAACCGGATGACCACCCGGTCCAGTTGTTCGACCCGTTTCGCTCCAGCGGACACGTTCCCAACCTCCAAAGGTTGCCGGCCGGCCGGGGATGGTCATCTATGAGCCGGCCCGCAGAACTAGTCACTTCCAGACTACGTCGGCGCTCCTTACTCACCGGGCGTGAGCCGTTGACCACAGTAGCCAGGTGAGGCTTGCATGAACCAGAAGAGTCCACTATCCGGCGGCCGAGTGCCACCTAATGGGTTCGGCTAGGCTCCGAGGTCGTGGACGGTTATCTCGGGTCGTACGCCACGCTCGGGCTGGTGGCCGCCGCCGGCGTGCTGGTCTTCGTCGGCGCCTTCGCGGCCAACAAGCTGCTCCGCCCGGCCGACCCGGCCCAGCCGGCCGGCAAATACGTCTCGTACGAGAGCGGCATCGACCCGGTCGGCGGCGACTGGGCGCAGGCGCAGATCCGGTACTACGTCTACGCGTACCTCTATGTGCTTTTCGCCGTTGAGGCCGTTTTTCTCTTCCCGTGGGCGGTCGTGTTCGACCTGCCGGGTTTCGGCCTGACCACCGTGACCGAGATGGGAGTGTTCGTGGCGGTGCTGGCCCTGGGCATCCTTTACGCCTGGCGCAAAAAGATCCTCACCTGGACCTGAGATCACACCCGCGTACCGGTCGGGGTGGCGGGCTCGCCACGCACAGCGCGGCGTGCCAACATCTTGCGCATGGGCCAGCTTCTCCTCTTCATCGTCGTGGCGTTGGTCGTGGCCGCGATCGTGTTCGGCGTGACCGTGATGATCGGTGGCAACGACAGCGCGCTGACGCCGGTCGAGCCCGACGGCCGGGCCGTGCCGCTGCCCAGCGACCGTCCCCTCGGCGAGGAGGACGTGACCCACACCAAGTTCGACGTCGCCTGGCGCGGCTACCGCATGGCCCAGGTCGACCAGGCGCTCCAGCGCGCGGCGTACGACATCGGCTACAAGGGCGAACTCATCGGCGTGCTCGAGGCCGAGGTGACCGCGCTACGCGAGGGCCGCGTGGCCGACGCCGACGTGCTCCGCCGCGCCCGCGAGGCGGCCATAGCGCCCGTCACGCCCCCGCCCGCACCGGCGCCCGCGCCCGTGCCCTCGGCCGAGTCCGCTCCCGAGCCGGTCATCGAGATCACCACCGTGCCGGCCGACGAGCCGGTGGCCAAGCAGTGAGCGCGACCGACCCCGGCCTGGGCGACGCCGCCAAGCCCGGCACCGGCGAGGTCACGGCCACGGTCATCGTCGACGCGCCCGCCCCGCGGGTCTTCGCCGCGTTCCTGAGCTGGGAAAAACAGTCCGAGTGGATCCCGTTCACCAAGGTTCGCGTGGTCGAGGGCGACGGCGGCGAGGGCAGCCTGGTCGAGGCGATCACCGCCATCGGCCCGGCCGCGCTCCGCGACGAGCTGCGCGTGGTCAAGGTCAACGCCCCTTATGAGGTACGCGTCGTGCACTGCGGCCGCTTCCTCCGCGGACCCGGATCGATGCGCTGCACGGCCATGTCCGGCGACCGCACCCAGGTCGTCCTGCACGAGTGGTTCCACTTGCCGGCCGGCCCGGTCGGCAAGATCGCGTGGCCGGTGCTCTGGCCCGGCTCCAAGCTGAGCTTCACCGGCGCCCTGAAGAAGTTCGGCCGCCTGGTCGAGCAGGGCCGGCTGCCCTAGCAGGTTTTGTCGTACGGCGGCTCTACGGTGGTCGCCATGACAGATGACGCCGGGCTCGTGATCGGCCTCGACGGGCGTGCCCGCTGCTTCTGGGGCGGCTCCAGCCCCGACTACGCGGCCTATCACGACGACGAGTGGGGCAGGCCGGTCCGCGGCGACGACGCGCTCTACGAGCGGCTGTGCCTGGAGGCGTTCCAGTCCGGCCTCTCCTGGATCACCATCCTGCGCAAGCGCCCGGCGTTCCGGGCCGCCTTCGCCGGCTTCAAGATCGAAAAAGTGGCCACGTTCTCCGACGCCGACGCGGCCCGCCTGATGACCGACACCGGCATCGTCCGCAACCGGATGAAGATCGAGGCCGCGATCGCCAACGCCCGCGCCGCCGCCGACCTGCCGGGCGGGCTCACCGAGCTGCTCTGGTCGTTCGCCCCCGACCCGCGCCCGGCCCGCCCCAAGACCCGGGCCGACGTCCCGGCCATCACCCCGGCGTCCACGGCCATGGCCAAAGATCTGAAAAAGCGCGGCTTCCGCTTCGTGGGTCCCACCACGGCGTACGCGTTGATGCAGGCCACGGGCATGGTCGACGACCATGTGGCGGGTTGTTGGGTCCCACCGCTCAAGGCCCACCCCCGCGCATGATGGGATGGAGCCCATGGGTCAGTGGGCGGTGATCATTCCGGCGGACAGGTGGGCCGACGAGAGGTTGTTCCACCACGACACCGTCACGGTGTCGGCGGGCGCGTCTTCGGTGGCGCCGGACGACGAGGTGTTACTGGTCGCCGACGGCACCGTGGTGGCCCTGGCCCGCGCCGCCAAGACCAACGGCGACGAGCTGGTGCTCACCTACCTGCGGCGCTCCTTCGACAACCCGGTCCCCGCCACCGGCCTGACCGACGGCGACGTGGTCCCGGTCGACACCGAGACGTTCCGCCGCTTCGCGACGGCCCTGGGCGCCGAGCCCACGACCCCGAACCGCCCGACCTGGCTGGTCAGCGTCGCCCTCCCCATCGAGGCAACGACTCCAGCCGAGGCCGTACGCCAGTTCTGGTCCCACGTGCTGGAGCTGGGCCCCGCCGAACTCCCGACTTATGTGTGGCCTTCCGGCGACGAGCTGGCCATGCAGGCCTTCGTCCTGGGCGCCGAAGCAAACCAGGACCCCGAAGAAGAAGACGAAGACGACTGATCCCGCACCTTGCGGGGCGGCGCCGCCGCCTGGTCCTCCTTCGCTCGACCCTGGGGCTGAGCGCTTCCAGCCCAGCCCCAGGGCCCAGCAGACTTCAGCCGCCCAGTGACGTGGCGGCGGAGCGGATGGCTGACGCGAAGTAGCTGACCTGCGTGTAGACGCCCGGCTTGTTCGGGCGGGCGCACCCGTCACCCCAGCTCACGATGCCGACCTGGATCCAGGCGTTCGCCGCGTCGCGGCGGAACATCGGGCCGCCCGAGTCGCCCTGGCAGGTGTCGACGCCGCCCGCCGTGTAGCCGGCGCAGATCTCGTTGCTCGCGATGACCTCGCCGCCGTACATCGACGACGAGTTGCAGGTCGCGTCGCTCACGAACGGGACCGTGGCCTTGAGCAGGTAGCGCTGCTGCGCGCCGCCCTCGCGGGCCGCTCCCCAGCCGGAGATCGTGAACGTGCCCGAGTCGTACGCCGTGGTCGTGGCGATCGGCAGTGTGGCCAGGCCGGTGACCGGGCTGGCCAGGCGGATCAGCGCCCAGTCCTTGCCGGAGCCGTTGTAGCCGGGCGCGCGGAGGACGTAGTTCGACTTGCGCGTGATCTTGCTGGTGGAGTTCAGGTCGACCACGCCGAGGGTGGCCGTGATCGACGTGTTCGTGCCGGTGGCGCTCACGCAGTGGGCCGCGGTGAGGACCAGCGTCGGGCTGTAGAGGGCGCCGCCGCAGCCCATCGACAGCCGCACCATGAACGGGAACTCGCCCTGAGCGGCGCGCGTGCCGCCGACGACGGACGGCGTCGGGTCGACCGACGCCGCGGCGGCCGGGGACGCGATCGCGCCGCCCGCCGCCATGGTCAGCGCGGCCATCGCCACGCCGAAGAAGTTCCGCCACTTGACCATTTCGGCCCTCCCACGGGGGTACGCGCGCCCGGTAGGACGCGTCGGGAGGAGCCTATGCATCGAGCCTTATAAATGTGACGATCCCAAAACCGTCATATCAGCGGCCTTCGAAGACCGGCTTCTGCTTGGCCACGAAGGCGTCCACCGCGTTCTTGTGGTCGGCCGTCGCCCCGCAGATGGCCTGGGCCTGCGCCTCGGCCGCCAGCGCGTCCGACAGCGTGCCGGCGTCGCCGATGGACAGCTCCCGCTTGATCGCCCCGTAGGCCACCGTCGGGCCCGCCGCCAGCCGGGCCGCCAGCTCCTGGGCCACCGGCAGCACCTGCTCGTCATCCTCGGTCAACCGCGAGAGCAGGCCCATCTGGTACGCCGCCTCGGCCCGGACCGGCTCGGCCAGCAGCAGCAGTTCCAGCGCCCGCGCGTGCCCCACGATCCGCGGCAGCGACCACGAGACCCCGCTGTCGCCGGCCAGGCCCACGTTGGCGAAGGCCATCAGGAAGCCCGTCTTGGGCCCGCCGACGCGGAAGTCGGCCAGCAGGGCCAGCGAGGCGCCCGCACCGGCCGCCATGCCGCGCACCGCCGCCACCACCGGCTTGGGCATGCTGGCCAGCCGCTGGGCGATCGGGTTGTAGTGCACCCGCACCGTGTCCAGGTCGGTGCGGCCCGACTCGAGCTGCTCGGCGTGCTCGCGCAGGTCCTGGCCCACGCAGAAGGCGTTGCCGGCTCCGGCCAGCACGATCGCCCGGCAGGACTTGTCGGACTCCAGGGAGGCCAGCGTGTCGCGCAGCGCTTCCTTGAGGTCGATGTCGAGCGCGTTCATCGCCGACGGCCGGTTGAGCGTGAGGGTGACGACAGCGTCGGTGCGGTCGACGAGCAGGGAGTCTGTCATGAGTCTGAGAATCCCACACGACTGCGAGTCGCGGACTGCAGGCAGCGCTCCACATATCGGTCGGCCGCGGGCCGCAGCCGGGCCGCGTGGCGGTCGAAGAAACCGGCCGCGCTCGTCCCCGGCCAGCGCGGCGGCAACAGCGACGTCGGCAGGTGCGGGTCACGGAACAGGAACGATCGCCACGAGTGGACCAGGCGGAACCGGGCCGCGTACGCCTCCTCGTCGCTGCTGCGGGCGTTCACCGTGGTCACGACGGGTCTCAGGTCGGACACGAATTCCTCGTAGGAGCGGGCCAGCTCGGGCAGGTTCCAGGCCTTGCCGACCACCTCGGCCGCGCCCGGTGAGCCGGCCGCGTGGGCGGCGCTGAACCGCTCGTACGGCACGGCGGCGTCGGTCAGCACCGTGTCCACCTCCTCGGTGGCCCGGGGCGCGACCCACGCGTGCTCGCCCAGCGATCCGTAGCCGAGGAAGGTCAGCCGGGCCGCGTCGCGCCGGGCCAGCGGGCCGTGCAGCAGGATCAGGTCGAACTTGCCGTCCCAGCTCACGCGTCCGGTCCGGTAGATTCGCGCCGCCGCCTCGTCGAGACGGCGGGCGGCTTTCGGGGTCAGCAGATATCCCGGCCCGGAGACCAATCGCATAGGGTGCAACCAGCCTTGGCGCACCATGCGGGACACCGCGGTGCGCACAGCGGGAGGAGCGATGCCGAGTGGCGCGAGCAGCTTGACCAGGGCCGCGACGGGTGCGCGCCCGCCTCGCGGGCGGAGATAGTCGCCGTACAGGTCGAAGAGTGCGGACCGCGCCTGCATGACCGCACATTGTGACAGCCCGAAAGGCGATATGCTAGACGCTGTCACATCCGCCCGGGCTGGGTTTGGGTTCGCCGGTGTTCATCAGGGAAAATGTTTGATCGGCACGGTGGGCCGCTCTGCGTGATGACGCGCAAAGGCCCCTCGGCCGCCGGTCGGATACGAGGTACCACGTCACGTGGGGCTGAGCACGTGACCGTTGACAAGTGGCTGTGGGGCAACCCACCGACACCCTGATGTGGGTCTGAGGGGAGACAAGATGGCGGCGATGAAGCCGCGGACGGGCGATGGTCCGCTGGAGGTCACCAAGGAGGGTCGGGGCATCGTCATGCGTGTCCCGCTGGAAGGTGGTGGCCGTCTCGTCGTTGAGATGACTCCGGACGAGGCCAGCGCGCTGGGTGACGCGTTGAAGTCGATCGCCGGCTGACGTTTCACGCGAGCCCGCCGGTACGGTACCGCCCGTACCGGCGGGCTTTCCACGTCTTCGAGAAAGGTCATGCTCCCGTGTTTCCGATCCGGCTGACCGACCACCTCGACGACGGCCTGACCCGCGTGGTGCCGATCGGCTCGCTGGGTCCACTGTCGCACGTCGACGGCGCCCTCGGTGACGAGATCGCCGCTCTGGGTGACCACCCCGATCCTGTGATCGTTCTGCGCCGGCCGCTGAGCCGCCCGGCGAAAGTCCTGCTGGTCGACGCGACCTCCGGCTGGCGAGCCGCCGGCGCGGCCATCGCGCGCGAGACCGGCGAGCCGCTCCAGATCCTGCTGGGCCAGGAGGGCGAGGAAACCGATGTCCGCGACCTGGCCGAGGGCCTCTGGCTCGGCGGCTACCGCTACCGCGACGCGCTCCAGGAGCCACGCACGGCTCCGGTCGATCTGGTCACGACCAGGCCTGAGGTGTACGCCCGTAGCCTGGCCCGGGCGCGGATAGCGGCCCGCGCCACCTGGTTCGCGCGCGACCTCACCAACACACCACCGAACCTGAAGATCCCGGACTGGTTCGCCGAGGAGATGTCCGGCGCGTCGGCACGTCGGCCCGGCATCGCGGTCCGCGTCCACGCCGGCGCCGGCCTGGAGCGCTTCGGCGGCCTGCGCGCCGTGGGCGGCGGCTCGAAGTGGCGTCCCTGCATGGTCGAGATGACCTGGCAGCCGCCCGGCGCGGCCACCCACGTGGTGCTGGTCGGCAAGGGCATCACGTTCGACAGCGGCGGCCTCTCGGTCAAGACCCGCGAGGGCATGAAGCGGATGAAGAACGACATGGCCGGCGCGGCCGCGGTGGCCGCGGCCACGCTGGGCGCGGCCGACCTCGGCCTGCGGGTGCGGATCACCGCGCTCATGCCGCTGGCCGAGAACGCCATGAGCGGCTCCGCGTTCCGCCCGGGCGACGTGATCACCCAGTACGACGGCACCACCACCGAGACCACCAACTCCGACGCCGAGGGCCGCCTGGTGCTGGCCGACGCGCTCGGCTACGCGGTCGAGGGCCTCGACCCCGACGTGATCGTCGACCTGGCCACGCTGACCGGCTCGCAGAAGGTGGCGCTGGGCCCGGAGATCTCCGCCCTCTTCACCGACAACGACGAGCTGGCCGACGCCCTGCGGGCGGCCGGCGAGCGGGCCGGGGAGAAGATGTGGCGTATGCCACTGCCGGCCGATTACCGCGACCTGCTCCGCAGCGACGTGGCCGACCGGCACAGCTCACCCATGAGCTCGCCCGGCGCGGTGGTGGCCGCCCTGTTCCTGCGCGATTTCCTCGGGCCGTACGCGGACCGCTGGGCCCACATCGACATGGCCGCGCCCGCCTGGAGCGACACCCAGGAGCTCGAGACGGCGCGCGGCGCCACCGGCTGGGGCGCCCGGACCCTGCTGCGCTATCTCTCAGCGCTTGACGGCGGTCAGTAGACCGCCGCCCGACGAGATCACCGCGGGGATCCACTCCTCGGACTCGCGCACCGCGCGGACCGTCTCGCGGATGGTCAGCGTCTCGACGTCGCGGGCCGACGGGTCGGAGATGCGACCGCCGGCCAGCACGCCGTTGATCACGAGCGCGCCGCCCGGGCGCAGCAGCCGCAGCGCCTCGTCGGCGCAGGCGCCGAACTCGGTCGGGTCGGCGTCGACGAAGACCAGGTCGTACGCGCCGTCGGCGAGCCGGGGCAGCACGTCGAGCGCCCGCCCCGTGATGATCCGGGTGCGCGACGGCGCGAACCCGGCCTCGGCGAAGATCCGCCGGGCGATCCGCTGGTGCTCGTTCTCGACGTCGATGGTCGTGAGCACCCCGTCCGGCCGCATGCCCCGCAGCAGCCAGACACCGCTCACCCCCGTACCGGTGCCGATCTCGACCACCGCCTTGGCGCTGCCCGCGGCGGCCAGCAGGCGCAGCACGGACCCGGCGGCCGGGGTGACGCTGAACAGGCCGACCTCGTGGGCGAGGCTGCGCGCGGTCTGCAGCACGATGTCCTCGTCCGCGTATGCCTCGGCGAACTGGGAACCGTTGGTGGCCGGCTGGGGACCGATCGAGCGGGCTGACGGGACGATGACGAACCTCCGGGAGCGGCTGAGGATGCGCATAAAGAGTAAAGCGATGCTCCTCTAGCACGCACCTAGGCGTCGATGGGATAAAAGGGCCGGGGAGAGGCAGCACGAGGGATCCGTGTCATTCTGGAGGGGGAGCCGGGCGGAACATGAGTGGAGGCACCGACGTGACCGACGGTTGGAACGCGCGTCCCACTCCGCCGCCTGCCAATGGTCAACCACCCACGCCCTGGCCGTCCGACGCGCTGTGGTCCGGGTCGATGGCCGACCCCTGGCGTGACCCGTACGCTCCGGCCGCCGTCGTCGTGCAGAGCGGCCCGCAGGCCCCCGGCCCACAGCCGGAGCCGGTCGCCGACCCGGACGCGCCGCGCCGTTCGTACACCCCAATTCTCTTGATCTGCCTGGTCACCGCGCTGCTGGCGGGTGGCCTGGGCGGCACCCTGGGCTACGTCTTCGCCGTGCGCGGCGGGGTCGGCGGAGGCGCCGCCTCGAGCCTGGGAGCGCCGGCCGAGGACGCGCCGGCCGCGGCCAACCGGGCCCCCGACTCGCAGGCCGGCGTGGCCAAGAAAGTGCTGCCCAGCGTGGTGACGGTCCGGGTGACCGGCGCCATCGGCTCCGGCTTCGTGGTGTCCAAGGACGGCTACGTGATCACCAACGACCACGTGGTCGAGGGCGCCGACGACGACACCATGTCGGTCGCGTTCAGCGACGGCTCCACGGCGAGCGCCAAGGTGGTCGGCCGCGACCCCGAGTCCGACATCGCCGTGATCAAGGTCGCCAAGTCGAATCTGACGCCGGTCGCCATCGGCAACTCCGACTCGATCGCGGTGGGCGACCCGGTGCTCGCCTTCGGCTCACCGCTGGCGCTGGTCAACACGGTCACCGCCGGCATCGTCAGCGCCCTCGACCGCACCATCGAGGCCGGCGGCGAGTCGGGCGGCACGACCCGCTACTACGCGGCCATCCAGACCGACGCCGCGGTCAACCAGGGCAACTCGGGCGGCCCGCTGGTGAACGCGGCCGGCCAGGTGGTCGGGGTCAACTCGGTGATCCGCTCGGTCGGCGGCACCGACACCGAGGCCGGCAACATCGGCCTGGCCTTCGCCATCCCGATCAACCAGGCCCGCCGGGTGGCCGGCGACATCATCGACACCGGCAAGGCCCGGCGCACGGTGATCGGGGCCGAGGTCGCCACCGGCGGCACCAGCGCGACCGGGGCCCGGCTGCGCTCGGTCGAGCCCTCGGGCCCGGCCGCCACCGCGGGCCTCAAGGCCGGCGACGTGGTCATCAAGATCGACGGGCACGCGGTCGAGGACGGCACCGATCTGATCGCCCTGGTGCGCAAGTACGCTCCGGACTCGACCGTCTCCGTGGAGTACCGTCGCGGCACCAAGACCCAGACGGCGTCGGTGACATTGGTCGCGGACTCCAACTGAACCACTTCGGGACTGCCACCTGACAGGTTCCGTGCGTAGGCTGGTCGCGGAGACAAGGGAGGCAGCCCTCATGTTCGAAAACCTGAACTGGTGGGAGATCGGCGCGCTGCTGCTGCTGGCGCTGCTGATCTTCGGTGAGCGGCTGCCGAAGGTGATCAGCGACGGCATGCGCATGCTGCGTGGCCTGCGCGCCATGGCGCAGAACGCGACGAGCGACCTCAACCGCGAGCTCGGCACCGACCTGCAGCTGCAGGACCTTCACCCCAAGGCGTTCATCCGCAAACACCTGATCAGCGAGGACGAGGAGGCGGCGCTCCGCAAGCCGCTCCAGGGCCTCCTCGAGGACGTGAAGTCCGATCTGAACGGCGTGAAGACCGGCCTGTCCGAGGTCGCCGACGCCGCCGACATCAAGAAAGCGCCCTCGGCCCCACCGTCGACAGCGGTGGCACCGAAGGCGCGAACCTTGGATCTGGACGCTACTTAAGCCCTCTTGGTCGTGACCGAGAGGCCCAAAGGCTTGCCGATCAGCGAGTCGCGGCGGACGGCCAGCTTGGCGGCTACGGCGTCGAGGGCCTTGGCCGCCGGCGCGTCCGGAGCGGCCAGCACGATCGGGTCGCCGGCGTCACCCGCCTCGCGGACCCGGGTGTCCAGGGGCACCTGACCGAGCAGCGGCACCGAGGCGCCGATCGTGGTGGTCAGCGAGTCGGCCACGGTCTGCCCGCCGCCCGCGCCGAAGACCTCCATGCGCGAGCCGTCCGGCAGCTCCAGCCAGGACATGTTCTCGACGACGCCGATGACCCGCTGGTGGGTCTGCAGCGCGATCGCCCCGGCCCGCTCGGCCACCTCGGCGGCCGCGGTCTGCGGGGTGGTGACGATCAGGATCTCGGCGTTGGGCAGGAGCTGGGCCAGCGAGATCGCCACGTCGCCGGTGCCCGGCGGCAGGTCGAGCAGCAGCACGTCGAGGTCGCCCCAGTAGACGTCGGCCAGGAACTGCTGGAGCGCGCGGTGCAGCATCGGGCCCCGCCACACCACGGCCGCGTTGCCCGCGGTGAACATGCCGATCGAGATCACCTTCACGCCGTGCGACTGCGGCGGCATGATCATCTCTTCGACCCGGGTCGGCCGGGCCTCGACGCCCAGCATGCGGGGCACCGAGTGGCCGTAGATGTCGGCGTCGATCACACCCACCGACAGGCCCCGCTTGGCCAGGGCCGCGGCCAGGTTGACGGTGACGCTGGACTTGCCCACGCCGCCCTTGCCGCTCGCTACGGCGTACACCCTCGTGCGAGAGCCGGGCTGGGCAAAGGGAATGACCGGTTCCGCTCCAGCGGAACCACCGCGCAGCGTGCTCTGCAACGCCTTGCGCTGCTCCTCGGTCATCACACCGAAGTCGATGCTCACCGAGGAGATGCCGGGAATCTTGGTCAGGGCGGCCGTGATGTCGTTGTTCAGCTTGTCGCGCAGCGGGCAGCCGGCCACGGTGAGCAGCAACTCGACCCGGACCGAGCCGTCGGCGACAGTGAAGCCCTTGACCATGCCGAGTTCGGTGATCGGGCGTCGGATCTCGGGGTCGTCGACCGTGGCCAGAGCGGCCTGAATCGCGTCCTCGATGGTGGAGGCGGGAGCGGACATGACTGCCATGCTACGTCGCTCCTTACCGGGGCTCGGCGTCCCAGTCCTTGCGGTCCTCCTCCCAGTCGGAGCGCGCCCGCTTCTCCCGCCGGTGTGCCGCCTCGTCCAGTTCGTCGGCCAGCCGGGCCAGCTCCGAGCGCAGGAAGTCGCGGGTCGCGACCTCGCCCAGCGCGATCCGCAGCGAGGCGATCTCCCGCGCCAGATATTCGGTGTCGGCCTTCTGCATGGCGGCCCGCCGCCGGTCCTCCTCCATCGCCAGCCGGTCCCGGTCGGTCTGCCGGTTCTGCGCGAGCAGGATCAGCGGCGCCGCGTACGACGCCTGCAAGGACAGGATCAAGGTCAGGAACGTGAAGGTGTACGGGTCGAAGCGCAACCCTTCCGGCGCCAGCGTGTTCCAGAGGAACCAGACGGCGATGACCAGCGTCATCCACACGATGAACTGGGCCGTGCCCATGTAGCGGGCGATGTTCTCCGACCACTGCCCGAACGCCTCCGGATTGAACCGGGGCAGCCGCACCCGTCCCGGCTCGACGGGCTGATCCAGGCGGTCCCGCCGCGGCTCGGTCACAGCACGACCTCATCCGTGTCGTCGACGCCGAGGTTGTCGCGCTCACGCCAGTCACGCGGCAGCGAATGGTCGAGCACGTCGTCGACGGTCACCGCGCCGACCAGCCGGCGCGTCGAGTCGATCACGGGCATCGCCACCAGGTCGTACGTCGCCATCCGCTTGATGATCTCGGCCAGGGGGGCGTCGGGACGCAGGGGCTCGATGTCGTTGTCGACGATGCCGCCGAGGATCGACGACGGGGCCTCACGCAGCAGCCGCTGGAAATGCACCATGCCGAGGTATTTCCCACTCGGCGTGGCCGACGGCGCCCGCGCCACGAAGACCTGCGCGGCGACCACCGGGGACAGCTCCGGCTCCCGGATGCGGGCCAGCGCCTCGGCCACCGTCGTGTCCGGCGTGAGGATCACCGGCTCCGAGGTCATCACACTGCCGGCCGTGCCCGGGCGGTAGTTCATCAGCTGCCGGACCGGGTCGGCCTCCTCCGGCTCCATCAGGTCGAGCAGCACGGTCTGCTCGGCCTTGGGCAGTTCGGCCAGCAGGTCGGCCGCGTCGTCCGGATCCATGCGTTCCAGTACGTCGGCGGCCCGCTCCCGGTCGAGGCGGACCAGGATCTCCACCTGATCGTGCTCGGGAAGCTCCTCGAGCACGTCGGCCAGCGTCCGGTCGCTGAGCGCGGCCGCGACCTCGTTACGGCGGGCGTCCGGCAGATCCTGAAGGGCGTTGGCCATGTCGGCCGGGCGCATCTGCTCGAGCAGGGCCAGCAGGTTGGAGGTGCCCTGCGTGTCGGTCGGCCCGACCAGCCCGCGCACCCGCTCGTACTCGGCCTGGAAGACGTGCCCGCGGCGGGTCAGCCGCCCGGTGTGCTCCCGCACGGCGACCCGGGTGACCAGCCACTCGTTGTTCCGGTTGAGATCCATCCCGATGTCGACGACGACGCCCGGGGTGGCCGTGCCCTCGCCGTGCTCGGGCACCACCTCGACCCGGCGGTCGAGCAGATCCTCGATGACCAGCAGCTCGTTGGGCCGCTTCTCGAACCGGCGCAGGTTGAGCACCCCGCTGGCCAGCACGACGTTCTCGGCGTCCATCGACGTCACCCGCCCGATCGGCAGGAAGATCCGCCGGCGCAGCGCCATCTCGGCCACCAGCCCGACGACCTGAGGCGGCCGGCTCGTGGTGCGCAGGCGGACCACGCCGTCGCGGACCCGCCCGACCCGGTCCCCGTTGGGGTCGAACACGGGCAGACCGGCGAGGCGGGCCACATAAACCCTTGTGCCCATGGTCACGCCCTCAGCCTAGGTTAGGGTCCGGACATGTCAGGAGTGGCGTACGAGATCGTCGACGTGTTCACCGATCGCCCGTTCGCGGGCAACCCGCTCGCAGTGGTCTACGGCGCGGACGACTTGGCCGCAGATCAGATGCACACGCTGGCCCGCGAGTTCAACCTCTCCGAAACCGTATTCGTCCTTACCCCCGCAGACCCGGCTGCCACCTATCGTGTGCGGATCTTCACTCCGGAGTCGGAGATCCCGTTCGCGGGTCACCCGAGCGTGGGCGCGGCCGTGACCTCGATGCGCCGCGGCCTCTTCCCGCCCGGCGACGTCATCCAGGAGTGCGGAGCGGGCCTGCTGCCGATCACGGTCACACCGCAGGGCGCGGCCACGGTGACGGGCGGAACGCCGAAACTGGGCCCGGCGCTGGCGGTCGAGCCCCTCCTCGAGATCACCGGCCTGACGGCCGAGGACCATGCGGGCGGTGCCCCCCGTCACGCTGGGGGAGGCTTGGACTGGGTGGTCTTCCCCGTACGTCGTGAAGCGCTCGCCAAAATCAAGATAAACGCCCGAGCGGCCGAGGAGCACGGCATCACCGACCTGAGCGTGGTCGCGTGGGATCCCGTCCGCTCGGAGGCGCACTCCCGGGTCTTCATCCCCGGAAGCGCCGTCCCCGAGGACCCGGCGACGGGCTCGGCGGCCCTGGCTCTGGGCATCTGGCTGGTCGACGCCGGCCTGCTCCCGGCCGACGGCACATCGTCGTACCGCGTCCACCAGGGCATAGAGATGAAGCGCCCGTCCCGCCTGGAGTGCACCGTCACGGCGCTCGCTGGGGCAGCAACCTCGGCAACCGTCGGCGGCCACGTCTGGCCGGTGGCCACCGGCCAGATCGCCGTACCACCGTTTGTGGGTTAGCCGGCCGTTGTCCACACTCGCGGGTTGTCCACAGGGCACCCGCGCGAGGCCGCTGTTTTTCGCGACAATGGCCGTCAGGACGGGGGCCCCCTTGGGAGGGCGGGGTCAGCGTTTGCGGACCTTGTGCAGGCGGAACGGGCGGGTCACCTCGACGCGGGCCGGGGTCTCCCGCGGTGGGGCCGCGCCCGAGTCCTTCGGCAGGTCGGGGCGGCTGAGCGGTGCCTGATCGGGAACCGGCGTCAGCCGTACGACCGCGCAGCCCGTCTCCGCCCACCGGGCCGTCACCTGGTCCGCCGTGCCCGACGCGTTCAGGCGTTTGACCGCCAGCTGGGGCGCCACCGTCTCCCAGTCCTCGCTGCCCGGCGTCAACCTGGTCACCGTCGCCTCGGTGACCAGGATCAGGCCGCCGTTGTCGCCGCGCAGCCGGACTGTGGCCCTGGTCGCCTCGGCCAGGCCGGGCGCGAACTGCTCGCCGGGGCCGCTGACCACGATCAGCGTGCCCTCCAGCGGCAGGCACCACAGTGCCAGCGCCGGCCCGTCCGCGACGGAGATCCAGGCCAGTGCCGCCTTCTTCAGTGCCTCGTCCAGCAGCGGTGAAGTCACCGCCACATCCTAAGCAACCGCCGGCTCTCCGACCCGGGACTGATCGACCAGGCCGACGATCTCGGTCAGTGAGCGGACGGTGCGGCCGGCGAAATTCGTGTCCGCGTCGAACGTCAGGTGGTTGGCCAGGTCGGGGGCGGCCAGCCGGACGGGGGTCATGCCGACCGCGGCGGCGCCGGTCAGTTCGTGGCTGCCCCCGTCGCCCACGTACAGGCATTCGGCGGGCTGGACGCCGAGTTCGTCGCATGCGGCCAGGTAGATCTGCGGGTCGGGTTTGCAGACGCCCAGGCGTACGGAGAAGATCGTCGCGTCCAGCAGGGGCGCCACCGGGAGGCTGGGCAGGAACGCCGGCAGCTCATGTGTGCAGTCGCTGATCACCGCCGTGGACAGGCCGCGGCGCCTGATCGCGGTCAGGGCGCTGACCGCGTCCTCGCGGAGCCGGGTGTCCGCCTTCAGCGCGTCGATCCGGGCCGGCACCCCGGCCCGCACCTGGTCGGTGAGGGGGCGGCCACCGGCCTGCTCGATGACCCACCGTAGGGTGGCTTCCGCGGAGCCGTACCGGCCCCGGGCGCGAGCCCGGAACGTCCGGTCCAGCACTCCGCGGACCGCTTCCGGATCGGCGCCGAGAGCCCGGGCGATCTCGGCGTGCTGGGGTCCGCGCTGGACCGAGCGGGTGAGTGTGCCGAAAAAGTCGAACACGACCGCACGGTATGCGGGCATGGTAAATCAGCCTCCCGGGCATCAGGGGTTCACAGGTGGTCAAAGGGGTCATGCGAAACCTCGGTGACTGTAACGACAGCGTCACTCTCAGTTCAATAGGCGTCGATGAACTGTGGTCTATCAGTCCGCAAGAAGCGACGGCCGGGGATGAATAAGCCCTCATCGCGCGTGAACGGGTCGGCTGTCGCGCTGGTCGTGGCCGTCCTCGCGGTCTCCTCCTCGGCGCCGCTGATCGCCTTCGCGGCCGCTCCGGCCCTGGCCATCGCCTTCTGGCGCAACTTCCTGGCGACGGTCGCTCTCACACCGATCACGTACGGCCCCAGGCGCTCCGAGATCAGGGGCGCCTCCCGCCGGGCCGTGCTCTTCGGCGTGCTGGCCGGGGTGGCGCTGGCCGCGCACTTCGCCACGTGGATGCCGAGCGTCCAGCTCGGCTCGGTGGCCACGGCGACGGCGCTGGTGGCCACGCAACCGGTGTGGCAGGGCCTGATCGCGCTGGCGCAGGGCCGCCGTCCGTCGGTGGCCGGGTGGGCGGGCATCTTGCTGGCCGTGGCCGGCGCCGCCTGGGCCACGGGCGCCGACGTGGGCGTGTCCGGCCAGGCGGTTCTGGCCGACGTCCTGGCCTTGTTCGGCGCGATCTTCGCCGCCGTCTACACCGCGCTCGGCGAGCAGGCCCGGGCCACGTTGAGCACGACCACGTACACGTGGATCTGCTACGGCGTGTGCGCCGTGCTGCTCCTGATCGTCTGCCTCGTCTCCGGCATTCAGCTCGGCGGCTACGACGCGCACACCTGGGCCGCGATCCTCGCCCTGGTCGTCGGCGCCCAGCTGCTGGGCCACTCGATGTTCAACTACGCCTTGCAGCGCACGTCGGCCACCACGGTCAGCGTCCTGATCCTGCTCGAGGTGCCCGGCGCCGCCCTGCTGGCCTGGCTCTGGCTCGGGCAGGCGCCGCGCCCGGCCGCCCTGCCGGGCCTCGCCCTGCTCCTGCTCGGCGTGGCCGTGGTCATTCTCGGCGCCACCCGGTCCAGCCGGCCCGCGGTCGACCCCGTGCTGACCGACTGAGATTCCCCCATTGCGCGGTTCGCGGCTTTCGTTCGTTGAGCCCTGCGGGTCTCGCCTGGCGGGCAGTGCCGGGCCGGGGTAGAGAGGGGGAATGCGATGTACCGCGCTCGATTCCTGGTCGGACTGGCCGCTGCTCTCGGAGCGATCCTCGTGATCGCCGGATGCGGCGAGCAGCCGGAGGACAAGCCCGCCGACCGGCCGGGCCTGACCGGCGGATGGAGCACGGCCGGATGCGAGTTCCACCGCCGGGCCGAGCACGTGCGGATGGCCGGTCTGCTGATGCCGGCCACACCGGCCGAGCTGGAGGCCGCGATGGACCGCGTCGACCGCGGCGGCCGCACCGAGTTCGCCGACAGCTACGCCGGGCTCGAGGTCGACCAGGAGCAGGTGCGCGCGATCGTCTACCGCGTGCCGTCGGCCACCTTCGACCAGTTCATCCGCCGGGCCGCCGAGAACGCCTGCATCGTCGTCCGCGACGCCGACCACTCCGCGACCGATCTCGCCTTCTGGCACGACCGCGTGCTGGCCGACATCCAGTTCTGGACCCACCGGGGCATTCGCCTGGTCTCGATCGGCGCCCGCCACGACGGCGCCGGCATCGAGATCGGCACCCGTGACCTCGAGCGGGCCCGCCT
This sequence comes from Actinoplanes sp. NPDC000266, assembly GCF_042899005.1. Taxonomy (NCBI): domain Bacteria; kingdom Bacillati; phylum Actinomycetota; class Actinomycetes; order Micromonosporales; family Micromonosporaceae; genus Actinoplanes; species Actinoplanes sp. NPDC000266. The sequence goes on from NZ_JBIAZI010000005.1 coordinate 195,340, forward strand.
CGAGCTCCCGGCCCGCTACGGCGCCCGGGCCCCGCTCCTGTTCGTCGAGGAGGGACCGGTCCGCCCTTTGTCGCACGGCTGAGGGTGCGCCACGACGGGGGTGATGTTTGCTCTGGGTGAATGGACGGGGCAGGATCGCCGCAGGGTCACCGGCGCGGAGCGTGAGGGCCGCGCGGGAGTGCCGGTTTCGGATGTCTGGTGAGATGGGGATCGACGTGGAAGCGACGGAACCGGAGGAGGCTCCGGTCACGCTGCGGCTGGACGGCAAGGTTGCCCTGGTCACGGGGGCCGGCAGTCCGGACGGGATCGGCTATGCGACGGCACGGCGGCTCCGGGATCTCGGGGCCAGGCTGGCGATCGTGTCGACCACGCGGCGTATTCATGAGCGTGCGGCGGAACTCGGCGTGACCGGGTTCGTGGCCGATCTGACCGACGAGGCCGAGGTGGGCGCGCTCGCCGACGCGATCACCGATCAGCTCGGCGATGTCGAGGTGCTGGTGAACAACGCCGGCCTGGCGAGCCGGGCCAGCCCCGAGGTGCTGCGGCCGGTGGCGCAGCTGACGTACGACGAGTGGAAGTCCGAGATCGACCGGAACCTCAGCACGGCGTTCCTGTGCAGCCGCGCCTTCCAGGGCGGCATGGCCGAGCGTGGCTGGGGGCGGATCGTGAACCTGGCGGCGACGGCCGGGCCGGTCAACGCGCTGCCGACCGAGGCGGCGTACGCGGCGGCGAAGGCCGGCGTGGTCGGTCTGACCCGGGCGCTGGCGATGGAGCTGGTGGCCGACGGGGTGAACGTCAACTGCGTGGCGCCTGGGACGATCTACACGGCGGCGTCGACGGTCACCGAGATCAAGCAGGGCCTGGGTACGCCGATCGGGCGACCGGGCACACCGGACGAGGTGGCGGCGGCGATCGCCTTCCTGTGCTCGCCGGCGGCGTCCTACATCACCGGGCAGATGCTCGTGGTGGACGGCGGCAACAGCGTGCGCGAGGCCGAGTTCCGCTGACCGTGCGCGTGGTCTTTGTGCGCCAGCACGCGCGCACAAAGACCAGCGCGGATCACGGCGACGTCGTGGCCGAGCTGCCCACGGCGATCACCACGATGATCACGTAGCCGATGCAGACCAGCAGGCCCAGGGCGGTGAAGATGTAGCCCAGCCACAGCCCGGCGGTGGCGAGGCCCTCGCCCTGCTCACCGGTCTGGCGGATCTGCTTCTTGGCGATGTGCCCCAGCACGATCGCGGCCGGCGAGAAGACGAACGCGAACACGAGGGCCAGGATCGCCATCGTGTTGGTGCTGGTCACCGGCTGGTACGGCGCGCCGTAGCCGGGCTGGGCGCCGTACGGCTGACCGTAGCCGGGCTGGCCGCTGTACGGCTGGCCGCTGGACGGCTGAGCACCGTAGGGCTGGCCGCTGGACGGCTGAGCACCGTACGGCTGGCCGCTGGACGGCTGCGCGCCGTACGGCTGCCCGCTGGTCGGGTCGTATGGCTGCTGCCCGTAGGGCTGCTGCGGCTGATATGGATCCGGTGTGCCACCGGGGGGATAGGTCATCAGGTCCTCCTCGTTCCCCGGCACGGTACTAGCCGGGGTACAGGGAGAACACGGTAGGTGACCTATTTGAGCCTGGTGAGCTGCCCGACCGCCCGCTCGACGGCGAGACAGCGGTCCTCCACGTAGTCGATGCCGGCCTCCTCGGCGATGCGCCGCGCCTCGGCCGAGGCGATGCCGCTCTGCAGCCACACCGCCGGCGCCTTGATCGCGACCGCCTGGCGCACCACGTCGACCGCGTCGTGCGAGGGCCGGAAGACGTCGACCAGGTCGACCGGCTCGTCGATGTCGGCCAGGGTGCGGAACGCCTTCACCCCGAAGATCTCGTCGGCGTACGGGTTGACCGGAATGATCCGCCAGCCGTGACGCTGCATCTGCAGCGGCACGGAGTGGGAGGGCTTCCACGGATCGCGCGAGGCGCCGACCACCGCGATGACGTTGGCTTCGGCCAGGATCTGTTGTGCGCTCCTCATGCCATCGACTGTAGTTCGATCACAGCAGAGTCAACTGCTGCGGCCGTACGTCCTCCTCGACCGCCCGGGCCTCGGCCGGAGTGGCCCGGTGGAGCCCGTACCGGCGGGCCGCCATGCGCACCCGGGCCACCACCTCCTGCTGATAGGACTGCGGCGAGTACGACCCGTTGCCGTAGAGCTCCCGGTAGCGCGGCGCCAGCTCGGGATGGGTACGGGTCAGCCACGACGCGTACCACTCGCGGGCGCCGGGCCGCAGGTGCAGCGGAAGCGGCGTGACGCTGGTGGCTCCGGCGGCCGCGATGGCGGCGACGGTCTCGTCGATCGACTCGTCGCTGTCGGTGAGGCCGGGCAGGATGGGCGCCATCAGCACGCCGATCGCGAAGCCGGCGTCGGTGAGCCGCCGGACCGCGTCGAGCCGCCGCCGCGGGCTCGGCGTGCCCGACTCGACCGCGCGCCAGGCCCGCTCGTCGACGAAACCGACCGAGAAGGAGAGCCCGACCCGGGTGACCTCGGCCGCCTGTTTCAGCAGATCGAGGTCGCGCAGGATGAGCGTGCCCTTGGTCAGGATGGAGAACGGGTTGGCGTGGTCGCGCAGCGCGGCCAGGATCTGCGGCATCAGCCTGTATCGGCCCTCGGCCCGCTGGTAGACGTCGACGTTGGTGCCCATCGCGATCGGGGCGCCGGACCAGCGGGGCGCGGCCAGCTCGCGGCGGATCAGCTCGCCCGCGTTCACCTTCACCACGATCTTCGAATCGAAGTCGTGCCCGGTGTCGAGGTCGAGATAGCTGTGAGTATGCCGCGCGAAGCAGTTGTGGCTGACCACGCCGTCGGCGATGAAGTCGCTCGTGCCGGTCGTGATGTCGAACAGCGGCAGCGTGAGACCGAGGTCCTCGATGTCGACGACGGCGAGCTGGCGGCCGGCCCGCACGCCGACCCCGGAGGCGTCCAGCGGCGCGCCCTCGGCCCCGGTGAGGTGGCGGAAGCGCAGCGCGGCCCACAGGTCACGGTCGAGCTCGACCACGCCGTTGCCGCGCACCGGGCCGCGGCTGGGCAGGCCGAGGTGGGTCAGCGACTCGGTCACCCGGCTCAGGAACTGGCGGTCGGCGCTGGTGAACGAGATGGCCAGCCGGTCGGCGCGCCCCACCGAACCGAACGCGCCGGCCAGGAAACCGCGGCGCCACCCGTCGGTGGGCATCTCGGGCCAGCGCAGCGCCTCGTGCAGCGGGACGTCCTCGAGGTAGCGCTCGGCGCGCTCCCGGGCCCGGTCGAGGCCGGCGGTGTCACCGCGGACCAGGCCGCACAGGAAGCCGGCCTGATAGTCGGGCGTCTCCTTGGGCGGCTCGGCGAAGTGGCCGACGCCGAACATCAGGTCGCCGACGGCGAGCGCGGGCTGGTGGGCCTCGGCCGGGCTGACATGCCGCCAGCCGCGGGCGGTGAGGAAGCGGTGGTCGCCGCTGGCCACCAGCCGGGTGCCGTCGGCCAGGGTGACCCGGAAGGACGGTTTCGTGGTCGACCAGTGGTCGAGGACGGTGGTCGGCACATAGCGCCGGCAGGCGCCGGCGCCCATGGTGCCCATGATGGCGTCGCCTCGGCGCAGCTCGGCGAGCGGGCGGCTGGTGCCGTCGGCCATCAGGATGGGCGTGTCGCCGGACAGGCAGTAGGAGCAGGCGTGCGAGCACCCGCGGTAGGGATTGACGGTCCACTCGAACGGCACCCGCGAGGCGCCCGGCACCCGGTTGATCAGGCTTTTCGCCTGGATCTCGTAGAACGTCATGCCGGCGAAGCCGGGGGTGTCGAACGAGCGGACGGTGGCGCCGGGCAGCGCCAGCGGCAGGGGTGGAGCCGCCGGCGCTGCCCTGTCCAGGAGCGACCTGTCCAGGAGCGAGCCGCCGTCGGTCGTGGCCGACAGGTTGGACCATCGCATGGCCGATATTCGAACACGCGTTCGATCGTCGTGTCCAGTCGAACACGCGTACCAACGAAAAACCCGCCGGCCCGAACCGGGCGGCGGGTTTTCGAGGTATCTACGTGATCAGTGGCTGTGCGCGGCGAGCTGCTGGCGTACCTCGTCCATGTCCAGCTTCTCGACCTGCTCGATGAGGTTCTCGAGGGCCGACTCGGGGAGTGCGCCCGGCTGCGAGAAGACGATGACGCCGTCGCGGACGGCCATGATCGTCGGGATCGAGCGGATGTCGAACTTCGCGGCGAGCGCCTGCTCGGCCTCGGTGTCGACCTTGCCGAAGGTGATGTTCTCGTGCTTCTCCGAGGAACGCTCGTAGGTCGGAGCGAAGCGGACGCACGGCCCGCACCAGCTAGCCCAGAAGTCGACCAGGACGATTCCGTCCTTGCCGGTGACCTCGTCGAAGTTGTCAGCGGTCAGCGCAACCGTCGCCATGATGTCTCCGTCCACGGGAAATTGGCTTTCGTGCGGTGAAACCCATCCGTCCCACTCGCCATTCCCGCCTCGGCGGCGGATGACACGTGGTCTACAGCACGAATTCGGGACACGGGGTGGGCCGTAGGCCACCCATCGTAACGATAGGTGAGGGAAACGCTCCGGTTAACGAAGCAACTCGTGACGTCCCATTTGCCCCAAATCCAAGAGATCGTTATTGCCCACCGTAATAGGCAACAAACTTAAATGTGACCTGGGTCACACCTGAGTATTCTTCACATCGATACGGACGGTAAGGCAGACTTGCCGCACAAAGCGTGGACGGCGGGTGCCGGGGAGGGCCCCGCCGTTCATTGCGTCTCCCCACTGATCAGTACCGTGAGCGCCCATGATGACCGGTGAGGACGAGACCGCCGAAGTGGGCGTCGGCCCCTGGCCCGGCGAGTGGCCCACCGACGAGCGGTACGACCCGGAGCTGCTGGCCAACGGCGATCGCCGCAACGTGGTCGACCGTTACCGCTACTGGCGCCGCGAGGCCGTGGTCGACGATCTGGACACCCGCCGGCACGGCTTCCACGTGGCCATCGAGAACTGGCAGCACGACTTCAACATCGGCACCGTGGTGCGCAACGCGAACGCCTTCCTCGCGGCCGAGGTGCACATCGTCGGGTCACGCCGGTGGAACCGCCGTGGCGCCATGGTCACCGATCGTTACCAGCACGTGCGGCACCACCCGACGATCGAGGAGTTCGCCGGCTGGGCGTCCGCGTCGGGCCTGCCGGTGATCGGGATCGACAACCTGCCGGGCTCCCGGCCGATGGAGACCACGACTCTGCCGCGGCGCTGCGTCCTGCTGTTCGGCCAGGAGGGCCCGGGCCTTTCCGAGATGGCGCGGGCTGCGTGCTCGGAGCTCTTCTCGATTGCCCAGTACGGCTCCACGCGGTCCATCAACGCCGGGGTGGCCAGTGGCATCGCGATGCACGCCTGGATTCGCGCGCACGCGGGACCCCCGCCCGGGTGAATCTCGCTGATACGTCCGGGTTCTGCGGATCCGCTTGACGAGGGCCTCCGTGGGCCGCACGGTAGTGGATGTGGGTGTCACAGTGAGTTGCCCCAGGTGTGGTGCACAGGTGCGGAAGCCGGACCTGATGCACAGCGACTGGCGCTGTGACAACTGCGGCGATGTGCCGCCGTTCCATGTCGCGGAGCACATCAGCGCCGACATCGTCGACAGCATGCTGCGCCGGCAGAGATCGTCGCCCGAGAAGGTGCCGTTCTGGTGCCCGTGGCCGCTGCCGGCCGGGTGGATGGTCACCGGGGCCGGCTGGGCGGGCGACGATCGCCGGGGTGTGCGCGCCACCGCGATCGCGTGCAGCGGTCCCGAGCCGCTCGCCGGCGGGCCGGCCGACGTCATGTTGATCGCCGAGCAGCCGGGTGTCGGACTGGGCACCAGATTCGCCGGGATCCCCGGCATCGACCCGGGTTATCTGATCGCCGAGGCGCTGGCCGACCCGAGTGGCCATCCTGGACCTCACGCCAAGATCAAAGCGGCCGGGCACCCCACTCCACTGTGGTGCGTCAAGTCCCCTGAGGATCGAAGTGCGTACGTGAGTGAGGCGAAAGGAATGTGGCTCTATGCGGTAGCGTGGCCCGCAAGCGCGGGCTACTTCCTCGCGGAGCACGTCGTCCTGCACGATCTCTCCGAGGGGGTGCCGTCCGAGCTCGTGTACGGAGCGCCGTCACCGTGTCTGCACGGAAAAGCCTGAAACTTGGGCCGTGACCTGCGGAGACGGTATCGGCTTTTCGGCCACATTGTTCACACCGAGCGACGAAGCTGATACCGTCAGTACTGCCGCGGCGCTGACCGTCACCCGCACCCACAGGAGAAGGCTCGCCATGATCAAGAAGGTTCTGACCTGGCTTGGTATCGCGTTCTTGATCTTTTTCATCGCCTTCAACCCGAACTCGGCCGCATCGGTCTTCGAGTCACTCGGAGGCACGATCGCCGATATTGCCCGGGGCTTCGGCACGTTCTTCACGAACCTCGTCGCTTAGCATCACCACATGGGTGGTCCTGCTGAGCCGCATGAGCCTAGACGCGAGGGTGCAGGCCGCCCTCCTGAGGACGACGACGACTACGGGTACAACGACGAGGCGTATGACGACGTCTCCGCCTACGCCCGGCGGGGCCGCGCCTCGGACGGTCCCGGCTACTCGCCCGACGCCGGCTATTCGCCCAGCGCCGGCTACGCCTCCGACGCGGGTTACGCCACGGACGCCGGCTACGCGTCCGACGGCGACCCCGGCGACGAGTACGAGCGGCCCGTCATCACCGAGGACGAATTGGCGGGCCTCGGTCCCGAGGGCGGCGGCGGTCCACGCCGGGTGCTGCCCCTCGAGGACGAACCGACCACTCTGGTCGCTCGCTACCTCTTCCCCACCGAGCGCTACCGCGGCGAGTGGAAGAGACATTGGATCAGCCTCTCCGGCCCGCTCGGCATCGGCGCCGGCGCGACGCTCGCGCTGGGCTACCTGGCCGGCTTCCTGACCCGGCAGAACGTCAACGGCCTGGTGACCGTGGCCGTCCTGATCTGGCTCGGCGTGATCAGCTGGGTCGCCTGGAAGGTCTTCGACTGGTACTTCGACCGGTTCATCCTGACCAACAAGCGGGTCATGGTCGTCAACGGGATCATCACCCGGCGAGTGGCCATGATGCCCCTGTTGAGGGTCACCGACATGAAGTACGAGCAGTCGGCGCTCGGCCGCATGCTCAGCTACGGCACGTTCGTGCTCGAGTCGGCGGGTCAGGATCAGGCGCTGCGCGAGGTCAAATACCTGCCCAACCCCAACGAGCTCTACCTGCGCGTCGTGGAGGAGATGTACGAGCCGCAGGCCGTGGAGGCCCGGCTCGGCAAGGACAGCGAAGGCGACGACGCCTAGCCGTGCCGCGATGTGACGTACGGATCGGGCCGTCGGGAGGCGGCCCGATATACGCGGCCGGTAGCGTTCTCAGGTGACCCGAATCGATCTGCACTGCCATTCGACCGCCAGCGACGGCACTTTGACACCCGCTGAGCTGGTCAAGGCGGGCGCGGAGGCCGGTCTCGACGTCATGGCGATCACCGACCACGACACCACGGGCGGGTGGGAGGCGGCCGCCGCCGCGCGGCCCGAGGGGCTGCAACTGGTGCGAGGGGCCGAGCTGTCCTGCCGCTGGCACGGCGCCGAGCCGCCGATCGCGCTGCACATGCTCGCCTATCTGTTCGACCCGGCCGAGCCGCGGCTCGCGGGTGACCTGGCCCGGCTGCGCACCGACCGGGAGCAGCGCGCCGAAAAGATCGTGAACCGGCTGGCGGCCGACGGCGTGCCGATCACCTGGGACGAGGTGCACGGCTACGCGGCGGGCGGCTCGGTCGGGCGGCCGCACATCGCGCAGGCGCTGATCCGGGCCGGGCTCGTCCGGACGACGACCGAGGCGTTCCATTCGCAGTGGCTGGGCGCGCGTTACTTCGTACCCAAATCAGATCTTGATGTTTTCGAGGCCGTGCGGGCGGTGCGGGCGGCCGGTGGGGTGACCGTTTTCGCCCATCCGCGAGCCACGGTGCGCGGGCGTGTCGTGCCGGACCGGTTGATCGTCGAGCTGGCCGAGGCCGGGTTGTTCGGGCTGGAAGCCGATCACGAGGACCATTCGCCGGAGGAGCGGGCGCACGTGCGGGCCCTGGCCGAGAGTCTCGGGCTGGTCGTGACCGGATCGTCGGACTTCCACGGGACCCACAAAACGGTGCGGCTGGGTGCGTTCCTGACGGCTCCTTCGGCGTACGAGAAAATCGTCTCGGCCGCGACGGGCGTAGCTGTCCTGGGGTGACGCTGGACGCACCGAACTGCGGCGCGGCGGCCCGGCCACCTACCTTGTTCGGGTGAATCTCAAGTTCCTCGGCGAGGTCTTCGTGACCCTCTTGGTGATCGTCGACCCTCCCGGCATGGTGCCGGTCTTCCTCGCGCTGACCGGGACGATGTCGGCCAGGGACAGGGTGCGGGCCGGTTCGCAGGCCGTGCTGCTCGCGCTCGGCGTGATCGTCGGTTTCGCGGTGGCCGGGCAGACCCTGCTCGACTATCTCCACGTGCAACTGCCCGCCCTGCAGGGCGCCGGTGGCCTGCTGCTCGTGCTGGTCGCGTTGCAGCTGCTCACGGGCAAGACCGACGAGCCGGCCGAACAGGGCGGCACCAGCAACGTGGCGCTCGTGCCACTGGGCACGCCGCTGCTGGCCGGACCGGGCGCGATCGTCGCGACCATGCTGTTCGTGCAGCGTGCGGACGGTTTCAACGAATATCTCGTGATCGCCATCGGCATCCTGCTCGTCATGATCACGGTCTGGGTCGTCCTGCGCTTCTCCGGCGTGATCGTCAAGCTGCTGCGCCCGGCCGGCATCGAGGTGCTGACCCGCATCGCCGGCCTGCTGCTGGCCGCCATCGCCGTGCAGTTGATCGCCGACGCGGTCGCGGCCTTCGTGGAGATGTACGCGGCGGCCTTCTGACGGCGTTTCTGTCGTACCCGCCTGGCAGGATTGCACGGTGCCTCCCACCAGATCCCGCGCCGGCGTCCCCGAGCAGCTCGGCTTCGCCGGCATGCCCGAGCGGCTCTTCGTGTGCACGCCGAGCAAGCTGGGCGCCTTCACCGACTGCCCCCGGCGATACAAATACGCCTACGTCGAGCGTCCGGCCCCGCCCAAGGGTCCACCGTGGGCGCACAACTCGCTGGGCGCCAGCGTCCACACGGCGCTGAAGAACTGGTACGGCCTGCCGGCCGATCGGCGGGAGCTGGGCGTTCTGCCCACGCTTCTCAAGAGCACGTGGGTACGCGAGGGCTACCGCGACACCGATCAGGAGCGCACGGCTTACCGGGCGGCGTTGGGCTGGCTGGAGACGTACGTGTCCGGACTCGACCCGGACGACGAGCCGCTGGGCGTCGAACGGACGGTGGCCGCGAAAACGGCCGTGCTGGCCCTGAACGGCCGGGCCGACCGCATCGACTCGCGCCCCGGCCCGAACGGCCCCGAGGCGGTGATCGTCGACTACAAGACCGGCCGCACGGGCACCGGCGCCGACGACGCGCGCGGTTCGACGGCCCTGGCCCTCTACGCGTACGCGGCCCAGCGCGTCTTCCGCCGGCCGAGCTACCGGGTGGAGCTCCACCACCTGCCGACGGGAACGGTGGCCGCCCACGAGCACACCGAGGAGTCGTTGGCCCGCCAGGTCCGCCGGGCGGAGGACACGGCCCGCGACATCATGGCGGCCGAGAAAGCGGTGGCCGAGGGCGCCGACCCCGACGCGGAGTTCCCCACCAACCCCGGCCCGCTGTGCGGCTGGTGCGACTTCCGCCGGGTCTGCCCGGCCGGCGCGGAGACCCCGGCCAAGGAACCCTGGGCGGCGGTGTCCCACCTGACCCCCTGAGCCGTGTTGCGGCTGCTGGTCAGGCGGCGGTTGGTTGGGCCCGGGCCAGGGCGGCCTGGCGCATGGAGCTGTCCCGGTACCGGCGGGGCAGGGTGGCCAGGATCGTGGCGAGCAGCAGGCGCAGGCCCCTGATCGAGAGGTCGGCCGTCACGTCGGTGGTGGGCCAGCCCAGGCCGCCGTACATGCGGCGGGCCCATGGCGGCAGCAGGGCCACGGCCGTGCCGGCGATGCCCAGGTACGCCCAGCGGGTCGGGCCGAGCGTGAGGCCGAGGCGGAAGGCCCGGGGGCCCCACGTCGTCGGTACCGGTGGGACGGTCAGGAACAGGGCGGTCTCGGCGCTGTCGCGGGTCATGCCGAGCTCGGGGCGGACGGCCTCGTAGTAGGCGGCCACCTCGGCCGCGGTCGCGGGCACGGTGGCCGGGTCGAGGCCGACCAGCTCGGCCGCCTTGAGCTGCTCGGTGTAGTAGCGGTCGACCTCGTCGGGGGTCAGCCGCAGGCCGGCCCGGGTGGCGGTGGTCAGGAACGACTCGACCTCGGTGACGTGGACCCAGCGGAGCAGGTCGGGCTCGTCGATGCGGAACGTCTCGCCGTCGCGGGGGTCCACGGCCGTCATCCGGGAGTGCAGGCGGCGCAGCCGGCTGGAGGCCCGCTCGACCTCGTCGGTGCTGCCGTAGATCACGGTGGCGACGTAGGCCGAGGTGCGGGACAGACGGCCCCACGGGTCGGCGCGATAACCGGAGTTCTGCGCGACGCCGGCCACGGCCCGCGGGTGCAGGGCCTGGAGATAGAGGGAGCGGAGCCCGCCCAGCATGAGGATCGGTTCGCGGTGCAGCTTCCAGGTGACCGAATCCGGTCCGAACAGCCCGACGTCGCTCATGTCCTCAAGACTGCCACGCGAACGGCCGAAAGTTGAACCTGTTCAGATAACGGAACTCAGGCTTCGTCGTCGCGGCGTTTCTGGCAGGCCGGGCAGAGACCCCAGAACGTCACCTCGGCCTCGTCGAGCTGGAAGCCGTGGCTGGTGGCGGGCGTGAGGCAGGGGCGCTCGTCGACCACGCAGTCGACGTCGGCGATCTCACCGCAGCCCCGGCAGACGATGTGGTGGTGGTTGTCGCCGACCCGGGCTTCGTACCGGGCCGGGCTGCCGGCCGGTTCCAGCCGCCGGGCCAGGCCGGCCCGGGACAGGGCGCCGAGCACGTCGTAGATCGCCTGGGTCGAGACGGAGTCGAGGCGTACCCGGGCCTGCTTGGCAATTTCCTCGACCTCGAGATGGCCGCCGCCGGTGAGAATGTCCAGCACGGCGAGGCGTGGTTTGGTGACACGCAACCCGTGGTCCCGTAGCAGGTCTTCACCGTTCGGCATCGGTCAATGACAGCACGGATCGGTTGAATCCCCAACCATTGTGCGTGGGAATACCTGCGCCGAGGTGAACCGGGAACCGACGATGGGCGTAAGCGGACACGAGGACGTTTGCGCCGTCAGATACTTCTAAGCTGTCGGCCGACCAGTTCGATGAGGAGGCGTCGTGTTCGACCAGATCAACGGCCTACCGGTGCATGCGCTCGTGCTGCATGCCGCGGTGGTGTTCGTTCCGCTGCTGGCCCTCGGGGCCATCGTGTACGCGCTCGTGCCGCGGTGGCGTCCGAAGCTGGGCTGGGCGGTGGCGCTGCTCGCGGTGGCGGCGCCGGTCTCGACGTTCGTGGCCAAGGAGTCGGGCGAGGAGCTCTACGACCGCCTGGTCGGCCAGGGCCTGAGCGGCCCCGGCAAGGTGATCCTCGACGACCACATGGGCTACGGAACGCGTACGTTCTGGTTCGCACTGGCCCTGGGCGTAGCCAGCCTGGTGCTGGTCGCCCTCACGTGGCGCCGCACCGACCGCCTGCCCTTGATCGGCGAGGCCGCCGGCGCGGTGGTGCTGATCGTCCTGGCCGTGGTCTCCGGCTACTACGTCTACAAGACGGGCGACTCGGGCGCGACCGCCGTATGGGGCACCTACTAGCCCGAACGGCAGTCAGCAACGCCGGCGCGGCGGCCCAGAGAGCCACCGCGCCGGCGTTTCGCTTGCCTGCCGCCGGGCGGTAGTCCAGAAGGCGTGGGCTGGCCGATGGCGCGGGCTGGCCGACGGCGCGGGCTGGCCGATGGCGCGGGCCGGACGCGGGCGCGGCTGCGGGGCGGAAGAGGGCGCGGCGCAGGTCAGAAGATGGCGCGGGCGCAGAGCAGGCACATGAGGATCAGGGCGATGGCCCCCGCGACCAGGCCGACGCCGTAGGTCACCGTGCGAGCTGAACCCTCCGACTCGTCGAGGGCGTCCATGTCCTGACCGGGCATGCTGCGCGGAGGCGGCGGCTGGGAGATCGTGGGTGGCCGCCAGTGCGGCGACGGCGGGGCGGGGTTCGGCGGGCCGGGATAGCTCGCCTCCGGCTTCGGCTCGGGCCCGGTGGACTCAAGCGGCGGACCGGGCACGGGAGAGTCAGGATCCGGTCGCTGCCAGTAGGAGTCGTCCGGTACGCCGGTGGGGCTGCTCACGTTCACCGACGGTACAGCCGAAGGGGGAAGACTTCCGCAGCGGCGCGGGCCTACCCTCTAAGACGTGGACATCCTGGATGAGCCCGAGCGCGACTTGGACGGCGAACGCGAGGTCGACTTCGAGTCCGAGGAGGCGCCCGTTCTCCCCGAGCAGACCCGCGACGACACCGAGCGTGGCTGGGGCGAACGCTCCTTCGACAACGACGATCGCCTGCTCGAGGACCGCCCGCCCCACTGGTGAGACCGGCCGGCTCAGCCGGGGCGGATGAGGACCGCGAAGCCGTGGCTGGACGTGGCCACGGCGCGCTCGGCCTCGGCCGGTGAGAGGGCCAGCAGAAGACCGCCGGTGGTGGGGTCTGACGCGCCGGTGACCGTGAGGACCAGAGCGGCGGCGGCGACCGAGGTGGTTGCGCCCTTGTCGTCCAGGCGCAGCAGGTCGACCCGGTTGCCGGGCTTGACCAGCGAGAGCGCCGTGGGGTCGGCCAGCCGAACGGGAACACCGACGGTCCCGGAGGGCACGATGCCGCCGGAGACAGAGGCGCCCGAGGACCCGGACAGCGCTGCCGAAGACCCGGGTAGCGCCGCGGGATCTCCCGGCGGCGCGGCGGGGTCTCCCCGCGGTTTGGCGGTCGAGGAGCCTCGTGAGGTGGCGCCTGAGCCGTCGGGTGGTGCGCCGGATGAGTGGACGCCATTACCGGACGGCTGTGTGACCGCCGCGCCCGTGGATGGTTCGCACGTCGGTGGAGGTGACCACGACACCAGGGCGGCGAGGGTCAGCAGGGCCGCGACCGCCGCGAGGCGTAGCAGCGTGCCGCGGGCCGGCCGACGCCGCCGCACGGGATCGAGGCGCCCTTCGCCGCTTGCGCGGCTTGCGTTCCCGTGCGGCAGGGGGATGGCTCGCCCGAGCCGGGACTTGCTCGATCCGGCCATCGTCCGGTCCCCTCTCGCTCGCCCTGGCGTCGTGGTCTCGGCGCCGGATCGAACGTTAGGCGGAAGGGAAGATCGCTCGCTCCGGGCCTGTGGACAACGCCGGACTGTGGATAACCGGCGCGAACCCAGGTGATTTTGGTAGGGATCGGCGCGGCCCACAGGAAAGGCGCGGACGGCCGGCGCGTGGGGTGTGGGCCGGAACGGGCGCGGATGCGCGAAGATCGCGCCAGGGGAGTCCTGGCGCGATCTCGAGTGGGCCTCTAGGAAGCGGCGGGTGCCTTCGTGGTCGACGAAGACGAGCTGGTGGTCGACGACGACGACGATGAGGACGACGTCGTGGAAGAGCTCGACGACGAGTCGGAGCTGGAGCCTGACGAGGTGGAGCTCGGCGCGTCGGACTTCTTCGTGGCCTCGCCGTTCGTGGCGGACTTCTCGGCGCTCACGTTTCCGGAGCGGGAGTCGTTGCGGTAGAAGCCCGAACCCTTGAAGACGATGCCGACCGAGTTGAAGACCTTGCGGAGCTTGCCGTCACAGTTCGGGCACTCCGTCAAAGCCGGGTCGGAGAACGACTGCACGGCCTCGAGCTGGTGGCCGCATTCGGTGCAGGCGTACTGGTAGGTAGGCACGGCTCCTCCGGATCTTTCGGCTGTTGGCACTCGCCAACTCCGAGTGCCAATGTTGCGCCATCGGAGGTCATTTCGTCCACTCGAACGGCGGGTTGAGGGTTGGGCGGACGTCACTTCCGGGTCAGGAATAGACCACCGTGCGGGGTGATGACCCCGTGCACCGGCCGGTCGTGCGGCTCGGCCGGCACCTCCGCGAGCAGCTCGCCGTCGTGCAACAGCGCCACCACGAGGGCGCCTGATGAGACTCGGGACAGGGCTCGGTCGTACGAACCCCCGCCGCGACCCAGGCGCAGACCGCGACGATCCACCGCCAGGGCGGGCACGAGCACCAGCCCAGCCTCCCCGATGCCCGACACGCCCAGCCGGGGGCCGGGCGGCGAGAGCAGCCCGTGCGGCCCGCTTTCGAGCGAACCCGAATACTCGGCCCAGTCCAGGTCGTTGTCCGGCCGCAGCACCGGCAGCAGGACGCGTGCCTCGGCCGCCAGCGCGGTGATCAGGCCGGGGCCGCCCGGTTCGGTGCCGATCGGGACGTATGCGGCGATCGTGGACGGGTGCTCAGACCGTACGAAAGCAAGCACTTGATCTTGAAGGAGGGTGGCCGCGGACGAGGGCGCCTGACGCCGGGCCGTGAGCAACTGACTGCGGAGTGCGATCTTGGCGGTGCGAGATCTTTCCGCGTCACCGGTTAAATCGGGCATGCAACACCCCCTTTTGAAAAGCGGCAAACGGTGCACACTATGTCAGCATCGCTCCAAAGAGGGCCACTCCCGGGAGGATGCGTGACGCTACGTGGCCGACTGACCACCGCCTTTCTGGTGGTCGTGCTCGGTCCGGTCCTGCTCGGGTCCATCTTCGTCGCCCTGACCGTCACCACGGTGAGCCGGGACCGGACGGCCGAGCGGCTCGACAGTGCCGCGACCACCGTGCGGACCAGTGTCGCCGCCGCCTGCCGCCAGCTTCAGGTGGTGGCCGACGCCGTGGCGGTGGTGCCGGAAAATGACCGGGCCGCGGTGGCGGGCCAGCTGATCGCGCGCGGCCTGGCCACCGGCATCGAGATCGGCGCCGCGCCGCTGGCCCGGCAGAGCTGCTCGGCGGAGGGGCGGGACGCCATCGCCGCCCAGTCGGTCGTCGGCGGCGTCACCATCGCCGCCTCGCAGGCCATCGACCGCGCGTTCCTCGACCGGCTCAGCGCCACCAGCCGCACCCGGGTGACGCTGACCGTCGCGAACGAGACCGGGCAGACCCTCCACCTCGCCCCCGGGCCCGGCCAGCCCCTGCCACTCACGCTCACCGTGCCGACGACCAGGCCGACCTTTCTGTACGCCGTACTCGCGGCCGTCGCCCTCTGTGCCGCCCTGGCCGCCGTGCTGGTCGCGCGCTGGCTCGCCCGCACCACCACCCGGCCGCTCGGTGAGCTGGCCTGGGCCGCCGGGCGCGTGGCCGACGGCGACCTGGACACCCGGGTGCCGATCCTGCGCCCGGACGAGCTGGGCCGGCTGGCGGCCACCTTCAACCGCATGACGCGCGAGCTCCAGGCGTACGTCCAAGCCCTCACCGCCAGCCGTGACCAGCTCCGCGGTCATCTCGCCATCCTCGGCGAGACCCTCTCCAGCACCCACGACCTCCAGCGCATATTGCAGGTCATCCTGCGGACCGCGCTCGCCGCCACCGGCGCCCGGGCCGGGCTCGTGCTGCTCATCCACCCGGCGAGCGGGCAGCTCGTCGCCCAGTGCGGCGTCGGCCTGGCCGGCACCTGGGACCTGCCCGACGCCGACCTGCCCCAGCAGCGCCTGCCGGTCGGCGAGGGCGTGCTGGGCGGGGTCGCCGCCAGCGGCGAACCCCGCCGGGGGCAGGGCGAGCTCGCCTCCGCCGAGCCACCCTGCCTGAGCTACGTCGCCGTGCCGATCTGCGCGCCCGTCGAGGCCGAGGACGAGCCCGAGACCCTCGGCGTGCTCGCCCTCTACGACCGGGTCGGCGGAGACTCCTTCGACGACGCCGACCTGCACACCCTGCGGACCTTCGCCGGGCAGGCCGGGGTGGCCGTGCACAACGTGCGGATGCACGAGGAGGCGCAACGGCTCTCGCTGACCGATCCGCTCACCGGCCTGTGGAATTACCGTTACCTCCGTGAGTCGTTGCGCCGGGAGGTGGAGAGGGCGAGCCGGTTCGGGCGCATGCTCGCGGTGCTCGTGCTCGACCTGGACCACTTCAAGGACGTGAACGACACGTACGGGCACGCGGCCGGCGACGCGGTGCTGAGCGAGTTCGCCCGGCGCATCCGGATCGGGCTGCGCGAGGTCGACGTGGCGTTCCGGCAGGGTGGGGAGGAGTTCGTGGTGCTGCTGCCGGAGACCGACGCCTACGGCGGGGCGATCGTCGCCGAACGGCTCGGCGCCGCCGTGCGCGACCGGCCCGTGCCGATCGACCCGCTGCGGCCCGACGACCTGCTCATCCCGGTCACCGTGTCGATCGGGGTCGCCGTCTATCCCGAGCACGGCGCCGGCGCGCAGCAGGTCCTGGCCGCGGCCGACGCCGCGCTCTACGCCGCCAAGAGGGCCGGCCGGGACACATTTCGCCTGGCCGAGGCCGGGGATGTGACAAATTCGCGGGTTTCCCCAACAGTTCATGAAGGAAACTTGGATCCCAAGACGGCCGTGCCGACCGGGCCACGACCGCCCGGGCAGGCACGCGGCCGTTAGTCTCGCTGCATATCACGGGCACGATCGACTTGAAGTGAAGGTGCGGTGACCTCGATGACCTCGAACGCGCAAGCGTCGGGCCGCCGGGCGGTGAAGGCCGTCATCCCCGCGGCCGGGCTGGCTACGCGTTTCCTGCCGGCCACCAAGGCCGTGCCCAAGGAGCTGCTGCCCGTCGTCGACCGTCCCGTGCTGCAGTACATCGTGGAGGAGGCGGCCGCCGCCGGTATCACCGACGTCCTGCTGGTCACCGGCCGCGGCAAGACCTCGATGGTCGACCACTTCGACCGCCGGCCCGACATCGAGGCCCGGCTCGCCGAGAAAGGCGACAGTCAAAGGCTTGCGGCCGTACGCCGTACGAGTGACCTCGCGGATATCTACACCGTCCGCCAGGGCGAGCCGCTCGGCCTCGGCCACGCGGTCGGCACCGCCGCGTCGCACGTCGGCGACAACGCCTTCGCCGTGCTCCTCGGCGACGAGTTCGTCGAACTGGACAAGCCGCTCCTGCCCGACATGCTCGACCTCCAGGCCCGCACCGGCGGCATCGTGCTCGCCCTGGGCGAGGTCAAGCCGGAGGAGACCTCGCGCTACGGCATCGCCTCGGTCGCGCCTTCCGGGGACGGCGACGACGTCGTACGGATCACCGGCCTGGTCGAGAAGCCCGCGCCCGACGAGGCGCCGAGCAACCTGGCCGTCCTGGGCCGCTACGTCCTGCCCGCCTCGATCTTCGAGGCGATCGCCGACACCAAGCCCGGCAGCGGCGGCGAGATCCAGCTGACCGACGCCATGGCCCAGCTGCTGGCCGACGGAACGCCGGTGCACGGCATCGTCTACCGCGGCCACCGGTACGACACCGGCATGCCGCTCGGCTACCTGCAGACGGTCGTCATGCTGGCGGCCAAGCGCGACGACCTGGGCGAGGAGTTCCGGAGCTGGCTGGCCGAGTTCGTCGCCGGCGGTGCGAGGGGATGACGGCCACGGCCGATGCCGAGGCGGCCGCCAACGAGCTGAAGCCTCTCGCCGAATACCTGGGCAGCGTGCTGCGCAGGCTCCGGCCGCTGCCTCCGCTCGACCTCGACCTCACCCAGGCGCACGGCAACACCCTCGCCACCGACGTGCTGGCCCCGCATCCCTACCCGGCGTTCGACCAGGCGGCGATCGACGGGTACGCGGCGCGCTGGGAGGACCTGGGCGGTGCGGGCCGGGTCGGCTCACACCCCTCCTTCGGGCGGGTCGAGGGCGGACCGCGCCCGGTCCGGCTCAACGTCGTCGGCGACCTCGGCGCGTCCAGCTGGCGCCCGGTCCGGCTCTCACCGGGCACGTGCTTCTCGGTGGCGGCCGGCGCCCCGCTCCCGATCGGCGCCGACGTGGTCGTGCCCGTGCACTGGACCGACCAGGGCATGGCGGCCGTGGAGATCCTGCACGCGCCGAAAAGGGGCTCGGGTGTGCGCCGGGCCGGCGACGAGATCGCGGTCGGCCAGGTGCTGGCGCCCAAGGGCGCGTACGTCACCCCGGCCATGGTGGCGACCTTCGCCGCCTCCGGCATCGGGCACGTGGTCGTCCGGCCCAGCCCGCGGGTGGTGGTCGTGGCCACCGGCGACGAGCTGGTGGACGTGGGCCGGCCCAGCCAGCCCGGGCAGGTGGTCGACGCGAACTCGCACGCGCTGACCGCGGCCGCGGTCGAGGCGGGCGCGCTGGCGTACCGGATAGGCATCTGTGACGACGACCCGGAAGGCCTCCGCGGCCTGCTGGAGGACCAGACCCTTCGGGCCGACCTGATCATCACGACCGGCGGCACCGGCACCGGGCCGGGCGACATGCTGCGCCGGGTCCTCTCCCGCCGCGATCCCGGCCGCGGCGTCGTCGAGTTCACCGACGTGGCCCTCTGCCCCGGCAGCACCCTCGG
Source organism: Actinoplanes sp. NPDC000266 (assembly GCF_042899005.1). Classification (NCBI taxonomy): domain Bacteria; kingdom Bacillati; phylum Actinomycetota; class Actinomycetes; order Micromonosporales; family Micromonosporaceae; genus Actinoplanes; species Actinoplanes sp. NPDC000266. The sequence goes on from NZ_JBIAZI010000005.1 coordinate 213,894, forward strand.
CTTCGGCACGGTCGGCGGCGAAGAGGTGCCGGTGATCTGCCTGCCCGGCGAGCCCGGCTCCGCCCTGATCGGCTTCGAGGTGCTGGCCCACCCGGTCATCCAGCTGCTGGCCGGGGCCGAGCCGGTGTTCCGCCCGAGCGTGAAGGCGCATCTGCTGGAGACCGTCTCCTCACCCGGTGGCCTGCGCGAGTTCCGCCCCGCGTTCGTCACCGAACGGCGCGGCGGGGGACATACGGTGCAGCCGCTGGCCGGTGGGCCGTACACTCTCTCCGGCCTTGCCGAGGCCAACGGCCTGCTGGTCCTCGGTGAGCGCGTCACCACGGCGGCCGCCGGCTCGACCGTGGACGTGTTGCTCCTCGACCGGAGGCGATGATGCTGGGGTCCACGCCCGGATGGCCTGCCGTCCTGGCGGACGGACCCGTCGTGCTGCGCCCCTACAAGCGCAGCGACGCCCGAGCCTGGTCCGACGTGCGGATCGCCAACCAGAAATGGCTGGCACCCTGGGAGTCGGCCCCACCCGGCCCGTGGTCCGAGATGAACTCGGCGCGCGCGTTCGGCTACGTCTACCAGGACATGAAACGCTCGGCCCGGCGCGGCGAGAGCATGCCGTTCGCGGTCTGCCTCCAGGAGAACGGCCGGGAACGCCTGGTCGGCCACCTGAATCTCGGCAACATCGTCCGGCGGGCGTTCAGCTCGGCCTACGCGGGCTACTGGGTCGACGCGCGGGTGGCCGGCCGCGGCGTCATCCCGACGGCGCTGGCCCTGGCCGTCGACCACGCCTTCGGCGCCGGCGGGCTGCACCGCATCGAGGTCAACATCCGCCCCGAGAACAAGCCGTCCCGGCGCGTGGTCGAGAAGCTCGGCTTCCGCGAGGAGGCGTACCACCAGCGCTACATGCACATCGACGGCAGCTGGCGAGACCATCTCGGATATGCCCTGACCAGCGAGGAAGTGGCCGCCGAGGGCGGTCTGCTGGCCCGCTGGCGCCGCGTGCGCGCCTGAGGAGGCGCTTGACACGCCCGGCGCGCCGTGACCATTTCCGCAGCTCGCGCCCGTAGCCTCGGGGAGATTGGGTCTTGCGGTCCGCGGCCGGGAGTTGTAAAAGCGGACCGCCCGTAGCTGACGGGAGGGGTGAGGGTGCCGACCTCGGTGCTCCTCGCCGTCCTCACCGCGGCCGGTCTGCTCGCTCTCGCGCCCGCGCTCGTGCGCCGGTACGACGCCACCGAGCGGCTGGCCGCGGAGCGGGCGTCGTCGACGGCGAGGGTGCTCCAGCGCCACCGCCGTCGCCGAACCGTGCCCGGACGCCGACCGATCAACCCGGGCCGGCTGGTTTCGGTTACGGTTTCACCCGCTTTGTCGCCGCAACGACCCCGGCTGCGGCTGGTGAAGCCCGGCCGCCGCCCGGCCCGGCGGGTACCCACCCGCCGGCACACCCCGGCGGTCGTACGCCGTAGGCGGGTCTTCGCGGCGCTGATCCTGCTCAACCTGATCGAGCTGATCGGCGTGCTGGCGGTCGGCCCCGGTTTCTGGATCGGCTTCGCCGTGACGTTCACGCTGCTGGTGATCGACCTGATCCACCTGCGCAACCGGGCCATAGCGGACCGAAGGCGCCGCCGCGAGGAGGCCCGGGAGGCAGCCTGGCTGGCGGCCCGCCAGGCCGAGGTCCGCCGCGAGCAGGCCCGCCGCCAGGCGGCCCGCCGGGAGGCGCAGCGCCGCTTGGCCGCCCAGAAGGAGGCGGTGCGCCGGGCCGCGATGGGCTTGGATCAGGACCTCCCGCCGGCGGTGACGGCCTCGGTCTCGTACCGCCGAACGGGTGGCCTGCGGGGCCGGGCGTACGAGGCGGGCGGCCGCCACCACACGGCATGAGCACCGTTGTGGGGGTCGGTTCGCGGGGAGCCTGCGCAACCTGTTAGCCTTGCTGCGGTTCCACGGACAGGTCCGGGGGATCGGTTAGGGGCTGTGGCGCAGTCTGGTAGCGCACCTCGTTCGCATCGAGGGGGTCTGGGGTTCAAATCCCCACAGCTCCACCAACCAATCATCAGGCGAGCACTCGTTTATCGAGGCTCGCCTTCTGCTTGTCCAGTGCCGTCGCCCGCAGGAGTGATGACGGCGCGCATAAAATATGCAAACATCAGTCCGGCCGTTCTCGGATATGCATATATTTGCAAAAGGGGGCCTCCGGATGACGGGTGCCGAAGCCCAAATGAGCGATATGCCCGGCCGAGTTGCCCGATGGGTGGCGGCCGGTGAGCAATATGACGTCGAGTTCAAGGGCGAGCGGCGAGAGCGGCTCAACGACCAGGACCTTGTCGAAGCGATCGTGTGCCTCGCGAACGGCCGCGGAGGGGTCCTCCTCGTTGGTGTTGAGGACGATGGCGTCATCACCGGTGCGCGACCGCGGCATGAGTCCGGAAGAACCGATGTTCTGCGTGTCCAAGCCCTGGTTGCCAATTCGACGCAGCCGCCGCTGTCCACCAACGTTGATCTGGTGGAGGTCGAGGGCAAGGAAGTCATGGTCATCGACGTGCCTGACAGCCCTCGTGTGATCGGGACGACGAGGGGCACATATGTGCGCCGAGCGACAGGCGGCGATGGCCGTCCTACCTGCATGCCGTACCACGCCCACGAGATGCTCGCCCATGAGGTGGACCGAGGTGCGGTGGATTGGGCCACCCTCAATGTGGGAGGCGCGGCATGGGCGGATCTCGATCCACTTGAGTTCGAACGTGTACGGCGGCTGGTTTCGAATTCCGGTGCTTCGGCCGACCGACTGCTGGGGACCTTGTCTGATCGGGAGATCGCGAGCGCCCTCGGGCTCGCTCGCCTCGATGACGGCGTGACGGCCGGAGCACTTCTGCTCTTCGGCAAGGTTGACGCCATCCGCCGGTATCTTCCGACCCACGAAGCCGCGTTTCAGGTGCTGCGAGGGCTGGACGTTCAGGTCAACGACTTCCTTCCCTATCCGTTGTTCCGGCTCGCCGAGGAGCTCTTCAGCCGGTTCGAGGCACGGAATCAGGAGGAGGAGGTGGAGTTCGGCCTGCTGCGTGTGCCTGTATCCACCTACTCGGAGACCGCCTTTCGCGAGGCCGTGGCCAATGCGCTCGTCCACCGTGACTACACGCGTCGCGGGGCTGTGCACGTGCAATGGACCGACGAGCAGTTGGAGGTGTCCAGTCCCGGAGGATTCCCTAGAGGTGTCACGCTGGACAACCTGCTTGTAGTGCCGCCCCATCCGCGCAGTCCGATACTGGCCGACGCCTTCAAGCGCACGGGACTCGTCGAACGGACCGGCCGTGGCATCAACCGCATGTTCGTGGAACAGCTGAGAGTCGGCCGATCGGCACCGGACTACGGTCGCAGCTCGGCGAGTCATGTGGTGGCCATCCTGCCCGGTGGTCCGGCCAACCTGCCCATCACTCGCTGGATCTCCGAGCAGGAGAGGGGGATCGGCATGCCCCTCGGTCTCCCCGAGCTCCAGGTGTTGTCCGAGTTGTTTCGTGAGCGCCGGGCGAGTACGAGCGACCTGGCCAAGGTCATGCAGCGAACGGATGCGGAGACCCGCAATCTTCTCAACCGCATGGTCGAGCGAGGCTGGGTGGAACCCCGCGGAGACGGAAAGGGCCGAAGCTGGCATCTCTCGGCGTCGGTCTATCGAGCTCTGGAGACGCCCGCCGGCTACGTACGCGTGCGGGGATTCGACCCACTGCAGCAGGAACAGATGGTGCTGCAGTACGTCGACTCACACGGTCAGATCACCCGCGCGGAAGCGGCTGACCTTTGCGCGCTCACCTCTGCCCAAGCCAGTCTCCTGCTCAGACGACTGGCCCGGGACGGCAAGCTTGATTCCGTTGGTGAACGAAAAGGAACCAGGTACGTGAGGCCGGGCGACACCGGAGCTTAGTGGTACCAGGCGAGCCGTGCACGGTGGGCCGACAACGGTGCGCTGAGGGCCGATTTTGCTGGTCAGAGTGTCGATAGCGTCGGGCTGGCTATGACACTCACGGAACAGACTGGGCTGGATTTCGGGCGGCGGCTCCGGGAGCTGCGTGTTCGCGGTGGCATGACCCTCGAAGGGCTGGCCGAGGCGTCCGGGGTCAGCGCCCGGGCCATCAGCGACATGGAGCGCGGGCGCAGCCGGACGCCGCAACCCCGGACGGTGAGCGCGCTCGCGAAAGTGCTCGGCGACGGTCAGGAGCTGGGCCGGCTGGCGAAGGCGGGGCGGGAGACCGCCGCCACCGGGCGGCCCCGTATGTGTGATCTGCCTCGGCGTAGCGGGCACTTCGTGGGGCGTGCGGACGAGCTCGCCTCGATCGGCGCCGCGTTCCGGGTGGCGGGCTCGGTCACGGTTGTGCACGGGCAGCCCGGTGTGGGCAAGACGGGGCTGGCCATTCGGGCCGCCGAGCTGGGGCGGGAGCTTTTCCCGGACGGGTGCTTCTATCTGGACCTTCGCGGCACCGAGCCTGGGGGCGGTGCGACCGTCGGTGAGGCGCAGACCGTCCTCCTGCGGGCGCTCGGGGTCAGCTCGCGGCAGATCGCCCGCGGGGACGAGGAGCGCGGCGGGCAGTTGCGGGCGCTTCTGGGTCAGCGGCGCTGCCTGCTGATCCTGGACAACGCCGCTGGTGAGGGGCAGGTGCGGGAGCTGCTTCCGGGGGACGGCGGCGCGGTCGTCGTCACCAGCCGGCGGGTGCTCGGTGGTCTCGAGGCCGTACGGCGGATCGCTTTGGCGCCTCTGCCGGCGGATGAAGCCGTCGAGCTGCTCGGCGGCGCGGGAACGAACAACGGCGAGATTGCGCGGCTCTGCGGTTATCTGCCGTTGGCTCTGCGGATCGCGGCCACGCTCGGCGACCACGATGTGCTGGCCGACGCCGATCGGCGGCTGGCCATGCTGACGCCGGTCGAGAACGCGATCGCCGCCTCGTACACCCAATTGCCCGAGACGGCCCGGACCGTCTTCCGCAGGCTGGCCCATGTGCCCACCTTGTCCTTCTCGGCTGCCGCGGCGGCGGCCGTGGCCGAGCTCGACCGGTACGACGCCGAAGATGTGCTGGAGAAGCTGCTCGACCGGGGGCTGTTGCAGCCCGAAGGCCATGACCGTTATCGCTTCCACGATCTGATCAGGCTGTTCGCTCAGGCGCGGCTGCGGGACGAGGAGCCCGCCGTGGTGCGGCGTCGTGGCGAGCAGCGGCTGATCGACTGGTATCTGGACACCGCCATCGCCTCGGGGCGGTTGTTCGAGCCGGACTACGACGGCGGCCCCGAGCAGTGGGGTCCGGCCCAGGCCTGGCTCCAGGCCGAAGTGGACGGCTGGTTCGAGGCCATGCGCCGGGCGTCAGCCGGGGGCCGGCACCAGCGTGTCGTCGATGTGGCGGAATCGCTTCATTGGTACTCGGACCGGACGTACAGCATCGATCCCTGGTCTTCGATCTTCACGCTCTCGCGGGAGTCGGCCGAGCGGCTGCCGGACCGGCGGCAGGAGGTCGTGCACCGCAACTACCAGGCGTGGGCGCTGTCGTTCTGTGACGGGCGGTTCCCGGAGACCGTGGAGCAGGCCTTGGCGGCGTACGCGATGGCAGTCGAACTGGGCGATCTCAAGGAGCAGGCGGCCTCGCTCATCTACGCCGCCGACGCGTACGCGCAGATGGAGGAGCGGGACAGGGCGCTGGAGCTGATGCGGCGCTCGCTGGAGCTGGCCGAGACCGCCGGTGATCACGACGGGTACGTCCAGACGCTGATCGGCATCGGCGCCAACCTGCACGGGATGGGCCGCCCCGAGGAGGCCGCCGAGCAGTATCGGCACGCGTTGAAAGAGGTCGAGCGGCGGCCGCTCGCGCCCGCGCCCGAGTTGGCGGCCCGGGTGACCGCCTCGGTGTTCCTTGCGCATGAATACGCGCAAATGGAGCGCTGGGACGAAACCGTGGCGGCCGCCGAGGTCGCGCTGCCGCTGGCCGAGGAGTTCGGCGAGCCGCACCTGCTGGGCCGGGTGCACCTGGCGCTGGGCCTGGCGTGCCGGGCCCGCGGCGAAGAAGCGGGTTCGAAGTTCGCCGCGGCGGTCGCGCATTTCCGGCGCAGCCAGGTCAAGACGCAGTGGTCGGCGCAGGCGGAAGTTCTGCATAACGTTCCGCATGGTCCGCCCCGCGGCCCGCTGTTTGCATGAGATCACCGATCGAGAGGAACCTCATGCCAACGCTCAGCCGCCGCGCTGTCCTGGCCGGCTCCGCGGCGATAGCCGCCACCGGGGTGCTGGCAACGCCGGCCGCCGCCACCGGAAAGAAGAAAAAGCCCACTATCGTCCTGGTGCACGGCGCCTTCGCCGACGCCTCCGGCTGGAACGGGGTGCTGAGCCGGCTCATCCGGTCCGGCTACCCGGTGCTCGCGCCGGCCACCCCGCTGCGCGGCGTCGCGTCCGACGCCGCCTATCTCACCAGCATCCTCGCCACCATCGACGGCCCAATCGTCCTGGTCGGACACTCGTACGGCGGGATGGTGATCACGAACGCGGCCACCGGCAACCCGAACGTCAAGGCGCTGGTCTACGTGGCCGCCTTCGCGCCTGCGGCCGGCGAGACGGTCTACGGACTGCAGAACAAGTTCCCCGGCACCAAGCTCGGTCAGCCGCAGCTCGAGATCCGCCCCTACAGGCAGAGCGCCGACGGCTACGTGCGCCGCGAGTACTTCCACGAGATCTTCGCGGGCGACCTGCCCCGCGCCACCGCCGACCTCATGTGGGCCGGTCAGCGGCCGGGCGACGTGCACACGCTGGACGAGGCGTCCGGGGCGCCGGCCTGGCCGGACGTCCCGTCGTACTACCTGGTCGCCCGCCACGACAACCTCATCCCGGCCGCGGCGCAGCGGTTCATGGCCAAGCGGGCCGGCGCCCGCACGGCCGAGGTGAACGCCTCCCACGCCGCGATGATCTCCCAGCCCGGCGCCACCGCCGACCTGATCGAGAGGGCCGCCCGATGAGCTACGTGACCACCGTCGACGGCACGGAGATCTTCTACAAGGACTGGGGCACGGGCCGTCCGGTCGTGCTGGCGCACGGCTGGCCGCTCAACTCCGACAGCTGGGAGGCGCAGCAACTCTTCCTGGCCTCCAACGGATATCGGGCCATCGCGCACGACCGCCGCGGGCACGGCCGTTCCACGCAGACGTGGGGCGGCAACGAGATGGACACGTACGCCGATGATCTGTCCGCCCTGCTCGAGCACCTCGACCTGTGGAACGTGACGCTGGTCGGCTTCTCCACCGGCGGCGGCGAGATCACCCGGTACATCGGCCGGCACGGTACCTCGCGGGTGGCCCAGGCCGTGCTCGTCTCCGCCGTGCCGCCGTTCATGCTCCGCACGCGGGACAACCCCGACGGCGTGCCGGTCAAGGTCTTCGACGATCTGCGGGCCGGATCGCGGGCCGACCGGTCGCAGCTCTACCGCGATCTGGCCGACGGGCCGTTCTTCGGCGGGCTCGCCTCGCAGGGCATCCGGGACGCCTTCTGGCTGCAGTCGATGGCGGCGGGGCACCGCAACGCGTACGAGTCGATCGCCGCCTTCTCCGCGACCGACTTCCGCGCCGACCTGGCCAAGTTCGACGTGCCCACGCTGGTGATCCACGGCGACGCCGATCAGGTGGTGCCGTTCGACGTCGGCGGCAAGTCCTCGGCCGCGCTGATCAAAGACTCCGAGCTGATGGTGTACGCCGGCGCGCCGCACGGCATCACCGACACCCACAAAGAGCAGCTCGGGGACGACCTGCTGGCCTTCATCAAGGAGTACGACGCATGAGCACCATCGTCCTGATCCACGGCCTGTGGGTGACCCCGCGCAGCTGGGAGCACTGGATCTCGTACTACGAGGCCAAGGGCCACACCGTCGTCGCGCCCGCCTATCCCGGCTTCGAGGCCGAGGTGGAGGCGCTGCGCGCCGACCCGTCGCCGATCGCCTCGGTGACCGTGCCCGAGACCATCGCCCACCTCGAGAAGGTCATCACGGCCCTGCCGGAGAAGCCGATCCTGATCGGGCACTCCTTCGGCGGCACGCTGACCCAGCTGCTGCTCGACCGCGGGCACGGCGCGGCCGGCGTGGTGATCGACTCGGCGCCGCCGGAGGGCATCCGGGTCACGCCGCCCTCGCAGATCAAGTCGCTGTTCCCCATCCTGAACAACCCGGCGAAACGGCACCAGGCCGCCGGCTTCACTCCCGAGCAGTGGCATTACGCCTTCGCCAACACGCTGTCGGCCGAGGACTCGCGGGCGGCGTACGACCGCTACGCCATCGCCGCGCCCGGGAGCTGGGTCTGGGCGTACGGCCTGATCGCGAACTTCAAGCCCGGCAAGCAGGAGACCTGGGTCGACTATCACAACCCGGACCGTGCTCCGCTGCTGTTCATCGCGGGCGGCGAGGACCACATCATGCCGCCGTCGGTGAACCGCTCGAACGCCCACCACTACAAGGGCGAGGGCACGATCACCGAGTACGTCGAGGTGCCGGGCCGCTCACACTGGACCTGCGGCGAGCCGGGCTGGGAGAAGATCGCCGACCGGGCGCTCGAATGGGGCCTACGGCACGCCTAGAACGCCCGCGAGCTGGGCGCGCCGGGTGATGCCGAGCTTCGGGTAGATCCGGTAGAGGTGTGAGCCGATGGTGCGGTGGGACAGGAACAGCCGCCCGGCGATCTCGCGGTTGGTCAGTCCCTCCGCCGCCATGGCGGCGATCTGCAGCTCCTGCGGGGACAGCTTCTCCCGTACGGCTTCCCGCCGCTGTCCACTGTGCTCGCCCGCGGCCCGGAGCTCGGCGCGGGCCGCGTCCGCCCAGGGCGCGGCCCCGAGCAGGTCGAACGTGTCGCGGGCGGTCCGCAGCAGGTCCTTCTTGTGCCGGCGGCCGACATGGAGCTGGAGTCGCGCACGGTAGAGCGGCCACCGGGTGACGATCTCGGTCGTGTCCGGATTCGTCACCACGGCCGCGTACTCCGCCGCGACCACGAGGATCGGCGCGCCGACCCGCTCGGCCAGCTCGGGCAGCTCGGCGATCAACTCCCGCGCCTCGGTCAGCCGGCCGGCGCCGACGGCGGCGTCGAGCAGATCGGGCACCAGCCACCAGCGCATGTAACGGTGATAGGTGGGTTCGGCCGGATCGAAGGTCCGGGCCAGGACGCCGTACGCCTCGGAAGCCTCACCCCGGAAAAGAAGGATCAGACCGCGCGTCTGGGCCAGCGCCACCTGGATGTATCGCATGCCGGCGGCGAGCGGGCTGGCCGCGACCTCGTCGATCAGCCGGGTGGCCTCGTCGAGGTGGCCCCGCATGGCGGTGATCGCGGCGATGCTGGTCTGCGCGGCCATCGCGTAGAAGGCCTCGCCCGTCTCCTGGGCCAGCCCGCGCGCCTCGATCAGCTCGGCGTGCGCCCGGTCCCACTGTCCGAGCCACAACCGTCCCCAGTTGCTGCCGCCGAGCAGCCGGGCCAGCACGCCGAGCCGCCCCTGGGCCCGGGCGTCGGCCACCGCCTCGTCGATCGTGCTGGAGCTGCGCTCGAAGTCGCCGAGCACCAGGGCCGCGCTGCCCAGCCACCGGGCCGCCTCCGGGCCGTTGTAGTTGTTGATCTTCTGGAGCACCTCACGGCCGCTCTCCTCCGGGACCGTGTACGCGAGGATCGCCAGCGACAACGGATCATCTTGGACCAGGGCCCTGATCCGGAACCGCGCCGCCGCGGTCTCCGGCCCGGTCACCTGGAAGAAGCAGCGCGACGCGGCCCGCCACAGCACCTGCCGGCCCACCTCCGGGTGGCCCGCCTCGATGGCCGCCTCGGCGATGTCGGTCAGCTCCTCGACCCGCCGCAGCGGATCGGTGTAGCGCGGATAGCGGACCACCTCGAGCACATTGGCCAGCCGGGCGCGCTCGACCGGGCCTTCGCGGCCGAGGTCGTTGCCGGCCAGCATCTGCTCGACCTCGTGCCGCGCGCCGACCTCGCTGGCCAGCTCGGCCGCCCGCAGGGTGAGCCGGCCCGGCCGGTCGGTCAGCTCACCGGCCCGGCGCAACGCGGCCACAGCCGCCATCGTGGCGCCGCGGGCGCGGGCCCGCTCGGCGTAGAGCTCCAGCTCCGCGGCCAGCCCTTCGTCGGTGCCGACGGCGGCCGCCGCGAGATGCCACAACCGGCGGTCCGGGAAGTCGGCGAGCTGCTCGGCCAGCGCCCGGTGCGCGGCCAGCCGGCCGGCCAGCGGCGCCCGCTGATAGACGGCCGAGCGCATCAGCGGATGCCGGAACCGCAGGCTCGCCCCGTCCAGCTCGATCAGCTCGGCGTCGATCGCCCGCTGCACGTCGTCGATGCTCGCGCCGGACGCGGCCAGCAGCCGTTTGAGGTCGCAGTTGGTGTCGGCCGCCAGCACCAGCAGAAGGCCGGCCGTGCCGGTGCCCTCGGCGCGGGCCGCGAAGGCCCGTTCGAGCCGGCTGTTCAGCGGCAGGGTCTCGTCGAGCGGGCTGCCGGCCGCCGTCTTGGGCAGCTCGACCAGGGCCAGCGGATTGCCGGCGGCCTCGGTCAGCAGCCGCTGCCGGGCCACGGCCGACAGGTCCGGCGCGTGCGCGTCCAGCAGGGCGGCCGCGACCTCACCGGGCAGCCGCCCGATCTCCAGGTCGGGCAGACCCGACTCCCGCGACAGCAGCCGCGTGGCCCCGACGGCCAGCACGGACTCAGCGCCGATCCGCCGGGCGACGAAGGCGAGCACGTCGCCGCTCTCCTTGTCGAACCAGTGCAGATCGTCGAGCACGAGCACCACCGGCGCGGCGTCGACGATCAGCTCCAGCGCCGACCGGGCGACGGCGTACAGGTCGCTCTCTTGAAACCCCATTTGTGTCGTCAGGGGAAACAAGAGCTGATGGAGCGCCGCGTACGGCAACCGGGACTCACTCTCGACGCCGGTGGCCCGCAGAACGCGCATCCCGCCGGCTTCCGCCTCGACCACCTGAAGAAGGGCGGTCTTGCCGATCCCCGCCTCACCCCGGATGACGAGCGCGCCACCGCGCCCCTTCTTCGCCCGGCCGAGGAGGTCACGCAGCAACCTCACCTCGGCATCCCGCCCCACCAGCACGTTCGCATTCTGTCATCAGCAGTAGCGATCGCAGTCGTTCGACTGAGCGGTGAGCCCGGCCCTCGGTGCGAGACTGCGGACCGTGACGTTCGCTTCGCTGCTCCGCTCCCACCGGCGCGCCGCCCGCATGACCCTGCGGGACCTGGCCGACGCGTCCGGCGTGAGCGCGCGAGCGATCAGCGACATGGAGAGAGGCCACAGCACGGCCCCGCAGAAGCGCACATTGGACGCGTTGGCGTCGGCGCTCACCCTGGATCCGGCCGAGCACCACACCCTGATCGAAGCGGCGTCCGAGGCCCGGACGTTCCGCTCCCGGCCGTCCTACGCCCCACCCCGGGACGTCCCCGACTTCACTGGCCGGGCCGCCGAGCTGGCCGTGCTGTCCCAGGCCCGCCGGGCGGTGATCCACGGCCAGCCCGGGGTGGGCAAGACGGCCTTGGCCGTGCACGCCGCCACCGGCGCCGAGACCCACTTCCTCGACTGCCGGACGGGAGACCTGCACAACCGCCTCCAGAGGATCCCGGCCGACGGTCTGCTGATCCTCGACAACGCGACCTCGGAGCCGGTCCCGCTACCACCCACCACGGCCAGGGTCTGGATCACCAGCCGGCGGCGGCTGCCGGCGCTGACCGACGCCACCCACATCCACCTGAAGCCCCTGACCCCACCGGAGTCGGCGACGCTGCTGACGGAGATCATCGGCACCACCGACCCGGCCGTCGCGCAGGTGGCCGACTATTGCGGCCACTTGCCGCTGGCCTTGCGCATAGCCGGCAACCGGGTGGCCGGCCGCCCCGGCTGGACGATGACCCACTTGGCCACCCGCCTCGCCGACGAGTCCCGCCGCCTGGCCACCCTGACCGCCGGCGACCTCTCCTTGGAGGCCACGCTGGCCCAGGCGTTCGCCGCGTTGTCCGCCCCAGCTCGCGCCGTCTGCCGGGCCACCGCCCAGCTCACCGACTTCACCGCCGGCACTGCCGCCACCCTGACCGGGGTGCCGGAGCCCGAGGCCCACAGGGCGGTGTCGGAACTGCTGGACCATGACCTGATCCACCCCAACGACGGCGGCACCGGCTACCGCCACCGCCCGTCGACGCGGATGCACGCCCTGTTCTCTGTTCGGTAATCACCGAACAGCGCCGGTACATGTCCGACGGCTGCGGGGCTCAGCCGGGTCAGGTTCGGTTGGGTGGGGTGTGGGAGCGGCGCCACTGGCTGGGGGTCTGGCCGTATCGGGACTTGAAGCGGCGGGCGAAATGTGTGGGATCCCGGAAGCCCCAGCGGTGGGCGATGGTGGCTATCGGCAGGTGGGCCCGGCTGGGGAGGGCCAGCTCGTGGTGGATGCGGTCCAGGCGCTGGTCGATGATCCACTGTTCGAGGCTGAGGCCGGCGGCGGCGCAGAGCTTGTAGAGGTGGCGTACCGAGATGTTGTGGGCCGCGGCGATCCGCGCCGGGGTCAGTGACGGGTCGTCCAGGTTCCGGCGGGTGTAGGCGCGGATGCGGGTCAGCAACGTCTCGGCGAAGACCTGGCGGGTGTGCTCCGTGGATCCGGCGGCCGAGACCAGCAGGGCCCGGGCCAGGTCGACGCTGGCCGCGGCGACCTCGGCGGCGGCGATGTCGCCGGTGATCGCGGCGGGGTTGCGGGCCAGCTGGGTGATGTGTTCGGTGACCAGGCGGTAGAGCGGGCTGGCGGTGATGCCGGGGGTGGCCCGGCGCACCACGTCCAGGGGCAGGCCCAGCTGGTCGAACGGGATCTGCAGGCAGCCGGCGGCGCCCTCGCCGGACCAGGAGAAGTCGTACGGGGCCGACAGGTCCACGGCCAGCAGGTCGCCGGGTGGGACGACGCGCCGGTGGCCGTGCTGGTCGATGTGGCCGTCGGCCCGGCGCTGGACCGACAGGGCGATCACCGGCATCACGTCCTGCCGGGCCAGTTTGGCCGTGCGGAGCAGGCGGATGCCGGTGGAGCGGTGGGTGAAGATGTTGGCGCCGCCCAGGTCCCACACCTCCAGCCTCGCGTGCACGGGACCTCTCGGGTCCTCGTGCAGCACGTGGCACGGCGCCGACGCGTACATCATGGCGGTGTGCACGGCCTCGACCCGGTCGGTGTCCGGAAGGTGTTCGGTGTCGAGCACGTACCCCATGCGATCAGCTTGCCCGCTGGTCAGGCCGCGGGGGAGACGCCTTTCGGGCAGATGATCAGCAGGCAGGCGTCCACCCGGACATCGTCGATCACCGGGCCGTAGCCGGCCGGGGTGGTCGTGCTGGCGAACTCCAGGCGGAAGGAGTCGCTCTTGGCCAGGACGTACGCCGTACGCCGGGTGAAGCCCATGTTCGTCGCTGTTCTACCCGTCGTGTCGAAGGACAGGGCCTGGATGAGCTTGCCGTTGACCCGCAGTTCGCCGGTCTTGACCACGGGCGGCCCGGCGTAGTTGCCGGCCAGGTCGTACGTGATGCGGTAGGTCAGCAGCGGCTCGGTGGGGAAGGTCGCGGTGACCGCGCCCTGCTGTCCACCGTCGAGGTCGAGGTTCTGCCGGCCCTCGGTGACCTGCCACAGCGAGTTGCTCGCCACGTCGACGTCGCCTTTGGTCACCGTCCACGGGCCCAGTCGCGTGCCCGTGGCGTACCGGTAGTAGGCGCCTTCGACGTACGGCTGCTCGAAGCCGCCGCCGAAGGTCGCCGCCAGGAGGACAGCCAGGAGAGTGTGCACGCTCATTCAACGGGCATATCGGGCAAAAGGTGTGTTACCAGGTGGTCCAACCGCCGTCGACCACGACGTTGGCGCCCGTGGTGAAACTGGAACGCGGAGAGGCCAGGTAGAGCACCGTGGTCGCGATCTCGGCCGGATCGCCGACGCGGCCCAGCGGTGTCTGCTCGGCCAGCTTCTTCAGCAGCACCGGGTCGCCGCCCTCGCCGGGGAACGGGCCGGGCGTCACGCAGTTGACCCGGACGCCGGCCGGGCCGAGCTCGACCGCGGCGTAGCGCGTGAGCTGCACGATCCCCGCCTTCACGGCGCCGTAGTAGGGCGGGTTGCCCGCCTCCGGACTGGAGTAGAGATGCGGCTTCGGGCTGACCACGCCGTACATCGAAGCAACCGTGATCACCGAGGGCGAGCTGTCGGCGGCCGCCGTCTCCAGCAGGTCACGGGTCGAGGCGAGCAGGCGCTGGAACGCGCCGAGGGCCAGGTCGGCCGCCTCGATGTAGTCGGACGGGCGGGCCGAGCGCAGCGAGCCGCCGCGGCCCACATGCGCGTTGTGCACCAGCACGTCGAGCCGGCCGCCGGCCTCGCGCAGCCGGTCGCCGAGCGCCGCCACGTCGTCGTCGGAGGTGACGTCGCACCGCGCGGCCACGCAGTCGCCGCCGATCCTCCCGGCGAGCGCCTCGAGGCGGCCCTGGTCGCGGCCCACCAGCCAGGTCGTCGCGCCGGCGCCGGCCAGCGCCGACGCCATCACCTGGCCGAGGCGCCCGGTCGCGCCGGTCACCACGGCCACCTTGCCGTTCAGTCCGAAGAGGTCGGCCGGCGTGATCACGCGGACCACCGGCTCGGGTCGAGCAGCTCCACCGGCATCTCGGGCAGCTCGCGCAGCACCTGCTCGCGCTCGGCCTCGGTCAGCGGCTTGCGGCTGACCAGCGCGGCGTTGCGCCGCAGCTGCTCCTCGGTCTCGGCCCCGACAACGAGCGAGGTCACCCACGGCAGCGACAGCAGATAGGCCAGGCAGAGATCGGCGCGGTCCTCACGCCCGAGCTCGATCACCAGACCGTCCAGTGCGGACACGACGTGATCGCGCTGGTCATCGGGGTAGTTCGGCCAGCGCACGCTGCTTCCGGCGACGAGCAGACCCTGGAGGTACGCACTGCGCACGGTCACCACGAGATCGGGCCGCTCGGCCAGGGCCGCGTCGAGGTCGCCGGCCAGCCAGCGCCGGTCGAGCAGGTTGCAGGGCAGCTGCACGTAGCCGAGATCGGGCAGGTCGAGCACCCGCCGCAGCTCGTCGGGCGACTGCACCGACACGCCGACCCGGCCGGCCTCGCCCGACTCCAGGCAGCCGCGCAGGTCGTCCCAGCCGTCGGGGGCGTCGGCCGCGCGGTGCAGCAGGATCGTCAGTGGACCGGCGACACGCAGGGCGGCCCGGCTGGCCTCGACGCTTTCCCGGACCGCGCCTCCGGGCGCGATCTTGGTGACCACGGAAAGATCGAGGTCGCCCAGCGCCGCCCCGATCCGCCGCTCGCTGTCGCCGTAGGCGCGCGCGGTGTCGAGGTGGGTGACACCCAGGTCACGCGCCGTGGCCAGCATGCGGGCCGTGGCGTCGTCGTCCGGCACGCCAGTGCGGTTGGCGATGCCGTACGCCCCGCCGAGCTGAGCCGTGCCCAGCACCAGCGCTGATTGGCGGTACGCGCCGCGTGCCCGGACCGGTACGACCGGCCCGCCGTGGTCTGTCATCGGTTGTCCTTCGTCGCTTGTGGCGGTGCTAGGCTTTCGCCCCGACCGACCGTATTAGATCCGTCGTCGCGCGAAACCACAGGGTGGACATGCACCACGCCAATTACTACTACGGCCACGCCCACGTGCTTGCCCGTTACGCCCAGCTCGACGAGTGGATGCATCCCCCGCGCATGCAGGGCTACCTGCAACACGGGTGGAACATCGGCGACGGCCTGGCCCCGGGTGTGCCGTTCGTCGAGGGCAGCCGGCTGTGGGTCTGGTCCGAGCAGGTGCGCCGCCGGGCGTGGTCGCAGGGCCGCCGTGACGTCGTCGCCATCGGTTCCCCGTTCGCCTATCTCCTCGAGATGAACGAGACGCCGGTCGACGAGTCGAAGCGCGAGGGCACGATCTTCTACCCCTTCCACGGCTGGGAGGGGCAGCAGGTGATGGGCGATCACCAGCGCCTGATCGACGAGCTCAAGGCGCACGAGACCGGCCCGATCACCGCGTGCCTCTACTTCAACGAGCACAAGGTCCGCAAGATCCGCAAGCTGTACGAGGACGCCGGCTTCCGGGTCATCTGCCACGGCTACCGCGGTTTCTGGTGGCGCGACCACGACCGGGACTTCCTGGTGCGCCAGCTGGCCGAGCTGCGCCGCCACAAGCGCGTGATCTCCAACCGCCTGTGCAGCGCCATCTGGTACGGCCTGCTGGCCGGCGCGCAGGGCGCGGTCTACGGCGACCCGATGGTGCTCGAGGACGCCGACCCGACCTTCGGCGGCGAGCCGCGGCTGCGGCGGCAGTGGCCCGAGGTCTACGGCTACGACCCCGACCCGGTGGTCGCCCGCGAGATCGCCAAGATCGAACTCGGTGCGGACATCCTGGCCACCCCCGAGGAGCTGCGCACGCACCTCGGCTGGCCGGCCGCGACCCGCCCGCTGCGGTCGTGGAAAAAGTCCGAAACGGTGGGATAGCTACTTTCGGGTGGTACCTCTGAAGCAAGTCTTCGGAGGTGACGGCATGAAAGCTCCCCTGCCCGACAATGAGATCGACCGGCTCACCGCGCTCTACGCGCTCGACATCCTCGACAGCGCGCCCGAGCAGGATTTCGACGACATCGTCGCGCTCGCCTCGAACGTGTGCGGCACGCCGATGTCGCTCGTGACCCTGGTCGACACCGACCGGCAGTGGTTCAAGGCGAAGATCGGCACCGAGGCGACCGAGACCGATCGGGAGATCTCGTTCTGCTCGCACGCGATCCTCGGCCGCGACCTGCTCGTGGTGCCGGACGCGACGAAGGATCCGCGTTTCGCCGACAACCCGACGGTGACCGCCGAGGACGGCGTCCGGTTCTACGCCGGGGCGCCGCTGGTCACCACCGACGGCTTCGCGCTGGGCACGCTCTGCGTGGTCGACAACGAGCCACGCAAGCTGGATGTCGAGCAGCTCCAGGCCCTGCGCGCGCTGGCCCGGCAGGTCACCTCACAGATGGAGCTGCGCCGGCACGCGATCGCGCTGGCCAACACCACGGCCCGGCTCCAGGAGCTGGAGCGGCGCAAGGACGACCTGGCCGGCCTGGTCGGCGGGGACCTGCGGGCGCCGCTGCGGCTGATGTCGCAATATCTCGGCAAGCTCGGCAAGACCGGTGTGCACGACGCCGAGATGGGCGACCTGGTCAGCCGGGCGGTCGCGGGGCACATCCGCGGCTTCCTCGACCTGGCGCACCACCTGACGTCGATGGCCGACGCCGGCTTCGGCAGCGAGAGCCTGCACATGCGGCAGATCGACCTGACCCGGATCACGCAGCGGGCGGTCGAGGCGGTACGCCCCATCGCCGCCACCAAGCAGATCTGGATCCTCAACCAGGCCGGCGGACCGGCCATGCCGATCATCGCCGACCCGGTGCGGCTCGAGCAGGTGCTCACCCACCTGCTGTTCGCGGCGGTGAAGTACACGCCGTCCGGCGGCCGGGTCCGGGTCGGCACCGAGATCGAGTCGGGCCCGACGGTGCGCCTCGACGACATGGACATGCCGGACGGCATGCGCCCCGACCTGTTCCCGCACCTGTACTACGGCGCGATCGCCAACCCGTCGACCGTGCCCGGCCCCGACCGCGGGCTGGCCGTGGCCAAGAAGATCCTGGACGCGCACCACGCGACGGTGGCGCTGTCGGACCGGCCCGGCGACGGGACGTCACTGCACGTGGTGTTCCCGTTCGCCGACCTGACGCCGACCGACATGGTCGAGGACCTGATCGCGGCCTGATCAAAGGAATGGGCCCGCCTTTCCGGCGGGCCCATGATCATCCCTTGAGCTTCTTCTTCACCGCGCGGGCGAACTGCTTCGGGTGGCGGATCTTCGCGACCTTGCGGGCCGTGTCGTGCAGCTTGAGCACCGGCGAGTTGCGGTACTGCCGCAGCTCGTCACGGAGCTTGCGCAGCTGCGCCTCGCGGGTCTTGAGGCTCGCGTCGCGGAACCGCAGCGTCCGCTCGAGGCCGAAGACCTTGCCGGCCAGCTCCTTGATCCGCTTCTTGTCCTCGTCGGTGTCGGCGAGCGCGGTGGCCACGTCCGGCACCTCGGCCGGGGCCGGCGCGAACGCCCCGGCCAGCTCCCGGCCACGCGCCAGCAGCTCGGGGGTGGCCTCGACGCCGGACATGCCGAGCCAGGTGGTCACCAGGTCGTCGCTCTCGACCATCCACGGCGGCCACGGGTGGCGGCGGTGGGCGGCGATGAGGCGGTCGCGGAACCGGAACCAGGAGGCGGCCAGCAGCTCCTCGCGGCTCGCGCCCTCGGGCGCCTCGGTGAGGCCGCGGGCGAAGCCGTCGGCCGCCGGGTAGAGGTCGTCCAGCGGGAAGCTGTCGACGCGGGCCGCGTACGCCCGGAAGCCGGGCACGTCCTCGGCCGCGGCCAGCCGGAACAGCTCGGTCTCGGCCGAAACCGAGTCGGGCACGACGCGGTCGCCGACCGTCCAGCCCGCCTCGCCGAGGTCGAGGCTGTGGGTGGCCGTGTACGCCGTGTGGGTGGCGCCGGCCGGTCCGAGCACGGCCAGCCAGCCGGGCGCCACCGCGCCGAGCAGGCCGGCCCGGGCCGCGGCGTCGGCGCCGGTGGTGATCGGGGCGACCAGCGGGGTGTGCGCGGCCGCGGCGGCCAGGCCCTCCAGGGCCAGGCGGGCGCCGGGCCGGCCGGGGCGGGTGCCCGCGGCGGCGGCCGAGTCGAGCAGCGTGTGGGTCTCGCCGGCGGCGTCGAACGAGGCGTACAGGCGCGCGCCCGGAAGCGCGGTGAGCACCTGGTCAGGCGAGGTGGGCCGCTCGGGGTCGTCGTGCAGCGGGCGCCACTCGTCGTCGCCGTGCCGGGCGTCCACCGGGCGCCGGTCGTAGAGACCGGCCAGGCCGAACTCGTTCTCGACGCCGATCAGCACCACCGCGTCCGGGCCGGCCAGCCCGGTGACCAGGGCGGCCCGCTGCGGCCAGTTGAGCGCCGGCGAGTCGTAGCCGAGGACACGGTCGAGGCCGTCGGCCGCGACGATCAGGTCGTAGGGCCCGTTGGCCAGGCCGTCGAGCGCGCCCGCGACGATGCTGACCTCGGCCGAGGGGAACGCCTCGCGCAGGTCGGTGGCGTCGCTGACCGAGCGGATCAGCACGGTGACGTGCTCGCTGCGGGCCGCCACCAGCGTGATCAGCTCGTGGCTGTGCGGGCCGGCGATCAGCGCGCGGGACGCCCGGGCCGGCAGCGCGTCGGTGAGGAAGGCCAGCAGCGCGTCGCCGCCCGCGGGCTTGCGGAAGCTGGTGTAGTCGGTCCAGGGCTGGATCTCGCCGCGGACGACCTCGATGTCAGTCATGGTGGTTCCAATCGAAGAGAGACCGCATCTCGGCGGGCGACATCATCCAGTCCTTGCCGAGCTCGTCGTCGGTGATCGCGCGGGCGGTGGCGAGATCGATGTCCTTGCCCAGCATGTCGGGCCAGAGGCGGGCGATGCGGGACTGGCCGCCGAACAGCGGGTTGTCGCCCTCGAGGGCCATCGCGTCACCGTAGACGGCCGGCTCGCACCCGGCCGCGACACCGTAGAAGATCGCCGTGGCCAGACGGTTGGAGGCGACCCGCTTGAACCGGCGGAACGCGGCCAGCTGCTTGTAGAGGAACTTACGGTCGGTGCCCTCGTAGTTCCATCCGCGCTTGCCGAAGCAGATGACCTCGAAGCCGGCCTCCTCGTACGCCCGGCGCACGTCGGCCCGCTCGTACTCGGTGTAGTAGAGGCTGATCGTGACCGGCTCGGTCTCGGTCTCCTTGATCTCGCTGATCAGGCGGGCGTGGTCGCCCTCGATCTTGGCGCCCAGGCCGCCCGGGGCGTCCCAGCCGTGGAAGAGGAACCACAGCGTGCCCTCGCGGTCCTCCTCCTTCACCTTGCCCAGCTCGGACTCGAGGTCCATCAGGTAGAGGAACGGCGCGCCGGTCACCGCGTAGTTGCGGCGGCTCAGCGCGTGGCCGCGCCGGCGGGGCGCGTCGCTCCAGACGAACCGCCAGGCGCCGTCGAAGAACTCGTGCACCGGGTTCCAGCCGCAGCCCACGTTCCAGCCGTGCTGGAGATAGCCCGGGATGCGCGGCGGGAACTCGTCGTCCAGGCCGCAGTGACGGGCCAGGATGTGCGTCAACCCGTAGTAGTGGTTGTGGTGATGCATGGGATCAGTCCATCTCCAGGTGCAGGATGCCACTGCGGGCCCGCAGGACCAGCTTGCCCAGCCGGCGGGGGAGCCGGCTCACCAGGAAGCTGTCGGCCTGTACGGCGTACGGCGTGCCGCCCTCGGGCGAGGCGAACAGGGCCCAGTTCAGATCCTCACCCTCGGACAGGTCGTCCAGTCTCGTCGACGCCGTCCACCGCTCGTCGTCCAGGGTGATCTGCACCGGCGCGTCGATGCCGTCGTCGGAGTTCGGCAGGAAGCGGCGCCAGGTGATCCGGCTGTAGTCGGTGCCGGCCCAGCGGGGGCCGGAGACGCTCAGATAGGTGGCGTCCGGAACCGCCACGACGTCGTCGGCGAAGACCTGGGCCGGCGCCTCGATCAGGTTCAGGTACATGCCGGGGCTGCGGCTCACCGCGACCACGCGGCCGCGGCGCTCGGCCAGCACACCCTTGTCGAGGCCGGTGATCGACATCATGAACTGGTTCTTGCCGTCGTGCATGCGGGGCACCAGGACCGTACGCAGCAGGAACGGGTCGTCGGGCTCGGTCACGCCGATCAGTTCGTCCAGCGGCACCCGGGCCGTGAAGTCGTCCATCGCGCCCTGCCGGACGCGCTGCACCGGCACGTGGACGGCGCCGACCGAGTGGCTCAGCCGCAGCTCGGGCTCCTCCAGGCGGGAGGCGAGCCGGCCGGTCAGCACGAGCTCGTCGCCCTCGACCTCGGCCGTGGTCAGCTCGACCGTGTTGCGCCGGAACTCGAGGAAGACCCGGCCGTCGCCGCCGTTGAGCGGCTGCACCCAGACGTCGCCGACCCAGTCGCCGACCGGATATTGCAGGCCGCCGGCGGCCAGCGCACCGCGGCGCTTGAGGCCGTGCGACCGGACCTCGACCGTGATCTGCGCCTTCTTCACCGAGTCGGAGAGCGAGGCCAGCAGCGTACGGGGGATGCGGGTGACGAAGCCGACGGGCCGGTTGTCGCCGTGCGTGTCGTGCTCGACGATCCGCTCCACCGGCAGATCCTGGGACTCCTTGCCCCAGGTGAGCGCGACCCGGATCTCCGACTTGGCCGTGGTCGGCAGGTGGGCGATCTCGGCCGTGCCGTGCAGCACGAGCGCGTCGTCGGCCCAGGAGAGGTCACGCACCGCGGTGCGGACGTCGAGCTCGGCCCGGGGCAGCGTGTAGAGCGAGGCCGCGACCTTGGAGCCTTCGCGCAGGCCCGGATATTGCCCCTCGTAGCGCCAGGGGAGCATCGGGTGCCGCCGGGCCCGTACGCCGCCACGGAGGCCGCCGTCGGCCCGGAAGCGGGCCAGGTTCTGCAGCAGCTCGGAGTCGCCGGACTGGAGGGCTTCGTATTCGAGGCGGGCGAACGTCGACGACTCGGCGAGCACGGCCGGGTCGAGCCGGCTGCTGAGCCGCTTGCCCAGGGCCAGCAGCGGGGTCATCTCGTGGTCGGCCGCGGACGCGAACGACTGGACGATGGTGGTCAGGTCGACCGTGGCCAGGTGGCGGTGCACCTCGGCGCGCAGCTCGGGGGCGCGCTTGTCGACCAGGTCGAGCACCATCTCGGCCGAGACGACACGGTCCTCGATGTTGGCGAACTGGAACTTGAGCTGGGTGATCGACTCGCCCGACTCGCGCTCACGCCAGTAGTAGACCGGCACGGCCAGGCAGTCGACGGTCACGGCGTCGATGTGCGCCCGCAGGGTGACCGGGTAGTCCTCGTAGCGGATCGCCGGGAACTGGTATTTGAACTGGTCCCAGAAGGAGCGGCGGTAGACCTTGTTCCACACCATGCGGTCGATGGCCAGGCCGGGGTGGTCGAAGATGTGTGTGGCCTTGCGCAGCTTGCCGTAGCCGGCGCGGTGCACGTACGACTGCCGGACGCCGTAGGTGTTGTTGAACCGGCGCGCGTTGCCGCCGGCCAGCGACGAGGCGGTCTCGTCGAGCGAGTTGACCATGATCTCGTAGGCGTACCGCGGGATCAGGTCGTCGCTGTCGACGAAGGTCAGATATTCGCCCTGCGCGTGCTTGACGCCCGTGTTGCGGGCCGGGCCGAGGCCCTGGTTTTCCTGGGTGACGATCCGGAAGCGGGGATCGGCCTCGCAGTGGGCGCGGGCGATCTCGGCGCTACCGTCCGGTGAGCCGTCGTCGACGAGGATGACCTCGAAGTCGGTGAGGGTCTGCCGGGACAGCGAGTCCAGGCAGTCGCCTATGTACCGTTCGACGTTGTAAAACGGGACGACGATGCTCAGCCGCGGAGTCACCTCGCTTCCTCACCGGGACGTGACAGAGACGGTGAGCGATGGAGCTGCAGCATGACACCAGTTCCTGCGAGGAGCGCGGGGGACTTGGCGATGTTGCCTGGCCCAAGAAGACAGAACCAGAGCCTGAAGATGAACTCTGGATGAACTTGTGCCGTACGAGCGGTGAAGTGAGGCGTACATATCCCTAAACATCCGATAGGCCTATTTTGTGATTCAGCGAACCCCCCGTCCGTTTCCGCCGTCCTGTGAGCACATCGGCCCGTGCCCCGCTCGGCTGCAGTTCGAGCGGGGCACGGGCCGACGATCACCCGGTGCGTACCGGGCCCGAGCCGCCACCCGGGGGCGAGCCGGCTGACGGAAGATCGCGGGGATCGAGCTCGGCCGTGCGGGCCGGCTGCGACGGGACCACCGGCCGGGCGAGCGCGCGTCCCGACGCCGGATGCTGGTCGTCGCGGGCCTGCCCGAGCGTCGAGGGCCAGGTGTCCACGACCGGGGCCACGTCCCGGCCGGACGGCGCCGCCACCGCGTCGGCCCGGGCGCCGAGCCCGGCCCGGTGCAGCTTGTGCCAGCGCAACCGGCCGCCGGTCAGCGCGGTGGTGGCCGACTGCATCAGCACCAGGTACATCAGCTGGCGATAGGCGAACTGCTGGAGGGGCAGGCGCCACAACGGCTTGAGCGACTCCTTGTCGAACCGGAACGCCACCGCCGCGGTGAACAGCTGGAGGGCCAGCATGCCCAGCCAGGCCACCACGGTCTCCTCGAGCTCCCAGAAGACCAGGCCGTAGACGAGCATGATGTCGACGACCGGGGCCAGCATCGGCAGCGCCACCCCGAACAGGGCCAGGAACGGCAGGCCGATCCGCCCGAAGCGGCCCGACGGCCCGGAGTCCAGCAGGGCCCGGCGGTGCTTCCACATCGCCTGCATGGTCCCGTAGCTCCACCGGTAGCGCTGGCGGTAGAGCTGCTCCAGCGTGGCCGGGGCCTCGGTCCAGGCCTTCGCCTTCTCGGCGTAGACGACCTTCCAGCCGGCCCGCAGCAGCGCGATGGTGACGTCGGTGTCCTCGGCCAGCGTCTCGTCGCTGACCCCGCCGACCTGGGACAGCGCCTCGCGGCGGAACGCGCCGATCGCGCCGGGCACGGTCGGCATGCAGCCGAGCACCTCGTACAGCCGCCGGTCCAGGTTGAAGCCGATCACATACTCGATGTGCTGCCATGCCGCGACCATCCGCTCCCGGTTGCCGACCTTGACGTTGCCGGCGATCGCGCCGACCTTCGGGTCGGCGAACGGCTGGACCAGCTCCCGGATCGAGTCCGGCTCGAAGATCGTGTCGCCGTCGACGGTGACGATCAGGTCGTGCCGGGCCAGCGCGACACCCGTGTTCAGGGCGTTCGACTTGCCGCCGTTGGGCACCCGGACGACCCGGACGTTGGGCAGCCGCATCTGCTCGACCAGGGCGGCGGTGCCGTCGGTCGAGCCGTCGTCGACGACCACCACCTCGATGTCGGGGTAGTCGCCACCGGCCAGCGACCGGACGGCGGCCTCGATGCCCTCCTTCTCGTTGTACGCGGGCACGATCACCGACACCGGCTCGACGACCGGCCGGCCCCAGCTCCAGCCGGGCTTGCGGCGCTGCCGGGCGTGCCGGGTCGCGAGGAGCAACAACAATGCCGTACGCCCGATGGTCAGCGTCCCGACCAGCAGGAACAATCCCGCGATGACCCAGACGAGCCCGTCCGCGAGGCGGACCGTCCAGATCACCGCCGTGCCCCGCCAGACGTCGGTGCCGGGCGCCTCGGGATTCTCGGCCAGCAGGGGCACGGGCGCGGCCTTGGCGGCGGCGGCCTTGTTGCTCTCGGCGATCGTGCCGTTGAGGCCCTCGGTGACCGTGGTGAAGCGATAACCCTTGGCCTGCATCATCGGGATGTAGCTCTCGAGCGCCCGGACCGTCTGCGAGCGGTCGCCACCGGCGTCGTGGAAGAGCACGATCGCCGAGGCGCCGCCGTTCGGGGTGGCGTTCCGGATGATCCGGCGCACGCCCGGCAGCTGCCAGTCCTCGCTGTCCAGGTCGTTGACGACGACCAGGTAGCCCTGCTTGCCGGCGTCCTTGATGATCTTCCAGTTGGTCTCGTCGATCGCGGCCGTCTTCGACGAGTAGGGGAACCGCGCCAGGTTGGTGTGCACGCCGGTGGCGCGGGCGATCGCGACCTGCGTCTGCGACAGCTCCAGGTTGCGCCGCCACGGCGCGATCAGCTGGAGGTTGGGGTGGGTGAAGGTGTGCAGGCCGAGCTCGCTGCCCTCGTCGGTGATCCGCTTGGCCAGCGCCGGGTGGCGGGAGACCTCGGAGCCGACCACGAAGAACGTGCCGTGCGCGTTGTGCCGCTTGAGCACGTCGAGCACCCGGGGCGTCCAGGTCGGGTCGGGGCCGTCGTCGAAGGTCAGCGCGATCGTCTTGGCCGGCATGCGGCTGGTGCTCTCCTGGCCGCCGGTGGTGTTGATGACCGGACCGCCGCCGAGGATCTCCGGGGGCACGCCGGCCTGGTCGCCGACCTCCGACTCGGCGTGGTCGCCCTTGAATTCGGCGTTCACGTACGCCTGGACGACGAGCACGGCGACGAAGACGCCGAGCAGCAGCGTGCCGAGCAGGACGCGCGGAGCGGGCAGCAGCCGGCGGCGGACGGGCCCGCGGCCGCGAGCGCGGCCGCGGGCGCGCCGGGTGGGCATGGGAGGGGTCACGAAGGCACCTTGGAAGTGAGGGGGTCAGCGGGCGGCTCAGGGGCGGCGGGCGGCTCAGGCGCGGCGGGCGGCGGCGTGGAACCGGAACCCGACCCGCCGGAGCCCGAGCTGCCGCCGGTGCCGCCCGAGGTGGTGCCGGATCCGCCACCGCTCGTGCCCGACCCTCCCCCGTTGCCGCCGGAGGTCGTGCCGGAACCGGAGCCGGAGTTGGTTGAGCCCGAGCCGCCGGGGCTCGGGCTCGGGTCGTCGTCGACGGCGCTTCCGCCGCCGCCACCGCCCGTTCCGCCGCCACCGCCCGTTCCGCTACCGGTGCCACTTCCCGTGCCGGTGCCGGCGCCCGTGCCGCCGCCGGTGTTCGGGGCGGGCGGAGGCGGAACGGGTGCGGCCGGCGGCTTGGTCGTGGGCGGCGGGGTGGTGGTGCCCGGCCCCGGGCCCGTCGTCGTCGGCGTGGTCGGCGGAGTGGTCACGACGCCCGACTCCAGCGGCCGCGAGGTCGTCGGCTTCGGCTTGGGTGTCGGCTTGACCGTCTTGGTGGGCTTCGGCGTGGCCGACGGCGGCCGGGACGACGACGTCGGCACCCGGGCCGACTCCAGGCGCGGCGCGAGGCGGCGCTCAGGCGTCCGGCGGGCCTCGGCCACGAAGACGGCCGTCGCCTTCGGGGCTGGTGTCGGGCTCGGTGGCGGCGCCGGGGCCGGCGCCTTGGTCTCCTTCTCCTCGGGCTCCAGCCCGGGCAGCGGCAGCACCGCGCTGGAGCGGACCGGACCGCCCGCCAGGCTCACGCTGATCAGGCCGCCGTACACCATGACCAGCGCGCCGAAGGCGTAGGCGAGCCGCCGCAAGAACCTGCTGCGGCGCCCGGTGCTGTCCACGAACACCGGGGCGGGCTGCGAAACGGAGATCACCTCGGTATCGGGGATCTCGATCGCGGCGAATTGCGGGTTTTCTGGCTCGTGCGAAGTCACGCGGCGAGCTTAAAAATATTTATGGCGATCTTGAGGGCCCTCACTCGGGAGGGTGACGGATGATCGCCGACGGGAATCAACCGAAATGATGAGCGTCAACGTTTGACCAGATGGGGGCCGGTATGTGCCGCTCGGAAAGGCAACGCTCTGAGCAGCAGTGCAACGGCGAATGAATCGAGGTTACGCGAATTCGGACAACCGTTAACTGTCGCTTTGCCGACAGTGAAAGAAGCTAAAAGCCGAAGCCTATTCACGCGGCGATATGCCGTACAAAAACAGGTTAAAGGCCTTTGTCCGGTTTGTCCAAACGGCTTGATCGAAATTTGAAAGTTCGGCACGCGACCCGTTGTGCGTGACATCGGAGGTCGTTAAGCTTTGTGGTGCGCGCCCCTATCGCCCGCTTCCCCCGTGGCAGGCGATCGGGGCGCGCTCTTGCTTTCCGCGGACTCCATTGCGCGGACTCCATTGCATGGCGCTCGAGACGACTCGCGCCGGCAGTGTCGAGCACTACCGGCGCGGTGTGAGGGTCCGGACGACCGCCTAGATCCAGCGGCCGCCCAGCCACATTCGTTGCGACCAGCTGTCGTACGGAATCAGCTGTCCCACGAAGATCGGATAGAAGTAGGCGAAGCACAGCGCCACCGCGACCACGTACGCCGTGACCACGATGGTGCCGATCAGCTGGCGGTCCGTGCGGCCCGGGCCGGCGGCTATGCCCTCCTTCGGCGTCATGATGGCGCCGAGCACGTAGACGACGGCCAGGATCAGGAACGGCAGCGCGGGCAGGACGTAGAACGAGAACATCGTCCGGCCGTCCTTGATCGCGTAGTAGAACCACGGCAGGATGCCGGCCACCGCGCCCGTGCCGATCGCCCAGGCCCGCCAGTCACGCCGGGCGAAGCCGAACCAGACCAGGGCGGCCAGCGCCGGCAGGAACGACCACCACAGGATCGGCGTGCCGAGCAGCAGCACCTCGCGGGCGCAGCTCGTCGCGCCGCAGTCGCCGCCGTTGTTCCAGTAGAAAGCGACCGGCCGGCCCAGCAGCAGCCACTGCCACGGCCACGACTGATAGACGTGGCGCTCGGTCAGCCCACTGTGGAACTTGTACGCCTCGGAGTGGTAATGCCACAGGTTCATCAGCGCGCCGAAGACCGGCGGCTCGCTGAGCCCGTTCGCCTCCCGGTAGTGCCGGAAATAGCCGTCGTCGGTGACGAACCAGCCGGTCCAGGCGGCCAGGTAGATCACGAAGCTGATGGCCAGGCTCAGGATCAGCCAGCCGAGATCGCCGATGATGCCGGCCAGGACCGGCCCCCGGATGCCGGCCGACCGGCGGGCCTGCACCCGCCAGACGATCACCAGCGCCGCGAAGAACGGGGCGAAGGCCAGGGCGCTCCACTTCACGCCGCAGGCCAGTCCGAAGGTCAGCCCGGACACCAGCAGCCACCACGGCACGATCCGGGGCACGGCCGGCGTCTTCTCCGGATCGAACCCGTTCTCCAGCGCCCGCAGCAGGCCGCGCCGATAATGATCGCGGTCGAGCACCATCGCGGCGAACGTCATCAGCACGAACAGCCCGAGGAAGATGTCGAGCAGCGAGGTGCGCGAGAGCACCAGCTGGAAGCCGTCCAGCGTCATGAGCAGCCCGGCCAGCCCGGCCAGCAGCACCGAATGGAACAGCCGGTAGGCGACCCGGATCAGCACCAGGATCATCAGCGTGCCGGCCACGGCCGGCATGAGCCGCCAGCCGAGCTCGTGGTTGCCGTAGATCAGCTCGCCCAGCGAGATCAGCCACTTGCCCAGGGGCGGATGAACCACATAAGCCGCGCTGTTGGTCTTCTCGTCCCACTCGACGCCGTGGTGGAGCATGTCCCAGGCGTCGGTCGGGTAGTAGACCTCGTCGAAGATGTAGCCCCTGGGGCTGCTGACCCCGTTCAGCCGCAGGATCGCGGCGATCACCACGATCACGCCGGTGACGATCCACGAATGCGGGTTGAGCCAGTTGTCGAGCGTGGTCAGCCGCCGCCGGACGACCTCGGGAACCGCGCGCAGGCCACCGGGCTCCGGAGCCTCGACGGGCGGTTCCGGGGTGGTTTCTTTCTCCGCTGTCGCCGCCGTAGTCACCCCGCGATCGTAGAAGGTACGCCTGAGAGCCGACGCCCGCCGTCGCCGCGGCGCGTCATGTGATGGACTTTCCGTCGTGTCTTCCGCAGAGAACGCTTCCGGCCGGGTCGTGCTGCTCGGCGCGCCGCTGGGCAACGTCGGCGACGCCTCCACGAGGCTGCGCGAGGTCCTCTCCACGGCGGACGTGATCGCCGCCGAGGACACGCGCCGCCTGGCCCGCCTCACCCGCGATCTGGGCGTCACGGTCTCCGGGCGTGTCGTCTCCTACTTCGAGGGCAACGACGAGAGACGTACGCCCGAACTGGTCGAGGCCCTGGCCTCGGGCGCCGTGGTCGCGGTGGTCACCGACGGCGGCATGCCGAGCGTCTCCGACCCCGGCTTCCGGCTGGTCCGAGCGGCCCTCGACGCCGGATATCCGGTGACGGCGGCGCCCGGGCCGAGCGCGGTCACGACCGCCCTGGCGCTCTCCGGCCTGCCCAGCGACCGGTTCGTCTTCGAGGGCTTTCTTCCCCGTACGGGTTCTCACCGGCGCTCCCGCCTGCGCGAGCTCGCCGCCGAACCCCGCACGCTGGTCCTGTTCGAGGCGCCGCACCGCATCGCGGGCACCCTGGCCGACCTGGCCGCGATCTTCGGCGCCGACCGGCCGGCCGCGGTCTGCCGTGAGCTGACCAAGACGTACGAGGAGATCCGCCGCAGCACGCTGGAGGAGCTGGCCGCCGACGCCGCCCGCGAGGAGTTCCGGGGCGAGATCACCCTGGTCGTGGGCGGAGCGCCGGCCGGGCCGGCAGTCCGCCCGGCCGACGAGGACCTGCGGGCGGCCGTCGCGGAGCGGGAAGCCGCGGGGCAGTCGCGCCGGGACGCGATCCAGGCCGTCGCCGACGAGTACGGGGTGAAGAAGCGCGAGGTGTACGCGCTGGTTCATCAGTCCTAGTAAGCGGCTGCCAGGAAGCCGGCCAGCAGCGCCAAAGGGCCGGCCAGGCTGAGCAGGACGGCGCCCCGGCGCGCCCGGGCGGACGGAAGCTGACGTGCCCGGGTGACGCCCGCGATGGCGTACCCGCAGAGAAGCACCAGGGCGAAGCCGAGCATCCAGCGCAGTTGCAGGAGCGCCCCGGTGCCGCCCAGATAGGCCTGCTGGCTGTCCGGGCTGACCATCTTGGCCGGCGTGACCGCGCCCGGCTGGCGGCCGGTGCCCTCGACGCCGAGCAGGGTCACGCGGGCGATGGTGTAGCCGCCGTCGTCGGCGGTGAACTGCCCGGCGCAGCGCTGGGTGACACCGGTGCCGGTGCAGACGGTGGTGGTGGCGTTGCCGGGATCGCCGTGGCCGACGGCGAGCCAGAACGGTTCGGCGCTGACCCAGGCGAAGAAGGCGGCGACCAGGCCGAGAGCGACCAGCGAGACCTGGGCCGAGAGGGGAAGGCCGGCCGAGCGGCGGCTGTGCCGGGGCTTGCCGGCCGAGCGGCGGGGCTCCTCGGGCCGTACCTCGATCGTGTCGTCGACCCGGTCGTGCCAGAAGGGCGAGTTCTCGAGCCGCTCGAGCCGGGCGTCGGTGGCCGGGGACCCGGTCAGCGGGGGCAAGGGCTCGGTCGGCCGGGCATGGGCGCCACCCTGCCGGGGGCGCCGGACGACGGGCGGCCGGGCGGGCGCGGCCATGGGCTCGAGAGGGACGGTGGGGCGGTTGCGGGCGCTGGGCTCCGGAAGAACCATGACGTCCTGATCCGCCGGCGGCGGCGTCACCGTCCCGGGCGAGGCAGTTTCAGCCGTCGCGGGCGGCATTTCTCCGGCGGGCTGGGTCTCCGCGCCGGGCTGGGTCTCCGCGCCGGGCTGGGTCTCCGCGCCGGGCTGGGTCTCCGCGCCGGCCTGAATCCCCGCGCCGGCCTGGATCTCCGCGCCGGCATGGGGCTCCGCGCTGGGCCGAGTCCCGGCAGCGGCCTGCGTCCCCGCGCCGCCTGGCGGCTGTGCCGTCGCGGTCCCCGGCTGGTCGGTCGCCGCGATCGCCTGGAGGGCGTTCGGCGTGGCCGCTCTCCTTGCCGTATATCCGGCGGGCGGGCGCAGCGGGTCGTAGCGGTGTGGGTCCGGCCGGTCGTGGTCCCGCTCGACGGCGACGAAACGGGCGACCGCTTCGGCCGGCGGAGCGGCGGACGCGACAACCGGCGCCGCGGTGGCGTCGGCCGACGGAGCCCGCCCTTCAATGGCCGTCGCATAGCCCTCGGCCGGCCGGGCGGCGATGGGCGTAGCGGATCCCTCGGCCGGGGCGGCGATGGGTGTGGCGGATCCCTCGGCCGGGGCGGCAATGGGCGCGGCGGATCCCTCGGCCGGGGCGGCGATGGGCGCGGCGGATCCCTCGGCCGGGGTGGCGATGGGCGCGGCCGGCTCAGCGATGGGTGCGGCTGGTTCCTCGATCGGTGGGGCGATCGCGGCGGCCGTTGCGGGCGGGGTCAGCTCGGCCGCCGGTGGGACGGCGCGGGGCGGCGCTGTGGGATCCAGGGCCCCGGCCACGTCCTGGGCCGCGGCCGCGTGGGCGTCGGCGGCCTCGCCGGTGTAGGTCTTGGCGACCGGGGGCTCCAGTGTGCCCGTACCACCGGAAGGGTCTTGACCTTGATTGGCGGACGCGGGGCGCCGTCGCGGGTGGCGTGGGCGGGAAGGCCGGTCGGTCTCGCCGCGCCACCAGGCCGCGTCGGGATCGGCGAACGACCACGGGTCGCCCTCGCTGCGAGGCGTTTCCCCAGGCTGTGGCGTGTCTCCGAGCACGTTTCCATTTGACTACGCGGGGTGGCGATGGGCAGGTTCAAATTCGGGCGTGTCGGAATAAATGCGGATCTCGCTCAGGGCGGAGCGAATCCCGTCGCGGCGCGAGGGGGCGGCTCACTACGCTTGTACCTCATGAGTCACGTTCTCGCCGCGGTTGCCTGGCCTTATGCCAACGGCCCGCGCCACATCGGTCATGTGTCCGGCTTTGGAGTGCCCTCCGACGTTTTCAGCCGTTACATGCGCATGGCCGGTCACGACGTGCTCATGGTCTCCGGCACGGACGAGCACGGCACGCCGATCCAGGTGCAGGCCGACGCCGACGGGGTGACCCCGCGTGAGCTCGCCGACCGCTACAACCGGGTGATCGTCGAAGACCTGCATGGCCTCGGACTGTCGTACGACCTCTTCACCCGCACCACGACGCGCAACCACTACGCCGTGGTGCAGGAGCTGTTCGGGGCGCTGCACCGCAACGGTTACATCGTGGCGCGCACGACGCTGGGCGCGAAATCGCCCTCCACGGGCCGCACCCTGCCCGACCGCTACATCGAGGGCACCTGCCCGATCTGCGGCTACGAGAGCGCCCGGGGCGACCAGTGCGACAACTGCGGCAACCAGCTCGACCCCGAGCAGCTGATCAACCCTCGCTCCAAGATCAACGGGGAGACCCCGGAGTTCGTCGAGACCGAGCACTTCTTCCTCGACCTTCCGGCCTTCGCCGAGGCGATCGGCAACTGGCTCGACCAGCGGGAAAACTGGCGGCCCAACGTCCTGAAGTTCTCCCGCAACCTGCTCGACGACCTCCAGCCCCGTGCCATCACCCGTGACCTGGAGTGGGGCGTGCCGATCCCGCTCGACGGCTGGCGCGACCGCAACGACAAGCGCATCTACGTGTGGTTCGACGCGGTCATCGGCTATCTGTCGGCCTCCATCGAGTGGGCCCGCCGCTCCGGCGACCCCGAGGCGTGGCGCAAGTGGTGGTCGGCCGACGGCGCCGGCAAGGACTCCCAGGCCTACTACTTCATGGGCAAGGACAACATCGTCTTCCACTCGGTGATCTGGCCGGCGCTGCTGCTGGGTTATTCGGGCGAGGGCGACAAGGGCGGCGAGCCGGGCTCGCTGGGCCGGCTCAACCTGCCCACCGAGGTGGTCAGCAGCGAATATCTGACCATGGAGGGCAAGAAGTTCTCCTCGTCGCGCCGGGTCGTCATCTACGTGCGCGACTTCCTGGAGCGCTACGACGCCGACGCCCTGCGCTACTTCATCGCCGCCGCCGGCCCGGAGTCCAACGACACCGACTTCACCTGGGCCGAGTTCGTACGCCGCAACAACGACGAGCTGGTGGCCGGCTGGGGCAACCTGGTCAACCGGTCGATCTCGATGGCGGCCAAGAACTTCGGGGCCATTCCCGAGGCCGGCGAGCTGACGGCCGAGGACGAGGCGCTGCTCGCGGTGGCCCGGGCCGGTTTCGGTACGGTCGGTGAGCTGATCTCCAAGCACAGGCAGA
Source organism: Actinoplanes sp. NPDC000266 (assembly GCF_042899005.1). Lineage (NCBI taxonomy): Bacteria > Bacillati > Actinomycetota > Actinomycetes > Micromonosporales > Micromonosporaceae > Actinoplanes > Actinoplanes sp. NPDC000266. The sequence goes on from NZ_JBIAZI010000005.1 coordinate 246,396, forward strand.
AAGCGGCTATCGGCGAGGCGATGAAGGTCGTGGCCGAGGCGAACAAATACCTCTCCGAGCAGGCGCCCTGGAAGCTGAAGTCCGAGGAGGACAAGCCCCGCCAGGCCACCATCCTGCACGTGGCGCTCCAGGTGGTCAGCGACGCCAACACGATCCTGACCCCGTTCCTGCCGCACTCCGCGCAGAAGGTCTTCGAGCTGCTCGGCGGTGAGGGCGTGCACGCGCCGATGCCGCGCATCGACGAGGTGGACGACCTCGACGGCGGCCCGTCGTACCCGGTCCTCCAGGGCGACTACACGGTCGGCACCCGCTGGGAGTCGGTCCCGCTGGTCGCGGGCACGCCGCTGTCGGCCCCGAAGCCGGTCTTCAAGAAGCTCGAGCCCTCAGTGATCGAAGAGGAACTGGCCCGTTTGGGCTAGAGCGCATAGGGGATGTCGGCGATGTGGTGGTCCATCAGCTCGCCGACCGGGGCCCAGGCCTCGTAGACGCCTCGTTCGTAGCAGCGGGCGCCGGTGTTGCTCAGCGCATCGGCGTCCGGGCGGATCAGGCGCAGGCGGGCCCACGCGTCGTCGCGCTGCAACACCCAGCAGGGCACGCCGCGCCACAGCGCCTGCTCGGCGCGGCGGCTCAGGGTCGACACCGCGTAGCGGGCGGCGCGGGTCAGGGCCCGGACACGGAATTCGCTCGGCGGGTCGGCGACCGCCTCGTACTCCTTGTCCTTGATCGTCCCGACCAGCTTGGCCGAGCCGGGCGTCGTGCAGGGCACGTACTCGCGGTCCGGGCTCACCCCGGGCAGATTGTCGAGCAGCCCCCGCCAGCGCGGCCCGGCCAGCCGCAGCCAGCCGTGCTGCTCCGGCTGGTACGTGTAGAGCAGCACCTCCTCGCCGCCCGGCACGTACGCGATGATCTGCGCGTTGGCCGGCATGGGCAGATCGGCGAAGCCCGCGGTGACGTACTCGGGAATGAGATCGTCGTTGCTGGGCGTGAAGCCCGTGCCGAGCACCATGGCCCCGATGCGCGAATGTGCGGGCAGCATCGAGAGCCCGGGCTGGGCCGGCCCGGCCGGCACCTCGTAGTCGATCGGATCGGTGGCCCGCCAGCGCAGCGCGAACGCCACCTCGTCGTCGGCCGTGCCGTCGGTGCGCAGCAGCGCCAGGTCGCGCGGATCGTGCAGGTGCGCGATGTCGCAGGAGCGGTAGCAGAAGCCGTACGGAAGCCAGCCGCCCAGATGGCCCGAGACCTGAGCCGGCGACAGCACCTTGGTCATCCGGGTCCCGCGGTGGATCGCGGCCGTGGACCGGATCTGGCGCAGCAGCGGATCGCCGAGGTGGTCGGCGGACTGAGCCATCCGCAGAACCTGCTGCCAGCCGAGGTCGCGGCGCAGCGGTGCGGACAGGGGCGGCTCGAGCGGATCAGAGCCGATCACACTGTCCTCGCCGGTCACAGTCACGGTCAGTGAAAGTAGGTCACACCGGTTGACTCCAGGTGAACAAACAGTGTCCGGCGGGTCCAAGTGCAGAATGTCTCACATGTCAACGTCACCGTCAGAATCCCGCCGGAAGAAGGCCGCCCGGCGCGCCGGCGAGTTTCCCGCCGCACCGGAGCCTCTCGCCGTCCCGGTCTTCGACAGCCACACCCACCTGGACATCACGATCCAGGAGGCGGGAGTGCCGGGCGGCCCCGGCGCCGACCCGGTCGAGGCCCTGATCACCGCGGCGGCCAAGGCGGGCGTGGACCGGATCGTGCAGGTCGGCGTCGACGAGCAGTCCTCCCGCTGGGGGGCCGAACTGGCCGCCCGCCACCCGTCGGTGCTGGCCGCGGTGGCGCTGCACCCCAACGACGCGCCGCTGCTGGCCGATCTGGACGAGTCGCTGCGCGTCATCGAGGCGCTCGCGGCCGAGCCGAGGGTGCGGGGCATCGGCGAGACGGGCATGGACACATTTCGTACGGGTCCTGACGGCCGCGAGGCGCAGGAGAAGAGCTTCCGGGCCCACATCGCCATCGCCAAGCGCCACGGCAAGGCCCTGATCATCCACGACCGGGACGCCCACGAGGACGTACTGCGGATCCTCGACTCCGAGGGAGCGCCGGACACGGTCGTCATGCACTGCTTCTCGGGCGACGCCGCCTTCGCCGCCGAATGCGTACGCCGAGGCTTCCACCTGAGCTTCGCGGGCACGGTGACGTTCGCCAGCGCGGGCGCCCTGCGGGAGGCCGCCGCGCTCACCCCGCCGTCACAGATCATGGTGGAGACCGACGCGCCGTACCTGACCCCGGTGCCGCACCGGGGCCGCCCGAACGCGTCGTACCTGATTCCGTTGACGGTCCGGGCACTGGCCGAAACTCGAGGTCAGGACGTGGACGAGCTGTGCGCCGCGATCTCGGCCAACGGCGAACGGGTGTTCGGCCCTTGGCGCTGATCATTCGATCCAGGCGCGGGTGTTCAGTTCGGCGCCGAGGCGGCTGAGGGTCTCGGCGAACGTGCGCGGAGCGGCGTTGATCGGGCCCCGGGAGACGAAGCGGACCGCCCAGCCCGTGCCCTCGGCGATGTTGAACATGCGGAAGCGGACCAGGCTGCCCCGATCGTCCGGCTCGACCGACGTGACCCCGCGGTACCACCACGCGCCCTCGATGGTCACCGAGCGGGCCGCGCGGTCGATCGCCACGCTCATCCTGCTGCCGTCCTGGATCACTTCGAACTGGTCGCCGACGTCCGTCTCCTCGATCGTGCCGGTGACGGCGATCGGGGAGCGGCCGCCGGGACGCACGTCGAGCAGGACGGCGGCCACCGCTTCAGGGGTGGCCTCGACCACCCCGCGTAACGCCAGCAACTCGCTCATGGCTCGTTTGTACCCCGCGGCGGCCCTCCCCGTAGGCTCTGAACCCATGGCTGACGCTCTTCTCGGCCCGGCGGAGATCCGGGAACTGGCCGCCCGTCTCGGCGTGGCGCCCACCAAGAAGCTCGGCCAGAACTTCCTGCACGACCCGAACACGATCCGGCGCATCGTCGCCGCGGCCGGGCTGCGGCCCGACGACGTGGCGCTCGAGGTCGGCCCGGGGCTGGGCTCGCTCACCCTCGGGCTGGTCGGCGCGGTCCGCCATGTGCACGCCGTCGAGATCGATCCGCGGCTGGCCGCCGCGCTGCCGGAGACCGTCTCCGACGCTCATCTGACCGTGCACAACGCCGACGCCCTGCACGTGCGGGCCGGGATTTTCGAGCCGGCGCCGACGATGCTCGTGGCCAATCTGCCGTACAACGTGGCGGTTCCGGTGGTGCTCCATCTGCTGGCCGAGCTGCCGACACTGCGCGGAGGTCTGGTCATGGTGCAGAAGGAGGTCGCCGACCGGCTGGTCGCCGGTCCGGGTTCCAAGGTGTACGGGGTTCCGTCCGTCAAACTGGCCTGGTATGCCGAGGCGCGGTCGGCGGGCAAGGTGCCGCCGGCGGTGTTCTGGCCGGTGCCCAATGTGGACTCGGGACTGGTCGCGTTCACCGCGCGCACCCCTCCGGGTGGTGTCGACCGATCGGCTGTCTTCGCTGTCGTGGACGCGGCCTTCGCCCAGCGGCGCAAGACCCTGCGGGCCGCCCTGGCCGGGTGGGCCGGCGGCGCCGACCGGGCCGAGAAGCTGCTGGTGGCGGCCGGAATCAGCCCGCAGGCCCGCGGCGAGTCCCTGACCGTCGAGCAGTTCACCGCGATCGCCGGGGCGGCAAAACAGTCGCCCTCCGGCGGTAAGCTCAGCCCGACCGAAGCGCCGCCCCAGGAGGTGGACTCATGACCGCGCAACCGGCTGGTGAACTGGAGTGGGCACCGGACCCCATTCGACAGCGCAACCGGGCTTACACGATCGAAGACGTCCTGAAGATGCGCGTCGGTGCCCCCCGAGTCGAACTTCTGGCCGGAGCCCTTTCCGTGGTCCCCACGCCGAGCGGAGCGCATCAAAAGATCAGTGGTCTGCTCTGGATGTGGATGCTCAGGCATGCGCCGACCACCTTCGAGCCTCTTCTGGCGGTCGGCATCCTTGTCGGCGTCCGGGAGACTCTTGAGCCGGATGTCCTGCTCCTGCATAAACCCGTCGATCTCGAGCACCATTTCTTCGATGCTGACCAGGTGAGCGTCGCGGTGGAGATCGTGTCGCCTAGCACCAAGCGGCGAGATCGTCTGGAGAAACCAGCTCAATACGCGAAGGTGGGCGTCCCGCACTACTGGCGCATCGAGCAGGACCCCGTCCATGTCTATGCCTACGACCTTGTCGGTGGCTGCTACCAACTGGCTGCTGATGCAGAGGATGAGCTTGTGCTGAGCGCGCCGTTTGAGATCAAGTTGCCTATTCGGGACATCACTCCGTGACGGAGGCATGGGGGCCGGACGATGACGAGCCTCGCCGGCATCACGGGCCGGTGCGGGTGCGGGTCCCTGCGAAGATCAATCTTCATCTCGGGGTCGGGCCGCTGCGGGCCGACGGGTTCCATGAGCTGAACACCGTTTATCACGCGATCAGCCTGTTCGATGAGCTGACGGCGCGGGCCGGGGACACGCTCACCCTCACCATGGAGGGGGAGGGCACCGGTGCGCTGGAGCTCGACGAGAGCAACCTGATCATTCGGGCGGCCAAGGCGCTCGCGGCGCGGACGCGGATGCCGGCTTACGCGCGGCTGCACCTTCGTAAGACCATTCCGCTGGCCGGTGGGCTGGCCGGGGGCAGCGCCGACGCGGCGGCCACGCTGATCGCCTGCGACATGCTGTGGGGGACCGGTCTCTCCCGTGACGAGCTGGCCGAGGTGGGTGCCACCCTCGGGTCCGACATTCCCTTCCTGTTGCACGGCGGCACGGCCCTGGGCACCGGGCACGGTGAGACCGTCAGCCCGATCCTGGCCCGGCCCACCACGTGGCACTGGGTGGTCGCCATCGCCGACGGCGGTCTTTCCACGCCGGCCGTCTACCGCAAGCTCGACGAGCTGCGTGACAGCTCCTTCCCGCCCAAGGCGCTGGGCGACCCCGACGAGCTGATGACCGCCCTGCGCCAGCGTGACCCGGCCGTGCTCGGGGCGGCGCTCGGCAACGACCTTCAGCCGGCCGCGCTCGCGCTGCGGCCCGAGCTGACCGAGGTGCTCAAGGCCGGGCAGCGGGCCGGCGCGGTGGCCGGGCTCGTCTCCGGGTCGGGGCCGACCTGCGTCTTCCTGACCACCGACGCGGGGCACGCGGCCCGGGTCGCGGCCGAGATCAACGCGGCCGGGGTGTGCCGGGAAGCGGTCACCGCGCGGGGGCCGATGCCGGGCGCGCGGGTAACCTAGACCGCATCGTGGCAAACATCATCAACCTCGACCGGGTCTCCAAGGGCTACGGCGCCGCCGGTCAGCTGCTCACCGACGTCTCTCTCGGCCTCGACGACGACGCCCGCGTCGGCATCGTCGGCCTCAACGGGGCGGGCAAGTCGACACTTCTCCGCATGCTCGCCAAGGGCGAGGAACCCGACTCCGGCCGGGTCACCCACCGGCGCGACCTGCGCGTCGCCACCCTTCCGCAGACCTTCGCCCTCGACGGCGAGGCGACCGTGCGCGACGTCGTGCTCGGCACCGCCTGGCTGTCCGACGGCATGGGCGCCGAGCACGAGTGGGCCGGCGACGCGGGGGTGCGGGCCATCCTCGACGGCCTCGGCATGGGCTATCTCGGGCTCGACACCCCGGTCGGCCCGATGTCCGGTGGCGAGCGCCGCCGGGTCGCGCTGGCCGCGCTGCTGGTGCGCGAGAACGATCTGCTGATCCTCGACGAGCCCACCAACCACCTCGACGTGGCCGGTGTCGACTGGCTCGCCCGCTACCTGCTGTCGACCCACCGGGGCGCGCTCGTCGTGGTCACCCACGACCGCTGGTTCCTCGACGCCGTCTGCACGGCGACCTGGGAGGTCGTCGACGAGCAGGTGCACGCGTACGAGGGCGGCTATGCGGCCTGGACCCTCGCGCGGGCCGAACGCCAGCGGGTCGCCGCCGTCGTCGAGGCCCGGCGGCAAAATCTGCTGCGCAAAGAGATCGCCTGGCTGCGGCGGGGCCCGCCGGCGCGTACGTCCAAGCCGCAGTTCCGCATCGACGCCGCGAACGCTCTGATCGCTGACGTGCCGCCGGTGCGCGACACCGTGAGCCTGCAGAAACTGGCCACCAGCCGGCTCGGCAAGCAGGTCTACGACCTCGAGGACGTGACCCTCAACGCCGGCCCCAAGCCGATCTTCAAGGGCCTGACCTGGCAGGTCGGGCCGGGTGACCGGTTCGCGATCCTGGGCGCCAACGGCGCCGGCAAGACCACGCTGCTGCGCCTGCTGGCCGGGGTGACCACGCCCGACGGCGGGCGCCTGGTCACCGGCTCGACCGTGCGGGCCGCGTTCCTGTCACAGGAGCTGAAGGAGCTGCCCGGCGAGCTTCGCCTGCTCGAGGCGGTCGAAGAGGTCGCCAAGCGGGTCAAGCTGGGCGACCGGGAGCTGTCGGCCGGTCAGCTGGCCGAGGTGTTCGGCTTCACCGACAAGCGCATCTGGACGCCGGTCAGCGACCTCTCCGGTGGTGAGCGCCGGCGTCTGCAGCTGCTGCGCCTGCTCGCCACCGAGCCGAACGTGCTGCTGCTCGACGAGCCGACCAACGACCTCGACACCGACACGCTGGCCGCGCTGGAGGACCTGCTCGACTCCTGGCCGGGCACGATGATCGTGGCGAGCCACGACCGCTACCTGGTCGAGCGGGTCACCGACACGGCGTACGGCATGTTCGGCGACGGCCGTCTGGTGCATCTGCCCGGTGGCATCGACGAATACCTCGAACGCGCCGCGTCGGGGCTGGGGCCCGCGGCGGGCGTTTCCACGGGCGTACCGGGGAAAAGCGCGGAAAGCGCGACTGGCCTCTCCGCGGCCGAGGTGCGGCAGGCTCGCAAAGATCTGGCCAAGCTGGAACGGCAGCTGGCCAAGCTCGACGAGCGCGTGGTCAAGATCAACGAAAGCCTGGCTCAGCACGGCAGCGACTACGGCAAGATCGTAGAGTTGGACGCGCAGCTCAAATCGGTACAAGAGGAACGCGCCGCGGTCGAGGAGGCCTGGCTCGAGCTCGCGGAGCAGGTGCCCGGTAACTGATCCGGGGGGTGTGCCTGCGCCGCTTGACCGGGATACGCGAGAATCGGCGTGTACAACACCTGACCTTGGAGACGGACACCATGGCGCACACCCCGGTAAACCACCCGCTGCGGCCGCTGTACCGCGCGCTCGGCCTCCTGGTCGGCGCCTACCTCATCGTGTTCGCCATCGTCGGCTTCATCCAGACCTCCGGCGAGAGCTTCACCGGTGACAACGGCGAGCGGGTCCTCGGCCAGGGCAGCAACCTGCTGTGGTCGATCATCTCGCTGGTGCTGGGCGCGATCGTGCTCGGCGCCGCCGTCATCGGCCGCAACCTCGACGTCGAGGCGTACAAGTACGTCGGGTGGGCGCTGCTGGTCTTCGGCAGCTACGAGCTCGCGGCCAGCCGCACCGACGCCAACTTCCTCGGGTTCACGGTGTCCACGGTCGTGGTCACCTACCTCGCGGGCATCATCCTCATCACGGCCGGCCTCTACAGCAAGGTCGCCGAGCCGAGCAAGGCCGGCGCCCCGCGCCAGGTGCGCGAGGGCCGCACGGCCTGATCTCAGCGAACCGGAAAGGCCCGCCTGAACGGCGGGCCTTTTCTATTTCACCTTGCGGGTGATCAGGGTCGGTTTCGGCTCGAGGTTGGACAGGCCGTTCCAGGCCAGGTTGACCAGGTGGGCCGCGACCATCTCCTTCTTGGGCTTGCGGGCCTCGCGCCACCATTGGCCGACCAGCGCGACCATGCCGACCAGGGCCTGCGAGTACAGCTCGGCGAATTTCGGGTCGAGACCGCGGCGGCGGAACTCGTCGCCCAGGATGTGCTCAACCTGGTGGGCCACGTCGTTCATCACGCTGGAGAAGTTGCCGGCCGGGGACAGCACCGGCGACTCGCGCACCAGCACCTGAAAGCCGTGCGGCTCGTCCTCGATGTAGTCGAGCAGGGCCAGCGCCGCCTGTTCCAGCAGCTCACGGGGGTGCCCCGCGGTCAACGCGCTGGCGATCCGGTCGAGCATCGAGCGCACCTCACGGTCGACGACCACCGCGTGCAGCCCTTCCTTGCCGCCGAAATGCTCGTAGACCACCGGCTTGGAGACCTTGGCCCGGGCCGCGACCTCCTCCACACTGGTCGCGTCGAAGCCGCGCTCGGCGAACAGTTGGCGGCCGATCGAGATCAGCTGCTCCCGCCGCTGCGCGGCCGACATGCGAACCCGGGGGGCCGCGGGCGGCCGCTGGCGGCGGGTGCGGGGGCGCTCGTCGTCGATGGGATCCGTCACCCGGCCATCTTGACAGCCTTGGCGGCCAGCCGTTCAGGGCTGGGCCACTTCACGTTGTACGCCGCGCCGGCGCGCTCGAGGAGCCAGATGAACCGGGCCGAGATGTCGATCTGACCGCGCAGCACGCCGTGCCGCGCGCAGGTCGGGTCGGCGTGGTGCAGGTTGTGCCAGCTCTCGCCGAGCGACACGATCGCCAGCGGCCAGAAGTTGGCCGCCTTGTCGCCGTTGCGCACCTCGAACGGGCGCTCGCCGTAGACGTGGCACACCGAGTTGATCGACCAGGTGATGTGGTGGAGCAGGCCGACACGCACCACGCCGGCCCAGAAGAAGGCGGTCAGCGCACCCTGCCACGACCAGGTCACCAGGCCGCCGATCAGCGCCGGGCCGAGCGTCGAGAAGATCACGACGGCCGGGAAGAACCGGTCGATCCGGTTGATGTCCTTGTCGGCCAGCAGGTCGGGGGCGAACCGTTCCCGGTTCGACAGCTGGCGGCTGAACATCCAGCCCATGTGGGCGAAGAACAGGCCCTTGGTCAGGGCCCAGTATCCGGTGCCGTAGCGCCACGGCGAGTGCGGATCACCCTCCTGGTCGCTGAACATGTGGTGCCGGCGGTGGTCGGCCACCCACTGGATGATGTTGCCCTCGATGGCCAGTGAGCCGGCCAGCCCGAGCGCGACCCGCAGCCAGCGCTTGGCCTTGAACGAGCCGTGCGTGAAGTAGCGGTGGAAGCCGACCGTGATGCCCAGGCCGGAGATCAGGTAGAACACGGCGCCGATCGCGACGTCGGACCAGGCGAGCCAGCCGCCCCAGGCGACCGGCACGGCCGCGAGGACGGCCAGGAAGGGGATGACGACGAATCCGTAGAGGGCGATGAGGATGCCGCGCGACTGCGGGCCGTCGGTGAGGGGTTTGGGGGCGGACTTCTCGGCCGTGGATGTCATGACACCTCACTGATCCGGGGGAGATCAACTACTTACGGCTACGTCACCGTAACTTACGTGCCCGTAGCTTTGGGAGATCCCACTGTCGGGATTGCGGCCGGTGAGCATGGCGGGCGTGCCGCTAAGATGTGACCGGTGGATGGATCCCGAACGGGAAAAGTCCGAATGGTCCCGGATCGTCTAATGGTAGGACCGCGGCTTTTGGTGCCGTTTATAGGGGTTCGAATCCTCTTCCGGGAGCAGTCTGTCCGCGCGGCTGTGTGTGTCGCCGCCCCTCCGCGTCAATCTCTCTACTGCGAGCAATGGAGTACCGCGTGAGCCAGTCCCCTCGTCGTACCGTCGTCGTTCTCGCCGCCGGTGAAGGCAAGCGGATGAAGTCCGCGACGCCCAAGGTCCTGCACCCGCTGCTGGGCCGCACCCTGGTCGGTCACGTGCTGGCCGCCGCCGAGCCGGCCGGCGCCGAGCAGGTGATCGTGGTCGTCGGCCACAAGGCCGACCAGGTCAAGACACACCTCACCGAGATCGCCCCGACCGCCGTCCCGGTGCTTCAGGCCGAGCAGAACGGCACCGGCCACGCGGTGCGCATCGCGCTCGAGGCCGTGCCCGACGCCACCGGCACGGTCGTGGTGCTCAACGGCGACGTGCCGCTGCTGCGCCCCGAGACCGTGTCCGACCTGATCGCGGCCCACGAGGCCGGCCGGCGCGGCGCCACCGTGCTGGCGGCCGAGGTGCCCGACCCGGCCGGCCTGGGCCGCATCGTGCGCGACGCCGCCGGCAACCTCGAGCGCATCGTCGAGGAGCGCGACGCGTCGGCCGACGTCAAGGCGATCCGCGAGATCAACGCGGGCATCTACGCGTTCGACGTGGCGTCGCTGCGTGAGGCGCTCTCCAAGCTGTCCACCGACAACGACCAGGGCGAGGAATACCTCACCGACGTCTTCGGCCTGCTCGCCTCGGCCGGCGACCCGGTCGGCGTCTTCGTGGCGCCGGACGCTCAGGAGACGCTGGGCTGCAACGACCGGGCCGAGCTGGCCAAGCTGCGCGCGCTGCTGCGCGACCGGGTGAACGAGGCCTGGATGCGCCGCGGGGTGTCGATTCTCGACCCGTCGACCACGTGGATCGACGTGACCGTGACGCTCGAGCCGGACGCCGAGATCGACCAGAACTCGCAGCTGATCGGCGCGACCAGTGTGGCCGGTGGTGCCATCGTGGGTCCCGACACGACGCTGATCGACACGACCGTCGGCGCCGGCGCGGTGGTCCTGCGCACCCACTCGATCGGCGCCCAGATCGGCGACGAGGCCACGGTCGGCCCGTTCTCGTTCCTGCGCCCGGGCACCAAGCTCGGCCGCAAGGCCAAGGTCGGCGGCTTCGTCGAGACCAAGAACGCCGAGCTGGGCGACGGCGCCAAGGTGCCGCACCTGTCGTATGTGGGCGATGCCACGATCGGCGCCAAGTCCAACATCGGCGCCGGCACGATCTTCGCCAACTACGACGGCGTCAACAAGAACCACACGACCGTGGGCGAGGCCGCGTTCGTCGGCTCCGACACCGTGCTGATCGCGCCGGCCACGATCGAGCCGGGCGCGTACGTGGCGGCCGGCAGCGCGATCTCGGGCACGGTCCCCGCGGGCGCTCTGGCCGTGACCCGGGCGCCGCAGCGCAACGTGGAGGGCTGGGTGGCCCGCCGCCGGGCCGGCACGGTGTCGGCCGCGGCGGCCGAGCGCTTCCAGGAGGCCAAGGCCCCCGAGGGTGAGATCTCCGAATCGGAGTGAAAGACGATTGAGGTGTACGGCCCGGGCGGCATCCGCCTGGGCCGTCGCTGTGCAAAGTCCGGGCGGTTCCTGTGCAAAAAGCGAACGCCGTGCGGCCGTGCGGTAACTGCGGGAAGCTGGGGGTACACCCGCCGGTGGCGGCTATCCGACATCAGGGCCTGCCGGCGCGCTCGAACGGTGATGATCCAGGTGCGCTCGGTGGTGCGGTAGCGGCCGGGTGAACCCGTTCTGACCAGGAGTGATCCGCTGGGGGTGAGGCATCCCACCCGGTGCCCGCGTAACGTGGCGCTTCGGTGGCCTCGGGGGATACTTCACTCGATCACATCCCCACCCCCTCGATCCAACGGGAGTAGCGAGCCGATGGGCAGCATCGTCGCGGAGAACCGTAAGAGTCTGATGCTTTTCTCCGGACGTGGTTTCCCGGAGCTGGCGGACGAGATCGGCCAAGTGCTCGGCGTCGCGCCGACCCCGGCCGACTCGTACGAGTTCGCCAACGGTGAGATCTTCGTCCGGTTCAAGGACTCGGTCCGTGGCTCGGACGCGTTCGTCGTGCAGTCGGTGACCGAGGGCGTCAACCGATGGGTCATGGAGACCCTGATCATGATCGACGCGCTGAAGCGCGGATCGGCCAAGCGCATCACCGTGGTCCTGCCGTTCTATCCGTACTCGCGGCAGGACAAGAAGCACCGCGGCCGCGAGCCGATCTCGGCCCGCCTGGTCGCCGACCTGCTGAAGACCGCCGGCGCCAACCGGATCCTCACCGTCGACCTGCACACCGCGCAGATCCAGGGCTTCTTCGACGGGCCGGTCGACCACCTGTTCGCGATGGACATCCTGGCCGAGCACGTGCAGAAGAAGTACGCGGGCCGGCCGATGACCGTGGTCGCGCCCGACTCGGGCCGGGTGCGCGTGGCCGAGCGGTGGACCGACCGGCTGGGCGGCTGCCCGCTGGCCTTCATCCACAAGACCCGTGACCCGCTCAAGCCCAACCAGGTCGTGGCCAACCGCGTGGTCGGCGAGGTCGAGGGCCGGGTCTGCCTGATCGTCGACGACATGATCGACACCGGCGGCACGATCACCAAGGCGGCCGACATCCTCTGGGACGAGGGCGCGGCCGATGTGATCGTGGCCTCGACCCACGCGCTGCTCTCCGATCCGGCCACCGAGCGGCTCAAGAACAGCCGGATCAGCGAGCTCGTGGTGACGAACACACTGCCGCTGCCCCCGGAGAAGCGGCTCGACAAGATCACTGTGTTGTCCATCGCCCCGCTGCTGGCCCGGGCGATCCGTGAAGTCTTCGACGACGGCTCCGTGACCACGCTCTTCGGTGGTCTCAGCTGAAACCTCTACCGGGTGAAGTTTGCGCGGACTGCCGCAGCGGACCGGACCCGCTGAGGAGTGCGCTCAGGCTGTGGGTAAGATAGTGCGGTTGCCACGGCGAGGGTGCCCCGCGGTCTGCTGAGGTTCGCAGCCATTTCGGGGGCACCGTGATCGACGCGGTGCTCCGGGCCTGTGCCCAGCGCGCCCCCTTGCCCGGCAGCGCCGACGACGGCCTCCAGCACCTTCCGGTGGCCGATCAGCACTGCCGCAGCCCGCCGACTTAGACGCAGCCCGATCGAAGAGTTTCAGGAGTTTCCCCGTGTCCGAGGTAAAGATCAGCGCCGAGCCCCGCACCGAGTTCGGCAAGGGTGGTGCCCGCCGCACGCGCCGGGCCGGTTTGGTGCCCGCCGTGCTTTACGGCCACGGCGAGAAGCCGCAGCACATCGCGCTGCCGGCCCGTGAGTTCGCCGCCGCGATCCGGCACGGCGGTCTCAACCAGGTTTTCACGATCGACATCCAGGGCGCGTCCGCCGCGACGCTCGCCCTGCCCAAGGCGATCCAGCGTGACCCGATCAAGGACACGTACGAGCACGTGGACCTGATCATCGTCAAGCGCGGCGAGAAGGTCCAGGTCGACGTCCCGGTCAACCTGACCGGCGAGGCCGCCCGCAACACGCTCGTCGTGCACGAGTCCAACACCCTGGCCGTCGTGGCCGACGCGCTGCACCTGCCGAGCGGCCTCGACGTCTCGATCGAGGGCCTCGAGGCGGGCGCGCAGATCACCGCCGGCGACGTGACGCTGCCGAGCGGCGTCGAGCTGGCCGTCGAGCCCGACTTCGTGCTGGCGATCGTCTCGCAGGCGCAGACGGCCGAGCAGCTCGAGGGCGAGTCGGCCGAGGGCGCCGAGGCGCCGGCCGAGGGCGAAGAGGCTCCCGCCGCGGAGTAACAAGGATCGGGCTGTGATCGGGGAAAGTGCCACTGGGCACTTTCCCCGATACGCGTTTGTGGAGGAACTTGTGACTGAGGACGCGCCGTGGCTGGTCGTTGGGCTGGGCAACCCCGGTAAGGAGTACGCCGGGAACCGGCACAACGTGGGCTTCATGGTGGCCGATCTGCTGGCGTCCCGGGTGGGCGCCAAGTTCGGCCGGTCCAAGCGCGCCCACGGCGAGGTGGCGGAAGGGCGTCTCGGTTTCGGTGGGCCCAAGCTCGTACTGGTGAAGCCGCTGACCTTCATGAACCTGTCCGGCAACGCGGTCGTCTCGCTGGCCCAGTTCTTCAAAGTGCCGGTGTCGAACGTGATCGCCGTGCACGATGAGCTTGATGTGCCTTTCGGTCAGGTACGGGCTAAGCGTGGCGGTGGTGAGGGTGGCCACAACGGACTGCGTTCGATGTCGAAGTCGCTGTCGAGCAAGGAGTACGCCCGGGTCCGTTTCGGGGTCGGCCGTCCGCCCGGGCGGCAGGATCCGGCGGACTACGTGCTCTCCGACTTCTCCGGCGTGGAACGCAAGGAGCTGGACTTCCTCATCGACCGGGCGGCCGACGTGGTGGAGGCGATCGTGCTCGAGGGTGTCGAGTGGGCGCAGAACAAATACCACGGCGGTTGATCTCACGGGGCTCGAACGGATAGATCATTTGGGCGGTTTTGTCCGTCTCTCGATCCCGTGACGCGTTCGACCGTCCGTCCGTTGGTCACACGTACGCACCGGTTCGGTGCGTTTTGACCGGCGTACGGGGGAGGTTCGGTATGCGGCAGGACCTGTCCGCGCCGCGAGAGTCGGTGCTGACCGAGCCGACAGTTCTGCTTCCGGAGATCGGGCGGCCGGAGGAGCACGGCCACGAGCCTCCCGAGGGGTACGGCTGGGCCAACCACCCGCCGGCCAACCAGGGCCCGAAGAAGGCCGTCGCGCGGAACTCGAGAATCCCGGCCCCGGTCGTGCCGCTGAGCCCGCCCCCGGCCGGCGCCGGCTCGCGATCGAGCGAGGAGCGGACCCACAGCGGCCCGGTCAAGGGCGGCGCGGGTGGCGGGAAGCCGGACAACGCGCCGCCGCGGGCGGGGACGGAAGCGGCTGATCCCGCGCGCAACCACGCGGTCGATCGGCACTGGTCGCAGCGGCGCAACCGCTCGGCGGCGGTGCGACCGCAGGCCCGGCCGTTCATCCGGATGCGCGGGCGGCACGCGGCCATGTCGCGGCGGCAGCGCTGGGAGCGCAGCTACGTCCGCTCGCTGGTGCTGTGCGACCTGGTGGCCGGCACCGCGGCCGGCGCCACCGCCTTCGCCCTGCGCTTCGGTGACGAGGTCACCACCTACAACCGCGGCTACATCCTGCTCTCGGCCCTGCTGCCGGTGCTGCTGCTCGTCGTGCTGGCGGTCTCGCGGGCGTACGAGCGGCGCTATCTGTTCGTCGGCACCGACGAATATCAGCGCGTGCTCCGCGGTGGGGTCGGGCTGATCGCGGGTGCGGCCCTGGTGTCGTACGCCCTCGATCTCGATCTGGCCCGAAGTTATGTCCTGGCCGCCCTGCCCACGGCGATCGTCGCGTCGGCGGTGCTGCGCTTCGCCTTGCGCAAGCGGCTGCACCTGGCCCGGGCCCGGGGCGAGAACCTGCGCCGGGTGATTCTGGTCGGGCACGAGCTGTCGATCATCGGCATGGCCCGGCAGTTGCGGCGGGAGCGCTACCACGGGCTCGAGGTGGTCGGTGCCTGCCTGCCGCCGGGCCACGACGGCGCCGGGGTCAGCGGCTTCGTCGTGTACGGCACCTTCGACGATGTGGCCGGCGCGGTCGAGCAGGCCGACGCCGACACCGTCGTGGTGCTGAGCTGCCCCGAGCTCGACGGCGAGCAGCTGCGCCGGCTGGCCTGGCGGCTCGAGCGGGACGAGGTCGACCTGGTGGTGGCCAGCGCGCTGGTCGACGTGGCCGGCGCCCGCACCACGATCCGGCCCTTCGACGGGCTGCCGATGCTGCACGTCGAGCATCCGCGGCTGCACGGCGGATCGAGGCTCGTCAAGGAGGCGGTCGACCGGCTCGGGGCGCTGGCCCTGCTCGTGATCTTCGGCCCGCTGCTGCTGGGCGTCGCACTGTGTGTGCGGGTCACCTCGCGCGGGCCGGTACTCTTTCGTCAGGTGCGGGTGGGTCGTGACGGCAGTCACTTCCGCATCTACAAGTTCCGCAGCATGTATGTCGATGCCGAGGCCCGCCTGGCCGAGCTGAGGCATCTCAACGAGCACGACGGTGTGCTCTTCAAGATCCGGGACGATCCGCGGGTCACCCCGGTCGGGCGATATCTGCGCCGGTTCTCCCTGGACGAGCTGCCGCAGCTGCTCAACGTGGTGCTGGGGCAGATGTCGCTGGTGGGCCCGCGCCCGCCGCTGCCGGCCGAGGTCGCGGCGTACGCCGACGACGTGCGGCGCCGGCTCGCCGTCAAGCCGGGCATGACGGGCCTGTGGCAAGTATCCGGACGTTCGGATCTACCGTGGGAGGAAGCGGTCCGGCTGGACCTGCGCTATGTGGAGAACTGGTCGCTGAGTTTGGACCTGGTCATCCTGTTGCGCACGATGACGGCGGTGGTGCGGTCATCTGGAGCGTACTGAAATCTTGGGGAGACGAACTGTGGGCGAGCGGACAGAGACGTCGGCGCGCATGACCTCGCAACGGGAGAGCACGGACTCCGGCCACGCGCCGGTGACCGACGGCGCCTTCGCCCGCTGGCTGGCCGACCGGGCCGGCCAGGCGCTGCTCCAGGTGCGTGCGGAGATGGGGCACGGCGACGGCGCCGCCCTCAAGGCGGCCGGTGACAAGGCCGCGCACGACCTGATGAAGGCCGAGCTGGCGCGGTGGCGCCCGGCCGACGCGGTGCTGTCCGAGGAGGACGACCACGCCCGCGCGGCGTGGCGCGACGGCGAGCCGGGCAGCGTGCGCCCGGAGCGGCTGAACGCGGGCCGGGTCTGGATCGTCGACCCGCTCGACGGCACCCGGGAGTTCTCCGAGGAGGGGCGGTCCGACTGGGCCGTGCACGTGGCCCTCTGGACGGCCGACTGCGGCAGCCCGTCCTGCCTGGCCGCGGGCGCGGTCGCGATGCCCGCGCAGCACCGGACGATCGCCACCGACCATCCGCCGGCCTATCCGCCGCTGCCGCTGGAGTCGGCCACGGGCGGGCCGATCCGGATCGCGGCCAGCCGCACCCGTCCGCCGGCCTTTGTCACGACACTGGCCGAGGAGCTCGGGGCCGAGCTGGTGCCGATGGGCTCGGCCGGCGTGAAGATCGCGGCGGTGATCAACGGCGACGCCGACGCGTACGTCCACGCGGGCGGCCAGTACGAGTGGGACTCGGCCGCGCCGGTCGCTGTGGCGCTGGCCACGGGCCTGCACGCTTCCCGTATCGACGGTTCTACGCTGAGATACAACGAGGCCGACCCTAAGTTGCCGGACCTGGTGGTGTGCCGTAAGGATCTCGCTCCTCGGTTACTTGCAGCGTTGCAGCGTCACCTTCCGTCAAAATGACGGTTCCCCCTAGGTAACACAACAGCGCCGAAAAGCCGGAAAGGTCTGGAACCCACCGATGAGCCAGACAAAGCCGTACCGCGTCTCGCATCTCGATGCCCTCGAAGCCGAGGCCATCTTCGTCATGCGCGAGGTCATGGCCGAGTTCGAGCGTCCCGTCCTGCTGTTCTCCGGGGGCAAGGACTCGATCGTCATGCTGCGGCTGGCCGAGAAGGCCTTCGCCCCGGCCCGCATCCCCTTCCCCGTCATGCACGTCGACACGGGCCACAACTTCCCCGAGGTGCTCGACTACCGCGACACCCGGGTCGCCACCCTCGGCCTCAACCTGGTCGTGGCCAGCGTCCAGGAGGCGATCGACACCGGCCTGGTGCGCGAGCTGCCCGACGGCACGCGCAACCGCATCCAGACCCCGGTGCTGCTGGCCGCGGTCGAGAAATACCGCTTCGACGCCCTCTTCGGCGGCGCCCGCCGCGACGAGGAGAAGGCACGCGCCAAGGAGCGGATGTTCAGCTTCCGCGACGAGTTCGGCCAGTGGGACCCGAAGAACCAGCGGCCCGAGCTCTGGGCCCTCTACAACGGCCGGCACCACCCGGGCGAGTCGATCCGGGTGTTCCCGCTCTCCAACTGGACCGAGCTCGACATCTGGCACTACATCGCCAAGGAGCAGGTGCCGCTGCCGAGCATCTACTACGCGCACGACCGTGAGGTCGTGGAGCGGGGCGGGATGTTCTACGCGGTCAACGAGTTCATCCAGCTCAAGGACGGCGAGACGTCCGAGGTGCGCCGCGTCCGCTACCGCACGGTGGGCGACGCCTCGCAGACCGCGGCCGTGCTGTCCGAGGCCGACACGGTGGAGAAGGTGATCGACGAGGTCGCCGCGACCCGGATCACCGAGCGTGGCGCGACCCGCGGTGACGACAAGGTCAGCGAGGCCGCGATGGAAGACCGCAAGCGAGAGGGTTACTTCTGATGAGCCAGGCCGTCCTGGAGAACGAGACGGCGCCTTCGGCGCGCATGGACCTGTTGCGGTTCGCCACCGCCGGCAGCGTCGACGACGGCAAGTCCACCCTGATCGGGCGTCTTCTGTACGACACCAAGACCATCTTCGCCGACCAGCTGGAGGCCGTCGAGGCGGCCAGCGCGTCGCGCGGTGACGAATACACCAACCTGGCGCTGCTCACCGACGGCCTGCGGGCCGAGCGCGAACAGGGCATCACCATCGACGTGGCCTACCGCTACTTCGCCACGCCACGGCGCAAGTTCATCATCGCCGACACCCCGGGGCACATCCAGTACACCCGGAACATGGTCACCGGCGCCTCCACGGCCGACCTGGCGCTGATCCTTGTCGACGCGCGCAAGGGCCTGGTCGAGCAGTCCCGCCGGCACGCGTTCCTGACCTCGCTGCTGCGGGTGCCGCACCTAGTGCTCTGCATCAACAAGATGGACCTGGTCGACTGGGACAAGGCGGTCTACGACCGGATCGCCGACGAGTTCACCTCGTTCGCGGCCAAGCTCGAGATCACCGACCTGACGATCATCCCGGTGTCGGCGCTCAACGGCGACAACATCGCGTCGCGCTCGGAGAAGAGCCCCTGGTACGACGGCCCGTCGCTGCTGCACCACCTGGAGCACGTGCACATCGCCAGCGACCGCAACCTGGTCGACGTGCGCTTCCCGGTGCAGTACGTGATCCGCCCGCAGTCGACCACGGTCACCGACTACCGCGGCTACGCCGGTCAGGTCGCCTCGGGCGTGCTCAAGCCGGGCGACGACGTGATGGTGCTGCCGTCCGGCCTGACCAGCAAGATCGAGGCCATCGACACCGCGGACGGGCCGGTCGACGAGGCCTTCCCGCCGATGTCGGTCACGGTCCGGCTGGCCGACGAGATCGACATCTCGCGCGGCGACCTGATCTGCCGCCCGCACAACGCGCCGGCGGTCGCCCAGGACATCGAGGCGATGGTCTGCTGGATGGACGAGTCGGCGCCGCTGCGCGTCGGCGGCAAATACGCCATCAAGCACACCACGCGCTCGGCCCGGACCGTCGTGCGCGGCCTGCAGTACCGGCTGGACGTCAACACCCTGCACCGGGACGAGGCGGCCGGCGAGCTGAAGCTCAACGAGATCGGCCGGGTGCGCCTGCGCACCACCGTGCCGCTGCTCGCCGACGAATATCGTCGCAACCGCACCACCGGCGGCTTCATCCTGATCGACGAGAGCACCAACCGCACGGTCGGCGCCGGAATGATCATCGAAGCCCAGTAGTTCTTTCGAGGCCGCCCGGCATCGCCGGGCGGCCTCGAACGTTTCAACGTCGCCGTGGTGGCAGCAGCGTCGCCCAGACGACCTTTCCGGTACGGGTCGGCAGCGATCCCCACGCTGTCGCCGTGCCGTCCACGAGCCGCAGGCCGAGCCCGCGCTGGTCGAGGGGCCGGTCGCGGCGTACCCGGGCCGGCTTGATCAGACGCGGCGGGTCGGGGCAGAGATCGGCCACGTTCATGTGCAGACCGGGTCCGCGCAGGCTGACCACCACCGTCGTCTCGGTGCGGGCGTGCTCGACCGCGTTGGTGACCAGCTCCGACATGACGGTCCGGCTCGTGTGCAGCAGGTCGGGGAGATCCCAGGCCAGACAGGCGTCGCTGACCAGGTTGCGGGCCAGGCTGGGCGCCTCGGGGTCGGGCCGCAGCGTCAGGGTCAGGCGCTCGGTCAGCGGCAGCCGGCCGGCGATCGCCACCCGGGCCTGTCTGACCTTGGCGTAGACGGGCAGGTGGTTGCGGGCGCCGAGACGCTGGAGCCGGTCGGCCAGCGGCAGGTCGGGCGGGACGCAGAGGGCCAGCTGGACCGGCGGCTCCATGGTCGCGGCGGTGAGCCGGGCGGTGATCCAGGTCGGCGCGCTCCGCGCCTCGGGGTCCTCCAGGCCGGAGAGGTCCACGATGATCGCCTCGGGATGCCCGGCCAGGCACTTCTGGAGCCGGCTGGTGGTGCGCTGCCACAGCGCGCGGTCCCAGGGGCCGGCGACGGTCAGCAGGGCCACCGAGGCGTCGGGGTCACTCTCGACATGCACGACGGGCTCCTCGGCAAGCAGACACGCTGCGCTCATGGACATGCGGCCACGGTAATCGCGAACGCAGATCCTTTAGCCGGTGCTTAGCTCCGCCGGGTGATCGGACTTAAGTACTGCAACGTTGTATAGTCCACATTCGTGCCGCCGGGCCTCAAGGATGTCGCCGCGCGGGCCGGCGTGTCGATCAAGACGGTCTCCAATGTCGTCAACGGTTACGTGCACGTGGCCCCGGCGACGCGCGCCCGGGTGCAGGCCGCCATCGAGGCGCTCGGCTACGTGCCCAACATGGCCGCCCGTCAGCTGCGCAGCGGCCGTTCCGGGGTGATCGCCCTGGCCGTGCCCGAGCTCCAGTCGCCGTACTTCGCCGAGATCGCCGGCCTGATCGTGCAGGCGGCCGAGCAGCGTTCCTGGACCGTCCTGGTCGACCAGACCGACGGGCAGGCCGAGCGCGAGCGCAACCTGGTCGCCGGGCTGCGCCGGCACGCCATCGACGGGCTGATCTTCAGCCCTCTCGCCCTGGCCGGCGAGGAGCTGGCGGTGGAGAGCGGGACCCCGATGGTGCTACTGGGCGAGCGGGTGTGGCACGGGCCGGCCGATCACGTGGCGATCGACAACACCGCGGCCGCGGCCGACGCGACCCGCCATCTGGCCTCGCTCGGCCGCCGGCGGGTGGCCGCGATCGGCGTGCAGGACCGGCCCTCGGCCGTGACCGCCCACCAGCGGCTGGCCGGCTATCGGTCGGTGCTGGCCGAGGCCGGGCTGCCGAGCATCGAGACGCCGGTGGAGAGCTTCCACCGGGCCGACGGCGCGGCCGCGATGGCCCGCCTGCTGGACGGGGACGAGCCGCCGGACGCGGTCTTCTGCTTCAACGATCTGCTGGCCCTGGGCGCGATCCGCACGCTGCTGGAGCGTGGCCTGAACGTGCCCGGCGACGTCGCCGTGATCGGTTTCGACGACATCGAGGACGGCCGCTTCTCCACCCCGACGCTGAGCACGATCGCGCCGGACGCCCCGCGGATCGCCCAGCTCGCCGTGGACCTGCTGGCCGAGCGTCTGGCCGACGGCGCGGCCGCGAACGGCGCGCCGCGGGAGCTCCGCGTCGACCACCGCCTGGTGGTCCGCGAGAGCACGTCCGCCTGAACAAAGTTACGGCGTGATTTCAGAACGTTTACCGCCGTCTCTTTACAACGATGAATGCAACGTTGTAAAAACGTGGCATGGCAGTGGCGCACCTCACCCTCGATCCCGCCTTCTCCGTCGCACCGGTCGATCGCCGGCTCTTCGGCTCCTTCGTGGAGCACATGGGCCGCTGCGTCTACACGGGCATCTTCGAACCCGGCCACCCCACCGCCGACGACGACGGCCTGCGCGGCGACGTGCTCGAGCTGGTCCGCGAGCTCGGCGTCAGCACCGTGCGCTATCCGGGCGGCAACTTCGTCTCCGGCTATCGCTGGGAGGACGGCGTCGGCCCGCGCGGCGACCGTCCCCGGCGCCTCGACCTGGCCTGGCGGGCCCTGGAGAGCAACGCCTTCGGCCTCAACGAGTTCATGCGCTGGTCGAGCCTGGCCGGCGTCGAGCCGATGATGGCGGTCAACCTCGGCACCCGCGGCGTCGAGGCCGCGGCCGAGCTCGTCGAATATTGCAACCTGCCCGACGGCACGGCCGCCGCCGACCTGCGCCGCAAGCACGGCGTGGCCCGGCCGCACGACGTGAAGCTGTGGTGCCTGGGCAACGAGATGGACGGCCCGTGGCAGATCGGCAGCCTCACCGCCCTCGAGTACGGGCAGCTGGCGGCCCGGGCCGGGCACGCGATGAGGCGGGTCGACCCGAGCATCGAGCTGGTCGCGTGCGGCAGCTCCAACTCGGGCATGCCGACCTTCGCCTCATGGGAGGCCACGGTCCTCGAGCAGGCCTACGACCAGGTCGACTACATCTCGCTCCACAACTACTACGACCCGGAGAAGTACGACGAGGCCACCTTCCGGGCGTCCGCCGTCGACCTTGACGGGTTCATCGACAACGTGGTGGCCACGGCTGATTTCGTACGGGCCAAGCTGCGCCGCTCGAAGCGCATCAAGCTCTCGCTCGACGAGTGGAACGTCTGGTACCAGAGCCGCTTCACCGAGCCCGAGGACCGGGAGATCGAGGAGCTGCCGGCGCTGATCGAGGACGACTACAACGGCACCGACGCCATGGTGGTCGGCAACCTGCTGATCAGCATGCTGCGTCACGCCGACCGGCTGGCCGTCGGCTGCCAGGCCCAGCTGGTGAACGTCATCGCGCCGATCCGCACCGAGCCCGGCGGCCGGGCCTGGCGGCAGACCATCTTCCACCCGTTCGCGCACACCGCCCGGCTGGCCCGCGGCACCGTGCTGCGGCCCGCGCTGACCGCACCGTCGATGGACACCGGCCGCTACGGCGAGGTCCCCGCGGTCGACGCCGTCGCCACCCACGACGAGGAGACCGGCGCGCTCACGGTCTTCGTCGTCAACCGCGGCACCGAGCCGGTGCCGCTCGACCTCGATCTGCGCGCCTTCCCACGGCACCGCCTGGCGCGGCACTTCACGCTCACCGGCGAGACGGCTGTCTCCCCGGGGAACGAGCTCGTCCTCCCGCCCGTCTCCTGGCACGCCCTGTGCCTCACTCCCGAGGAGTCATAGTGAATCTTCAATTCTCCCGACGGGGCCTGCTCGGTCTCACCGCCGGCGCCGGCGGAGCCGTCCTGCTCAGCGCGTGCGGCGACAGTGGACCGAACGAGAAGGTCACCGGCGGTGGGCAGAACGCCGCGCCGGCGCCCACCGCGTACACCGGTCCGAACGTGGCCCTGGCCTTCTGGAACGGCTTCACCGGCGGCGACGGCCCGTTCATGAAGAAGCTGGTCGACCAGTTCAACACCGAGAACCCGAACATCAAGGTCTCGATGAACACGTACCAGTGGGCCGACTACTACCAGAAGGTGCCGGCCGCGGTCGCCACCGGCAACGGCCCCGACATCGGCATCATGCACGTCGACAACGTGGCCACCAACGCCGCCCGCGGCGTCATCCTGCCGCTGGAGGACCTGGCCAAGGCGCTGAACTTCAAGGCCGAGGACTTCTCGCCGCCGGTGTGGAACGCGGGCGTCTACAACAACACCCGCTACGCGATCCCGCTCGACGTGCACCCGCTCGGCTTCTTCTACAACAAGACGGTCATGGAGAAGGCCGGCCTCGACCCGTCGAAGCCGCCGACCACCAATGACGAATATCTCGACGCCCTCGACAAGATGAAGGCCAAGGGCATCCAGGGCGACTGGGTCACGCCGTTCGAGTTCACCGGCAGCATGCAGTTCCAGTCGCTGCTGTGGCAGTTCGGCGGCAACCTCTTCGACGAGCAGGCGACCAAGGCGCTCTTCGCCGAGCAGCCCGGCGTGCAGGCGCTGACCTGGATGACCGACCACATCAAGAACGGCTGGAGCCCCAAGAACGTGGCCCAGGACGCCGACCTCGTGTCCTTCCGCAACGGCAAGAACGCGTTCAACTGGAACGGCATCTGGACCATCAACACGCTCAAGGAGGACAAGAACCTCCAGTGGGGCGTGGCGCCGCTGCCGCAGATCGGCACGCAGAAGGCGGCCTGGGCCGGCTCGCACCAGTTCGTGCAGTTCAAGCAGAAGGCCAAGGACGACAACAAGCTGGCCGCGGGCAAGGTGTTCATCAACTGGATCAGCCAGCACTCGATCGAGTGGGCCAAGGGCGGTCAGGTGCCGGCCCGGGCCGAGATCCGGAACAGCGCCGAGTTCAAGGCGCTGCCGGAGCAGTCGGCGATCGGCTCGCAGATCGACGACCTGCACTTCCTGCCGCCGAAGCCGGGTATCGCGGAGGCCATGGCCACCGTGGTCACCGCGATCAACGAGGCTGTCCTGGGACGTAAGGAGCCGGCCAAGGCGCTGTCCGACGGCGCCGCCAAGGCCAACCAGCTCCTGGAGCAGAACGCGAAGAAGTATGGCGGCTGACCTGGCAGTCAAGGAGCAGACGAGGACGGAGTCGCGTGCCGGTGGCCGGATCAGGCGTACCGGCGCGCTCACCCCGTACCTCTTCGTTCTGCCGTACTTCGTGGTCTTCGCGACGTTCGTGCTGGCGCCGGCGGTCTACGGGCTGTGGATCAGCCTGCACGACTGGGACTATCTGCTGCCCGGCAAGCCGTTCGTGGGGCTCGACAACTACAAGGCGCTGTTCGACTCGAGCTCGGCCGTCTTCGGCTTCTTCTGGGAGAGCATGTCGGCGACCGGGATCTTCACGGTCCTCAGCGTGCCGTTGCTCCTGACCGTGCCGCTGGCCATCGCGTTGATGCTCAACCGCAGCTTCCCGGGTCGCACCTTCTTCCGGGCGGTCTACTTCGCGCCGTACGTCCTCGGCGTCGCGGTGATCGGTGTGCTCTGGCGATTCCTGCTCGACCCGAACCTGGGTGTGGTCAACGCGATCCTGCCCGGCAGCGCTCCGTGGACCACAGCCCTCCCCTGGGCCTGGGTCACGCTGGTGGGCGTCACGGTCTGGTGGACGCTCGGCTTCAACGCGGTGATCTACCTGGCCGGTCTCCAGGACATTCCGAAGGAGTTGTACGAGGCGGCCCGCATCGATGGCGGCGGTAAATGGGCCGAGTTCCGCCACGTGACGCTGCCCGGCCTGCGCCCGGTGCTGCTGTTCGTCACCGTCAACACGATCCTCGTGTCGGCCAACATGTTCGGGCAGTCGTACCTGATCACGCAGGGCGCGCCCGGCACCGAGACCCGCACCGCGATCATGTACATCGCCCAGGTCGGCCTGGCCGACTACAAGATGGGCAGCGCGGCCGCGATGAGCTATCTGCTGACCGTCGGCCTGCTGCTGATCAGTGCGATCGTGTTCCGCCTGTTCCGGGAGAAGGACACATGAGCCGCGTCAAGCCTGTCGCCTGGTACACCATCCTGATCGGACTCAGTCTGGTCTTCATCGCGCCGCTCGTGTGGATGTTGCTGACGGCCTTCAAGACGCCGGGCGAGGCGACCCGGGTGCCGCCGACGGTGTTCCCGCAGGAGCCCACCACGAGCGCGTTCGGCACGCTCATGGGCAACGATCAGACGCCGGTGCTGCGATGGTTCCTCAACAGCGTGCTGGCCGCGACCGGGCAGGCCCTGCTCGTGCTGGCGGTGGCCTCGATGGCCGCGTACGCCCTGGCCCGGCTGGAGTTCCGCTTCAAGCGGGCGATCTTCGGCATGATCATCGCGACGCTCTTCATCCCGAGCTTCGTGCTGATCATCCCGAACTTCCTGATTGTCGACCGGTTCGGCATGCTCGACACCCTCTGGGCGCTGATCATCCCGGGTGCGGCCGGCGCGTTCGGCGTCTTCTTCCTGCGGCAGTTCTTCCTGAGCCTGCCCCGGGAGCTGGAGGAGGCGGCGGTGATCGAGGGCGCCAACTCGTGGCAGATCTTCACGAAGGTGGTGCTGCCGCTGTCCAAGCCGGCCCTGGCCACCCTCGCGGTGATCAGCTTCCTGACCAACTGGAACGACTTCATCTGGCCGATCTACGTGCTGTTCAGCCCCGAACAGTTCACGCTGCCGCCCGGCCTGGCGATCCTCCAGGGCGCCTACACGATCAACTACCCGGTGATCATGGCGGGCGCGCTGGTGGCCAGCATTCCGGTGCTGCTGCTGTTCATGGTGGCGCAGCGCTACGTGATCGAGGGTGTCTCCCGCTCCGGCCTGAAAGGATGATCATGCGACGCCTGCTGGCCGCTGCGGCGGCCCTGCTCCTGCTGCCCGCCGTGACGGCCGCCGGAAAACCCGGCACCGGCCAGGCCGGAAAGCCCCGTCCGCAGAACCCCGTCTCGTCCTCCTTCGCCGACACCTTCGCCGATCCCGTGATCGTTCGCGGTGACGACGGGCTCTATTACGCCTTCGGGACGACGGACCCGCTGCGTGAGGGCGAGCGCACGCCCCATCGCATCCCGATCGCGCGCTCGGCGGATCTCACCCGCTGGGCCTATGCCGGCGACGCCTTCGGCGACGAACTGCCGCCGTACGCGGCGGCCGGCGCCTCCTTCTGGGCGCCCGACGTCCGCAAGATCGGCAACCGCTGGGTCATGTACGTGACCGTCACCGAGACGACCACCGCGCCCGGCGCCTCGGCCATCGGCGTGGCCACCGCGCCCAAGCCGACCGGCCCGTGGACCTTCGCACCCGAGCCGGCCGTGCCGCCGCGCGCGGCCCCGGACGGCGGCTGGTGGTGGACGTTCGACCCGTCCCAGCTCACCACGCCCGACGGCCGCAAATACCTGTACTACGGCAGCTACTTCGGCGGCATCTGGGTCAGCGAGCTCACCGCCGACGGCCTGCGGATCACCGGCACGCCGACGCGGGTCGCGATCGACAACAAGTTCGAGGGCGCGTACGTCGTCCGGCGTGACGGCTGGTACTACCTGTTCGCCTCCTCGGCCAACTGCTGCGCCGGCCCGACCACCGGATATTCCGTCTCGGTGGGGCGCTCGCGCAGCCCGCTCGGCCCGTTCACCGACCGCGACGGGCTGCGGCTCGACGTCTCCCGGGCCGGCGGCACCCCGGTCATCGCGCCGAACGGCAACCGCTGGGTCGGCACCGGCCACAACGGACTCGTCACCGATCGTTCCGGCCGGGACTGGTTGGTCTATCACGCGATCGACCGCGACGACCCCTATCTCGACGAGCCGTTCGGCGTCAACGAGCGCCCGATGCTGCTCGACCGTCTCGACTGGATCGGCGGCTGGCCCACGGTCAACCGCGGGGCCTGGGCCTCGGACGGGCCGAGCGGGACCGCCGTCACGCCGTCGCCGGGCCGTCTCCTGCCCGCGTACTCGGACGAGTTCGGCTCGCTCGGGGCCGGCTGGGACTTCGTACGACCGGACCCGGCCGTGACCACCGCCGGGGGAGCGCTGCGCTGGCCGGTGCAGGGCGCCGACCTGACCGGCACGTCCAACAACGCCGGGGTCCTGCTGCGTGACCCGCCGCCCGGCCGGTGGATCGCCGAGACGAAGCTGACGCTTCCGCTCGGCGAGGACACGGTGCGCAACTACCAGCAGGGCGGCCTCATCGCGTACGCGAACGACGATCTTTTCGCCCGGCTCAGCACGGTGGCGATCTGGAACACCCGGCAGGTCGAGTTCGGCAAGGAGATGCCGTACGCCGGCGCGCTGTCCTACGGAGGCACGATCGCCGGCACCCCCGGACTGGAGACCACGTGGCTGCGCCTGGCCCACCGGGTCGATCCGGTCAACGGCGAGCACGAGTACCGGGCCGGCGTCAGCCGTGACGGCAAGCGCTGGACGTGGGGCGGGGTGTGGACCCTGCCCGCCGGCAGCGCGCCCCGCGTCGGGCTGATCGCGCACGGCGGCGCCGAGCCGGCGGTCACCGCCTCGTTCGACTACCTCCGGTTCTACCGCTGGTGAGATGGTTGACGATCGCCGTGGTGGCGCTGCTCGCGGGCTGCACCACCACGGCGCCCACCCCCGAGGACAAAGTGGACACCTTCATCAATCCCGTGTTCGACCAGAACTTCCCCGATCCGGGCGCGCTTCTCGTCGACGGAACCTGGTACGCGTACGGAACCAACAACGCGACCGAGAACGTGCCCGTCCTGACCTCGGCCGACCTCGTGCACTGGACCGCCGCGGGCGACGCGCTGCCGCAGGTCGGCAAGTGGGCGTCGAAGGGGCACACCTGGGCGCCCGAGGTGATCGAGGGGCCGGACGGCACCTATCTGCTCTATTACACGGCCCGCTCGACCGGGACGAACGTCCAGTGCGTGGGTGTCGCCGTCGCGTCCGCGCCGGGCGGCCCGTTCGCCGACGACGCGGACGAGCCGCTGGTCTGCCAGGCCGGGGAGGGCGGCTCGATCGACGCCAGCCCCTATCTCGACGAGTCCGGCGGCCGCTGGCTCTACTGGAAGAACGACGGCAACGCGATCGGGCAGCCGACGTATCTGTACGGCGCCCGGCTCGATGCCTCCGGCGCCAGGATCGTGGGGGAGCGGACCCGGTTGCTGCGCAACGACGCCGACTGGGAGGCGCACGTCATCGAGGCGCCGCAGATGGTGCGGCACGACGGGAAGCTCTATCTCTTCTACTCGGCGAACGCGTTCGACGCCGACGCGTACGCCTTGGGCTACGCCACCTGTGACACTCCGCTGGGCCCGTGCCGCAAGGCGGCGGAGAACCCGATCCTGCGGTCGTCGGCCGCCGCGGCCGGTCCCGGACACGGCTTCCTCGTCACCCTGCCCGGCGGTGCGACCTGGATGCTCTACCACGCCTGGCCGGACGGCGCGGTGGGCAGCGTCGCGCCCGGCCGGCAGCTCTGGCTCGACCGGGTCGACTGGATCGACGGGCGCCCGGTGGTCAAGGGGCCGACGGCCGAGGCGCAGCCGGTTCCTTAGGACTCGTCCTTGTGGTGGTGGCGGCCCTCCGCCACTTCCTCGATCGCCTCGACGATCGAGCCGGTCAGGTCACCGGCCGGAACGGCGATGCTCTCGCCGTAGCCCTCGGCGGGCTCCCGCTCGGGCTGCGGCGCGGTGCCGTCCCCGGCGAAGCCGAACTCGTTGGGCTCGTCCTGCTCTGTTTCCCGTGGAGTGGTCATGCCCCTGCGCATACCCGCGGGGGCATGACCTGAAGCGTTGCTAGGCGGTGACGGCGGTCGCGCCCGGACCGGCCGTGACGGTCCAGCACGTGGGTGCCTTGAAACCCCTTTCGGCGTACGCCGCCTCGACCGCCCCGGTGGTCACATCGGCCTTGCCGGCCTCGATGAGGGCCAGGACGCAGCCACCGAAGCCGCCGCCGGTCATCCGGGCTCCGAGGGCGCCGGCCGCGATCGCGGCCTCGACCGCGACGTCGACCTGGGCCACGGTGATCTCGAAGTCGTCACGCATCGAGGCGTGGCCGGCCGTGAGCACCGGGCCGATCTCGCGGACGCGGCCCTCGCGCAGCAGGGCGACCGTGTCGAGCACCCGCTGGTCCTCGGTGACGATGTGGCGCACCCGGCGGCGCATCACGTCGTCGTCGAGGCGGGACAGCGCGCCGTCGAGCTCGGCCACCGAGACGTCGCGCAGCGCGGGGACGCCCAGGATGGCGGCCGCCTCCTCGCACGACTTGCGGCGAGCGCCGTATTCGCCGTCGACGTGCTGGTGCGGGGCGTTGCTGTTGATGACCAGGATGGCCAGGCCCTCGGCGGCCAGGTCGAACGGGATCTGGTCGACCTCGAACGAGCGGCAGTCCAGGAAGAGGGCCTTGCCCTCCTGACAGCGGATCGACGCCGACTGGTCCATGATGCCGGTCGGCGCGCCCACGTAGACGTTCTCCGCCCGCTGGGCGATCGACGGGCGCCGGTCGAGCGGAACCTCGAGGCCGCCCAGGTCGATCAGCGCGGTCAGCACGGCCGACTCGAGGGCGGCCGACGACGACAGGCCGGAGCCGAGCGGCACCTCGGAGGCGAGCGCGATGGTCGCGCCGGGCACCTCGTGGCCGTCCTCGGCCAGGGCCCAGACGACGCCGGCCACGTAGGCGGCCCAGCCGGTGACCTCGCCGGGCTGGGTCAGCCCGAAGGTGACGGCCTCGTCGGTGAAGGTGGAGCAGACGGTCCACTCGCCGGCCGGAGCCAGGCTGGCCGCGGCCACGGTGCGCTGCGGCAGGGCGAACGGCAGCACGAAGCCGTCGTTGTAGTCGGTGTGCTCGCCGATCAGGTTGACCCGGCCGGGAGCGGCCCAGAGACCTTCGGGCTCGGCGCCGAACTGCTTGCGGTACGCCTCTACGGCGTCGTTGATGACACTCACAGCACATGCTTTCGGTAGAAGGTCCACGCGTCGCCGATCATGTCCTGGAGCGTGTTCTTCTCCGGGACCCAGCCCAGGTCCTCGCGGGCGCGGGCCGACGAGGCGACCAGGGTGGCCGGGTCGCCCTCGCGGCGCGGGGCGATCTCGACCGGCAGCTCGGCCCCGGTGACCTCGCGGGCCGCCTCGACGATCTGGCGGTTGGAGAAGCCGGTGCCGTTGCCCAGGTTGTAGATGCGGTGCTCGCCCGGGGTGGCGGCGTCCAGCGCCAGCAGGTGGGCCCGGGCCAGATCTTCCACGTGGATGTAGTCGCGCACGCAGGTGCCGTCGGGCGTCGGGTAGTCGTCGCCGAACAGCTGGAGCTTGTCGCGCTTGCCGGCCGCGGCCTGGAGCGTGATCGGGATCAGGTGGGTCTCGGGGTCGTGACGTTCGCCGATCTCGTGGCCGTCGCGGATGTAGGCTCCGGCGACGTTGAAGTAGCGCAGCGAGACCGCGGCGAGGTTGTGCGCGAACGTCTCCGAGGTGAGCGCGTAGTCGAACGCCAGCTTGGTGGCGCCGTACGTGTTCGTGGGGGCCTTGGCCGCGTTCTCGGTGATCGGCAGCTCGACCGGGTTGCCGTAGACGGCGGCGGTGGAGGAGAAGATGACCCGCGGCACCCGGGCGGCGCGGATCGCGTCGAGCAGGGCCAGCGACTTCACCACGTTGTCGTGCCAGTACAGCTCGGGCTTGCTCATCGACTCGCCGGCCTGGATGAGCCCGGCGAAGTGCAGCACCGCGTCGAAGCCGGCCTCGGGGGTCAGCACCTGTGCGGCGTCGGCGATGTCGGCCTGGACGAAGGTGGCGTCGGGCGCGACGGCCTCACGGAAGCCCCGGACCAGACTGTCCAGGACCACTACCTCGTGGCCGGCGTCGAGCAGCAGGCGGCTGGTGATGCTGCCTACGTAGCCGGCACCCCCGGTGACGAGCAGTTTCACGGTGTGGTTCCCCTTAGCTGGGCTTGTCAGTCAAGCCTACGTTCCATCACTTTCGCTCAAAAGTCAACAGGTTCGAACATGCGGCGGGTGCCACCGGGGTGTTCGCGGTCCGGCCTTGCGGGCTGACACAATGGGCCCATGTCCGATCTCGCCCGTCGCCCGCGCGTGCTTTCCGGCATTCAGCCGACCGCCGACTCGTTCCACCTCGGCAACTACCTCGGCGCGGTGCGCAACTGGGTGGCGATGCAGGAGACCCACGACGCGTACTACTGCGTCGTCGACCTGCACGCGATCACGATGGGCCACGACCCGGCCGCCCTGCGAGCCCGCAGCCGCATCTCGGCCGCGCAGCTGCTCGCCGTCGGGCTCGACCCGGAGCGCTGCACGCTCTTCATCCAGTCCCACGTGCCCGAGCACGCGCAGCTCGGCTGGGTGCTCAGCTGCATCACCGGCTTCGGCGAGGCCGGCCGGATGGTCCAGTTCAAGGACAAGTCGGCCAAGGCCGCCGACACCACCACCGTCGGCCTGTTCACCTATCCGATCCTCCAGGCGGCCGACATCCTGCTCTACCAGGCCGACCAGGTGCCGGTGGGCGAGGACCAGCGGCAGCACCTCGAGCTGACCCGCGACCTGGCCCAGCGGTACAACTCCCGCTTCGGCAAGACGTTCACGGTCCCCTCGGCGTACATCGTCAAGGACACCGCGAAGATCACCGACCTCCAGGACCCGACGGCCAAGATGTCGAAGTCGGCCTCCTCGCCCAACGGCATCATCGAGCTGCTGGAAGACCCGGCCCGCTCGGCCAAGAAGATCAAGTCGGCGGTCACCGACACCGGGCGCGAGATCCTCTACGACGAGGAGAACAAGCCGGGCGTCAGCAACCTGCTCACCATCTACGCCGCGCTCACCGCGCGGACCATAGACGAACTGCTCGAGCAGTACGAGGGACGCGGTTACGGCGACCTCAAGAAGGACCTGGCCGAGATCGTGGTCGAGTTCGTCAAGCCGATCCAGGAGCGCACCAGGGCCTATCTCGACGACCCCGGATATCTCGACAAGGTGCTCGCGATCGGCGCTGAGAAGGCCCGCTCGGTCGCGTCGGTGACGCTCGCCGAGGCGTACAAGAACATCGGTTTCCTGGCCCCGGCACGCGAGATCTGACCGCTGTGTC
Organism: Actinoplanes sp. NPDC000266; assembly: GCF_042899005.1. Classification (NCBI taxonomy): domain Bacteria; kingdom Bacillati; phylum Actinomycetota; class Actinomycetes; order Micromonosporales; family Micromonosporaceae; genus Actinoplanes; species Actinoplanes sp. NPDC000266. Next base: position 278,318 of record NZ_JBIAZI010000005.1, read on the forward strand.
GGACCCCCATCCAACCACCCCGCCGCCGCCCTTGACCGGACTGAAGGCTCCCCTCTTTACCAAGATCGGCGTCGCGATCGACATCCCCGAGCCCTGGGGCGAGCAGCTGACTCGCCGCCGGGCCGAGGCGGGCGATCCGCAGGCGGCGTACACCCCGGCCCACGTGACGCTGCTGGGGCCGACCGAGGTGCGCACCGAGGCGCTGCCGTCGATCGAGCGCCATCTGGAGAAGGTGGCGGCGGCCCAGCCGCCGTTCACCATCCACCTGCGCGGCACCGGCACGTTCCGGCCGATCACCGAGGTGGTCTTCGTGACGCTGGCCGTCGGCATCAGCGAATGCGAGCTGCTGGCCGAGGCGATCACGTCGTCCGACGAGGTCAACCGCGATTCCCGGTTCCCCTATCACCCGCACGTGACGATCGCTCAGGACGTGCCGGCCGAGGCGCTGGACGCGGCGTTCGACGATCTGGCCGGATTCTCGGCGAAGTTTCCGGTGCCGGCCTTCACGCTGTTCTCGCACGGCGGCGAAGGCCCGTGGAAACGCCGCCGCGACTACCCGTTGGGCACCTAGTTTTTCCGCTACCTTCAGCGCGTGAATCCGATCGATCGGGCGTACGACACCGCGGAGATGCAGATTCTCCGGTTGCGCCGGCGCTCGAAATATTTCGATCACCTCAGCCGGGCCCTGCTGCGTTTCTGGGAGGCGCAGGGTGGGCGGCTGGCCGCGGCCATCGCGTACTACGGCTTCTTCGCGGTCTTCGCGCTGCTCCTGATCGGCTATTCGATCTTCGGCATCCTGCTCGACAACAACAAGGAGCTGTTCGAGGTCGTCAGCGACTTCCTCCGGCAGAATCTGCCCTTCCTCGACGTGCCGGCCATCCTGGCCAGCGGCAAGACGGTCGGCATCGTGGGCATCATCGGCCTGACCTTCACCGGCATCGCCTGGGTCGAGGCGATCCGCTCGTCGCAGCGGCTGATCTGGCGCCTCAACGAGCAGCCCGGCTACATCGGGGTGCGGCAGGCGCTCGACCTGCTGGTGCTGCTCGGCATCCTGGCGCTGCTCGCGCTGAGCCAGCTCGCCGTCTACGGCCTGGAGAAGCTGCTGGCCTGGATGGCCGACGGCATCGTGCAGTCCACGGTGAGCTGGATACTCACCGTGGCGGTCAACATGTTGCTCGCGGCGGCTCTGCTGGCCGCGGTGCCGAGGCTGCGGATGACGGTGCGGCGGATGGCTCCGCCGGTCGTGCAAGTCGGCATCGGTGTGACATTGCTCAACACGGTGGGCAAGTCCTTCGTCGGCCTGGTGCAGCGCAACCCGGCCTACGGACTCGTCGGCTCGGCCGTCGGCGTGCTGGTCTACCTGTACGTCTTCAATCAGCTGCTGCTCTTCGGGGCGGCCTGGGCGGCGACCAGCCCGCACGGCCGCGTGATCGACCTGTCAGCTGACGATAAAAGTGCTCCCGTGGGGCAAAATACCTGGATTCGGCACAGCCGCCCGGAATGATGTGCCCGTGGGCACTCTCGTGACGCTCGACCTGCCCGCCGGATCGCCGGTGGCCGACCTTCCCTGGGTCATCACCATCGGCGCGCTCGGCGACGAGGAGGACTGGGAACCCGTGGTCTGCGGGCCGTACGAACGCGCGCACGCGCTCGCCCTGGCCCAGGCCGTCGTGGCCGACGAGGACCTGCTGGCCGTGGTGGAGCCGCTGCTGCCCCGTCCCGACGCCGAGGCCATCCGGGAGGAGATCGCGCTGGCCCGGGCCGTGGCCGAGGCGCCTCCCGAGGAGCAGGACCAGGAGGAGTACGAGACCCGGCGGGTACGCCCGGGCCGCCCGCCCACCGAGGCCGAGGTGCGCGAGGGATGGTCACGGATAGCGGCCCGGCTGTCCGTCCCTACCGGTTGAACAGCTCCCGGATCCCGCGCATGTAGGTCTCCTTGTCTGGCCCGCCGGTGAGCAGCCGTTGCAGGGCGTATCCCGGCACGAGCGAGTAGTACGCGCTGGTCACGCCCTCGACGTCGGTGCCCGGGGGCAGCTCGCCGCTCTCCACCGCGTTCTCGACCAGCACCTGGAAGGCCTTGCGCAGCGTCGTGTAGCGGTCGTGGGCGATGCCGGCGATGGCCGGGTCGATGGAGGCCTCGGCCCAGACCTGGAGCGCGATCGGCAGGTGGCCGCCCGGCAGCATCTGGACCTCGATGACCTCCAGGATCGCCTCCATCGACTCGGCCAGTGTCAGCCGCCGGTCGGCCACGGCGTTGATCCGCTGGAGGATGTCGCCGGTGACCGTCTCGGCGATGGCGGCGATGATCTCGTCCTTGGACTTGAAGTAGCGGTAGACCGCGCCGACCGAGAGCCCGGCCTCCTTGATCAGGTCCTGCATCGACGTGTTGTGCAGCCCTTTGGTCACGAAGCAGGCGCGGGCGGCCTCGAGGATCTGCCGCCGGCGCGCGTTGAGGTGTTCTTCCGATACGCGTGGCACGTCCCACAGTATAAAACGAACGCTCATTCTTGACACGATCTTGTTTCTGGGAGCACCCTGTGAAGGCAAATAGAATGAGTGTTCGTTTTAGGAGACAGAGATGCGACGCAACGCCATCACCCTCGGCGTGCTCATCGCGGTCGCGGTGGTCGCCGTCCAAGCCCTGCTCGTCCCGCTCTTCGCCGCGCCCGCGGCCAACCTGGCCCCGCGCGACCTGCCGATCGCGGTGGCCGGCCCGCCCGCCATCGCGGCCCAGCTCGAGTCCGGCCACCCCGGCGCCTTCGAGATCACGACGGTGGCTGACGCCGCCGCGGCCGACGCCGCCATCAAGGACCGCGACGTCTACGGCGCGGTGATCGTCACCGCGGCCGGCCCGGAGGTGCACGTCGCCTCGGGCGCCTCGCCCACCGTGGCGACCCTCCTGAGTCAGGCCGCGGCCGCACTCGGCGCCCAGCCCGCCGGTTCCACCGCGGCCGGTGCCGGTGGGGCTGTCGTCAAGGATGTCGTGCCGCTTGATGTCGACGACCCGCGTGGGGCCGGGTTCGGGGCCGCCTTCCTGCCGCTCGCGATCACCAGCATGATCGCCGGCATCATGGTCTTCCTGCTGCTCAAGCACCGCACGGCCCGGGTGGTCGGCCTGCTCGCCTACGGCGCCCTGGCCGGTCTCGGTGCCGCCGCCGTCCAGCAGTTCTGGCTCGGCATCGTGCCGGGTGACTACCTGGCCGTGGCCGGGGCGCTCGGGCTGTTCGCGCTCGGTATGTCGGCCGCCGTGGCCGGTCTGGCGGCGCTGCTCGGCGAGCCCGGCATCGGCCTCGGCGCGCTCACGTTCTTCCTGGTCGGCAACGCGATCTCCGGCATCTCGGCGGCGCCCGAACTGCTGCCCCAGCCCTGGGGCGCCGTCGGGCAGTGGCTGCCGATCGGCGCCGGCGGGTCGTTGCTGCGCTCGGCCTCCTACTTCGACGGCCACGGCGCGAGCTTCCCGGTCGCGGTGCTCACGGCGTACGCCATCGGGGGTCTGGTCCTGGTGTTGATCGGCCGCAAGCGGCTCGGGACGGCCGGGGCGGAGGCCGTCGAGGAGACCGCGACCTCACCCGAGCTGGTCCCGGCGAGGTGAGCGCGGGCCCGCTGCGATAGTGGGCGCATGGTGATCTCGCGGCGATGGGCGGTCTTCCTGACGGCGGTCGGGGTGTGGACCTGGGTGATCTGGCCCCGGTTCGGCCTGGCGATCTGGCAGGACGACCGCTCCTTCGCCGACGGGCGGCCGACGTCCTTCCTGATCGTCCACGCCGTGTTGATCGTCACTTCGCTGGCGGTCGGCACGGCCGTCGGCGTCCTCGGAATTCGGGCATGGCGGACTTCCCGCAAGTTGTCCGCTGTCGCGGCCGGTGCGCCGAAAGATTAAGTGCTTGTTACGACCCGGGCCGGGAATTTGCCGCAGTATCGGATCTAAGCGACGGCCAGTGTGCCCTGCGATTGCGGGCAGATAACGGTGCGCCAACAGTCCGGACCAAACTACCTCCGCCGCCCTGGCCTGCGGCTACGCTCCCGCGTTGAAGACTCACCGACATGTGTCGGTGTGCGTTGGAAGGAGGGCGTCTTGCGCCCAGTACGTGGGAACCGGATCGTTGCGATTCTCGCGGCAGGTGGGCTGACGCTCGCTGCCGCGGCCTGTGGTGACGCCCCTGACGACACCCCCGCCGGCAGCGGCTCGAGCGCTGCCGCCGCATACAAGGCCTGCATGGTCACCGACACCGGCGGCATCGACGACAAGTCGTTCAACGCGTCCGCGTGGGCCGGCCTCCAGGCCGCGAAGACGCAGGCCAGCAACGTCGACCCGAAGTACGTGGCTTCGTCGGCCGAGGCCGACTACGAGCCCAACCTGCGCGGCTTCGTCACGCAGAAGTGCAACTTCACGCTCGCCGTGGGCGGCCTGATGATCGACGCGACCAAGAAGATCGCGGCCGAGAACGCCAGCTCGCAGTTCGGCATCGTGGACGGTGTGGTCGACGGGGCCAGCAACGTCTACCCGATGCAGTTCGCCACCGACGAGGCCGCGTTCCTCGCGGGCTACCTCGCCGCGGGCTACTCGAAGACCAAGAAGGTCGCGACCTTCGGCGGCATGAAGCTGCCGACCGTCGCCATCTTCATGGACGGCTTCGTCGACGGCGTGAAGTACTACAACGAGCAGAAGAAGGCCAACGTCCAGGTCCTGGGCTGGGACAAGGCCAAGCAGACGGGCTCGTTCACCGACGACTTCGCCAGCCCGGCCAAGGGCAAGGCGCTGGCCAACACGTTCGTCGCCCAGGGCGCCGACGTGATCCTGCCGGTCGCCGGCGGCACCGGCCTCGGCGCGGCCGAGGTGGCGCAGGGCTCGGCCGGCAAGGTCTCGATCGTCTGGGTCGACCAGGACGGCTGCAAGAGCGCCGCGCAGTTCTGCGACGTCTTCCTGACCACCGTGGTCAAGAACATCACCGACGCGGTCGAGAAGGCCGTCGTCTCGGGCGCCACCGGCCAGCCGCTCGCGGCCACCCCGGGCTACCTGGGCACGCTGGAGAACAACGGTGTCTCGCTGGCGCCGTACAACAACTTCGACAGCAAGGTCGACGCCACCCTCAAGACCGAGGTGGACACGCTGAAGGCCGACATCGTCTCGGGCAAGGTCAAGGTCGAGTCGACCAACGCGCCGAAGTGACGTCGCGCTAGGTAACATCACGCCGCCGCCGGTCGCGAGTTTCTCTCGCGGCTTGCGGCGGCTTCACCTGTGTATATGTCTTGAGCCGAGCGTCAGGAGATTCCGCTGAGACTCGAATTGCGCGGCATCACCAAGCGCTTCGGCGACCTGGTGGCCAACGACCACATCGACATCACCGTCGAGCCGGGCGAGGTCCATGCCCTGCTCGGTGAGAACGGCGCCGGCAAGTCGACGCTGATGAACCAGCTGTACGGCCTGCTCCAGCCGGACGAGGGCGAGATCCTGGTCGACGGCGAGAAGAAGGTCTTCCGCAGCCCCCGCGACGCCATCGCCGCCGGCATCGGCATGGTCCACCAGCACTTCATGCTCGTGCCGGTCTTCACCGTGGCCGAGAACATCGCGCTCGGCGCCGAGGAGGTGCGCGGCGGCCCGCTCGGCTTCCTCGACCGCCGCCGCAGCCGCAAGGACGTGCTGGAGACCTCCCGCAAGTACGGCCTGCCGGTCGACCCGGACGCCCTGGTGGAAAACCTGCCGGTCGGCGCGCAGCAGCGCGTCGAGATCGTCAAGGCGCTGACCCGCGACGTCGATCTGCTGATCCTCGACGAGCCGACGGCGGTGCTCACTCCGCAGGAGACCGACGAGCTGCTGGCCGTGATGCGCTCGCTGGCCGAGAGCGGCAAGTCGATCGTCTTCATCACCCACAAGCTGCGCGAGGTCAAGGCCATCGCCGACCGGATCACGGTCATCCGCCGCGGCCGCACGGTGGGAACCGCCACCCCCGACACCTCCGAGGACGAGCTGGCCGCCCTGATGGTCGGCCGCGACGTCAGCCTCGAAGTGACCAAGGAGCCGGCCCAGCCGCGGGGCGAGGTGCTCAAGGTCGCCGGCCTGATCGTCGACGACGACCGCGGCGTCCGCGCCGTCGACGGCGTCGACCTGACCGTCCGGGCCGGCGAGGTGCTCGGCATCGCGGGCGTGCAGGGCAACGGGCAGACCGAGCTGGTCGAGGCGATCATGGGCCTGCGCCCGGCGCGGGCCGGCGCCATCCACCTCGAGGACGAGTCGCTCATCGGCCGGAGCACCAAGCAGGTGCTGCGTTCCGGCGTCGGCTACGTGCCCGAGGACCGCAGCCTCGACGGCGTGGTCAAAGACTTCACCGTGGCGGAAAACCTCGTTCTCGACATGTACGACCGCGAGCCGTACGGCAGCGCCTTCAAGCTCAACCCGAAGGCCATCGCGGTCAACGCGGCCGAGCGGGTCGAGCAGTTCGACATCCGGGTCTCGTCACCGCAGTCGGCGGTCGGCAACCTCTCCGGCGGCAACCAGCAGAAGGTCGTCGTGGCCCGCGAGATGTCCCGGCCGCTGCGGCTGTTCATCGCCGCCCAGCCGACCCGCGGCGTGGACGTCGGCTCGATCGAGTTCATCCATAAACAGATCATCCACGAGCGGGACAACGGCACCGCCGTGCTCGTGGTCTCCAGCGAGCTCGACGAGGTGGTCGGCCTGGCCGACCGGATCGCGGTCATGTACCGCGGCCGGGTCCTCGCCATCGTGCCGCCGGATACCCCGCGTGAGGAGATCGGCCTGCTGATGGCCGGTATCACGGGCACTCAGGAAGAAGAGGACGGCCAGTGACCACCGAAGTAGCACCTCCTGAGAAGAAGGAGGAGGAGAAGAGGGAGACGTTCATCTCGCTCTTCCTGCAGAACCTCTGGTCGGCCAACACGGTCACGGTCACGTTCCTGTCGATCTTCCTGGCCCTGGTCATCGGCGCCGTCCTGATCGTGGTCTCCGACTCGCAGGTCCTCTCCTACTTCGAATACTTCACCTCCCGGCCCAGCGACGCCCTGAACGCGAGCTGGGACCTGATCAGCCAGGCCTACGCCGACCTGTTCAAGGGCGCGATCTTCGACCCGGCCGCGTTCCAGGCCTGGTTCGACGGCACCGGCACCTGGCAGGCCGCGTTCGGCCCGATCTCCGAGACGCTGACGTACGCGGCGCCGCTGGTCTTCACCGGCCTGTCGGTCGCGATCGCCTTCCGGGGCGGCCTGTTCAACATCGGCGGCCAGGGCCAGGCGGTCATCGGCTGCGTCACCGGCGGCGTGGTCGGCTTCGCGGTCGGCCTGCCGGTCGGCCTGCACCTGCTCGTGGCGCTGCTCGCCGGCTTCCTCGGCGGCGCCCTCTGGGGCTTCCTGCCCGGCCTGCTCAAGGCCCGCACCGGCGCCCACGAGGTGATCACCACGATCATGCTCAACTACATCGCCACGCTGTTCCTGAGCTGGCTGATCCTGCAGAACGGCGTCCGCGACCCCGACCGCACCGACGCGATCAGCAAGACCATCGAGTCGTCGGCCCAGCTGCCCGCCCTGCCCTCGCCGCTGCGGGTGCACCTGGGCATTGTGCTGGCCGTCGTCGCCACGGCGGTCGTGGCCTGGCTGCTCAACAAGTCGCCGTTCGGATTCGAACTGCGCGCGGTCGGCGTCAACCCGCCGGCCGCCAAGACCGCCGGCATGAGCGTCGCCCGGACGTACACGATGCTCATGGTCCTGGCCGGTGGTCTGGCCGGCCTCGGCGGCGCGGTGCAGGTGCTCGGCACCGCCGACAAGCTGACCGCACAGGTGGCCGGCAACATCGGCTTCGACGGCCTGCTGGTCGCCCTGCTCGGCCGCAACAAACCGTGGGGCACGCTGCTCGCCGCCATCCTGTACGGCGCCCTGCGCGCCGGCGGCAACCTGATGCAGGTCGACGCGGGCATCTCGCTCGAGCTGGTCACCGTGCTCCAGGCCCTGATCGTCATCTTCATCGCCGCGCCGGCCCTGGTGAAGGCGATCTTCCAGCTCCGCGCCGCCCGTACCGCACGGCTCGGCGCCTCGATGGCGAAGGGCTGGTGAGCCACATGTCCACCACGACCGTGGAAGACCTGACCGAGGTCACCGCGCCCGAGAAGTTCTGGACCAGGCAGCGCCGCCTCGGCGTCGCCCTGGTGGTCATCGGCCTGATCGCGGCGGCCCTCTTCGGCTCGCTCGCCGAGTCGAAGACCGCCAAGTTCACCCTCAGCGAGGACGCCGAGGGCGCCGCCCTGTCGATCAACGGCCAGTTCGGCGCCATCCTGTTCGGCGTCGTCACGATCGCGGCCGGCGCCGCCCTGCTGGCCGGCGTGGCCAAGCGCTGGCAGACGTGGCTGCTCGGCCTGGGCATCGTCACGTTCGTCCTGTCGTTCCTGTGCTGGCAGGTCGCCGGCAAGTTCCTGCCGCTGGTCGACACGGTCAGCGGCTCGCTCGAGCTGGCCCTGCCGCTGATCCTGGGCGCCCTGGCCGGCGTGCTGTGCGAGCGCTCCGGCGTGGTCAACGTGGCCATCGAGGGCCAGTTCCTGATGGGCGCGTTCGGCGCGGCCCTGGTCGGCACCCTGGCCACCAGCGTGTGGGCCGGCCTGGTCAGCGCCATCGTGGGCGGCGTCATCATCGCCGCCATGCTGGCCTGGCTGGCCATCCGCTTCCTGGTCGACCAGGTCGTGGTCGGCATCGTGCTCAACCTGTTCGCGCTCGGCGTCACCGGCTTCCTCTACGAGCGGCTGATGCAGCCCGACGCGCTGAAGTACAACTCGCCGCCGCGCCTGCCCGAGTGGAAGGTCCCGGGCCTGGCCGACATCCCGGTGGTCGGCCCGGTCCTGTTCGACACGAACCTGCTGGTCTGGATCGCCCTGATCCTGGTCTTCGTCATCCACTTCGCGCTCAAGCGCACCCGTTGGGGCCTGCGCACGAGGGCGGTCGGCGAGCACCCGACGGCGGCCGACACGGTCGGCATCCGGGTCCGCGGCCTGCGCTACATGAACGTCCTGCTGGGCGGCGTGGTGGCCGGCATCGGCGGCGCGTACTTCACGCTGGTGTCGACCAGCGCCTTCAACAAGAACATGACGGCGGGCGCGGGCTTCATCGCCCTGGCCGCCCTGATCTTCGGCCGCTGGACGCCGTTCGGCGCCCTGGGCGCGGCCCTGTTCTTCGGCTTCGCCCAGAAGCTGGCGAACTATCTGAGCGCGGTCGGCAGCCCGGTGCCCAACCAGTTCCTCAACATGCTCCCGTACATCGCCACCATCATCGCGGTGGCCGGCCTTGTCGGCCGGGTGAGGGCCCCCGCCGCCGATGGCGTCCCGTACGTAAAGAGTTAAAAGGCAGTGGACGACCGGCATGCTTCAAAGTATTTGCAGGGCATGCCGGTCTCCGAGGCCCTGTTCTCCGATCTCATCAACAAACCCAAGGCGACTCTTCAGCCGTTGACAGGCTCACACGCGCATGCGATCCGACTGCGCCGCCGGGACGACGTCGATCTCGTCGTAACCACAGCTGACCGCTACGAGCAAGACCACGCGGTCGTCTCCACCACCCTCCGCCTGTTCCGCGCCATCGTGCTGAACGGCCAGGCCGACGCCCTGCTGGACCTGCTTCCCGAGGTCTTTCCTTGGTCGCGGTTTCTTCCCGCAGATGACAGGCACACCTTCGTGATTGAGTTCATCGATGCGCTGCGCGCGGTAGAAGACCTGGACGCCCTCGCGCCGGTGACCCGGCTCCTTACCGACGCGATAGAGGCTGGATCGACCTATGCGCCCGGGCCCCGGCGAACGCCTTGGAGATATGGCGAACCTTGAGGGCGAATCCCGCGCCGTCCTCGCCCACCACCCGTCATCATCAGCTCAAGGGCTTGCTCTCAATAGCCGCCCACCGCGGCGTCGTTCTTACTCAGTGGCAGTACGAGGTGACGGCGGGTGGCCGGGTCTGGTACCTCGTCGATCTGGTGGGCAAGAAGGTCTATCGGACTTATGCGGGGACGCGGCATCCCAAGGCGACGGAATAGCTGATCCGGGCTGGGGACGGCGGTCTGTGCGGGGGCGTCAGGCACAATCAGCAGCATGGAGATCGACTGGGTTGGGCTGCGTGCCGCCGCTACCGAGGCCATGCGGCACGCCTATGCGCCCTACTCCGACTTTCCGGTCGGGGCGGCGGCGCTCGTGGACGACGGCCGGGTGGTCGTCGGGTGCAACGTGGAGAACGCGTCGTACGGCGTGGGGCTGTGTGCCGAGTGCGGTCTGGTCAGCCAGCTGCACGCGAGCGGCGGGGGACGCCTGGTGGCGTTCTCCTGCGTGGACGCGACCGGCAACCCGCTGATGCCGTGCGGGCGCTGCCGTCAGCTGCTGTGGGAGCACGGCGGGCCGGAGCTGCTGGTCGAGTGGCACACCGGGCCGATCCGGATGACCGAGCTGCTGCCGCACGCCTTCGGGCCGGAGGACCTGGAGCGGGTCAACGGCGCCATGAGCGGTCCCGAGGTGCCGGCCGAGCTGGCCAAGTGGCGTGGCCGCGGCACCGTCTTCGTGCATCCGGACCTGTCCGGGGGCGCCACCGTCTGGACCGCGTACTGGGAGCGCTCGGGCGGCTCCTCGGCCGAGAGCGACGCCGACAAGGGCGTCCTCGAGGAAGGCCCGAACTTCGCCACCACCGCCGAGGCCGTGGGCTGGGGCCAGGCCCGTACGCCCCGGATCGTCGTCGTGGACGCCGAGGGCGGGCTGGCCTGGGCCGGCGAGGGCGACGCGCCGGAGGGCATTCCCTCCAAGTGGACGGGAGGTTCCATCGATGAGTGAGTTCGCCGCCGTCGACGTCATCCGGGCCAAGCGGGACGGGCACGCGCTGAGCGACGCCCAGATCGACTGGGTCGTGGACGCGTACACCAAGGGTGTTGTCGCCGACGAGCAGATGTCGGCCCTGGCCATGGCGATCCTGCTGCGGGGCATGACCCCGGCCGAGATCGCCCGCTGGACCGCCGCGATGATCGCCAGCGGGGAGCGGCTGGACCTCTCCTCGGTGACCCGGCCGACCGCCGACAAGCACTCCACCGGCGGAGTCGGCGACAAGATCACGCTGCCGTTGACCCCGCTGGTCGCCGCGTGCGGCGTGGCCGTGCCGCAGCTGTCCGGGCGCGGTCTCGGGCACACCGGCGGCACGCTGGACAAGCTCGAGTCGATCGCGGGCTGGCGGGCCAAGCTGGGCAACGACGAGTTCAAGTCCCAGCTCCAGGAGATCGGCGCGGTCATCTGCGCGGCGGGCGAGGGCCTGGCCCCGGCCGACCGCAAGCTGTACGCGCTGCGCGACGTCACCGGCACGGTCGAGGCGATCCCGCTGATCGCCAGCTCGATCATGAGCAAGAAGATCGCCGAGGGGACCGGCGCGCTGGTGCTGGACGTCAAGGTCGGCTCCGGCGCCTTCATGAAGGACCTGACGACCGCCCGCGAGCTGGCGAGCACCATGGTGCGGCTCGGCCGGGACAGCGGCGTGAACACGGTCGCCCTGCTCACCGACATGAGCACGCCGCTCGGCCTGGCCGTCGGCAACGCGAACGAGGTGGCCGAGTCGGTCGAGGTGCTGGCCGGCGGCGGCCCGGCCGACGTGGTCGAGCTGACCCTGGCCCTGGCCCGCGAGATGCTGGCGGCGGCCGGGGTGGACGCCGATCCGGAGAAGGTGCTCGCCTCGGGCGCGGCCATGGACTCGTGGCGGGCGATGATCAGCGCTCAGGGCGGCGACCCGGACGCCCCGCTGCCGGTCGCGCGCGAGACCGAGGTGCTGCGGGCCGAGGCCGACGGGGTGGTGACCGGCGTCGACGCGTACGGCATCGGCATCTCGGCCTGGCGCCTCGGCGCCGGTCGCGCCCGCAAGGAAGACCCGGTGAGCTTCGGCGCCGGCATTCAGCTCAAGGTCAGGCCCGGCGATTCCGTACGGACGGGGGACGTGCTCCTGGAGCTTCGCGCGGACGACCCGTCGCGCATCCCGGCCGCCCGTGCCGAGGCCGCCGCGGCGGTCACCGTCGGACCGGAGCGCCCCACCCCTACAAAGCTGGTGCTCGACCGCATAGCCTGACGCACCATGACGAAGGCCGCCCCCGATCCGCACGCCGTTCGCGAGGCCAGCCTCGACGAGCTGCGGCGGCTCGGCCTGCCGCAGCCCCCGGCGGGGTTCCCCCTGGTGTGGGAGGCGGGCGACGCCATCGAGCTGAGACCGACGGCCGAGATCGAGGCCCGGACGGCGGTGCTGCACGTGGTGGTCGCCCGCTGCTTCGGCATGCCGACCGAGGCCGCCATGAGCTGGCTGCTCGGCTCGCACCTGGTCGATTTCGTCACACCGCCCGAGTGGCAGTTCGTGATCGGGGCCAAGGGCGATCACCGTTCGTTCGTGCTTCACCACGACGCGGTGTTCGCCCTCGCCTGGCTGCTCGGGCTGGCCCGTCACCTCGACCCGACCGCGCCCCCGGAGGGCCGGTTCATGTCGCAGATGCCGGATCTGCCGGCTGGTGAGAGTTTCAACAGCTGGCGTTCGCGGTCGCTGATGTCACCCCGCGACCCGATCGAGGCGGCCGTCCTGCTCGATCTCTACTACTGCCTCGACTGGGCGTTCCAGGAGTGTGAGCAGACCGGCCTGCCGCTGCCCGGCGAGATCGACGCCAACGCGATCGGGCAGCGGCGCTGGGCGCTGGAGTGGGCCGTGGTCTTCCACGGCCCCTATCACGACAAACCGGCCGAGTGGGAAGAGGTCGACCTCTCGGTGTAGGTGGTGATCTCCACCGCCGCCGTGACGGTGACCTCGCCGCTGGGCAGGGCCTCGGTGGGCACGTGACGGGCGGCGGGGGTCATTCCGATGAGGGTACGGGCCTCGGCCGCGCTCAGGCGCAGCGTGCGGCGCTCCGTCGTCGCCGTCCCGGCGGTGAAGTGGCCGCCGAGGGCGTCGCTCACCCGTTCGGCCTTGTCCGGGTCGACCCGGATCAGTCCCCCCATCAGCTCGGCCAGGTGGTCGGCGGCCGGGGTGACGACGACGAGCACCCCGCCGGGGCGCAGGATCCGGCGGTACTCGGCGCCGTTGCGGGGCGCGAACACGTTCAGGATCATCGCGGCGGCGCCGTCGGCGATCGGCAGCGGACGCCAGAGGTCGGCCAGCACGGCCGCGGCGCGGGGATGGGCCCGGGACGCCCGCCGCAGGGCCGGCTTGGACACGTCCAGGCCGAGACCGGTGGCCTCCGGCGCCTTCTCCAGGACCCGGGCGAGGTAGAAGCCGGTGCCCGTGCCGGCGTCGACGACCAGGCCGTCCTTCGCCTCGAGGGCGTCCGCGATGAAGTCGTAGTGTCCGGCCGCCAGGAAGGACGAGCGGTCGGCCACCATCTCCGCGGTGTCGCCCACATGCGGCATGCGCCCGGCGGTGAGATCGGCGTACCCCTGCCTGGCCATGTCGAAGCTGTGCCCGAGGGGGCAGAGCAGCCGCCTGTCGTCGCGCCGCAGACCCTGGCGGCAAACCGGGCACCGCAGGTACGGCAATGCGCCGTCGATCATTCGTCTCCTGCCTCTAGGCTCGGCTGATGGCCGCCATCGCTTACTCCGACATCGTTCCGGCGCCCAAGGCGCTGCTGCACGACCACCTCGACGGTGGTCTGCGCCCCTCGACCATCGTCGAACTGGCCGGGGCGGTGGGTCACGAGCTGCCGACGACCGATCCGGCCGCGCTGGCCGACTGGTTCGTCGCGGCCGCCGACTCGGGCTCGCTGGAACGCTACCTGGAGACGTTCGCCCACACGGTCGCGGTGATGCAGACCGAGGAGGGTCTTTTCCGGGTCGCCAAGGAGTGCGCTCTCGACCTGGCGGCCGACGGGGTGGTGTACGCCGAGGTGCGGTACGCCCCCGAACAGCACCTGGAGCGCGGCCTGACGCTCGACGAGGTGGTCGACGCGGTGAACGCCGGCTTCACCGAGGGCATGGCCGAGGCGGCCGGGCTGGGCACCCCGATCCGGGTCGGCGTGCTGCTGACGGCGATGCGCCACGCCGCCCGCTCCCAGGAGATCGCCGAGCTGTCGGTGCGCTATCGGGACAGCGGCGTGGTCGGTTTCGACATCGCCGGGGCCGAGGCCGGTTTCCCGCCCACCCGTCACCTGGACGCGTTCGAATACCTCCAGCGCGAGAACTTCCATTTCACCATCCACGCCGGCGAGGCCTTCGGCCTGCCGTCGATCTGGCAGGCCATCCAGTGGTGCGGCGCCGACCGTCTCGGTCACGGTGTGCGCCTGGTCGATGACATCACGGGTACGCCGGAGGGTGGCGAGACGGTTCTCGGCCGGCTGGCCGCCTATGTTCGCGACAAGCGGATCCCGCTCGAGCTGTGCCCGTCGTCGAACGTGCAGACCGGCGCCGCCCCGTCGATCGCCGAGCACCCGATCGGCCTCCTGCACGATCTGCGGTTCCGGGTCACGGTCAACACGGACAACCGGTTGATGAGCGGCACGTCGATGTCGCGTGAGATGGCGCTGCTGTCGGAGGCCTTCGGCTGGGGCTGGGCCGAGCTGCAGTGGCTGACGATCAACGCGATGAAGTCGGCCTTCATCCCGTACGACGAGCGGTTGGCCATCATCAATGACGTGATCAAGCCCGGTTACGCAAAGTTGATCAGCTGACTCCGTTCGGCAAACGTCCTTGCCGGTTCGGCGGTGACACTCATCCGTTCGGTCAGAATGGTCCCTACAAACATTGCGAAATCGGGCATCTCACCTTGCCGATCGGGTCGGACCGCGCCATCGTTCCTCCTGCCGCGATCCACTACGATCGGGCGCGTTCGACGAGCGTCACCCCCGCGACTCGTCGATCGACACGAGTGACTCTGAGGAACGCACCCCTATACAGCCAGTGAGACAGCCCGGTTCCAACGCGCCGACATCGCGTCACACAACCGGTCCGTGTTCAATGGCCCTTTCTCTTTGACACTCGTCGTGATGGAATCTCGGGGGCCCGACGCGGCAGTCGGCCGTGTGCGGCGCCCGGCAAGCCGAGTGCCGGGCCCGAATCAGGAGGACGGTGACGTGAGCAAGCGCCCCGAGACGGCGACCGGCGTCATGTCGCGTCTCCGTCGGCCGGCCGATCGGCTTAGAGATCTGCCGATTTGGTCGAAGCTCGGCTTGATCATGTTGGTACCCACCCTGGCGACGATCATCGTCGGCGTCAGCGGCCTGGTCGACCACATCGAGGAAGCCAGCAACGCGGAGCGCGCGCGCAACCTAGCGGTGCTGTCGGAAGCGGCCGGTGGTCTCGTCGACCACCTGCAGAACGAACGTGCTTACGGCATCATCCTCAACACCAAGGGTATGAGCGCGCCGATCAAGGCCAATGCTCTCAAGGCGTACAACGCCGAGTACGCCAAGGTCGATGCGGCCAAGGTGCCCTATTCGCAGCAGAAGGCCTCGCTCGACGACGTGCCCGACAAGGTCGCCACGCTGCTCCTGCGGCTCGACCGCAACCTCGAAGATCTGCCTTCCAAGCGCAGCCAGATCGCGAACCAGAACTCCGGCACGACGGACCTCACCGAGGAGACGTACGACCGGCTGATCGACGACCTGCTCGCCGTGCGCGACGTGTCGGCCCAGCTGTCGAACGACACGACCCTCGGTGACCACCTTCGCGCCGTGGCCGCCGTGGCCCGCGCCAAGGAATACGTCGCGCAGCAGCGTGACGTCGGACAGGAGATCGTCGGCGCGCGCGAGCTGACCAACCCGCTGCGCCGTGACTACCTCGTCCCCGACACGGGCTTCCAGCTCGCCGGCGAGACGCTGCGGTCGGTGGGCACGCAGGGTGAGATCGACGCGTTCGACCGCATCTTCGACACCGAGGCCGGCCGGGCGGCCCTGAACTACACCACCCAGCTGACCGCGTTGCAGGGCGCCAACACCAAGATCCTCCCCTTCAACTCCCCGAACTGGGACGCCGCGATGGCGGCCTACGGGCAGGAGTTCCGGGGCATCGAGCAGACGATGGACGCCCAGATCGTCACCGAGGCCACCGACCTGCGCAACGACGTGAACCGGCGGGTCTTCATCGAGACCAGCATCCTGCTCGGCATGCTGCTGCTGGCCATCCTGTTCGCCTGGCTGGTCGCCCGGTCGATGGCCCGCTCGCTGCGTGAGCTGCGCCAGGGCGCCCTGTCGGTCGCCCAGTTCGGCCTGCCCCACGCGGTGAGCCGGCTGCGTGACCCGCAGCTCTCCACGTCGCTCACCCCGGCCCAGGTGGCCGACCAGATCGCCGAGCCGCTGCCGGTGCGCAGCCGCGACGAGTTCGGCCAGGTGACCGAGGCGTTCAACGCGGTTCACCTCGAGGCGGTGCGCACCGCGGCCGAGCAGGCCGCCCTGCGGGCCTCGGTCGCGACGATGTTCGTCAACCTCGCCCGCCGTTCCCAGATCCTGGTCGACCGGCTCATCGGTCACCTCGACCGGCTGGAGCGCGGCGAGGAGGACCCCGATCGGCTGGCCGAGCTGTTCCAGCTCGACCACCTCGCCACCCGAATGCGGCGTAACGACGAGAACCTCCTGGTTCTCGCGGGCGCCGACTCGACCCGCGTGCAGCGCGAGCCGGCCGCCCTGATCGACGTGCTCCGCGCCGCTCAGTCCGAGGTGGAGCACTACACCCGCATCGAGTTCGGCATGATCGACCGGGACATCGAGGTGGCGGCGCACGCCGTCAACGACATGGTCCACCTGGTCGCCGAGCTCTTCGACAACGCGACCGCGTTCTCCCCGCCCAACTCGACGGTCATCGTCGAGGCCCGGCGCCTGGGCGAGGGCTCGATCCTGACGGTCGAGGACCGCGGCATCGGCATCAGCCGTGAGCAGCTCCGCGACCTCAACGAGCGGCTCGCCAACCCGCCGACGGTGGACGTGGCCGTCTCCCGCATGATGGGCCTGGTCGTGGTCGCCCGGCTGGCCAACCGCCACGCCGTCAAGGTCGAGCTGCGCCCGGCCGACACCGACCGGGGCACGGTGGCCGAGGTCGGCCTGCCGCTCTCGGTCCTGACCGGTGGCTCGCAGCCCGCGACCGCCGGCCGCATGCAGGCCGTCGGCGCCGGCTACGACCAGCAGGGCCGCCAGGGCATGTCCGAGCCGCTGGCCCTCGAGAGCGGGCACGGCGGATATCCGACCGGCCGCCCGTTCGACCCGAACCCGCCGATGAACAACGGCGGCATGCTCGGCACCAACGGGCGTTCGGCGCCGGCCTGGTCCGACCTGACCGGCACACCGTCCAACGGCGCCAACGGTTTCGGCTCCTCCAACGGCTCGCTCAACGGCGGCGGCGCCAACGGCAGCAACGGCAGTGGTGGCTTCTACGGCCCCCGCAGCAACGAGCCGATCCCGCCGCTGCCCGCCGGCCCGTCCGGTCAGCCTCAGGGCTTCGACGGCCCGCAGAGCTTCAACGGCGGCGGCTTCAACGGTGGTGGCTTCGACGGCGGCGGCTTCGACGGCGCCGGCCTGAACGGCGGCGGCCAGAACGGAACGCAGGGCTTCGACGCTCCGCGGGGCTTCGACGGGCCGCAGGGCTTCGCCGGCCCGGACGGGCTGCCGCAGCGGCGCAACGGTGACGGCTTCCAGCCCGGCGGCGACGCCAACGGCTTCGGCGCCACCATCCCGCGCCAGCTTCCGGCCAACCCGGAGACCCAGGGACGCAACCCGTTCGTCCCGCCGGTCTCGGCTCCTCCGGTGCCGCCCGTGTCGGCCCCGCCGGTGCCGTCCGCGCCGCCGTACGGTGGCCCGCCGGTATCCACCCCGCCGTCCAGCGACCCGGTCTCGGCCGCTCCGGCCTCACCGCCCGCGTGGCCGCCGGTCGCCTCCGACCGCGACCAGGGTCACACGCCGCACGTGCCGGAGAGCCTCGCCGCGGCCCTCGACATGACCGCCGAGCTTCCCCGGTACCGTCCGGAGCAGCGGAGCGAGCCTCAGGTCGAGCGCCCGACGAACCCGCAGACCGCGCCGATCCCGTCGTCCGCCCCGCCGGCCAACCCCGTCTCGGGCACGCCCGTCTCGGCCACCCCGGTCTCCGGCGCGGCCGACCAGGGCGAGTCCCAGCGGGCCGCCGCGGCGGCCCGGGCCGCGCACGAGCTGGCCGCCACGCAGGCCGCCGAGGCTCAGGCCACCGCGGCCGCGCAGATCGCCGCGGCGCAGGCCGCGGCCCGGCAGCGTGACAACGGCCAGGGCCAGTTCGCCGACGAGACGATGGAGCTGCCGATCTTCCGGGAGCTCGAGTCGGCCTGGTTCACCACGGCCCGGCCGGCCGAGCCGTCGAAACCGTCCTCGAACGGCATCGACGAGCCGGTGACCTCGCAGCGGATCCCCACCGGGGAGCCGGCGCGTACGCTCGGTGTGCCGCAGCAGGCGGTCTCGCCCGAGTCGCGCGACCAAACCCCCGCTACTGTTGGTGTCGGTGCCTCCAACGGCGCCGGCTCGACCAGCGGCCCCAACGGCAGCGTCGCCACGAACCCGTGGCGCACCGCGGCCGACGAGGGCTGGCAGGCCGCGCAGGCGGCGGCGGAGACTCGGGTGGACACCACGACCACCGCGGGTCTGCCCAAGCGGACGCCGATGGCACAGCTCGTTCCCGGTGGTGTCGACCGGGGCAGTGACCCCGCTCAGCGCCGTACGCCCGAGGGTGTTCGCGGACTCCTGTCCGCGTACCACCGCGGTGTGCAGCGCGGTCGCACCAAAGATTCGACCAACCCGGAGGAGACTCCGGGAGGGCAGCAGTCCTCGCAGGCTGGCAAGGAGCATGAGGCATGACATCTACGCAGGATCTCGGTTGGCTGCTGGCCAACTTCGCCGACCGCGTTCCCGGAGTCGCACATGCGATCGCGGTCTCCGCTGACGGTCTGCTCCTGGCGGCCTCGCGGGACCTTCCGCGGGACCGCGCCGATCAGCTGGCGGCAATCGCCTCCGGCCTTGTGAGCCTCACCCAGGGCGC